>NZ_BMFK01000001.1:2306619-2306877 GCF_014638355.1 Priestia taiwanensis
GTCGCTCCTGTTGAACCTGTAGCTCCTGTGTCGCCTGTTGCTCCTGTTACTCCGGTGGCTCCTGTTGAACCTGTAGCTCCTGTGTCACCTGTGGCTCCCGTCGCTCCTGTTGAACCTGTGGCTCCTGTTGAGCCGGTGGCTCCCGTTTCTCCCGTTACTCCGGTGGCTCCTGTTGAACCTGTAGCTCCTGTGTCACCTGTGGCTCCCGTTGCTCCTGTTGCTCCTGTTACTCCGGTGGCTCCTGTTGAACCTGTAGCT
>NZ_BMFK01000001.1:2307047-2335776 GCF_014638355.1 Priestia taiwanensis
TCCTGTTGAACCTGTGGCTCCCGTTTCTCCTGTTGCTCCTGTTGAACCTGTGGCTCCTGTTGAACCTGTCGCTCCTGTTGAGCCGGTTGCACCCGTCGCTCCTGTTGAACCTGTTGCTCCTGTGTCACCTGTTGCTCCTGTTGCTCCTGTTGCTCCTGTTGAACCTGTTGCTCCTGTTGAACCTGTCGCTCCTGTTGAGCCGGTTGCACCCGTCGCTCCTGTTGAACCTGTTGCTCCTGTGTCACCTGTGGCTCCCGTCGCTCCTGTTGAACCTGTGGCTCCCGTCGCTCCTGTTACTCCTGTTACTCCGGTTGCTCCGGTTGCTCCTGTTGAACCTGTGGCTCCCGTTAATCCTGTCGCTCCCGTTGCTCCTGTGGCTCCTGTTCGACCTGTCGCTCCCGTTGCTCCTGTGGCTCCCGTTAATCCTGTCGCTCCCATTGCTCCTGTCGCTCCCGTTAATCCTGTCGCTCCCGTTGCTCCTGTCGCTCCTGTCGCTCCCGTTGCTCCTGTCGCTCCTGTTCGACCTGTCGCTCCCATTGCTCCTGTCGCTCCCGTTAATCCTGTCGCTCCCGTTGCTCCTGTCGCTCCTGTGGCTCCCGTTAATCCTGTCGCTCCCGTTGCTCCTGTGGCTCCTGTTCGACCTGTTGGACCCGGTGGGCCTGGTGGACCTGCCGGACCAGTCGGACCCGGTGGACCGGGTGGACCTGGTAGGCCTGCTGCACCAGCTACACCCGACGGACCTGTTGGACCTGCTAGACCCACTGCTCCTGATGGACCAGTCGGACCGGGTGGACCCGGTGGACCTGTCGGTCCTTTATGACACCTCCAACATTTCAAACACTTTGAGCACTTAGATTTTTTTAAACATTTAGAGCATTTGTGAATAAATGAAGGTGAACAAGGATTACAAGAAGAATCATTACCTTTCTTCCCATCATCTTCATATGAATAAAATTCCATTTCACACCTCCCCTTCTTTTCTATAACTAATAAATGCAATCAAAAAGAAAGGAGAAGCATGGCCATAGAAAAAAGCTAAAACAATTGTTTCAGCTTTTTCCTTTATCATCTATCACTAATTAATCAAAAGGCTCTTCTAACAAAAAATATTTTTTTATTAAAGAAGAACATACTTTCAATTTAACAAAAAAATCCTAACCAATAACACACCTTCATCATAAACAGGAAAAAAATCACCTCAAATAACCCAACAACAACATTCTTTCCCTTTCATCAGAGTAATATTAATAACTATTTTCTTCCTTCACATCCTCCCCACTAGAAAAATAAAAAACAAATAAAATATAAAATACGCTCAAAGTCTGTTCGTAAAATCTTTCTATAAATGGATTTTTTCTTTTCTACATATTTTAAATAGTTTTTTCTCCCTATCATGCATAACCTCTGTGATGAAACTAACACTACAAAAAGGTAATACTTCACAAATAATTGAAGAAAGTAGGTGTTTCCATGAAAAAACTTTTCACGTGGTTATTACTTGTTACATTCTCTTTTACCTCTTCCATACCTACCATTACCTTCGCAGCAACGGAAGATGAACATTTCACTTTACATAAGGAAATTAAACCGACCTCAACAGATGAATGTAAAGAAGAGTTTGAAACAATACTGCAAGTAACCCAAAAAGATACACAAAAAAAAATAGACTTAGGGCTAATTATTGATGCATCTGGTTCAATGTCAAACTACTTTAACAAAGCAAAAGGTCGTTGGGAACGCGCACCGCAAAACTGGCAAATGGTAAAGGATGTAGCAAAAAAATTGGTCGGACACTTAGATCCCACTTACGACCGAGTAAGTGCCACTATGTATCAAGGCGACAAAGGAACCAAAGAAAAGCCAAGTACAAATCCATTCTATAATGTAAAAGTTATCCACCCACTCAACAATCAATTAGAAAAAGCAAAGCAAGCAATTAATTCTTTGCGCAACGGTGGTTCAACTCCAACAGCTAGTGGATTAAAGCTTGCATTAGAAGAGATGGAAAGCAAAAAAAGAAACGATGCAGAAAAACTAATGGTGCTCATTACAGATGGCCAACCAAACGTGAATTTAGCTGGCTATGTTAAATGGGATGAGGCAGCTACTCAAACAATTGAACAAGCAGCACGTATCAAAAATGCTGGTTACAAACTATTAGTTGTGTATATCGCTAATACATCAGACGAACGAGAAAAAGAAACAAGCATTAATTTACTAAAACGCGCTTCCTCTGGTTCAGATTATTTCTATACAACCGAGAACTTTGGGGACTTAGAAACCATTTTCAAAGAAATTCAACAACAAATTAAACCTAGTACATTTCAAATTACTGAAAAAATTGCAGATGAGTTTACTATTGTTCCTGGTTCATTCACGGGTGATAACAAACCGACTGTAAAGGGAAATACACTAGTATGGGATATAGCAGACATAGAAAAAGCAACGTATAAGTTCACGTACAAACTAAAACGAAAATCGCCAGAAACACCACCAGGGACCTATCCAACAACAACGCAGTCCATTTTACAATACGGAGATACAACACTTAATTTCCCACCTGTACAAGCAACATTATCAGGTGAGTGTATGCGTGGTTCCATCACTGTTAAATACGTAGACGAGGAAGGAAATACCTTAAAAGAAACGCTCGTCAAGAAAGACTTACCTCTTGGTAAATATACAGAAAATGCTCCAGATATTGAAGGCTATACAGTAATTGGTGAAAGCTCTCATACATTCAACTTAACAAGAGACAATCCGCATCAAGAGCACACCTTCGTATATAAAAAAATACCGAAAAAAGGCACTGTGATTGTGAAGTACATCGATACAGATGACAATAAACTAACCGAGGACGTTGTGCTTACTGGTGACGTTGGTTCTCCTTACAAAACAGAACAAAAAGAATTTGATGGTTATGAGTTCGTCAAAGTCGAAGGGCCTCCTGAAGGCACATTTATCGATGGCGAAATAGTCGTCACATATATTTACGAAAAAATCATTAAAGGGTCTATCACCGTCAAATATGAAGATGAGAGTGGTAAAACTTTAAAAGAGCCTCTCATAAAGAAAGATCTTCCTCTCGGTGAGTATACGGAAAAAGCTCCGGCCATTGAAGGATATGAACTTGTGAATGAAAGTTCTCATACGTTCAAGCTAACGAAAAAAAATCCTGACCAAGAGCATACTTTCATCTACAAAAAGAAAAAAGGAACTGTCATTGTCAAATATATCGATAAAGAAGGAAAGAAACTAACTGAAGACATTACACTCACAGGTGACGTTGGCAATCCTTACAAAACAGAGAAAAAAGAATTTGATGGTTACGAATTCGTCAAAGTCGAGGGGCCTTCTGAAGGAACATTTATCGATGGCGAAATAGTCGTTACGTATATTTATGAAAAAATTATTAAAGGCTCTATCACCGTCCACTATAAAGATGAAGACGGTCAAACTTTAAAAGAAACGCTTGTAAAAAAAGACCTACCTCTTGGCGAGTACACAGAAAAAGCTCCAGCCATTGAAGGATATGAACTTGTGAATGAAGGTTCTCATACGTTCCATTTAACGAAGGGAAATCCTGACCAAGAACACACTTTCATCTACAAGAAGATACCGAAAAAAGGTACTGTTACAGTTAAATATATCGATGAAGATGGCAATCCTCTATCAGAAAACGTTGTGTTAACTGGTAATGAAGGCGATCCTTACACGACTGAAAAGAAAGAGTTTGATGGCTACGAATTCGTCAAAGTTGAGGGACCGGTCGAAGGCACTTTCACCGACGGTAATATTGATGTTATCTATATTTATAAGAAAATTATTAAAGGCTCTATCACCGTGAAGTACGAAGACACAGACGGCAATACGCTAAAAGATACTCTTGTGAAAAAGGACTTATCTCTTGGTGAATACACAGAAACTGCTCCAGCTATCGAGGGATACGAACTCGTAAATGAAAAGGAACATACTTTCAACTTAACGAAAGATAATCCTGATCAAGAACACACTTTCATCTACAAGAAAATACAAAAGAAAGGGACCGTTACAGTTAAATACATCGATGAAGACGGCAATCCTCTAACAGAAAACGTTATATTAACTGGCAATGAAGGCGATCCTTACACGACTGAAAAGAAAGAGTTTGACGGCTATGAATTCGTCAAAGTTGTGGGGCCTACCGAAGGCACTTTCACCGATGGCAATATTAATGTGACGTATATTTACAAGAAAGTTATCAAAGGCTCTATCACTGTTAAGTACGAGGATGAAGACGGCAATACATTAAAAGAATCACTCGTGAAGAAAGACTTACCTCTTGGCGAATACACAGAAACTGCTCCAACAATTGAAGGATATGAACTTGTCAGTGAAAGTTCTCATACGTTCCATTTAACGAAGAAAAAACCTGATCAAAAACATACTTTCATTTACAAGAAGAAAAAAGGCACCGTTATCGTCAGATACATCGACAAAGATGGCAATGAATTGCACAAGGATATTCACCTAACTGGCGATGTTGGTTCTCCATATAAAACAGAGGAGAAACAGTTCCCACAATACGTATTAACAGACGTCGCTGGTGAACGAGAAGGGCAATTTATCGATGGTATGCTAATTGTAACGTATATTTATGAAAAAAAATCTTCCACAGAAATAATAGAGAAAGGCTCTATTACAGTCAAATATGTAGATGAAGATGGCAACATATTGAAAGAAACACTCGTAAAAAAAGACTTACCGCTTGACAAGTATACAGAAATTGCACCAACAATAAATGGATACACACTCATCAACGAGAAGGAATATACTTTCAACTTAACGAAAGAAAATCCTGACCAAGAACATACATTCATCTATAAGAAAGAGAAGAAAAAAGGTACAGTCATCGTGAAGTACGTCGACACAGACGGTAACAAATTACATGATGATATTCATCTAACTGGTAATATTGGCGATAAATATACGACAGACAAACAAGAATTCGATGGTTATGAATTCATCAAGATCGAAGGGCAACCTGAAGGCGAATTTATCGATGGCGAATTTATTGTGACGTATATTTACAAACCAACGAAGAAAGAACCGATAGAACCAGGTGGTGAAAAAGAAAAGCCTGAGAAACCAGAGGAGAAACTTCCTCAAACCGGAGAAGAGCAGCCTCGCTTACCTCTCATTGGAGCTGCACTTGTAATGACAGCGATGTTCCTATTCTTCCGAATGAGAAATGTACGCAATAAATAAAATAAAAAATGAGGTATTCAGTCATATGGCTGAATACCTCATTTTTTATTTATACATCCACAATTGGCTTCCTTGCAATAATTCTTTTATATAAAGCACTAACTAATTTTTCTGCACGTTCTGGCAAATCATCATCAAACTTTTTCAATAGTACTGCGTATAGCGTCACGTCCCGTAATCGCATAAATAATGGCAATGTCTCGTACCACTTCTCATCTAGATGGTTCTCCTCTTCATACCCTTTTCTCACTACATCTAACTGATGACGAGTAAATAATGCTTTTTCTTCCTCTGTTCCTTCCCAATATACAAGTGAGTAATATAAAACAATTGCAATATCGTGAATGAAATAGTTATACATCGCATCATCAAAATCAAAAACCGTTATACGCCCCTCTTCATAGAAAAAATTATGATAATGAACATCACTATGAATTAAACCAAATGAGCCTTTTTCTATTGGAAGTTTCTTGATTTTTCCTATTAATTCCATCCCAGTTGCATATACCTCTTTATCCTGAATGCCCTGGATTACCGCTAATTCATCTTCTTCCCATGTGACACGATGTTCAGTATGCGGATAATCCATTGCTAATCGGTGCAATTTCCCGAGTGTTCTCCCCCACTCATAAAATAGCGTATCATTCCAAATCGATACGTCATCTATTTTAACGTGGCTTCCTTTTGCAAATTCAAACAGCGAACAATAGAAGTACGTTCCATCTTCTGTACGACATACTTCTACAAAATTATTTTCTAGGGAATGATACGGCTTCGCAACATTAGCTCCTCTATCTGCCACATAATTAAGAAAATCTAATTCTGCCTGTACTTGTTCATACATCCGGTGCGAAGAATGAGTGAACCGTAATACTCTTTCATCTCCACTCTTTGTCGTTGCACGGTACAAATAATTTTCAAACTCCCCTAAGCGCTTCTCATCCACTATAACCCCAAACTTCTCTGCCCCAACTTGAACAATATCACTTGTAAATACTTTTTCTACAGCTTGTTCCATATATACTCATCCTTTCTACAATTAAAGATAGACATTCGACAAATTACACTTTCTTTCCTGCTCCTTACAAAACTGTCATGTTCCTGTTAGGTAATTCGATCGTTTGTCACCTTTGTTTGTCGTACAATGAAATCAACAAAGAGAACAGAAAAATACATTCACTTAAGGAGGAAATAAACATGAAAAACATCGTAAATATTATCATCGGGTTAGTAGAAGTAGTCGTAGAAGGAACACAAGTTGCAGAAGAACTAGGAATGGATGCAGTAAACTAAAAAACTCATGCAGGAAAAATCCTACATGAGTCTCTCTTAAATACCTTTATCCATTTCATATAACTGACGATATTTCTTATTTGTGCGAAGAAGTTCCTCGTGGCTTCCTTGCATCGCAATGCGGCCGTTCTCAAGGAAAATAATCTCATCCATCTGCTCGATTCCCGCCAGATGATGTGTTACCCAAATAATCGTCTTATCTTCTGCTGCTTGAAACATTGTGTGTAATAACTCATGTTCCGTCTTCGGGTCTAATCCGATTGTCGGTTCATCTAGTACAATAATTGGTGTGTCTTGAAGAAGAACACGCGCGAATGCGATACGCTGACGTTCTCCGCCTGAGAAACGCTTTCCCATCTCATGCATCGGTGTATCTAATCCTTCTGGAAGAGATTCAATTAGAGATGTAATTTGCGCTTGATCTAATGCACGCCATACTGCTTCATCCTCTGCATCTTCTCGTCCAAGGCGAATATTATCCCCCACTGTCATATCAAACAAGTGTGGTTTTTGATTCAAGACTGATAAATACGTCGATAAATTGTCCAAATGCGCTTGTTCATCATTCAGCAAAATTTCACCTTTTACCGGTTGTACCGCTCCAGTTAATAGCTTCAATAACGTTGATTTTCCAACACCGCTTTTGCCTAGAATCGCTACTTTTTTCCCTATCGGAATCGTTAATGATACATCATTAATTGTCCATTTACTCGCTTCTGAATAACGATAGGATACTGAATCAAAATGAATCGTAGCTGAACCCGCAACTTCTTTCTTCTGCTCATCGTCCTGTACTGATATCATTTCCTTCTCTACTTCTACACTCGTTAAACGTACTATCGAATCTTTGTAAGATGGAATACGCTCAATTGCATCTGATACAGGTGCTAATGACGCTGTAATAGATAACGTCATTAAGACAAATGCTGCAATAACTGTTATTGTAATATTGCCAACATCCGCTTGCTCCCCTGTCCAAATAATCATTGATACCATCGTAATACCGACAACAAGGTGAATAAAAGCATCGCGAATATGATGCCATCTCTTTATTCTTCTTTCCATTGTTACTAAATCTTCTTCATCCTTCATGAAGTTTGTAAGAAATTCTGTTGTACGTCCACTAGCTTGCCAGTCTGTTAATCCGAACACTGTATCTGTTAGCTTCTGATACAACGTATTACGCTTTTGTCGCAGTTGAATATGTTGCTTTTGGATAATAAGCAACGATACAAATGGAATAAGAAATACGATGACCCCTAACAGAAGTGCCATCATAAGCGCAAACGGTACATCAAATGCACCAATTGTAATGATAAATCCGCTATATACAAATACAGCTAGGATACTTGGGAAAATCGTTCGTAAGTATAAGTTTTGTAAGTGCTCAATATCTTCTGATAGTAAGCCAAGAATATCTCCAGATTGGAAGCGAGAGCGAATGAAGAGCGCCTGTGGCTCTAATACACGATATAATTTCGTACGCATATTCGCTAAAATACGAAGAACAACATCATGACCAACTAATCGTTCTAAATAAAGAAATACTGCCGAACCAATACTAAAAGCACGCGTCGCAACAATTGGTACGTATACAGCCATGACATTATAAGGCTGAAGCGCTGATTTAGAAATTAAGTAACCAGACATGAACATAAGCATCGCCGCACATGTAACACCAATTAAGCCTAGTAGGACTGTTACGAGCATGAGCTTCTTCTGTTGTTTCAGGTGAGGTTGCACCCATTCTCTTCCGTTCATACTCTTCCTCCTGTCGTCATATGTGCTAACATACGATACACACCTTGCTCATCTGTCATTAGCGCTTCATGCTTGCCTTGTTGTACAACTTTTCCATCTTCTAATACAAGGATGTGATCCATTTGTTTCGTCCAGTGCAGACGATGTGTTGCTAAAAACACTAGCTTATCTTTGAACAGATGTAACATCGCTGGCTTCATCTCAAATTCTGTTTCCACATCGAGATGCGCTGTTGGTTCATCTAATAAAATGATAGGGCGTTTGCTTAACAGTGCACGAGCAATTGCAACACGTTGTTCTTGCCCACCACTTAACATGCGACCACCTTCACCAATACATTCATGAATGCCATTTTGTAATTGAGAAACAAGGGAACGAAGCCCTACTTCATCTACTACTTTCTCTACTTCTCCTTCTGTTGCATCCGGCTCATAGAAGCGGATGTTATCTAGAAGAGAAACAGGGAATACATATGGACTTTGTGGAATATACGCGATGTTTCGTTTCCAGTCCTCACGAGCTAACGACGTTGTGTTACTTCCATCAACTGTAACTGTTCCTTCCGTTGGCTGTAAGAAACCTGCTAATACATCAATAAGTGTAGATTTACCGGCACCACTTGCACCAATTAATCCAATAAGACCTGTTCCTTCCCACGAGAAAGAAAGGTTCGATAACACCGCATTTTCCGTATTTGGATGCTGGAATGCTACATTGTTTAGAGTAATAACACTGTCTTCCGTCCATTTAATACGTGCATCCATATTTGGAAGCGGCATTTTTTGTTGCTGCTTTACTACTTCTTCAATTTCTTCCATCGCAATTCGACCATCTAACGTCGCATGATAGTTCGCACCAACTTGACGTAATGGTAAGAAATATTCAGGAGCCAAAATTAAAATCGTTAAAGCAGGTAATAGGAAAATTTCTCCGTCGATGAGACGCAGGCCGAGTCCAACTGCTACAAATGCAATTGACAGGCTCGTAAAGAAATCCATTGCAAAAGAAGACGAGAATGCAACGCGTAATGTTTTCATCGTTGCTTTTCGGTAGTTTTCACTTACATGCTCAATTTTCTTCTCATGTTTGCGACTCTTTCCTAGGTACTTCAATGTCTCAAGTCCCTTTAGCGTATCGAGAAATGAATTTGACAACACACGATACGTTGCATATTGACTATCTGCCATCTTCTTAGCAGCTAAACCTAGTAAGATCATAAAGACAATAATAAGTGGGATTGTAACAATAAGAATAACCGCTGATGAAATATCTTCTGTAAATACATATAAAACAACCACGAACGGTACGATGAAACATCTGATCATTCGAGGTATTGTGAGTTCTATAAATGTTTTTAGCTTTTCGATTCCTTCAACAGCTAGTGTTACTAGCCGTCCTGTTCCATTCGTTTGAATGAACTTTGGTCCTAATTGAAAATATGCACGTACTACCTGCTCACGTAATGCTTTTCCAGTGCGTTCGGCAAAGCGTTCAACAAACATTTGTTGAATATGTGCAAGTAAGTGACGTGCTAAGAAAATAATGAAAAACCATATAACTTCGATAAACACTTCTTGCACAGCCATACCTTCAAATAAGAAGGTAATGGCTCTTGCAAGAAATATCGCTTGCCCTACAATAGTGAATGATTCCAGTAGAATAAGGAAGCTTAATGTTATATATAAGGATCGGCTACCTGGGTACGATGGGAGACCTCTTTTACCTGCCATTAGTACTCCAAGTGATCCTTCGGACTTACGCGTCTTCTAAATACATAGTAACTCCAGATTTGGTAGCCTAATACGAATGGTAATAATCCAATCGAGAAGTAACTCATTAATCGTAATGTGTATTCTCCTGAAGCCGCATTGTAAATTGTTAGATCGTATGCCGCGCCTAATGTACTAATCATCACACGTGGGAACATACCGATAAATACGCTTGCTGAGATGAAAATAATTGTTAACGACGTCATAAAGAATGCCCAGCCGTCACGCTTTTTCACATTTAAAATGATTGATGCAAGTAATGCTACACAACCTAAGATTGGTAACGCCAACCATGCATCACCATGCGTTGTAAAAATATCTGTTTGTATTGCACCCATTACAACAAATGCAAGTAAGAATAGTAACGCAATAGGTCCAACTTTTTTACCAAATGCACGTGCACGTTCTTGTGGCTCATCTAATGTACGAATTGTAATGAACTGAAGACCGTGAACAAGACATAGTAAGACGAACATCACACCACTTACTAATGCAAATGGATGTAATAACTCTAAGAAACTGCCAACCATGTTTTTATCTGCATCAATTTTCACACCTGTCATGAAGTTTGCAAGAGCAACTCCCCATAGAAGTGGTGTTACGGAACTACCGATAAAGATTGCTGTATCCCACCAGTTCTTCCAACGCATATCCTCTACTTTGCCGCGGAACTCAAATGCTACACCGCGTAGAATTAACGCTAATAACATGAATACAAACGGAATGTAGAATCCGCTAAATAAAGTTGCATACCAGTGTGGGAATGCTGCGAACATTGCACCACCAGCAGTAATAAGCCATACTTCATTCGCATCCCAGAAAGGTCCAATTGTATTAAGGTAAATACGACTCTCTAAATTATTTCGTGCTAGAAATTTAGAAGCCATCCCTACACCAAAATCAAAACCTTCTAATACGAAGAAGCCTATAAATAAGATTGCAATTAATAGAAACCAAAACTCATTAAGAGACAACTTCATTCTCCTCCTTCTTCAACGGAGTATTTACCGTGTTCGGTAATGTAATCGTGTTCTCGTGCTCACGAATCATTTTCACAAATAAGTATGCACAAATTCCTGCTAAAATAGCATAAATTGTTGAGAATGCTATTACAGAGAATAATACTTCATTCGCAGATACGTTCGGTGAAATCGCATCTTCTGTTTTCATAACCTCAAATACTACCCACGGTTGACGACCCATTTCTGTCATAATCCAACCGAATGTATTACCAAGAAACGGAAGAGAAATAGCAAATGTCATTACTTTTAAGAACCATTTGTTTTCTGATAACTTGTCTTTTCTTGATAAGAACCAGCCAACTAATCCTAATAAGAACATAAGTGAACCAGCACCAACCATGATACGGAAGCTCCAGAAAATTGTTTTTACTGGTGGAATGTAGTCTCCAGGACCATACTTCTCTTCATATTTTGCTTGAAGTTCGTTGATACCCTCTACTTGACCACTAAACTTGTTATACGATAAGAAACTTAATAAGTATGGAATTTGAATTTCAAAATCATTCTCTTTATTTTCTTCATCGATTTTTGCAACTAATGTGAACGGTGCAGGGTCCGCACTGTTATGCCATAATGCTTCTGCTGCCGCTAATTTCATCGGCTGATTCTTTAATACGTGTTGCGCTTGTGCATGACCAAACATAAGAACAACAAACGTTGTCACTGTCGCAACAATGATAGACACACGGAATGATTTCTTGAACATCTCTGTTTCTTGATTTCTGAAAATCTTCCACGCACTAACACCAGCTACGAAGAATGCACCTGTTGATAATGCCGCAAAAATTGTATGCGGGAATTGTACCCATAATTGTGGGTTCGTAATAATCGCCCAGAAGTCGTTCATTTGCGCGCGACCATCAACGAACTCATATCCTACCGGCGCATGCATGAAGGCACTTGCTGTTAAAATCCAGAATGCTGAGAACATTGTTCCGATAGATACTAACCAAATACATAGTAAATGGATTTTCTTCGGTAATCGATCCCAACCAAATACCCAAAGTCCAATAAATGTAGACTCCATAAAGAATGCTAATAAACCTTCAATCGCAAGAGAAGGTCCAAATACATCCCCTACGAATCGTGAATAATCTGACCAGTTCATACCAAACTGGAATTCTTGAAGAATACCAGTTACAATACCAATGGCAAAGTTAACTAAGAATAAATGCGACCAAAAATGCACTAATTTCTTATATACTTCTTTTCCTTTTACGACATACATTGTTTGCATAACCGCAAGAAGGAACGCTAGACCAATCGACAGCGGTACGAATAAATAGTGGAAAATTGTCGTTGATGCGAATTGAATTCGTGCTAACATTAACGGATCCATTGTTTAATCACTCCTTGTTACATTTTTAACATACATAAAAATCATTAATACGCTTTAATGCGCTAGACCATTTTGTTTCGATACTAGATACGTACATCATAATTGCAAATCTAACCTTATCAGAATGGCTAAGTAAAAAAGACACTCCTTTTCACCATACATGCAGTGTTTATATTAATAATCAAATTGTATAATATATTTATATACTAAATACACTAAATTATCGACAGAATTTCAACAGAATTATGTCTAAAATATGTCATTTGTCATTTTCTGTACACAAAATTAACTATAACTGGATATTTCTATCTCACCTACACAAAAAACAGGTACTCTCCCTTAATCTAAGGTATGACACCTTTATAGATAACGTCCTCTAGAAATATGATATTTTATCGACAAATAAGTTCAATTAATCACATTTTATTTTATAAAAAAAATAATTAGAACTAAATCAAACTACTTTGTGAATGAAGAACATTATTATGAAAAGTACCCTTTCCAATCATAAAGTTTAGTACGTCTAGTTTAAATCCTTCCGTATAGTTTGTATAGGTACAAACTAAGCCTATCTTACCTTGATTTTCATATAAAGCAATCCATTTTTGGACTTTACTTCTAGAAACATTGAATTCTCTAACAAGGCTTTTTTACTACATTTTTTTGTAAATAATGACCAATTGTCTTTAATTTGAACTCAATTGTGTATTTTGGCATAAAGAAGCACCTCAATAGTTAGATTTTTGTCTAACTATTGAGGTGCAGTTTATAAGCTCATCTGCTGTTTTACTATTTTTATTTCCCTAAATCTTGAATATCGATGGCTCTTGTATGCTCTGTACGTTTCCATGTTTTATCTTTCATCGTAATTAACGACCAGAAGAATAATGGAATATACACAAGATTAAAGAAGATCATACTGATAAACATTTTAAAGACATTAATCTTTTGATTTGTATCTATTACTCTAGTATAAAGAATATATACTAATTGGAATAGGATCATCCCTATCCATACTTGCCATGGGAATGCAAGGCTATAGAACTTCTCGCCCGTTACTAATGCAACTGTTACAATAATTGTTGTTAGCGCATTTAAAACAATTTTCCCTGGATTAAATAAGTAAATAGCACCATCTAAAGCCTTAACATCACCTTTTGTAATAGCACGACCTAATAATTTGAATGTATACTTAGATGCTACATCCCAGTGACCACGTGCCCAACGTAAACGCTGAATAACACTTGCCTTGAATTCAGATGGCTTTTCATCATACACACGTGCAAAGTGATTCCATTTAGCTGGTACACCTTTTAATAAACATTGCATCGTAAATTCTAAATCTTCTGTCAAACTACGTGCAGTCCAACCAACTTCTTTAAATAACTTTGTACATACACAGAATCCTGTTCCACCAATCGCATTTCCAAGTCCAATACGGGACTTAGCTAACTGCCATGAACGATTCATGAAATAATAACTTGAAGCGTATCCAAGTGAAATTAAGTTATCATCTGGGTTTTTACTATCTAAATAAGCCTGTACAAGACGATCACCATTACATAAATGATTATTCATTTCTTGTAAGAAGTTTAAACTAACTAAGTTATCTGCATCGAAGAAAACAATTCCATCGTAATCTTCTTGTAAGCGATCACCATACTGCTCTGTTGCATAACGAATTCCATAAGGTTTTCCTTTTGGTTCATCCTTAGGAGACGTATGTTCAATAACATGCGCGCCTAATTCTCTAGCGATTGAACTTGTATCATCTGTACAGTTATCTGCAATAACACAAATATCATATAACTCTTTTGGATATTCCAACTGTTGGCAATTTTTAACTAATTGTCCAATAACATTCTCTTCATTATGAGCAGGAATCATAATTAAGAAACGTTTTTGCGGATTGTGTTCTTTTTGTCGTTTTGCTGCTCCAAAACCAAACATACTTACAAATAAATAGTATATCCAATAAAATAGTAAGAAACATTGGACAGCTAATAATATACCATTTACAACGCCATAAACTGTCATTTGATTTTATTCTCTCCTTCTAAGTGCTTATCTTAAAATATTACACGCCTCTTTACATTAAATAATAGAAGCTCTTTACACACATTAATAATATACACGGTTTTCAAAAAAAAAACAATTTTTCTTTCTGTTATCCCTGATGACAATTTATGTAAGGTACAAAAAAGACTAAAACCGAATAAAAATACAAAAAGTAGCTAGACTATATGTACTAACTACTTTTGCTTCTTTGTTCATATAATTTCAAGCCATCTTCTCCTCTACTTCTGCTCGAAAGAAACTCTTCATTGCATTAAAGACATCTGCTTTCTGCTTCAAAATATAATAACGGAATTTATCATCTTGAACGTTTTTATATGCCGACATAAGGGTGCTATGGCGGTTATATTGATTTACTTCTCCATATCCAAACATATTCGATACCTTCATTAATTCACTTACAAGCTTGACACACCTTGCATTATCAGATGTTAAATTATCGCCATCTGAGAAATGGAATGGATAAATATTATAACGTGACGGTGCATACTTCGTTTCAATTAATTCAAGGGACTTGCGATAAGCCGAGGAACAAATTGTTCCGCCGCTCTCTCCTTTTGAAAAGAATTCTTCTTCTGTCACAACTTTTGCTTCTGTATGATGCGCAATAAATTCAATATCTACCGTTTCATACTTTGTACGTAAAAAACGCGCCATCCAAAAGAAAAAGCTACGGGCCATATACTTCTCCCATATCCCCATTGAGCCACTCGTATCCATCATCGCTAATACAACCGCTTTTGATTCTGGTTTCAACACTTCATTCCATGTTCGGAACTTCAGATCCTCTTGAAAAATCGGATGAAAACTTGGATTCCCGCTCATTGCATTCCGTTTGTACGCAGAGATCATCGTTCGCTTCTTATCAATATTACCCATTAGTCCTGTTTTCCTGATATCGTTGAATTCGATATCTTCTAATCGGTTCTCGTCTTGCTCTTTTCTTACTAAATTCGGTAATTCTAACTCTTTAAATAATGCTTGTTCTAATTCAAGCAATGATACTTCTGCTTCATAATAATCTTCACCAGCTTGGTCACCAGCTCCTTGCCCTTTACCAGATCCTTGTTGTCCTTGTGGTTTCCCTGAGCCATCTCTTGCTACAACATCTCCAACTTTGCTATCACCATTTCCTTGGCCGACATGTTTATTTTTATCATAGTTATAACGAATTTTGTACTCATCTAATGAACGGATTGGGATTTTCACCATATCTTTTCCATTAGACATAATAATACTCTCTTCTGTAATTAAGTCTGCCAAGTTATTCTTAATAGCTTCTTGTACTTTCTCTTGATGTCGTTGTTGATCATCGTGCCCTTTTCGATGTAAGGACCAATCTTCTCTGGCAATCGTATAGTTTAGCTGATTTTCCTCACTCATACTATTTCCCTCCTTTTTGTTCACATAATCAACATGCCAGATATCACGTTCTAACACATTATTTGTATATACATAGCACTAATTTATCTCATCATGCATATAATATTGTGTCGGTTTAAATCACTTTTTTATCCTTTTGTGGTTGGTTACTCTATCATATGCAAGCTAGAAGAATAATTGACAACTAAATTTCATTGCGGAAGACATAATTTTTCAAAACTGGACAAGTTTCTTGTATATATGCAGGACTTTCTCTTTTATGCTCGAATGATACAAAGAAATATGAAGACAGGGAGGAACAAAAATGAAAGTCGACTACCATATCCATCTCGAAGAAGGGCCTTATTCACAAAGATGGGTTGATCGTACATATAAAGCTATTACACACTTTGCACCGCAACACACATCTAATTGGACACAAACAACCTTCTATCAGCGAATGAAGGAAGGCGAATACAGCACAACTTGGTTGGATTTATACTTACAAACAGCAAAAGATAAAGGCTTAACAGAAATAGGCATTGTTGATCACTTATACCGTTTTAAAGAAACACGGGCTTATTTCGAACGATATATAGACCTTAGTCACACAACTGTTGGAGAACTACAACGAACGTGGTTAGACAAGGTAATGACCGAATCAATGGATCACTTTGTTCAATCAATAACAGAAGCAAAAAAACGCTTCGCCCAGGAAGGAATCACACTCCGCCTCGGAATTGAAGCAGACTATTTCCTAGGTGGCGAAAAAGAACTCGCCTCTCTTCTCTCTAATCACCCATGGGATTATGTTATTGGATCTGTTCACTTTCTAGACGGCTGGGGATTTGATAATCCTGATACACAGCATATGTTTGAATCCCTTCATTTGCCTACACTGTATGAACAATTCTTCCATGTTGTAGAGAAAGCTATACGAAGCAACCTATTTGACTTTGTAGCCCATTTGGATAATATGAAATGCTTTAACTATCGTCCAGATGAGACAACGCTACTTCCATTGTATGGGCGTATCGCAAAGGCATTAAAAGAAACAAATACAGCGACAGAAATTAATGCTGGGTTATATTATCGTTATCCTGTCCAAGAAATGTGTCCTAGCCTGACATTCCTTCAACTATTAACTGAATATGGTGTAGCGTTTACCACTTCTTCTGATGCTCATTTTCCGGATGACCTAGGCAACTATGTTGAGCAGAATACACGTATGCTTCGTACACACGGAATAAACCAAATCGCAACCTTTCATAACCGGAAGCGTATCATGAAAGACCTTTAACTAATAGAAAAAAGTATGCCCACTCGCACAAGTAGGCATACTTTTTTCTATCTATTCAACAAGCTTCCTACATAACGTAATAACTCATTCGCTGAAGTCGAATTATATCCATATTCATCAATTAAACGCGCCACTACCTCATTAATTTTCTTCAATTGATGTTCATCTGGTGTCTTCGATGATGTTGTAATTTTCACCACATCTTTCAAGTCAGCAAATAACTTCTTCTGAATCGCCTCACGTAAACGTTCATGTGAATTATAATCAAATCGTTTTCCCTTCCTTGCGTAAGCAGAAATACGAATGAGAATTTCTTCACGGAACGCCTTTTTCGCATTCTCTGAAATACCAATTTGTTCTTCAATCGAACGCATTAACTTCTCATCTGGATTCATTTCTTCACCAGTTAACGGATCACGGAGCTTATTCTTATTGCAATATGCCTCCACGTTATCTAAGTAATTATCCATCAACGTCTTCGCAGACTCTTCATACGAATACACAAATGCCTTTTGTACTTCTTTCTTCGCTATTTCATCATACTCTTTCCTAGCAAGCGAAATAAAGTTCATGTAGCGCTCTCTATCTTCATTCGAAATGGACGGATGTTGATCCAGCCCATCTTTAAGTGAACGCAATACATCAAGCGCATTAATGGATGGCACTTCTTTTCTTATAATAGTAGAAGAAATACGATTAATGACATAACGTGGATCAATACCACTCATTCCTTCATCCTGATATTCACGTTTTAGCTCTTGGATATCAACTGCATTATATCCTTCAACAAGTTCTCCATCATACAGTCTTGATTTCTTTATTAAATCAATGTCTCCACGCTTTGGTTCTTTCAAGCGAGTCAAAATCGTGAACATTGCTGCTACACGAAATGTATGTGGCGCAATATGCACATTCGTAACATCACTTTCTTTAATCATTTTTTCATAAATGCGCTCTTCCTCTGTTACACGTAGATTATAAGGAATTGGCATTACAATAATACGAGAATGTAATGCTTCATTTTTCTTATTCGAAATGAAGGAGCGATACTCTGTTTCGTTCGTATGAGCCACAATTAATTCATCTGCTGAAATTAACGCAAATCTTCCAGCTTTGAAGTTACCTTCTTGCGTTAATGACAACAGGTGCCACAAAAACTTCTCATCGCACTTCAACATCTCTTGGAATTCCATCATACCACGGTTTGCTTTGTTTAACTCTCCGTCAAAGCGATACGCACGTGGATCAGACTCTGAACCGTATTCTGCAATAGTTGAAAAATCTAAGCTACCTGTTAAATCAGCAATATCTTGTGACTTCGGATCGGATGGACTAAATGTTCCAATGCCAACACGACGATCTTCCGATAGGAAAACACGTTCTACCATCATGTCTTCAATTCGGTTATTATACTCTTTCTCTAAACGCATTAAATTAAGTGGCGATAGGTTTCCTTCAATGCGAATTCCATATTCATCAAAAAAATCTTTTCGCAAATGATGTGGGATAAGATGCAATGGATCTTCATGCATTGGGCATCCTTTAATTGCATAAATCGCTCCATCCTCCACATGAGAATACGCCTCTAATCCACGCTTTAACATTGTCACAAGCGTAGATTTCCCTCCACTAACAGGTCCCATCAACAATAAAATACGTTTCCTTACGTCTAAGCGCTTTGCTGCTGGATGAAAGTATTCTTCCACTAACCGCTCTAGTGCCTCTTCTAATCCGAATAACTGATTACTGAAGAACTGATATTTCCTCTTCCCATCAACCTCTTCAATTCCTGCATCTTTGATCATGCTATATATACGTGAATGTGCAGTTTGAGCAACTACTGGTCTCTCTTTCAAAATCTCCAAATACTCCGCAAATGTCCCTTCCCATTTCAAGCGCTGTTCGACTTCTCGATGTTCCTCGATTTTTCTAAGAATATCCATGCAGTAGGACCTCCCATTCTCTCAACCTTCTTCTTCCATACGGATTATTACAATCTATGCCGAGATATCTATGTACATGATAAAGAAATATATTGATACACTTTTCACGTAAGAAAAAGACATGATATTTTCCACCAATGCCAGGATGAATTATAATATAGTTGTACACATATGGGAGAAAAGTGAGGGGATATGTATGAGCCTAGCATTAATTCTGCTTGTTTCAGCTGCATTTTTAGCTGCAATTTTCACTGCTGGTTACAATGATAAGCCAAAGCAAAGGTAAATAAAAAACAGACTAGAATGATTTCTAGTCTGTTTTTTACGTTAAGCCTGGATAATCTTGTTGGCGCAGCGCTTCATAAATTAAAATAGCAGCTGTATTCGATAAGTTTAATGAACGAACATTTTCTGTCATCGGAATACGTAAGCATGTTTCCTTGTTCTTCTCAATTAATTCTTTTGGTAAGCCTTTCGTTTCACGACCGAATACGAAGAATGTATCTTCTTCCTTGTTACTATAGTCAAACGTTGTATGAGGCTTCTCTCCAAATTTCGTAATTAAATAGAACTTTCCTTCTGGATATTTCGCAAATAATTCATCTAATGAATCATAATAGAAAATCTTCACAAATTCCCAGTAATCTAAGCCTGCTCGCTTTAAATATTTATCATCTGTTGAGAAACCTAATGGCCTAATTAAATGTAATGTTGTATCTGTTGCTGCACATGTACGTGCAATATTTCCTGTATTAGCTGGAATCTCTGGTTGATATAATACGACATGAACTCCCACAATTTTCACCTCTACCTAAATTTATCAAAATCGAACAGATACGTACTGTCCGAGCATCGTTATCCTTCTTGAAATGACTTCTCTATTATAGCATGCTACCCTTTACTATCAACTATTTGAAAAAAGATGTATTGAATCTTTGACGTGTATCTCGGTGAATCTTCATACGTCCAGTATCGATAACGACTATTAATCGTATTTGCGTTTACAAGTGGCATCCCATATATATCTTTCGCCACCACAATTGTACTGTGATCCCAATGCCCATCTCCTTCAAAATCATAAAAGATCACATCGCCGACAAGCAAATCTGTTGGCTTTTCTACTTTTTTCGCACGTAGGCCGCTTTTTGCTCCAGATAAATACCACCGCAATGCATGAGCAAATGTCCAACTATAGCTCCAGTTTTTCCCACGAATCCACCACCCCTTTGCTTTGTTCGGATATCCCATCATTGGGGCTCCCCCAGCATGTAGACACTGTGAAATGTAATTCGTGCAATTTTCTTCTTTAAAATGTACATATTCTGGATTTTCATCATTCCACCATAGCTCTGCATATTTAACGGCTTCTAATCGATTATAACTAAAACGATTGCTCGCTTCTTGCTCTTCTTCAAATAGTAAGGATTCACTCTCTCCCACTTTTAAACCTGGGAAAAGAAGAACATCTTGCTCTATTTTCCCCTCACAAATACGGCAACAACGCTTCTCGACATCTTCTTGTATATAAAAGAAGTCACGTTGTTTAATTAAGTATTGCATGTGAATCGTATAATGTATATCTTCCCGTTCCTCCAATGCAATTGTACTTTCTACTTTTCCTTTCGCATGACACTTCACAATAGTAGCTGAGCGTTGGCGAAACAATTCTTGTACATGCTCAATATGCTCATGAATTTCGGTAGGAAGATGAGTTGGTGTAATATCTTCTCCAATAATACACTTTATCCGTTCCTGTATACTTAATTTCAACAGTTCTTGTGCTTTCATACAGCATACTCTCCTTTTGAAAAGGCGTTTGTATTACCATATGAACATATTTACTTTGATTATCACTCTATATTCTTCAAAACATCAATTGCATACTCTATTTCATTTCTTACTTCTTGCTCTTCTTCTTTCTCTAACGCTTCATATAATACAGAAAGCATATCTACGTTCCCTATTTCACCTAATGCCCACGCAGCTGTTCCACGAATAACAGGACGAGTATCTTTCTTCACTAATTCCACTAATGTAGGAATTGCCGCTTCTTCTTTAAAATGAGCTAGGGCGATAATTGCATTTCGTTGTAACGGATTCTTACCACGCCATGCCCCTGATACATGCCCAAACTTCGCTTTAAATTCACGGTTGCTTAGCTGTAACATCGGAATCAATTCTGCCTTCGCAATTTCTGCATCTGGTTCCATTTCCTTATGGATCTGATGATTATGCCCCTTATTCACCGGACATGAAGTTTGACACGAATCACAGCCATAAATACGGTTCCCAATCTTTTTACGAAACTCCATTGGAATAAAGTCCTTCGTCTGTGTTAAAAACGAAATACATCGTTTTGCGTCAATTTGTCCTGGTCCGACAAGCGCATCTGTTGGACACGCATCTAAGCACTTCGTACACGTCCCACACTGATCTTCCATCGGCGTATCTGGGATAAAAGGAATATTTGTAATCATTTCCCCTAAATATACGTATGAACCGAACTCTGGCGTAATAATTGCACAGTTCTTTCCACTCCATCCAATACCCGCTCGCTCCGCCACCGCACGGTCAGAAAGTGCACCTGTATCTACCATTGACTGGACAGTCGCATTTGGTACTATCTCCAATATATACGCCTCTAGTTTCGTTAGGCGATCTTTCAAAACGCGATGATAATCTAGTCCCCATGATGAACGACAAAATAATCCGCGTCTCTCTCCTTTTTTCCCTTTCGGTGCATCTTCTAGTTTAGATGGATACGCAAGCGCAATCGAAATAATTGACGTTGCCCCCGGTAATAATAACGTTGCATCTGTTCGTTTATCTAAATCAGGTTCTTCAAACCCTGAATTGTATCCAAGTTCTTGCTGGCGAACTAACCTTGCCTTTAATTCTGAAAAAGGATCTGCTGTTGTAAATCCAATTTTATCTATTCCTATTTCTTTACTATATCTAATAATATCTTGCTGTAATGCATAAATGTCCATATACATTCCCCCTTTTGGGAACTAATACTAGCCTCTTTTATGAGACCTTATACCCACTCTTCTTTCATTACATAAAAAAACGCAATGCTTCGTTTATCTAAGAAACGAAACACTGCGTTGATAACGGAATTTATATAGTGCTGTAAACTTGTTCTAAGTGTAACATAGAAAAATAGAACAAACAAGAAAAAAATCGAATTTTGTCGAACAGTGTTATAATATGCAATAAGACCATACTCACATATTATAAAATTATACATATGAAAATGCAACTTTTAACACAAAGTTATTTCATCCTCTTTATATTTCTTCTAAAGGTTCTCCATCGTGTATTAAATTAATATAAAAGTGGAATTATCCTTGCTTATTTATCAAGAACAAAATAAAAAGTCGAATTATGACAAAACAAAGTGTCAAATCCGACTTTTGTAATTCACTCTCAATAAAGGCCTTTTTATTATTTCTACTAGTAATCGTATATTAAATACTACGTTTTAAAATTGGGATACGGCTAATAGCTAGGGTAGCTAAGATACTGCTACCTAGAACTACTATATACGTCCCGATATATCCGAAGATATTTTGCTGAATCATTGGATTAATTTCAACATACATTTTGAAGAGTGTTAAGAACAATGGATGAATTAAAAAGATACCAAAACTTAATGGACTTATTTTCTTTATCATCCAATGTTGTTTTGTTTCTTCTGTACACATCTTTGTAACTAAACCAACTATACCTACACTTGCTAAGAAGATATTTATCGAGAACGGATAATAAGGATAATTAGCCAATGCACCTGTCGTTTTGTCTAATTTAATATACGTAAGTGCAATTGTCATAACTGTTCCAAGTATGAAGAATAACCCGCTCATATCTAAAAGAATTTTACTTCGATATTGCTCAATATAATAACCTAAAATTGCATACCCCAAGAATGAAAACGATAGATAGTTAGGAATTGGAGATACCTGACCAATCTCTTGAGAAACAAGCGGAATCGCAATTTGAAATGCAAACCAGATAAGTACAAGATTTCTTATTTCTTTTTCAGTCGCTCTCTGAAGGATTGGCTTTATAAACGGAATGAAAATATATACTGCAATTATAGCTTGGAAAAACCACATATGATAATAACTATTAAAGTAAATTACCTGTTTAACCGAATCTTTAAGTACAAATGATGTTTCGAATATATAATTAGAAAATAACACATAAAAAACAGCCCATACTAAATATGGAATCAATACTCTCTTACCACGTCTAATATAGAATGAGGCTACAGAGTCTTCTGCCTTAGATGACAACAATAGAGCACCTGTAATCATAAAGAAAACTGGTACGGCAAATCTAGCAATGCCATCACCTATATTGGCCATCCACCAATAACTTTTTGCAACCGTAGCATAATGTGAAATAATCTCATCCGATACATGAATAAGAACTACCGCTATTGCAGCTACAACACGTAAAACATCCAAATGGTATTTATATTGCTTCATTTTATTTATCCTTCTTTCTTTTCTTTTACAAATCTAAATATCTTAAACAAGGAATATTAATACGAATAGTTAGATTTATCTACAAACATTTCTATTATTCAATAGCTTATTTATGAAGAAATATACTGTTGAATCAAAAGATTATTTAATTCCATATAATTATTGTAAATTACTTCTTTATAATAGTACATTATTATATCATACCAAAAAAACATATATTCTTCTATATTTTCCAATAAATATTCTATAGTTTCTATAATTAGTAAGCTTAATCTGGGAATAATGGAAGAGGCTTTCCGTATAAACTCTCTATTCCCTTGTTTACTCGGTATATAAGATATTTAAGGAGTTTTTCATTTCTTTTATATTATCCAAATACACGCCATTTTCTCTATCTTTCTTTATGCGAATTAAAATACATCTATTTTAATTCGCATAAAGAATTTTTATATAGTCTAACACTAACAGTACTTTCCTGCTTGTACAAGCTTGTGTATATTACTCTATAACAGCTTCTTTAGCCTTGTCCTCTTCTTTGCTAAGCAATTGATAGATATATACAAAACCAAATACTGAAATAGCGGTAATGCCCCAACTCAATACTTGTTTAAGGATAAGACCTTTATCGAATGACTCTACACCATACTCCATGATAAGCCATACTTTGACCGAGGCTAACAATATTTCTCGTACAGCAAAACCTAGCGTAATTAATTTGAAAACGAATAATACCTTACGTTGATAAAATGATACTTTCGTACTTTCACGATCTGCTCCTTGTAACTCTGCAAAATCAAGTGAAAATAATAAAGCAAATGGCTTATTTATAAAAATTGTCGTTACAAATACGAATCCTAAGAAATAGCCATAATACACGTTATTCCACAGCATTTGAATGGCTGATCCTGCTATAACGTCTATTAATGTTCCAAGTACTAAGTTCGTAATGATAAACAAACCAGATATATTTATTTTTTTTACCATCATGAAGCGGATAACACTATAAATAATACCTGGAACAGAAGAAAGAAGCATCGCATAATAATCTCCTGTATACTCTCTACCAAAGTTCCAAATGACTAATGGAAAAATAAGAAAGAAGATTAAATCTCCTACTATCACTTTATTATTATTCACAAATATCCCCCTTATTTAAAACGTATCCAACCTTTTCAATCACTGATTTGTTGAAAAGATAGTGGCTGTACTTGTCCATTTTGCATAGAAAGAATGACATTGAAATTTTCTTTTTCAAGATTGTTTGCATTAAATTTCGTTACCATTACCTTCGCATATTGCTCGTCCTTACCTACTAATTTACTCGAATATGAAAAACCTTTTACAGTAGAATTAACGTGCATCATTACAAATTCCTTAGCAAGTAATTCAAGATGTCTATCTGTGCCAGGTTCAATAATATGCTCACCCTCACGAGGCGCCTCTCGCTCTTCAATTATATTACCTTGTTCATCCTTAGTAATAAATTTAACATGGCTATTGCTCCTCGAATCCTGTTGTTTCAATACTTCCATCTCTTGTTGTACCACTTCATAATTAATGTCATCCATAGCTTCTCCTGAGTCATACGATTTTTCATCATTCTCTAATGGAGTCTTGTTTTTTTCTACTGTCCTTTTGTTATCCATACTAGCCACATTATTCTCGTTTTCAAGAGGAATCCCATTTTTGTTAGAAGTTCCACCACTGTTGGATGATACGATGTCTTCTTGTTCTGGTACAACGAACGTAAATTCTTTTATTTCTTCAAAATAATATGTAACTAGGCAAACAGGTAGTAACAAACCAATAATACCTATTAAAAGAATCTTTTTTAGCATATAACCACCCTAATTATATTGTTGAAGTACTATACTCTACACGTAAACATTCATAATTCCTTAAAATAAATTATAGTTCATAAGATAACTAAAATACAATTAGACGGCATCCCATAAGAATGTTTATTCATGCTGCTCCTAATCAATCTGTATAGAGCGTGGTCTACTTTTACACTTTTAATGTACGTTGATTTCCGACCAAAAGAAAAAGACCTATTTCTCGGTCTTTTTTTCATGCAATTGTTTATTTAATTGTAGGTAAAACATCAGATTATTCATCATCACCAAAATCAATCATCACTCCAACTATCTCTTTAGAAGTGTTATATTTTACTTTTACTTCATACATTCCGTCACCATAGCCAGACATTGAAACCACTCCACCAGGAACAACTCCCCCCTGTGCATCTGATGCAGCCGTGTCAGAACATGCTACAAAATATTTTATTCCTACCTCATCTATCTTGATGTCATAGATATTTTCCACTTCATATTGAATAGCATCATCTCTACCAAATAATATAAAGTCAAATATTCCTGCTTGTCCAGAGTCAACTCCAATTAATGTATCGCAATCATTCCATTTTCCTCTTGTTTTCTTTTCCCCATAAAAAGCAAGTACACTTTTTACAATTTCTTCATTATTATAAGAGATGGATGCAGTCCAATTACCACTTTTCACATTTGACAGTATGATTTGTACCTCTTCCTGTTCATCCACCTTATAGCATGGATCAGTAACAATTAACTTTCCACTTTCTACTTTAAAAATACCAACTGTTTTAGTCTTATTAGCATTCGCTTTAGGCACATACCAATCAATAAATTGGCTTAATGTTAATGCTTTACAATCGCTTGTTCCAATTTTATTACTCCAAAGATAAATTTGCTCCTGCATAAATCTTTTTCTAATACGGTAGCACATTTTATCACCATTCACATTTTCGCCAATACAAATCATATCATTTGATATTTTTTCCGGTCTGTTCTCTCTATTTTGTTTTACAATATCAATTGCTAATTCTGAGCGTCTATCAATATGAATCGGGAACAAAGTCCAATCACCAAATTTTGCTCCATTTGTTTCTAAAAAGAGTTCCTTATATTCATCTGGAAAAATAGCACCTAGTTCTCTTTCTGTTTTTTTCAATTCGAGCAACGATACTCCAGGCACTTTTGAACTTGAGTCAATCATGTTTATTACTTTCTTCATTTTCCCCTCCATGATAATATTCTAACCTTGATAGGAATCTTATCTGTCTACACTCTTACTTTAAAATAAAGGTGAAAAAGTTCTATGCCTATCTATTACATCATCACTAAATAGATTAATATATACTCTAATCATCTCCATGCTTGTATGATCTAATATGTATTGTAATTCGAATGTAACTGAATATTCTGTTTTATACAAACAAAAAAATGTTCCTTACAAACTGTAAGAAACATTGATTTCACTGTATTGGCAAACAGTGTCATGATACCGATGGTCGGGGTCGAACCGACACTCCAGAGGAACACGATTTTGAGTCGTGCGCGTCTGCCAATTCCGCCACACCGGCATGTCAATATACTTATTATACCTTATATATGAAATTAAAGGCAAGTATTATTTCAACCTACTATCTAAGCTAAAAAATTCTTATTCATGAAAAAACACGCCTTCTACTGAAAGCGTGTTTTTGTTGATACCGAGGGCCGGACTCGAACCGGCACGGTAGTCACCTACCGCAGGATTTTAAGTCCTGTGTGTCTGCCAATTCCACCACCCCGGCTAAGACAGAAATATTAAATGGAGGCGGCAACCGGATTTGAACCGGTGATCAGGGTTTTGCAGACCCATGCCTTACCACTTGGCTATGCCGCCATTTAATATTGGAGCGAAAGACGGGATTCGAACCCGCGACCCCAACCTTGGCAAGGTTGTATTCTACCACTGAACTACTTTCGCGAATGGCTGGGCTAGCTGGATTCGAACCAGCGCATGACGGAGTCAAAGTCCGTTGCCTTACCGCTTGGCTATAGCCCATTCATCAATTATTTATATAAAATATATAAGGGGCGATCGATGGGAATCGAACCCACGAGTGTCGGAGCCACAATCCGATGCGTTAACCACTTCGCCACGACCGCCATATTAGTAAAATTGGCAGGGGTAGTAGGAATCGAACCCACACTGGAGGTTTTGGAGACCTCTGTTCTACCTTTAAACTATACCCCTATTTAAATGGTGGAGGGGGGCAGATTCGAACTGCCGAACCCGAAGGAGCGGATTTACAGTCCGCCGCGTTTAGCCACTTCGCTACCCCTCCATATAAAATGCCGACTAGAGGACTTGAACCCCCAACCTACTGATTACAAGTCAGTTGCTCTACCAATTGAGCTAAGTCGGCTTAACCTAGATCAAGATGGTGGCTCGGGACGGAATCGAACCGCCGACACGAGGATTTTCAGTCCTCTGCTCTACCGACTGAGCTACCGAGCCTTTAAAAATGGCGGTCCCGACCGGGATCGAACCGGCGATCTCCTGCGTGACAGGCAGGCATGTTAACCGCTACACCACGGGACCATTTTGGTTGCGGGGACAGGATTTGAACCTGCGACCTTCGGGTTATGAGCCCGACGAGCTACCGAGCTGCTCCACCCCGCGTCAATAAAAAATCTTTAGGTTTTAAACTAATGGTGGAGGATGACGGGATCGAACCGCCGACCCCCTGCTTGTAAGGCAGGTGCTCTCCCAGCTGAGCTAATCCTCCATAATAAGTGGTGACCCGTACGGGATTCGAACCCGTGTTACCGCCGTGAAAGGGCGGTGTCTTAACCACTTGACCAACGGGCCAAAATTCTGTTAAGTAACTGGCGGAGAGCAAGGGATTTGAACCCTTGAGACAGGGTTACCCGCCTACACGATTTCCAATCGTGCTCCTTCGGCCACTCGGACAGCTCTCCATAAAGAGTGGCTCCGCAGGCAGGACTCGAACCTGCGACCGATCGGTTAACAGCCGATAGCTCTACCACTGAGCTACTGCGGATTAATTTTGCCTGGCAACGTCCTACTCTCACAGGGGGAAACCCCCAACTACCATCGGCGCTAAAGAGCTTAACTTCCGTGTTCGGTATGGGAACGGGTGTGACCTCTTTGCCATCATTACCAGACTATTTTTTTAGCAACATTACTTATTATACTTAAATAATTTATAATGTCAACAATTTTTTCGAAGTATTTATTCCTTCAAAACTAGATAATGTGTGCTAAACCTTGCATAAACGTTAGTTAAGTCCTCGA
>NZ_BMFK01000002.1 GCF_014638355.1 Priestia taiwanensis
AATCATATTTATACGTGGTTTCTTCTGTTTTACCGTCTTTTGTACGTATGATGTTTGTACGATTACTGTCGGCATCGTACTTGTATGTTTCATGTAGGAGGCTATTTCCTTGTTGATCCCCAATAGAGAGTAAATCAACCTTCTTCGTATGGTCGTAATGGAATGCTGTACCTATTCCGTTACTAGATGTATACGTTCGGACGTTTCCATATTCATCATAGTCGAAGCGGTATGTTTTGTCTCCATCTTTGACTTCTGTGTTTTGGTTTAGTTGGTCGTATACGTAACTCGTTGTATTTTGGTAGGAACCATGTGCAATCTTCGTTTCTTTTAGTTTGAATGTTTTATCGTAGTAGCTCCAAGAAACGGTTCCATTCCGATCTGTCATACTTGTAATGCGGTTTCCTACATCATATACTTTATCACGCGTTATATTGTTTACTGAATCAGTAACTTTTGTCTCATTACTATTCGCATCGTATTGGAATGAATATGCAACTTGTCCATCTCGCTTGTTTTCTGTTAAACGGTTCGCTGCATCATACGTTAACTCGATTAAATTACCATTTGGTGTCTTTGTGCTAGCAAGATTTGCATTTGCATCATACGTATTTGTAACCGTACGTCCCAATGCATCTTTAAAGACTAGTGGCTTATTGTCAACATCATATTCATACGTCACTTTTTGTGTTTTACCATTCGCTGTAATAAGCTTTTCGGTTGTATTGCCGTTATGGTCATACGTATACGCAACAGATGTACCGTTCGCTAGTATCGTCTTTGTTAACTGGCTATCTGCGTTATATTCATATTTCTTCGTGTTATTTGCTTGATCTATCTCGCTTAGTTTCTTCCCATATTCATCGTATGTGAATGATACTTTGCGATTTTCTTCGTCGTAGACAGCTGTGACAAAGTTGCCATTTGGATCGTATTCTTGTCGCGTTAAAATACTTCCTTCGAGTAATCGAATCGTATCAAACCATGCTTTTCCGGTATGTGCCCCTTTATAGCTTACAGTCACGTCAATTGTTTTGATTGGTTTTGTCTCATTAATGACTACCGCACTTCGATTCCATTCATGTGTACCAGTTGGGAACATCGCATGTGCCTCTCCTGTTGTTCCATCCTGGAATGTATAATATGCAGAAATAGCATAATCCTTAGACTCTTTCACACCCCCAGTATGTAAGACATTCTCAGCTTTAGACATACCAGTTAGTGTCAGAGGTTTGGCTTTATCTTGATTCACATTAACTTGTTGTTTGTAAGATTTCGTTGGATCAGATGTACTTGCTCGTTGCATAAGAATGGAAAATTCTCCATCGAATCCTCCGTAACCTAAGTTGTTAGGTTCACATCCATTTGAACAACTCCATTCCCAATGTGGAAATACTCCCATGTCGTTCATCGTTCGTTCAAAACTGCTGTTCATAATTGGATTGAACGATGATGAAACAGGACTTTCCTCTACTTGTACATTATCAAACCAAGCCGTACCTACTTCATTTGCTGAAGTACCTACCTGTTCTTCTAATTGAAGATGAAGACGGGCTATATATGCTTTACTATCTGCAGTAAAGGTCATTTGACGCTCTGTCCAATCGGTTGTACCAGGCACTTGGTTAGATCGATTATCTATCCAACGATAAGTATTACCATCTCTATCAACGAAGCTTATGTTAAAGAACGCTCCACCATTTCGCACGCCTGCTGTTTTAATAAATGAACTAATTGTATAGGCTTTATTTGGTTCAATACCGAAATCTTGATAAGCCATAACATGGCCTTTTTGATTTGCGGAAGGCTTTGAAGTTAGTTTCAGTGAATAATTCCCACCAATTTCTGGCGCACGTAGGCTATTATCACGCTCCATGGATCCAGCTTCATTATTACTTTTCCATATGTTCCATCCTACCCCATACTTATCAAGTAAATCAGTTTCAAAGCCAGGAACCATTAGTTGGTTATGACTTGTTGTTAAATCTCCACTACTTGTTATTAAATTTCCAAATGAGTCAAAACGAGATACAGAAGATACCTTTCCAGCTATTTCTGTTTCAGATACTGGATCAACACCACTATATGCAACAGTTGTTTCTTTCCCCTCCGTATCTGTTGCTTTTTTTACATCATTGTTTTTATTATATTCAAATTTTTCCGTTCCAATTGTATCTGTTGAAGTAAGTATGTTCCCATTTCCATCATACGTATACGATTCTGATACACGTTTCCCTTGGTCATTCGGATGGATAGTCTTAGTTAAGTTGTTCGCTTGATATTCAAATGTTGTTGTTAGCTTTAGACCAGCTGTATCTACTACAGTCTTTTCAGGATTTCCAGCTGCTGTATACGTGTATAAGTCTTTTACACCTTTTGAATCTGTAACGGTCGCTTCCCTTACCCCATCATTGTATGCAATAGTTGTTTCTTTTCCTAACGGATCCGTTACTTTTACTAATTTATCATTCTCGTACGTGTACGTAGTTTTATATGGTGTAGCATCTGTATGCTTTGGATCGTACGTATAGCGTAATTTCCCACCTTCATACCCATAACGATAGGCCTTTCCACTTGGTGTAGTAGAGCCGACTAAGTGCTTATTATCATACTCAAACGTAACGGTACGATTTTCTGGCCCAGTAATCTTACTTACAAGATCTCCACTGTAAGTAAATATAAACTTCCTACCAGAAGCGTCAGTAATGGTTTGTAATTTCCCACCTGTATACTGATAAGAAACTTCATTCCCATGTGTATCTTTCTCTTTCAGCAGTTTTCCTTCTTTTGAGAAATACGTAACTGACTGATCTTTACCTTTTATTTCAAAACCCTCTGCTGTCTTCTTCACCTCAAGGAAAATGCCAGTTGGTGATTGATACTGATTTTCTCCTAATCTCGTGAATACAATGGTTCCTTTATCCGCCTCTGTGAAAAGAATATTTTTACTCTCGTCTTCTTTTACAGACTCTTCAATAGAACTAAACCAACTTGTTCCAAATAAACCTGTACCTGTATCTTGACTATTATATGTTCGATTAATACTTACTCCCGGCCCTCGTCCATCCAATTGAATATCTGTTTCATCCATGATGAAATTACCATTGGAAGCATTAACACTACCTCCAATTACAGCAATACTTGGCCAGTAATCCTTCATCCCTAACCAATCTGTTTTCGAAAATACCGGCATAAATGCTTCTGATATCTGACTTTCTCGATGACCATCTTTACTGTATGCTGTCACACGGAACCAATAGTTTTTATAATTCGGATAAGCTCCACCGGAATTTTTATATACAGGTGATGGATCTAATGCTAAATCTGTTCCTTTCTTATCACTGTGTAACTTATACGCTCCAGCCGTAATCTCAGTCAAAGTTGGCCAAATATTCTGATTTTGAGTTGTCCAATTCGTTACATTTCCAACGTCAAATGCTTCATACTCTTTTCCATTGTATATCCATACTTTATAACCAGCTGCACTAGGAACGCTCTCCCAACTAAGATTTATATAGCCTGTATCTGATCCACTTAAATTAGGATAAGCTCCCCCAAGAGGTGCTTTAAGTGTTTCCATTGGCATATATACCGTTGTTCCTGCTGATAATGGACTATCGCCACTTGGGTACTCTGCAACAATACGAATCCAATATTTATGTTCATTGCCATAATCACCGAAAGGACTCCCCGCAGCAAATGCATTTTGATACACAGGAGCTGGATCAAAGGCAACTTCTTCTCCCTTACCATCTAAGTGGAGACTAAATGCCCCTTTCTCAATTTCCTCTTTCGTCGGCCATAATTTCTTTCCTTTTGAACTCCAACTTGTCACATTTCCAACTGGGATATACTCATATTCATACCCGTTAAAGATAGCTACTTTATATCCGGTTGCACCTGGTACTGCATCCCATTTCACATCGAAATAGCCGGTACCACTTCCTGGGCCATTAGAATATGTTGTAGCAGTAGGACCTGTTGGTTGTGAATAACTATAAGTAATAGATAAATACGGAGCATTCGTTGAGTTCTCAGAAGAAACGAATTTTTTCCAATGAGTTATTCCATTTGCATTTGTATGCAACATAAACCCATTGTTATTTTTGGTTCCATTCACCCAAGATTGTACAGTTTTTGTTACATTAAATTTTGCCCACTGACCTCTACCTACATTTACCTGTGTTAAATTTGTTGTGCTTGGTTTATTGTTCCATGTTAAGGCAGAAGGATTCCAACCACCATTTACTTCATCTAACCAAACAGCATTTGGGGTGTTCCCATAGTAATGCCATATTGCATACATGTTTAAGGTAGCTTCTTGTATAACTGCATGTTGGAAAGAACTCACATCGTGCTTAATATATGCATGATTGTTACCCGTGCTACTATCGTACTTTCCGACTTTTAATGTGAACGCCCCTTGTCCAGAATCCCATAACTTGGCGCCGGAGTAATTCGTTCCTTTAGCAATATCTGATACATAAGCATTTGAAGAATTCTCAATCGTAATAGTTGGATCAATATAGACAGGATACTTACGTTCAGGAGCTTTCAACCAATCTTTATCGGCAGTCAATGTTAAATGATAACTATTATCTTCCTGTTTTTCTAATTTATACGATACTTTCTCTGATTGCTGAGATTCACCAGACTCGGGATGAACTGCTGAATCAGTCATAATTGGTTTCGGTAAGACAAATATTTCTGTATCTGATTTATCCGTAAATGAAATAGACCCATCTTTATTTATCTTTGGGGTCAGTGCTGTATCTAACTTATATGAAAAAATATTATGTCCTGTATATCCATGTAACACGATATCTTCTTTTACTGTCGTGTTAAACGTAATACTACGTAGATCAATTTTAGGGAATATTCCTTTGTGCCATATTGTATTCCCTTCGAATATCGATGGAACATCAGTAACTTTAACTTTCCCCTGTTCACCACTTGCTTCTAAGAGAGAGTACTTTACCTTATGTCCATCTTTTTCAAATTGTACATATTCACCTTTCTCCATCTTAGATTTAAAGGTAGCGCTTAATTGCGTATTTTCTGTAACAACTGCTTTTTGTGGAGATTTAATTAATTCCGGAGATATCTCTTTCCATTCGTCTCCTTTTTTAATATGAATAGGATCTTGATAAATTTTTTGAGTATACGTACCATCTTTATTATCAAAGATTTTGGACGTTTCGCTCCGTTCCTCTATTATTTCCTGTGGAGTTTCTTGTGCTATGTTACTTGCTTCCTTTTCCTTTTTTTTCGTCTCTTCCAAGATTAAATTTTCATGCTTTTTACTTTCCGTTTCTGCTAGTACATGTAGCGGCATAGAAGAAACTATTAAAGTAAATAACATCACATGGATAAGGAATTTTACATACCATTTCCTCTTCTTTTTGGTCATCTTTTGTGTCCCCTCTTTACACATAATAAGATTAATCAATAAATTTTAATATTATTCTGAAGTTTCAGAATAATATTAAATTAACCTTTATTATTAAACAAGTCTTTATTTATGTAAATTTAAATGTTAAAATAAATTGTCATAATTTGTAATATTTAATAAAATTAAATATTCATAAGAGTAACTAAAATACCAAAATACTGTGTGACAGCTTTTTATATAATCTTTCAACACATCAACCTTTATTTTTTCTCTACAGAAACGAAAACAAAAAGGCCCTAATAGTTAAAATACTATTAGAGCCTTTTTTTGTTGGATGACAGTTTATTTATGTTTCAAATTTAAGATATACTATTATACCTTTATCATTTGGTAGTCCTCATCTAGTAAAAAGTTGTTCAATTTCTTTGTATTTATATCTTCTAAGCATGAAAGTAAAGGGAATTACTCTTAAAATACCAATCCTATTTACTCACACACTTCCCATTAAAAGGAGTCGCTATTTAACTAAACCACTCACTAATTCAAAATATTATCTCCCATCAGTCTATCAAGGATATGGTTTTCATCCGATACTGATGCCTTTTCTAATCCTTCACAGTCAGCTTGACTAGCATCTATAAATTCACCCTTATAATAAATTAAATACTTTCCAGAAATAACATCCTTCATATATAAAAAGCCTTTAATCAACAATTATCCAGATTTCAGTACATGTTCATATATTCCTACGATAAAATGATATTCTTCCCTTTTTGGGATATCATTTATTGAATCTCCGATATGTTATATATAGCTAACCATCCTCATAGACCCTTCCAAAACCGAATATATTATTTTGAAGAGGTATCGCAAAGACATCTCCTAATTTGTATTTTTTTCTTGTCAAATGTAACCACTCCTATCATTTTAATTTTAAATCTTACCTTAAATAATATTGACGTTTTGGATTAGATAAGAAAATACCATTACTCTTATTCCTAGATTCCCTCCATTGACTTAGCACCACCATAGAAATCCATCAGTTGTTATCCCTTCTTCTAATCTAATTACTCTCTAACTATTTTCTCTGAGATATACTGCAACTCCTCTTGAAACATAAAAAAACCTCCCCTAGCTAAGCTAGAGGAGGCTTAATACTTTATTAACCTTTTGAAGCACGTGATACGTATTTAGATTCACCTGTGTTGATGATTAACTTCTCACCTGCGTTGATGAAGATAGGTACTTGAACAACAAGTCCTGTTTCCATAATAGCTGGTTTTGTTACGTTAGAAGCAGTATCACCTTTGATTCCTGGCTCTGTTTCTGTAACTGTTAATTCTACAGTGTTCGGAAGTTCTAGACCAAGCGTCTCACCTTGGTAAGACATGATGTATATTTCCATGTTTTCTGTTAAGAACTTTAACTCATACTCAATTTGAGTAGCTGCAAGTTCAAGTTGCTCGTAAGACTCGTTATCCATGAATACATGTTGGTCGCCCATTGCGTATAAGTATTGCATTTTACGGTTTTCGATGTGTGCTTTCGCTACTTTTTCACCAGCACGGAACGTTTTCTCTTGTACTGCACCTGTGCGAAGGTTACGAAGTTTTGAACGTACGAACGCTGCACCTTTACCTGGTTTTACGTGTTGGAATTCGATTACTTGCCATAGGCCTCCATCAACTTCAATTGTTAAGCCTGTGCGAAAATCGTTTACTGAGATCATAAAAATCCTCCTACAAAATAATTAATTCTTTTGGTGAATGAGTTAATACTTCGTTTCCGTCTTCCGTGATAACTGTATCATCTTCAATACGAACGCCACCAAGACCAGCTATATAAATACCAGGTTCTACTGTTACTACCATATTTGGTTCTAACACAAGGTCTGATTTAGATGCAAGCGATGGTCCTTCATGCACTTCCATACCTATACCATGCCCTGTTGAATGGCCAAAGTATTCACCATAACCCTTTTCTGAGATAACATCTCTCGTTAAAGCATCTGCTTCACGACCAGTCATTCCTGCTTTCAATTCTTTCATGCCTCTAAGCTGTGCTTCTAACACGGTATTATAAATTTCGCGTAATTTAGGGTCTGGTTCCCCAATAGCGACAGTTCTCGTAATATCCGATATGTAGCCTTTATAATAAGCACCAAAATCAAGTGTAACCATGTCACCTTGTTCGATTACTTTGTCAGTTGCCACACCATGAGGCAATGCAGAACGATAACCTGAAGCAACAATTATATCAAATGATGATGACGTAGCACCATTCTTTCTCATGAAAAATTCAAGTTCGTTCGAAACTTCAATTTCTGTTACTCCTGGACGAATGAATGTTAAGATATGTTTAAATGCAGCATCTGCTATCTCCGCTGCTTCCTTTAATATCTTAATCTCTGATGGATTCTTAATCAAGCGTAACTTTTCAATAACACCCGAAACAGGAACAAGATTTGTATCAATGCTTTCTTCATATGACTTAAATGTCGCATATGTTACATGACTTTGTTCAAATCCTAATTGTGTAATACCCATTCTTTTTGCTTGTTTTGCTACTTCTTCTACAATGCTTCCTTCATGTTTAATGATTTCGAAGTTTGCAATCTCTTTAGCAGCTTGTTCTGTATAACGGAAGTCTGTAATAAATACCGCTTCTTCTTTTGATACAAGCGCAACTCCTGCCGTACCTGTAAAGCCAGTCATGTAGCGACGATTATATCCATTTGTCACTAATAAACCATCAATATTGTGCGCTTCAAAGCTAGCACGTAAATTTGCCAATCTCTCCATCTTCTATTCCCCCTCTAATATATGTAGTAACGCGAAAAGCGCTAACTGATAACCGTGAAATCCTAAGCCAACAATTTGACCTGCACAAACAGGTGCTAGTACGGATGTATGCCTGAACTCTTCACGCTTATGAACATTACTAATATGTACTTCGATACACGGAACATGAACACCTGCGATTGCATCACGAATTGCATAACTATAATGTGTAAAGGCACCGGGATTCATAATAATCCCATCATATACTTCCCCTGCTTCGTGAACCCAATCAATGATATGCCCTTCATGATTGGACTGCTTGCATGTTAACTCCACTCCGTGTTGCTTTGCTACTGCGCTAACTTCTTCTTCTAAATCTGGTAATGTCTTTGCACCGTATACTCTAACCTCTCGTTTTCCTAGTAAGTTCAAGTTCGGACCATTAATAAGAAGAATCTTTTTGCTCATATACATCACCTACTTTTTATCATTCCCTCTTCTACAATACAGGAGAATATATGAATCTTACATTCTGTTAACAAAAGGTATATCCTCACAGCTATATCCCTCATTAACCAACACGCCAAAGAGCTGTAGGAAAGTGAGGGCATATATGTATGTAATACCATTTATAATCCTATATTTACGAAGGAATTGTCCACTCTATTCTACCATATTCACGACTTGTTTGAATAGTTCGACTCATTCCGTTTTCGCTCCATCGCTTCAAATGAAACAGAATATGCAATAAAGACGCCGTATAAAATAAAAATACAGACACTTGTTGTAATTGTTGCTATTTGTAACTCCTTCACTGGTCGAATAACTGACATGAATAACGGACTCAAGAGAAATAGAATCGCCCACATTGCAAGTCCGTAGATGATACCAGGCAGCACTCCTTGAAATTGCTTAAAGAATGCTTGGTACAAAAAGGCCACAGCAATAGATACAACCGACAACACAAAAATACTAACAAGTTGACCGGTAACAGCATTCGCCCATCCACCTACTTGAAAGGATGTTAAGAAGAAATTTGGACCAACCTCTGTAAAATGAAAAATAAACGAAATATACGCAATAACACTCCAGATTAAACCACCCACAAATCCAATAATAGTAACTTTGGAAAAGGAAGACTGTGGTTTTTCTTTCTTATTTTGATCTAATTGTTTACTGTTTTCCATTGGTTATTACACCTCCTTCCACTAGTATGTTCAAAAAAATCACTCTTATCAGCAGAATATAGTTTAGAAACAAAAAAGGTTGGCAATAAAGAAAATAGACAAACGTGTAATTGTTACTTGCAAGAAGCTACTCTTCCTAGATACAATAAAAGTAAAACAACAGGTTGGTGTATGTATGCAAGAGAGGAAAAAAGTATACGGCGGTCAAGCTGTAGTAGAAGGAGTTATGTTTGGTGGAAGAGAATATACTGTTACAGCAATCCGAAGAACAGATAACTCAATTGAATACTACCGTTTACCACAGCAAGAAAGCAAGACAGTACGCACGTTAAAGAAGATACCATTCATTCGAGGTATTGTTGCGATAATGACAGCTAGTATTACTGGCTCAAAACATTTAAACTTTGCAACGGAACGCTACGAACAAGATCCAAGTGAAGACGAAAAGCTTGAAGAAAATAAGCAGAAAGAATCGAAACTTGTAACCTATCTTGGTCTATCCGTAGTAGCAATCCTATCATTCCTATTTGGAAAAGTTATTTTCACGTTAACACCTGCGATTGCTGCAGATTTCTTACGCCCGATTTTCCCATCGGATTTTGGTCAAATCGTTGCAGAAAGTATCCTAAAGGTTATTCTCTTACTATCGTATCTTTATTTCATCTCCCTCACTCCGCTTATTAAGCGAGTGTTCCAATACCATGGTGCCGAGCATAAAGTAATTAACGCATATGAAAACAATATGCCGTTAACTATCGAACATGTTCAAGCACAAACGAGATTGCATTATCGATGTGGTAGTAGTTTTATTATGTTCACTGTTGTCATTGGAATGTTCTTATACGCATTCTTCCCAACGGATCCATTATGGTTCCGTATCGTCAATCGTCTCCTATTAATTCCGGTTGTATTAGGTCTTTCATTCGAATTCTTACAACTTACGAATAAATTACGAGACGTTCCTGTATTACGTTACTTAGGATTACCAGGACTATGGCTACAACTACTCACAACAAAAGAACCGACAGACGATCAAGTAGAAGTAGCAATCTATTCATTCAAAGAACTATTACGCTTAGAAAATGAAAAAGCAAGTTGATTGTTCCTAAATACTTATTTAGAAACGTCTAATTGATGTATCTACGTAGGATGGTCCAAACTATCCTACGTACCATTTTAATGATTTCATGAGGAGGGGTTCACAATGAGCAATCGATTATTTACTCCTATCGTGCTTACCATCATTGGATTAGCTATTTTAGGAATTGCCTCTAATCCAACTGGATTGTTGAAACAAGTAGCTACAATTGCAATTATTGTATTAGTATTCTATTTACTGTACAAAATGTTTACTCAGTCCTCAAGCAGAGGAAATAATGGGAAGTCAGGTTATAATCGTGCGGCACGAAAGTCAGCAAAAAAATATGCTTCATCCACGAAGCAAGAGGGCAACGCTTCAAAAAAAGTCGCTCCAATTCAATTATTAAATCCGAAAGCAAGTACAATTAAGAAGCGAAAACAAACGCACTTAACTGTAATAGAAGGAAAAAAAGGCAAGAAAAAAGACCGAGCGTCGTTCTAAAGAAAAAGGCTAAGAGATATCCCTTATCTCTTAGCCTTTTTCTTCGTCGTTCTCATTATTCTTCTGCACTAGACGTAACGCTTCTATTCGTTCATCTTTTTCTTCGAAATATTGTACTAAATCACCAATTCGATCGATTGCTTCCCAACTTAAATGATGTTCAATTCCCTCTACATCATCATATATCTTACTTTCATCAACACCAATAATACGCATAAATTGTTCAAGTAACTCATGACGATACACAAGTCGTTTCCCAATCTTCTTTCCTTTTTGCGTTAGTACTAAGCCTCTATACTTCTCATAGATAAGATAATCATCTTTATCTAACTTTTGTACCATCTTCGTGACAGACGATGGATGCACCGAAAGCGCTTCAGCAATATCAGACACACGTGCGTACCCTTTTTCTTCAATTAACAAATATATTTGTTCAATATAATCTTCCATACTAGGTGTAGGCATCGAATTCCTCCATTATCTTTCACTTTTCTTTCGCATTAACACGGAACTACAATATGCTCATACCACTTTCAATTGGCATAGCATCCTTATACTTATGCCTTTGTAAATACTCCGTAAAAATGAAACCAATAAAAGCATACAATAGAAACATCCCAATGACAAGGAAGAATACATTCTTCTTTTCAAATACCTTCTTTTTACTTATGTACATAGCAGCATGTAGATTATACCAGGATACTACTTCCTAGACAGTGAAAAAACAGGAAGAATTTCTTCCTGTTTTTATCTACGATGATTCCATTCATCTGATTCATATTTTTCTTTCGCAAGAGCTAATACGGCTTGCTCTTCCTCTTCTGACAATGTGTATAGTTCTAACTCAATGTTCAGACCTCGCTCAAAGCCAACTTCAAATGCACGAAGTAAGTCATCCATTGTGAATACTTTATCTGTTAGCTCACTCATTGCAACTGCTTTTGTTTTGAACATGCTTTTCATACGTTCTTTTACTTTCTCATTCGAGAACAAGAATAGATCATACAATTCATCTACATCGATTGTTAACGGAATAGAGCCGTGTTGCAAAATAACACCTTTTTGTCTTGTTTGTGCACTTCCGGCAGTTTTACGACCTTCTACAACAATTTCATACCATGATGGAGCATCGAAGCACACTGCTGAACGTGGATTCTTTAACGCTGCACGCTCTACTTCTGATTCAGGAATAGAGAAGTACGCATCTAACCCTAATTCTTTAAATCCTTCTAAAATCCCACGTGAAATGACACGATATGCTTCTGTTACTGTTTTTGGCATTTCAGGATGGTCTTCTGGCACAATTACGCTATACGTTAACTCATTATCATGAAGAACCCCGCGTCCGCCCGTCTGACGTCGTACGAAGCCGAATTCACGCTTCTTTACTTCCTCCATGTCAATCTCTTTCTCTGCCTTTTGGAAGTATCCTACTGATAACGTCGGAACTGCCCATTGATAGAAACGAACCGTTGGAGGGAACTTCTTTTCACTTTGCCAATTTAAAATCATTTCATCTAATGCCATATTGTAAGACGGCGAACAACTACCCGATTGGATAAAGCGCCATGTTTCTTTTTGCATATGTAAACACCAACTTTTTATTGTTATTTTCCTATAGTGTAACAAATCACGTACAAAACGTAAAAATTTTTCGTATAAAACGACAAATTACCTAACCAAAAAGATGAATCTATTGCAAAACATACCCTCTCATTATAATATTAAAGATAGAAACTAGATAAAAAGGAGTCGATCAAACCATGACTTCATGGATGATACTTATAATAGTAGTTGTAGCAATTATCGCATATTCAGCTATTATGTATTTCTACCAACGCAAACTTGTGAAGCCTATGTCACAAGAAGAGTTTATTAATGGCTATCGTAAAGCACAGTTAATCGATTTAAGAGAATCTGAAGAATACAAAGCTGGTCATATTCTAGGCGCTCGTAACATCCCAATGTCACAGCTTAAAATGCGTATAACAGAGATCCGTGCTGACCAACCAGTATACTTATACTGTCACCAAGGCGCTCGTTGCGGACGTGCTGGACAATTATTAAAGAAAAAAGGCATCACTAATTTATACCAACTACAAGGCGGATTTAAGCAGTGGACTGGTAAAATCAAAAAGAAATAACGCACAAACACTCTACTTAGTTACTTCTCCCAAAGAAGTGGACAAGTAGGGTGTTTTTTCTATTCTCCTACCTCTAAAGCAGCACAAAGAATTCCTTCATACAAGTCATTCCACTTATGATAGTATACCGACACCTCATCTGGATGAATGAACACCCTGTCCTTCGACTCAAACTGACCATCAAAAGAATGAATGGTATCAATATCCATCCGGTAAAATACTTGATACCCTACTTTTGGATACGGACTATTTTCATTCCATACCGTATTCTCACTATGATCAACAATGATATGTCCTAATAATTCACAAACACCTTCTACATACCCCTCTTCCAACGCTTCACGCTTGAAACACGCTTCTGCGCTCTCTTCTTCAATATGTCCACCTGGAAAATCCCAGCCTCGTTCATGTAAATTCACTAACATGATTTTATCATCCTTAAAACAAAAGCCATGTACACTCGTAATTAACTGGCTTGGCGGAAGCTCTTGATGATGTATCCATGTTAACTTCACGCTTGCCTCTCCCCAATGCACATACTTAGTAATCATCATCTCTCTCCTCCCCATAAAAAACGGGTATAAAACCAAGGATGATTTTATACCCGATGTTGATACTTATTTTTGATAACGTAAGATCGGCTTACGTGCTGCTGCTGTTTCATCAAGACGATTAACAACTGTTGTATGTGGTGCTTCTTGAACGATTTCTGGATTCTCTTCTGCTTCTTTAGCAATTTGAATCATAACATCAATGAATCCATCTAACGTTTCTTTGCTTTCTGTTTCCGTTGGCTCGATCATCATGCATTCCTCTACATTCAATGGGAAGTAGATTGTTGGTGGATGGTAACCAAAATCTAATAAGCGTTTTGCAATGTCTAATGCACGAACACCTAATTTCTTCTGGCGTCTTCCTGATAATACAAACTCATGCTTACAATGACGGTTGTACGGTAGATCAAAATGCGGCTCTAAACGACGCATCATATAATTCGCATTTAATACCGCATCTTCCGTTACTTGCTTCAATCCATCTGGTCCCATTGAACGAATGTACGTGTACGCACGAACGTTAATGCCGAAGTTTCCGTAATAAGGTTTCACACGTCCAATTGCTTGTGGGCGGTCATAATTGAAACGGTATCCTTCTGACGTCTTTTCTAATATTGGCTTCGGTAAGAATGGGATTAAATCTGCTTTTACTCCTACTGGACCAGAACCAGGACCGCCACCACCGTGAGGACCTGTAAATGTTTTGTGTAAGTTCAAGTGAACAACATCAAAGCCCATGTCACCTGGACGCGCTTTATTTAATACCGCGTTCAAGTTCGCTCCGTCATAGTATAATTTACCACCAGCGTCATGGATGATTGCTGCCATTTCTAAAATGTTCTCTTCAAATAATCCAAGTGTATTTGGATTTGTTAACATTAAGGCTGCTGTATCACTACCAACAACTCGCTTTAAATCTTCTAAATCTACTAAACCATTCTCATCTGATTTAACTGTAATTGTCTCAAATCCAGCTACTGTTGCAGATGCAGGATTCGTTCCATGTGCAGAGTCTGGAACGATTACTTTCGTACGACCTGTATCACCATTCGCTTCATGATATGCACGAATCAACATTAAGCCTGTCCACTCACCGTGTGCACCAGCAGCAGGTTGTAGTGTTACTTCATCCATTCCTGTAATCTCAATTAAATGTTGCTGTAAATCATACATTAACTCCATTGCACCTTGAACTGTCTTCTCATCTTGAAGTGGATGAACACTTGAGAACCCTTTTAATCTCGCTACGTATTCATTTACTTTCGGATTGTACTTCATCGTACATGATCCAAGTGGGTAGAAACCTGAATCCACACCGTGGTTACGTCTTGATAACGCTGTATAGTGGCGCATAATATCTAACTCAGACACTTCGGGTAATGCTGGTTCCACTTCGCGAATGAATCCTTGTGGTAACACATCCTCAATCTTCACTTCTTCCACATCTAGTGTTGGTAAGCAATAACCTACGCGACCTTCTTTGCTAATTTCAAAAATGAGTGATTGATCTTTCGTTATCATTTGTGTTCCCCCATTTCTTTCACGAATGTGTCGATATCTTCTTTTGTTGTTAATTCTGTTACCGCAACTAACATGCAATTAGCAAGGTCGTCATCGTTCTTTCCAAGGTCGTATCCACCAATAATTCCTTTTGCGAAAAGAGCATCATTCACTTCTGTTACGCTCTTATTGCACTTCACAACGAACTCGTTAAATACTGGTCCTTCATGTACAATTGTAAATCCATTCTCTTTAAATGTACGTAGTGCATATTGTGTCTTCTGAATGTTTTGTGTTGCAATTTCACGAATGCCTTTCTTTCCAAGCGCTGTCATCGCAACAGATGCTGCAAGTGCATTCAATGCTTGGTTCGAACAAATATTAGACGTCGCTTTGTCACGGCGAATATGTTGCTCACGTGCTTGAAGCGTTAATACGAATCCACGTTTGCCATCTAAATCCGTTGTTTGTCCAACAAGACGTCCTGGAATTTTACGCATTAATTTTGTCGTTGTCGCAAAGTATCCACAGTGTGGTCCACCAAATTGTGTTGAAATACCAAATGGTTGTGCATCTCCAACAACAATATCTGCACCGAATGCGCCTGGTGGTGTTAAAATACCTAACGATAACGGATTGCTTGATACAACGAACATTGCTTTCTTGCTATGTACGATTTTCTCAATTTCTGCTAAGTTCTCCACTTGTCCAAAGAAGTTAGGATATTGTACAAGTACGCACGCAACATCATCTTCCATATGCGTTTGAAGTGCTTCTATATCTGTCACGCCATCTTTCGTATCAATTTCTACAACTTCTAAATGCTGTCCTAGTGCATATGTTTTTAGTACGTCACGTGATTCAGGATGAACAGATTTCGATACAAGAATTTTCTTTCCTCTCGTATGTCCAGCAGATAGCATCGCCGCTTCTGCAAGCGCTGTTCCACCGTCATACATTGAAGAGTTCGCTACATCCATACCAGTTAATTCACAAATCATCGTTTGGAATTCAAAAATTGCTTGTAATTCTCCTTGTGAAATTTCTGGTTGGTAAGGCGTATAAGCTGTGTAAAATTCAGAACGCGAAATAACATGATCCACAATAACAGGTACATAATGACGATACACGCCAGCACCTAAGAAGAATGGTACATCTTCCGTTGTTGTATTCTTGCTCGCTAATTCTGTTAACTCTTTAATTAAAGCAGGCTCTGATAAAGCCTTCTTAATATTTAGTTCCCCTTTAAAACGTACACTTTCTGGAATATCCTGAAATAATTCATCTACAGTTTCTACCCCAACTGTTTGTAACATTTCTTTGCGATCTTGCTCTGTCATTGGCAAATAACGATGCATATTCCTTTTCCCCCTTTTTACTTCGGACGCTTATAAAATGGTTTTTCTACTACTACAGCTTTCGCCTTTTTATTACGAATAAGAACGTCTACTTCTGTCCCAAGTGCTACATGTGCTACATCGATAAGAACTAGTCCGATGTTACGCTTCGTCGTTGGAATTTGTGTACCTGTTGTCACTTCTCCAACTTTCATCTCGCCAATTACTACATCGTAACCATGACGTGGGATTCCGCGTTCCTGCATTTCAATTGCGACAAGTTTACGCGTTGCGCCTTCTTCTTTTTGCTTTTTTAACACTTCTTTTCCGAAGAAATCACATTCTTTGTTTGTCTTTACCGCAAATCCAATTCCAGCTTCAATTGGTGTAATATCCTTTGATAACTCTTGGCCATATAACGGTAACGTCGATTCAAAGCGAAGTGTATCACGCGCACCTAGTCCACATGGTACTAAGCCTTTGTCTTTACCAGCTTCCAGAATAGTTGCCCATAAGAATGCAGCATCTTTGCTGTCACAATAAATCTCGACACCATCTTCTCCTGTATAGCCCGTGCGAGATACTAATACTTGCTTACCTGCTACGTCAACACCGTCTTTAAATTTGAAATATTTAATATCAATCAAATTTTCAGACGTCAATGTTTGCACGATTTCAAGCGCAAGTGGACCTTGTACCGCAAGTTGCGCAACATCATTTGATATATTTGTAACATGCACATCACCTTCTACATGCGATGCTAACCATGCATAATCTTTTTCAATATTTGAAGCATTGACTACTAATAAATAATGATGGTCAGATTTTTTGTAGATTAATAAATCATCAATAGTACCGCCACCCTCATAACACATTGCACTATATTGTGCCATACCATCGTGTAACAATGAAACATCGTTCGTCATTATTTTTTGTAAGAATGTTAAACTATTTGCTCCCTTTACATCAATTTCACCCATATGAGAAACATCAAACAGACCAGCAGTTCCTCTTACTGCTTCATGCTCTTCTTTAATACTTGAAAATTGAACAGGTAATTCCCAACCACCAAAGTCGATTGTCTTTGCACCTAATTTTTTGTACTCATCGAATAATGGTGTGCGCAATAAAGTAGTCAATCTATACTCCCCCTTTATATATCTGTACATATAAGAGATTACATGTAATGTCTTTTCCTATCAAGAATTTTCTATCATCTCTTATACATATATTTTCCAACAAATTGGATACACTAACAGGCAACGATACGATAGTTGCTGTCACGTTCCATTACTATTCTATCCTAACATTAATTTATGACTTTATCCAATGATAGCAACTTGGCAAAACACGAAAGAAAGGTAGGTGTTATGTCGTGAACGTTCACATTTCATTCGACCGCTCATGGCACGAGAATTTCTTAAAACGAGTAGAAGATGATAGCCCTTGGGCACATTGGGACTTATTCCAATTAGCCTATGAAACCGAAAATCAGCTTGCAGTACCTACATTCGAAGGACTACTAGCGCCTACACACTTATCAGATTTAACACCGCTTCCTCATCAGTTAGAAGTCGCGACGACTGTTATCGAAAAAATGAACGGAAAAGCGATTTTGGCAGATGAAGTAGGTCTTGGCAAAACAATTGAAGCTGGGCTTATCTTAAAAGAATATATGATTCGGAAACTCGTGAAAAAAGTATTAATACTCGTTCCTGCCTCTCTCGTCTCACAATGGGCATACGAACTAAATAAAAAGTTTTATATTCCTGCTGTTCCTCACAAGAAGGGATACGTATGGGAAGAATGCGATGTTGTTGTATCCTCTATCGATACAGCGAAGCGGAATCCACACCGTGACATCATTTTAAATATTAACTATGACTTAATTATCATTGATGAAGCTCATAAATTAAAAAACAATAAGACACGAAACTATGAATTCGTTCAGCTACTAAAGAAGAAATTTTGCCTACTCTTAACTGCCACACCAATTCAAAACAGGGTAGAAGAAATTTTCAACTTAGTATCGCTTCTAAAACCTGGACATCTTGGCAATCAATCGAACTTTGAAGAATACTACAGAGCGAAGAAGCGCTCTGTCCAGAATGAAGATCATTTGAAAGAATTAATTAATAAAGTCATGGTACGAAATCGTCGTGGCGATACAGGTATTGATTGGCCAAAACGACACGTCCATACCGTTTTAGTAGAATTTAACGAGGAAGAACGACAGCTCTATCAATTAATTGAACAATGGAAGAAGTCAAAAGGCCATACACTATCGTCTGCTTTCTCCTTCCTCACATTTCAACGAGAAGCATGTAGTAGTCGAGAAGCCGTTTACTTTTCTATTAAAAAAATGCTTGAGAAGAACGAGGAAAATACAGATGCATTCATTCCGCGTATTATGGAAGCCATTAACGTCATTCCACATAATACAAAAGCACAAAAGGTATTAGAGTTAATTAAAGAAATCGACGACAAAGTCATTATTTTCACAGAATATCGTGCAACACAAATGTTCCTACAATGGTTCTTGCAGCAACACGGCATTACATCTGTACCATTCCGTGGTGGCTTCAAACGCGGAAAGAAAGATTGGATGAAAGAACTATTCCAACACCGCGCACAAGTATTAATTGCAACGGAAGCTGGTGGTGAAGGGATTAACTTACAATTTTGTAGCCGGATGATTAACTACGATCTTCCATGGAATCCGATGCGACTTGAACAACGGATTGGTCGTATTCATCGTCTCGGTCAGAAAGAGGATGTTCATATTTATAACTTAGCGACAAAGCATACAATCGAGGAATATATTTTGAAGCTGCTCTATGAGAAAATTCAATTATTCGAACGTGTCGTAGGAGAGCTTGACGATATTCTCACAAAAATTGATATGAAAAATATTGAAGATTATTTACATGACATTTTCCATCATTCCGCTAGCGAAAGAGAACTCAAAATCAAAATGGATAATTTAACTTCAATTATCGAACTAGCCGCAAAATCAGATGGAGAGGAAGAACACTATGCAACAACATGATATCCACCATTATTTAAATCGATTTTTTACCACGACTGAATGTGATGTGACATCTAACCCGCATGGATTAGATGTCCAACTAACCATGGATATGGATAAGAAACTTATGAATCGCCCGTTCTACTGGCATTACTTAGAGAAAACAGGTGGGACTCCAAATCCAATGAAACTAAGCTTTATCACAAATCCAAACGACGTACCGGATGACATCCAAGGTGAAACAATCCATTATGGCTCCACACGACTTCATCAAATTTTCACTGTCGTGCAAGAACTCGGTGGACATATACGCCTTTTCGAAGAAGCAAGAAACATTACGAACAACACACCACTCCATCCGTGGATTTTGCTGAACATGAAAGTATCGTATCAATGTGACAGAAAGAAAGATATACTTTATTCATTTGGTATACATCTACTTAGCGGTAGAATTATCAAGTCATTTTATGACACATTACACACGCTCTCTTTCTCACCGAAAATACCTGATTTCTGCTTTACACTATCGCCATTTATCAAACCACAAAGCGGTATAAAGCGTATTGAAGATTTACTCACATCCATGTTAGAAAGCGAAGAACACATATGGGCAGACGAAGCCCGCAACAGGTGGGAACACGACTTACAATTATTAGAGAAGTTTTATGAAGGATTAGAGGAACTCCCAGAAAGTTATCATATCGAGAAAAGTGCTTTGAAAGAGCAGTACGAACCGAAGATTCATATATCAGTTATAAATGGTGGATTATTTTATTTAACAGAACCGTCTACGCAAGTTTGTTTAATGAAGGAAGCATGAATAACCATTTTCAAGCTTCCTTCATCAACAAAAAAGAGTTAGCATAGACCATTCTATTTGTCTATGCTAACTCTTTTATTGTACATATACCTCTATGCATCTTTCTTATCCCTATATCGTCTATACATAAGTGACATACCCAGCGGTAATACACCAAACCAACGATTTGCGAAAGCTTCTTTTTCGCTCTTCTTTACTTGGCGCTTTTGTTTACGTACTTCCTTCGGGCTATCAATATATGTGACAAATTGCTGCGTCATGTATTTGACATAATCATTTGTTTTCATTCTTTCACCACCATGAAAAATAGATTATACCTACATTATACCCATGTTTTTTCAATCCATTCTGTTAACTGCTGGACGATTTCTTCCACTGTTTTATCTGTTGTATTAATGATATAGTCTGCTTCTTCATAAAAAGAATGACGACTCTTGTACAATTCATTTATACGATGTACATCTGGTCCTGCGAGTGGACGTGTTGTGTCCTGTTGTAAGCGTGATAGTAGTAACTCCCAGTCACAATGTAAATATACAACATAACCTGAAGTCATCATATACTCCCGATTACACGACTGAATAACCATTCCTCCGCCAGTCGTTATAATTGTATCCTCCTTCGGCAGAAGCTGTAATACTTCACGTTCATAACGACGGAACTGCCCCTCTCCTTCTTCAGCAAAAATATCTTTAATACTTTTTTGTTGTTGCTGCTCAATGTACTGATCTGTATCAATAACATTCATTCCTAACTCTTTACTTAACGCTTGTCCAACTGTTGTTTTTCCAGCTCCCATAAATCCGGTCAAAAATATCGTTCGTTGTTTCTCCATTTCCTACTCCCTCCAATTTGTAATCTTATCCGCCTCTGGATCGTATATATATCGTACAATATATTTCCGCTCGTTAATAGTTCGACATTCCACACGAACACGAAAAGAAGTCTCTATTAACTCTGCTTGTATATGTGCCGTCCCTTCTTGAAACTCCTTCGTATATTCTACTTTCGCACTGTTTTGTTCAACTTGTAACAATTGCTTCGCATCACTAACAGCTTGTTGCATTAAATAATCCAATTCCACTATCTCTTCGCTTTCTTTATAGAACCGTTTCTCTGTTATATACATATTTGCTTGATGAATCACAAAAAGCATAAAAATTGTTACACTTATGACCGTCATTGGTAAAATAAACCCTCGTTCACTTCGTATCAACGAATCATCTCCACTGTCCCCATATGAGTAATGACTCGCTTATATACGTGCTTTGTTGTATCCACCACTTTAATAATAATCCCTTGTTCAATCGGAATGAATCGGATTGTATCAACATGTTGTAACAACACTTCATGCCCCGCTCCGTTTACCCTTCTTCGCAACTTACCATTTTTCTTTTCATACATTATTCGTTCACCTTCTTTTCCTATAAACAACAAATCATTCGTACTCACCGTTACTTTTTGTGAGCCTCGTAACTCCATTTGTGCTTGCTGCAAAAAAATTTCCCATTCAAACATATGTAATCCCTCCTTCTTTTGAAAATCATTGTGAAGCAATTGAATGAACAATGGAAGAAGGGACACAATTACAATTGTAATGGAGAGTGCTAATAATGATTCTAATAAAGTAAAACCTTTAGTATTCACTAATCGTTCTTCCTTTCCTTTTCTTTCTGCCAAGTAAATCTGTCCATTCAATCGATATACTCACTTCATCCCAGGACACAACATACTCCACGCCATTAATGACATCTTTTTCTTCTGTAACTGCTCTGTTTAACATATATTCATGCATTTTCTCTTGTAACAACACATTCGCTGCATGTTGTGCTGTATTATTCTTTCGTTCCACTAAGAGTAACGTAAAAGCTGGTAAAATAAACGCAGTCAACAAAATGACGATACTAAAAGATATCAGTACTTCTAAAAGAGTAAAACCTTTATCTGATTTTCTCATAGTAGACCCTACCTCTTCCGAGTTGAAAAACCACTTTAAAACGACTACCTTTATATCCGACAAATAATGAACCAGCCCTTTCAATATTTCCAGAAGGCTTGAACACGATGGGATTTTGCATTGTCATGACATCAACTTGAATACCATCATCATACGTACGCTTTAAAATCGTTGGACCTGCATACGAACTGCCTCTAATCTCATAATGTCCATCTCGCAGATGCACCTTCATATCTACATAATGGCTCATTGCATATTCTTGTGTATATAATAAATCAATATAAAACTGCTCCATAAAATGATCGATTTTCCTCTTATCATATGCCGTTGAAATATTAACAAATACAAAGCTACTGACAACAGAAACAATAAATAAGACAAGAAGCATTTCTACAAAAGTAAAACCTTTATTATTGTTTACGCTTTGCACCAGAGACGACTCCTTCGCTGGATATCGTAATAGTACTCCCATCTGGACATGTTGATTCTTTTACGTATTTCCCTGTTACTAATTGCTCCATTGATGGAATTTCATTATGTTCTAGTCGGTATGCCTGTACTTGTGCCTCTACCGTTTTTATATACGCCTCACACCCTTTTTTCTCAACCGCATTTTGCTGTGTCAGTACATTTGGTATCATAATAATTAGTAGAACCGCAATAATTAGCATAACAATCATCATTTCAATCAGAGTGAATCCGTTTTCATTCTTCATTTCTTTTCCCCCGCTCATTAAATAGATCCTAATAATTGAAACATTGGGATAAGCATCGCAATGTACACCATGATGACAATAACAGCAATCGACCCATATACAACTGGTTGAATAACTGCCATCCCAGCCTTTAATTTTTGTTCTAACTTCTCTAATAAATACTCACTATAATCTTCTAACTCGATACTTAACGTACCATTTGCTTGTCCGTGTGCAATAATATACGAAATATCTTGTTCATAATACGTTCTATTAGCCATTAACTCAGAGAAATCTCTTCCCTCCTTCAGTAACTCCATTAACTCTTTCGCCTCTTCACGAAAGAATGTATGATGTCGTTGCTTATTCATAATCGCTAACGATTCCGTGACAGACAATCCCCCTTGAAGCAAACTGCTAAATTGGCTGGAAAAGTAATAAGTGTACATGATTCTTACAATTGTTCTTACATATGGAATTAATAATTTGTACTGTACTTGTTGTTTTTGTGGAAGCTTACAAAAGAAATAGTGGTAGTAGAGGAGAAACAAAAGAAGAAAAACAATAAAAATAACAAACATGGAAGGAAATGTACGTAGTAGAAAAAACACAACGACTGTAAAAGATGAGGTAGAAACGTTCATCGTTTCAAATAAGGTTTGAAACTGTGGCAATAAAATCATGTTAAAAAACAGAAGGATAAAAAAGAGAAACGTAACGAGGAAAAGTGGATATCGAGCTATTTTTGACAACTGCGTTTGATACGCTACTTTCTTTTGCAAAATAAGCGCTGCCCTCTTACATGCAAACGATAAATCGCCGTGATTATGCGCATAGAAGAAGTACGCTAATACGTCACGATGAAAGTAAAGCTCCTTTAATACATCGTGTAAAGCTGCTCCTTTCTTTAATTCATCAACACTTTTCATTAGTTGTTGTTGCTCTCTCAGTGACATCTGTAGGTGTAAAAATTCTAACGCTTGTAATAACGAATATCCTTTGCCTAACAAATCACCGAGACGCTGTAAAAAAAGGGCTTGGTCTTTTAGTTTCCATATTTGCTTCTTCATACCATTATCTCACCATCTGTGACATAACCTAACCCGTATGCTTTTCTCAGTAATCGAGGTAACGTCATATACGAATACGTCACTTCTTCTCCTCTTGCTTCTCGAATCACTTGTTTTAAATTATATCCATATAATATTTCATAAACTCCAAGCCTTCTACTATCCCTCGCTTGGCAATACAATGAACATTCCTCTCCGCAATATGGACAAATGACTTTTACCAATCGTTGTGACACAATGCCTACTAACGTTTGCTCGATATCATGCAGAGAAATACCAAGTTCCATCAATCGATAAATAGCGCCCTTTGTATGATGTGTATGTAACGTGGTCAAAACAAGATGACCAGTTAATGATGCTTGGATAGCTATTTTTGCTGTATACTCATCCCGGATTTCTCCAATCATAACGATATCAGGATCATGTCTAAGAATGGCACGTAATCCTGTTTGAAAGTTGATTCCAGCTTTCTCATTTACTTGAACCTGGATAAACGTTTCATTTCGTTGCTCAATTGGATCTTCTAGCGTAATGATATTACACGCTCGTCGTTTTGCTACTTCTTCTAATAAGGAATAAACAGTTGTCGTCTTCCCACAACCCGTTGCTCCTGTTAGAATGAGCAGGCCATGAGAATGATGTAGAAATGAAGATAACGTATGGATACTTCGCGGAAATAAAGAAAGTTTTGTGAGGGGTGTTCGTTTGTTTTGAGGATGTATGCGGAGCACAAGGCTTTCTTCCGAGGCATTTGGTAACGTGGATAACCGAAGTTGAAGAATATCTTCTTGTAGTTGAACTGTTAATGTACCACCTTGTGGCCTACGCTGTTCTCCTATATCCATCGCCGCCAAAAATTTAAAATGTGAGATAAGGCGTCTACATAGTACTTTATCGAGCTTTTTATACAGAAGTAACTCCCCGTCTATTCTGTACTTTACCATTCCTTCATTCGCACCAATAATGAAGTGAATATCACTTGCTCGACGTCGCCATGCTTCGTTCAAAATTAAATCACTCATTTGTTCGATTGTTTCTTCCACTATTACTCTCCTCTCCTTTAATGATGTACTACACCTTTATTCTATCATCGTTTTAAAGAGGAATTTATGAACTTTTTGTTAACATCTTTACAAAAAATAACATACGTCTTTTTTCTATACTATAATAACATTATCACAGTAGAAATTAGGAGAGAGAACATGAAACACACATTAAAAGTGACAAATGTATTATCCGATCCAACTAGATTCCATATCTATCATTATGTTACAAATAAAGGCGATGAAGTAACAGTATGTGAAGTTGCAGAAGAATTCAACATTCACCCAAACGTCGCAAGATTGCACTTAACGAAATTAACAGACGTAAATATGCTCGTATCCGAAACAAAAAAATCTGGAAAAGGTGGCAGACCAGGTAAATTTTATCGCTTATCAGAAGAACTTGTTCAACTGACATTCCCGTACCGTGACTATCATTTACTATCCAAAATCACGTTGCAAGCACTTATGTCACTAGGTGATGCCGGTATTCAAGCTTTGTATGCGACAGGAAAAGAATTCGGCAAAACGCTAATGCAACAAGAGATTGCTTACTATGGATATGCGAAAGAAACATTAACCTTTGAACAAAAGTTCTCTATCTTAAAAAATGCAGCAAAAAGTGCGGGCATTCAATCCGTTTTCCATACAGACGAAAACAATGATATTATCTCCTTTGAATTATGTAATTGTCCGTTCAAAGAGTGTGCCACAGAGCACCCAGGAAATGTGTGCCAGATGCATATATCTCTTTTACGTGGAATTTTCGAAGCTTTATTTGATACTGTTTCACTAATAGAAGGGGACAATATGATAAAAGGATGCAAATCTTGCACATATAAGGCTTTTATATCTCAGGTATAAATATTTACAATAAACGAAAAATTACTATATAATGAAAAAGGGATTGCTATAAGTTCAACAAAAAGGGGGGATACTCATGGATCGTATGTTTCGAGTATTAGGATTTTGGACTGGTATCTTTGCAATCATGTTTTATATAGGGGGGATGTATGATACTGCTCTAGTTTTCCTTGGTCAAACAGGTTTCTTCGTTCTATTGAGTTACTTAAAATTAACAGAACGCATGTATATTTATGTGTTCGGTGCTTATTTAACGGTATTTTTCATTGGATTTACGTATTATACAACTTTCTTCATGACAACTGGTCATTAAGAGCAAAAAAAGGTAGCGATGACGCTACCTTTTTTTCGTTATGATGGCATGTATGTATTAATTGATACATTCATATTTTTCTGTTGAAGCATCACTCGAAAATAAGGACTCATTCCATCTGACATAACAAGTGAACGGATCGCTCTATTTCGTTTACTCGCTTCTGAGAATGGATTTGAGTCATGGTGTTCTTGCAGATACTGCAAAATACCAATACGAAGCAAGAAATCACGCTGATTCCATTCCCCTATATATGTTAATCCAACTCGATTTCCTTCTTCTTTCAGCATATCTATATGAATATGTGTCGTCAAATCCATCTCACCTAGATGTAAAAGCGGATTTGTCACCATTTGATGTTTATAATAGCCACGTAAACTTCCGTCACGATGATACGGTTGTTGCCACTCTTCAAATGTATATCCATAATCAATCGTCATCACAAGACTCTTCGAAATATACCTACTCAATTTCTGAATATATTTCTCCATTAACAACGGAATTTCAAAGCGTTGTCCCTCTTCCAATTCAATATGATACGTATGCAAATAAGCGCTAATTTCTGGATGCTCTAGCTTTTTCGGTATCTCTATGAATTCTTGCTGTTCATTGAATGAAATCATTATTTCATATAGATTCCCATTACGTTTCTCAATCACATGAACAGGAAACGCATCAAACAACTCATTTGAGAAGACAAACCCTTCTATCTCTGTTGATAATTCTTCTAATGAACTATATTGAATAACTTCTTCTCCTAGTCGCTCTCGTTGCAACTGACGATGATGAGGACTCGTTTCAATAATGATATATGTTAGCCTTTCATCCGTTAATCTCTTCCATTCTTGAACAAAATCGAAGGCAAACTTTCCTGTTCCACCTCCAATTTCACATACAACAGGAGGAAGAAGTCCATCCTGCACAACCTTATAAAAGAAACGTGCAATCATTTGGGCAAATACACCCGACACATTACTTGTCGTAATAAAATCCCCAGATGCCCCTATTTTCGTACACTCTTTGTTGTAGTAACCAAGCGTTGGATGATATAACACATGCCCCATATATTCTTCATATGTTATAGCACCTTTCTCCTCTATGATCCCTTGTAGTACCTCTTGTATCTTCATTTATTTACACGTATGGATTATTCATTTTTTCAAAACCAATTGTTGTTTCTGGGCCATGACCATTATAAACAATTGTTTCTTCTGGTAACACGTATAATTTATCTTGAATACTCTCTTGCAACGTGTCAAAGCTTCCACCTGGTAAATCTGTTCGCCCAACTCCACTATAGAAGAGAATATCCCCTGAGAAGATTGCATTTGCTTCTTTCAAGTAATAGGTCACACTTCCTGGTGAATGACCTGGTGTATGAAGCACATCCAATACGAAATCACCAATTGTTAAAGTCATCTCTTCCTTCATCACCTCATCGGCATCTTTCATAACAACAGGAGGTAAACCGAAGAAAGCAGAACCATTATATTTCGGATTCCCCAACCATTCTTGTTCATACTCATGAACATAGACAGGGATATTCCAAGCTTGACGCACATCGTCTACCGCTCCAATATGATCAAAGTGAGCGTGTGTTAATAGGATAGCAAGTGGCTTCAATTCATTCTCTCGTATATATCGATTCACACGTCTTCCTTCGTCACCTGGATCGACAATAATACATTCTTTTTTATCATTGCTTATAATATAGGCATTCGTTTGAATTGGGCCTAATGACATCGTTTTGATTTTCATTTCGTTTCCTCCAACACTTCTTTTTCTTTTATCATACAAAAGAACCGTCTTATTTGCATCCTTCCAACTCGACTTTTTTCTCTAAACTAGATAGAATAGTAGTGAATATCCTATTCTCTAACATACATAGGAGGAAAAAGACAAGGGGGATGTATGATGGGATTAGTTATTATTTTAGCACTTGTTACTGTTCTTAGCTTAGTAGGTACACTTAAAACGCTAAAAGACAAAAACTTCATCGGCGCTGGCTTTGGATTTGCAAGCGTTGTAACATTTGGCTGGTTCGTAATTATGACTGTATTAAACAACGGTTATCCGCCAACACATTAATCACACAAAAAATGCTAGTGAAGTAACTCCTTCACTAGCATTTTTTACATTTATTTCTTAATATCAGCCCACTTATACGAGTAATCTCCGCCAATCATATGCTTTGCAATATCCTTTACATATGGCTTTTGCAAGTAAGATTGACCAAATTGATACACTGGTAAAATAGCTGCATCTTCAAGTAAAATCTTATCTGCCTCTTGCATTGCTTTATAACGAGCAGCAGGATCTGTTAATAGCTCTGATTTCGACTTAGCAATTAAATCATCATACTTAGGATTCGAATACCCCATCTCATTCATACTAGAAGATGAAATGAATAATTCAAGGTATGTCATCGGGTCTGGATAGTCAGGTCCCCAACGGCCTAATGATGCCTCGTATTGCATCGTTTCTTCCAATTTAAGTTTTTGCTTGTATGGCATTTGTTTCAAGTCTACCGTTAATCCTACTAAATTCTTCTCTAATTGTCCTTTCAAATATTCACCAATTTTCTTGTTGTCGCTATCATCATAGTTCATTAATTCAATTTTGACCTCTGATTTCCCTAATTCTTTCTTCGCTTCTTCCCAAAGTGACTTCGCCTTATTAAGATCCATTTTATTCAAGTCACCAACTGTTTCACGGAAGTCTTTACCATCTGGTCCTTTTGAGAAACCTTTTGGAACAAGCCCATATGTAGCTTGTGAACCGTTATTCAAAATTTGACTAGCGATTGCTTCTTTATCAAACGCTAAACTCATTGCCATACGCGCCTTCTGATTTTTCATCACGTCACTTGCTTTTTGATTAAATCGAATGAAATACTGCCTAGCTTCTGATTCTGAATAATATTCTTGTTTCCCTTTATACGAATCTACGAACTCTGCCGAAATGTTCGCACGATCTACTTCATCTGTATTGTATAAATTTACTCCTGCTGCAATATCTTTTACAATTTTGAATTGAATTTCGTCTAACTTAACAGTAGCCTTATCCCAATAGCCATCATTTTTCTTAAATGTAAAGCTCTCCTCATGTTTCCATTCTGATAAAACAAACGGACCATTATAAATTAAGTGCTCTACTTCTAAACCATAGTTTTTCCCTTTTTCCTTTATGAATTTCTCGTTAAGTGGGAAGAACGTCGGGAACGCCATTAACTCTAAGAAATAAGGAATCGGATTCTCTAATTCTACTACTAACGTACGGTCATCTTGTGCTTTAACGCCTAACTGGTCTAATGGGAGCTCTCCTTTATTTACTTTCTCACCATTTTTTACACCAAATAGAATAAACGCATATTCAGATTTTGTAGCAGGATCTACTGCACGTTTCCATGAAAACACAAAATCTTTTGCCATTACAGGCTCACCATTTGACCATTTTGCATCGCGTAGCTTAAATGTATACGTCTTCTTATCATCACTTACTTGCACACTTTCAGCCATACCTTCAACAGGCTTGTTATCCTTATCTAAGCGATATAAACCTTCCATTACGTTGTTAAATACACGGAAGGATACTCCATCTGTTGAAATGGAGGAGTCGAGTGATGGAAGTTCAGACATTTCTAGCAATCGTAATACTTTCTTCCCATCACTTGCTGTTTCTTTCTTTCCAGCCTCTTCTTTGCCACAAGCAGCAATAAACAAACTACAAATAAGCATAAAAACTACTAATTTCATATAATTCCGCTTCATCCTAGTGCCTCCCTTATTGTTAATCGAAGTGCTTATCCAGTATTTTACTAAATTTTTAGAATATTTAAAATATAATTTTGAATATTTTTTATTTTTCTTCTATTTAATTATCAAAATGACGTCTTTAATGCCGTATACATACTCGCTAGTAATATATTTCGACACTCTGCATAAGTAGAGTCAAATGTCGATAAAGGAAGCGGATTGATTCCTTTCCCCACTTCAATCGTAAAACCAGGACGCCCAAATTCTTGAATGAACCAATCTCTATATCCCGCATGACTATCAATGTTTTGGATGGCTTTATATCCACTTACTCGCTCCATTTCCTCTACTATCTCTCCTGCATACGTCGGCTCATAGCCCTCATAGCCCCAATATATTTCTTTCCCTTGACTATGTAAGGCAACTAACATATCAAATTGTTCTCTATATGCTACTTCGGCCATTGCAAGTGCTTCTGGTTCTGATAACGGTTCATCTCCTGGATAATCTCTCGGAGCATATGTTTTCGGAATTTTACGCTCTTTCTCAATATCCCATTTTGCCGGAAACTGATTATTCAAATCTACTCCATTCACATTTGCTTTCCACCATGTAAAGTCATCATCTGCATTGTTAATTGCATGTAATCTATCCATATCTGTTCCGGTTGTAGCACCTTGATTAATGACTAAGTCTACCCCATCAGGATTTACCATCGGTACAATGTGAAGCGTGATATTCTCGTACAAATGCATTGCATCTGTCCCTAGCATCTGTTCATTATTCGTGAGTGCTAACATATATTCATTCACAAACCGCATTAACAGAGAGGACGTCATCCATTCATTTGCATGAAAAGACGCATTCATATGTACTTTCGTTTCCCCATTTCCAATTTGCAGGGCATATAATTCTTTTCCAAGTACACTTTTCCCGATTGAATGGACATCCATAAATGGATATACACGTTTTAATAGCGATATATCCCCTTGTAGTCGCTCATATGTATACGGACCTTTGTAACGAACAAGCGGGGTGAAAATACGAAATAAATCTCCATCTGCTGAAGCTAAGTGACCTGGAATACGTATGTATTCATCGTCATCTTCCTCACAGTTGCTATCTACTAATATACATTCTGGTAAGCCATACATCTGTGCATACTCTAGCCATTCACTCGTCATTGTTATTCCTCCTTTAACATTATTACTAATATGAAAAGAGAAAATAAAAAAGACCTAGCACATAAATAGAAAAGACAACGCTAATCTAACGTTGTCTTTTCTATTTATGCGTTCAATTTCGCTTGTTCTTCTGCAATTCGTTTACGAAGGATTAGTACCGCTGTCTGATAGTCTTTCGTTTCTAGCAAACGCGCTTGATATAATTCTTTCAGTTCATCTCCCATTAAATCTAAGTCCGCAAGGCGATCTCCCGTATAAATAATTGTGCCGTATTTCTTCAGTAATTGTTGAACATCAAATAGTGAATTCACTGTACCTCGTCCTCCTTGCATTATTCCTACTCTCTATTATAGTACAAACAAAAAGAGCGTCAAACGCTCTTTTCATCGATCAGGATCATTCGGATGCAAGACAGTCGGTCGTTGATCTTTCAATGGCATTGGAGAACGTAACAAAATATCTCGTAATGCTCGTGAATTGAATGGAACTAACGGCCATAAATACGGAACTTGATATGATTTCATGCGGATTAAATAGAGCATCCACAGCGTAAATCCAATAACAAAGCCATTTACTCGGAAGAACGCTGTTAACAGCAGTAAAATAATTCGGAACATACGATTTGCTAAGCTAAGCTCGTAACTCGGTGTCGTAAATGTACCTAATGCTGCAACAGATAAATACATCACGACATCAGCCGTATAAAACCCTACATCAACTGCTACCCCACCAACTGCAACAGCTGCAACTAAGCCAAGTGCAGAGCTGAGCGACGAAGGAGTATGAATCGATGCCATACGAAGTACATCAATACCAAGCTCTATCGTAATAAGCTGAACAATTAACGGAACACTTCCAAAGTCCGTTGGAATAAATTGTACTAAATTTGCTGGTAGCAAGTTCGGATTTGTCGCCAGTAAATAAAAAAACGGCAAGAAAAAGATTGAAGAAAAAACAGCTAAGAAACGAACAAAGCGTAGATATGCTCCAACAATTGGTTTATTTCTGTAATCTTCTGCATGTTGCATATGATGCCAAAATGTCGTCGGAGTGATCATGACGCTCGGTGATCCATCGATAATTATTAAGACGTGGCCATCATACAAATGCGAAGCGGCTGTGTCTGGTCTTTCCGTATATCGAACGGACGGATACGGATTCCAGTGGCGTCCTGCAATATATTCTTCAATCGTCTTATCCGCCATCGGTAGTCCATCTACATCAATAAGTTCCAGCGACTTCCTCACCTTATCTATAAGTGCGTCATCTGCAATATCCTCAATATAACAGACACACACATCTGTTTTGGAACGTCTACCAATTTGTAAATAGTTCATAACCAATGTACGATCCCGAACTCTTCTGCGAAGAAGTGCTGTATTAAAAATAATTGTTTCAACAAATCCATCACGTGAACCACGTACAACTCTTTCTAAATCAGGCTCTTCCGGGCCACGTACTGGGTATGTTCGCGCATCAATAAGAATAATTTCTTGTTCGCCTTCAACAACGAGCGCTGTTTGCCCAGCTAATACACTATCAATGATAGTGTCCAAATCATTATTCTTATCAACCTCTACGTAAGGGATATACAAATGAATAAGCTTATGTAACGTATCTTCTTGTAAATCACCTACACGTAACTTCGCTAAATCTTGCATAATGTAGAGCATCATATCATCTTTCACGAAACCGTCTACGAAGAAGAAACTCATTTTCTTTCCTGCGTATTCCATTTCTTTATGAATAACATCAAAACTCTTCGATACCCTCATTTGCTCTTTCAAATAATGAACATTTTCTTCGTATGTACTTGCTAAGCGTGTTTGTTTTTTTTCTTTTGTCATTCCTATCATCCTTTGATTTTCACTTTGTGCATACCTTTATGTTCTTCCATCTCCATATTTTTCATACAACAATAACAAAAAAACGAGGAAATGATTTATTCATTCCTCGTTCCTCTTCATACTTTATAATGGTAGTCGCTTAATCTCTTTTTGTAACGCTTCGTACTCTTTATTACCTTTATCATATTTTAACGCTTTTTCAATATACTCACTCGCTTCTTTCACATTCTTCTCTTCTAAAGAGAGAATGGATAAGTAATAGTAAGCTGGAGCGAAATTTTCTTTCTCACTTACTACATGAAGAAACTGTTCTTTTGCCTTTGTGTAATCTCCTTTTCGTAAGTTCATAAACGCCTCTAAATAGTATGCATCTAACGGTTTCTTCTCATATTTCGAAAGCTTCTCGGACAATTCTTCTGCTTCTTTTTGATTATTATTCGACAATGCTGTTCGTAATTGCTCTGTTAGCTGGATGGCTTCATACTGTCTGCCCTCGTTCTTAAATCCATACACTGAAGTGCCGATGACAAGTGCCACCGTAAGAATAGAAAGAGCTACTCGCATCCCAACATTCTTCTTCTCATTTGGAATTTGCACAATCATAGCAATTAAAAAACCACCAATAAGTCCGCCAATATGTCCTGAGTTATCAATACCTGAAATAGAAGCTCCGATTCCGATGTTTAATCCAATAATCATCATAACATTCATCATGACAGATCTTGACAACACATCTCTGTACTTAATACCAATATACAAGAAAGCACCGAAACATCCAAAAATAGCGCCTGAAGCACCCGCTGCAACCGAATCATTCATCGCAAAACTTAGTAGTACTCCCGTTATTCCAGAGAATAAATAAATACATAAGAAACGGGCATTACCGAATATCCTCTCCACTTGTGCGCCGACGTAATAAAGTGCTAGCGTGTTCATTGCTAAATGGATAAATCCAATATGAAGGACAATTGGTGTCACGAATCGCCACCATTCTCCTTCCACAATAAGCGGATTATATTTCGCACCGTATTTAATCAATGTTTCTGTATTTGTACTGCCTCCATTTAGTTCTAACAGAAGAAACATTAATCCTTGCAATGCAATAAAAAAGTACGTAACAAACGGTTTTCCGTAATTCAGAAGACTATTTCGCTTATTCTCACGCTCTTCTAAATAAGTAGCTAATTCTCTCGCCACTTCTGCTTCTCCTAGTGATAGAAGGTGGCGAAGGTGATCTGTATCCTCATCAGAGAATCCGTACACTTCTTTCGCTTGTTGCACACTATGCTCTACCTCATCTGTCACAATTAATTCATGATGTATCTCTCCAAGTTTCTTATCCTTTTCCGTCAACGCACTTTCCATTACTTCTTTATAATCATCTACCGGCTCCGTAGCCACCATATATGTATTGATACACTGAAGATTGCGTAATGCATTGTCTTTCTTAAACGCATATAGACGCTCATACATATCAAAAATATCGTTCCGTAATACCGCACCAAACTCGATGTTGTCGCGTTTGCACCTAACAATTGTTTGCTTATGTTTCAACCATGCCTCCGATTGGTCAGATGATACATGAATAAGCTCATACCTCTTTCTGAAAACAAGTACAGAGATAACTGACCAAAAGAACGTATTTCGTTGTTCGTTCAATTATATCTCCCCTTCCTTCCACTTCTACAGTGGTCTGTTCCTTTTATTATAGCACAAGATATAACCGTGTTTTAGCTCCGTCTCCTTATCCTCTCCTCCATAAAGAAAGCGACACGTACTCATTTTACTACGAGATACGTGTCGCTTTACCTATCTTATCCTTCTATTTAATCTAGTACAGGTGCCATCGTCTCTTTCAACACTTTAATCGAATGATCCATCTTTGCTTGTTCCTCTGTAGACAAGTTCAGTTCTACTATTTCACGAATACCGTTACGATTAACAACCGCTGGAACACCAATAAAGACGTCTTTATGATTGTATTCGCCATCTAGATAAGCAGCTACCGTTAAAATACTATTTTCATTTTGTAGAATTGCTTTCACTAAACGTAATAAGCCCATTCCAATACCGTAATACGTAGCGCCTTTTCGTTCAATAATATGGTACGCCGCATCACGAACATTCACAAAAATATTTTCTAATTCTTTTTTATTATACTGTTCATGAGCATCCATAAACTTTTCTAACGTCTGTGCCCCAATTGAAGCATGACTCCATACTGGGAACTCCGTATCTCCGTGCTCTCCCATAATATACGCATGGATATTCCTTGCATCTACGTCCAAGTAATCGCTTAACATATAACGCAGGCGAGCTGTATCCAAGATTGTTCCAGAGCCAATAACACGCTCTTTCGGAAGCCCAGAGAATTTCCATGTAACATACGTTAAAATATCGACAGGGTTTGATGCAATCACAAAGATACCATCAAATCCGCTATCCATAATTTCACCAATCATTTTCTTGAAAATCATTGCGTTTTTCTCCACTAAGTCTAAACGCGTTTCACCCGGCTTCTGAGGTGCACCTGCTGTAATAACAACAATATCTGCCTCTTTACAATCTGCATACGTACCTTTCCAAATTTTCGTCGGAGACGGTGCAAATGGAATACCATGGTTTAAATCCATTGCTTCTCCCTCTGCTCTTGCTTCATTTATATCAATTAAGACTAGCTCTTCTGCTACTCCTTGATTTAACATTGCGTAAGCAAAGCTACAACCGACTGCACCAGTGCCTACTAATACTACACGATCAATATCATTTCTCATATTAATTCCGCCTTTCACATCAGTTATGTATGTACACGTTTTATTTTATACCATATACACAGTGAAATACGTAATAACAAAATATAATTTATGTATATTTTGTGAAAAGCAATCTTTTCTATCTAAAATACATATACCTTCTCTTCTGTAACGACTTTCTTCATTTTTTTATCATGTTCATTTATTGGAATATCTTTCACCATCTGACTTTCATACGCTAATGCAAGATGATTACCAGTGAAGATGGATAAATAACGGTCATAATACCCTCCACCGTAACCGAGACGTCGGCCATCTCGTGTGAATGCAACTCCAGGTAAAACAAGTAAGTCAATACTATTCTGTGCATACGCTATCGTTTTCTCCACAATTGGTTCAAATAAATTACTGTAGGACTCCTCTACATCAGCAAATGAAGTAATGCGGTAAAACGTCATTTCCCTCGTTGATGGTTTACATTTTGGAACAACAACTATTTTCCCTTGCTCCCATGCAGCTTCTATTATCGCCCGCGTATTTACTTCGTATGATAAAGAAATGGTAATCCCAATAACATTAGCAGACTGCCACTCAGATTGCTCGAATAATAAAGATGTAATAGCAGTAGATTTCTCCTGATTTTCCTCTTCACTCTGTTTTCTTAATGCTTGCAACATCTCTTTTCGTATTACTCGTTTTTCCCCCATCATCATGTCCCCCTCTTTTTTGCTCCTTCTAGCATACCATTTTTTACATGTACGAAAAATGAGCATAAAAAAAAACAGCAGGATAAAATCCTACTGCTTACTTTGTTTCACGATGAACTGTAGCTTTTTTGTCTCTTGAACAATATTTCTTAAGCTCAAGGCGATCTGGGTTGTTACGTTTATTCTTTTTAGAGATATAGTTACGCTCTCCGCATTCAGTACATGCTAACGTAATATTTACACGCATCTTTATTTCCCTCCAAACATTGTATACATAAATCAGACCTTTCTACTATACCACTTTCCGAAAAAAATTTCTACATTTTTTATTATGTGGTCGACAACAAATGATAAATAAAAATTTTTAGACTATTTCATACGATTTTTTACTATATAAGAAGAAGATTCCCGTTTCTTCAGAATAGATATTTTCGTCTTTTTCATTAGTAAATCATGCTTTGCTCGTTTGTATCGTTGGAATGTACCTACATCAATCCAATAACCCCTCGTCATATACCCGTATACTTGTTTGTTACTCTCTATCATCATCGGAATAATATTCCGGCTGAAATCCATAAAACAATTTCGATGTATCCCCTTTAAAACAGACGGATCCACAATATAAATACCTACATTTACCATATAAGAAATAACTTCCTGCCATGCCGGTTTTTCCACGTAACGAGTAATCTTTCCATATTCATTCGTCATAATCATCCCAAAGTCAATTGGATTTCTTTCTTCTTTCATAAAAATTGTGAGGTCTGCACCTTTTTGTTGATGAAATTGCATACCACCCTGTAAATCAATGTTCGTCAATGTATCCCCGCTAATAACAACAAATGTTTCATCCAAAAAATATTCCGCTGCTTTAATACTTCCTGCCGTACCAAGAGGTGGATTATCTTCAAAATATATTAATTGTACACCCCACTTACTACCATCACCAAAGTAGGTTCTGATTTGTTCTCCATGATACTGGATCATAACTGCAATCGTTGTAATGTTATGTTGCTTTAATAACTCGATACTATACTCCATCACAGGCTTTCCTAATAACCGCAACATTGGCTTTGGTATATCGTCTGTTAAAGGACGTAATCGCATCCCCTTTCCACCAGCTAAAATAACACCTTTCATCACAACCGCTCCTTATCGATCGATGTTTCTTCATTCAAATACATATTATAATGGCATTTTCCAGTTATATCGTTTTATATGCTTTACATATTTACTCTATTCATTGTAATTTTCTATAGATAAAAGACACGTTCCTGCGCAGAACGTGTCTTTTATATATCTTATTCATTAAACGTATATCTTCTTCCCTTCACAAGGTAGAACGTATTCTCCGAAATATTTGTTGCATAATCCGCAATACGCTCAAAATATCTTGTGATGAATGTTAATTGCATAATTTGCCCAATTTCTTCTTGATGGTTTGGAACGAGCTGCATTAATGTTCGCATCATATTTCCGTACAATGCATCGACTTCATCATCCATTGTAGCGACCTTCTTCGCTTCTGCTAAATCTTCTGCATCATATGCACGTAACGCTAGACGAACCATGTCAATACTTCTACTATGCATCTCTTCCAACAAATCAAATGACGTAATAACGCGCTTTTCACCAATACGAATAGCTGCTTTTGCAATATTCACCGCATAATCTGCAATTCTTTCTAAATCAGATGAAATTTTTAATACAGTCGTAATTTTTCGTAAATCGATTGCAACTGGTTGCTGCTTCGTTAACAACATAATCGCAAAATCATTGATTTCTTCTTCTAAGTCATCCGCCTTTTCATCATTCTCAATGACAGATAACGCCTTATCTATATCCTGATGCTTCAATCCTTCAAAAGCGAGGTTAATAGACTCAATTGCCATATCTCCTAATTCCATAACCATTGTATGAAGAACGTGTAAATCGCCTTCGAACTTCCCGCGAATTCCCATTGTATCCTCCTCTTAACCGAAACGACCTGTAATATAGTCTTCTGTACGCTTATCAGACGGCGTTGAGAACAGACGGTTTGTCTCCGTATACTCTACTACTTCACCATTTAAGAAGAAAGCCGTGCGATCTGAAATACGTGCTGCTTGTTGCATGTTATGTGTAACAATAACGATACTATAGCTCTTCTTTAACTCTTGAATTAACTCTTCTACCTTTAATGTAGAGATTGGATCTAAAGCAGATGTTGGCTCATCCATTAAAATAACGTCTGGCTCAATCGCAAGGCAACGTGCAATACATAAACGTTGTTGCTGTCCACCTGATAGGCCGTACGCATTATCATGCAAGCGATCTTTTAATTCGTCCCAAATCGCTGCACCGCGTAGACTCTTCTCCACAATTTCATTTAAGATTTTTTTATCTTTAATACCGTGAATTTTCGGTCCGTATGCAACGTTCTCCCAAATAGACTTCGGGAATGGATTTGGCTTTTGGAATACCATTCCTACTCGTGTACGTAATTCTTCTACTCCATATGACGCATCAAAAATATTACGTTCGTGGTATAAAATCTCACCGCTTGTGCGAACGATCGGAACTAACTCAACCATACGATTTAATGTCTTTAAATACGTTGATTTACCACAACCACTCGGTCCGATAATCGCCGTTACTTCATTTTCATATATTTTTAAATTAATATCTTTCAGTGCATGATCTTGACCGTACCATAAGTTTAAATTTTTCGTTTCATACACAACATTTTTTTGTACTTCTTTCTTTTCTTGATTAGAAGGATGTTCCATTTTCATTTCCTCGTTTCGTTTCAAAGCAGTAAATGTAGACATATGCCTTCTCCTTTCAGCCTGAAGAGTCTTCTTAATAGTTCTTTTGGAATTTGTTTCGGATAAGCACAGCAATTGAGTTCATTACAATTAAGACAATAAGCAACACGATAATACCTGATGCTGCAACGAATTGGAACTCTTCTTGCGGGCGACTCGTCCAGTTAAAGATTTGCATCGGTAATACAGTAAATGTATCCATAAACCCTGACGGTAAATAGTTAACGAATGATAAAGCACCAATAACGATTAGCGGTGCTGTCTCTCCAATCGCACGAGACAGTGCTAAAATACTCCCGGTTAAAATACCTGGTATTGCTGCTGGTAACACAACACGGCGAATCGTTTGCCACTTCGTTGCACCCATACCATATGATGCTTCTCGAAGCGCCTTCGGAACTGTTCGAATAGCTTCCTGTGACGCTACTACAATAATTGGTAAGATAAGCAAACTCATTGTTAATCCACCAGCTAAAATACTTCCGCCTAAATTCATTCCACGTACGAATATTGTTAATCCAAGTAGACCGAAAACGATTGACGGTACACCTGCTAAATTCGAGATGTTTAATTCAATAAAACGTGTAAAACGGTTTTTCTTCGCATATTCTTCTAAATAAAGGGCTGTTCCTACTCCTAAGAAAATAGACAACGGAGCAATAATAACTAACAGCCAAAGTGATCCAACAAGTGCTCCTAAAATTCCCGCTTCAGACGGACGGCGAGAAGCAAAACTAGTAAAGAAATCTACATCAAAATATTTCATTCCTTGAGAAAATATTCTATAGAACAAGATTACTAACACCGCTAATGCAAAGATAGTAGCGACGATGAATAATGCTTTGTATACGTTATTCTTGAACAAACGAGAAGACATTTCTTTTTTCACTTGCTCTTGATTAATTAATGTACTCATTAGTATTCCTCCCTAAAGCGACGGGAAATATATTGTGCAAGTAGATTCATAAGAAGGGTGAATACGAACAACGCCATTCCTACTGCATAAATACTATAGTAGGTGATAGAACCATGACTAATATCTCCACCACTCACTTGAACAATATAAGCTGTCATCGTTTGAATTGATTGCGTTAAGTCTAGTGACATACTTGGCGTTGCACCACCTGCCACAGATACGATCATCGTTTCACCAATTGCACGAGAAAATGCTAATACAAAGGATGAAATGATTCCCGATAACGCTGCTGGAATAACGATTTTCCACGCTACTTCAAATTTCGTACTTCCAAGCCCTAATGCACCTTCACGCAATGCTTTCGGTACAGCTGTCATTGCATCTTCAGAAAGAGATGCAACCATCGGAATAATCATAATCCCTACAACAATACCTGGACTAAGTGCGTTAAAAATTCCTAATGAAGGAATGAAATCTTGCAGTAAAGGTGTAACAAATGTTAAGGCGAAGAAGCCATATACAATTGTCGGAATACCTGCTAATACTTCTAAGATTGGTTTAATGATTCTTCTCGTCTTATCAGAAGCATACTCACTTAAATAAATCGCACATGCTAATCCAGTTGGAATAGCTACAATCATCGCTACAATCGTAACTTTGAGCGTTCCCATTAATAGTGGATAAATCCCAAACTGTGGGTCACTACTATTGAAAGGTGTCCAATCTGTGCTCGTGATAAATTCTATAAACGGTATTTTCTGAAAGAATGTAACAGATTCTGAAATAAGTGTGAACAAAATACCAATTGTTGTTAACACGGATATAATCGCTGTTACAAGTAATACTTTCGGAACAATTTTCTCAACAACACGCGTTGTTGATTGTTTCTTTTTATTTTCTTTTATTAAGTCTTGCACCGAATATGTTGGCTGTTCTTTCTCAAAAGTAGCCATTTGAAAACCTCCCTCAACCTCATCAGGAAGGGAGAAGTGACCCTTCACCTTCACTTCTCACCTCTTATTCTTCTTATTTCAATCCTTCTACGTCTTGTACTTGCTTATCGTAGTCTGCTTTCGGTAATTGAATGTAACCAACGTCTTGTGCTAATACACCTGCGTTTTCTAACGCAAACTTAACATAGTTATGAACTTCTGGCCTATCTTTTAACGATTGCTTGTTCACATAAATATATAGCGGTCTTGATAGTGGCTTGTACTCGCCAGACTCAATTGTCTTTTCATTTGGCTCTACACCGTTAATCGTTAAAGCATTCAATTTACCCTTGTTCTCGAAGTAGTACGAATATCCAAGGAAGCCAATCGCATCTTTATCACCAGCTACACCTGTTACGATTGCATTCGGATCATCTGACTTCGATACATTCTTTGTTACTAATTCTTTCTTTTCTAAAATTACTTCATCAAAGTAGTCATATGTTCCGTGAGAATTTGTTGGAGAGTAGAACTTCACTTCACGATCTGGCCATTCTGGATTAATATCTGACCATTTCTTCGTCGTTCCATCTTCTAGCCATAACTTCTTTAAGTCTTCTACTTTTAAGTCTTTCACCCAATCATTCTCTTTGTTCGTAATGATTGTGATTCCATCAAATGCTACTTTATATTCTGCAACATCTACTTTTTTCTCAGCAGCTGCTTTCTTCTCTTCTTCTTTCATTGCACGAGATGCGTTCGCGATGTCAATCTCACCTGCGATTAATTTCTTAATGCCGCTACCAGTACCAGCTCCACCAATGCCGGCTTTTACTTTCGGTTGTTCACTACGGTACTCTTCTGTCACAGCCTCCATAATTGGACGTACTGTTGTGGATCCATCTATTTTCACTTCACCTTGAAGTTGCTGCGTTGCACCTTGTTCAGCTTTTGAGCTTCCGTTCGTCGCACTTCCACATCCAGTTGCCGTTACTAGTACAGAACCGATAATTGCCGTCATTGCCAAAAACTTTACCTTTTTCATCTCAACGTATTCCTCCTACAATTTAAGGTTTGTTTTCCTTTGCTACATTTAGAATAACGTCGAACTATTAAAGTGGTTTTAACCAAGTGTAAACCTTTTGTAAATTAAGGTTATAAAAATGTTAAGAATATAACTATACAAAAAAACACTGCCGATACGTTCCATTAGAACGATCAACAGTGTTTCTTTTGCCAAATAGGCTTATCCACTATTCTCCGAATCAGATTCTTCTCTCGTAGCAGGAGGTGTTCCTACTTCTTGCTGCATATTATCTTGCTCATTCTGCTCTGATTCGTTGTTATTTCCAATTTGTTCGTTATTTTCTACTTGTCCAGAAGTATCTGGTTGCTCATTATTTGTTGAACTATCTGTACCACTTTGAGACTGTGTATTACTTTCTTCATTTGGAAGTTTACCATTTAAACCACGAGCTTTTTTCAGTTCGAAATACTTCTCCATTGCACGTTTTCCAATATCTTGAGCGATTTTGTTGTCCCGTGCTGTTTGGCGAACACCAGGTACTGCAACTGCAAAAGCAATTTCTGGCTTCTGCTCTGCTGTTTCGTACGGAGCATATCCTACTAACGTATAATTATACGTATCAACATACGTATCGTTATGTTTCGTTCGACTTTCAGCTGTACCTGTTTTAAGAGCTGGATTATGAGGGCTACCAAAAAATGCAGACGCTGTCCCGCCAGATTGCCCTACCATTCTAAATCCTTCCTGAACACGTTTAATTTGACTTAGTGGCATATCAATACGATTCATCACAACCGGATCAATTGTTTCAATTACTCGTTGTGGTTCATCAGGTTTGTTTGATGCTTCCGTTATCGAGTGAAGAATTTGTGGCTTCATACGATACCCACCGTTTGCAATTGTCGAAATATACTGTGCTAATTGAAGGGTTGTATACGTATCATACTGACCAATCCCTATATCAAGCGCCAGACCAGGGTTTTCCCCTTCTCCTTTAAATCCTAACGCTTCATTCGGTAAATCAATACCCGTTGGAACACCTAATCCAAATTGGCCAAAGTAATAGCGTAAATCCTCAAACACATTCGTCTCTCCTGGTAGCGGCAGCGGCATACCTTTCGTATAAGGACCTGCCTTCATCATGTTCATTACGATTCTAAACATATATACGTTCGATGATCTTTTCAGTGCCTCTAGATCGTTTATCTCGCCCATTCCATTCGGATTACTAATCCATGACTTTTTAGGTTTTTCACTTGAACCAAAATAGTACGGTTGGTCTCTAATAACTTGATTTTCTTTTATCGCACCCGTCTGGTACCCAGTTAAAACAGTCGCACCTTTGACAACCGAACCCATTTGGTACGCACTTGACATCGTACCTAATGCATAATCCTTGAATTCACCCTTCTCATCGATTTGCTTTCCAGCCATTGTTCTTACTTCACCAGTGTATGGATCCATCATTACAACAAACGCTCGGTCCATTACGTCATAGCCTGGCTTCTGTTTATACTTTTTCATCTCATCGATAATAATTTCTTCTACTGCTGCTTGTAACTCAGCATCAAATGTTAAGTTCAAGTTACTTCCAGATTCTCCTGGATAAATAACTTCTGTATCAAGGACGGTCTTACCATCCTTATCAAGGTTTGTCTTTACTTTTTTCTTCTTACCATGAAGGACATCCTCATACTGTTGCTCAATATAACTCTTTCCAACACGGTCATTCCGGTTATAATCACGTACTAAATAGTACTGTAAGTTCTCACTTGGTAACCCTTCATTATCCTTAGATACACTACCTAATACGGAGCGTAACGCATCACCATTTGGATAAGACCTCTTCCAATCCGATGTAACATCAACACCTGGTAAGCTCTCTAAACGTTCACTTACAATCGCGAATTCCGCATCTGTTACTTCTTCGTTTTTAATAATTTGCGGCGTCATTTTATAACCGCTTTTCATTTTACTGAATATTGATACGATTTCTAATTCATCATCCAGTTCCGCTAGTTTGGCATCTGTTACTCTCTCCAATCGCAACTTATAAATATCGTCATCAGTCTTCTTCTGTTCTTTTAACGCTTTTTGTTCTTCTTTTGAAACTAATTTATCTCCTTCTTCATCACGAGTAATTAACCAATAATCTTTTTTATCTCGTTGTTGAATTTTATCTGTTGGAACATCTATATACTTCGCCAAATCTTTAGCTATCGTTAACATATCTTTATTAGCAACATTTGTATAACGAGTATACGTAATAGCACGTTGTTGTTCGTTATCTACAACAACTTTCCCGTTATGGTCGTATATTTTACCTCGTGGCACACTCATGCTTACCGTTGAATTCCCTTGCCTTGCTACTTCTTTCTTGAAATCTTCATTCTTTACAATTTGCACATTGGCAAGTTGAACGATTAGAACAGAAAATAGCAAGAATACAATTAGAAATAGTATATTTAGCCGTATCGGCACATGATTCTTTTTTTGCTTTTCTTTTTTCATTGCAACTCCCTCTACCGTTTCAAATTATTCTCTTCTATGTAATACTAAGTTTATTTTGTATCATTCATAGGAAAAAGACACCTGTTTAAGGTGTCTATTCACTCTTTCTATTCTAACCGATTATACGTACTTTTGCTATATAAAACTGAACTAACCTTTTCCTCCTGGAAGTTCATCCCCTTCCTTCGCTACTTGTACACTTGGTTTTGTTTCTGTCTGCGAGGTATCTTGAATTCCTTTTACAATCGGATAAATACATGCATGACCTGCACCAAATATCAGCAAGAATGCTGGGATAGCTACCTTCAGCTCAAACAACGTAATCATCACGATAAAACTTAAGACAGATGCAATCCTTCCAGCATATAGGAACCATTCTCGTACAACGATATACTCTACTCTGCGTGCCTTTATGTCCTTCGCCTTTCCAATTATGTCATACGTCATTGATCCATATGGTACAAGTAATATCGGATAAGCAATCGCAATGCATGCCGCATAAATAAGGAAATTTGTATAAGTCAAACGGAACACAATAAGCGCTACAGATAAGAACAGCATTAGCCCACCAATTAAGATAAATTTCTTTCGATGTTCTTTCTTAATAAAACGCGAGGCGATATAGTATGCAACAAAACTTACAAATGAATTTAGCATTCCATACGTTCCTAACGCTAACTCACTATTTGTTACGATGAAGACATAGATGGAGATAACGAACATAAATGACCCTTCACGTAATCCTTGAAAAAAATGTGCAAGAGTAATTCTCCGCCATCCATCATTATATTTCCTTTCTCGTAGCACATGGAATACCGCATATGTTCCGGGTACCTCTCGTCGGTGCAAGAATAAGCTAGCAACAACAGCTAAAGCAAATAACGCGAGTGAGATACAAAAGATAACGACATATCCTTTGTCTTGAAACATTCGAGAAATAGTAAAACCTGCAATCATTGGCCCCGCTATTCCTGCAAATGATGTAATAATCCCAAGCGTACCGTTAAAGAAGTCTCTTGTCTCCGGCTCTGTTATTTCAAATATTAGCAAATTAAACGCAAGCCAATAGAAGCCATATCCAATTCCAAGGAGAACCCCAAGGAAAAAATAATAGCGAATAGCGTGTTCACCAGCAATTAACACCGCAATATAAAAAAGACCAAGTGTTGTAACACCGATACGTAACGCAAAAACTCGGTCTACTTTTGAAGCTAGTTTTCCAGCACAATAAAAAGCAAGTGGTTGTATAATAAAAATAGTTAAGTTATATAATGCAATATGAATAAATTGCCCTGATTGTTTCCACAAATAAATATTCACGAACGTATTCGATAATGAGACGCTTAACGTATACAATCCACCTATGATAAGTAATAACCAAAAATCACGCGCTACTTCCGCACTTCCAGTTAGTTTCTTTATATTCATTGCAAACTCCCCTTTACGTTAAGGGTAGTTTACCTCTATAAGCCATCTTTATGTACAAAAAAAGAGAGGCATAGATCGCCTCTCTCGTTTTATTATTTCGCTGCGTTGTATAACTCTTCTACTTTTTCCCAGTTTACAACGTTCCAGAATGAACCAACGTAGTCTGGACGACGATTTTGGTAGTTTAAGTAGTAAGCATGCTCCCAAACATCTAAACCTAAAATAGGTGTTTTGCCTTCCATGATTGGTGAATCTTGGTTTGGCGTGCTTGTTACTTCAAGAGCACCGTTATTTACTACTAACCAAGCCCAACCAGAACCGAAACGAGTTGCTGCTGCTGCTGCAAATTTCTCTTTGAAAGCATCTAAGCTTCCGAATGTACTTTCGATAGCTGCCGCAACATTACCAGTTGGTTGTCCGCCACTGTTTGGAGAAAGAAGTGTCCAGAATAATGAGTGGTTAGCATGGCCTCCACCATTGTTACGTACAGCTGTACGAATCGCTTCTGGTACTTCATCTAAGTTAGCAATTAATTCTTCTACTGACTTAGAAGCTAATGCTTCGTGTCCTTCAAGAGCTACATTTACATTTGTAATGTATGTGTTATGGTGTTTCGTATGGTGAATGTTCATTGTTTCTTTATCAATGTGTGGCTCTAATGCATCGTATGCATAAGGTAATTGTGGTAATTCATATTTTGACATAATAATTCCCTCCTAGTTTTTTATCCTATATTATGTAGTCAAACATCTTGTAGTCTATCCAATGGAAATAAGCTTTATTTCCTATCTCATCTTATCAAAAAACATAGGAGTTTTCAAATGATTCTTCTCCATTATTCACACATAATCAATCGGTTTAATCAAAATAAAAAACTTCCTATATAAATTAGGAAGTTACATTATGTACTATGGCAGTAAAAGGGAGCTTTGAATCCCTTTTACTAATCGATGGACCTTGTAGGACTCGAACCTACGACCGGACGGTTATGAGCCGTCTGCTCTAACCAACTGAGCTAAAGGTCCTATATTAATCTGATAATTTAAAATTTAACACACAATATAAGTATCGTCAATAAAAAAAGCTAGAGTAATCACACTGACTACTCTAGCTGACATACAACGATATCGTCTACTTATTTTGTTACTAATACTGCTTCTGCAATGTTCATTGCATGATCACCAATACGTTCTAAGTTACTTACGATATCAACGTACACGATGCTATTAGCTGGTGTTGATTCACCATCATTCAGACGCTTAATGTGCTTCTTACGAAGTGTACGTTCCATCTTATCAATTAAGATTTCGTGTTGAATAACTTCTTCTGCTAATTTATGATCTTTCTTCTCTAATGCAAGAATTGCTTTTTGTACTGTTGTAATCGTTAATGTAAACATCTCTTCTAAGTCTTCAATACCAGCAAATTCACTGTTCTTGCTTGCTGCAAGCTGATACTCTACATGCTCAACGATGTTCTCGAAATGGTCCCCGATACGCTCGATATCACGAACTGTATCAATTAACATTGAATGCTCTGCAGACTCATGAGCTGATAGTGATGCAGAAGATAACATTACTAAGTAATCCGTAATTTTACGGTCTAAGTTGTTAATTGCTCCCTCTAATTGAAGAGCTGTTTCTGCATGCTTAGATTGCTTTGATAATAAGAACTTCTTCGTTTCTTCTAATCCTACGTTTGCAAATTCACCCATACGAACAATTTCTTCTTTCGCTTGTCCTAAAGCAATAGAAGGAGATTGCTCAATAAAGATTGGATCCAAGTGCTTCGCTTTATATTCGATAACAGAGTCTTCCCCAGGAATAAGCTTCGTTACGATTTTTGCTAATAAGCCAATAAACCAGAACTGAATTAACGTATTTGTTACGTTGAAAATACCGTGTGCAAATGCAATTGTCATTTCTGGATTTAATCCTAGTGCACCTCGCATCATTTCAATCACCGATGTAAACAACGGTAAAATAAGTAAGAAAATAATAGATCCAACTAAGTTAAAAATTACGTGTGTTGCTGCCGCACGTCTTGCTGCAACAGATGCACCAATTGCAGCAAGTACTGCTGTAATTGTCGTACCAATGTTATCACCAAATAATACTGGTAATGCTGCTTCTAATGAAATCGAACCTTGTCCGAATAATTGTTGTAAAATACCGATTGTCGCACTAGAACTTTGAACAACCATTGTAAATACTGTACCAACGACAACACCTAAAATTGGGTTATCACTCATACTAAGTGTTAAATCTTGGAAAGATTCTAATCCCGCTAAAGGTTTCATCCCTTTACCCATTAAGTCTAAACCATAGAATAGGGCACCAAATCCGAACATAACTTGTCCAACATTTTGAACTTTTTTACTCTTGAAGAAGAATAACAATACTGCCCCTGCTGCAATAATCGGCAATGAATAGTCAGATAATTTGATACCGATAATGAATGCTGTAACCGTTGTACCAATATTTGCACCCATAATTACACCAATTGCTTGACGTAAGTTCATAAATCCTGCACTAACTAATCCAACCGTTAATACAGTTGTACCAGAACTACTTTGAATAAGGACTGTTACAATAATACCAGCAAGTACACCCATGAACGGGTTTGTCGTATATTTATCAAGAATATCTCTTAATTTATCCCCTGCTGCTTTTTGTAAACCATCTCCCATGTATTTAATTCCAAAAAGGAAAATACCTAATCCTCCTAGGAAGAGAAATAACATCTCCTGATAATCGATCGTCATACATTCAACTCCTTAATATTCAGTCAATTTAATTTCGACAAATTTTCACACAACGATTTCAATATTAAGTGTTTATAGACACATTGTAAATATAAATGGATTGAAATTTACAATCTCTTAACATTTCCTTAATTTTTCTTCCTTTCTTGTTTCGATATTCATTGTCATGTACAATAAGAGTTGCTTATTAATGGAAAGGAAGTGAACGAATGTCTATATTCACTCAGTTCATCAGAAGTTTTTATTCAACTAAAGACATTGCAAGTTATCGTTTTCAGAAGATCGGAAAGACGATTCTATATGTATTCTTCTTAGCACTACTTGCAGCTCTTCCGATGATCTATCACCTTTATTCTATCTCGAATAAAGAATTACAATTCGTAAAAACAGTCGCGGCGGAAGAATTACCAGACTTCGAAATCAAAAATGGTGTACTAGAAACGGCTAATCCTACACAAATCGTAAAAGAACGTCCCGACTTTACATTTATTTTTGACCCAAACGTAACAGAAATACCTTCTACATATAAAAATAATCCTGTTACAATTGCGGTGCTAAAAGATAAATTTATTGCAAATATACCAGGACAAGAACAAACAGTTATGTATGATACTCTTGGTGATTCTCCTATGACAAAGCAACATGTTATGGATTTATTCCAGACATTAGAGGACATTGCTCCTATCTTATTCGGAATCGTCGCAGTAATTATGTACTTGTATACTTGCTTCACTCAATTTTTCTATACAACAATTTTTGCGGCACTTGCGCTTCTCCTAAGACGCCAAACACCACAAAAATTAACGTACAAACACTTATGGACAATGACAGCATATGCAATGACAATTCCTACAGTATTCTTCATTATAATGGATGCGTTAATGATTACCATCCCATTCTCTCATTTCTTACTGTACAGTTTTGTAACGATGCTTATTCTGTTCCTATCCCTTCGTGAAATACCAACACCTAAGAAATAATTACAACGAGAGGGAATTTTCCTCTCGTTCTTTTTTTGAAAAAATAAGCATATTTTCTTTGGACAGGCATATATACTCTACAAAGGAGTGAACGTCTATGGTCAAAAAACTAGTCTTTCTTATTTCTATTCTCATGCTTGGATATATTATTTTTTATGACATAAAAGTAGGAACATTGTCTCTTACAACACCTTCATCTCATGTTTCTCCTGAAGAAAAAAGCGTTCAAACATCTACTACTACAAAGAAACAAACACAACCAACAATTCCTTATCGCGAAATCGAAGTCAAAAGTGGAGATACCCTTCTAACCATTCTCGAACAACTACATAACAATCGAAAACTTCCTCCTATTAAGCAAATTACGGACGACTTTAAAACGCTAAATACTTCTATTTCACCAACAAAACTAACGATTGGCAAAACATATAAATTTCCAATTTATGAATAATGATAGAACATGTACGTACGATAAGAAAAGATTATTCTTGTCAGATAATAAGAAGCGCTGATACAATGGGGGATGAATATTCTTTTATAATAGGAAAAGAGTAAGAAGGAACAAACATATTATAACCTTCTATTACCATATACTTATTCTTTTTTGAAGGAGCGAACGATTCGTGAATGAAATTACACATCGTACCAATACACGACCTGTCAAAGTAGGTCCATTAACAATTGGTGGCAATAATGAAGTTGTTATTCAAAGTATGACAACGACAAAAACACATGACGTAGAAGCAACAGTAGCGGAAATTAAGCGATTAGAAGAAGCTGGATGCCAAGTTGTTCGTGTTGCCGTGCCAGATGAGCGCGCAGCTAACGCAATTGCAGATATTAAGAAACAAATTAATATTCCTTTAGTAGCCGATATTCATTTCGATTACAAATTAGCATTAAAAGCAATTGAAGGCGGAATTGATAAAATCCGTATTAACCCAGGTAATATTGGTCGTCGTGAAAAAGTTGAAGCAGTAGTAAAAGCGGCAAAAGAAAAAGGAATCCCAATCCGTATCGGGGTAAACGCTGGTTCATTAGAACGAAAAATCCTTGAGAAATACGGGTATCCAACAGCAGATGGAATGGTTGAAAGCGCCCTTCACCATATTGCAATTTTAGAAGAGCTTGACTTCCATGACATCATCGTATCGATGAAAGCATCGGATGTTAACTTAGCGATTGAAGCATATGAGAAGGCATCTAAAGCATTCAGTTACCCACTTCATTTAGGTATTACAGAGTCAGGTACATTATTTGCTGGAACGGTAAAGAGTGCTGCTGGGCTTGGTGCTATTCTTTCTATGGGTATCGGTAACACATTACGTGTATCATTAAGTGCCGATCCAGTAGAAGAAGTGAAAGTAGCACGTGAGTTATTAAAGTCATTCGGATTAGCCGCAAACGCAGCGACATTAATTTCTTGTCCAACATGCGGACGTATCGAAATTGACTTAATTTCGATTGCAAATGAAGTAGAAGAATACATTCAAAAGATTAAAGCACCTATTAAAGTTGCTGTACTAGGATGTGCAGTAAACGGACCTGGTGAAGCTCGTGAAGCAGATATCGGTATTGCTGGTGCTCGCGGGGAAGGTCTTCTATTCCGCAAAGGTGAGATTGTTCGTAAAGTACCGGAAGCAACAATGGTAGAAGAATTAAAGAAAGAAATCGATAAGATTTACGAAGAATATTTAGAAAAAGCAGAAGCAGAAAAAGCTGCTGCTGAAGCTACAAAATAAACGTAAAAAGGAGCGTCCTCATCTTGAATGAGAACGCTCCTTTTTCATTTACGTTATAAACATTGCCAACACAAATGTCCATATACAAACAAAGGCTAGCAATGCAAAGCTGTATTTAATCGTCATTTTCGTTACATCTGCTTCTTTCCCTGTTACGCCAACTGCTGCTGTTGCAATGACAATTGACTGTGGTGAAACTAGTTTCGCCATCACGCCACCCGCCGTATTCGCTGCCACTAGCAAAGATGGATTTGTCCCAATAATCTTTGCTGCAGTTACTTGTATTGGTGCAAACAACGTATTGTTGTTCACAACAGACCCTGTCATAAATACACCAATCCACCCTAATATCGGAGACAAAATCGGAAATGCGCCGCCTGTTGTAGCCACGGCCTCTCCTAATGCAGCTGTTAAACCTCCGTACGTCATTAGCTTTGCGATACCAATAATTGCACAAATCATAACAATTGGAATCCAAAACTCCCTAATCGTTCTTTTGAGTAATCCGAAACCACCTCGCATATTCATCGCTTCAGTCGTACCAATTGTAATCAATGCAGCAACCAATATTGCCGTTCCCGTTGCCCCTACTATGTCAATAGTCACACGAATAGAAGACCCAGGTATCATGAATTTTATGACGGAAGCCGCAAGTAAACCACCGCTCGCGAACAATCCTTTAAACATCGGCAAACTCCATATTAAAATGAAAATTGTCAACAAGTAAAAAGGCATCCACGCTTTAATAATCTCACCGAATGAATATTTCTTCACCTCTTCTTCACCAGCATGTAACCTAAATACATGCTTTGGCTGCCATTTACGTAAAAATAATGCTAGCCCTCCCATCGCTACTAAAGCAGGTATAATATCCGCTAGCTCTGGCCCTAAGAAAATTGTAATAATGGCTTGAAGGATGGTATATGTGACCGATGTCACCATAATAGCTGGAAACACTTCTTTAACCCCTTTTAAGCCGTCAATTAGCCATACGATCAAAAAAGGAATAGTAAAATTAATAATCGGAAGCGTATAAGCAGTCATTATCGATACACTCTGCGCCGTTACATTTTCCCCTAATCCAAATGTATCAATAATACCAACAGGAATACCAATTGCTCCGAATGCCCCAGAAGCCGCATTCGCAATAAGGCAAAGCATCGCTGCTCGTAACGGTTCAAATCCTAATGATACTAAAAGAACCGAACAAATCGCAATTGGAACTCCAAATCCTGCTGCCCCTTCAAGAAATGCGTTGAAACAAAACCCTATTAATAACAATTGAATGCGCTGATCTTGTGAAATACCGGCAATACTCCCTCTTAGCACATCAAATTTTCCAGACTCAACCGTAATCTTATATAACCAAACAGCCATCACAATGATATATCCGATTGGCCATAACCCTTGAATAATCCCTTGGATAATACTAGCTATACACTCACCGATAGGAAGCTTAAAAATAAAAAGGACAATCACAAATGTAATCCCTAAATTAACTAGCGCTGCATAAATCCCTTTCATTTTGAAGACAGTCAAACATAACAAAAACAATAAAATCGGGATTGATGCTACAAGCGCTGACAAAAATAAGTGTTGGAAGGGATCATATGTAGATACAAGCATGATAACAGCTCCTTTACATAGTTATTTTTTAGGCTGTTGTATCATGTCTATTGTTTTCTACTATTTAACCTATTATCCAACTACATTTATCCTCTTACCACACTTCCTTTTCTAAAGCTTTTCGTTTCGTCCATAATTTCCATAGGGCTCTTACCCCTACTATATGAGCAAACACCATTAATATACGAAACCAAGGAATCGCATCAAAAGTAGATGAAAATGCACTTATTGAACTTATACACACTGAGCCATAAGCCATTGCAACTAATTTAAATTGCTTCGTTACTTGACCTATTTTTGATTCTACATCTGTATATAGTTCGGGTACGTCAGCTTCGTTTGCTGAAATGCGGAAATAATATACATCTCCTTGTTTCGTTACATATTCCCAACCACTCTCTTCATACAACTTAATGTACTCTTCACGCTCTTGCTTTTTTAATCCAGGTTGCAAATCCCGTTTATAAATTACCTTTTCCGGTTGGCCATATTCAAATTGGAAACGCACAAATATCTTTTTCAACATCCAACCTTGTTGATGCATCTCACTTAACCAGCTCTCTTCTTCTTCGCTTTTCCAATGTGGAGATAACCTAAACACCTTTTTCATATCTCATCCCCCTTACAACGCTTCTTTTTTCCCTTTTCGAATTTCATAAGCTAACCGAGCAAAGTAACTAATATAGAACAAATTAAATAACACCACGAATCCTTTCATCACGAACGAATCACCAAATACCGTACCAAACAAGATTGTCAACGAGCTAAGAAAAATAACAATGTAAGAACGGAACAGCATCTTCCACATATACGTCATTTTCTCTATCTTCGTTTCATTTTCAGAATAAATTACTGGTTCTTCAGCATTTGCCTCACAGCGGAAATAATACTTGTCACCAAACATCGTCACATATTCCCAACCACACGCTTCGTAAAGTGAGATGTATTCCCCTATGTTCGCACTATCTTCCTTGTGATCGATTTTGTACATCATATTCCGTGATGTTGTTTGCTTAAATGTATAACAAACCATGTTATAGTCATAGAGCTCTAAGCCTTGCGCTAGCATCCTCGTAAGCAACTTCTCTTCTTTCTCTGTCTCCCATATAAAAAAGTGTTTGAATACACGCTTTTCTCCCATTCGCTCATCCCCTTATACTACTCGCATGCTCCACCGCTCTTTCTAATCGCCTCACCTCAAGAAGCAACACGTCTTTACCTAATGGTGTTAACATATAGCACTTTTTGCGGTCACTTCCTGATGCCACCTCTGTAATTAACTTTTCATTCATTAGCTTCGTAATTGTTCCGTATAACGTCCCAGGTCCAATTTTCACTTCCCCATTCGTAAGTTCTGTCACGTGTTGCATAATACCGTAGCCATGAAGGGGTGTAACAAGTGATAACAAAATATAGTACGTCCCTTCTGTTAACGGAATGTATTTCTTCGCTTTTGGATCCACAAATACTCCTCCATCTATATCAACATCCGCTATATCGACCACCGATATAGTATATGCTCAGTATAAGGGAAAAAGAGACAAAAATAAAGAAAATATATCCAATTCATCACTTATTCTCCTCTATTCCTGAACCTTAATATGTATAAAATGTTCATTTTTATATCAGCATCAGATACAAAAAGAAGAACACCTATAGTAGATGTTCTTCCTACAAAAACTTATTTATTTTCTTTTAGCTTATTTAACGCTTTTTCCGGCACTTCATTTCCCTTCACTTCTTCCCATGAAGTTACACCTTTATCATCTGAGTAGTATACACGTAAATATGCATCTTTACGAAGGTTCTTCGTTGCCGTGAACTCCATCTCTTTATCATTTGCTTTTTCATCGAAACCAGTTAATTTATAGTTGTAACTCTTGAAGTCTTGACCACCATCAGCTTTCTCAACCTTAAATTCACCATCTCCTGTTATTTGCACGTAATATTCATCTTTGAACATTCTATTAAGGCTGCTACATCCCATTAATGCTGTTGTCAAAATAACTAACACACTTAAAATTCCAATTGTACGTTTCATATTTTTTCTCCTTTATTGTTTCTCTTGTTTCGTTACTTGTATCTTAACAAAACATCGAAAACAGAGTAATCTCTTTTCCTTACACAATCCTTACATCTTTGTAATAATAAGCGCAAAAAAAGATTACCTATCACATGCTAGGCAATCTTTTCTACTCTATTCTTATAAAACAACACACTCTGGACACTTCCCGTATACTTCGAACTTATGACCCGTCACTTCAAACCCTTGAAAATTATCACTTATATCATGCATCGGACACGTTTCAATCGTTTTCGTCTTTCCACATTCTAGACAAATAAAATGATGATGATGAGAAGTCGTTTTGCATTTACTACGGAAATGCTTTTCTCCTTCTAATTCTGTTTGTTCAAGGATACCAAGGTCCGCAAACAGCGATAAATTTCGATAAATCGTGTCAAAACTCAACCCTGGATAATCAGCTTTCATATATTCGAGCACATCTCGTGCAGATAAGTATTTATTATTCGCTGAAAAAACGAGAATCATATCTTGGCGCTTATCCGTATATTTATATCCATGCTCCTTCAACACTTGCATCGCATCTTCTACATGCATCATAATCCCCTCACTTTATTATGAAGTTCTCCACTTTTTAAATAAGATTGCACCCATTAGAATAACTATCGAAATCATAACAATTGCACCACCTGGCGCAATATCTAATACATACCCTGAGAAAATCCCACCAATTACAGCAATTTCACCGAAGATAATCGATAAATAAATTGTTTGCTTAAATCCATTCGCAATACGAATACTAGCCGCAACCGGTAACGTCATTAACGACGATACTAATAAAATACCGACAACTCTCATCGATGCTGCAATAACAAGCGCTACCATTACAATGAATACAAAGTGAATCGTCTTTGCTTTTAATCCTGTAGCCTTCGCGTATTCTTCATCAAACGATAACAGGAATAATTCTTTGTATAGAAACACAATTGTTAGGACAACTGCGACTGCAATACCGAAAATTAACCATAAATCTTCTCTTGTTACTGCACTTACACTACCAAATAAATAACTAAACAAATCTGCATTGAATCCATCTGCTAACGAGATGAAAATAACACTTAATCCAATACCACCAGATAAAATAATAGGAATTGCTAATTCTTGATAGTGTTTATATACACTACGTAATCGCTCAATAAATAGTGCCCCGATTACTGAAAAGCTCATACCCGCGTATAACGGATTAGTGCCTATTGCATACTTCTTATCAATAAATAAACTAAACGCAATACCAGCTAAAGCAACGTGACTTAAGGCATCTGCGATTAATGATAGACGTCGAATAACGACGAATACACCTAGTAGCGGTGCGATAAATCCAATAATAATCCCTGTATATAATGCATTTTGTAAAAATTCAAATCGAAAGAAATCCATTAACATGTTAGTTTACTCCCCCATGCGCGTGATCGTGGCTATGACAATGATCGTGATTATGATCATGTGTCACAATATGCACATGATGTCCATAAATTTGCGAAAGCTCATCTTCATTTAATCCTTCAAACTCTTGCTTGTCCCCGTGGAAATGCAAACACTTATTTAAACAAGCAATATGAGTTACTTGATTCGAAACAGCTCCCATATCATGTGTTACTAATAATAATGTAATGCCTAAGTGCTTATTTAAATGCTCCAGCATATTATAAAAATTTTGTACGTTACTCACATCTACTCCTACTGTAGGTTCATCAAGCACAAGCAGCTCAGGATCACTTACTAACGCTCTAGCAATAAATACACGCTGTTGCTGTCCACCTGATAGTTCTCCAATATTTCGATAGGTGAATTCACTCATTCCCACTGCTTCAATTGCCTCTAACACTTTTTTCTTATGAGATTTGTTAAAAAACGTAAATAATCCCATCTTCGAAACAAGCCCTAACGATACTACTTCATATACAGTAGCTGGGAAACCAGAGTTAAAGCTATTTGCCTTTTGTGAAACATAACCAATCTTATTCCACTCTTTAAATACTTTTCCATCCGTACCAAATAACGAAATGCTTCCTTCTTTCGGTGTCAAAATCCCTAGAATACATTTTAATAACGTTGATTTCCCCGACCCATTCGGACCAACAAGTGCCAAAAACGACCCCTTTGGTACACCTAATGAAACATGCTCCAATACATTTTGTTTTTCATACCGATAACTTACATTTTTTATTTCAATTATATTATCCATCCGTTTTTCACCTTCATATCAGAATGATTACGATTTATTCTCCATTAAGAAAGATAGTATCTCTACTATCTAATCGATTCTCTATCAATAAAATAATAGTATATCTTACTCATTACGATTTGTAAAGGTTGTACTTCACAAATAAAAAGGCTATATTCAACCCTTTTTCTCTACTCTTTCATTGAACGTGCTATATCTAACATCTGCTCTTTCGTTAAGAAATCACTATACATTTCGATATACGTACCATCTTGTATCCAATCTAGTACACCACCGGTGATAAATCTTCCATTTTTGTCAAACTCCCCACTGTTTATCCATTCCGAAAAGTAGCCTTCATTCCCGTTAATCGTTATTCTTTTTGCACTAGGGCTTTGATAATCGTGTATGACCGAAGATGCATCTTGTTGGCTAATGACTAAAATAGATATTTCATCATTCTTCTCAAAGTACTGCAAGCGAAAATCATTAACATTCTCCTTTGGTATGTCTGGAGATGTTTTAATGACTAGCTCCCACTCTTTCGGAAGGTTCTTCGGTTTAAAGACTGAAAAAGCTACTCGTTTTTCTACTTCTTCAATCGTTATACTGTCCTTATGATAGGTAATAGCTTGAGCGGGAATAGCGAGCAAGCACCAACAAAACAAAAGCATCAACAAACGCATTATTATGCCCTCCATTCTACTAATACTATGTATTATTCCCTATAAAAAAAGAGAATAACCATAGCATGGCTATTCTCTCTCTTATTAGTGAATGGCACTCTTGAACTTTCCACCTTTTGTTTCTTGGGTGTTCATAATTGTTAAGAATGCATTTGGATCAATTTCATATACGATATTCTTCAACTTCGTTACCTCAAGACGTGTAACGACTGTATAAATTACTTCTTTCTCTTCGTCTGTGTAGCCGCCTTTTCCTTTTAGCTTTGTTGTCCCACGACCAAGGCGGTGTAACAGAGCATCTGATACTTCCTCATAATAATCAGATACGATAATAACAGCTTTCGTTTCATCTAACCCTTGAATTACTAAATCGATCGTCTTGAATGCAATGTAGTATGTCATAACAGAGTACATTGCTTGCTCTACGCCAAGTACGAATCCTGCCCAAATAAAAATAAAGACGTTGATGAACATAACAAATTCACCGACAGAGAATGGAAGTTTTCTCGTAAGCATAATACCTAAAATTTCTGTACCATCTAATGCTCCACCATTACGAACGACTAATCCAACACCTGTACCTAATAGAAGTCCTCCAAAGACTGTCGCTAAAATCGGCTCTTCTACAAATGGCTCAATCCCATGCAACGATTGCTCAATAACTGCTAAACACACAATCCCGAAAATAGATGAAAGCATAAATGTTTTCCCGATATGCTTATATCCAGCATACATGAACGGAAGATTCAGTATCACTACAAGTGTACCGAAATTCAGCCATGGTATATTATCTGTTAAATAATCAATGATAAGCGAAACACCAATAATCCCACCATCAATGATTTTATTTGGTACAAGAATTAATTCAATTGCCGCAGCAGCACATCCAGCGCCAATGATAATTGCAATAAGACGCAAAATAAGATGAGATGCAGCTTCTTTTTTATGTTGCTTTGCTACCATAAAACTCCCCCTAGTGTAAGTATTTTTTCTTTATTATACACTACATTTTCTTGTTTTTTGTTCTACGTGCCCATTCTTTTCATAATCATGAGAATGGGAGGCGATAACGTGAATTTAATGAAAATAATTGTAAACAAAAAAATCAATAATATCTCTGTGGACGAATTATTAAAACTTTGCCACGAACATCAGATAACTGTGACTTATCAGCAAGCTCAACAAGCTGTCCAAGTCATTAAACAAAAGAAAGTAGACATATATGATGATCATGACCGACTAGAACTCATTAACAAAATTGCTTACATTACAAATCCAACGACAGCCGAACAAGTAAATGGATTACTACTCAAACTGATTAAAAAATAAGCTTGGTGTTTCCCCCAAGCTTATTTCTTGTATTATTCGCAGCTCTTGCCGTTTATATAATAGGCAGCTTCTGCAAATGTGCGGAAAGCAACCTCCACTTCTTCTAATCCTGTTGCTAAGGTATGCTTCGTTACAGCCTTCGCAAATTCATCTCGTACAACCTGGCCTCTTTCAAACCAAGCTACTTCAATGAATGGATAAGATGGGACAACCTCTCCACCGAAGACAGATGTTGTATGCAACACTTCTAACATGAAATTATCTGTCCCACATTCACAAATTTGCGCTAACTCTTCTACTAAAGGTGTACTCATTTGTTTAACTTGTTCTACTTCCATCCCACGGATAAAAAGATGTGGCATTCTCATTCCCCTTTCTTTCTCAGCAATATTATTTCATTAATTTCGCTTGTAGTTCTGGATCAAATGTTTGATTGCGAAGCATTTCAATTTCTAACTTGTACGGTGCTTTCTTGTTGTTCTTGTCTTCTCCAACATATGGTGTTTCTAAAATTTTTGAAACATCCATTAACTGTGGATGATGAACGATGTAATTCAATGCATCGAAGCCAATATGACCGAATCCTAAGTTCTCATGACGGTCTTTCTTCGCTCCGCGGACATTTTTGCTATCGTTAATGTGTAATACTTTCAAGCGATCGATACCAATTAATTTATCAAAGTCATTTAACACACCATCGAAGTCATTCACAATATCATAACCAGCATCGTGTGTATGACACGTATCAAAACATACAGATAACTTATCATTATGTGTTACACCGTCAATAATCATCGCTAACTCTTCAAAGCTACGGCCACATTCTGTTCCTTTACCGGCCATTGTTTCTAATGCGATTTGTACTTTATCATCTGCTGTTAACACTTCGTTTAACCCTTCGATAATCTTCTTAATACCAGCTTCTGCCCCTGCTCCAACGTGTGCTCCTGGGTGAAGAACAATTTGGCGTGCACTAAGCGCCTCTGTACGGTCCATTTCCATACGTAAGAACTCTACACCTAATTCAAATGTTTCAGGCTTCACTGTATTTGCAATGTTAATAATATAAGGGGCATGGACAATGATATCTCGCATTCCATGTTCCTCCATATGAAGTAAACCTTTTGCGATATTTAACTCTTCAAGTGGTTTACGTCGTGTATTTTGTGGCGCCCCTGTATAAATCATAAATGTATTTGCACCGTATGATGCAGCCTCTTCACTAGCTGCTAAAAGCATTTTCTTTCCGCTCATCGAAACGTGCGAACCAATTTTTAACATATTAACACCTCTTCGTCTACTTTTTTGTGTACTATACAACAAAAAAGAGCTAGCAAGTAGCTCCTTCTTCTCTCGTACATGAAAATAAATATTAATGCTTATTTATTGTTTTTGTTGTTTGATTTACGACGTTCTTTCTCTTTAAACTTATCTACTTTCGCCTTCATTTTACGCTTATAACCAGGCTTTACTTTCGATGGCTTCTGAATAAGTCTCTTCGCTACCTTATCGACTTCATTTTCTTTGCGTTGACGTTTTTGACGTTTACGACGTGGACCAAGGTCTTCCCACTCACCGTTACGTAATTCTTTATGAGTGAACTCAATGCCGCGTTTTTCTAACTTCTCTAACGCTTCTTCATCTTCAACTGTATATAACGTTACCGCAACCCCTGAATTACCTGCACGGGCTGTACGACCAACACGGTGTACGTAGAAGTCTAAATCATCAGGAATTTCGTAGTTTACAACGTGACTAACGCCTTCAATATCAATACCACGTGCCGCTAAGTCTGTTGCAACGATATATTGGTAGTCTAAGTTTTGAATTTGCTTCATCATTTTCTTACGCTCACGTGGTGATAAGTCACCGTGTAAACGACCAACGGATAAGCCCTTCTTGATTAGTCCATCTGCCACTTCATCTGCAGCTTTCTTCGTATTCGTAAATACGATAGCTAAATAAGGATTTAAAGCTTCTAATACCTCTTTCGTAACTTCTACTTTATTACGATGTTTAGAAGGTACTAAACGGTGCTCTAAATTCACTGCCGCTAATTGCTTTGGATTAACATGAATGTGAGCTGGGTTCTCCATGTATTTCTTTAAGAATGGTTGTAACTTTTGTGGAATTGTTGCTGAGAATACAAGCATTTGTATATTCTTTGGCATCTTTGATGCGATTTGATCCACATCTTGTAGGAATCCCATATCAAGCATTAAATCAGCTTCATCTAAGATTAACTTCGTTGCTCTATTCACTAATAAAGCATCTGCTTTCATTAAATCGAAAATACGTCCAGGTGTACCAACTATTAAATGTGGCTGTTTCTTTAACTTATCAATTGCACGTTGCTTATCCGTTCCACCTACGAAACAACGAGCTGTAATTATTTCATTTTCTGGACAGAATTGAATAACCTTTAATGCCTCGTTGTAAATTTGGTTCGCTAATTCACGAGTTGGTGCTGTAATAACGACTTGTACTTCGTCTTTCGTCGGATCAATCGCCTGTAACATTGGCAATAAGTAAGCATGTGTCTTACCAGACCCTGTTTGTGATTGACCGATTACACTTTCCCCACGTTTTGCGACCGGGAAAATCTTCTCTTGTATTTCTGTTGGTTGTTTAAATCCAATTTCTTCGATTGCTTTCACAATAAATGGCGCAAATTGGAATTGTTTAAAGTTTGTAGCGCTCATATGTCCACCTTCTTATCTATGTATTCCTTTAACAGGTATATTACATTATTCAAACGAGTATCTATTATACCGAAATTTTAGGCAAAAATCCATGCTAACCTTCTTTACTAGTGTTGCATATTCTAGATTAACAATACATTTTTCCGAAAAAAGGAGGTGTTCGTATGCTATTTCAAAAGCATCCTACACCAAATCATCATCCATTTTCTTCCCCACAATCATCAATGATGGGACAACGACCACCTGCTCCCTCTCCACACTATCAACAGCCTCCATTCCAACAACTACATCCCATGAACCAACAACCATTTCCAACACCAGATATGATGAGAATGCATCAATCAAGGGGAATGAATCAATCGTCAATGGGAACACACCAACAAGGAATGCAACAAAAAAAAGGCATTGGAAATCTATTCTCAAATTTATTTTCACGAGCACGCGGTCCGAACTTTAGTAAAACAGCTCCACACACACAAACTAGGGTTGCAGGTGCCGCCAGTGCTGCTGCTAGTACCACTCAGACTGGTGTAAGTGGAATGTTCTCGAAAATGTTTTCTAACATCAATGGAAGCGCAATTTCAACCACTCTTGGCAACGTCCAAAAAGTAACACAAATGGCCGGAAACGTTATTCCGACTGTTCAACAATTTGGACCAATGGTAAAAAATCTCCCTTCACTACTTAAAATTTTCAAAGAAGTAAATACGGACGATACTACATCAACAGAGACACCATCTTCTCCTCCTACAACAGAAACCGTCTCCGCCATTAAACAAAACAAGAAAGAAGCTGTTCCTAGCAATACTGAACAGAAAAAAAATTCCGCACCGAAAATGTACATTTAAAATACTTTGTAAACAAGGAGCCCCTCCATTATAATAAGATAGAAAATAGTAAGTAGTGAGCTACTCCTACTTTTTATAGAGGAGGTAACATACATGAAAGTATTAAAAATCGCACCACGCGGATATTGTTACGGAGTTGTCGATGCAATGGTTATTGCACGTAATGCCGCATTAGACCCAACATTACCAAGGCCTATTTATATTCTGGGAATGATTGTTCACAACAAACACGTGACAGATGCATTTGAAGAAGATGGCGTCATTACATTAGATGGTCCAAATCGTCTCGAAATATTAGAACAAATTACAGAAGGAACTGTTATCTTTACTGCTCACGGTGTTTCACCAGAAGTAAAAAAACGTGCCATTCAAAAAGGGTTAACAACACTCGACGCTACGTGTCCTGATGTTTCAAAAACACACGACTTAATTCGTATGAAAAAAGCAGAAGGTTACCATGTTGTCTACATCGGTAAAAAAGGACATCCTGAGCCGGAAGGCGCAATTGGTATTGCACCCGAAATTGTTCACTTAATTGAAAAGCCAGAAGATGTTGCAACACTTTCCATCCCAGTAGCAAAAATTATTGTTACAAACCAAACAACGATGAGCCAATGGGATGTACAAGAGATTATGAAAAACGTATTGGAGAAATATCCTTCAGCAGAGGTACACAAAGAGATTTGTTTAGCTACGCAAGTTCGTCAAGAAGCAGTAGCGGAGCAAGCGCCTGAAGCTGATTTAACAATCGTTGTGGGTGATCCTAAAAGTAATAACTCCAATCGTCTTGCACAAGTATCAGAAGAAATTGCAAGTACAACTGCATACCGCGTAGCAGACGTATCAGAAATTCAATTAGAGTGGCTAAAAGGTGTGAACACAGTAGCTGTTACAGCAGGTGCTTCTACACCAACACCAATTACAAGAGAAGTAATTACATTCTTAGAGCAATACGACGAGAATGATGAATCAACATGGGTACGCGAACGTAATGTCCCACTTCACAAGATTTTACCGAAAGTAAAACGAGTGACAGGAAAATAACATACAAAAACAGCACCTCATGCAGGGTGCTGTTTTTCATATGATTCCGTTCCTCGATTAATCCAAATTAAGCCTATTACCACAATAATCGTTAAGCCTAGCAATCCTAATCCAATTGCCCATCCCGGTATGGAAGAAATGGTTTGATAATGATGCAACATATGCCGAAGTACCGTTAAGGCGATACAAACAAGAAAAGCAACGTATACAACAATGAACCTCATGAAAATCATTGCCTTTACGTAAAACAACTCTCTTTTCTCCCTCAGCTCACTAAGTTTCTTAACCTCTACTCTCCTCGAATTCCAATGACTCCATACAATGAATAGATATAAAAGGACAATACCTCCTAAAACGTAATACAAATGTAAATCCATCACACTACCAAAAGCATCCGCTTCTCCCACAAATATAAAATGAGTAGGGATATGTACGGTAGCATAATGAGAATGAATGAAATGAACAAATACGCCTTGTCCTATCATAAAAAGAATAAACAATACATCGAGGCTAACTTTTATTTTCTTTAATGTATTCCTCCATCTACATTCTATTAAATTCCCCCTGTTCATTAAGCCCTTAACTAAATGGGGCCGTTGACCTATTCACTGCACTCCGAGCGGACGCTTTCCGCGGGCGAGAGCGAGCCTCCTCAGCAAGCCTTGCGGGGTCTCCCTTTCCTCGCTTTTCCCGCAGGAGTCACCACTCTCCGTTCCGTGTATGAAATGTTCTTCATGTTCAAAAAATCCACCACATGATTTAATAATGAATCTAAATTATACTAATTTTACCAATATATACTCTTTATTACATAAAAATGACACAACCATGAACGAAGCTCCTTAAAAGGACTTGTCATGATTGTGTCGTTATGACGTTCTTCTTTTTATACAAACGTAAACGGATCTGTATGAAGCGCTGACGCGTGAATTGTTACGTCTAGCTTCTTCTCATCCATTTGCTTCTGTAATTGTTTTTGTACACCTTTTTTCATTACTTTCTCGACGTTGTGACCTGGATCGACGATATTTAAACCTAACATCATTGCATCGTGTGCAACATGGTAATACATATCTCCTGTTACATATACATCTGCACCTTTGAATTTCGCTTGCTTAATATACTTGTTACCGTCACCGCCAACTACGGCTACTTTGCGAATCTTTGTATTCATATCGCCAACGACACGTACACCATCTACTTCAAGCGTTGTTTTTACATGCTCAGCAAACTCACGAAGCGTCATTTCTGTCGCAAGGCGTCCAATTTTCCCTAACCCTAATACGTCTCCGCTGTTCTCTAGCGGATAAACATCGTAGGCTACTTCTTCATATGGATGGCTTTGTAACATAGCTCGTACAACTTGACGTTGAATTCCTTCTGGGAAAATCGTTTCAATACGCACTTCTTCCACTTCCTCAAGTGCCCCTTCCTTACCAATGAATGGGTTTGCACCTTCTTGTGGGAAGAACGTCCCTCTTCCTTCGCTATTGAATGTACAATGGCTATAGTTGCCGATAAAACCTGCACCACTATTTCCTAACGCTTTACGTACTTCTTCTTCATGTGTTTTTGGTACGAAGACAACTAATTTCTTTAACTTCTCTTCATACGTTGGTACAAGTACTTCTGTATCCGTTAATTGTAACGCTTCGGCTAATAAGTCATTTACGCCACCACGTGCAACGTCAACGTTCGTATGGGCCGCGTACAGAGCAATATCATGCTTGATACATTTCTCAATAATTTGGCCATACACATTATCTGTCGTAATGCTCTTTAACGGATTAAAAATAAGCGGGTGATGAGCAATAATTAAATTAGCACCTGTATCTAGCGCCTCATCCACAACTTCTAACGTCACATCTAAGGCAATTAATACATTCGTCACCTTTTTATTCAATGTTCCAATTTGTAGCCCGATTTTGTCACCTTCCATCGCTAAATGCTTCGGATATAAACTTTCAAAAGCTTGAATGACTTCAAATCCATTTGGCACTTTGCTCATCCAATCACCCCTTTAATCATCTCCACTTTCATCTGTACTTCTTCACGTCTCGCTGCCGTTTCTTCCGACTGCACCGCTTTCTCTAATTGTTTCGAAATATGCTCTAAATTAACTAATTCATGTTGCCATTTTTCTACGAATACATCGCTCTTCTCATTCATTAAGAACGGACCTAGATGAATTTCTGACTCTTTGTTCGTTGAATAAGGTGCAAGTGGATTCCCACGCTCTCCAACTAGAATTTCATATATTTTCTTATCTTCTTTTAAAATAAGCTCCTGCTTTAATTCCCAACCATTCTCAATGAACCACTCTCGAATGTTATATGCTGCAATATTTGGTTGTAAAATTAAGCGTGTTACACCTTCTAACTTCTCTTTGCCGTCTTCTAAAATGTCACGAATAAGCGCACCGCCCATTCCAGCAATCGTAATAGCGTCTACTTCACCTTTTTCTAGTACTTGTAGACCGCTTCCTTTACGAACAGAAATTTTCTCTGTTAAGCCACTTCTTCTTACTTGTGTACATGCTGACTGGAAAGGTCCTTCCACTACTTCTCCTGCAATTGCATAGGAAGCAATATTATTTAAAATCGCGTAACAAGGTAAGTAAGCATGATCGGAACCGATGTCTGCTAACTTAGCACCTGTTGGCACATTATGCACAACCATTTCTAATCGTTTTGATAATTTCACTTCATTCATTATTCATCACCATAGTTTCTTTTCTCTTAAAATAACCTTTTCTTATCATAACAAAACCCCTTGTCCAAAGACAAAGGGTTTTTTACGTTATTTTTGTTCAGATAACCATTTTGCTACTTTATCCACGTTAGTTGCTGGCTTCACAAGACCTCCAGGCATTGTACCTTTACCATTCTTAAGAACCTCTTTAATTTGATCCTCTGATAAACGAGATCCTACGTTAGAGATATCTGGCCCTGCCCCACCTTTGAGATCAGCTCCGTGACATGAAATACATGACTTTTGTACAATTTCCTCTGGCGTTACTTTCGACGCGTCAGCATACTTATCCGGATTCGCTAGTCTGTCCGATTTGTCTAAACCTTGATACGAAAGAATAAGCATTACTAAAAGACCGGTAGCCGCAATTAACGCAAACGGAATTAAAGGATTGCGTTTCATTTCATTTCCCCCTTATGTACCCCTTTAAAAATAATAATAAAACTCTCCATTCTTATTTTAATGGAAAATAGTCATTTAGGAAAGTATCATGCACAGCGATTCATAAAAACCCTTACATTATCCAAAATACTCCTACGATAAGCAAGCCTATTACACTTGAAATAAAGAAATATTTCAAACGAAGATAATAACCAAGCCCAGCCCATATAAAACAATTTAACACAATTGTACATGTCAATAAGAGCGTATTCTCTCCAAATATCCGCTCTACTACTTGAACAGAAAACATGAACAATAACACAGAAGTCATAATCAGCGGTAGGTGAATATACATTTTATCTATCTTTAAGACAAAATAAACGAGCAAAAAGGAAATAATCACGAAAATTCCTGTAAGGAGCATTTGCAAATCAAAAGACAATTCTGTAAAATAAGTAGCAAGAATTGAAATTATTGGCAAACACATAGCAAGAACAATTAGTCCAATCAAACGCTTATTACGCGACTTCTTTACAGGAATCTCATCTAGTGAGCCCTCTGTATAAAAAGCAAGTAAATAATCGCAATAGGTCGGTGGCAAAAGATTGTTTTCTTTCCAAAAGAGGATTTCATTAATAATCGTTTCTTTCCGATTTTTTCCCATATACTTCCCCTTTCTTTATCTCTCATATAAAGAATCGGACAAAAAAAGAGATAGTTTACTCTTTTCGAATAAACTACCTCTAAAACATTCTATTCTAAGAAATCCTTTAATCGCTTACTGCGACTTGGATGTCTTAATTTACGTAAGGCTTTCGCTTCAATTTGGCGGATACGCTCACGTGTTACACCGAATACTTTACCTACTTCTTCAAGTGTACGTGTACGTCCATCATCTAGACCAAAACGAAGACGAAGAACATTTTCTTCACGATCTGTTAATGTATCTAACACATCTTCTAGTTGCTCTTTTAATAATTCATATGCTGCATGGTCAGAAGGAGATGTCGCTTCTTGGTCCTCGATAAAGTCACCTAAATGTGAATCATCTTCTTCACCAATTGGTGTTTCAAGCGATACTGGCTCTTGTGCAATCTTTAAGATTTCGCGTACCTTTTCTGGTGCAAGATCCATCTCTTCACCAATTTCTTCTGGCGTTGGTTCACGACCTAAATCTTGAAGTAATTGACGTTGAACACGGATTAATTTATTAATCGTTTCAACCATATGAACAGGAATACGGATTGTTCTTGCTTGGTCTGCGATTGCACGTGTAATTGCTTGGCGAATCCACCATGTTGCATACGTACTAAATTTGAAACCTTTTTGGAAATCGAACTTCTCAACCGCCTTAATTAGTCCCATGTTACCTTCTTGAATTAAGTCAAGGAATAACATACCGCGACCAACATAACGCTTTGCAATACTTACTACAAGACGTAAGTTCGCTTCTGCTAGACGTCGTTTCGCTTCTTCGTCACCTTGTTCGATGCGTTTCGCTAATTCGATTTCTTCTTGGGCCGATAGTAAGTCCACACGACCAATTTCTTTTAAGTACATGCGCACCGGGTCATTAATTTTCACTCCTGGCGGAACACTTAAATCATTCAAATCAAATTCTTCATCATTATTCTTGTTTAACTGATGAGCATTAGGATCCTCATCATTATCACCGATTAGTTCTACTCCTTGCTCCTGAAGGAACTCGTAGTACTCATCCATTTGGTCTGACTCTATATCAAAACCACCTAGGCGATCTGCAATTTCTTCATACGTAAGAACGCCACGTTTCTTACCTAATTCTGTTAATTGTTCTTTCACTTGTTCAATCGTTAATTCTGACTGTACATCTTTAGAACCAGCTGATTTTTCAGCCATATTTGTTCCCCTCCTTCCGTGAGTTAACAACAAATAATATTATGATTTTATAGTTAACAACAACTGTTGTATTTCATATTGTAACGTCTTTGCCCGTTCTCTATCTTGTTGGCGAATCGCTTCTTCTACTTCCATCATTCGTTGCTTTAACAACATTTCACGTTCATGCTTGATAACTGCTTGAATGCAATCCTTAATTTCTTGCTCAGAAACATCTGGATTTACATTTATTAACGCGATTTCTGTTACAAGGTTTTGTAATGAGGCATTTGGCAATCTTCCAAGGAAATTACTAACGTCTGGATAGTTTCCCTCTTCATAATATGCATACAAATGAATAATAATCTCTGAATGTTCTTGAATATGAAAAAGTCCTGGTAACTTTTCTTGGACTTTCCTTGCGATATCAGCATTTTGAAGCATATGCGCAATTAAAATTCTTTCTGCATTCTCATATGCTAACCTTGTTTTCTTTGTAGAAAAAGAAGGTGTCTGTCTTCTTACTTTTACTACTTCTGTAGGCTTCGTTTGCCTGTGGATATTGGACAGCTCTGCTTGTAACGCTTCGACCGAAATAGAGAAATCTTTCGACAATGTATTTATATAATGTTCTATTTCAATTGGTTTATTTAACTTTGCTACTTCTTGCAACACATCATGAATGTATTTCATTCTAACTGATTCATCTTGTAAGTTCTTACCTTGACGAAGATAATACAATTTAAAGGCCATAAAAGAAAGACTTGCTTCGATTATCGCTGTTCGGAATTTCTCCGCACCATATTTCTTCACGTAATCGTCTGGGTCTAATCCTTCTGGGAGTTGTGCAATTTTCACTTCACATCCAACTTGTATAAGCATATTCGCTGCTTTAAAGGCAGCTGAAATACCTGCTGCATCACCATCAAAACTAATGATTACTTGATCAACAGTTCGTCGAATTGTCTTGGCTTGCTCTTCTGTAAGCGCCGTTCCCATCGTCGCAATTGTTTCTTCGTATCCAGCTTTGTAAGCTGCAATAACGTCAGCATAACCTTCAAGCAAAATAGCTCGTTGTTTCTTTCTCATATGAGCTCGTGATTGGTGATAGTTGTAAAGTATCCTACCTTTAGTAAAAATGGTTGTTTCTGGACTATTTAAATATTTCGGAGTATCTTCTCCCAAACTTCGACCACTAAAAGCAACTACTTTTCCTTGTAGGTTATGAATCGGAAACATAATTCTGTTTCGGAAACGATCGAAATAATTCCCATCTTGCTCACGGCGAATTACAAGACCCGCTTCTTCCATAAGAGATAATGAATAACCTCTTCTTTGTAAAATATTCGTTACCGCATCCCAGCGTTCTAACGAATAACCTATTCCAAACTTTTCGATTGCTTCTAACGTAAATCCTCGATCTAGCAAATATTGCAATGCTTCTTTCCCTTCTTCTGTGTTAAGAAGAAGGTGGTGATAATATTTCGCTAAATACGTATGTGCCTCAATCATAGAGGTAGTAGTTGTCGAAATAGGCTCTGAAGAAGATGAAGGTTCATATTCCTTAAGACTAATGTTTGCCTTTTCTCCTAACTTATTTACGGCATCGAAGAACGAAATACCTTCTATATTCGTTAAAAAAGTAATGGAATTTCCACCAGCCCCACAACCGAAGCAATGGTAAATTTGCTTATCTGGTGAAACAGAAAAAGATGGCGTACTCTCCCCATGAAAAGGGCATAAACCAAAATAGTTACGTCCTTGTTTCTTTAATTGTACATATTCGCTCACTACTTCTACTATATCCGTTGAGTGACGAACTTTTTCAATTATCTCGTCAGGGATACGATTTCCCATAGCTACAGCTCCGTATCATATTTTTTATTCGAGATAAATTCCTTTTTTCCTGTAAGATTCGACAGTAATTTTTGCAACATCTCGAAAAAACGATGCCTATCCGTCTTGGAAAGGGCTTTTGGTCCTTTAGAAAAGTGACCTGTTCTTCTTTCTTTTGCACTGACATATCTAGTAAACAAGATGCTCTCCATTTGATAATCTTCCAGTAACTCTCCTCTTGGGGAAAGAACATGCACCTCTTTTTTCAACAACAAGCTTGCAAGCCCCATATCTTGTGTAACAACGATATCGCCTGCTTGTACATGTTGAAAGATATAGAAATCCACACTATCATGTCCTTGTTCAATATATACCCATTCCCCACGTTTGTTATTAGAGATATGAGCATAACAAGCGACAAATAAAACAGGAGTATCAAATAAGTGTGCAACATCAAGAATTTCTTGCTTCACTGGACATGCATCCGCATCCACAAAAATCTTTATTATTCTTTGCATACTTTTTTATTCTACATCCTTTCGGTGATTCCTTCTTACTAGAAAAGATTTTTGTCGATATTTTCACCTTGACGGCTTATGTATTGCTTATTACGAATCTTATTCCTAGTTTATTCGGAAAGACGAAAGTCTAAACCTAAAAAGTTTTTTTATCACAAGTTTTTATTATAATATAATTCACAAAAGTTATCTACCAAAAAAGAAAGCTTCCTTCATTTTTTTAAAGGAGCTTTCTTTTTGCCCAAACACTTATTGTTTATGTTGTACTTTGTTCATAATAGTATTAGCAGTTTCTTCTACCGCCTTATTTGTTACATCGATGACCTGACAACCGATACGATTCACAACTTTCTCGAAGTGCGCTAATTCTTCTTGAATGCGCTCAATACGAGCATACGACGCCTCTTCATTTAACCCAAGAGATTTCAGACGCTCTGTACGAATACTATTTAATTTTTCTGGGCTAATTTTCAGCCCAAAACATTTACTCTTATCCACTAAGAATAATTCTTCCGGTGGATCTACCTCTGGCACAAGTGGTACATTCGCTACTTTCAAACGCTTATGTGCCAAATATTGAGAAAGCGGTGTTTTTGATGTTCTCGACACACCAACTAAGACAATATCCGCACGTAAAATCCCTCTTGGATCGCGACCATCATCATACTTCACTGCAAATTCAATTGCTTCTACTTTCTTAAAGTAATCCGCATCTAGTCGACGAACAACACCTGGCTCACATCGCGGATAAATATTTGATTTCTTTTGGATTTTCTCAATTAGCGGCCCGATAATATCAAATACCTCGACATTTTCCTTTGCTGCTTCTTCCACTAAAAATGCACGCATATCTGGCTTCACAAGCGTAAATGCAATAATAGCTCCATTCGTCTTTGCTAGTGAAACAACTTCTGCAATAGTCGCATTATCTTCCACATATGGAATACGTCTTATATCTGATACACATTCAAATTGACTTAACGCAGCACGAACAACTAAGTCTGCTGTTTCCCCAACAGAATCGGATATTACATATACAACCGGAGTTTTCATTCCACACCCTCATTTCTATCATTATTCCATTACATATCTTCGTGAATTAAATCAACTAATGCTTTCGTAATATTTGTCTTTGTAAATCGACCTATCACTTCTAGTTGCTCCCCGTTTCGTTTAACAACAGGAACAGCATCTATTTGCTTCTCAATAAGAATTTTTGCTACTTCATATACATTATCGTCTTTTTCGCAAAATGTGATATTTGGCATTCTTGTCATAATAATATTAACCGGAAGCGTCGTTAAATCCTGTTTTCCTAGACTAGCTCGCAATAAATCTTTCCTTGATAATACCCCAACTAAAATCGAACTATTATCTACAACAAATAATGTTCCTACATCCTCTAAGAACATCGTACAAATAGCATCATACACAGATACATTCTTATCCACTACAACCGGAATAGATTGATACTCTTTCACTGTTATTTTCTTAATGCTGTCCGATACTAATTGCAAACTCGTCTTCCCAGTGTAATAATATCCTACACGTGGACGAGCATCTAAATATCCAGCCATTGTAAGAATCGCTAAATCAGGTCGCAATGTCGCTCTCGTTAAATTCAACTGATCAGCAATATGCTCCCCTGTTATCGGTCCGTTCTCTTTCACAATTTCTACAATTTTCTCCTGCCTCTTATTTAGCTCTATGATAATCACCACCTAACACTTCAAAATAAATTATGTATTCTTCGCTATTCGACGTACCATCTGCATGTTTGTATATATCATTTAGTAACTTTTTACAGATAACTCATTTAAAAGTATATACTATTCCTTTAAATATTATATACTAAATCCTTATTATATTGAAGAGGTATTCAATTGTACACTATTTTCATGAAAATAGCACTTTTGGACTTAGAAAGCGTTCCGCTTCTAAAAGGCCAAAAGTCGCCTCTCTCCATTCTGCGGATAAACTAGAAAAACACCTCATCCATCGATGAGGTGTCGTATTCATTACTTCACAATAATTGTGTTAAAGTTCGTAAATGTTTGAATCACATGTGCTAAATGAACCATTTGTGATAAGCGGTTATTACGTACTTTTTCATCGTCAGCCATAACCATTACTTTATCAAAGTATGCATCAATGACAGGACTTAATGTCGCTAATTTCTCAAATGCCGCTTCTATGTTACCTTGTTCATAAAGAACGAAATATTCCTTCTTCATAGACTCGTATGCTGAGAACAATACTTTCTCTTCTTCTACTTCAAATAAGCTTTCATCCAATTGGACTAGCTCACCTTTTTTCGCAATGTTACATACACGGCTAAGTGATTCTACAGCACCTTTGAATCCTTCATTTGTACGGTTAGCTTCTAACGTAACAGCACGCGCTACGAATGTATTCACATCGCCAACAACTGTTTCTAACATCGCTTCTACAATATCATAGCTAACGCCTTTTTCGTTTAATACATTTTTCAGACGTAGTTTAAAGAAGCTATATAAATCTTCTAATACTTCTTGACGAGAGCGTTTTAATAACCCTTTCGCTTCAAATACATCAATAACGTTTGATAATAGCGTTTCTAATGATAACGTCCATTCCTTGGCTAATAGAATATTTACAACCCCACTAGCTTGACGACGAAGTGCATATGGATCCTGTGATCCTGATGGAATTAGACCAATACTGAAACTTCCTACGATTGTATCTAACTTATCTGAAATACTTACAATTGCACCAATATCACTTGCCGGCGTTGCATCATCTGCTGAACGCGGCATGTAATGTTCATTAATTGCTACTGCAACTTCTTCATCTTCACCGAAGATACGTGCATATTTCTCTCCCATTAAACCTTGTAATTCCGGGAACTCATAGACCATATGCGTTACTAAGTCAAACTTGCAAATTTCTACTGTTCTTGCTACTTTCGTTGCAATAGCAGCATCAAATTGTAACTTCTCTACTAATTTCGCACTTGTTTCACCAACACGTCTTACTTTGTCTCCAATTGTTCCTAACTCTTCATGGAACACGATGCTATCTAACTTCTTCGTACGATCTGCAATTGCAACTTTTTGATCTTCACGGTAGAAGAACGCTGCATCTGATAGACGTGCACGTAATACTTTTTCATTTCCTCGCGCAACGTTATCTAGATGTTTGTCGTCACCGTTACGAACGGCTACAAAGTGTGCTAATAAGTTACCTTCTGTATCCATTACTGGGAAGTAACGTTGGTGCTCCTTCATCGACGTAATTAGTACTTCTGCTGGTACTTCTAAGAATTCCTTCTCAAAGCTTCCGAAGAACGCTGTTGGATACTCTACTAAGTTATTTACTTCTTCTAATAACTCTTCATCTACTGGAATCGTCCAGTTTTGCTTCGCTTCAAGTGCTTTCAACTGCTCACGGATCATATTTTTACGCGTTTCTGGATTTACGATAACGAATTGCTCTTCTAATGCCTTTTCATACATGTTCGCATCTGTAATCGTCACTTCTTCTCCAAGGAAACGGTGACCACGTGATGTATTGCTTGATGTTACATTTGTGATTGCCATCGGAATAATTTCTGTTCCAAATAACGCAATAATCCATTTTACTGGACGAACGAAACGAAGGTCGTTATGTCCCCAGCGCATGTTCTTCCCAAAGTGTAAGCCTACTACAACCTCTTGTAAAGTAGGTAATAACGCTACTGTTTCCTTCCCGGCAACAAACTTATTCACGTGTACGTACTCTACACCTTTAATTTCTTTGAAGAAAATATCTTCTACTGTCCCACCTTGGCCACGAACGAAGCCTTGAGCTGCTTTTGACCAGTTACCTTCCGCATCTAACGCAATCTTCTTAGCTGGTCCTTTAGCCTCTTCTTGAATATCTTCTTGCTTCTCTGCTACACCCGTTACCTTCACAGCTAAACGACGAGGAGTTGAATAAGCTGTTACCGTTTCATAACTAATGCGATTTTCATCTAACCACGCTGCTACTTTTGTTTGTAACTGGTTCATTGAATCTGTTACAAAACGAGCTGGCATTTCTTCCAAACCAATTTCAAGTAATAAATCTCTCATTACTTCTCCTCCTCCTTCTTTAACATTGGGAATCCTAATTTCTCACGCTCATCTACATATGTCTTCGCAATCTTACGTGCTAAATTACGCATACGTGTAATGTAACCAGTACGCTCCGTTACCGAAATCGCACCTTTTCCATCTAATAGGTTGAACGTATGAGAACATTTCAATACGTAATCGTATGCTGGGAATACTAAGCCTTCTTCCATTTGGCTTAATGCTTCTTGCTCATACGTATTGAATAAGTTAAATAACATTTCTGTGTTTGATGTTTCAAATGTATACTTTGAATGCTCGTATTCTGGTTGACCGAAAATGTCACGAACTGTTACACCATCTGTCCACTCTAATTCGAATACATCCTCTTTATCTTGAATGTATGACGCTAAACGCTCAATACCATACGTAATCTCTGCGGCTACTGGCTTACACTCTAAGCCACCTACTTGTTGGAAATACGTAAACTGCGTCACTTCCATTCCATCTAACCAAACTTCCCAACCAAGACCTGCACAACCTAATGATGGGTTCTCCCAGTTATCTTCAACGAAACGAATATCATGTTCTTCTGGTTTAATACCTAGTGCACGAAGCGAATCTAAATACATCTCTTGAATGTTATCTGGAGATGGTTTCATAATAACTTGGAACTGATGATGTTGATATAGACGGTTCGGGTTCTCACCGTAACGGCCATCTGCCGGGCGACGAGATGGTTCTACATATGCAACGTTCCATGGCTCTGGACCAAGGCTACGAAGGAATGTATACGGACTCATCGTACCTGCACCTTTCTCTGTATCATACGCTTGCATTAAAATACAACCGTAATTCGACCAATGCTTTTGCAATGTGAAAATCATATCTTGAATATTCATGTTAAAACCTCCTTAAAATATAAAAAAGAAAAACAAAAAACTCTCGTCCCTATGTGCCTTCACACATAGGGACGAGAGTTATACCCGCGGTTCCACCCTATTTATTTTGACAAATGTCAAAATCGCTTTCTTGTAGCACGCTCCAGAACGCCTTCCTATTCTCCCTATACCCTAGCTTGCACTATCCTAGGTTCGCTTCTATAGGTAAAGAAAAGTACTCCTCTCCTTCATCGCATGCATATATAAATAAAAATAGATAACATCATTTTACTCATTTGTTTCAAAAAAATCAAGTTGATTTAAAAATCGTCTTGACTTCAAGTACATTCCCGCATACTCGTCATAGTAAATATCAACAATTCGACGAATTTGACGCTTATTCTCTCTCTTAACAGATATATTCCCTAGACGAACTAAATCAAAATGATAAAAAACACGTGTTAACTTGATTGCCGTTTCACTCATTTTCAAATGATGTGGGTCTTTATGTACACAGTTCTTACATAGAAAGCCGCCCTCTCGGATAGAGAAGGCGACAAAATCTGTTGAGTCGTGACAATCAGCGCATGTATCAAGCGTTGGATACAACCCTAAGACTGGTAGCAACTTCAATTGATAAATCAAAGAAAGTACTTCTGCATCTAATCCTTCTTCCATGTAATTTAACGTTTGGTATAAGAGCTCGAATAAATATGGATTATGTTTCTTCTCTTCTAACGCTTTGTCCGTCACCTCGATGACAAGAGAAGCATGTGCAGTTACCACAATATCTCGTCGTATGTCTTTCATCGATGAAATAATATCTCCTTGCTGCAAGGTACCTATACCACGACTTTTTTGAACAAGAAAATATCCATATGTGAATAATTGTGTAAGAGAAGCAAGACGACTATTCGCTTTTTTTGCTCCTCTTGCCATCACACTAATTTTTCCTAATTCTCGTGTTAATAACGTTACAATTTTATTCGTTTCACCGTAGTCAATACAACGAATAACAATTCCTTCTACTTTCTGAAGCAATTCGCTCACCATCCACTTTTTAGCAGGTGATCACGAAATTGGTGAATCTACATCAGCTAACTCGCCACTCTGATCAAGCGTTCCTTCCACACTATCTTGCTCTAACTCCTTGATTAATAAATAGGTTTCCAAGTTCCCTGTACGAGAAAAGACATCCCATGCAAATTTTAACATTAGAACCCACCTTCCTTTGAGAAGCTTAGCATATATGCAATTCCAATTTACTATTAAGATGACCACCTACACTCATTTTCATGTGTGATAATTTTTGACATTCTATTCTTTCATACAAAGAGAAAGATAGAGGTAACCCTCTATCTATTTCTTAATACTCATCTTCTCTAAATCCTAAGTCGCGAAGATTAGACATTTTATTACGCCAGTCTTTCTGCACCTTCACCCATAATTCTAAGAATACTTTCGAACCTAATAACATTTCGATATCCTTACGTGCACGTTTTCCGACTTCTTTTAACACTTTCCCTTGTTTTCCGATTACGATACCTTTTTGCGAATCACGCTCAACAATAACTGTCGCTGCAACATATACTGCATTCCCTTCACGTCGTTGAATAGAATCAATTGCTACTGCAATAGAATGTGGTACTTCCTCACGTGTTAAATGTAGCACTTTCTCGCGTACAAGCTCTTCGATAATGAAACGCTCCGGATGATCTGTTACTTGATCCGCTGGATAGTACTGAGGTCCTTCTGGAAGGTATTTCTTAATAACCCCTAATAAATTATCCACATTATTACCCGCTAACGCAGAAATCGGCACAATCTCCGCAAACGGATATAGCGTACGATATTTATCAATGATTTTTAATAACTCTTCTGGATGAACTTTGTCAATCTTATTTAAGATAAGGAATACAGGTGTTTTCGTTTCCTTTAATTTCTCAATAATAAATTCATCTCCACGCCCAAATCCTTCTTCTACATTCACCATGAACAAAATAAGGTCTACTTCTTTTAATGTATTCTGTGCAACTTTCATCATGAAATCGCCTAACTTATGCTTCGGTTTATGAATACCAGGTGTATCAATGAACACTACCTGTGCATCATCCTCTGTATATACACCTTGAATTTTATTTCGTGTTGTTTGTGGTTTATCACTCATAATAGCGATTTTTTGTCCGATTACACGGTTTAAGAATGTTGATTTCCCAACATTTGGTCTTCCGATAATCGATACAAATCCTGATTTAAACGTATGCTTCATACTATTTCCTCCACTGATGCCTAATATCTTTTCTTCGTATTTTTTCTTTTAGTATGCCCTATCTATGTATGGCCAAAAAACAATAAACCCAATTATTACTGCAAAGCATGTAAATAATAACACAGCACCAGCTGCAACGTCTTTCGCAATTTTAGCTAACGGGTGTCGCTCGGCGGTCACTAAATCTACCGTCGCTTCAATGGCGCTATTCACCATTTCAAGAGCAAGTACTCCTGCAATTACAAGAAGGAGTACAAGCCATTCTGTCTGATTGATACGAAAATACATCCCAGCCCCAAGTACAATCCCTGCTGCGACAAGATGAATTTTCATATTCCGTTCTACCGTACATACATGCTTAATCCCACAATATGCATAATAAAAACTTTTCAAAAGGCTTCCCTTTTTTCTCATATTTCTCTACCTTGAAAGACCATACGTATCAAGAATGTCCTTTTGTTTCGTGAACATTTCTTTTTCTTCTTCTTCTGTCATATGGTCATATCCTAACAAATGCAAGAATCCATGGACTGTTAAAAATCCTAATTCACGCATAAATGAGTGACCATATTCTTCCGCTTGTTCTTGCGTTCGCGGAATAGAAATAATAATATCACCTAGTAGACGCGGCCCAACCATGCCTACAATTTCGATTTCTCCTTCTCCCATTTCTTCCATTGCAAAAGAAAGGACATCTGTCGGTTGATCTTTTTGACGATGTTCACGATTTAACTCTTGGATACGGTCATTATCAACAAATGTTACCGACATTTCTATTTCTCCGTCTACTCCTTCCATCTTCGCTGCATGACGGAGTAACGCCTCAAGCCTTTGTTGTTTCTCTTCACCTATCTCATTTGTTTCATCTATAAAATCAATGTACATGTTATATCCTCCTAGTTCTTCTCCTCAGGATATTTAATCCTCGAATGGAACGTTCCGTTTAACGTCTCGCATAACGCTCGACTTACTAATTCCAGCTCCTTAAACGTTAAGTCACATTCACTAAACTGACCGTCTTGTAGCCTATCTTTAATAATGGACTTTACGAGCGCCTCAATCTTCTCCGGTGTCGGCGGTGTTAAAGAACGAACGGCCGCTTCTACACTGTCTGCAATGCCTACAACGGCTGCTTCCTTAGACATAGCCTTCGGTCCCGGATAACGGAAATCATCTTCACAAACCGTCTCATCATTTTCTTTCGCCTTGTAGTAAAAGTATTTCAAGAAGGTTGTCCCATGATGTTGTGCCGCAATATCGACAATCTCACTTGGAATATGATTTTTCTTAAGCAACGCTACCCCGTCCGTTACATGTGCAATGATTATATCTTTACTCTGTTGTGACGTCAATGAATCATGTGGATTTTCCATACCCATTTGGTTTTCAATAAAGTAATAAGGGTGGAACGTTTTTCCAATATCATGATAGTATGCACCAACCCGCGCTAATAATCCATCTGCTCCAATCGCCTCACACGCAACTTCAGATAAATTAGCGACCATAATACTATGGTGGTATGTTCCTGGCGCTTCTAGTAGCACTTTTCTTAACAATGGGTGGTTTGGACTTGCTAAATCGATTAGCTTCAAACTTGAAATCATACCAAATCCATCTTCTAAATAAGGGACTAGTCCGATAGTTAAAATGGATGCTATCATGCCGGAACCGGCTGCTGTTAGTATATATATACCAAATTCTTTCCACTCATAATGACCACTCTTAATTAATAATAGACATAGAACAAGTACAATATTGAAAAGCGCTAAAAATGCTCCTGTCCGTAGTAACATTACGCTTCGTTTCCGTTCCGTCAAAAACATAGGTGCCGCTAATGAACTTAACAATACATAAATTCCCATCGAGAAATTAAACGTGCCTGTAATTCCTTCGTTAAATAAAATACTCGCCCAAATAGAGAGCAATGCACTCGTAATGAAAACCATTCTTTTATGGACAAGTAAATATACAAGCATTGTACCTAAGCCAGATGGAATGAGATAGGCAACAACTGTATATTCGTTCTTTTGAAACAAGCTAACACCTTTCATCAATCCTAGCATAATAAGTAGAATCATCACATATACTAGTATGTGTGGCTTGTCTTTCACTTCTAACAATCCGAACGTCTTCAATTGATAATGAATTAAATATAAAGAGATAGATACAAGTAATAATAATCCTATATAAGCTTGGTAATCATTGTCATTTTCTAACAGACCTACCAGCTCTAATTGGCGATATATATCATCTGTAATTTTTTGCTTTTCATTAACAATGATTTGCCCCTCTAAGATAAAGACGGGTTCTACATTATTTTTCGCTTGCTCCTTCTTTTCAGCCGTCTTCTCTGCATCATACACGATGTTTGCAACGATACGACTTTTCCCAATTATTAAAATAGCATCTTGTAATTGCGGACTTATATTTTGCTTTCTTAGATCAACCTCAAATTCTTCGTGAGCATTATAAGTTTCAGTAGTACTCATTTCCTTTTCCATTAACTCACTGACTTTTGCTTCGGTAAATTCTCTCACTATATTTAAGTCTTTTTTAGATGCCTTCAGAATAGTCGAAATATCATTATCCGATAAGTCCTGATTTAACTCTAGTGGCAAACCATCTCGTACTTTCCTTACTTGACCTGCTAACTTCTCTGCCTCTGGAAGGGGAGATTCACCTAAATGATTATTACTTTCTTCAGAGGTCTGTACCTCTTCAATTGTTTTAAAAAATTCGGTAATAATTTTAATTTGTTCTTTTTCGATTTCCCCGTTCAATGAATACTGCCTTACTTCTTTTTTAGCAGCTTCTTCTTTTCTTTTTGCTGTTACCTCTTTATCTTCTACAGTACGTGGTGAAATAATTGCTTGCTCTGCGCTTTTCCCCTTTTCCACATTTAGTTGAGCAGGTTTCACATTAGGAAGTAATCCTATGTACATCACGCAACCTATTAATCCATATAAAAACCACCTAAAAGCCGTTGATTTCTGATATTTCTTAAGGGAACTAAAAAAAGATTGTACAGACATGCTCTCTATTCCTTCCTTCTCTCTATTCACTTGAAACAAAAAGGACCCTTAACTTAACAGAAGGGTCACCTTGTATCCTTATCCATAATGGCATACATCATCTAAACTTCTACTTCATCGTAAGCTTGAATAATTTTCTGGACAAGTGGATGACGTACAACATCTGATTGTTCTAAGTGAACAAACGAGATTCCAGATACCCCTTTTAACACTTGATCTGCAAGTTTCAATCCTGACTTCACACCTTTTGGTAAGTCAATTTGCGAAGTATCACCTGTGATGATCATCTTTGAATCAAACCCTAAGCGCGTAAGGAACATTTTCATTTGTGCAGATGTTGTGTTCTGCGCCTCATCTAGTATAACATACGCATCATCTAATGTTCGTCCTCTCATATAAGCAAGAGGTGCAATTTCAATTGTTCCGCGCTCAATCATTCGTTGTGTATGTTCCTGTCCTAATACATCATGTAACGCGTCATATAAAGGGCGTAAGTATGGATCTACTTTCTCCTTTAAATCTCCTGGCAAGAATCCTAAACTCTCCCCAGCTTCAACAGCTGGTCTTGTCAAAATAATTCGTTTCACAGAACCGCTCTTTAATGCTTGAACAGCCATAACAACTGCTAAATATGTCTTCCCCGTTCCTGCCGGCCCAATTCCAAATACTAGATCATTGCGCTTCATTGCTTGAATGTATTGACGCTGACCTAACGTCTTAACACGTATTGGTTTTCCTTTGACATTTTTAATAATTTCTTCACTGTACATTTCTTCAAAATGCTCGATATTTCCCTTCAGCGCCAAGCTAATTGCATACGCTACATCACGCTCTGAGATGGAAATTCCTTTACGAATGACAAGGAGTAGATGTTTCAACACCTCTTCCACTAATGACACTTTCTCTTCGTCACCAGACACACTTACGCCTTCTCCACGTGTTACGATAGAAACATGCAACTGATCTTCTAAAATTTTCAAATGCTTATCATTAGTACCAAATAGCGCAATTGCTTCATTTGTATTCTCTAATTGTTGCTTAATCGTTAATAACTCTTCAGACATTAATCAATCTCCTTGCACAATAGATTGTGGTACAGCAATATTTTCAACCACCTGAAAAAGTATTGTTAGTTTAACTTTACCATTCTCTACCGATTGACGCAAAACTTTTTCCCCTTTTATTCGTGCAAATTCGTCTAATTTCCCTTGTATTTCTTTTCTAGCTATTTCTTTCCCTACCGTAATTGCTTCCTTCATTTTATACTCTCGTTCCGTATGCTCTTCTTCCCTAAGAATCTCTCTTTCATACTGAATAGGTAATTCCCATCCTAGAAAGCGAAATGGGGATTCCACAGTTTCCTTGTTAGAGAGCGTATACTCATCTTGCCCAAAACCCCATATCTTTACTTTCCACGGTCCGATATGTAAATAATGGGAACGTTTTTCTTCTCCTGTATATACATTAAGCGCAGATTTCAACGGGACTTCGACAACTGAAAAATCCCACGTTTCACCTAGCACAACACCGGTCGCGGGGACGTATACTTGTTGAGTCTCAGTTCCCATTGCACCAGACACCAATATATCCCCTTTATTCACCACTTGATTTTCTTGTACAACTGCTTTACCAGTATCCACTAATACTTGTTTCACAACTCCTTTTTTAGCTGCAACTAAATGCTGCGGGGGAAGGTCCTCATACCTTTCTGGTTCATTCTTTTCTACCACCTGAAAATGGAAGGTCGTCCCATTTAATTGCACACCAATCCACGTAATAGAAGAAATTTGATTCGTTAACTTTTTCTGAATCGCTTCTTTGTCATCTAATGTGAATTGTAAACTACCTACTTTCACTCCCATTTTTCTTAGTTCTTGGCGGATTAAGGATTCTGTTTCTGGCGTGGCCCCTTTAATTTGAACACTCCATATCATATTAGAAAGAAGAAAGATAATAACCAAAAAAGCAAACAACCCTCCTAAAAAACCACTGTTTCGCAATAACTTCTTCCACTTGAAAGGAATTCCTGAACGCTTCTTAAATGAAATATCACATTCGTGCTTCCTACGAACACGACGAATAAGAGAAATATCTTTAATGCGGACACAACATGTGATTTTCTCCTCTTTACTATGCACATCCCAGACATAGACACCTCGTCTTACACAATCATTAATAAACCGCTCTAAGCCTCGTCCACTAATTTCCATCTCAACATACCCAGAAAAAAACGTTATCCAATGATTCTTCATAAAGTCCTCCCCTAAATAAATCCTATATCCTCTTAGAAGCATCACTTGTTGTATCTAATCATTAGAACATTGTTTAATGGAGAAAACTCCATTAAACAATGTTTCATTCATTGTCAATAAAAAAAACATGTTCAATATTTCCCTCTAATAAAATCTCTTCTGGTAAAATTGTCTTAATAACAAACGAATTCCCTTTAATAAATAACTGCCCGTGTTTAAGTAAGATACGAAATTCCGTATCTGTAAATACAAGCAATCCACGGTGGTTTTCAATATATATATGTAACTGTCCAATCATCGTAATGCGAGGCAAATCCATAATAACATCAACAGGTAGGTCTGCCTTCTTCATTAGCCAATTCTTCATTTGTTGTTGCCATTTCCCCATAAGAAGACCCCCCTCATCTCATATGTATGAATGAGCGGTTTCCAATAGCACTACAAAGTGAAATTCCACATTCTACAAAATGTATATACCAAAACGAAATATAGGCATCTTTTATCTCTATATTATCTTTCTAAAGAAATGAGCCCATAAAAAAAAGAAACGTCATTTTATGACGTTTCTTTTTCATGAGAGTTGTTGAGCTACTACCTTGTTCACAAGTGATCCTTCTGCTTTACCTTTTAACTTCGGCATAACAGCACTCATCACTTTTCCCATGTCAGCTTTCGAAGAAGCACCGATTTCTGAAATTGTTGCTTTGACAATTTCAATAACCTCTTCTTCAGAAAGTTGCTCCGGCATGTACGTTTCTAAAACAACAATTTCATTTTTGAGTTTATCAACAAGGTCTGTACGACCTGCTTTTTCAAATTCAAGGAGGGAGTCTTTGCGTTGTTTTAGTTCACGTGCTAAAACTGTTAACTCTTCATCTTGAGAAAGTTCCTGTTTTCCATGCTTAATTCCTTCATTTTGAAGTGAAGCTTTAACCATACGAATAACAGTTAATCTTTCTTTCTCTTTGTTCTTCATCGCCTGTTTCATATCATCGTTTAAACGAGTGAGAAGACTCATAGATACACCCTCTCTTAGAATTTACGCTTTCTAGCTGCCTCAGACTTTTTCTTACGTTTTACGCTTGGCTTTTCATAAAACTCACGCTTTCTTGCCTCAGCAAGTGTACCAGTTTTAGAAACTGCTCTCTTAAAACGACGAAGTGCATCCTCTAAAGATTCGTTTTTGCGAACTACTGTTTTAGACATTTTTATTTCCCTCCCTCCAAAACATTCACTTACATCAATAAATCAATCCATGTAAAAAGACATATCTTTCAACAGGTCTTTTACGATTATAATATATTCACTTCTATTTGGTCAACCACAAAAAACGTCCGTTTCTTCTTTTATCTATCTTTTTTCGACCAAATCCACCACATTTATGCAGATTGTGTAGGTTTTATATCGATAAGGAACAAAGAAAAGCTATCTGTTCCTCACAGATAGCTCTATTTATCTTAGTAATCAGTTGTTGACTGCTTACCTTGCATGATTACTACACCAGAACTTGTTCCGATACGTGTAGCTCCTACTTTCACCATATCTTCCATACCTTGTAGGTCACGTACTCCACCAGATGCTTTCACTCCGATGTCAGGACCTACTGTTTTTCTCATTAATGCAACATCTTCAATTGTTGCTCCACCAGTTGAGAAGCCAGTCGATGTTTTCACATAGTTAGCGCCTGCTTTTACACATAATTCACAAGCACGAACTTTTTCTTCTTCTGTTAATAAACATGTTTCAATGATTACTTTTACTAATGTTCCGTTTGCAGCTTCTACAACTGCACGGATATCACGTTCAACAAGCTCATCGTTTTTGTCTTTTAATGCACCGATATTGATAACCATATCAACTTCTGTTGCACCTTTTGCAATCGCATCTTTCGTTTCAAAACCTTTTGTTTCTGGCGTATTTGCTCCTAATGGGAAGCCAATAACTGTACATACATCTACGCCTGAACCTTTTAATAACTCTGCTGCTGTTTCAATCCAAGTTGGATTTACACATACAGAAGCGAAGTTATTTTCTTTTGCTTCTTGGCATAATGTAATGATTTGCTCTTTCTTTGTATCTGCTTTCAATACTGTGTGGTCGATTAATTTTGAAAAGTTAGTTGTCATACATCTGACCCCTTTCGTATGTAATAAACGTTTATTATTATAACATATTTTTAGCGCTTTCATAGACATAATTACAACATTTTTTTATTATCTTCATCATTTGTTATTCCTTTTTTGCCAATATTATCTATCATTCTTTCTAGTAAACTTTTAATTCTATCTTTTTTCTCTACTACATAGACTAGAAATAGAGAAGGAGTTGATCGTGTGATTTATATCCAAAATATAAAAATTCGTAAGTTAATATTCATCCTCTTTTTAATCGTCTGCTTTGTGTTCTTACTTTCCTCCTTATTCGTAACTGCAATGAAGAATACAAAATCATTTGATTTAAACCAATTGCTCCGCCCCCTTTCTTCAGATGCTTTTATGATGGCGCTAGAGAAAGAAAATCACTACTTTGCAGAGCCCTATTTCAAAGAAAACAAGCGTGACTCACTCTCTTCCTTAGCTCTTTCCATGACGACAAATATTCAATTTGATGATATCCGTAGCCTTATTCGTACAGAACTCCCTGGATATAGTAGCTTCTATTCTCCTATTAGTAGTGATGACGACTTTACAACAATGCCAGAAGAAGAAAATGTAACAATGGAAGAATTAGCAAAAGAGAGAGAAGTTGATATAGGCAGTATTAGAAAAGCACAAGAAAGTAACAAACCAACTGAAACCCCACCACCCACTCAAACAACGAGTGGAAAAAAAGTTGCCTTTATTTATCACTCACATAGCCGAGAATCCTTCCTCCCACTACTACCAGGGGTAACAAATCCAGATCATGCATCTAGTCCAAAAGCAAACGTATCATTATTAGGAGAGCGATTGAAAAGTGAACTAGAAAAACACGGTATTGGAGCTGAACAAGATAAAACAGACATTGTACAACTACTTCTTAACAATAAACTAACATACGGGAGTTCCTATACGATGTCACGTAAAGTTGTACAAGAAGCAATGAAAACAAATAATGACATTCAATATTTAATAGACATTCATCGTGATAGTGCACGTAAAAATTCCACAACAGTGGAAATCAATGGGCAAACATACGCAAAAGTGTATTTCGTCGTTGGGATGGATAATAAAAATTATGCTACAAATTTAAACTTAGCAACTTCCATCCATAATGAACTTAATAAAAAATATAAAGGAATTAGTCGTGATGTCTATAAAAAATCACGTAAAATGGGAAACGGCATTTACAATCAAGACCTTTCACCAAATTCTCTCCTCATCGAGATTGGTGGCGTTGACAACACATTGGACGAGCTATATCGCACAGTAGATCTTCTTGCCGAAATCATTAGCGACTACTATTGGAAAGACGCAAAAGTAAATAATTAAAACACTAAGAGGAAATCTCCTCTTAGTGTTCTGTCTTCTTATGTTCCTTTTCACGTACTTCTTTCGCAATATCTCTCATTGATTTCCCTTCAGTAGAAATGCCAAGTTCTTTCGCTTTTTGAAGTAACGCTTGTTTGCGATATTGCATTTTCTGTTGAACGATTTCTTTCGCAATATCTGCTAACGATTTTCCTTCTGTTGTGATATTCATTTCCTTCGCTTCTGCATAGATATCATTTTTATGTTGTTCTAACTTTTTTGCATAAATTTCTTTAATTAACTGCGGCATTGTCTTATTTGCCATATTAATACTTAATGCTTGTGACTCTTCTTTGATTTTCTCATCTACCTTTTCTTGATGCTGCTTTGGTAATTTATCATAATATTGATCTGCATAGTACCAGAAGAATACTTGTTTATGCCATTCTTTATATTGATTGTTTACATCGCGCTCTAACTTGTCCATTTTATGATAGTGATGACCATGACCATGTTCATGTGCCATCGCCCCCATGTTCATGCTTAATAAAAGACAAGAGATAGCAATCATCCATATTATTTTTTTCATAAATTTTCCTCCTTATGTAACAACAGATACATATAGCATCCCCTTTACAAAAGAAATTATGTATAAAAAAAGAGAATATCTACAAAATAGACATTCTCTCTGTTTTCTTAAGAAGAAAATACTTTTTCTAACGACTCTTTATCATACGATAACCAGTAACGGAATAATTCTTTTGCTCCTTCTAAATCGTGCAACTTCGCTTGCCCACATTGTAATTCATTCGCTGCTGGTACCTCTTCAATTTCTAAACCATCTTTCATTGTCTCTTCTAACACCTCAATAACTTCTCGTATCGTTGGTGTTCCGCTCACAATTAAGTAATAACCAGTCTGGCATCCCATTGGTGAAACATCGATAATATCAAAATGATCGTATTTCTCGGAGTATTTACGGATATTGATCGCCAATAAGTGTTCAAGCGTATGAATAACACCTGTTTTTAGTGCTTGCTTGTTTGGTTGATAAAAGCGAATATCGTATTTATTTACGACACCATCGCTTCCTACCTTGTGTACTCCGCAATGTCTTACGTATGGAGCTACCACAATTGTATGGTCTAAGTCAAAACTTTCTACTGAAGGCATCTATTCATCCCATCCTTTTTTATTAGATTATTTTAAATAATATGACTACAATAGCTGAAAATCAACCATTTCATCATAAAAAAAGACCTTTTTGTACAACCGCACAAAAAGGTCTTCTCATTATACAATTTTCACTAATTCTTCTGGTGTTACTTCATCGTCCATTACTTTCAGTACTTGTCCTTCATTATAAGGATAGCCAGCCTTCGTAATTTTCACACGAACTAATTTACCAATTAAATCTTCTGATCCTTCGATGATTACCTTCATATAGTTATCTGTGTAACCAACTAATAATCCTTCTTGCTTGTTATCTTTGAATGCTTCCTCTGGAATAATCTCTAGTACTTCATTATCATGTTTCGATGCATATTCCTTCGCTAACTGATCAGATAATGCAATTAACTTGTGTACACGTTCATTCTTAATTTCTTCATCTACTTGATCATCCATACGTGCCGCTGGCGTACCTGTACGTTTCGAGTAAGGGAAGACGTGAAGTTCAGAGAACTCATACTCCTTAATGAAATTATACGTCTCCATGAATTCTTCTTCCGTTTCACCCGGGAAGCCAACGATTACGTCAGACGTAATTGCAAGGCCCGGAAGAGCCGCTTTTAACTTCGTTAAACGCTCTGCAAAGTGTTCCATCGTATATTTACGACGCATACGCTTTAGAACTGTATCTGAACCTGATTGAAGAGGAATATGCAGGTGACGTACAACGATGTCCGATTTCCCTAACACATCAATTACTTCATCTGTAATTTGACTCGCTTCAATAGATGAAATACGAAGACGCTTCAATCCTTTTACTTCTCTTTCTAAATCACGAAGAAGTCCAGCTAAATTGTAATTCTTGATATCCTCACCGTATCCGCCTGTATGAATACCTGTTAAGACAATTTCTTTGTAGCCAGCATCTACTAATTGCTGCGCTTGACGAATAACTTCCTGTCCATCACGAGAACGCATTAATCCACGTGCCCAAGGGATAATACAGAATGTACAGAAGTTGTTACATCCTTCTTGAATTTTAAGTGATGCACGTGTACGATCTGTGAACGCAGGTACATCTAATTCTTCATATACACGCGTCTTCATGATATTACGTACCGCATTAATCGGTTGACGCTCTTCACGATACTGTGCAATATAATCTAACATTTTCGTACGGTCTTGTGTACCAACAACAATATCTACTCCCGGAATAGCCATAATTTCCGCTGGAGAAGTTTGTGCGTAACAACCAGTTACACATACTACTGCATCTGGATTTTGACGAACAGCACGGCGAATAATTTGGCGACTCTTCTTATCGCCTGTATTCGTTACCGTGCACGTATTAATGACATACACGTCCGCACGCTTTTCATACTCTGTTCTTTCGTATCCAGCTTCTTTAAATAACTGCCAAATTGCCTCAGTTTCATAATGGTTTACTTTACACCCTAATGTATGGAATGCTACTTGTGGCATTCTGTTCACCTCGATAATTCAAAATTGTATGAAACAGCAGATAACACATACAATGGTGCTGTTTCCGTGCGTAAAATACGCGATCCTAAACTACAGCGTACAAACTTTGATGCTTCTAGCTGACTAATCTCCTCTTCCGCTAGACCACCTTCTGGCCCGAATACAACTAATAGTTTTTGCCCTGGATTTAATTGTTCAAATACACGCTTTAGTGCCTTACTTTCACCATTCTTAGCGTCTTCTTCGTATGCGACAATACACATATCATAATTACTACTCTTCTCTAGTAGTTGTTTAAAAGAAATAGGGTTTGTTATATGAGGAATAAGGTTGCGATAAGATTGCTCCGCTGCTTCTTTTGCAATTTTCTCTAAACGCTCTACTTTCTTTTTCCCTTTTTTCTCATCCCATTTCACGATAGACCTAGCTGCAGAAAAAGGAAGAAATGCAGCTGCACCTAACTCTGTACCTTTTTGCACAATATACTCTAGTTTATCACCTTTTGGTAAACCACTCGCAATTGTTACACGAATAGGCAGTTCGTTCGTTTCCTCTATCCATTCTACAACATGCACACGAACAGATTCATTGGTAAAATCCGTAATCTCACATGTTGCTGTACGTCCATCCACAATACATTGGATACTATCTCCGGCTTTCATACGCATTACTTTCGTCATATGACGTGCATCATCACCGTAAATAGTCATCCTATTCTCTTGTACATCTTCTTTCTCTACAAAATATCGCTGCATCTCATCACCTTATGCCTTTGCAATAATAGCAACCCAGTCTTCCATCGTAATAACTTCCACAACATCAAAGCCTGCTTGTACTAACTTCTCTTCTACTTCTCCACGCTTTGCTCCGATAATTCCAGAAGAAATGAAATATCCGCCCGGCTTAATTACTTTCTTCGCATCCTCAACTAAACGTAACACGATTTCAGCAAGTAAATTTGCAACAATTCCATCTACCGGTCCTTCGATTCCGCTAAGTAAGTTGTTTTGATCAACTTCTACTACGTCATCTACCTTGTTTAATTGTACATTCGTACGTGCACTTTGAACAGCAACATCGTCTAAATCGTATGCACCAATTTTGCTAGCACCTAATTTCGCTGCTGCAATACTTAATACACCAGATCCTGTTCCTACATCAATGATGTTATCACCATTCTCTACGCATTTCTCCAATGCTTGAATACACATAACAGTCGTTGGATGTGTTCCTGTACCAAATGCCATTCCTGGATCTAGTTCAATAATTAACTCATCTTCCTTTTCCTTCGTGTACTCTTCCCATGTTGGAACGATTGTGATGCGATTAGATACGCGCACAGGATGGTAATATTTCTTCCATGCCGTTGCCCATTCTTCCTCGTTTACTTCACTAACAGAAATTGTATTATGTCCTAAGTCAATATCATGAATCAGTAAGTTATTAATCGCTTCTTTGATTGCGTCTACTGTTTCTCCTAAAAAACTATTAACTGGCAAATATGCTTTTACAATAACACCTTCTGTTGGGTAGTCATTCGGATCAAGTTGGTAGATTTCTCCATATACATCCGCACGCTCTTTGTATAAATCAAATACATCCTCGATAACAACACCACTCGCACCTGCCTCGTGTAATATATTTGAAATAGGTTCTACAGCTTCTTGTGTAGTATGGATACTCATTTCCGACCATTTCATTCTCTACCAACTCCATTCTTTAATGTTCATCATTTATTTTCTAGTGTAGACAGATTACCTTTGGAGTAATCTTAGAAGAAAGGGAGGAAGGAGGACAGTGATTAGTCCTCCTTTCTCTATTCTTTATTCTCCTTTAAAAGCACGCTTTAAACGTTTGAAAAGATTGTCATTCTTCTCATCGTACGATGCTGTTCCATCTGCCGCAAATTCCTTTAAAAGTTCTTTTTGCTGCGCAGATAACTTCGTTGGTGTTACAACGCGTACAATAACATGTTGGTCTCCTTGACCATACCCACGTACATTCTTCACACCTTTTCCTTTTAAGCGGAATTTCGTACCTGTTTGTGTTCCAGCAGGGATTTTTAAGTTTACTTTTCCGTATAATGTCGGAATTTCCACTTCATCACCTAGAGCAGCTTGTGTGAAAGTTAATGGCATTTCACAGTATACGTCATCTCCGTCACGTTCAAAGAACTCATGTCCCCTTACTTGGAAAACGATATATAAGTCGCCAGCCGGTCCACCGTTCACACCAGCTTCCCCTTGACCACTCATGCGAATTTGTTGTCCATCATCCACACCAGCAGGGATTTTCACATTCAGTTTTTGTGTTTTACGAATACGACCTGCTCCGCGGCATGTTGAACACTTCTCTTTGATCATTTGACCTGTTCCGCTACAATGGTTACATGTACGACGATTTACAATACGTCCAAATGGTGTATTCTGCTCAACATTCACTTGACCAGCACCTTGACAATGCGAACATGTCTCTTTGGATGTACCCGGTTTCGCACCTGATCCTTTACACGTGTCACACGACTCTTCACGAGGGATACTAATTTCTTTTTCTAATCCAAATACAGCTTCTTCAAATGACAATGTCATTGAATATTGTAGATCAGATCCTTTTCTCGGTGCGTTCGGATCACGACGGCGTCCACCGCCACCACCGAAGAATGAGCTAAAGATATCTTCGAAACCACCAAAACCGCCTCCGAAGTCTCCACCACCAAATCCTCCGAATCCTTGATTTGGATCTGTATGACCATATTGATCGTACTGCGCACGTTTTTGGTCGTCACTTAACACTTCGTATGCTTCTTGTACCTCTTTAAATTTCACTTCTGCATCTGCTTCTTTACTTACATCCGGGTGATATACCTTTACAAGCTTACGGTATGCTTTCTTTATTTCATCTTTGCTGGCTGACTTGGACAGACCAAGCACCTCATAATAGTCTCGTTTACTCATCTTACAAGTCCCGACTCCTTTCTCACATGAAAAATATTTTAACACTGATAGGACAAAGTATGCAATAATGAACCTTTTGTCTTACTCATTTCATACAGAAAGCCAAAGCCAAGGAGGACCTGGCTTTGGCTTTTGTTACACATACACTGTGGATTACTTATCTTCTTTTACTTCTGTAAATTCAGCGTCTACCACATCGTCGTCTTTTGTTTCAGCGCCTTGTGCACCTTGAGCCGCTTGTTGCTCAGCAGCAGCTTGCTCATATAATTTCATTGAAAGTTGTTGAACAACTTCTTGAAGCTCGTCTTTCTTCGCACGTACTTCATCTAAGTTCTTCTCTTCAAGTGCTTTCTTTAATGCATCTTTTAATTCAGTTGCTTTCGCAATCTCAGCTGCATCAACTTTGCCTTCTACGTCTTTCAATGTCTTCTCTGTCATGAACACCATTTGGTCTGCTTCGTTCACTAAATCTGCTTCTTCTTTAACCTTCTTATCTGCTTCAGCATTCAATTCAGCTTCTTGTACCATACGGTTAATCTCATCTTCACTTAATGAAGAAGAAGATTGAATTGTAATAGATTGCTCTTTGTTTGTTCCTAAATCTTTCGCACGTACATTTACGATACCGTTACGGTCGATATCAAATGTTACTTCAATTTGAGGAATTCCGCGCGGAGCTGCTGGAATATCTGTTAATTGGAAACGACCTAATGTCTTGTTAGCCGCTGCCATTGGACGCTCACCTTGTAATACGTGAATGTCTACTGCTGGTTGGTTATCAGCCGCTGTAGAGAATACTTGTGATTTACTTGTTGGGATTGCTGTATTGCGCTCGATTAGCTTCGTGAATACACCACCCATTGTTTCGATACCAAGAGATAATGGTGTTACATCAACTAACACTAAGCCTTCTACGTCACCAGAAATAACGCCACCTTGAATAGCTGCACCAAGTGCTACTACTTCATCTGGGTTTACTCCTTTGTGTGGCTCTTTACCAATTTCTTTCTTAATTGCTTCTTGTACTGCAGGAATACGAGTAGATCCACCTACTAAGATTACTTTGTCAATTTCAGATGGTGTTAAACCAGAATCTGATAACGCTTGACGAGTTGGTGCTAACGTACGCTCTACTAAGTTATGTGATAACTCTTCGAATTTTGCACGAGTTAAGTTTAACTCTAAGTGTAATGGACCTGCTGCTCCAGCAGAGATGAATGGTAATGAAATTTGTGTACTTGTTACACCTGATAAGTCTTTTTTCGCTTTTTCAGCTGCATCTTTTAAGCGTTGAATAGCCATCTTATCTTGAGATAAGTCTACGCCATTTTCTTTCTTGAATTCTGCTACTAAATAATCGATGATTACTTGGTCGAAGTCATCTCCACCAAGACGGTTGTCACCAGCAGTAGCTTTTACTTCGAAGATACCATCACCTAACTCAAGGATCGATACGTCGAATGTACCGCCACCTAAGTCGTATACAAGGATTGTTTGGTCTTCGTCTTGCTTATCTAAACCATATGCTAACGCAGCAGCAGTTGGCTCATTGATAATACGCTCTACTTCAAGACCTGCAATTTTACCAGCATCTTTCGTTGCTTGACGCTCTGCATCGTTGAAGTAAGCTGGAACTGTAATAACAGCTTTTGTTACTTTTTCACCTAAGTATTGTTCTGCATATTCTTTTAAACTTTGTAAGATGATAGCAGACATTTCTTGTGGAGTGTAATCTTTACCTTCTACCTCTACTTTGTAGTCTGTACCCATATGACGTTTAATCGACATAATTGTGTTAGGGTTCGTTACTGATTGACGTTTCGCCACTTCACCAACTTGACGCTCACCGTTTTTGAACGCTACAACTGATGGTGTTGTACGGTTTCCTTCTGGATTTGGGATTACCTTTGGTTCGCCACCTTCTAATACAGCGACACAAGAGTTCGTTGTTCCTAAGTCAATACCAATGATTTTGCTCATATAACATTAACCTCCTACATTCTTCTATGTTCATTATTGATTTACTTTAACCATGGAAGGACGAATTACTCGATCCTTTAATTTATAACCTTTTTGGAATTCTTCCACTACTGTGTTAGATGCAAACTCGCTATCTTCCACTTGCATAACCGCTTGGTGAACGTAAGGGTCAAATTCTTTCCCTACTGCTTCTACTACTTCCAAGCCTTCAGTCGTCATTGCATCAAGCAATTGACGGTATACCATGTTCATCCCTTGTAAGAAAGGTGCCATTTTCTCGTCTGCTTCTTCTACCTTTAAGGCACGTTCGAAGTTATCGAGTACAGGTAACAAATCTGTCACAAGGTTTTGTGCGCGATATTTATTCGCTGCTTCTTTCTCTTGCAACGTACGACGACGATAATTTTCGAAGTCTGCTTGCGCACGAAGAGCACGGTTTTCTACTTCTGCTAGTTTAGCTTGCAGCTCAGCGATTGTTTCATTTGCCGCTGTTAGCTCATCTTTTTCTTCTGTTTGTACTTTCTCTTCAGAAGGATTAGATTCAACTGCTTCATCAGTTTGTACTTCTTCTTGTTCAACGATTTCTTTTTCCTCTTGTACCATTTCCTTCACCTCCCTCAAAAGCTAATGCGTGTAAATATTCCTACACATATCTAATGAATGGCACTTTACCACCCTATTCTTTCATTTCATTTAGGTCTTCAAAAAATCCAGATAATCCAGCTGCAACATACTGAAGCAAACTAATTACCCGTGAATATTCCATTCTCTTTGGACCTAAAATAGCCACTGTTCCAAGGTTATTCTCCCCGAATGAATACGTAGCTGTAATAATACTACAGTTTTCCATTCCTACATTCTCTGTTTCACGACCAATCATAACATGTACTCCATCCCTCCGCTTACGAAGAAGCTCTTTTATCTCCTCTTCTCTCTCAAGCGTTGTTAAAAAAGAACGGAATTTATCAATATCATGAAACTCCGGTTGGAATAACATATTTGTTTCGCCAGAAGTATATACTTTTTGTCGACTTGGAATATAAAATGTGCCATCTAACATCTTCACAATGCTTTCATAATTTTGCACATGACCTCGCAAGACAGATACTACCTCTTTAAAAATTTTGTCTTGCAAATCGACAATTGGAACACCAACCAAACGATTATTCAAGATATTTACCATCTTTTCAATATCACCGATTTCAATGTGATCTGGAATGGTAATGGTCTTATTTTGAACAAGCCCTGTATCTGTTACGATAATTGCCACTGCTTTGTTCAAGCCGACAGGAATAATTTGAATACTTCTCAATTTATTCGTCTTCACCTTCGGACCAAGAACGACAGATGTATAATTTGTTAACTCTGATAAGATTTGCGATGATTTTTGCACGACTTTTTCCAGTTCAAACATATGCGCCGCAAACAATGACTTAACAGCTTCTATCTCTTTCCCTTCCAACCGCTTCGGTGAAAGCAAATGGTCCACATAGAATCGATATCCTTTCTCAGAAGGAACCCTCCCAGAAGATGTATGTGTCTTCTCTATGTATCCCATCTCCTCCAAGTCTGCCATTTCATTACGAATTGTAGCGGAGCTAAAAGATAGTTCTTCTTTTTTCGATAAAGTTCTTGAGCCAACTGGTTGAGCTGAATGAATGAAATCATCAACAATAACTTGCAAAATCAATAGCTGACGTGGCGTAAGCATGTTATAATCACCTCTGTTAGCACTCTCTCTTAATGAGTGCTAATTCTATAATTAAATTACCAAAGAAACATACTAATTGTCAACGATTAGTTCACCTATCTCCTACGAAATTTATTACTACTTTGATACAAAAACGTTATTCCATACTAAATAAAGCGTTGAAAAACTTCATTCCCTAAAAACTTCCCTTGATGTGTTAGTCGAATAACAGAATCCGTTTCTTCAATTAGCTTTTGCGCTAACAATAATTTTATTTGCGCAGAAAAGATTTCTTGTATATCCATTCCATACTTTTGGCGGAACTCCATTTTATTCACACCACTCATTCTGCGTAGTCCCAAGAACATTTCTTCTTGAATGGCCTCTTCTTTCGTCACTTTATGTGATTCAATATATGGAAGTTCACCATCCGCCAGCTTCGCCATATACTTTTTTAATGGGCCATAATTAGCGTTTCGATGACCGTTAACATAACCATGCGATCCTGCCCCAAATCCGTAATACTCTTCATTGTTCCAATAAGTAAGGTTATGTTTACTTTCTAGCCCAGCTTTTGCGAAGTTGCTAATTTCGTACTGATGATATCCGTGACGCTCCATTTGCTCCATTAATATTTCATACATAGTTGCCTCATCTTCTTGCGATGGTAGCGGCAGTCGATTCTTATTCATTAATGTATAGAACACCGTTTTTGGTTCGATAATTAATGAGTAAGCGGAGAAATGTTGAATCCCAAGCGAAAAAGCTTCCAACAACGTATGCATAAAATCTGGAATCGTTTGGTCAGGAAGCGAATAAATTAAATCAACATTTATATTATGAAACCCTACATCTTGCGCCATTTCAATAGCACGATGTGCTTGCTTCGCACTATGTGAACGACCGATTTTCTTTAATAGTTCATCATTGAACGATTGCACACCGAAGCTTAGGCGATTTACTCCTGCATCTTTTAACAACACTAATTTCTCTCTCGTCATATCATCTGGATTTGCTTCAAATGTATACTCTACTTCGGAGGAATTTGGCATTAAATGAGTATGTATAGATGTTAACAAACGATTAAGCTGCTTATCATTTAGCGCTGTAGGGGTACCCCCTCCTACAAAAATCGTTTCCATCGTACTGCGAGGATGTTTCTTTAATGTATAGATTATTTCTTTTTCCATACAATCTAAATATTCATCTACAGGTTGACGATGAATAAATACTTTATTGAAATCACAATAGTGACAAATTTGATTACAAAATGGTATATGAAGATATGCTGCTTTTGGCACTCTGAAAACACCTTCTCTCTAAATCATTGAATAACTCAACATACCAATCCCAAATAGAATTAATACGGTTCCTACAATTCGGTTCATCCATGTAAAAAACATAGATGGTAAACGCTCACGAAGTCTCCCAACTCCGTAACTTAACGTACTCCACCAAATAGTCGCACCTGTAAACACACCTAGGATTAAACTAACATTTAATAAATAACTATCATGAACAGTTGACCCTATTCCTAATCCTGCAAGAATCCCACCAAATGCTAGTAACGTAATTGGATTTGCTAATGTAACAAAAAATACAGACCAATACGCGCCTGCCTTACTTGCCTTTTTTTCCACTGTCATATCTTCACGTGAAGGTTTAATCCATGCATTTATTCCCATAAACACAAGAAGTAATCCACCTACTAGTTGGAAGAACAATTGATTCTGTAATAAGAAGTCAAATACAAACGTTAAACCAAAAGCAGCAATACCACCGTACAGTGCATCTGCTGTTGCGGCTCCTAAACCAGAAATAAAACCAAACAACGTCCCTTGTACAAGCGTCCTACGAATACACAACACTCCTACAGGTCCTACCGGAATCGAAATTAATATCCCGACTAATATACCTTCTAAAAAGTAAAACATATATTCCAACCAACTCGCTCTCCGAATTATGGTACGTAGACTTTAGCCAATCTGTGAATGGATATGTTTTCTTCTCTAGTACTATCATTTCTTCCTTATGTAAAGAAAAGCCGCAGATATACTCTGCGGCACTATTAGTATATATCAGAAGTCTACTTACTATCGTCCATTTTCAATACTGCCATGAATGCTTCTTGCGGAACTTCTACAGATCCTATCGCCTTCATTCGCTTCTTACCTTCTTTTTGCTTATCAAGTAACTTACGTTTACGTGAAATATCTCCACCATAACATTTTGCTAATACGTTTTTACGCATTGCTTTAATTGTAGAACGGGCCACAATTTTTTGACCTACTGCTGCTTGAATAGGCACTTCAAAGTGTTGACGTGGAATTAAATCTTTTAATTTCTCAACAATTACCTTCCCACGCTCATAAGCGAAGTCACGATGCACAATGAATGACAAGGCATCTACATTTTCTCCGTTAAGAAGAATATCTATCTTCACCAGTTTAGACGGTTTGTAGCCAATTAATTCATAATCAAATGACGCATATCCTTTTGTATTTGATTTTAATTGGTCAAAGAAGTCATATACGATCTCACAAAGTGGAAGTTCGTATTTCAACGTTACACGTGTTTCATCTAAATATTGCATATCAATGAACGAACCACGTTTATTTTGACAAATTTCCATTACAGCACCAACATAATCATTTGGAACCATAATCGTTGCCTTTACATACGGCTCTTCCACACGATCAATACTTTGTGGGTCTGGCATGTTAGATGGATTATCTACACGAACAGACTCCCCGTTTGTCATATGCACTTCGTAAATAACACTTGGTGCAGTCGTAATTAAATCAATTTTGAACTCACGCTCAATACGCTCTTGAATAATTTCCATGTGTAGTAATCCTAGGAATCCACAACGGAAACCAAATCCAAGTGCTTGCGATGTTTCTGCCTCAAATTGAAGAGCAGAATCACTTAATTGCAGTTTCTCTAACGCTTCACGTAAATCGTTGTAACGAGCTGTATCAATTGGATATAATCCACAGAACACCATTGGATTTAATTTACGGTATCCTGGTAACGCTTCAGCCGCAGGGCGTTTCGTATGCGTAATTGTATCACCCACACTCGTATCGCCTACGTTTTTAATAGAAGCTGTTAAGAAACCTACATCTCCAACAGAAAGTTCTTTACGCTGTGTTGTTTTCGGCGTAAATACACCTACTTCTGTTACTTCAAAGTCTTTACCAGTCGCCATCATATGAATTTTGTCGCCAACTTTAACTGTACCTTCTACTACTCGAATGTAAGCAACAACACCACGGTACGGATCGAATAATGAGTCAAAAATCAGTGCTTTTAACGGTGCTTCTGGATCTCCAGTAGGCGCCGGTACTTTCTCAACAATTTGCTCAAGAATATCTTCAATACCAATACCAGCTTTTGCAGAAGCTAATACCGCCTCAGAAGCATCTAAACCGATTACGTCTTCTACTTCTTGACGAACACGTTCTGGGTCCGCACTTGGTAAATCAATCTTGTTAATAACAGGTAAAATCTCTAAATCATTGTCTAATGCTAAGTATACGTTTGCTAATGTTTGTGCTTCAATACCTTGTGCAGCATCAACAACTAAGATTGCACCTTCACATGCGGCTAAGCTACGTGATACTTCATACGTGAAATCGACATGTCCTGGTGTGTCGATTAAATGGAAAATATACTCTTCTCCATCTTTCGCACGGTACGTTAACTGTACAGCATTTAATTTAATAGTAATTCCTCGCTCACGCTCAAGATCCATAGAATCTAGTAACTGACTCTTCATCTCACGTTGCGTTAAGGCATTTGTTTTCTCCAAAATACGGTCCGCAAGTGTTGATTTGCCATGGTCTATATGTGCAATAATCGAAAAGTTACGGATTCTCGATTGTCTTTCTAAACGTTCTTCAATATTCATGTTATTATCACCTCAAAAAATCTCGCCATTCTACACTAGCAATGATTATATCACTAACGCAATCATTTATTCAACATAATTAGGCGGGGACTCCCTATCCTTCTCTCCTTAGTATATGTAGAAAAAACTAGAACGCCATCTCTATTCGCAAAAGCAAAGAACAGTTGCCATAAAAATGGCCAACTGTTCTCACTTCGCTAATATATTTACTAATCTCTCTAATACAACATCAATGGTTGATTCAAATCCACCTTCTACTAAGTTCGATACGGTACTCCCAGCTTCTGAAAAAGCATTAAATGTTTGAATATCTTCTAGCTTTTTTGCTTTTTCTTCTAGTTGATGGCTTGTTAATTGTTTCTCTTCTTCCTTTTGTTCTTTCACATTCATTTGTATTTCATTTCCCTGCATATCGTTCATATTATTCGTAGCTAGTTGCATGCCGACTAAAACACCTAAAAACAATAGAAGTACAAGGAGAATACTTTTCCCCATAAATTTCGCCATTCTCATTTTCCTCCACTAGCGATTTTGATGCACGAAACAAACGCTTGTCCATTTTTCATAATCTTAGTCATATGTATGCAAGATGTACCGTATTATATTCTTATTTCTTTTACTAATGCGTATATGCTCCGTAATTATCTTGGTCAACCGAACGATGAAGTGCTGCGTTCAATCCACCAGCAATAATATTAGCCATATCCTCAATAAAAACATCCACTTCCTTTGGTGTTACCATTAAGTTATGTCCGAGCGGTGCAAGTACTTCTTGAATTAATTTTCGTTTCTCAAAATCATCTAATGTTCCTACAATTCCAAGAAATGTTTGACGCTTCCCTTCATCAGGTAAATCTTCCTCTGTTAATTTCTTTTTCTCTCCAAACGTCATCCCAGCAGGAATAAGCGCACGAGATGGTTTATCTCCTTCTCGCAACTCACGACCAAAATGTTTCAAAATGAAATCAATCGTATCACTCGTAATTGACACAGCATCCACTACTGTCGGTACACCAATTGCAATAACAGGTATACCTAGCGTCTCCTTACTTAATTCCTTACGTTTATTACCAACACCAGCTCCAGGATGGATACCTGCATCAGAAATTTGAATGGTTGTATTCACACGTTCAATTGAACGTGCTGCTAAGGCATCAATTGCAATGATAAAATCTGGCTTTGCTTTCTCAATTACACCTAAAATGATGTCACTCGTCTCGATCCCTGTAATTCCCATCACACCTGGTGAAATAGCACATACATCACGGAAACCGTCCTCCACACTTTCTGGTTGTAACTTGAACAAATGTTTTGTTACAACTAAATTCTCGACAACAGAAGGACCTAATGCATCTGGAGTCACATTCCAATTTCCAAGCCCCACAACAAGACAACTATCTTCCGCCTTAATACCGATCCCTTCTAAGAAGTGCTTAAATTCTTTCGCGAATACTTCTTCTACCTTTTCTTGCAGTTCTGTATCTTGATTACGAATTCCTTGTATTTCTAATGTTAAATAATGCCCTGCCTTCTTTCCAACAGATGGTGCTGCCTGATCTGTTATATCAACCGCCGTAATTTTAATTCCATCTACTTCACGTTCTTTCACAAGAATGCCATCAATTGTTGTTGATTGCTTCTCTTCTTGTAACATCTCTTGTGCTTCTATCGCTAAGTCTGTTCGAATTGAATATTGGCTTAAATCTAGTTCCTCTTTCATACGAGATCCCTCCATAAGCGTGACATTTTTTACTTAGAATCCCCACTTCAATTAAAAACATACAAAAATAAAACAGATTGTCTAAACTCTATTGCCAAATCAACTTGTATTTGTTAAAATAACTCTTGTTCTTTGTAGATACGAGATCTCTCGTCTACATTAGGGAGGTGAAAGTATGCCAAATATTAAATCAGCTATCAAACGTGTAAAAACTAACGAAGCTCGCCGTGCTCGCAACATCGCTGCAAAGTCAGAGATGCGCACAGCAGTGAAGAAAGTTGAAGCATTAGTAAGCTCTAACGATATCGACAACGCTAAAGTTGCATTCGTTGCCGCTTCTTCACAACTTGACAAAGCAGCTCGTAAAGGTTTAATCCATAAGAACGTAGCTTCTCGTCAAAAAGCTCGTTTAGCAAAACAATTAAACGCGTAAGAAAAAACAATTCCCGGGAAGTGGTTTTTCTTATTAAAAATCCTTCTGCCTTAGGCAGAAGGATTTTTTCATTTCTTTATTTAACTTGATAAGCGCTCATCTTTCTCAACAAAGATACGGTCTTTATTTTGCTTCATATAGTATAAAATACCAGCACATACAATAAACAGAACCGAAACACCGTACATTATTTGATAACTCGTGTACATTGCTACATACCCTAATACGAGTGAACCGATTCCCACCCCTGTGTCATAAAATGCATAAAATGTAGAAGTCGCAACACCTCTTCGATTATCCATCGCTTGTCCAACAATTAAAGTTTGTAAACAAGGAACCAATGCTCCGTACCCTAAACCAATGATTCCACCACTCAGTAAGAACATTACAGTAGAATCCGCCACACTGAGCAATATCATCCCAATTGTATACAAGACTATACCAGGATACATAATAAAGTTCACACCTTTTGAATCAAATAAACGCCCAGCAAACGGACGAGCCACGACTAACATAATAGCATAGATAGCAAAGAAATAACTCGCATCATCTACTGAACCAATCTCTTTCGCATAAACAGATATAAATGAAATAATACCGCTATAGGCGAACGCTAATATTCCCGTAATACATGCAATTCGGAGAGCAGACGTTTCCAATACATCACTCCACTGAAAGCGTTTCTTTTCTTCTTGCTTTTTCATCAATTGAATATGTGGTACAGCAATTCGAGAAGATAACAAGAATGAGATTCCACTACAAATCGCACATACTATAAAGAGTATCATGCTATCATATTTCGAAATAATAAGAATTCCAACAAACGGGCCAATTACCATCGCCAAATTCATAAACATCCCAAAATAACTAATTCCTTCTCCACGCCTCTTAGCCGGGATTAAATCCGCCGCAACTGTCCCAAGAACCGTCGTGGACATCCCAAAACCAAATCCATGAAAGAAGCGCAAAATTAACAAAGCGAACAAACTATGTAGCCCAATATATAACACAGATGCAAACGCAAACAGGAGCAACGAAATAAATAATAATTTCTTTCGACCAAATTGATCTACCCATTTACCAATAAACGGACGAGAAAGAATAGAAGATAACAAAAACAATGTCGTTACAAGTCCAATCTGGCTCTCCTCCCCGTTTAATACATCTACTATGTAAATAGGAAGTGCCGACATTAGCATATAAAAAGCCATAAACATAAAAAAACTACTAAATGAAACACGTAAAAAATCTTTTGTCCATATCGTTTCTTTTTTCATCACTTTTCCCCACTTTCAAACAAACACATCATATTCCTACTTCATATACTTGGTCAAGTAAAAAGAAAAAGAAGTGAAAAGAGCGAATTATATCGCCTTTCCCCTTCTTCTTTCATCTTATACAGCATGATATACTTCTTCTTTTATTTTTCGCTTCTGCAATAAATGCAAACGAACACTTAAGAATACCGCGCCAAACGCTAGACCAAGAATTAGGCCAACCCAGTAACCTTGTGCTCCCCAGTCTGTATAATTCGCTAATACATACCCCACTGGCAATCCAATCACCCAGTACGAAATTAACATAATGATGAGTGGGAGATTTACATCCTTGTATCCACGGAGGATTCCTTGAATTGGTGCCGCAACAGCATCTGATACTTGGAACAAAATTGCGTACAGTAAGAAGATCATTGCCAATTCCTGAACAGCCCATTCATTCGTATACATTCCGGCCACTTCTTCATTAAAGAAATAGAGAATAAGCGCACATAGGGCGGAGATAGCAACTGCTGTTCCAATTCCTAGCAAGCTATATTGCTTCGCATCTCGGTACCTCCCTGCCCCTACCTCATATCCGACAACAATCGTTAACGCAAAGGAAATACTAAGTGGTGACATATACATGAGTGATGCGAAATTCATCGCCGCTTGATGTGCCGCAATTGTCGTGGTATCGAAATTACTCATCAATAAGGTCACAATAGCAAAGATACTCGTCTCAAAAAAGATTGATAATCCAATTGGGATCCCTAACTTGAGTAACATTCCCCATGCACGCATCGATGGTTTTTCAATTGTTTGAAGCACATGAAATTGTTGAAACTTCTTCCCGCTTCGAACAAGATAAATGGAAATACCTAAAATCAGCCAATAAGTCACTGCCGAAGCAATTCCAGCTCCAACACCGCCAAGAGCCGGGAAACCCATCTTTCCAAAGATAAGCATATAATTGAGTGTTACATTAATTGGTAATGAAATTAATGTAATAACCATCGTTACTTTTGTTTTTCCAAGCGCATCGATGAATCCTCTTACAACTGTATATGCAAATAAAGGAATAATCCCAAACGAAAGCGCTACTAAATAATCATGCGCAATACGGCGCACTTCATCTTCTAATGTCATGCCGTTTAGAATTGGATTCAAACTAAAGAAACCAATAACAATAACAACAATAGAAATACATACGGATAAAAACAACGCTTGTATCACAACAGATGCTATTTTCTTATGCTCCTTAGCCCCCAAATGATGAGCAATCATTGGTGTTACAGCCATTAGAATACCATTTAATCCAGTACTAACTGGTAGCCAAATACTGCCCCCTACTGCTACTCCTGCCAAATCTTCAGGACTAGCTTGTCCTGACATCACCGTATCAAAAAACACCATTGAGAATAGGGCAATTTGTGTAATTAAAATAGGAAGCAACAAACTAAAAAATCGCTTTACCTTTGTTGAAAAACTTGTTGTTTGAATCAAGTAAAGCCCTCCTTCCTATCGTTTCCTGCCACGTTTCATAATGAAGAACTCGAGCACTAGTTTCTTCTCTAACTTTCCAGTCTTCATCATATAGTCTGCTTCTGCTAATTCATCCATAACCGTGTATAATTCTTCAAATGAGAACATATTAATTTGCTTCATCGCTAACTTTACACGAAATGGATGAACACCAACATGACTCGCTATTTGATTTTGGCCATATCCTCTACGCATATATTCTTTAACTTGATATAACAAACGAAACTGGGATGCTAATAATCCAAGTATTTTAATTGGTTCCTCTTGTTTATGTAACAATTCATACATAATCCCTAAAGCTTGTGGAATATTTCGCTCAACGACACGCTCTACTAACATAAAAACATTTTGCTCTACTGATTTTGGTACTAAATTGTAGACAATGTCTCTCGTAATAGTACTATCTACACCAACGAATGTCGTTAACTTATCAATTTCATTTGCTAATATCATGATATTCATGCCGACTAGCTCTACTAACGCCTCTGCTGCTGAAGCTTCTATATGACTTCCATTGCTTTCGACACGCTGTCTAATCCACTCTTTCGCACGGTCTATTGTGAACGACTGTGATTCAATAACTGTCGCATGCTTCTTTAGTGCTTTTGTTATTTTTTTACGCTCGTCTAACTTCTCATACGGCGCAACAAGTACAAAAATAGTAAACGGAGACGGTGATTCTAAATACGCTTCTAACGCTTTCATATTTTGCTCTATCTTTGCTTTTTGCGCAGTCAAAAATAACGGACGTTTTACAATCACGACTTTTCGCTCACCGAAGAAAGGAAGTGTTGTCGCATCTTCTAACGCTTCTTCTATATAAGACTCCTCTAAATCATACGTTGATACATTAAATTCAATATCACTTTCCTCTACAGCATGGTTGATAATTAAATCTAACGTTTCATCCATAAAAAATGACTCCACTCCATATAACAAATACATAGGAGTGAAGTTTCCTTTTTTAATATCATTATGTACACTCATCTTTTTTCTCCTAGCTTCAATCTACTCTTTATAGTAATAGGTAATGTCCACTTGCGCAAGTAGCAGTAGGGATAGGAAGCCTCTCTCCCTATCCCTATTATATAATAAACGTTTATAAATAAGTCTTCCCAGCTCACTTATAAACGGAACTAACCGATTCGTTTATTATTTAATCTGCCGCTAAAGTACATTTGCACTCTAACATATAAAAAAGAACCTACAACTACTTCATTTTGTTCAAATACCGAATTGTAGATTTTTTTTGTCAATTGGATTATACTTATTCTGAGAAATGGGAGGGATAACCATGAATGAATTTGAAAAAAGCGTTCAATGTCAACGAAATGACGCAGTTGATGCAGGGGTAGGATTCGTTGTTTCGTTTGGATTCTTCGCTACAATTTTTATTATGGGTACTGTGATCAAATTAATTGGAAGCTAAGAAGACTGCGAATACGCAGTCTTTATTCTTTGTTAGCATCATATGGTATTTGTGTAAAAAAGGTTCCTCTATTTTCTACAAAAGAGTATGTCACCATGCCGTGTTTATCTGTTCGAAAGATCGTGATATCTCTCTGCTGCAATCGTTCTATTACTTCACGATGAGGATGCTGATAACGATTCCTTTCTCCAGCAGAAATAACCACAATCTTTGGGTTAATTTGTTCTACTAACTGCTCTGTAGTCGATGTTTTACTACCGTGATGTCCTGCCTTCAAGACATCTACTTGAAGTTTCTGATAATTCTTCACTAACATTCTCTCTCCTTCTTCTTCTAAATCTCCCGTGAACAACCACCGATATTCTCCCAACACTGCATACAAAACAATAGAACGTTCATTTTCCTCTTTTTCAATGCCAGTTGGCGCTAATACATAAAACATGTAAGGCTCTTCTCCAAACGTATCGCCTTTTTGCACCGTAGTAACAGGAATACCTCTACTCTTTGCAAGCGCTATAACATCTTCTTCTAATTTAGGATGCTTCACCTTCATGCCAACAACTATCTCCTTTACTTTGATCCCTTTTATAACTTCATCAACGGCACCAATGTGATCCGTATCTCCATGCGTCAAAATTAATTTATCAATCTGTTTAATACCTCTTGATTTCAAATAAGGTAGCACCGTGTCACTACCAACATCATAAGACTTCCTTTTCTGTTGCCATCCTTCTTTCTCGAGTTCAATTGTTCCACCAGTATCAATAACATATACTTGTTGTTGCTTTGGCAACTCAATAACAATACAATCTCCTTGGCCAACATCTACAAATGTCACACGAAGCTCAGACTGAAGCGGAATGTATTGAACAAAGAGGAGAAGCGTCATCGCACAAAAGGAAAATTGCCGTAATGTACGTTTCTGCCGCTCCATTGAAATAAAGAACGCAATGACACTAACGTATAAAAGCATCATCCACCATAACGCTGGCTTTCCAAAAGTCAAGCGAGCAAACGGAAGCGACGAACATATTTCCAATATAGAATTGGAGACACGAATAAAAAATGCTAACAATAAAACAAATAAATCACCGAGTGGCGGGAGAAGAAAAGAAGTAAGAAGGGAGAAAACACATAACGGCAACAACATGAACGAGAAAAACGGCACAAAGAATAGATTTAGAATAATGCTATATGGAGAAAATTCATAAAAGTAATATAAGGTAATGGGAAGTGCTACACATTGAGAAACAATTGTCATACAAAGAAGGCTTTGAAGCGGAGAAAGTCCACGAGATAGAACAAAATGAGCAGACAAGATAAGTCCAGCACTCACCGTAAAAGATAATAAAAATCCAACATCCACTAGATAATACGGATTATAAAAAAGCATTACAATACAGGTACTAGCTAATAAATCAAGCGCAATCTCTTTCTTCTTTGCAACAATTGTTACTAACACAAGCATACCTGTTATTGATGCGCGCACAACAGACGGTGATGCCCCTGCCATAAACATATAAAGCGGTAAAATACAAAATAACAAAAAGGTTGCTGTCTCACGCGTTACTCCAACTCGTAGGAGAAGCCAGTAGCAAACAAGCATAATAAGCGTAATGTGCGAACCAGAAATAGCTAATAAATGGACAAGTCCTAACACTTCATACCATTCTTCTACATTCTCTTCCAACTCTTGTCGCTCTCCAAATATTAATGCTTGTACAAAACCAATTGTTTCAAGAGGAAAGTGTTCTCGCACATACTGTAAGTATTGCTGACGATATTTAGATAAAAAACTAGTAATGGAATTCTCTCCCGGTTGATAACTCAATGATGTCGCATGTAACATATAGTGAATACGTTGGTGATACAAATACTGCCTGTAATCAAATGCATGTTCATTTCTAACAACTGGTGGTTCCTTCAATTCACCAGAAACAAGAACACGTATTCCTTTATGCAAAAAGGTTAACCGCTCTTTCTCTTCCTCTGTTTTTATTTTATAGACAAGCCGCACTTTCTCATCCTGTATTCGATAATCAAAGTGAAGCCTATCTCCATTAACTACCGGATCAGACACAATCTCACCTTGAAACTGTGTCGAATCAGTGGAAAGAAATGATTTATTCTCCTCTTCTATATAGTGAACGTACAAACAAAAGCTAAAAAAGCTAATGAGGCAAAAAACAAAGATACGGCGCGGATGACGAAGAAAACTATATATGAAATAAAAAATAGATAGAACAATCATATAAATGGAGTATTGAACGAATGATGTCATAGTCCCAAGTACAGCAGCCAATGCAACGTAACATACATAACCCCTCAAGGAAACACCTACCTAACAAAAGTACTTTTATTCCCTTAATTCAGATTTCAAACCCTAGACAAGACATTTGAAGAGTAGACCGAGATGCCGATAGAGGAAATTTTAAAATGAAGGAAGTTTGAGGAAAAACACAGAAAACAGTAACTCCTATTTCATTCATAATTATTTAGAAATCACCGATAGCTACACATATACAATAAGCTTCTTTTGTTCACGAAGGAAATAATTTACCTATTTTGAAAACGCATGAAATGACTCATGCGTTTTCTTTTATATAATCCCAGTATTCAAATCTTTTCATTAATCAATGGACAAATGAAGAATTTCGATATCTTTTAAGAAATGTTTATTCCATTGATTAGGATACCCGTTAGCGAAAACAATTCGTTTTACACCTGCCTGTGCTAATGTTTTTGCACATTTTTCGCACGGTTCATGTGTGATATATGCGATTGCATCTTTTAAACTTTCTCTCTCCGCGTGCAACACGGCATTTTCTTCCGCATGCAGCGTACGAATACATCTACCATTTTGATCGATTAAACAACCAACATCTTCACAGTGGTCATGTCCATGAATAGAGCCATTATATCCTGTTGAAACAATATGCCTATTTTTCACGATGACACACCCCACATGTAATCGCGGACAAGTTGAACGTGATGCTACAACTTCTGCAATTTCTAAAAAATAATGATCCCAGCTCTTCCTCATCTTATCCATTTTCCTCCCTATATTTCTTCAATCGATAATATATTGTGTATGGTATGAGTAACATAAATTACACATACGTAATGGGTATTTGTGCTCCCATTCTCCCTCTAGTGTACAAACTCCCCCTCTTTCCCGTCAATCTCACCTTTCTCACATCATCATTATAGTTTAATTTTATCTTTCATCTTTTCTAACGTCTTTTCTCCAATTCCGCTAATTTCAAGTAAATCTTCAATTTTCTTAAAGGGGCCGTTTTCTTCACGATAGTTAATAATTGTTTCTGCTCTTGTTGGGCCAATACCAGGTATTTGTTGTAGTTCCTCACTTGTTGCTTTATTAATAGAAATTTTGCTATCCTTTGTTTCACCACCATTTTGTACAGTACTCTGTTCTTCACCTATCACCGGAACATAGACAACCATTTCGTCTTGCAGTGTTGCCGCCAAATTCACTCCATTTGAATCTGCATGATCTGCAAATCCACCAGCTGCTGCAATCGCATCCTTTATACGTGTACCTTGTCTAAGTTCATATACACCACTTTTCACAACTGCTCCTTTCACATCAACAAGGAATACTTTCTGGGCGTCATTCTCTTCTTCCTGTTGCTTAGATGGAAATCCTTCTTGTATTTCTTCGTGGGCTACTGCTGCCACGTTATCCTTTAATCCTTCTTGATTTGGATTACTATAATAATAAATACTGATACCGATGATTACAGTACCTAAAAGCACAATATACTTATACTTTAACCACATCTCATACATGCACGTTCACCTCTTATCTTGTTTCAATACTCATAATTACGAAAAAATAGTCATAACCTTTAGAAGAAGGATGTTTTGAAAGAGAGGGGACACATAATGAACGTAGGAATTATCGGTACGGGGAATATGGGAAAAATATTAATTGATGCATTCATGGAGTCCCGCGTGTTAATGCCCTCAGACCTATTTATTACAAATCGAACACTTGAAAAAGCATATGCTATTCAACGGCAGTATCCAGCTATTTCTGTAGAAGATCACATTTTCGAGGTCATCCAAAAAGCAGATCTTATCTTCCTATGTGTCAAACCATTAGAAATATACCCTATTTTAAAAGAACATACCGACTACTTTACAGAACAAAAATGTCTAGTTTCTATTACTAGTCCAATATCTGTAGAACAATTAGAAACTGTCGTGCACTGCCAAGTAGCACGTGTTATTCCGAGCATCACAAATCAGGCATTATCCGGGGTATCACTCCTTACTTTCGGAGAGAATTGTAATGAGGAGTGGCGAAGAACAATCGAAGAGTTATTCGGGAGCATCTCAACTCCAACGTTTATTGAAGAAAGCATTACACGCATCGCTTCTGATATTGTAAGTTGTGGTCCAGCATTTATGAGTTACTTACTGCAACGCTTTATTCAGGCTGCCACAACAAAGACTCCTATTACAGAAGAACACGCGACAAAATTAGCAACTGGTATGTTAGTTGGAATGGGAAAATTATTCGAAAAAGAATTATTTACATTACCTACTTTACAAGAGAAAGTATGTGTCAAAGGTGGAATTACTGGAGAAGGTATTAAAGTATTGGAACGGGAGCTTGAAGGCATATTCGAGCAACTTGTAACAGCTACTCACCTAAAATTCGAGGAAGACGTACATGAAGTACAAAAGCAATTTAATCAACATGAAGTTTAGAAGGAGAAGATTTCATCTCCTCCTCAGGTGAATGAACAGTAAAAATGGTAACATTATATCTCATTCGACAATTCTTTTATAATCCCTCCTATATTTCAAAAAATTTATCGATATTAATAAAAAAATCTCTAGCGCTTGTCCGCTAGAGATTTTCATTCTTATTTAGGAGCTTTAATCTCTTCTACTTGATTAATAGAATGATATTCCATTTCCGTAACCGTTGGAACTTTAATCCCTTGTTCTTCCATTTCTAAACTCATTACTGTTTTCTTAGGGAAGTACGTTTTACTATCTATCGTTACTACAGAAGTAGCTGTCGTAAATTTCCCTGATACACCTTGTTGTTTTGCCAATAATAATGTGAATTTATCTGAATTCATCTTAATTCGTACTACGTAATCATCGCCTTCTTGCTTCACTTCTGTCGAATCGATTGCATCCATAAATTCTGCATTATATGTCTTGTCTACCTTTGAAGCATTCATAAACTGACGTAAAGCGATTGAAAAATCCTCTTCTGCTGGAACAAGTTCCCACTGCGGCATGTCGGCTACTTTAATGTATGTTAAATTATTAATATATACACCATTAATTTCACCAACTTCTGGATCATACACTGTAATAGACGTCGCTTCGGTCGGCTTTAATTGTACCTTCATCTCATAACGTTCAACTTCTTCTGTACCCATTGTCGTTTTAACTTTTAGGCCAAAATTATTGATGGTAGCATATGACTCATTCATTTTTTGAATAATCTCTTTGCCATCTAGAGGTTTTTCTTCTTTAACTTCTTCCTTCTTTTCTTTTTCCTTTTCTCCTGTTGCTGTATCTTTGTTCGTACAAGCAGCTAAAAAGAAAACGCTACAAACCATTAGCAACGCAACAAGTTTCATCCATTTGTGCTGTTTACTCATTGTTCCCTCTCCTCTTCCCAATAAACTATTACCGACTGAGAATTATATCAAAAATCAGACTATTTTTCTACTTATATTTAGTTCTTTCTTCCTAGAATTGCATGATACGTTTCTTCTACAAATTTTTTCGTATAATTACTTGGCAATTCCATAATTTGTGTATACGTCTCGATAATCTCTTCTCTTGCTTTCTCTATACTACCAAGTTGCTCATAACAAAGAGCGCGGTATGCACCGGCACTTAACGTGAATTCTTTATCAAGCGGATGATACATACCTTGTACTAGATTAAATGTTAACATATCTAATGCTTCTTCATATTTTTGCTCCCTGTATAATAGCTTACCACTCAATTTCCTTGAAATAACTTCCTCTTTCTCTGCCATTTTCATATATTTGTCTAAATGAATACGTGCTAACTCATCGTTATTCTCCACTTCTATATAATACTCGATATACCCTACTTCTACATAAGCTTCTAATACTTTGCTTTCTGTAAATACAGCATATTCATAAGCTTTTCTGCTAAAGTAAAAGAAGTCTTCTTTATCTTTACTTATAATAGCACTCATTGCCAACGTTCGATAAATTTCACCAGCTCGATAATACACTGCTTTTTCTTTTGAATATGCAATTGCTGCTGTTAGCACTTCTTTCGCTTTTTTATTTTCACTTATCCCCAATAAAAAAATGGCCTCCATATGATAAAGATCCAATTTAAACATAATATCTACTTCTATCTCCCTACTTTTACAATACGTACGTACATCGCTAATTAAACGTATTCCAGCCTCACAATCTCCTCGTCTCAAGTGTACATGTCTCAAAACAAACTTTGCTTTTGCACTTTCATGATACATGTGATGTTGTTCATATAGTGCTACTGCTTTTTCTACCATATTCTCTACCTTCTCTATCTCTACCTCAACGCATGCTTTCGCAAATTGCTCTGCTAATTTGGCTCCTTGCACAGTTTGTGGAAATCCCTCGTTCATAAGTTCCAATAACTGCTCATACATTTCTTTATATTTTCCTTGCTGTAATAACTTTTGCATTTCATGGGCTAACTGGGCATAGTGCCCTTGATTACCTAGTAAGAAGTCCACATCATATCCAAGTTGCTCCGCAATATAATGCAAACTTTTCATCGAAGGCATTGCTTTCCCATTTTCAATTTGACTCAGCATGCTTTTTGTTAATTCCGTGCCAACTAATTGGGATTGCGTTAATCCCTTTTCTTTACGCAACGTCCGAATACGCTCGCCAATTCCTTTCATAATAGCTCATTCCTCTTTTTTTCTTTTCATTATACACAATTAACGAAATAATTTAAAAAGTTAAACAAGATTAAACTTTTATGTTGAAATATTCTGATTATTTTTATAGAATAAAACATAGTTAAATTAGATTAAACTTTTTTTGAATAGGAGGATATTTCATGGAATCAATTATTAAGCGAAATATGTTACTTCTGGTGATTGGTAAATTCACCTCCATACTAGGAGCTGGTGTATATACATTCGCAGCAAGTTTTTATGTACTACAAGTAACTGGATCTGGAATGAACTTTGCCATTACTCTTTTATGCGGATCGTTACCACGTATCGTCTTAGGTCCTTTCGCAGGAGTTATTGCCGATCGTTTCAGTCGGAGATTACTCGTCATTGGAATGGACGTCATGTGTGGTGCCATCATGTTAACTTCTTTCATCATTTCACTTACATTTGGACCTAACTTACTATTGATCTATATTACATCCGCATTGCTATCGATTTGTAGTACATTTTTTAGCGTCGCATTTAGTTCATCGATACCCGGATTAGTAGATGATACGCGTATTCAACGAATTACTTCATTAAATCAAGCTGCAGGAGCTTCTGCCAATATACTATCACCTATTATCGGCGGCATCATCTATGGATTCCTATCACTTTCCTCTTTTATGTTCGCAAATGGCATTACATTCTTACTATCAGCCTTACTCGAAGTGTTCATCGTTTTCAACTTATTCATAACTACAAAACAACAGGCAACCAAAAAAGAACCACTATTAGCTAGCTTAAAAGAAGGATATACGTATATGAAGAATCACAAAGGATTATTTTCTCTACTAAAGATTGCCTTTTGGATAAATTTTTTCTTCTCAGCAATAATGGTTTGTTTGCCATACTTCATTATTAAAGAACTATCTCTCACTTCTCAGCAATTCGGTATAATTGAAGCAATGTTTGCAGTTGGTACATTAAGTGTAGCAATCTTTTTGTCTATGCGTACTGAAATTCAAAATAAGTATGCTGTCATGCGTTATGGTTTACTCTTTTTAGCATGCTTACTGACAATAACCGTACTACCTTTATTACTACCACCAATTCCTTCTTTACTTATCCTTATCTTTTATATGCTTATTACATTTAGCATCGGTGGAACAACTAGTTTTATTAATACTCCTTTACTTGTATTATTACAACGGAGTACACCAGAAGAATATTTAGGCCGTGTATTCGGCTTTCTTGACACGATAGCTGGTGCAATTATGCCTTTAGGCTTTATTCTGTTCGGTTTTTTGCTAGACATAGTGCCTTCTTACTACATTCCAATCGGATGCGGTATAGCATTAGGAATTATTGTGTTGCGCTACGTGACAAAGCCCATCTTTACACTATTAGAGCAACCTTCTTCTACACACATAAGCGAACAAGTAACATCCTAATTAAGAACAAACTTGAGAGGACTCCATAAATGTAATCATTTTTTTACCTTTTTCAAGATAAATATGTGATAAAATGGTTTTAAACTATTTACTTAGGAGGTTTCTATGTTAAAATCATCGAATCCGTTGTTTAAAAACGGTGCATTAAAGAAGGAAACTACTTCTGAACAAGCGATGTCATACGGTAGTACAATTGGAAAGTTAGCAATCATGCTTGTACTATTACTTGCAACAAGCATTTTCTCTTACCAACAATTTATAACAGGAAAAATGACAATGCCCGTAATAATTGGGGCTGCTGTTATCGGCTTTGTCTTGGTACTAATTTCTATGTTTGTTCCAAGAGTCGCACCATTTACAGCTCCAATTTATGCAGCTGTAGAAGGTATATTCCTAGGTTCTATCTCAGCAATGTACGCTTCTTTATATGATGGCATCATTTTACAAGCTGTCTTAATTACAATTAGTATCTTATTCGGAATGTTACTACTATATGGCTTCCGAATCATTCAAGCAACACCAGCGTTAACAAAGTTCTTAATGACAGCAGTAATTGGTATTGTCGTTACATACTTATTAGTGTTCATCTTGAACTTTGGATTCGGAATGAATCTTACATTCCTACATGATAGTAGCCCACTTAGCATTGGAATTAGCATCGCGGTTATTATTATCGCTTCTTTATGCTTCATTATGGACTTCGCTCAAATTGAAGAAGGTGTTCGCTTCGGAGCTCCTAAATACATGGAGTGGGTAGGCGCAATGGGCTTACTTATTACATTAGTATGGTTATACCTAGAGGTTCTTCAATTATTGTACAAATTAAAGGGAGACGATTAATCTCCTCTTATATCGCGCAAAAAGAGTACAGAGATTATTTCTGTACTCTTTTTTTATTACAAAGAAACACGTACATAAATACATATATATTTTCGTACACTATAATTAATTATGATTTTTCTAAATACCTAGTTTACTCATAGGTTTTATTATGTTATAGTTTGTATAACATTTTATAAACGACCAAGGGGGATACATCTATGAATCTTTTTCTAATCATAGTTAACATCGTAGCGATGCTTGTTCTGATGGGCATCTTATACTACATGCAGAAGAAACATGTTTCGTTCTCAAAGCGTGTATTCACAGCATTAGGGTTAGGTGTTTTATTCGGTGCCATCTTACAATTTTTCCATGCACCTAGCTCTGATATCATCAAAACATCAAATGACTGGTTCAGCTTAATTGGCTCAGGTTATGTGAAATTACTACAAATGGTTGTAATGCCACTAATCCTTGTATCAATTATCTCAGCATTTACAAAATTAAAGTTCTCGAACAATTTAGGTAAGATCAGCGGTCTTATTATCGGTATTTTAATTGCAACAACAGCTATCTCAGCTGGTATCGCTATCGCAACAAGTATCGGATTTGATTTAAAAGCAGTAGATATTCAAGCTGGCGAGGTAGAAACAGCTCGAGGTGAAGCTCTTGAAACTCGATTAAAAGATGTAGAAAGCAAGACATTACCGCAACAAGTATTAGAAGTAATACCAACAAATCCATTCCTAGATTTAACTGGTCAACGCCCAACATCAACAATTGCAGTTGTAATCTTCGCAGCCTTCATTGGTGTTGCCTTACTAGGAATCAAGCGCAAGAATCCAGAGCAAGCGGAGTTCTTTATTAAAATGGTCGATGCCTTCTATGCAATTGTAATGCGTATCGTCACATTAGTATTACGCTTAACGCCGTATGGTGTATTAGCATTAATGACAAAGATGGTTTCAAGCAGTAACATTGATTCCATTCTCAAGTTAGGTAACTTTGTATTAGCATCGTATGTTGCCTTAATTGCTGTATTTATCGTACACTTATTAATTATTGCATTAGTTGGATTAAATCCAATTACATTCGTGAAGAAAGCTTTACCAACGTTAACATTTGCCTTTACATCACGTACAAGCGCAGGTTCTATTCCATTAAACATCGATGCCCAAACGAAGAGACTTGGTGTATCAGAAGGAATTGCAAACTTCTCTGCATCATTTGGTGCTTCAATTGGTCAAAATGGTTGTGCAGGTGTATATCCAGCAATGTTAGCAGTAATGATTGCACCAACAGTTGGTATTGATCCACTGTCAGTAGAATTTATCTTTACATTAATTGCAGTTGTTGCAGTTAGCTCATTTGGTGTCGCTGGTGTTGGTGGCGGTGCAACATTTGCTGCACTTATCGTCTTATCAACAATGAACTTACCAGTTGCATTAGCAGGTCTACTTATTACAGTTGAGCCATTAATCGATATGGGTCGTACAGCAGTAAACGTAAGTGGTTCTATGACAGCTGGTGTTGTATCAAGTAAGGTATTAGGTGAGTTAGACACTGAAACATACAACGACAAAAATACAGAAGCAGTTTCTATTTAACAAAAAAAGAACGTTACTCATTAGCGAGTAACGTTCTTTTTTTGTTAAGCTCCTGAAAAGCTTTCATTGTATAAGATTACCTTCCCATATTTCTTTTCATTCTCCATATATTCATATGCCTTATTTGCATCACCAAACGAGAAGGATAGTGGATCAAGCAGTGGCTTCATTCCAGTATTATCTATTACTTCTGCTAACAACTGCAAAATACGCTGTTGCTCCTCTTTTCCTTCATGATGTAATAGTGGAATAATTGAAAAGACGACGTGTAGTGTCAATCCTTTTGCATGCATCATGCTTAAATCGTGTGTTGAACGTGTCGCTATAGACATAACTGTACCATTCACTTTTGCTGCTTGTAATGAATCATCCAGCGTTTGAGTCCCGACTGTATCTAATACAACATCAAATCCTTTTCCATCAGTATACTCCTCAACGTATTCGTCTACATGCTTTTCTCTATAAGAAAAAACATGATCTGCCCCTAATTCATAACCTATCTTTACTTTTTCTTCCGAAGAGGCTGTTGCATATACGATTGCCCCTTTATATTTAGCCAATTGGATAGCAATATGACCTACTCCACCCGTTGCACCGTGAATAAGGACCTTTTGCCCTTGTTGAATGTTAGCACGCTCAATTAGTGCTTTCCATGCTGTAATTGCAACGACAGGAAGGGCAGATGCCTCTTGGAAAGATAATGTCTTTGGCTTATGAGCAATAAGCGTTGCTTCCGCTACCATATAATCCGCTAGTGCTCCTTGTCTTCCCTTCACACCACCAGCATATCCATACACTTCATCTCCAATTGAAAAGCCTGTCACCCCTTCTCCTATGTCCACTACAACACCAGCTACATCACCATGTAAAATTGCAGGTATAGACGGACCAATTGGCACAGCACCGCTACGAATTTTTCCGTCAATAGGATTTATACTTGTTGCTGCTACACGAATTAATACATAACCTGGTAATACAACAGGCTTCTCTATTTCTATTTGCTCAAAATGCGCTCTCTTAGAAAATTCATTCAGTACGTACGCTCTCATCTCGTCCCATCCCCTTTATGTTAACTGTCATCTCATACTATTTCCATCTACCTATATGACTTATTGATACTCCAAACAGTTATCCATTTTCCGACTCCACACAGAAAAAGATTATTATGTAAAGAATTATATTGAACAGAAAGTACCTGGTTGAATATCAACCTCAAAACTCTTATCCATAAGTTATAAGAAATGACTATTCATATAAAACAGACTACTATTTTCCAGTTAATTTTGTTTCGTTCATCACTATCAACAATTCATACTTAAAAATGACTTCCGCTTTCTAGATACATATACGTTAATTGTAAATGATGACTTTTTCATTGTCTAAAATATCGATTTAAAAAAGCATGAAGATAAGTCACTTCCAATTAGGAAAGAAACTTTCTTCATGCTTTCGCTACTTTTAATTATTATCTAAACCACATTATGATCGTAACACGTACATTGCAAGAGCTTTCTGTACATCTGCAATGCTACTATCTTTCTTGAATGTCTTTGTAATTGGCGTAGAAGATCCAGATACCCAAATCTTTAACTCTGCATCTAAATCGAATGTTCCCATAGTCTCCGTACTAAAATGAACGATACTCTTGTACGGAATCGTATGGTACTCAACCTTCTTCCCAGTAATTCCTTGTTTATCAACTAGAATTAAACGCTTGTCTGTGAATACAAGCATATCGCGGATGACACGGTACGCCATATCGACTTCTTCTTTTGGTAACAAAATGTCACGTAACTCTTTCGCTACTTCACTCTTCTCGACTTGCGAAGCATTTCCTAATAACCCGTCTAAAATACCCACTCGAATCCCCCCTGATTAGTAACTTTCTTCTCTTCTATCATACTATACAACCAATTAATACTATGAAAAAAAGTAGTCGACATCCTTATCAACTACTTTTTCTTACACTATTTATTTTTTCGTGCTGCGAAGAAAATACGGTCAGATGTTTCTTCCACATCTTCATCTCCATACTCAGCACGCACACTTACAACCTCAAATCCAGCCTCTTCAAGCCACTGTATATATTGCGCTGGCTCAAATGTACGCTGAACATGAAACTCATCAAAACGATGATAATAATCGTTTTGCTCATCTTTTGTAAAGAATGTTAGTTCATGTTCTACACTGTGCTCATATTCCCCTTCGAAACAATTCCAAATGAGCGAAATCTCTTCTTCGTTCACCGTAAATGTCTCGTTAGCGAATATATCATGTATTTTATAAAGAGAATGAACATCAAATAGGAAATACCCATCTTGCTTCACATGCTCGTATACAGAAGCAAATGTACGCTTTATATCCTCTTCATCTAACACATAATTCAATGAGTCACAGAAGATTGTTACAACATCAAATGTAGCACCGATGTCTAATTGCGACATATCTTGGGCGTATAGCGGGACTTTGTCTCCCACTTTCCCTGCTGCTACGGCTAACATTTCCTCTGATAAGTCAACACCAGTGACATTGTAACCATGCTGCATGAAAAGTTGTGTAATTGTACCCGTTCCACACGCAACATCTAATACAGATGCACCTTTTGCTGGCACATATTGCTTCACATAGGACATCCACTTCTCATAAGGAACATCACTCATTAGCTCATCATACAAGTGTGCAAAACGTCCATAAGCCATTAGTCTAACTCGCTATAAACATCCTCTTGAGGTGCATCTCCCCAAAGGCGCTCTAAGTTGTAGTAGCTACGCTCTTCACGGTGGAAGATATGAACAACAACATCACCGATATCTACTAATACCCAACGAGCTTCGTCGAATCCTTCTAGACGCTTTACTTCTAACCCTACTTCTTGTGCTTTTTCTTTAACTTCGCGTGCAATTGCTTGTACTTGCTTCTCTGATCCACCTTCACAAATCATGAAGTAATCAGCAATTAAAGAAAGTCCTTGCATATTTAATACAACGATATCCTCTGCTCTCTTATCATCTGCTGCTTTTGCTGCTACTAGCATTATTTCACGTACGTTCATTTCATGTCCTCCACTTTCTGTTGTATAAACCTATTATATGTTTGAAATGTTAATGGATAAATGGCTTGATTTCTTTCTAATAAAAAGGAAATGGTATGCTTCAGTGCATACACCATCGCCTTATCTAAGCTTTCTTCCGCTAACGCTCTTGCTTCTTCTACTCCAGGGAAATTACGGCCTGGCTCAATATAGTCTGCTACGTAAATAACTTTGTCTAACATCGTCATCTCTTCATGCCCACTCGTATGATATTTAATTGCTTGAAGAATAGAAGAATCTGTAATCCCCACTTCTTTCTCTACTAAATAAGCACCGACCGGAGCATGCCATAGCTCTTTGTTATAGTGAAACAAATCACGTTCCATGTTCTGCTCCACCATAATTCTCTCCATTTCATCTACCGGCATACATTTTGCATAATCATGAAAAACAGCTGCTAATTCTGCTTTTTTCTCATCTACACCGTACTTTTTGGCTAAATGAATGGCTGTCTCCATCACACCAATCGTATGCGTATAACGCTTTTGATGCAACTTCGCCTCTACTAACTTTAACGCTTCTTCTTTATTCATACAAACCATTCTCCTCTATATAGTGTTGTATGTTTGTCGGTACTAAGTAACGAATACTTTTCCGATTCTTTATACGATCACGGATAAGGGAGGAAGATACGGAAAATTCAGGAATCTCCAATGTTATAATTGAGTAAGGCGACTTTACTGTATAACCTGGGCGTGTTACCCCAACAAATTGAACGAATTGAAGTAATTCATCCACTCTGTACCACTTAGGTAAATATTCTACCATATCTCCACCAATGATAAAGTAAAAGGTATGATGCGGATATTTCTCCCGCAACATCTTCATCGTATCATACGTATACGACACGCCTTCTCTCTCTAATTCATCTATTGCAAGAGCAAAGTCCTTATTACTTGCAATCGCCAACTCAATCATACGCAATCGATTTTCCGTCGATGTAAGCTTCTTCTCTTTCTTATGAGGAGGAACTTTATTTGGCATATACCAAATCTCATCTAAAGATAAAGCTTCCTTTACTTCATTTCCAATGAGTAAATGACCACAGTGAATTGGATCAAATGTACCACCAACTATCCCTATCTTGCCCATTCGTCACTTCCCCCTTAACGAGGTAAATTAATTTGTTTGTGTTCACGAGACTCCTTGTACAAAACAATTGTATGTCCAATTACTTGCACTAACTCTGCTCCTGTACCACGTGCTAAACTATTTGCTACATCATAACGATCTTCTTCACAGTTTTGAAGGATACTTACTTTCATTAGTTCGCGTCGCTCTAATGTATCTTCAATTTGTGTTAGCATATTATCATTTACGCCACCTTTACCTACTTGAAAAATTGGTGATAAATGATGTGCTTTTGCGCGTAAGAAGCGCTTTTGTTTTCCTGTTAACATGTATTCTTTCCTCCAAGTTGTTCTTCCACAATTTTTTTCATGCGTTCTATATTCGGCATAACGCCTGTCCATTTTTCAAAAGCTAATGCACCTTGATAAACGAACATCCCAACACCATTTTGGATAACTGCCCCTTTATCATGTGCTACCTTTAATAACTTCGTCTCTAATGGATTATATATAATATCACTTACGATGCTATCTCGTCTTAATCCATCTAACGAGATAGGTATATCATCAGTATAAGGATGCATTCCAACCGTTGTCGTATTAATTATAATATCATATTTGTCAATTTGTTGCTCTGCTTCTACAATCGTTAAGGCATGTGATAATTGTTGCTCTGCACAATCCGTAATCAAATCTGCTGCTCGTTGCACAGTTCGGTTCGCAATATCTATATGCTTAACACCGAGGGAAGCAAGTGTAAAGAAAATGGCACGACACGCACCACCCGCCCCGACGATGAGTATACGTTTCTTCTTCAAATCCCCACTTATTTCTTGCAAGGCACGGACATACCCAATACCATCCGTATTATAGCCAATTAACTTTCCATCCAGATGAACGATCGTATTAACAGCACCTATTGATTTGGCAATACTATCCACTTCATCAAGATAATCCATCACGTGTACTTTATGTGGGGTTGTAACGTTAAATCCACCTATTTGTAGTGCTTTCATCCCTTTAATAGCATCTTCTAAATCACGTGGATGCACTTGAAACGCCGTATAATATCCATCGATTTCATGGTGAGAAAATGCGTTATTATGCATGACAGGTGACATAGAATGACCAATTGGATACCCGATGACTCCATAGATTTTCTTCATCCTGCTTCTCTCTCCCTATTAAATAAGTGAACGACGAAGTGTAACGTTAACTCCTTTTGGTACATATGCAGCTACTTTCGCACCTGATTCGTTTACCGTTACCCACCCTAAACCAGAGAATACGATATCTGTTTTACTCTCTTTAATCATAAACTCGTGGCGTACAAGCTCTGGGAATTCTTTCAGCTCATCTCCTGATGGTGGTTGCAATAACTCACCCAGATGATTTGCGTATAATTCGTCCGCTTTCTCTAACTTCGTACGATGAATCTTTAAGTTAGAAGAGAAGTGGCAAATTAACGAGCGACGTCCACCGCTAATATAATCTAGACGTGCTAGTCCACCAAAGAATAATGTTTGCTCTTCATTTAATTGATACACCATTGGCTTAACTTCTTTTGTTGGCGTAATAATTTTCAAACTATGCTTATCTACATAGTGTGCCATTTGGTGATGATTAATGATACCTGGTGTATCATAAAGCGAAGATTGTTCATCAAGGGGAATATCAATTAAATCCAATGTTGTACCCGGGAAATGTGACGTTGTAATAATATTTTCTTCAATATCACTAAATTGTTTAATCATTCGATTAATAAATGTAGACTTTCCTACATTCGTACATCCTACAATGTACACATCTTTGCCTTCTCGATGCTTTTCAATACTAGCAGCTAATTCTTCAATCCCAATTCCTTTTGCTGCACTAATTAAATGAATGTCTGTAGCATGTAAACCCCAACGTTTAGCCGTGCCTCGCATCCAATCCGTCAACTTACGCTGTTTCACCGACTTCGGAATTAAGTCTGCTTTGTTTCCAACAAGAAGCACTTTATTCTTCCCAATGAAACGATGGATACCTGGTAACCAGCTACCGCTAAAGTCAAAAATATCAACAATCTTTACTACTAACGCGTCGGTACTACCGATACCATTTAAGATGCGAAGAAAATCATCATCTGTTAATGAAACATCTTGAATTTCATTATAATGCTTTAAACGGAAGCAACGCTGGCATATTACTTGTTCTTTTTCTAATGATGACGCAGGTGCATACCCTAATTCATTATTATCTGTTGTTTGAATAACAACACCGCACCCAATACATTTTACTGCTTCATTCAACTTCTATTCCTCCCAATGTATAAGTCCTCTCGTTTTTAACTTCTTTAAAATACGACGTTCAATTATTCGATTAAACTTCGTCATAAGACCATCTGTTTTTGCTACAGGAACGACTAAAATCGTATGTAAACCTAGACGATTCCCACCAAGCACATCTGTTAGCACTTGATCTCCAATCATGACTACTTCGTCTGCACGTAAATGCATCATGTAAAGAGCACGTTTAAATGCTTTATTCATTGGCTTTCTCGCACTATGGACAAATGGAATATTTAATGGATCTGAGAAATCTTTCACACGCTTTTCATTATTATTCGAAACAACAGTAACGTTAATGCCATATCTCTTCATCTCTGTAAACCACTCGATAAGCTTAGGCGTAGCATTTGGACGGTCCCATTCAATTAACGTATTATCTAAGTCAGTAATAATACCTTTAATTCCTCGTTCCTTTAATTTCGTAGGCGTAATTTCATATATATCTTTCACATATTCATTTGGTAAAAAACGTTTTAGCATCTTAACACCTCAATTAAATTAAACAATAATTGTCAATACTCTTCTATAAGTAACGTTTCTCTTATAAAAATGACAAAAATTTTACGACAAAATCAGCGTTTATCCATTCTGTGGATAAGTTTATACACAATATAACCCTCTTATTCCCAGTCAATCCCAACTGTTCTTTCTTTTTATTCCACAACTTATCCACTGTCTAATGTGGATAGATAGGAGTTTGTATAAATAGAAAAAATTTGGTTAAATAAATTTAAGCTAATCGTAAATATAGGAGGTGCAATGCCATCTAGGCGATACGTATGAATAACATATCTGATGAATTACTTATTGATTCATATTACAAAGCGATTGACTTAGACTTACACCCTGATTTTATTTTTCTTATGGAAAGCGAAATTATCCGCCGTTCTCTTCAAAACAAATTAAACCCTTCAAAATGCACTATTCAAAAAACTACTCTTCAAGTACATCTCGAAACACAACCAGTCTAATCGAATTATTCACACGACAAAAAAGCTAGGAGGGGATCCACTCACCCTCCTACATTTTCTATTTCACTTCAATTTCGATACTAACTTACCGATTTTTTGTCCCATAAATAAATCTTGCTTATAGTGAATCGCTGGATCAATCTCAAATGAACCCTTCTCGAACAGTAAAACAATCGTTGAACCAAATGAGAAGTACCCTACTTCATCCCCTCTCATGAAGGCTTGGCTTTCATTTGTCACATGAATCGTGTTAACAAACATTGCACCTACTTTTACAACCGCTACATGTTGCCCATTATGTACCAACTCTGATACAACTCGGTAATTCTTAGATAATGGTGACTTTCCATATTTTAAGCCTAGTTCATTTACTGGCGCAGATTTCGTTCCTAACTCAAAGCGCTCTACTACTTCTCCATCAATTGGACTGTGAATACGGTGATAGTGGCTTGGGCTTAAATAAAGGACAAAATATTGTCCACCTTCATATTTATGAGTACGTTCCTCTTTCCCTAACATATCAATGATAGAGTAGTGCTTGCCCTTTACTGTAAACTGCTTATCTTCATTAATAATACCGAAGTCTTCCACAACACAGTCTACGGGACTCACTACTGTATCGGATTCTATATCCACTGTACGTACTCCCTCTTTTAAACGACGAGTGAAGAAATCATGTAAGGAATGGTACTCCTTCATATCCTTTTCCATTTCATCTAGACGAATATTATATGTCTTCGCATATGTTGGAATAAGAACTTTACTCATTTTAGACGTCGCAAATTTTCGTAGTAAATAAGAAATAAAACGACGATTTGGTAATTCCAACAACACTTTTAAAAACTTTTCTTTTAACATGTTAACCCTCCTACATATTATACCATACTATACTATATCTTAATGTGCCGTTAAAATACAGAATAAATTACATATAGTCAACATTTTCTTCTTTACGACATTCTTCATAATAGCCAAGCTTCCTTCTAAACATAAAAAAATCAAAAAAATGATTCGTTATCCAAAGGTACCGGCTACATAAATTTCAACTAAAAACTTTTGGTATAAGTCATCCTTCCCATTTCCCATAATAAAACCAAAAAACATCCTTATGTTACGATGATAAACAAAAAATACAAAGAATATCCATCTGGACAAACACACGCATCCAACTTCATTCATACATATAGTAGAAATGGTATTTCTTTGGAGGTGGAGTAATGCCAGGACTAATTACCGCGCTTGGTTTTCTCTTAAAGGAACTGTTTCTTTTCGTTTCTTTTGTCAAAAACAACGCTTTTCCACAACCGCTTGAACCTAGTGAGGAACATAAGTATTTAGAATTAATGGCACAAGGAGATGCTCGGGCTAGGAATCTCTTAATTGAGCATAATTTACGCCTTGTTGCACATATCGTTAAGAAATTCGAGAATACCGGCGAAGATGCAGAAGACTTAATTTCGATTGGCACAATCGGTTTAATTAAAGCTATCGAAAGTTATTCTGTGGAGAAAGGAACAAAATTAGCTACATATGCCGCCCGCTGTATCGAGAATGAAATATTGATGCATTTGCGAGCCCTCAAAAAAACAAAAAAAGATGTTTCCCTTCATGATCCAATTGGTCAAGATAAAGAAGGAAATGAAATTAGCTTAATTGATATTCTAAAGTCTGAGTCAGAAGATGTAATTGAAACAATTCAACTAAGTATGGAACTAGAAAAAATCCGTGAATATATCGGTATCCTTGATGACAGAGAAAAAGAAGTAATTATTAGCCGCTTCGGTCTTGATTTAGAAAAGGAAAAAACACAACGTGAAATCGCCAAAAAGCTTGGTATTTCAAGAAGTTACGTATCACGTATCGAAAAACGAGCATTAATGAAAATGTTCCACGAATTTGTTCGTAATGAGAAAGAAAAGAAAAAGAAATAAGCGGCCTTATGCATGGCCGCTTATTTGCGTCTTAATGACATTGCATAATCATCCATGAATCTTCAAATCGTTGATTCTTTAATGAATCTTTCGGAATACAGAAATATAGCATCCCTACATCTCCCCACATATCCAGGAACTCTTCATCGCTATCGATTTGAAATAATAATTCCCAATCATTCTTACTCACATTATTTTCCGCATAACATTCACTTTCTTCAAACACCGGATTCTGTACTGCTTGTGGATGACCAAACAATTGATGAAGCGGAATATGCTCACCTTGTATCTCTTCTAATACTTTATAGTACTTGTCATAATCACCTTCATCTTCAAAGTAAATATCATTTTCTAAGCATACTACCTTTTCAAATGTTAACAGTGATTCTGGATACGCATATGCTCCTTCTTCTTGAACAATATGTAATTCCTTTACTTCCTCTATATATACCACCCTCCATCCATTACGCTCTTCAAATTCTCCCCAAGGGCTCTCTAAATACTTATCTACGTCTGGTGGTGAACAATAATAAAAGAAATATAACATGCCACTTCGAGGTAAATCCTGATGAATAAATGGAATATCGCTCAAATTCAACTGTGCTAATAACGTCAAAGGTTGTTCTTTATAAACAGGGACACTCATTCCAACTGGTAAATGTGGATATCCTCCAAATTTAGAACTACCGATACTTGGCTGCTCTGAACAGGTCGGCATACAGCGTACACATTCATACAACGATTCTAGAATATTATCTTGTTCATGCTCCAACTCATATTCTTTCATTAGTTGACGTACTTTTTCTTTCATCTCCATATCTTCACTCCCCCTTTATTTCTTATAGAATAGCAAAAAATTAGAACAAAATGGTAATAGAATCTCTGCAAAAAAATAAGATCCTTCTCCTATGAAAAGGATCACAGACTATTTAAGAAAGTGCTTGTTCTAAATCTTCTATCAAATCCCTACTATCTTCTATCCCTACCGAAATACGAATAAGCGTGTCTGTAATACCAAGCTCTTGTCTACGCTCAAACGGAATAGAGGCATGTGTCATCTTCGAAGGGACAGAAATTAAACTTTCCACTGCTCCCAGGCTCTCTGCTAGCACAAAGTAACGGACAGATTGCATTATTTTATCAACTAACGATTCACTTTCTACTTCAAATGAAACCATTCCTCCAAAACCACTCGCTTGTTGCTTTGCTAAATGATGCTGGGGATGAGTTGAAATACCTGGATAATATACTTTCTTTACTTTTGGATGACTTTCCAAAAAGTGCACAATTGCTTTTGTATTCTCCTCATGTGCATTCATTCGCACTCCTAACGTACGAATACCACGTTGTAATAACCAACTATCTTGAGGTCCTAATACTCCCCCTGTACTATTCTGGATGAAATGAAGCTGTTCAGCTAACTCCTTTGACGCAGCGACCACAATCCCCGCCACAACATCACTATGCCCTCCTAAATACTTCGTTGCACTATGTACAACGATATCCGCCCCTAGTAAGAGCGGTTGCTGGAAATACGGCGTTAAAAATGTATTATCTACAATTGTAAGTAGATTATTTTCCTTCGCAAATGCTGTAACTTCTTTTATACCTGTCACTTTCAGCAATGGATTCGTTGGTGTTTCAAGGTAAATAGCCTTTGTCTGATTCGTTACCACTCGTTCAATCTCTCGCAAAGAAGTTGTATCAACAAACGAAGATGCAATATGAAAACGATTCAATACACGTTTCATCACACGATATGTACCTCCGTACACATCATCTGTAAAAATCAAATGGTCACCTGGTTTAAATAACATCATGATTGCTGTAATTGCCGCCATACCAGAAGAAAATGCAAATCCAGCTTCTCCCTCTTCTAACTCCTTCATCAACTCCTCTAACGCAAACCTAGTCGGGTTTTTCGTTCGTGAATATTCATATCCTTTATGCACACCAACCGACTCTTGTTTGTACGTACTTGTTTGATAAATAGGCGTGGACACCGCTCCCGTTAATACATCCCCAACGATACCGCCATGAATAAGCTTCGTCCGTTTTCTCATCAACCGTTCACCCTCTGTAAATATTTTTGCTTAAATATCGTTCGCTTCCATCAGGAAAAATTGTGACAATATACGTTCCTGGCTTCGCATTTTGCGCTTCCATTAAACTAGCATGAAGTACAGCACCAGAAGAACTTCCTACTAGTAACCCTTCTTTTTTCGCTACTTCGCTCACTATACGAAAAGAATCCTTATCTTTTACTGTATGAATGCCATCAAAATAACCTACATCCATGAAAGACGGAAGAAACTCCATCCCAATTCCTTCTACCTCATGCGGATGGATAGTCCCCCCATTCAAAATAGATCCTTCCGGCTCAACAATTACTGTTTTTATGATGGGATTTTGGTGTTTCAAATATTTTGCTGTTCCCATAAACGTTCCACCCGTACCCGCACCAGCGACAAATACATCAATTCTCCCTTCTAACGCTTCCCATAGTTCTGGACCTAACGTTTCATAATATGTCTCTGGATTGCTCTCATTTGCAAATTGTTGCGGGCTATACGAATCAGGAATTTCATAGACTAACTCCTGAGCTTTTTTGATAGCACCTAGTATCCCTTCTTCTGTAGGTGTATTCACAACAATAGCACCTAACGCCTTCATTAGCACTTGCTTTTCTATGCTAAATTTCTCAGGCACAACAAATACCACTTGAATATCATAAGGGATAGCTGCTAGTGCTAGACCTATTCCTGTATTCCCTGCCGTTGGTTCAATAATTGTTCCACCTTCTTTAAGCAATCCTTTCTTGAATGCATCTTCAATTAATTTCTTTCCTAGTCGATCTTTCACACTCCCACCAGGATTGAAATATTCAAGCTTCGCAAATAAGCGAACACCGCTCGGTAACGAAAAGCGCGTAAGCTCAACCAACGGTGTATGACCAATTAACTCATGAACACTTTTGTATACCTTCACGACAATCCTCCTTCACAAGCGTTCCTGTATTTAATGTATGTCGAAGTTATAGGAAAAGAGCCTATTCCATGAAAAAAGGAATAAAGACCATCCTTATTCCTTGTAACATCAACAAAAAACCGTGTAGATTTATCTACACGGTCTGTTATCTTATAATTCATTTAACATTTCTAAAATAAAGTTAGAAGAATGTAACGCTGCCTTGCTTAGGAATTGATCAAAGCTAATGTTCGATTCTTTTCCTGCGATATCTGATAATGCACGGATGATAACGAATGGCACCTCATATTGGTGACATACTTGCGCAACTGCTGCTGCTTCCATTTCTACTGCATAAATATCGCCTAATTGTGAGCGAACATACTCTACACGAGTTGGATCACTCATAAATGAATCACCCGTTGCAATTAATCCTTTTACAACTTGTACAGCTTCTTCTTTTGATGCACACTTCTCTGCAATCGCTACAAGTTCAGCATTTGCTTCAAACGCTGCTGGCATTCCAGGTACTTGACCGTACTCATAGTTGAATGCTGTTACATCTACGTCATGATGACGAACTTCAGATGAAATAACAACGTCACCTACATTTAATGAATGATGGAATCCACCTGCTGAACCAGTATTGATTACACGTTCTGGTTTGTAGCGCTCCATTAAAATTGTTGTAGACATAGCCGCATTTACTTTACCAATGCCTGACTTTAATAGAATAATTTCATGCCCAGCAATTGTTCCTTTTGAAAATTCACAACCCGCTACAACCTCTACTTCACGGTTTTCTAATTTATCACGTAAAATTTCTACTTCTTGTTCCATCGCACCGATAATTGCTATTCTCATACTCATCCCTCTTTCTTCTTCCACATAGTAGCTACTTGTTCATATCCGAACAATAATAACGCTACTAGTAGATAATTCATAATAACTTTCTCTTACACTTCTATCTTTTCAAGCAATGTGCAAGTAATCACCATTTTATCATTTTTGTTCTACAAATAGCTACACAATTTCTCTGTTATGCTTCATCCAGTTCATCTTTTCACATAAAGAAGTAATATGCGCAACGTGATGTTTTCCATGCCAAGCATACAATGCTAATACCATATCTAAATTCAACTTAATTTTCATTTCTGGATTATAAAATGTTTTTGAAAACTCCGTCTGCGGTAATGATTTTAATACTGTTGACCACCTTTCATGAAGCCCTTCAAGTATGCATATTGAACTTTGAATAGAACCTTCCATAGAATCTGACAACAATGCCCATTGCTTTTCATTATACGTTTTAATTGTTGGGTGTTCCTCCGTCAAAGCCAACTTAAAGCGTGTGTATGCATTCATATGACTATCTGCTATATGATGAACAACTTGTCGCACCGTCCATCCCCCATCTCGATAAGGTGTATCTAGCTGCTCATCTGTTAAACTATGCACTGCATTTTTTAATATCGTTGGTAAACTTTCTATTTCTTCTATCCATGTTTCTCTCAGTTCCTCTGTTACATCTTGTGTAAACAAAAACTTCCCTATCGGATAACGCTCATCTTTCATTTCCATTCCCCCATTGTCAAATGTGCATCTATCTATTACCCTAAAGATACATTCTCTCTCTATACATGATTTACCTGCTACCGTTATATAGAAAGGAGCTTTTATGTATGCAGTTCTCATTAGATATTATAGAAGACAAAGTAGAGTTTTTCGAAGCAACTAACTTACAAATAATTGAAAAGATGATTAGTGAAAAAATCGATCAAAACCGAGCTATCTTCCTACAAGTACATCACGTATCTCACCAAATGTATGTAGATCCTGCAACTAACTATAAATGTTACAGTGCAGTCGTACATTTTAAGGCAAAAAAATAAAGGAGCGATTAACCGCTCCTTTTTCATATTAAGAAGAACATAACTATCCATTATTTCAACTGTTCTACTAATGTTGGCATCCAACCTTCATTTGTTACCCATTCTAATTTTACACGGTACATATACTTTCGGTCTTTCGTTCCAATAACCGCATTTACTTTATTTGCTCCACCACCATTACTAATACGCTGAGCAAATATATCCGAAACTGTTAATTCGGTTGCATATGCAGCTACTTGAAGCATTTCTTTCCAATCAGCAGATTTTGAGTCAAACTTCGTCACATGCGGCTCTGATTGTTCTGTACCTACTGGTTTCCAAGATGGATTTGTATATGCTTCCACGACATTCGGATCTGTGATATCTGTTACCATCACTTTACCATTTACTGGTTCAGCTTTCTCCTCTGTCTTTGTTTCTTCTTTCTTCTCTTCCTCTTCTTTCGCGGGCTCTTTCTCTACACTTTCAGATACTTTTGGTTGTTCTGCTGGCTTTGTTGGCTTAGCTGTATCTTTCGATCCTCCTGTCGCAAAGAATACGCTCCATGTGATACAAATAATCAAAACAATTACAACAACAATTAATGTATTTAAAACAGTATTAGCTCTTCGCTTTTTCTCACGCATTTCAAATCGTGGTCCTGTAATTTTGTTTTTCCCCACACTACTTCCCACCTTACTACTTCTATGTTATCTCTTATTTTAACAAAAATATACGCTATCGAAAAGTGCGTTTACTCCCTTACTTGTTGATCGTATTTATATAACTCCTGAACATAATCATGAAAAATACGAATTGGATTATTCCCAGTACTTGCAGAAGATAACTCGACAACGACTAGTGCATAACGTGGGTTCTCATATGGAAAATATCCTGCAATCCATTTATTCACACTTTGATTACTACCATCTTTTACTATCTCAGCTGTTCCGGTTTTCCCAGCTACTTTATACGGTAATTTATTTAATGATTCGGCTGTCCCACCTTTTTCTGTTACTTTCTTCATTAATTGTTGCAATATTTTAACTGTCGATTGTTGTAATCCATCTCCACCTAAATGATGCTCTTCAAAGTGATAAAAGCTCATGCTATTTTTATATAAAATATCACTTACAACTTTTATTTCTTTCCGTTCCCCTCCCCTTGCGATTGTTGCCATCATATTTGCAATTGCCAGGGGAGTATACTGTACATCCTTTTGTCCAATTGCCGTTTGTGCTACTGCCTTTTGGATATGCTTCTCTTTTTCCTCATGCCAAATGACATTCGTGTCCTCTTCTTCTAATGGTCGAAAATCATCATAATGAAATACCCTTCCGTGCCATCCCACTCTCTCTTCCATTCCTAACTTCTTCGCATATTCCTCCATCATATTTTTATCACGTTTAATTAACTCATTCCCTAATGTAGCAAATGTATAATTACAACTTTTTGCAAAACTATCTTCAAATGATAACTCCCCAAGCGCACGGCTCCCTTTCTCCCCATATACATCTAAATCACAATTAAACGTACGCGTAGATGTGTAACGCCCCTTTTCTAAAGCAGCTGCTGCAATAACAGTCTTGAAGACTGAGCCTGGAAACTGCCTTGTTAACATATAATTTGTTATCGTTTCTTTGTAATTATTACGATCGAGCGTTGGTTTACTAGCTAAAGCAAGTACTTCATTCGTCTTCACATCAACTAACACCATCCCGCCTTTTTGAATGTTGTATTTCGTTAATAACGCTTCTCCTATCATCTGTATTTGTTTATGAATTGTTGTCTTAACCATAACAGGATAAAAAGGATTCCCAGGCTCTACATATTTCACCTTTGTTCCAAATAAAGAATCACCTTTTCGATCAACGTGGTAGAGTAGTTTCTTCTCTCCATCACTTAATAAAAATTCATCAAATGAATATTGTAAACCAGAGATTCCTGTTAACGTATTAAAGGAGATATTCCCATTCTGCATTCTCTCTTTATATTTACGTTCTAGAAGATCGCTATTCTTACCAACTAACCCTAACAAATGCTCCGCTGCTACCCCAGATATATCTTTTTTCTTTGAAACTGCAATAACACCAGGAATCCTCAAAGCATTTACTTGTTTCATTCCTTCTTCTGTCAACTCTATACCATCGTCAATAACAACTTCTTTTGTTCGTTCTACATGTTCCGTAAGTGTTTTTGAACTCACTCCTACTATCTTTGCAACCTGCTCTACCGGCCAATCTATCTTTCGTAAAAATGGAAATAAGAGAAGGACCGGCTGATATTCTTCTGATAAATGCTCGTTATGACGATCAACTAATCCACCTCTCCCATCATGAATGGCATATATATGCGCTCGTTGAGAAATACTTCGCTCTAACAAATTAATATTACGACTTGTAAAAGATTCTGTTGAAGCAAGTTGCACTTGCATAAGCCTAATCAACAATATACAAAGTCCTATTCCGATACATGTCGCAACAATAAATACTCGTTTCTTCATCAACATACACCTCACTGTTAGTGTGAGCGTTATACCTTGTTTTTATTTCCAAATTATAATTCTTTATCTTTTTCAGAAAGTACACAGCAAGTTCACACCGAATACACTTTACAAGCGTATTCTATAAACAAGAAAGGGCTCCAAGTGCTGGGAGTACTCACCTTTCCCTTCAATCAAACCTCTCTAATATAAAGAAAGAGTGGTGGGCTAACGCCTACCACTCTTTTTTTCGTCTACAAGAAAATCCACAGAGCATACGAACACCCTGTGGATTTTCTCATTATTATTTTACTGCAGTTATACGAACAAACATATCTCCACCTGGTGTAGAAACTGTTACTTCGTCGCCAATTGTTTTGCCTATTAAGCTACGTGCAATTGGTGAATCATTTGAAATCTTACCTTCGAATGGATCTGCTTCTGCTGAACCTACGATTGTGTAAGTTTCTTCTTCTCCGTCTGGTAACTCTGTAAATGTTACTGATTTACCTAGAGAAACAACCGAAGAATTCTCATTATCTTCTGTAATAATTTGCGCGTTACGAATCATGTTTTCTAATGTTGTAATACGACCTTCCACGAAAGCTTGCTCATCTTTCGCTGCATCGTACTCTGAGTTCTCCGATAAGTCACCGAAGCTACGAGCGATCTTAATACGCTCTACGACTTCTTTACGACGAACCGTTTTTAATTGTTCTAATTCATTCTCTAATTTTTCTTTTCCTTCTTTTGTCATAGGATACTTCTTTTCAGTAGCCATGTTTTTCACTCCTTTTAATATCCACCATTTCTCTTTATGTAGGTAACATTTTTAAGTTTTTTCTTTTTCTATCTTGAATACAAATCATCCTCAAGTAGAAGAAATATATCTCCCTTCTACTTGAGGTCTAAGTTCTCGTTATTTACATTGTATTCCATAATAAAAGAAAAATGTAATTACTATTATTTACTTATCCTATTACAAAATTACCTTTTGTTCAAGGATTGTTTGGATTTTTGTGATGATTAAATCGATTGCTACGTGGTTTTGTCCACCTTCTGGGATAATAATATCTGCATAACGTTTAGAAGGCTCGATGAATTCATTATGCATCGGACGTACGACATTGCAATACTGTTCAATCACAGATTCAATTGTACGGCCGCGCTCGTTAATGTCACGTACCATGCGACGTAAAATACGAATATCTGCATCTGTATCAACAAATAATTTAATATCCATTAAATCGCGTAGTCTCTCATCCTCTAGTACAAGAATCCCCTCTAAGATAATAACATCTTTCGGTTCTACTTTCACCGTTTCCAACGAGCGTGTATGAAGCTTATAATCATAGATTGGCTTCTCAATTTCTTTGTACTCAAGAAGTTGATTAATATGCTCCATTAATAATCCATTATCAAATGCCATCGGATGATCGTAATTTGTATTTAATCTTTCTTCAAATGGCAAATGACTTTGATCTTTGTAATAAAAATCTTGTTGAAGCATTAATACAGAACGATCTTTGAAAAACTCAATGATTGCATTTGTTACACTCGTTTTGCCAGAACCTGATCCGCCAGCAATACCAATTACGATGGGTCTATTCCCCATATATTATCCCTCTTTCTTTACATTATGCGTTTTCTCATCATGTTATATGGAAATACTTCTTTGTCCACTTTAATCTTCACAATTTGTAGTGGATGACGTGCTGCATCTAACTCGTTTCCATCTTCATCCCAAATTGTACCTACCGTTTGAGAGAAATTATCCATTTCTGGTCCAAAGAATTCGATTGAATCTCCTGGTTTGAAATGATTGCGTTGCTCCAGTGTCACAATACCAGTTTCTTGATCATAACCAAGAACAAGACCAGCGAAGTCCCAGTCTGTCTTCTTGCTATGTGTACCGAATAATTGCTCATTATACCCCGGAACACCTTCATAGAAAGCTGGAGCTGCTTCACGATTTTCACATTTCGCTAGCTCATCTAACCATTCTTGTTTCATCACGAAGTTCTCTGGGTCTGCACAGTACGCATCAATTACTTTACGGTAAACCGTTACAACTGTTGCAATATAGTGAATTGATTTCATACGACCTTCAACTTTTAAACTGTCTACACCAATTTCAATCATTTTTGGAATCGATGATAATAAGTTTAAGTCTTTTGCACTCATCGCAAACGGTGCATCTTCTTCGCCGTATAATTTCATTTCTACCGCACCTTGTACTTGTGATTCTGTTTGAATTAAATTATAATCCCAACGACAAGATTGGCAACAACCTCCACGGTTACTGTCACGTGCAGTCATATGGTTACTTAACGTACAACGTCCAGAATAAGCAATACACATTGCACCGTGAACAAATGCCTCGATTTCGATATCTACTTTTTCTTTCATTTCTTTAATCTCTTCATGGCTTGTTTCACGTGCAAGTACAACACGATGTAATCCTTCTTTTTTCCAGTACTCCACTGCTTTCCAGTTTGAAAGAGATTGTTGTGTACTTAAATGAATCTCAACCTTTGGTGCTACTCTGCGACATGTTTCAATGATATATGGGTCCGCAACGATAATACCTGTTACGCCTGCATCCTCAAGGCCTTTTAAATATTCTTCTAAGCCATGCATATTCTCATTATGTGCATAAATATTTGTCGTTACATAAATTTTTGCACCATATTTATTTGCAAATGCAACACCTTCTGCCATATCTTCTAATGTGAAGTTACCTGCATTTGAGCGTAAGCCGAACTCTTGTCCACCGATAAATACAGCATCTGCACCGTAACGAACAGCAATTTTTAACTTCTCTAAATTACCTGCCGGCGCTAATAATTCGGGCTTCTTAACAATTACTCGTTTCCCCTCAACTACACGAGAGATTTCTTTTGTGGCTGTCATAGTTATTTCCTCCTTTCATCCATTAATAAACTGTTTCTTTATAGAAAAAGCCTGTATCCAACGGACGATTTACTGGTTGAAGTTCTTCAATCTCTTTATATAAATCATCTTTCACGTCATCGTATGCATCTACATCTTCTATACAAAGATCGATTGCTTGACGATATTTCTTCGTTACTTCTACGATATATTCCGTTGACTTTAGTACACCGTCGATTTTGAATGAATCAATTCCAGCTTCAATCATTTCTTGTAAGTCATCAATGATACAAATGTCATTTGGACTCATAATATGCGTACCATTCTCATCCTCATAAATAGGATATTTGGCGTCACGCTCTGGATCATAAAGGAATAGGTTCCCATCAGAACTAGCCGATACTTCCATATCCTTTTCACGATATTTGTAGTAATTTCCTACTAATAAACGTTTTGATTGGAACATACATGTCATACCATGAACTTGAACTTCTACCTCACCTTTAACATGCTCTTTCATTTCAACAATTGACTCCATATTCAGTTCACGAGCAAGTACGGCACGTTTTGCGCCCCTCTCAATCCAATAATTGCATGTGAACCAGTTAGTAGCAGTAGTTTCTGTATTCCAGTGCAATTGCATCTGCGGTGCTACTTCACGTACAATCATTAAGACTGCTGGATCACCGAATACGATTGCATCTGCATGTAATGACGATACATACTTTACATACTCTTCGATTGCTTCTACCTTTTCATTATGGAAAATAGCATTCATCGCTACGTAAACCTTCATATTATGTGCATGAGCAAGCTCAACCGCTTCCTTCAATGCCTCCTGCTTAAACTCCCCTGCTAAGCGAAGCCCAAATCGCTCTTCACCGATTATAATAGCTGTTGCCCCAGCCTCCGCTAAAAGCGGGATATCGGATACTTTCGTTGGTGTTACTAATAGTTCAGGTTTCTTCATCTGCCATCACCCCTTCTTTTTACTTACCGTCACTCCATCTCCAATAGGGAAAATTGTCGTATCATACTTCGGATGGTTGCTTAACCACTCATTATAGTCTTTAATTTTATTCACTAAACAGCGACGTCGCTTATTTTCAATATATTGTACAATTTCTCCATGAAATAGTACGTTATCGCTAATAATTACACCGTTATCGTTCAATAATGGTTCGTACAATTCAAAGAAACGCTTATACTGTCCCTTCGCTGCATCTATAAAAATAACATCAAATGTACCGTGCTTTTGCACTTCTTCAAATGATAAAAGTGCGTCTCCTTCAATAAGTGTAATTTGATGCGTTAAACCAGCTTTCGCAATATATTCTTTTGCCTTTTCAATACGTGGTACATTACGCTCAATTGTCACTACTTCACATTGTGACAAAGATTGTACCATACGAATACTTGAATACCCAATCGCTGCGCCCAGCTCTAAGATTTTCTTCGGCTGAATTAAGCGAAGAAATTGAAGCATGTGTTCCATCCCTAACAAATCCATGATTGGAACATGCTGCTCACGTGCATAGTCCTCCATCTCCATTAGAAGAGGATGACGCTCTTTCACCAATGCTAATAAGTAATCCTGTATTGCTTGTTGATCCATTGCGGCCTCCAACATAACTTGTTCAATATCGTATTTAAACCCGATATATTTTAACACAAATAAATAAAGAAAGAAAGGTGAAAAAATTCCAAACAATCCTTTTTCATCCTTCTTCTCTACATACAAAAGGGGAACGATTCTATTCGCTCCCCTTATACATTACTAATCCGTTTACCTAAATAACATAAATAGATTATTGGACGTTATCAATATGTTGACGTTTCAATTCTTTATGTTCTTCAAACGTTTCTGCAAAGTATACTTTTCCGTCTTTTTTTGCAGCTAAGAAGTATAAATAATTCGTTTCTGCTGGTTCTAACGCTGCCTTAATTGACTCTTCTCCAGCATTTGCAATTGGACCTACTGGTAATCCTTTAATGTAATACGTATTGTACGGAGATTGTACTTCTAAATGTTCATACAGAACGCGTGATTTATGTTCACCTAACGCATACAATACTGTCGGATCTGTTTGTAGTTTCATTCCTTTTTCAAGTCGGTTATAGAAAACACTCGCAATTTGTTTACGATCCGCTTGTTGCGTTGCTTCTTCTTCAATTAAAGATGACATTGTTACTAACGTATGCACATCCATATTTTTCGCTTTCATTTGCTCTTCATACTTAGCAAGTACTTCTTCTGTTTTCTTTAACATCGGCTTAATAATTTGATCAAGTGTTGGTTTTTCTTCTATATATTCATACTTCGCTGGGAATAAGTACCCTTCTAGCGGATGCTTAATGTTCTTATCAAGTATTTTATCCGTTAAGATTGTCGGGAATTCTTTTTGGAGTTGTTTGACATACTCTTTATCGTCTAACTTAGCTAGTATTTCTTTTTCCTTCAGACCAAACTTCTCTGCAATTAATTGTGCAATTTGTTCTAGTTGCTGACCTTCTGGGATAGTAAGTTCAAAATTAGCGGTCTGCTTAACATTTGTGCCATTTAATTCTCCCACGATTTCTTCTAGAGTCATGGACTTACTTAGCTCAACTGTTCCTGCTTTGAAATCTGCACTATTCTTTAGTTTCACATAATATTTAAAGATTTTCGCACTATGTATGAAGCCTTCTTTTTCTAACTTTTCTCCAATAGTAGTAGTACCTTCTCCTGATTTAACTTTAAAGTCTATCATTTCTGTTGCGTCCGCATTCACTGGCTTCAATGAATTATTAATATACAAAAATGCAGAAATTCCGACTACTAATAAAAGGCCGATAATGACACTTGTAATCATAAAGACGATTTTGCGCACTGTTTTCGCCTCTTTTTGTCTATCTACTCCAACATTTTTCTGTTTCATTCATGGTCCCCCTTTTCTTTCTGTTTTACATTATACAACAAAAAACGACGACCACTCACTTTTTTCTTTCCTTTTCGTTTTAGTGTACGGTAAAACGCCTATTTATACACATAGAAAAAAGCTTGAGTTCCCCCAAGCTTTCCTCATTTCTTACTCTTCTTCTGTTAAGAATGTGTTTAATACTTCTTCAATCATTTCCCACTCTTCTTCTGTTTCAACTGGGAATAAATCTCCATCTTCGCCTTCTTCGTTCGCTTCGAAGCTAGATGCGTGATAGATTGGATCTCCATCTTCATCAAACTCACCGATTGGAGAGTAGATTACGTATGATTTACCTGTATCATCTGATTCGAATGTGAAAAGGATTTGGCAAAGATGCTCGTTACCTTCTTCATCAATAATTGTGATTTGTTGTTCTCCGTGTGTCATGTTCATTCACCTCAAATTAGTTTTTGCTATCAAGATAGCCTTGCAAAATAACGACTGCCGCCATTTTGTCAATTACTTGCTTGCGCTTCTTACGGCTAACATCTGCTGAAATTAGTAACCTTTCTGCCGCCATCGTTGATAGACGTTCATCCCACATAATAACTGGAAGGCCGAATTGTTCTTTCACCACTTCTGCATAATGTTGACACGCTTCTCCGCGCGGTCCAATAGAGCCATTCATGTTTTTAGGTAGACCAATAACAAACGACTCTACTTCATACATCTTAACCAATTCTCGTAATCGGTCAAGTCCTAACTCATTTTTTTCTTCATTAATTTTTATTGTTTCGATCCCTTGTGCAGTCCAGCCCATTTCATCACTTACGGCTACACCGACAGTTTTCGTCCCAACATCTAAACCTAATACACGCATATTTATTCCTCGCGATGATGTTTTAAATACGATTTCACTAATTCTTCAATTAGCTCATCTCGTTCTAACTTACGGATAATATTTCTAGCATCATTATGACGTGGGATGTATGCTGGATCCCCTGATAATAAATATCCAACTATTTGATTAATCGGATTATATCCTTTCTCTTGAAGTGCATCATAAACAGTACATAATACTTCGTTAGCCTGGATATTTTGCGTCTCTTCTTGAAAACTGAACTTCATTGTGTTATCGAATGAGCTCATCTTACGCACCTCACTTTATAGGGATATAAGCGCCCCATCTTACCCCTAGTATTTCCAACTAAGAAGAAAATGAAAAGCGCTTATTCAATCTATCTCCCTACATTTTACAACATCTTGTCCTTATTTTGAAACAGAATTCATATATTCTTCGACAACTGCTAATGCTGCACCAACTTGCTCAGGGTCTTTACCACCTGCTTGAGCCATGTCTGGGCGGCCTCCACCGCCTCCACCGCAACGTGTTGCTACTTCTTTAATTAATTTACCGGCATGGTATCCTTCAGAAATTAAATCTTTCGTTACACCTGCAAGTAAGTTAACCTTACCTTCATTCACAGACGCCAGAACGATAACCCCTGAACCTAATTTGTTCTTTAAGTCATCCATCATTGTACGCAGGTTGTTCATATCTGCTACATTTACTTGTGCAGCTAACATTTTCACACCATTTACTTCACGTACGTTATCTGTTAAATTACCAGCTTCAATATTGCTTAACTTCGCAGCTAACGATTCGTTTTCTTTTTGTGCTTGTTTTAATTCAGCAAACAAGCCGTCTACACGAGTAAGGATATCTTTCGGATTCGTCTTTAACATTTTCGCTGCGTCTTTTAATAACGTAACTTGGTCGTTCATTAGTTCATATGCACCTTTACCTGTTACCGCTTCGATACGACGAGTTCCTGCTCCAATACCAGATTCAGACATAATGCGGAATACGCCGATAGAAGATGTATTATCTACATGGCAACCACCGCAAAGCTCTAATGAATACCCTCCAACTTGAACGACACGTACCACATCACCGTACTTCTCACCGAATAATGCCATCGCGCCCATCGCTTTCGCTTCATCGATTGCTTTCTCTGAAATTGCAACTGGAATACTTGCCCAAATCTTCTCATTCACAATACGCTCGATTTTCTCGATTTCTTCTTGTGTTACCGATCCGAAATGTGAGAAGTCAAAGCGTAAACGTTCACTCGTTACTAATGAACCAGCTTGGTTTACGTGTGTACCTAACACATCTTTTAATGCTTGGTGTAAAATGTGTGTTGCTGTATGGTTTTTCACTACGCCTGCACGATTTACAACATCGATTGCCGCTGTTACTGTATCACCTTTTTTCAGTGTACCTTCCATCACAACAACACGGTGTAAATGTTGGCCGTTCGGTGCTTTTTGCACACCTTTCACTTCTACTGTTACACTAGCAGTAGTCATCTTACCAGTATCTGCGATTTGCCCACCACTTTCCGCATAGAATGGTGTTACATCTAACATCACTTGTGCTTCTTCACCAGCTTGTACTTCCTCTACTACTTCACCATTCTTCACGATTGCGATAACATTACCTTCTACAGAAGCCTCTGTGTATCCTACAAACTTGCTTGCATCTTTGATGTTTCCTAATACACCCGTTTGTACTTGCATAGAATCAACGTCTACACGAGCAGCACGTGCACGCTCACGTTGTTTCTCCATCTCCACTTCAAAACCATCACGATCAATCTTCATACCAGCTTCTTCTGCATACTCTTCTGTTAACTCAACTGGGAATCCATATGTGTCATATAAGCGGAATACGTCCACACCATTAACTGTGTCGCTTCCTTTTTCTTTCGCTTCTGCGATTACTTCTGCTAAAATTGCTTCCCCATCATGTAATGTTTCATGGAAACGCTCTTCTTCATTTTTCATCACACGTGCAATGAATTCTGCTTTTTCTTTTACTTCTGGATAGTAATCTACCATCACTTCTCCAACAACATCTACTAATTCAAACATGAATGGACGGTTGATGTTTAATTTCTTCGCATAACGTACTGCACGACGTAATAAACGACGTAATACATATCCACGGCCTTCGTTTGATGGTAATGCTCCGTCACCTACTGCGAAAGCTACTGTACGAACATGGTCAGCAATTACTTTGAATGCTGTATCTTGCTCTAAGTCACCGCTGCGGTATTTCACACCAGAAATTTGCTCTGTCGCATTGATAATTGGCATAAATAAATCGCTATCAAAGTTTGTATCAACACCTTGAATAACACACGCCATACGCTCTAGACCCATTCCAGTATCAATGTTTTTGCTTGGAAGTTCTGGATACTCACTACGTTCTAATCCTTCTTTTGAATTGAATTGTGAGAATACAATGTTCCAAATTTCAATGTAGCGATCATTCTCTAAGTCTTCTTCTAATAAACGAATACCAATATTTTCAGGATCATATTTCGTTCCACGGTCTAAGAAAATTTCTGTACAAGGTCCGCATGGGCCTTCTCCGATTTCCCAAAAGTTACCTTCTAATAAAATTAAATGTGATGGATCGATACCTAATTTTACCCATAAGTCATACGTTTCTTTATCTTCTGGATATACAGTAATATATAAATCTTCTTTGTTAAAACCAAACCATTTTGGTGACGTTAACAATTCCCATCCCCATGCAACAGCTTCTTCACGGAAATAATCACCGATTGAGAAGTTACCTAACATTTCGAAGAATGTATGGTGACGAGCTGTTTTTCCTACGTTCTCGATATCGTTTGTACGAATTGATTTCTGCGCATTTGTAATACGTAGATTTGTAGGAATAATACTTCCATCAAAATATTTTTTCAGTGCCGCAACACCACTATTAATCCATAATAATGTTGGATCTTCCACAGGAACTAACGAAGAACTAGGTTCTACAACATGTCCCTTTTCTTTAAAAAAGTCTAAATACATTTGGCGAACTTGTGCACCAGTTAACTTTTTCATCTTGTTTCCTCCTAGATATCATCTAATAATATAAGAGCGTATATACGCTAACATCTACAAACATACCGCTATCAACTCATGAAGTATCATCAATGGGATAAAAAAGAACACAAAAAAGTCCCGCCCCTAAAACAGGGACGAGACTTGACTCGCGTTACCACCCTGATTATGAATGATAAACGTATAAATTATACGCTATTACTTCATCATTCATCACCTTCATTAAGCTATAACGGGCTGACCCGGCAAGTTTTACCTGCTCTCTGGAGTAGCATTCTGTTATCCTTCATATAAAGTTTCTTTCAGCCTACGGAAACTTCTCTCTTCTACATGGTCTATAACATACTCGTTCCTTCGTCAATTTTGCATCATAATTATAGAAGCATTTTATCAAATGAACATAACACTGTCAATTATGACTATCCTTCCTACTCCGACTGTTTCCGGAACCCTTTCGTCTGTATATAAATAACTTTTATAATCGCTAAACAAGGAATAGCTAGAATCATCCCTACTATCCCACCAATTTCCCCACCGACAATTAAAGCTAGCATAATAAGAACTGGGTGCATATGAATCGATTTTCCAACGATATATGGACCTAAAATATTACTCTCCACAAATTGAAGAATAACAATCACAATAATTACGGTAATAATCATATTAGTAGATACGGTTGATGCGATAAGAATAGCAGGGACCGCACCGATAATTGGCCCGAAATACGGAATAATATCCGTCACGCCGATAATAATTCCCAGTAACAACGGATACGGAATACCAACAATCCAAAATGCTAAAAATGAACAACCAGCTAACACAAGACACACAAATAATTGTCCTCGTATATATCCTCCAATAATACGATTAACTTCTTGAATCAATTCCTTACTCTCATCATGCCACTTTCTTGGTACAATTCTCCAAAACAAGGCACCTATTTCATTGTAATCTTTCAAGAAATAGAACACGATAAATGGAATAATAATGAGAAGAATAAGGTAATTGACCATCTTCTTCGCAATACTAACCATAATATCAATGAGTCCTTGTAGCCACTTCTCAATATCCACGATGACCGCATCGATTTTCTGATGCAGCACTACAGGCATTCCTTCTGTTTTCGCCTGTATGCTCGCTACCGAATCTTCATACATCTTCGCAAACATCGGATAATTCTCATTCATCTCATTGAGCTGAGCTAAAATAGTTGGGAATCCTTTATAAATACCAAGGCCAATCCCACCAAAGAATAAAACATAAATAGCCAAAATAGCTATTGTTTTTGGCATCCCTCGTTTATGTAATCCCTCCACAAGAGGATGTAATAAGAAGGCAATTAAATAGGCAATTAAAAACGGGCCAACAATGACCTTTACCACATTCAGTACAGGTAACCAAAATGGTTTTAACTTCAAAAAAACGAACAAACATAAAAAAATTAACAACAATAAACCTAGGCGATAAATCCAAATAATCTTCAAGTTATTCCACATACATTTTTCTCCTTTACCCGAAGAGATACGTTTATCTTCTTCTTCGAAAGGAAAATGTATGCCCTTTTATACAAAAAAGAAGCTAATAAGCGCTCATATTAACGCTCACTAGCTTCCCTATTCAACAAAGTGCTTCCGCTTGCCCTGGCACTAATTCAATTTCAAACCCTAAGTCTTCTAACATCTTATGATCTGCTGTGCTCTCTTGTCCTTCCGTTGTTAAATAATCACCAACAAAGATTGAATTTGCTGCGTATAATCCTAGTGGTTGCAAACTACGAAGATTTACTTCACGCCCACCAGAAATGCGAATTTCTTTCGTCGGGTTAATGTATCTGAACAACGCTAACACTTTTAAGCAGTAACGTGGGTTCAACTCATCCGTCCCTTCAAGTGGCGTACCTGCAATTGCATGCAAGAAATTCACCGGAATGGAGTCTGCATCAATTGCTTTTAATGAACGTGCGACATTAATTACATCTTTTTTTGTTTCTTTCATTCCAACAATAACCCCTGAACACGGTGATATCCCTGCATCCTTTACAACCTCCAACGTACTAACTCTGTTATCGTACGTATGTGAAGTTGTAATCGATGGATGGTGTTCTTTTGATGTATTTAAATTATGATTGTAACGGTCTACTCCAGCGCTTTTCAAGCGTACTGCTTGTTCAGGTTTCAAAATACCTAAACACGCGCATACCTTTAATCCATACTTCTCCTTAATCTCTTCTACGGCTTCAACAACAACATCTACATCACGTGGTGAAGGTCCACGCCCACTCGCTACAATACAATATGTACCGACTTTCAAGTTATAAGCCTTCTCTGCTCCTTTTAACAAATCTTCTTTCGTCATAAAAGAATACTTTTGAATTGGTGCAGTTGAAATAGCTGATTGTGAACAATATCCACAGTTCTCCGGACAAAGACCACTTTTTGCATTCATAATCATATTTAACTTTACTTTTTTACCGTAGTAATGCTTCCTAATTTGAAATGCACCGTGCAATAGTTGTAGTAAATCATCATCCGGACAATTTAATACTGACATCGCCTCTTCATCTGTTAGTTCCCATCCGTTTAATACCCGACCTGCTAGCGTCATCCAATACGTCATTATTTTTCCCCCTCTAGCTTTTATGACCAATTTCCTTTTTCTCTAATTCACCCTCTATATCTCAACTATTCTTCTAAATCTCTATTTAAACAAATCAATGACTTATTCCTGCTTACACTATCTTTCATATCTGTTACTATGTATGTAACAAAAGATAATATATCCCAGCTAATTATCAAGCATTAACTACCTTCTTATACTTAAATAAACGATATAAACGAACAGCTACTACAGACGCCCCTATTCCAATCAATATATCTGCAACAATACTTGTAAAGAAACCCATCACTAATACTTTCCATAACGAAGTCGGTTGATCAATCCACATGTTCAACGAAATATACAAGTAAATAACTCCACATAAATACACACAAACTAAGCCACTCATATTCGCAATAAAAAAGGTTTTGATAGATGGATTTTTCTTACGTTCTACTAGTTTACCAATCACATAGGCTGCACTAATAAACCCTAATAAATATCCAAAAGTCGGTTGAAAAATATAGGTTAATCCGCCGCCACTTACAAAGACAGGAAAGCCAACTAACCCTGTTCCAACATACACTATTTGACTTAATGCTCCTTGCCTACTCCCAAGTAAACATCCCGCTAGAAAAACAAACATCACTTGTAATGTAAACGGAACGATTGGTGTAGGGATTTTAATAAACGCCCCAATTGCTGTTAAAGATGCAAACATTGCAACTAAAACAAGCGAAAAAACAGGCTGGTTGTTCTTCTTCACCCGCTCACCTTCCTACAAAAAAATACAATTTATATGTACTAAACTAGCACATGAAAAATATTTATGTCAACCGGATTTTAATAAAGGTTTACAAATAGATCGTGCGTTCACATAAAAGTCATACATATCGTTATACACTCTCTTCATTTTTTGTTACACTGATAGTGAATTAGTTGTCTAGTTAACTAACCTAACAACTTAAGCGCTTTCAACATTCTTACTAACGTATAGAAAAAGGGGGATTTAGTTATGATTAGATTAATTATTAATGCAGATGATTTCGGGTACTCAAGTGGCATTAATTACGGGATTATTGACGCTCATATAAACGGCATCGTTAACTCTGCCACAATGATGATGAATATGCCCGGTACTACTCATGCAATTTCATTAGCAAAACAATACCCTACACTAGGAATTGGTGTTCATTTAGTACTAGATTGTGAGAAACCACTTCGTACAGACGTACCTTCCCTTGTGAAAGAAGATGGTTTCTTCAAACATCGTAATGATATTATTAACAATCCTTCCATCAATTTAGAAGATGTTGAAAAGGAGTGGCGTACACAAATTGATGCATGCTATGCTGCAGGAATAACACCAACACACCTTGATAGTCACCATCATATTCACGGAGCACCTAATCTTATGCCAGTAATAGAGAAACTAGCGCATGCATACAATTTACCAATTCGAGTGGCTTCTAAAGAAAAAAGTACGGCTATCCCATTTAGCGAATACTTCTTTTACGATTTTTATGCAGACGGTGTAACAATCGATTACTTTGACAAGTTAGCAACGAAAGTTCCCGACGGTTCAAGTGTAGAAATAATGGTCCATCCTGGTTACTTAGACCACCATATACTAGCGGGTTCTTCCTATACGACAGAACGAGTAGAAGAACATCGTGTGCTAACAACGTGCAAGCTACCAGATATTTTTGAACTCGTTTCATTCAAGAAATAAAGAAACACGACATCTGTACTACAAATCAGATGTCGTGTTTTTTTATTTGTATTATAATCCGAATAATTTTTTCCCTAATACGTGATCAAGCGGAATGGCTCCAATATGTCTACTATCTTTACTATTGTTACGGTTATCCCCCATTACAAAGACATGGTTTTCTGGAACCGTGTATGTAGTGTTCTCCATCGGTATATTCATCACTTCTTTAATATACGGCTCTTGTAACTCTTCACCATTTCGATACACTTTATTATTCTTAAGCTCTAATGTATCCCCTGGCTTTCCAATTACCCTCTTGACATACATAAAGGCTTCATTCTTCCCCGTAATCAAATAAACAAGTGGATTCTCAAGAAAATCGTCTTTCATCGAACGCGGTCTATCCACACGACTGTCAATTACGACAATATCTCCGTAATCCGGCATCGCTTTAAACGTATGAGAAAGTTTCGAAATAACCATTCGCTCTTGATCGTGTAATGTCGGGTCCATTGAGTGACCGTCTACTTTATACATTTGAAGTAAAAACATATTAATTAAAACCGTTAATACAAAAACCATGAGCAACGACAGTGCCCATTTCCCAAGTTGTATCAATATCTTCACTATTCGTGCAACTCCTTTTCGTCATTCAGCGCTACTATCCTATGCTTCATTCTAATGAAGCATAGGATAAATTTCAATACAATTGGAAAATATCTTCTATTCCTACTTCATTACATATGAACATTAGGTGGTGTCTTCCTTGTTCGTAAAGGCGGTAGTTGCCCCGTCCTAACTAGATTCCAATTATTCTTTAAAAAGGGAACTAACCAAATGCAACTAACGAATGTTAGTCCAATTCCCCATAATAGCGTCGAGGTAGATTGAATATCGGCTAGTGTAGTATCTGAGACACCCATACCATTTACCATCGCTACTTCAGCTATTACGGCAGTAAAATTATTTATCATATGTATCATAATTGGCACAAACAAACTTTTTGTTTTCAAATAGAAAATCGAACAAACTCCCCCGAACATTGCCGCCCCAATAATATCATAATGAAGCACCCCAAATAAAGTAGAAGAAATAATAATTGCCTTTGTAATTCCCCATTTATAAGACAAGCGATTCAACAAAAAACCACGAAATACTAATTCTTCTATAATTGGAGCTAGAATAACCGCCGCGATAAACTGATATATCTTCATATACAGTTGTTCTTCACCAGATACTAACGGCATGTTCCAGTTCTCAACAGCATAATCTGGCGCGATATAAGACAATCCATACGACTGTAAGTTAACAACACCAAGAGCCAATATAATTAGCATTACTACAGAAAGAACAATATCTTTCATTGGTATATTCAAAGGTTTATCAAAAAAACTAGTGAACTCTAACCTTGCTTGCGTACATGCACGTAATAACCAAATAACCAGTACAAAATAAAAAGCAACATCAAGTAACATCGCTACTAAATCAGGTGGTTCCTCTCCACCGGCGGCTAACGTAGTGAAAATCATAACAAACACAGAGGTAACTATATATAAAAAAATTATCCAAATAAACTCTCGTATTCTAATGTGTTCAAATTGTGTATTCATTTACTTCCCCTTTTCTGTTTTATAATTAGTGGATAAAAAATAAGCTAAGACTGTGAGTAACGTATAGGAAGCAATACTATATCCCTTACATGTTAATAGGAGGTGTCTTTCTTGTTCGTAAAACAAGTAACTCGCCATTCTTGATATACCTCCAATTATTCTTTAAAAATGGGATTAACCATAATAAACCGAGTGCTGTTAACACAGCCCCTACCCCTACAATAAAAAGCGATTGAAAGTCTGCCACTGTCACATCAGATGTGATTGGTACCTTTTCCGCTATTACTGCAAACATAAAAGCAAGAAAATTATTTAACATATGAGCTAAAATTGGTACGAGTAAGTTCTTTGTTTTTATATACAAAATCGCACATACAAGAGCGAAGGTAATCGAACCGAATAAATTAAAATGGAACAAACCAAATAAAACAGAAGAAATAATAACTGCCTTCACCATCCCAAATTTATAAGATAGACGATGCAACAAAAAACCACGGAATATAACTTCTTCTACTATAGGAGCTAAAATCACTATTAATAGAAAATCAAATAGCATCATAAAAGGATGTTCCTTGTTTTCAAAATTCTCTCCCTCTAAGCTGGCCATGACATAATCAGGTAACAAATATGCTAGTCCATATGCCTGTAACAACACAACTCCTGCTGAAAACAACATTAACATAACGACTATGATGAACATATTCGTAACTTGCCATTTAACGGGATATGTAAAGAAGCTTCTAAATTCGATATTTGATTTTTGGCAAGATATAAACAACCAAACAAACGGAACGATATAGGCACCTAGGTCAAAAATAATATCAAATGTACTTTCTCCCCCCATCACTGTCGCTCCACTAACACTAATTACCCCCAAAATCATAAAAGATACAAAAAGCGTCAAAAGAAAATAACGTATTTTAATTCTCTCAAATTGGTTGTACATCTCTGCTCTCCTTATTTATACAATCGATGAGTGAAATAAGCAGCCACTCCAAGCAATAGGTAGCGAGTATGTTCATCCAGGTGCGAATGCAGCAAAATAACTGGTGTATCCGCTTCCCTAAAACGCTTGCTCCACCCAAGTGGCACCCAACCTCGATTAAATTCAACTAGTTGTTCGCCATTTTCATTGATGATTCGATAATGATAAAGGTTATCTTCTATATTAACTTCTGCAATTTCTTCCTGTTCTCTATTGAACAAACTACCACTAATTCTAGCAAGACGAAATGTATCCTTTTCACGATAAGCACCAATTACTCCTTCTTTGTTATACACGTAAAGAGTAGAATATTTTCCGAATGACCGCTTGTAATGAGCTATTACTTCACCTTCTGCATTATGTAAGGTCCAGTGCTTCTTCCAAAGCTCTTTCATAAATCTTGGATATAACCAAGCAAGCCAGTAATTCCGCTTACTTCTTATTTCTCCTACAAGTAAACCACCAGGATCCAAAAGTAATAAATGAGCATCTGCGGCCGGAAGTTGTAATAATATACATTCTTGAACGGACTTAATATCTGTCACTCGCCCAATCTTCTCTACCTTCACTTCTGTCCCTCGCTTGAAATTGAGCCAAGAAGTGCTAAAAAAAAAGAGACTAAATACAACAAGCGGGATGAACAGCTCCCACTTTCGTTTCACTCCCATTCCAATCAACATAACAATACCAAGTATACATACACACGCTACTGTAAATTGAACAAATGCATGCCTTCGATAATATTGCTTTATATTCATTATCCACCAACCATTACCTTTTCTTCCTATTAATGTACCACCTCTAAAACTATTCGACAACACCTATGACTTTCCTTCTATAACCCAAACAAAAATGGTGGGTGCCACACTGTGACACCCACCATTCATTATTTATACTTCTTTTGCTACTGTCTTTGTTACAGTACCATATTGGCGCTTGAAGAACAGCGTTAATACAGCTACTGTTCCAGCCATTGCTAATGCAATAAAAATGAACAATAGTTGTGCATTCTCCCACATGAAACTAAAGTCGCCACTTGAAATAACTGCTTTCAATCCAGCTACTGAATATGTCATTGGTAACCATGCATTAAATGCTTGTAACCATTCTGGAATTAACTCCAGTGGGAACGTACCCGCACTCGTAGTTAATTGTAGAATTAAAATGATAATCGCAACGAATCGTCCAGTATCTCCGAGCGCCGTAACAAGGAATTGAACAAGCGTTAAGAACGCTAAGCTTGTTATGATGCTGAATAAGATGAATAACGGTACACTCTGTACTTCGATACCTAATACAAATAGTAAGATAGCTACCGAAATAAGCGCTTGTGCGATACCAACAAATAAAAGAACACCGAACTTACTAATGAACCAACTGAAACCAGAAGTTGGTGTACCTGCACTCTCACGTAATGGGAATACAATTGAGATAAGTAATGCACCAACGAATAATCCTAATGATAAGAAGTAAGGAGCAAATCCTGTTCCGTAGTTAGGAACTGGTGTGTACTTCTCTTCTTTCACATCTACCGGACTTGCTAACATTTCATATTTCTTCTGATCACCTTGTACTTCTCCAGACTTCTCAGCACCTTCTGCTAATCCTGTTGATAGCTTAGAAGTACCGTCTTTTGCCGTAGCTAATCCGTCCGTTACTTGTGTTGAGCCGTCTGCGACTTTAATTGAACCATCTGCTAATTTGGTTGAACCATCTGCTAACCTGATTGAACCATCTGCTAATTTAGTTGAACCATCCGCTAATCTAATTGAACCATCTGCTAATTCTATCGAACCATCTTTCAATTGTCCAACACCCGCAACAAGTTGTGGTGTTTGGCTAGCCATACCTTTTAGACCGTTTGATAAATCCGTAGAACCTTTCTTCAACTTGCCAATACCCTCTAACAGGCTTACTTGTTTTTGTTCAATTTCTTTTAGAGCACCTGCTACTTGCTTAGGAATATCCTGTCCAACTACTTGTTCAGCACCCTCGTTTAGCCCCTTACTAAGACCTGCTAACTTCTTAATTTCTATTATATATTCCTGCTTCTCTGCTGCTGGAATATTTGCCCGAGAAATTTTTTGTTCTAACGAATCGATACTCAAATCCAACGTATTTAATCCAGCATAAAGTTTATTAATCCCTTTAGTTAGTTCCTCTATTTCAGCTTTTTTACTTTCTATCTTTTTATTTGATTCACTTTTCCCTTCTATCACTTCCTTTTCTAACTTAGCTAACCCTTGCGCTAACTGATTAGCACCTGGAGCTAATTTTCGTTGTACCCCATCGTTCAACTGAGCCGTTTTTGAATGAAGCTCTACTAAGCCATCTTTCACCTGTCCTGCTCCATCTTTTAACTGTGTCGCACCATCTTTTAACTCCGTTACACCGTCTTTCAACTCTATTGCACCATTTTTTAATTCTGTTGCACCATCTCTTACCTGTACTGCACCATCTGTTACTTGGCCACTTCCATCTTGTAACTTCATGACACCTTCATCTAAGTCTTTCGAACCGTCAGCTGCTTTTTGAATTCCATCACCAGCTTCTGCAATCTTATCAAAAATTTCTTCCGCATACGTTTCGGTCACTGTCTTTGATAATTTCTCTTTAATCTTTAGTATAGCTGTACTTCCGATTTGAGAAGATAAGAAGTTATAGCTTTCGTTCGGAATATATTCTAGCTCTAAATGCTGCGGTGTATTATCTTTCAATGTTGTAGCATTTTGAGAGAAGTTTTTCGGGATTTTAATCATCATATAATACTTCTCATGTTCTAAACCTTTTTGGGCTGTATCAAGATCGACGAAATCCCACTTAAATCCTTCTTCCTCTTCTTTCAGCTTCTCGACCAATTCATCTCCAATATGTAAATCTTTACTGTCGAGAGTTGCTCCTTCATCCATGTTCACGACTGCAACAGGTAATTGATCTAATCGCTCATACGGATCCCAGAAAGCACCTAAAAACATTCCACTATATAGGACAGGAACCATTAAGACCGCAATAATTGGAACTAATAATTTTCTGTTGCGGCATATTGCTAGAAACTCATTACCTAACAACTTTAATCCTTTCATTACTTTTATCCCTCCGTTAGTAACATATGACCATTTTTATCATCTGGTCATTTTAGACGATACTAAATGACCGATTTGTAAATACGGTCATTGTTACTGAATGTTACCATGCGAGCCAGTAAAATACAAGTGTTTTATTTTTTATTTATCTACAAAAAATGCGTTACATACCTAACTAGGTACGTAACGCATTTATGAGCAATTAATTAAAGGATTTCTTCCACTTCATTGGGAGCCTATTTTTCGTATCTTTCATGTATGAAAAAGACGATTGCATCCCTTTATTCAGCTTTTTCCAATTATTCGAGGATATCATTCGATTCATCTTTACATATCGAAATGCATAAAATCCTGCGATGATTGCTGCAATGTAAGCGATAAACTTCATTATTCTCTCACCTACTCACATACTAATTGTTCGTTCTTCTTCACCAAACAAATCATCCAATGAACTTAATGACCCATCTTCTTCTACTTGGTGTGTATAAATAACGCCTTTTGCAATCGTCATTTCGATATAACAATTCCAGCAATAATATTGATTCACACCAATTTTGCCAACGTCTTTACTCTGACAGTTTGGACACTTTAACAATGCATTCATCTCCTTACGTTGAAGTAGCTCCTGACATTGATTGTGTCCAAGCAGTAGAAAAATATACATAACTTATGATAAAACGATTGATACGGCATACAGTTATTAGGCATACAAGCTATTTGCTTGTTACCTTTATTGTGTGCATTCTACATGAAATCATAAGGAGAAATATCTTCCAAGTCATCATCGAGATCAAATGCTAATCCGTCCGGTTCACCTCTTAGCTTTTCCGCCAGCGTTGTTTGTCGCTTATCATCTAATCGCTGTATCCCTTGTTCAAGTGCTTCGTATTCACCACATAGAATAAGCGATTTCTTCCCTCGGGTAATTGCTGTATAGAGTAAGTTACGACGTAACATACGATAATACCCTTTCACGACAGGTACAATGACAATCGGAAATTCACTTCCTTGTGACTTATGAATGGAACAACAATACGCATGTGTTAATTGATTGAAATCACCTTTCAAATACATAACTTCTACATCATCAAATGCAACAACCATCATATCTTGTCCTTCTGCATTTTCTTTTGCATAGAAGATAGAAACAATCTCCCCAATATCTCCGTTATATACGCCATCTTCTGGTCGATTTACTAGTTGTAATACTTTATCTTTCACCCGATAAGACGCATCTCCGAAAACAATTTCACGTGATTTTTCTTTTTTAGGATTAAAGACTTCTTGTAACGACTTATTCAATGTATCAATTCCAGCATTCCCACGATACATTGGCGCCAACACTTGAATATCACGAGACGTATAACCACGTTGTTGTGCACGTTCACAAATGTTTTTCACAATATCAACAACTTGATTACTACTACAAGGAAAATACGTACGATCGCTTTGTTTCTCATATATATCTCGCGGTAACTTACCTTCTTTCATACAATGAGCAAGCTGAATAATTGTTGATCCTTCTGCTTGTCGATAAATCTCTGTCAATTGGACAGTTGGAATTTGCTGTGAATTTAACATATCCTTTAACACCTGCCCTGGTCCAACAGATGGTAATTGATCTTCGTCTCCAACAATAATTACTTGCATATCAGAAGGTAAGGATTTAAATAAATGATTTGCTAACCAAATATCTACCATTGAAAACTCGTCTACAATTAATAACTTACCGTTAATACGATTCTCTTCATCATGCTGGAAGACCCCTTCTCTCGTCCAGCCAAGTAAACGATGAATAGTCGAAGCTGGCAATCCAGTTGCCTCACTCATCCTCTTAGCAGCACGACCAGTTGGTGCTGCTAACAAAATAGGAAATGCTTTTCCTTCTTTGTAGTCTTTCGGATTTAACGAATGACCATTTAACATTGCATACATTTCAACAATACCCTTAATAACGGTCGTTTTCCCTGTACCTGGTCCACCAGTCAAAATCATCATTCCGGATTGCAAAGCCGTTTGAATTGCTTCTCGCTGCTTAGGTGCATATTGAACACCATGTTTTTCTTCTATTTCTCCTAACTTCAAAAGAAATTCCGATTCAGGATGCTCTTGTATGTCTTCATTAGCGGATAACATACGCTGAATCGATGCAACAAACCCTTTTTCCGCATAATAAAGAGACGACAAATAGATTTTCCCCTCTTCTTGCACTAAATGTTTCTTTTCAAATAGATACATAATTTCCTGAGAAATATCGTCTACTACCACTTGATTATCACGGTTATTCAATAGTGCTAACGCTTGTTCAATAAGTTGCTCTTCTGAAATATATACATGACCATCTTGAAGCGACACTTTTTCTAACGTATACAAACATCCTGCTCGAATACGATCAGGATGTTTGCCAGAAATTCCGAATGCTTTCCCAATTTCATCCGCTCGACCAAAACCAATTCCTTCGACATCTACGATTAGTTGATATGGATTTTTCTTAATAATTTCTAATGTTTCTTCTCGATACGTTTGATAAATCTTAATTGCCGTTGCCGTACCAATATTATATTGACCGAGAAATCCCATTACTTTCTCTAATCCTTGATGCTCCATAATTGTATTATAGAGTTCTTTTGCTTTGTCCTTTTTGATACCTGGAATACGCTCTAATGCATCTGGGTCATCCATAATTTTCGAAATAGCTTGTTCTCCAAGGACGTCCACAATTTTTTCTGCTGTTTTCTTTCCAATTCCTTTGAATAAATCACTTGATAAATACAGAATAATCCCATTTCTCGTCTGTGGTAGCTCTTTCTTAAATTTATGAACTTGATATTGCAATCCATAGCGTGGATGCTCCTTGAAAGTACCGAAAAACGTATATACTTCTTCCTCTTGAATAAACGGGAAGTTTCCCGTAATAGCTACTTCCTTTTCATCCGTATTTTCCGTCGTTTCCAAAATTCTCGCACGCGCCACAGAATATAGCGTTTCTTCATTATGGAAAATGGTCGTAATGATTTTCCCTTTTATAAATTTTTCTTCTTCCTCAAATAAATCAATGGAATGCTGCACCGCTAGTAAGTCCCTCCTCTCTTACACTAATAAAGATACTTTCTAGTTACGCTCACTTTGTACAACTCGAATTCCGTTACCAGCTAATAAATGATCCGGTTGAATCTCTATCGCTTTTTCAAACATACGAAGTGCGTCATCATACTCTTCCTTCAATGCGTGTGCTACCCCTAAATTATAGTAAGCATCTGCATGCTCTGCGTCTTTTTCTATTACGCGTTTAAATATCTTTGTTGCCTCTTCCATATGTTGCAACCTTGCTAACGTTAATCCGTATTGGAACCATGCCTCAATATCTTCTTCATTTAATTCCACTGCACGTTGAAGATGTGGTAGCGCTAATAAATCATTTCCTGTGTATACGTGTGTTAAACCGAGCATGAAATACACGTCACTTTCTTGTAAACCATGCTGTAACGCTTGTTCGAACGAATATCTTGCTTCTTCATACTTTTCTGTATCTATGTATACATTTCCTAATGCGTAATGTGCGGTAGCTAGCGATTCGTTTAATTCAATTGCTTTTTTATAGAATGAAATTGCTCGCTCTGTATCACCAACTGCTTGCAATACATTCCCAAAGTTAACATATGCTAATTCATTCGTCGGATTTCGCTCAATTTCTTCATAGAAACATTTCGCAGCCTCTTCTAGTTTGCCTTCCTGTAATAGTTGAATACCTTGCTCCATTTTATCCATCTATGTTCACCTCTACGTTTTCTCTATTTATTCATGCGTCATTCATGACACATAGCTACTTCCCTTTATGTAAAGTATTTCATTTCCTATTATAACACGAGATACATTATGACATCGTATCCACCTTTCTTTTCCTATTATATATAGTAGTAGGATTCATCTGCGAAGCAAAGCTTATTTTATTACCTTTTATACACAATTTATGGTAAAATTATTTTTGTTTCATTGCAGTATGAAAGGGGTTTGTATGAAAAAACTTGTATACAATATTCTTCCTCTTAGCTTGTTAGTAATCCTACCATTACTCGGTATGGTATATAACAAGCTAAATAATGCAGATCGTGGCGTGTACAGCGTGATGACTGATTTAGATACATTAATTCCATTTATCAAAATATTTGTAATCCCGTATGTCATATGGTTTCCTTATATTTTACTTTGCTTTATTTTTTATTGTTTTAAGGAACGAGGAACTTATTATACAGCGCTTATTAGCTTTATCATCGGGCAGATGGTATGCTTCGTCATTTACTATTTCTTTCAAACAATTACACCTAGACCCGAAGTCATAGGAACCGATTACTTAAGTAGAATGGTCCAATACATTTATCAAAGCGATAATCCATATAATTGCTTCCCGAGCATTCACGTATTTACGACTTACTTAATGATGAAAGCAATGAATGATAGTAATATAAAGCATTTCTTCTTAACATGTTGTATTAATGTGATTGGAACGTTCATTATTCTATCAACCATTTTCATTAAACAACATGCAGTATTAGATGCTGTGTTTGGTATTCTACTCGCTAGCATTACATATACAATTGTTACTCAAGTTGGGCGCAGCTGGGTTTCTCGTCATGCCATTTACCAAAGAGTTCGCATACCAAAACGATTAACAAAAAAAGAAATGGAATTATAAAAAAAAACGGATGGGGTTCAATCTAGAGCCCCATCCGTTTTTTTATGATATATCCTTCGACACTTCGGCTAGACGATCTGATGATGTAGCGATTTGATCCACTGCTTCATAGAAATCACCAATGACATCACCTAGTCTGGCTAAATCTTTATTAATATGATTATTTTGCTCTTTCAGCTGGTGCATAGACGTAAGAATTTCATTAAAGAAATTACTCGTTTCATCGGTTTCTCTTACGCCTTTTCCAACTAATTCATTCGTACCTGTTATCGAGTCCGCAATACGATATACTTGTTGATTAATCCCATCAATTAAACCAGATACTTCTTGTACAGCCTTCTTTGTACTCTCAGCTAACTTCCTTACTTCACCTGCTACAACAGCAAAACCTTTTCCTTGTTCACCAGCACGAGCTGCTTCAATTGCAGCATTAAGAGCTAATAAGTTCGTTTGTTCAGCTATAGAGGTCACAAGTACCGCAATTTCCTTAATCTTCGTCGCTGTGTCTCGTAAATCTGTCATCTCTACTTCTACACTTGACATACTTCGTTGTGTTTTGTGCATCATTTGTTGCAAAGAATTTAATTTGTCATTGCCTTCACTCGATTTCATTTCTGTCGTTTCAGCAATAACTAAGCCTGCTTTTGTTAATTCTACCATCCCCGTAGCTTGCGCCGAAATCTCTTGTAACGAACAGCTTGCCTCTTCACTAATTATCGCCAATTCATCTATACTTTTACTCACTTGTTGACGTAAGAAATCTTTCTTCCTCGCTTCTTCTTCCCGTTGCCTTTCTTGCTCCTGCTCATATGCTTCTAATACAAGTTGTTGCTCTAAGCTAACCAATTTTGTAATAGCTGTGATTAACTGATGATATTCTTCTTTTGAATATGTATAACGATTAACAAGCATAATAAATGATTTTAATAAATTTTGAAGCGCACACATATACCATGTTCGCCCTAAACCAATCTTTACATGTACATGCGCAATGACACTTCTTTTCTGAATGAATTTTCCGTCAATTATACCAACAAACATTTCCTGCACATGGCGAGAAAGTGTCCCCTTTAATTTTTCAATACTACTGTATGTCTCAATAATTTGCATTAATGTAGGCTCATGTTCTAACTCCCGATAAAATGTTTCTGTTATTTCATCTACATGTTTTTGTACATATGGCTGAAATATGCGAATAATAGCTAGATCTTCACGTGTTAGGCCGATCATCTGAACTTGTTTCTCTATATTCGGATTTGCTGATAAATCCATACCGACCATTCGTTTACTCTCTTCTATCCCCACCAAGATTTTATCCTGCCGCTTTTCCTTTTGTCTTCCCCACATTGATGTATACCCCTTCCGTCTAACCAATAGTTGTTACAATCGTCATTTAGTATTTCAAAAAAGTACCAATTATCATTATACATAAAAGAAAAGTTTTATACCATTTTTTTCAAAAATATACCTACAATCATTCTTATGACCTATATAAAAAAGACACCTCATCAAAAATGAGGTGTCCATGCCTTTTATCCTAAATATGTTTTCTTCTCTCCATTTTGGTACACTTCATCAATTGTACCCCCACCTAAACAATCTGTTCCATCATAGAATACAACAGCTTGTCCTGGTGTTAATGCACGGATTGGCTCGTCACATACGATACGCGCTATACCGTCTTCTTGCATATGCACAGTTACCGCATTATCTTCTTGACGATAACGGAATTTCGCTGTGCATGAAAATGTTTTTTCTTTCGGCTTATCAGAAGTCCAACTAATCTTCGTTGCATACACTTCATCACCGTATAGTAACTCATTATGGAATCCTTGTTCAACAAATAACACATTCTTCTTTAAATCTTTGCCGACAACAAACCACGGATCGCCGTTCCCACCAATACCTAAGCCGTGACGCTGACCAATTGTATAATACATCAATCCGTCATGCTTACCTTTCACAACACCATCCATCGTTTGCATCTTACCTGGTTGTGCTGGTAAGTAGTTGCTTAAAAATTGTTTGAAGTTACGCTCACCAATGAAACAAATACCTGTTGAGTCTTTTTTCTTCGCTGTTGCTAAACCAGAGCGTTCTGCAATTTCACGAATTTCTTTCTTCGTATATTGTCCTAATGGGAACATTACTTTAGATAATTGCTCTTGTCCCAACTGATTTAAGAAATACGTCTGATCTTTGTTATCATCGATACCGCGAAGCATCTTATACTCGTCATCACGGTATTCCACACCTGCGTAATGACCTGTCGCTAAATAATCTGCGCCAAGTGTCAATGCATGGTCAAGGAACGCTTTGAACTTAATCTCCTTGTTACACATTACATCTGGATTAGGAGTACGTCCCGCCTTATATTCCTCTAGGAAGTACGTAAATACTTTATCCCAATATTGTTTCTCAAAGTTTACTGCATAATACGGAATGCCAATTTGATTACATACTGCAATTACATCATTAAAATCTTCCGTCGCTGTACATACGCCATTTTCATCTGTATCATCCCAGTTTTTCATGAAAATACCGATTACATCGTACCCTTGTTCTTTTAATAATAACGCCGCAACAGATGAATCTACTCCACCCGACATTCCAACAACAACACGCGTTTCATGTGGTTGCTTGTTGTTCATGGAAATCACCTCTATCTATTTGTAAGTCTGTGTATAATTTTTGCTATTTCTTGTCCTAGCTGTTCCATCTGCTCTACTGTATTACCATAACCAAAACTAAAACGAATAGAGGATTGTAACTTCTCCGATCCTTTTCCGAACATAGCTACAAGTACATGTGATGGATCAATCGTTCCTGCCGTACATGCCGAACCACTTGAAGCTGCGATACCAGCTAAATCAAGGTTAACAAGGAAGGATTCAATCGAAATACCTTCAAAGCTAATATTCAAAATATGCGGTAACGAATTACTAGAACCATTAAGAGAATATGCAATATTTTCTCTTTCAAATGTCGATAGTAACACTTTTTTATACGTATCGTAAAGGTCTATTTTTTGTATACGATCCCTCTCTGATAACGAAATCGCATGTGCTAATCCAACTATACTCGGAACATTTTCCGTTCCAGCACGACGTTTTCGTTCTTGCTCTCCACCAAATACGCGTGGTGAGAGCTGTACAGATTCACGTGCGTATAAGAATCCCACACCTTTTGGACCATTAATTTTGTGACTAGACATTGCCAATAAATCAATTCCCAACTCATTCACATCTATATCGACAAGACCAAATGCTTGGACAGCATCTGTGTGGAAATACGCTTGGTGGTTTTTCAGCAGTTTACCGATTTCTTCAATCGGCTGAACAGTTCCAACCTCATTATTACCGAACATCACACTTACCAGAATCGTATCATCACGTAACGCATCCTTCAGTTCATCAAGAGAAATGCATCCTTGTTCATCCACCGAAAGATACGTAACTGAATACCCTTCCTTCTCTAATTCTTTGCATGTATGAAGAACCGCATGGTGCTCAATTTTCGTTGTAATAATATGCCTACCACATTCCTTATTTGCAAAAGCAACACCTTGAATAGCTAAGTTATCCGCTTCAGTACCACCACTTGTAAAAATAATTTCTTGCGGTTTCGCTCCGATGCCAGCTGCACATACTTTTCTCGCTTCATCGATTACATGACGTGCTTGTCTACCGAATGAATGAATACTCGATGGATTACCAAATAGTTCTGTCATATAAGGAATCATACGTTCTACAACTTCAGGGTGAGTAGGAGCTGTTGCTGCATGATCAACATAAATTCGTTCCATAATATTACCTCCTTCCCACAGTCTAAGCACATTTATTAAATATAAAACATATAACCGTGGTCATGATCTTCTGAATGATTTGCTAAATCTTCTAATGTTGTACTATCTAACACTTCTTTCACCGCATCTCGTACACGTAGCCATAATTCTCGCTTCGCTGGTTCTTCTTCATCTAAGAATTCAACCACGCTAATCGGCCCTTCCAATGTTCGAATTACATCACCTGCTGTAATATTCGTAGGCTCATCAGCTAACATATATCCTCCGTATGCACCACGAATACTCTTGACTAATCGTGCATTACGCAGTGGTGAAACAATTTGTTCTAAATAATGCTCTGACAAATTGTTTCCTTGTGCAATTGATTTTAGAGAAACAGGTCCTTCTCCGTACTTTTTCGCTAATTCAATCATAATTGTTAATCCGTATCTACCTTTTGTTGAAATTTTCATCTTTCTTCACCTCAAATCACTTATTTTATATGTACACACTATACTCCGTTCTAATTAAAACAGACATCCAACAGAAGAACCTACCCATAGGTAGATGTCTTTTCTATGATGAAACATTACATAAAAAACGTACCTTTAACTTTATTATTATACCATAATAAGACGAAAAACCGAATATCATTCGATTTTTCCCCATCTATCCGTAAAAAGATTTGTAGTTGCTTCTTCTATTTATTTCTCGTAAGCTAAAAGAAAAAAGTTAGGAGCCATTCGTATGAATCAACCACTCGCCTATCGTATGCGCCCAACCACTATTCACGACGTCATCGGACAAGAACATTTAGTTGGCGACGGAAAAATCATTCGACGGATGGTAGATGCAAAACATTTACAATCCATGATTTTGTATGGGCCACCAGGTGTCGGAAAAACATCGATTGCACGAGCAATAGCAGGAAGCACAGGGACTGCTTTCCGTATGTTAAATGCCGTCATGAATAACAAGAAGGACATGGAAATTGTTGTTGCAGAAGCCAAAATGTCTAGAAAGCTAATCTTAATTCTTGATGAAGTGCATAGACTAGATAAAGCAAAACAGGACTATTTACTCCCATTTTTAGAAAACGGGCTTATTACCCTTATCGGTGCAACGACAAGTAATCCATATCACGCAATTAACTCTGCGATACGTAGCCGTTGTCAAATATTCGAATTACATAGCCTAGATCCAGAAGATATTGAGATAGGTCTAAAACGTGCTATCACTGTAGAAGAAGAGAGACTAGAAAACGGAAAAATCATTGTTGAAGATACTGCTCTTAGCCATTTTTCAATAGCTTGTAACGGCGATATTCGTTCTGCCTACAACGCATTGGAACTTGCCATGTTATCGACACCTATTAATGAACAAGCAGAGATTATCATTACATTACCAATTGCCGAGGAATGCTTACAGAAGAAAAGCTTTTCACACGACAAAGATGGTGATTCTCACTACGATGTTCTATCTGCCTTCCAAAAGTCTATTCGAGGTAGCGATGTAGATGCATCCTTGCACTACCTTGCTAGACTTATTGAGGCAGGCGATTTAACAAGCATCGCTAGGCGCCTACTCGTTATTGCATATGAGGATATAGGCCTAGCAAATTTACAAGCAGGTCCACGAGCTTTGGCTGCCATTGAAGTTGCAGAGCGAATCGGTTTCCCAGAAGCCAGAATTCCTTTAGCTAATATCGTCATCGAACTGTGTCTTTCTCCCAAATCTAACTCAGCATACAAAGCAATTAATGAAGCCTTGAGCGACATTAGAAAAGGCAGTCTTGGGGATATCCCTTCGCACATTCGGGATGCCCATTACAGAGGAGCAGAAGAATTAGGACGTGGTATTGGTTATTTGTATCCACATGATTATCCAAACGGCTGGGTGAAACAACAATACTTACCTGACCGCCTAAAATCAAAACACTATTATGAACCGAAAGAAACAAATAAAACAGAGCAATTATTTGCCTCTATTTACAAAAAGTTAAAAAATAACTGAAAACCCTTACTTTTATCCTTTCATATGCCGTATAATAATCTTATCATATCTATATGTATAGTTGTGTGATTAACAGCTACAGGGGGAACGCGTATGTCATATTGCTCAATGACAAAAACAATTAAGCAAGCCAATTTAAATGTAGAATCAGTGAAAGAAGAATTACTTTCCGAGTTAAGCAAAGAGCTAACATGCAGCGTATTATCAAGCGATGCAACTAGCCTTAAAGTACTTATTAAGCCAATTACCAAGTCAAAGCGATATATGAAGTTAGTTGGCGAATTCACGATTACCCAAACGGACGATGAAACGGCTGTAAAGTTTTTCGGTCAATACAAGATGACACCAAAAGGATTAGGTTCTATGTTATTCGGCATATTCGTCCTTCCATTAGCTGGAGCTGGGATCTTTGTACTCGCCGCTATCTTCAAAAAAAATAACACATGTATGCAAGAGATACACGCTGCACTAAAGAAATCAATGATAGGATTTTATGACGAGGAAACAAGCGAAATAAAAGTAGAGGACTCCCTTCCACAAAGCATCTAAGCACAAAAAAAGGTATTCAGTTTAAACTGAATACCTTTTCTATTTATCAGCAGTAGGTTTGCATAAAATGGTTATAAAATAACAAGCATATTTCGTATATGCTCTCCTGATGAAAGCCCTACCTCTCTTTCATCCTTGCGGCTCCACCGGCCGCGCCAGTTGCTTGAATCGAACCAACAAAACAACTAGTAATATATTCTCAATTGTATATAAACACTTTTACCTTCTTTGTGCCTCTAATCCTAAAATGAATTATTCGTCACTCTTTCTCATCATTGTCAACGTTGCTGGTATCATACCCGATCGTTTTCAATGTATGCTACATGTTAAATAAGCATGGATTACTTAACCCTCAATATGAATAACTCACTCTGGGTTCTCATGTATCTAGTTGAAATGAGCGGTTCTCTGTCATTTCGTCACCATTAAGACGGGACAGTTAATTATAATATCACACTTATATTTATTATGCAACTACGTTCCCTGCATAAATTCAATTTCTTCTAAAAATGCTTCTAAATCTTCTTTATATCGGTCTGGTTCATCTTCGAATAACTTAATATGTTTTGGGTTCTCATACTCGATAAACTTTATTTGCTTGCTGTCTTTGTATTGCTCATACATTTGTTGACTACTTGAAATGGGTATCGCTGTATCTCCTTTAGAATGAAGAAGTAGAATTGGCACATCAATATACTGCATAGAAAGAACTGGAGATACATCCTCCATCTCATGCCCAACCATCTTTGGCACAATCGAAAGAATAATTGGTGTAAACGGGTAACTCGGTAATCCGGACCAATGAGGAAGATTCTCCTCTAAATAATCTTCTAGCTCATGAAAACTCGAATCTGCAATAACAAATGCAATATCATCACTTTCTGAACCTGCTAGTAAAGATGTTGCTGCTCCTTGCGATACTCCGTATAAGCCAATCTCAGCGCTTGGATATTCCGCACGAATATACTGAATAGCACTTAATAAATCATGCTTTTCCATTGCACCAATCGTTGTCGTATCTCCATCAGATTCTCCACTATTTCGATAATCAAATGTTAGAACATTAATCCCATTATTTAAAAAAAACTGATAGAACTCTAACGTTTTTTCTTTCCAAATTGCTCGATTCCCACCATAACCGTGAGAAACAATAACCCATTTATCACTAGGCTGTTTCGTCTTCATTGACCAACCTCTTAGCTGTACATCATCGTTTATATTTTTGAAAGAAATGCTTTCATATGGAATCCCAGCATCTGCCGGTGAAATATTCACTTCTTTTCTATCAGGATGTACGAGTGAAGAGCCAATATAATAACTTACCCCCACAACTCCTACCAGTCCTATTACACATATACTAACAATAATACGTATCCATTTTCGTTTCCTAATAGGTTTCTGTAGCTCTTGGTGGATTTGCATCTTCTTCATCTCCTTTATTTACAACACCTTGCTTATCATGTAAACTGATTATAACATCAAATTATATAACCTGGTACTAATTTTTAACCAAAAAATATACTGACATCATAACGTAACAATAATTTAACGATATACTAAAACAATCACCTGTATAGACAAGGTATAATGAAAGTATTAACTTATAATATACATAAACAGACAAAATAATGAAAGAAAAAGGCTAGTGATTGTCACTAACCTCTCTACTTACACACATTCTAATTCGTTATCTAATTCACTTTCGTCAACGTTTCTAGTATGTTTCGTATGTGCCCATACTGTATTTTTACGTTTAAACAGTCCTACGATCGTTACTGGAATCCATGTTAGACCGAAGATGAATGATACAACTAACCAATGGATTTTGCTGATTTTCTTCTCTAAGTAAATCGCAATAATTGGTAATAATAAGTTACTTGCAATAAAGATAACATAAATTACCGGATGAATCGAATCAAAACTCTTTACAATCGCTTCTTTTAATGATTCGGCACTTCCAGCTGTTAAAAATGTAACTGCAGTCATTAACATAAAGAAGCCTACTAATACATAGTTAAGTGGACCAAGTAAGTACATTGCCGAATCGAACGGAACAAGACTACGCGTACGCACAGCTTGTTTAATTAATGGCCATGCATAACGAATTGCACAATCAAAATGACCAGCCATCCAACGAACACGTTGACGCATACTTGCAACTAAACCAAGCGGCTTTTCATCAAACGTAACAGCGTCATGAGCCCACGACACGCGTTTGCCCGTTTCTAAAATGTAACGTTGTGTAAACTCTAAATCCTCGGTTAAAGATGTTGCTCTCCAGCCAATTTCTTTTAGCACTTTCGTTGTTACCATTAATCCTGTACCACCTAGTTGTGAACTTAGACCTAAGTTATCACGTCCTAATTGATACATACGGTTTGTGGACCAATATACGAAAGCATAAGATTTAGTTACCCATGTATCAGCTGGATTTTTAGAATCCAAGTATCCTTGTACAACCTCATAACCATCTTCTAATTTCGCATTCATTACATTTAAGAAATCTCGAGATGCCATGTTATCCGCATCGAATACAACAACTGCATCATATGCCTTACCATACTTCTCCATATCCCATAATTTCCCAAACATCCACTCTAATCCGAATCCTTTACCACGTAATGTATCGTCAAAACGCTCCATCGCATTTCCACCATTGCGGCGAACCACTTCAGCTGTTTTGTCCGTACAGTTATCACAGATAACATATACATCGTATAATTCTTTTGGATAATTTTGTTTCTTTAAATTTCGAACAATTCCACCAACTACCGCTTCTTCATTATGAGCAGCAACTAATACCGCAAAGCGATTCTTTGGTTTAACTAATTCTGTCTTTTTCCATTTACGTAAACCTACGTATCCTAAGACACCATTATATATTGCCGTGAATAACATAAACGCTTGAACAGCCATTAATAATGTTTTTCCGAGGACAATAAACGACCACGTAACATCGTTTGAGATAATATAAGTTACACCAAAAATGGCGGCTAATATTACCAACAATCCTAGAAAAAATTTCCTCATTTCTTATTTCCTCCCCAATAATTGAGTTGAAATCATATACACAAGTGAAACAACATTCGAAAATGATGCACATACTATGCCAATTCTTCTTTTCCCTCGTTCTAAAAAGTCGTACTTACATGTGCATATTCTTCTTTAATCTACTAAACCGTTTCTTTTCTAGATGATAAACACACTACCACGCAATTCTACATGAAAGTGTATCTATTCGTCAATGACCATTATCACATAATAGCATAATAAATTCCTTTTTCAAGGTAAAAATAAAAGATAAGCCATCGAATTTCTCCACTAGTGAACATGTTATTATAATACTTTACTATTTAAAATGTCCATATACAATAAATCATATTCTTCTATGTATTTTTTCCCACAAGGGATGTAATGGACCTTTCATCCCTTTTCCCAGTAAGAAACCCACCTTCATATTTAAGAAATCATTGAACATTAGGCGGGATAATCTACATATGTGAATCTGTCATCATTTTTCATTATTACCTCTTCCTAATAGAGGTAAACATTACTAAAATCATTTTGCTATAAATTCAAACTTATTCTCCATACTATACAATATACTTTTTCTTTTTGCATCACTATTTTTCCTGCAAATTGTAAAACTTAATATGTCAAGCTACCTGCAATAACGAGACCTACCGCAATTGAAATAGAAAATAAAGATAAGCCAACTGCAACATTTCCTTCTTCCACCTTTTTTGCTAAGTTTGTCTTTGGTGTAAAAATATACTCGATTACTACGTACACAACAATTTGTGTCACGATTCCAATACATCCCCAAATGAGGGCGTCTTTCACATCTAAACTATTGCTAAAAGCACTATAAATAACGATTGCTAACCCAAGTACTTTTCCATATAACTTCAGAGCTACCGCAACATTTCCTTCGTTAATAAGCTTCACTTCTGAAAATTTAGTTGTCAAACTGAATAAGATAGCTCCAATTAATAATAATATCCCGCCAACAGAAACATAAATCGCGAAGTCAGTGAAATTTTGTATGTACTCCATTTTTCTTCTCCCCTTACTTATAAATAACCATTATAGTTAATTAAACAACAATTTGGCAATCTTTTCAATTTTTCCTGCTGTTTTTATATTTTCCATCTAGATTTTATCACGTTCGTCCATTCATTGTTATGTCATTTCCTATATGAATATACATACAGAACGAGAGAATATCTCTCATTTCTATAGGCTATCTACCTTCTACAAATCATATACACGAACTATATATCTTCTTTTTAGATATGGTAGAGGTGCATGAAAACTCTACCGTGACACGCCAACCTCGCTTACAAATACGCATTGTATCATTGATACGTCCACTATGTACACGAATAAAAACAAAAGTTGAAGGATACAGAATATGACCATTAAATCCCCCACTACAAACATAACACCAACAGATCAAAAATAAGCGCACGCATTGGTCTATGTGATGAACACTTGAGCACTCACCTATCTTCTCTATCCATCTCTTCTGTACGCATTCGCTCAGCATACATATATAACAAAACACCAGCCCAAATTATTTTGCGCTGGTGTTTTTCAAGCTCATCTTACTTTCATCGTTACACAAAGTGACGAAAAAAGTTCCCTTTTATCATCGTGTCTTTGTAATTCCAATACCAGTGAAACCTAAAATCACTGTGATAACTGGACATAACAAGCAGAAGAATGCAAATGGCAAGTATTCCATTGTCGGAACTCCTAACGTCGCAGTTAGAAACACTCCACTTACTCCCCACGGAACAAGAGGATTTATTACCGTTCCAGCGTCTTCTAATACGCGTGACAGATTCTTCGGATGTAAGTCTAATTCTTGGAACTTCTCTGCGTATGCTTTTCCTGTCAAAATAATCGACAAGTATTGCTCCCCTAATATGAAATTAATTCCCATTGCCGTACATGCTGTTGAAAGAACTAATTTCCCTGTCGTATTCACTAAGCTTGAAATAGCATGTACAAGTTGAGCAATAATTCCTAATTCAATCAACAGACCTCCCATTCCAAGCGAAAGGAGAATAAGGGATACCGACCACATCATACTTTGAATACCACCACGTGTTAACAGTGCATCCACATCAGCTACACCTGTTTGTGATTTAACACCATCTTGCATAATAGATACTAGCTGTTGCATTGTCGTTTCTGGCTGGAATACAAAGATTAAGATTACTCCTGATAAAATCCCTACAAGTAGTGTTGGAATAGCAGGGATTTTTCGCCATGCAAAAACAAATAATAATAGCGGTCCAATTAATGTAATTGGTGAAATAATTGAATACTCACGTAGAGTATCTTGGAACAAGGTCAATTCAACCGTCGTTTCACTCGATACATTCATTCCAACGATAAAGAATAAAATAAACGAAATAACGAAAGCTGGAATCGTTGTCCACATCATATTTTTAATATGTTCAAACATATCTGCCCCAGCAACTGCTGGTGAAAGGTTCGTCGTATCTGATAACGGGGACATCTTATCTCCAAAGAAAGCTCCTGAAATAATCGCTCCAGCTACAATTGCTAAATCATACCCTAATGCACCGCCCATTCCAATAAATGCGATACCAACCGTCGCTGCTGTCGTAAACGCACTACCTATACTTGTTCCAACAATAGCACAGACAACAAATACTGTTACTAAGAAAAAGTCTCGCGAGACAAATTCAAATCCATATACAATCATCGTTGGAATTGTTCCACTTGCTACCCAAACACCAATTAGCACACCGATTAAAATAAAAATAAAAATCGGGACAATACCAGAGGAAATCCCCTCTCTCATTCCTTTATCCATTACAGACCATGAAACACGCTTAACAAATCCAAACCCTAACGTCACCATAAATGCAAATAAAATCGGAATATGTGGCGGTGCTTTTAGTCCAATAATAAAGTACCCAATCATTCCTAAAATAAAGACAAGTAATACTACCGATTCTACTTTTGATGCAATATGTTTCTTCTCCATTTTTTCTCCTCCTCTAGATCCACTTATCTACCTTACGTTTCCTTCATCACGCCAATATCGCGCTAGTCCCCCAGCATCTTGATATATCTTTACCATTATTTATTCCCTCTCTTTTTATACATTTTCATCTCTTCTCTGTATCATTCGTCAAAATAAAAAGTCGTCCCTGCTTTATTCAGCAGGGACGACAATAATCGCGGTACCACCCTAATTATAGACACACTTCGCACGTATCTATCTCTTCTTTTCATAACGGTTTTCCCGTCTTTCACTACTTGTTCTCACGTTCGCAAAAGATGCTCAAGGACGTAATTCATGATTTACCTTTGTACTGATTCGCACCTACCATCAGCTCTCTGTTACAGGGAAATAATCACTACTTCTTCCTATCTTCGCTTTCCTCTATTCAATTATATGGTACAGGGAAAATAAAAAAACGCCCCTGCTATACTAGCAGGGACGACAATATCGCGGTACCACCCTAATTATAGACACACTTCGCACGTATCTATCTCTTCTTTTCATAACGGTTTTCCCGTCTTTCACTACTTGTTCTCACGTTCGCAAAAGATGCTCAAGGACGTAATTCATGATCTACCTTTGTACTGGTTCACACCTACCACCAGCTCTCTGTTACAGGGAAATAGTCACTACTTCTTCCTATCTTCGCTTTCCTCTATTCAATTTACATATATATTTTTCATTTATTTGGTTAACGGCCGTCTTCCTTAAAACACGAGACAAATAAAAAACGCCCCTGCTTATTCAGCAGGGACGATTATATGTATCGCGGTACCACCCTAATTATAGACGCACTTTATTCGCATCTATCTCTTCTTTTCATAACGGCTCTTCACCGTCTTTCACTACTGATCACTTATTAAGGACGTTCGCAAAAGATGCTCAAGGACGTAATTCATGATCTACCTTTGTACTGGTTTACACCTACCACCAGCTCTCTGTTACAGGGAAATAGTCACTACTTCTTCCTATCTTCGCTTATCTATTTTGTTGATGTATTATTTTTACCATAGACTTTTCTTTTTGTCAAAGAGAATTTTGCAAAAACATTTCTCTTTTCACATGGAAGAAAATAGAATACAATAAATGGTGCATCACAATTTTATAGGCAAGTAACTAGGGGTGTCCTTATATGTAGGACTGAGAGAGAGGTACAATTCGCTTCTTAACCCTTCGGACCTGATCTGGTTGGTACCAGCGTGGGGAAGTTATTCACACTTTCAAACAGAGGCAAGTATACCTTGCTTAAACCAGGTCTTTTTTATGGCCTGGTTTTTTGTTGTTCACGCGAATATGCGCTAGATCTCCATTCTTTCAAAACAAAAGGAGAGATTAATGTCATGTCAGAACAAGTAAAAGAAATTATTAAAAGTTTTCCAAACAGTAAAAAAGTATACGTAACAGGATCTCGTGAAGATATTCGTGTACCAATGCGCGAAATCTCCCAAAGCAACACTGTTACTAGCTTCAGCACAGAAGCAAATTCACCTATTCGTGTATACGATACGAGCGGCCCTTACACAGATACTTCATACGAAGCAGACTTAACACGTGGGCTTCCATCATTACGCTCAACATGGATTCGAGAACGAGTAGACGTTGAAGAATATACAGGAAGAGCAGTTAAGCCAGAAGATAACGGATATCGCACAGACCGCCGGACACATATGCCATTTCTACAACATAAACCATTACGTGCAAAAGAAGGGAAAAACGTTACACAACTTCACTATGCACGTAACGGTATCATTACACCAGAAATGGAGTTTGTCGCAATTAGAGAGAGTGTCTCGCCTGAATTCGTTCGCTCTGAGATTGCACGTGGAAGAGCGATCCTTTTAGCAAACGTAAATCATCCTGAATCAGAGCCTATGATTATCGGACGTAACTTCCATGTAAAAATCAATGCAAACATCGGGAATTCTGCCGTTGTTTCATCCATTGAGGAAGAAGTAGAAAAAATGACGTGGGCAACAAGGTGGGGTGCCGATACGATTATGGATTTATCAACCGGAAAAGATATCCACACAACACGTGAATGGATTATCCGAAACTCCCCTGTCCCAATTGGAACAGTACCAATTTATCAAGCACTAGAAAAAGTAAATGGCATTGCCGAAAATTTAACATGGGAAGTGTACCGCGATACATTAATCGAACAGGCCGAACAGGGTGTCGATTACTTTACAATTCACGCAGGAGTCTTGCTGCGCTATATACCACTTACAGTGAAACGTGTGACAGGAATTGTTTCTCGCGGCGGTTCTATTATGGCACAGTGGTGTCTACACCATCACAAAGAGAGCTTCTTATACACACATTTTGAAGAAATTTGCGAAATCATGAAACAATACGATGTAGCTTTCTCATTAGGAGATGGCTTACGTCCAGGCTCACTCGCAGATGCGAATGATGAGGCACAATTTGCCGAGTTAGAAACATTAGGAGAACTAACAAAAATTGCATGGAAACATGATATTCAAGTCATGATTGAAGGGCCTGGGCATGTTCCAATGCATCTCATTAAAGAAAACGTCGATAAACAAATGGAAATTTGCCAAGAAGCCCCTTTCTATACACTCGGACCGTTAACGACAGATATTGCACCTGGTTACGACCACATTACATCTGCCATTGGTGCTGCAATGATTGGTTGGTTCGGTACAGCGATGCTTTGTTACGTAACACCAAAAGAACATCTAGGCTTGCCAAACAAAGACGACGTACGCGATGGCGTTATTACATACAAAATCGCAGCTCATGCAGCCGACTTAGCAAAAGGTCACCCAAGCGCAAGAAAGCGAGATGACGCTCTATCTAAAGCACGCTTTGAATTCCGTTGGCATGACCAATTCAACCTATCTCTTGATCCAGAGCGGGCAATGGAATACCACGATGAAACACTACCAGCAGAAGGAGCGAAAACAGCTCATTTCTGCTCCATGTGCGGACCTAAATTTTGCAGCATGAAGATTTCTCATCAAATACGTGAACAATCGACAGAACAAGAGATTGAAGCCGGTCTAAAAGAAAAAGCAAAAGAATTTAAAGAAACAGGTGGCGCAATTTACCAATAAGTTTCTACACAAAAAAACCGACAATGAATAGCTTCACTGTCGGTTTTCCTTATACTTAAAATACTTTTTTCAATAAATTAATATCCTCTAGCATCTGTCTTCCATTAATTAAATAATGGATATTTTGCATATAGTCCTCATACTCCTCTGGTGACATTTTCTTCAATTTCGCTACAATTTCATCTGTATCTTGATAGAAAAGATCTCCCGTTTGTTCAGCTATATGCACTTTTGAGATGAACGAAAAGAAGTTTTTATGCTGTTCCCAATCAAATATTGCTATCTCATCAAAAAAATCACTCGCATCAAGTTGAAGACGTTTGAACTCATCTGCCAATGCTACAGCAATCTCATCCTTCTCGCCATCTACATTCTCTTCTTCCTCTAAAAGAAAATCCCTATCCTCCCAAGCGGAAGAATAGTACTTTTCCACCTCTTCTACAGACATTTTCTTATCAAAATGAAAGACTTTCTTTGCAATATTATCTGTATTTTTCGCTACTGCCAATAATTCAGCCACATTTTCAACAGACGGGATTACTTCTTCTGTCTGCTTTGCGACATATACTTCACCATCGTCTTTTATATCTATTAATGTTTCTTCTTGAAACTTCGCATATTCCATTAAATCTTGTATATTAATAAACGCATGTAAGCGTATTGCTCCAAAAATGAGTACACTAGCAACTACTCCTAGAAAGGCTAATCTTCTCACATTCTCCACCCTTTCTTCCCCACCACAAAATTCCAACCGCTCCATTATACCATAGTTACTGTATGTATCAAAAGGGGATAGAATAAAGAAGAAAGGCTATTAAAGCCTTTCTTCTTTATTTCTCCTCTAATTCTGCCGCATCTACTGAAACACTTTCTTGCGGATACGCCACATCATGTACTTGTACAAGTTTGCCATTTTCTTCACACTTTTCAATCCACACCGGGACACCGTTATACTCTACACTGATTGTATCTGACGAAGATAAAATTTGTTTCACACGTTTAATATCCACCTTAATCACCTTTCCTTTTCTTTTCTTTTATCCCTTTTATACTTCCCCGAAAAAATTATTTTTATTGATTTCACTCGCATATATCATTACCTACTCATTTCACCGTTTCGCTATACTTATATATACCAATCAACGAAGGAGGTGATTAACATCCAAAAATGTACAGCTAGCTTCTTAATTGACCTTGTCATCGGTGTATTCCTCTCTCCAAGGATTCAACTTAACATCATTCAAAAAAGTAGTCATTTCTCCATTAATAGCGACAAAAGTACACGTCCACTTATCCATAACCGTATTATAGCTACTAACTACAACAACTCTACAGCTAAGAATCAGTAAATTTGGCATACTTTAGCTAAATATGCATAATCATCTACATATTGGAGAATATAAGGACAAATATTCTTTCCCTATTGAGGTGATTTCATGTCAAAAGTCCGACAAGATGCATGGTCCCACGAAGATGACGTATTATTAGCAGAAACTGTTTTACACTTTATTCGAGAAGGTAATACCCAATTAAAAGCATTTGATGAAGTTGGAGACAAGTTAAACCGTACTTCCGCTGCTTGCGGATTCAGATGGAATGCAGAAATAAGACAACAGTACGAACAAGCCATTGCAGTGGCCAAGAAACAACGGAAAGAAAAGAAGCGAGCTATAACTACGAACAAAAAAAGCAATCCAACACGCTCTTTGTTATCTGTTCTCCATCAACCAACTATTTCTTATGAAGAAGTACCAACAGAAATAACACCGGCTACGCCACTCATAGCACCTACACTTACAATGGATGATGTTATTTCTTTTTTACAAACGATGCAGAACGAACACGCGTCTACGCAACAGCTTTATGAAGAAAATATGGTACTCAAACAAGAAAACAAGAAATTGAAGCAAGAATATGAGCAACTCCAACATCGATATGCCATGTTAACGGAACAACAAAACGGCATTCAAGAAGATTACGAAGCGCTTATGAAAATTATGGATCGCGCTAGAAAACTTGTCTTATTTGAAGATAATGAAGACAGAATGGCACCTATTTTCAAAATGGACAAAAACGGGAATTTAGAAATCGTCTCTAATTAACAACAAAAAGCAAGAATGCTTCTATTATAAACTAGAAGCATTCTTGCTTTTCCCTTTACTTATCGATGCCTACTCGGCTAACTTGCACATCTTTAATTAACTCACGTACAACATGACTTGCTGCAATTAACCCAGCAACCGATGGGACGAAAGCATTTGATGATGGTGGCATTTTTGCCTTACGAATTGGTGTGTTTTCGTCACTTACGATTGATTGACGAATTTCTTCACGAATAACGATTGGGCTTTCATCAGAGAAAACAACGTTAACACCTTTATGAATTCCTTCTTTACGTAAACGGGTACGAATTACTTTTGCAATCGGGTCATGTGTTGTTTTTGAAATATCAGCAATACGGAAACGAGTTGGATCCATTTTATTTGCGGCACCCATGCTTGAAATCATCGGAATCTTACGCTTACGACATTCTTTAATTAAGTGAATTTTGAATGTAATTGTGTCCGATGCATCAACTACAAAGTTTAGTGGAAATTCAAAAAACTTCTCATATGTTTCGTCCGTATAGAACATTTCTAACGCATGTACTTCACACTCTGGATTAATATCTGCAATACGCTCTTTCATTAACTCCGCTTTTGAACGACCTACTGTTGATAATAATGCGTGGATTTGACGATTCACGTTCGTAATATCTACAACATCTTTATCGACAAGAATGATGCGTCCTACACCAGAACGAGCTAACGCTTCTGCTGCGAATGAACCTACTCCACCAATACCTAAAATCGCAACTGTACTATTTTTTAAAATTTCTAATCCTTCTTTTCCAAACGCAAGTTCATTGCGTGAAAACTGATGTAGCATATGATGTAATCTCCCTTATAAACGTAATAAATACCTATGTGGACTAGTATATCCACATAGGTACATCTATTTCAATTTCTATCTCTTCCGAATATGAAAGAGATTCACTCTTACTTCTCTTCTTTTTGAACAGCTAAGCTTAACTCTGTTAACTGTGCGTCTGCAACTGGGCTTGGCGCATGTGTTAATAGACAGCTTGCACTTGCCGTTTTCGGGAACGCAATCGTATCACGAAGGTTCGTTCTACCAGCAAGTAACATCACAAGACGGTCTAGTCCAAGTGCAATACCACCGTGCGGAGGAGTACCATACTCAAATGCTTCTAATAAGAAGCCGAACTGCTCATTTGCTTCTTCTTTCGTGAAACCGAGTGCTGCAAACATTTTCTCTTGAATGTCACGCTCGTAAATACGAAGTGATCCACCACCAAGCTCGTAACCATTTAATACTAAGTCGTAAGCTTGTGCACGTACACGTCCTGGATCGCTTTCTAAGTATTGTAAGTCTTCACGAACAGGCATTGTGAATGGATGATGTGCTGCGAAATAACGGTTTGCATCTTCATCGTACTCTAATAATGGCCAGTCTGTTACCCATAAGAAGTTGAACGTCTCTGTGTCAATTAAGTCTAAGTCTTTACCTAACTTCGAACGTAATGCACCTAATGCATCTGCAACAACACTCTTCTTATCTGCGACGAATAATAATAAGTCACCAGCTTCCGCATCTGTTAAACTCATTAATGTCTTAGCTGACTCGTCTGCGAAGAATTTCGCGATTGGACCAGTTAAGCCTTCCTCTGTTACTTTTAACCAAGCTAATCCTTTGGCACCGTAACGACCAACGAATTCTGTTAACGCATCAATATCTTTACGAGAGTACTTATCAGCAGCGCCTTTTGCATTTAATGCTTTCACTTCTCCGCCATTCTCTACAGCATTTGTAAATACTTTGAAGCCGCAATCTACTGCGAACTCAGAAATGTTGATTAACTCCATTCCAAAGCGAGTATCTGGCTTATCAGAACCGTAACGACCCATTGCATCGTCGTATGTCATGCGTGGGAATGGTGCTGATACGTCCACTCCTTTTGCTTCCTTCATGACTTTTACCATCATCTCTTCCATCATCGCAAGAATCTCTTCTTGGTCTAAGAATGATGTCTCAATGTCGACTTGTGTAAATTCAGGTTGACGGTCTGCACGTAAGTCTTCATCACGGAAGCAACGAGCAATCTGATAGTAACGCTCAAAACTAGAAACCATTAATAATTGTTTAAAAATTTGTGGTGACTGTGGTAATGCATAGAACTCACCTGAATGTACACGACTTGGTACTAAGTAGTCACGTGCTCCTTCTGGTGTTGACTTCGTTAAAATTGGTGTTTCTACTTCTAAAAATTCTGCACTGTCTAAGTAGTTACGGATTGTTTTCGTTACGTCGTGACGTAATTTGAATGTGTCATACATTACTGGACGACGTAAGTCTAAATAACGATATTTTAAGCGAATATCTTCTGATACATCTGTTTTGTTTTCAATAACAAAAGGAGGTGTTTTCGCACGGTTAATAATTGTAATATCACTTACTTGTACTTCTACTTTACCTGTTGCCATGTTTTTGTTTACTGCGCCTGCTTCACGCTGGGCAACTGTTCCCTTTACATGCAACACATATTCATTACGTACTTCTTCTGCAATTTTCAATGCTTCTGGTGCAACTTCAGGGTTTACAACAACTTGTACAATCCCTGTGCGGTCACGAAGATCAATGAAGATTAATCCACCTAAATCACGGCGTTTTTGTACCCAACCTTTTAACTCTACTTGTTTGCTTGTTTCCGTTTCCGTTACTTGACCACAAAAATGTGTTCTTTCAGCCATTTTTTCTCTCTCCCTTATACTCGTTCTTGTAAATAAGAAACAAATGAATCAATTGAAATTTCTTCTTGCTCACCTGTTGTCATATTCTTCATGTTAATTGAACCACGCTCTAACTCGTCATCTCCTAGTACCGCTACGAATTTAGCACTATAACGGTCTGCCGCTTTGAACTGAGCTTTCGCCTTACGATCTTGATAATCTTTCTCTGCCGAAAGACCAACTTTACGTACATCGTGTAATAGTTTTGCTGAGTAGTCTTTCGCTTTCTCACCTAATGTTACAACGAAACAATCTATTGATTGCTCTACTGGTAATTCTACCTTCTCCGCTTGAAGAGCAAGTAATAGACGCTCAATACTCATCGCAAATCCAATACCAGGTGTTTCAGGACCACCAACTTCTTGAACTAGACCGTTGTAACGACCTCCACCAGATAATGTTGTGATCGCTCCGAACCCTTCTGCATCACTCATAATTTCAAATACAGTGTGGTTGTAATAGTCAAGTCCACGTACTAAGTTTGCATCACACTCAAACGGAATACCCATGCTTGTTAAATAGCTTTGAACTTTTTCGTAATATACTTTTGACTCTTCATTTAAGTATTCCACGATAGACGGCGCAGTTGCCATTAATTCATGATTACGGTCTTTTTTGCAATCTAAGATACGAAGAGGGTTCTTCTCTAAACGCGACTGGCAATCTGAGCAAAACTCGCCAATACGTGGCGCAAAATGATCCATTAATGCATCACGGTGTGCTTTGCGGCTTTCATTGTCTCCTAAGCTGTTAATAACTAACTTCAATTTTTGTAAGCCTAATGATTGATACATCCCCATTGCTAGTGCAATTACTTCTGCATCAATTGCTGGATCATTACTTCCTAATGCCTCTACACCAAATTGTACAAATTGACGGTAACGCCCAGCTTGTGGACGCTCATAACGGAACATTGGTCCAATATAGTATAACTTCGTCGGTTGGTTCGGATTTCCGAACATTTTGTTTTCCACATACGAACGAACGATAGAAGCTGTTCCCTCCGGGCGAAGCGTTAAGTTACGCTCTCCACGATCGTTGAATGTATACATTTCTTTTTGAACGATATCCGTCGTATCTCCTACACCTCGTAAGAATAACTCCGTATGCTCAAAAATTGGTGTGCGAATCTCTTTGTAGTTATACGCTTTACAAATTGCACGTGCTTTCTCTTCAACATGTTGCCAAAGTTCTACTGTTCCTGGCAAAATATCTTGTGTTCCTCTTGGAATTTGAATCGACATGTACTATGTACCTCCTCTAAAAATAAAACACTCAGTGTCACTACTTATTACTTCTATAATAACGAGACAAGAATGGAATAAATCTAACAAAAAAACAACAAAAGCCCCCGTCTCTACTATTCCAACATAGTAGGGACGAGAGCTTATAACCCGTGGTGCCACCCTAATTGAAGACAAAAAATCTATCTTCCACTTTTTCGTTAACGCCTATACACGTCCAACTCCTACTAAAGAAAATCTTACCTTTCCCTTTCAGAGAGAAACCTCCGGAGTGTTCATTCAATAAGTCATCATGTAGAATTGCTTTCACCCAATGGCAATTCCTCTCTAGTCATGTGTACTCTTATCTACTATTCCCCATCACTGGTTATATCTTATTAACTTTTGAAGTTTATATTTAATGTTACTTTCCAACAACCCTCTTGTCAAGATGTTTACGAGCGTTCTAACTGTTTTTTTAGCTTTTGTACATCTCGTAACGACAACCCGAATTCAGAAGCTAATTCAATCATCGAGCTACTTTGCTCTTTTGCCAAGAAATCATGGAAGCTAACATCAAATAATTGATTTCCACCATTTGTTAATGATTGTCCTTTGTTGTTCGTACGCATATATGCATCCCTCTTTTTCTCTATGTTGTTAATACTTGTATTGTGTCCAATTTCATGATTTTTTTAACATAAAAAGAGAAAGGAATTTGCAAATTAAACAAGAATACTTTAAGAGGAAAGGGGACTTGCTATTATTATGATCACAAAACAACATTATTTGTTGTGGACAATCTTTCTACTCCTTGTCGCTCTCATCTTATACCGTTTCTTTTCTTCTTCACAACTAACAACCTCCAAAGAACATATTCAACGCACCGTTGTCCTCTTAGAAGACAACGTCAATATTCGAACCGAAGCTTCCGAAAAGAGTTCTATTGTAACAAAAGGAAAGAAAGGAGAAGAATTTCCCTATCTTCATCAAGAAGATGATTGGTATCACATTGCTCTCCCAAATAATGAAACAGCATATGTTACACGTGCATTAGCTGCTATGTCTTATGAAAAAACGGATAACTTATTAGAAGGAAAAACCATTATTCTTGATGCAGGACATGGCGGAAAAGATGAAGGTGCTACCGGTAAAAGAGGAACTCTTGAGAAAAACCTTACACTACAAACAGTGAAGAATATTCAGCAAGAACTTCTGACCTTAGGTGCTACCGTCATTTTAACAAGAGAAGATGATACATACATTGAATTGGAAGACCGTGTTGCCGTCTCCAAACAACAATGGGCAGATCTTTTCATCAGCATTCATTACGATAGCGCATTAACAAGTGCAGCAAAAGGCATTACAACCTTTTATTATCGACAGAAAGAAGATAAGCCGCTCGCTAAAACCATACATGAGTCCCTTATCAAACGGACAAAAGCGAACAACCGCAACTTCTTATATGGAGACTACCTCGTACTACGAGATAACAAAATCCCTTCCATTTTACTCGAGTTGGGTTTTTTATCCAACGAAGAAGACGAAAAACGGGTAAACACAGAAGAATTCCAACAAACTGCTGTTGAAGCGATTGTGGAAGGGATTATTGAATATGTCCATAAATGAAAAGGAGGTAGCTCTATTGGCTACCTCCTTTTCTTTATTTGCTTTCAACAATTAATGTAACAGGACCACTATTCGTAAATGATACGTCCATCATTGCACCGAAAACACCTGTTTCTACATTAATGCCTTTTTTGCGTAACTCTTCGTTGAAGAACTCATACAATTTCTTCGCTTCATCCGGCTTCGCTGCCGACATGAAGTTTGGCCTTCTTCCTTTTCGACAATCGCCATACAATGTGAACTGCGAAACAGATAGTATTTCTCCGCCAACATCTACTAAAGATAGATTCATCTTTTCATTTTCATCTTCGAATATACGTAGATTAGCAATTTTATCAGCAAGAAACACTGCATCTTCTTCCGTATCTTCATGAGTCACACCCACTAATACCATCAAGCCGAACCGAATTTGACCAACTATTTCTTCGTTAACTGTAACAGAAGCTTCTTTCGTCCGTTGAACAATTACTTTCAATGCTACTTCCTCCTAGTGCATAATTCGTCTTACAGAATAAATATCCGGAAGTTGCTTCACACGCTCGACCACTTTCTGTAAATGTTGAACGTTATGAATCGAAATAGACATATTAATTGTCGCCATTCGGTTACGATCTGTACGACCTGACACAGCCGAGATAAACGTCTTCGTTTCATTCACAGCCGATAACACTTCATTTAATAAACCACGACGATCATATCCGGAAATTTCAATATCAACATTGTATTCACGCTCTTGTGTAAAACTACCTTCCCATTCTACTTCTAATAAACGCTCTCTGACATCATCTTGTTGAACATTCACACAGTCTATACGATGCACCGATACACCACGACCTTTCGTAATGAAACCAACGATGTCATCACCCGGTACCGGATTACAACATTTAGACAGACGAATAAGCAAGTTGTCTACACCACGTACACGAATGCCAGAATCACGCTTCTTCGAGCCAGAACCACGCTTTAGCTCTACAACAACCTCTTCAATAGAGCCTTCTACTTCTAATTCACGTTGGCGACGAATTTTATCCGTTAAACGCGTCGCAATTTGTGCTGCTGTAATGCCGTTATACCCGACAGCCGCATACATATCTTCTTCATTCGAGAAATGGAACTTCTCTGCAACGCGCTTTAGATTCTCTGACGTTAATATTTCTTTCACATCAAAGTCCATTGCTTTAATTTCTTTTTCAACAAGTTCGCGACCTTTTTCCACATTTTCTTCACGACGTTGCTTCTTAAAGAATTGACGTATTTTATTTTTCGCATGAGATGTTTGCGCTAACTTCACCCAGTCCTGACTCGGCCCATACGAGTGCTTAGACGTTAAGATTTCAATAATATCGCCCGTTTTCAACTTATAATCTAACGTCACCATCTTACCATTTACTTTTGCACCGATTGTTTTGTTCCCTACTTCAGAATGGATGCGATATGCATAATCAATCGGCACTGAACCAAGTGGTAATTCGATTACTTCTCCCTTTGGCGTAAAAACAAATACCATATCAGAGAATAAATCAATTTTAAGCGACTCCATAAATTCTTGGGCATTATTCATATCACTTTGCCATTCAAGAATTTCTTTGAACCAGGTCATCTTCGTTTCTAATGTTTGGACTGGATTCATCGTCTTTCCTTCTTTATACGCCCAGTGAGCAGCAATCCCGTATTCTGCAATTTGATGCATTTCCTTCGTACGAATTTGTACTTCGAACAGCTCACCTTTTGGTCCAATAACGGTTGTGTGAAGCGATTGGTACAGATTCGCCTTTGGCATCGCAATATAATCTTTAAATCTACCAGGCATCGGCTTCCAACATGTATGAATAATACCTAATACTGCATAACAATCTTTAATACTATCCACAATAACTCGCACAGCTAACAAATCATAAATTTCATTAAACTGCTTATTATCCATAACCATTTTTCGATAAATGCTATAAATATGCTTTGGACGTCCAGAAATATCGCCTTCAATTTCTACTTCATCTAACTGTACTTCAATTTCGTGTTTCAACTCGTCTAACTGTTGCTCACGTTCAGCACGTTTTCTCTTCATTAAATTAACAATGCGGTAATATTGCTGTGGGTTTAAATAACGAAGAGCTGTGTCTTCTAATTCCCACTTAATACGCGAAATCCCTAGACGATGTGCAAGTGGCGCAAAAATTTCTAACGTCTCATTCGAAATACGGCGTTGCTTCTCCGTTGGCAAATGCTTTAACGTACGCATATTATGCAAGCGGTCTGCAAGTTTGATCAAGATAACTCGTATGTCTTGTGCCATTGCAACGAACATTTTCCGATGATTCTCCGCTTGTTGCTCGGCATGCGATTTATATTTAATTTTCCCTAGTTTCGTCACACCATCAACAAGCATCGCCGCTTCTTTGCCAAATTCACGTTCAATATCTTCAATTGTAACGTCCGTATCCTCCACGACGTCATGCAAAAACCCTGCCGACACAGTAACTGGATCCATATCGAGATCCGCTAAAATACCCGCAACCTGAATAGGATGAATAATGTATGGTTCACCCGATTTACGATACTGCTCTTTATGTGCTTCACGTGCAAATTCATACGCATGTTGGACATACAGAACATTCTCTTCATTTAAATATTTACTTACCTTCTCAATAACTTGTTCAGCCGTTAACACTTGTTCGTTTGCCATGGAATCACCTTTGAAAAATATTTATCTTTCTCCTAGACAAGTTCTCTTCCTTGTCTATACTGATACAGCTACCGTTGTTTATAAATAGCTCTTTTTTCCCCTTCTTAAAAAGAACCTCATTCAACAATATTTTCACGCTATGAGTTATGAAAGACACAGAACTTATTCTGTGTCTTTCATAATTGTTTGCATAATACGAAATTATCACTAATTAAAATGTATACTTTCACCTAGTATATCAAAAAGTTCCTCTATTCGCATCGTTTAATTACTATTTTCCATATATTTAATCTCGTCCGTATATAAATACACAGTCTCTCTTGTTTTCCATATTTTATACGCATTTCTTGTATAAAAAAAACAGGAAGCAAGTAGCTTCCTGTTAGGTAAAATTAATATTTCATTAAGCAAAGAACATCGTATCCATCTAATTTGTCCATACCATTTAAGTATGTAAGTTCGATTAAGAATGCGATACCTACTACAATACCACCAAGTTCTTCTACTAACTGAATTGTCGCTTCAATTGTTCCACCTGTTGCAAGTAAGTCATCTGTAATTAATACACGTTGACCTGGTTTAATTGCATCTTTGTGAATTGTTAAGTAGTCTGTTCCGTATTCTTTTTCGTATCCTTTTTGGATTACTTCACGTGGAAGTTTCCCTGGCTTACGAACTGGTGCGAAACCAACTCCTAATGAGTAAGCTACTGGGCAACCAATAATGAAACCACGCGCTTCTGGTCCAACGATTAAGTCTACTTGCTTTTCTTTTGCATATTTAACGATTTCATCTGTCGCATATCTATATGCTTCACCATCATTCATTAATGGTGAAATATCTTTAAATTGTACCCCTTCTTTCGGATAATTAGGTACAACTGCAATATATTGTTTTAAATCCATCTTTTAATTGCCTCCTCATAATGGCTAACGTTACTTTAATGCTTCAAACCATTCTTTTAGTTCTTGATAAGAAGAATAAAGCAACTCATTTTCTAATTTCATTTTTGCTTGCTTGTTTTGGTATGTCGGTGATTCTAACAAGTCACGCTTTACCGCTTTGTTCACTAGTGTCACGACACCATCGTCTATTGTAACAAATTCTAACTCAAAAAACACCTGTGTCATGAAAGTTAATGTTTCTTTTGACCATCCTTTATGCTTTAACACTTGTTCAGCCTGTCGTTTCATATGGAAAGGGCTATATTTCATCAAGAATCCATAATACCATTTGAAATGGTCACGCGTCGGATTCGTTTCAAATAGATGCGTTTCCTGCGTGGCAAACATCGTATAAATTCTTGAAGGATATCCATTCTCAAATAACGCACGCATGACATCTTCTGACGATGGTAAATCAAGAAAGACAACATTTTTGTTTAGCAATTCGATATGCGAAGCTTCTTCAACTGAATCAATAAAATAAAAACATTCTTCATAGCCATTAATATGGCTACTCGTTGACTCCTGGAAAGCAATAATACAAAGTGAGTCTTTCTCTACCGAAGAAATGACTTTCTGTATATCTTTACTTCCTCTCACATCAAACAATTGCCAATCATCTACGCGAATATCCTTCATCATTAGTTGTGGCTTTTTGATATTATTCCATTCATTAATTGATAATTCACCTAAAACGGATACTTTCGCCTCTTTCGAAAGATGATCATAAACAGCTCCAAATCCAAATCCTACTGTATCTAACGAAGTTCCGTTATCACACAGCGTCATTTTCAGATGATTTCCATTTCCGCCAATTTTGCGAATACCATCTGCATGTGCATCACAAATCATCACATACGGCTTTGGATTACCAACCCCATACGGAGCAAGCATCTTCATTTGTTCAATTACTTCTAACGTAACCTCTTCTACCGTACACTCTAAGTCAACTTCCATCGTAGGAATGAAATCCTCTTCTGTTAATTGTTCATTTGCGAAAGCATTCAAACGATTACGCAGTTCATCTACATCATCCATACTTAACGTCATACCAGCCGCCATCGGATGACCACCAAAGTGTGGTAAAATGTCTCGGCAATCAGATAAGTTGGCAAACAAGTCAAATCCGCGAATACTACGAGCAGAACCTTTTGCTATTCCTTTTTCCGCATCAATACCAAGAACAATTGCCGGACAACTATATTTATCAACAAGTCTCGAAGCAACAATTCCGATGACACCGACATTCCAGCCTTCTTTTGCTAATACAAGAACGCTGCCATTTTCTACGTAATTATTTGCTTCTACTTCTGCAATAGCTTCTTCCGTAATCGTATTTACAATTTGTTGACGTTCTTTATTTAAACTATCGATAAATTCCGCAATACTTTCCGCTTCTTCTGTATCCTCTGTTAATAATAAATCAACCGCAGGATGTGCTGATTGCAAACGTCCAACTGCATTAATACGCGGTCCTATTGAGAAACCTATACTCTCTTCAGACAATTCTTTTCCATTCAAACCACAAATAGATAATAACGCCTTCAAACCAATATTTTTCGTATGTTGTAACCGTGCAATACCTTCCTTCACAATTAAACGATTCTCATCATGTAATGGTACTAAATCTGCTACCGTACCAATCACTGCGAGTTCTAATAAATGTTCTGGCAAACGTCCAAGGAGCGCATGTGCTACTTTAAATGCAACACCTACCCCGGCCAGTTCCTTAAACGGATAAGCAGACCCATCCATTTTCGGATGAATAATGGCATATGCATCTGGTACAACTGGTGGTACTTCATGATGATCGGTAATAATTAAATCCATGTCTAATTCTTTTGCTAATGCAGCTTCATTCACCGCAGATATTCCTGTATCAACTGTTATGATAATAGAATATCCCATCTCCTTCGCACGACGGAACGCTCCCTCATTCGGGCCATACCCTTCTGTAAAGCGATTCGGTATATAAAAATCAACATTGGCATGTAACTCTTTGAGCGCTGTCATTAGAACAGTAGTACTACTCACGCCGTCCGCATCATAATCTCCATATACTAATATCTTTTCGTTCTGTGCAATTGCATCCTTTATACGAGTAACAGCTTTCTCCATATCTTCTAATAGAAACGGATCGTGAAATGTTTCTTCGTGATTTAGAAATGACCTTGCTGTTTCTGATGTTTCAAATCCACGCTGTACAAGCAACGAAGAAATAAGAGATGTTATACCAAGTTCATGGGATAAACGCTCTACTTTCTCTTTATCCATTTCTTTCTTTAACCAACGTGCTTTCGCCTGTAACAAGCTATCACCCCTCAACCAACCTATTATACTAAATGACCTATTAGATGGTAAATAGAAATTTATCCCGTACGAACAAACAGTAATTATTCTATTCATCTCATAAAGCCAAACAATCCATAAACATTAGATTAATCGAATACTTCTCCAAGTAAAGGGTACCCCTTATCTCCTATTAACAACTATTTTTCCGATTCGATTCCCTAATAAAAAAAGATTCCAAGGTACTCTTGCCCCTTGAAATCTTCCTTCTACCTTATACTTGTGGTTCGTCCGAAGTCTTTACTTTTTTCTTTACTGGCTTGTTTAATGTTTTTGCTTTCCACATTAACCATAGCTGTGATGCAACGAAGATTGAAGAGTATGCACCTGCAATTAAACCAACTAATAACGCTAACGAGAAGTTGGCAATTGCTTCACTACCAAATACATACAATGCAACAACTGTGAATACTACCGTTAAGACGGTGTTCACCGAACGAGTCAACGTTTGACGCAGTGCATCATTTACAATATCTCGTAATTCTTCTTTCGTACGAACTTGCTTTCTTAACTTCATATTTTCACGAATTCGATCAAACGTAACAATCGTATCATTAATCGAATAACCGATAATTGTTAATACCGCTGCGATGAAGGTAACATCCACTTCAATTTGGAAAATACTAAAGAACGTAATAATAAAGAATGCATCATGTAACAACGCAACAATTGCGGCCAATGCGAAGAAAATCTCAAATCGAATTGTTACGTATAAAATAATCCCAATCGATGCAATTAACACCGAATATAAGGCACTCCGTGCTAACTCTTTTCCTACAGTTGGTGATACCGTACTAACATTCGGCTCTGCACCGTACTTATCTTTTACATGCTGCTTCAATGTTGCGATTTCATCTTTATCCAACGTATCAATTGTGCGAACAACACCCATCGTATTGTTATCACCAGAAACTGTTACGTCTTTCGGCTCAACCGTTACCCCTGGAACCGATGTAATTGTACCACGTACGTCTTCTGTCGTTAATGATTCTTTTGCTGTAAATTCAATACGCGTTCCACTTACGAAATCAATACCTAAGTTTAATTTGAAAACGAATAATACGATAATCCCCACAACCGTTATAACTGCCGAGAATGCTAGACAACGATTTCCGATTTTCACAAAATCAATACGATCGAAAATAGTCGGCGGGTAAATTGTCTTATCCGTATCTGCTAATGACATAATACCTTTTTTCTTTACTCCGAACCATGTTGGCTTCTTATCAAAAGCACGACTATTTACTAATAACGAAAGAATCATGCGTGTTCCAAATACACACGTAATGAATGACACTAAAATACTAACAATTAATGACGTCGCAAACCCTTTAACAGAGCTTGTACCAAATGCGTACATAACGCCACCAGCTAGTAAAGTTGTTAAGTTGGCATCTAAAATAGTACCTAGCGAACGCTTCGTACCAGAACGGAATGCCGAACGTACAGACTTACCTACTTTTAATTCATCTTTAATACGCTCGTACATAATGATATTCGCGTCAACAGCGATACCTACCCCAAGTACAAGCGCTGCAATACCCGGTAATGTTAATACTGCGTTCATCCAGTCAAATACGAGTAATACTAAATATACGTAAGCAGCAAGCGTAATAACAGCTACTAAACCTGGAAGACGGTAATACACAAGCATAAATAATAGAATTAATCCTATTCCGATATAACTTGCGAAAATGGTTTTCTCTAATGCTGCTTCACCGAACGATGCACCAACAGAAGTAGAATATATTTCTTCTAATTCTACTGGAAGTGCTCCTGCATTTAATAAACTAGCAAGTTCTTTTGCTTCCTCTACTGTGAAGTTTCCTGAAATTTGGACATCTGTTGTATCTAATACTTCATTTACATGCGGAGCGGAAATATATTTAGGTGTTGTTGATTTGAAAGAATCTACACCTTCTTCAAAGTCTAACCAAATTGCCATTTGATTAGCTGGAGCCTTCGCCAATACTTTCCCTGTTACATCCGCAAATTTTGCTGCATCTTTTAATTTCAATGAAACGATTGGACGGTGTTCATCAAACTGTTGACTCGCGCCACCTTCTTTCAAATCTGAACCATCCATTAATAATACATCATCCGCATCACGGAATGATAATTTTGCTTGTGTTGATAAAATTTCACGAGCTTTATTTTGATCTGTTACGCCCGCTAATTGAACACGAATACGATTGTCACCTTCAATTTGAATATTCGGTTCACTTACACCTAATACGTTAATACGCTTATCAAGTGCTTTAACCGTACTCTTTAACGCCTCTTCATTGATGATGTCACCATCTTTTGCTGGGTGTACTTCATATAAAATCTCGAAGCCACCTTGCAAATCAAGCCCCAGCTTGATATTATCAGTTGTTTTTGTCGTTGTCGTTCCAATTGTTGTCACTAATAGAATAACGAGTAAGAAGAACGCAACAATTCTACTTCTTTTCACCATATTATGTATGATTACGTCACGAAAGGCTTATAATTCTTTCAACTCTGTAATGTTAGCTATAAATACTAACCTATAAGTCCGTAACGTGTCCTCCTCCCATTTTATTTGTCTATGCTTTTTACACTAAAATACTTTCATAATTATACCACTTCCATCTCCTAGAAGCGTATTTTCTAGAAAGAAATTTCCACAAAAGTTCTCATATTATTTTTCATAATCTTTGAAGAACCACTCAGGTGATGCATTTTGCGCCTCAATTGTTAAGTAATTCATAAATTCACTTGGTGACAATGATAGTACATCATTAACAAGTTGATGCAACAATTTATCTTCTTTATACTTCTTCCATTTCTTCTTCTTCAAGCAATCCCATATTTCCTCTACCGTTACACGGTCATATCCTAAGAAATGAAATTCTTCTACTTTACTCATAATTACCTCTGCTAATTCATCTCGATGCTTATCAACAGGATGTTCTTTTGCAGTTTTCATCGTACTTCCTCCTTTTAACAACCATCACATGGAATGCTTGGCCCACCCCTGTGCATATATATAATTGTAAAACATTCTTAACTGTTTGAGAAGGTGGGAAACACAATGTCAAAGCAAACATTCATACGAGGTACACTTATCTTAATTGCCGCGGGCTTCATTACAAAAATCCTTGGATTCGTCAATCGAATTGTCATTGCTAGAATTATGGGAGAAGAAGGAGTAGGTCTCTACATGATGGCAGTTCCAACCTTACTTCTAGCTATTACATTAACTCAATTAGGACTACCAGTCGCCATTTCCAAACTCGTTGCCGAAGCAAATGCAGTAGGTGATAAACAACGGGTGAAACGAATTCTCGTTGTATCTCTTACCGTCACAACCTTACTAAGCATTGTCTTTACATTACTTCTCGTAACACTAGCTCCTTTATTAGCAAATATTATGTTTACTGACCCTAGAACACTTTATCCACTTCTAGCCATCTCTCCAATCATCCCAATTGTTGCAATTTCAGCGGTTATCCGCGGCTACTTCCAAGGAATTCAGAATATGCGTCCAACCGCTATCTCTCAAATTATTGAACAAATAACAAGAATTGCACTCGTAGCTGTATGTACAAATACACTTCTACCATATGGCGTAGAGTTCGCCGCTAGCGGCGCAATGATTTCTGCTGTATGCGGAGAGTTAGCTTCCTTGATATACATGTATATCATTTTTCATCGCTCTAAAGATGTAAAATTACGAGAAAATGTGAAACAAACCATTCAATCAGGTAAGAGAACCTTTCACGATTTAATGAAAATTTCCCTTCCAACAACAGGAAGTCGCTTAATTGGTTCTATCTCATACTTCTTTGAACCGATTGTTGTGGCACAAAGCCTTGCTATCGCTGGCGTTGCTTCTGCTGTAGCAACGAAGCAATATGGGGAACTAACTGGTTATGCGCTCCCTCTTTTGCTATTACCATCTTTTATTAGTTACGCTCTATCAACGTCACTTGTTCCGTCCATTAGCGAGGCACTCGCAAAAAAACATAAACGTCTCATTGAATTCCGTCTCCAACAAGCAATGCGTTTCTCTTTTATTGCAGGTGGTTGGTCTGCGCTCATCATGTTTGTATTTGCTGCGCCAATTCTCCAGCTTATGTACGGCACAGATAAATCAGCCATTTATATTCATATGATGGCACCATGTTTTATTTTCTTTTACTTACAAGGCCCTCTTCAAGCTATTTTACAAGCACTCGATCTTGCCAACGCCGCAATGATAAATAGTCTTGTTGGCAACATAGTTAAGATTGCATGCATCTTCCTTCTTGTATCACGCCCTGAATTCCAAATCATGGGCGCAGCAATCGCAATATGCGCCGGTATGCTAACTGTCACATTTCTTCACTTCGCAACCGTGCTAAAAGCAATGCCTTTTACTATTTATATCCGAGAATACATCGGCACAATCATCGCCATTCTTTTCGCAGGTGGCGGCGGATACTATTTATACCACCATGTTACACTTTCTACTTCTCTTCTTATTCAAACAATTAGTTGGATTGTATTCACCACACTTCTCTACCTTTTCCTACTCATCATGTTCAAACTTATCCGGAGAGAAGAACTGAAGAAATTCCCACTCATAAAGAAACTATTTTAAAAAACAATAGAATCGCCAACATATCAATAGATATAAATTGGCGATTCTATTCTTTCATATCAACAAAAAACTCTCCATTTCGATAACTACAATATGAAATACGCTTTAAATCCGTATAACCTAGTTCTTTCAATTGTTGTCGCAACCATAAATTCGTCCTCCCTATTCTCTCTAAATATACTTCTTGTACAGCACCATCTAGAATAAGTGGATAAACAAACATAGATGACTGATGATTCTTTACAAAAACGGATAAATTTCCAGAAGCCTCAAGAATAGCATACTCCACATCACGAACATCCCCAATTTGTTGCTCTCGCAACTGTAATAATAAATCGTCTAAATTATACCGTTGTTTGCGCATCATCTTCTCATCTATCTTGCCTTTGTTCACAATGATAACAGCCTCACCATCAATAATTTTTCTAAACCTTCTACTTCTAATAGAAATAGCTGCTAGTGAAATTTGAACAATCATTAAAATAATCATTGGCAAGATTGCATCAAAGAACGGCATCTCTGCATTTTCAATCGACATCGAGGCCAATTCTGCAATCATAATAAAAATAACTAAATCTAATAAACTCAACTCTCCTACTTCCCTCTTTCCCATTAAGCGAAAAATAATAACGATAACAAGATATACAACTAACGTTCGGAAACCAAGAACTACATACTCCATCTTTCTCTCTCCTATAATCGTTATAATCACATCACTATTATTGCCACAATTAGTAGGATCATATCCATTTTCGTTCGTCTTTAAATGGCGAAACTCGTCCTATATTGAAGGGTCTATTTTTACAGTACAAGAATATGCTTGTATAAAGCCAATCTTCCATTTCACCACGTTTCTTTACTGAACTACTACGAAGTTGAATGGGAGTACATAGTCATTTTTAAAAGGAGTCGATGAAAGATGGATTCAAAACAAATGGGAAAGGGTATTTTATACGGTTTCATTACTATTTGCTTCATGTTTCTTTTCTTTACTTTCTTTTTTGCCGTTCTAATTAAATCTACAAATATGACAGAAACATCCCTTTCAACCATTCTACTTATCACAGCATTCATTATTATGTTCGTTGGTGGATTCGTATCAGGAGTGAAAGGAAAAGAGAAAGGATGGCTAATCGGAGGGGCTACAGGAACCTTCTTCATTTTACTTCTTTTCCTTATTAAATTTCTTGCATACAGCAGCTCTTTCACTAGCTCACAACTGCTGTTTTTCACGGGATTTATAGGTACCTGTATCGTAGGTTCCATTATTGGGGTGAATATTGCAAGCAATCGACAGTAATAAAAAAAATCTTGGGAACTCGTCCCAAGATTTTTTATGTACGTAGTATTATGCTTGTACTGATTCACGAATTGCGTTACGGTCGAACGTTAAGCGAGAACCATCACCAGATTTAATTACAACTACATCGTCTGTAATAGAATCGATAATACCGTGGAATCCACCGATTGTTACAACTTTGTCACCAGCTTTTAATTCACTTTGCATTAAAAGAACTGCCTTTTGACGCTTTTGCTGTGGACGAATTAACAAGAAGTAGAATACTACGATTACCGCGATAAATGGTAAAAACTGAATAATCATTTCCATGTTCTGTACCTCCTAAAAAAATATTATTACTGAAGCTAGAAGAAAAAACTAGAAGTTCTTCGCATTAGGTTTGTTGAAACCATATTGCTCAAAGAACTCTTCACGGAAGTCGCCTAAGCGGTCTTCTTTAATTGCCTCTCTTACTCGCTCCATTAATTTTAACAGAAAATAAATGTTATGATAAGAGGTTAAACGAATTCCTAACGTCTCATCACAACGAATTAAGTGACGAATGTATGCACGGCTGTAATTTTTACATGTGTAGCAATCACAATTCGGGTCTAATGGACCGAAATCACGCGCATATTTCGCATTCTTTACAACTAGACGACCTTCTGATGTCATGCATGTACCGTTACGTGCAATACGTGTCGGTAATACGCAGTCAAACATATCGATACCACGCATCGCTCCATCAATTAATGAGTCAGGTGAACCTACACCCATTAAGTAACGTGGCTTGTTTGTTGGTAATAACGGTGTCGTGAACTCTAACGCACGGTTCATTACGTCTTTTGGCTCTCCTACCGATAAACCGCCTACTGCATATCCAGGGAAGTCCATTGAAATTAAGTCTTGTGCACTTTGACGACGTAAATCTTCATACTCCCCGCCTTGTACAATACCAAATAGCCCTTGGTCTTGTGGACGTTTGTGTGCTTCTAAGCAACGCTCGGCCCAACGACTCGTACGCTCTACAGACTTCTTCATGTACTCATGCGTTGCAGGGAATGGTGGACACTCATCGAATGCCATCATAATATCAGAACCTAACGCATTTTGAATTTCCATAGCCTTTTCCGGTGATAAGAATAACTTATCTCCGTTTAAATGGTTACGGAAATGTACTCCTTCTTCCTCAATGCGACGGAATTCACTTAAACTAAAGACTTGGAAACCACCAGAGTCTGTTAAAATTGCGCCATCCCAGTTCATAAACTTATGAAGGCCACCAGCCTCCTCTACAATTTCATGACCTGGACGTAACCATAAATGATATGTATTACTTAAAATAATTCCTGCACCCATTCCAGCAATCTCTTCTGGCGTGAATGTCTTTACAGTCGCTAACGTTCCTACCGGCATAAATGCAGGTGTATCAAATGAACCGTGCGGTGTATGTACACGTCCTAAACGCGCACCAGTTTGTTTACATGTTTTAATTAATTCATAACGTATCGCTGTCAATGTATATCTCTACGAAAAAAACTCGTAGATGCCTCCCTTCATGATGAACCTCATCTTTATTTAATAAACATCGCGTCTCCGAAACTAAAGAAACGATATTTCTCTTTTACAGCTTCCTCGTAAGCTGCCATTACATTGTCTCTACCAGCTAATGCACTAATTAACATAATTAACGTTGATTTTGGTAGATGGAAGTTCGTAATCATACCATTAATTGCTTTGAATTCATAACCAGGATAGATGAAAATACTCGTCCAACCTGATTCTGCAACAAACTTCCCGTCATGCTTACTTGCAATTGTTTCAAGCGTACGAGTAGAAGTAGTACCTACTGAGACAATACGACCACCTTCTGCTTTGACGATATTCAATAGGTTCGCTGTTTCTTCACTCATATGATAATACTCTGCATGCATATCATGTTCAAGTACATTTTCCACTGAAACAGGTCGGAATGTACCAAGTCCTACATGAAGCGTAATAAATGCGACGCGAATTCCCTTTGCTTTAATTTCCTCTAATAATGATTCTGTAAAGTGAAGTCCAGCTGTCGGTGCTGCCGCAGATCCAACTTCCTTCGCATATACTGTCTGATAACGATCACGATCTTCTAATCGTTCCTTAATATACGGCGGAAGTGGCATTTCTCCTAATGAATCCAGTATCTCATAAAAAATACCATCGTATTCAAACTTCAGTTTTCTTCCACCTTGTTCACCTAATCCGATACATGTTGCTTTTAGGCGTCCGTCACCGAATGTAATGACCGATCCTTCTTTCACACGCTTCGCTGGCTTCACAAGTGTATCCCACACATCTTGTTCTTCTTGTGTTAATAATAATACTTCAATAGAAGCACCTGTATCTTCTTTTTGCCCATACAGACGAGCAGGCATTACTTTCGTTTCATTTAAAACTAAGCAATCTCCTTCTTCTAAATAAGAAAGAATGTGTGAAAATGTTTCATGCTTCACTTCACCCGTTTCTTTATTTAACACCATTAGGCGCGATGTTTCACGCTCTAGAAGTGGTGTTTGGGCAATTAATTCTTCTGGTAAATGAAAATCAAATAAATTTACATCCATAATTCCACCTATTTTCCATATAACTTTTCAGTTCGTCACCAAAAACATGGTTGGTAGCACTTCACTCCGAGTAGACGCTTTCCATCCGTGCATAAAACATTCGTTTTAAAAAAACCAACCACATAATTTGGTAATAAGCCAACTTTTCATGTTGTTCTCTTCTTTTATTTAAAACGACTAATAATGTAGAAGACGAGTGATAAAATCCCGCTAATAAGCATGCACGTAACAATTGGAAAATAAAAAGAAACATTCTCCTTCTTTACGACAATATCACCTGGTAGCTTACCAATAAACTTCCATAACACCCCAATTACAATGAAAACAATACCTAAGATAATAAACCCTTTTTGCATATCCATTATTTCTCTGGTACCTCTATTTGGAAATGTTCATACACAAGATGCGTCACAACACGTCCTCGAGGTGTTCGTTGTAAGAAACCGATTTGCAATAAGTATGGTTCATATACATCTTCAATCGTATGTGCTTCTTCTCCAATCGATGCAGCAATTGTTTCTAAGCCAACTGGTCCGCCACGGAATCGTTCAATAATACCACGCAGTAACTTATGATCAATATGATCTAGTCCACGCTTATCTACTTGGAGTAATTCGAGGGCAGTACGTGTAATCTCATTCGTAATCGTCCCGTCGCCCCTTACTTGGGCAAAATCTCGCACACGGCGTAACAAGCGATTTGCAATTCGTGGTGTACCACGTGACCTTCTCGCAATTTCTATCGTTGCCTCTTGTTCAATTCCAATAGTGAACACATCTGCTGTTCGCTCCACGATATTCGCTAAATCATACTCTTCGTAATATTCCAATCGACAAAGTACACCGAAACGATCTCGAAGCGGTGCTGACAACATTCCCGCTCTTGTTGTTGCACCTACTAATGTAAATGGTGGCAAGTCAACACGTACACTTTTCGCTGTTGGCCCTTTTCCAATGACAATATCCAGACAGAAATCTTCCATCGCTGAGTATAATACTTCTTCGACAGATCGATGCAAACGGTGAATTTCATCGATGAACAATACATCGCCCGGTTCAAGAGCCGTTAAGACTGCAGCTAAATCACCCGGTCGTTCAATTGCAGGACCTGATGTTGTTCGAAGGTTTACCCCCATCTCATTTGCAATAATTGCCGCTAATGTTGTTTTCCCAAGTCCCGGAGGACCATATAGCAACACGTGATCTAAAGCTTCGTGACGAAGTTTCGCAGCCTCAATAAAGATTTGCAAATTATGCTTTACTTTATCTTGTCCAATATATTGGGTAAGATTTTGTGGACGAAGAGAAAATTCTATTTCTTGTTCTTCATACGTGGAATCACCAGAAACTAAGCGCTCATCCATCACGATCACCTCTTACCATTTAATAATAACTGTAGTGCCTTCCTAATATATTCATCTGTTGAAAGCTTGTCTTTTTGTAACGTTGGAACGATACGGCTAATTTCACGCTCTGCATATCCTAATACTTTCAGCGCCTCTAACGCTTCTTCTAAATCATTCGAAGATGTTGCCTCTTCTGGTATATGTTCAGAGAATAAATCGTATGACACAGCTACAACGTCATTTAACTTGCCTTTTAAATCAAGAATCATTTGGCGTGCCGTCTTCTTCCCGACGCCAGGGAACTTCACTAAAAATGTTTCATTTTCATTCTCGATCGCTTCTACTACTTGCTCTGGTTGTCCGCTCGCCAAAATCGCTAAAGCACCTTTTGGACCAATACCCGATACATTTAATAGCTTCATAAACATTTCACGTTGTTGACGAGAAGTAAATCCATATAAAGCGATAACATCTTCTCGTACATATTGATATGTATAAACTTTAATTGTTTCCTCACTTCGTTTAAAGACGTATGGATTTGGCGTCACAATTTGATACCCAATGCCGTTATGATCGACAACAACATACTGCGGTCCAACAAATGTAACAATTCCTGTTATATAATCAAACACTCATTACCTCTCCTTTTACACACTGTATTCCATTTTAACACACTTTTACATAGGATGAAGCGAAACTTTCTCTCCATTTTATGCGTATATCATAGAAAAAAGAAGGAAAACAAAAACGTTTGTTCCCTTCTTTTTTATCATATCATACTTCAATTTTCTTTCGCATAGTTTTTTAAGTCTTTCAATACTCTTTCAAATGTAAACTTTGATTTGACACGAATCCCATTCTTTAATCGTTGTTTCTTATAACTTTGCAGTTTTTTCGTATCTATTTGAAAGAATGAATGAATTACCTTCTCTTCTCTTGGCGTCCCTTCAAAGATCTTCAACGTTCCATCATCACCGAGACCAAAGTAACCACTTGTCTTAATGATAGGTGAAATATCATCTATATATTTCTGAAGGGTAATTTGCTCATCATCATAATCAACTAACTTCCACCCCTCATACTTTTGCAACAAAGATTCAACAGATACTTCTTTTGCTGTGTAAATTTCTTCACTTATATCTCCGCCGACATATACTCGCTGCAATAGAATTGTGATCTCCGAATCCGCATGGACACGTCCTACTCCCATCGTGAGACATATAAATACCACCATGCATACAATACGTTTCATCACCATCACCTCTTCTATGAGAAATGTATATTATTACATCTATATTTTGACCATTTCTAGTATATTTATCCTCTAGCGTACAAGAAAGTTTCTTATCCTATTATTCACTTTTCACTATATACAAGAAAAGACGCCTGCACTATGCAGGCGTCTTGATGCGTTTTGTGGCGAGAAACCACGTGACCACATTCACGTGTTTAACCTTCCGGCATGCTCCTCGACTTACACAAATTAGCTCATCGCTTTATTAATATAACACTGAATGCTCTATATCACAAGTATATATTTCAGGTTATTTTTTACTCAATTTATTCCATTATGCTGCTTTAGGTGTTGAGTGATCTGATTTAACGATTCCTTTTTTACGTAAAAATGGCGTTAAGAATCCGTCTACTCCAAACTTACCTGCATTCGTACCAGCAACAATAATAAAGATAGATAATAATACCATTAGTGCATTAGAACTTACTGTTCCACTGAATAAGAATGAAAAGTTCATAACCATTCCAAAGAATACAGCTGTCTTCGTTAAGCATCCTAAAATAAGTCCAAGTCCTACAAAAAGCTCTCCGTATGCAACTAATATATTAAATACATCTGCTCCAGGTAACGCAACATTCTCTAAGAATGATCCCCACCAACCAGCTACAGACGGATTCTCACCTGTTGATTTTGCAATAGTCCCTTTAATAAAACCAGAAGCATCAAATCCTCCAGTTACTTTCTTCCAACCTGCTGTTAACCAAAGATAGCCTACATATACACGAATTGCTGTTAGCGCAACTGCGGCCATCTTATTAGTGCGTAAAAAATTAATTACCACTTAAATCGCCTTCCCTTCTCTCTTGTACTTCTCTGTTGTACTTTTCTTACATCCCCATCATATACAAAGAGTCAGAATTATTCCATGTCTAATTTGTGAACTTCTTCACAAATTAGTGCGTGTTCACAAAATGTTCACTTTTTCCCACTAAAACCAAAAGCCCTCTCATCTTTTTCAGATAAGAGAGCTCCTATACTATTATACAAATTCCGATGGTGCTGCTGCTAATTGACGCTTATGCTCTGAGCGTTTATGTAAACGTTCGATGATTTCACGGTCTTTATCAGGAATGTCTTTTCCTTTTAAATATAAATCAATCATGTCATATGTTGTACCCATTTCATTCTCATCTGTTTGACCTTCCCACAGACCAGCACTCGGGGCTTTCGTAATAACATCTTCTGGTACGCCTAATGCTCTCGCCATCTCACGAACTTCACCTTTTGTTAAGTGAACAAGTGGCACTAAATCTACTCCACCATCACCATACTTCGTAAAGTATCCTGTTAACCATTCAGCTGCATTATCCGTGCCCACAACAAGATAATTATAGTTGTTTGCTACTGCATATAATGTTGTCATGCGTAAACGTGCTCGTGTATTCGCGTCACCTAATGTAGAACGTTCTTCCTGCCATTCCCCTTTTGCTTGTAGTTGTTCTTCAATCGCTTGGAACAACGTATTATGCGTTTCTGTTAATTCAACGACAACATGGTTAATACCACAGCTATCTACTACTTTAAGCGCATCAATTTTGTCTTGCGGGTTGCTCTTCGTCGGCATAATAACGCCTAAAGAATCACTCGGGCACGCACGCTTAATTAAATGTGCAACAACAGCAGAGTCAATTCCCCCGCTAATTCCAACAATTAATCCTTGGACATTTGCCTCCTTCACCTTTTGTTGAAGCCATTGTACTAAATGTTCAATTTTCTTCTCCATGTCACTCTTCCTTCCTATACGGGACAATATTTCATCATAGCGTTATTTTACCCCTCCTATCTTCTTTATGCAAATGACTTTTCTGTTTAATATCCATATAAAAAAGAGTAAAGCATAAAAGCTTCACTCTCTTAATAATTAATGGTTATCCTCATCAAAAATTGGTGGTCCAAATAAAGAATTCTCTTCCTCTTCCCTATAATAAGAGGCATTATCTTGTGCTACCCCTACCGAAGATGGATGAAACGGACTATTTGGTTGAAATGGGAGAGAAGCTTGGTATGCATCACTCTCATATTGCTCCTTACTCATTTCATTTCTCACTGGATAAGCTGCTTGTGGAGTTTCTTGAAACCCACCTTTCTGTTGATATACTTCTGATGGTGGGAAATCTCCTTGTTGTTGGTATGCCTCTGGTGGTGGGAAGCCTCCTTGTTGTTGATATGCTTCTGGCGATGGGAAGCCTCCTTGTTGACGATATGCTTCTGGTGGCGGGAAGCCTCCTTGTTGTTGATATGCCTCTGGTGGTGGGAAGCCTCCTTGTTGACGATATGCTTCTGGTGGCGGGAAGCCTCCTTGTTGTTGGTACACTTCCGGCGGTGGGAAACCTCCTTGTTGTTGATATGCTTCTGGCGGTGGGAAACCTCCTTGTTGACGATATGCTTCTGGTGGCGGGAAACCTCCTTGTTGTTGGTATGCTTCTGGTGGGAAGCCTCCTTGCTGTGCATAACTTCCATACTCATCTTGCGGAGACATCCTTGCTTGTGGTGGGAAACCCCCTTGAGGGAAATAAGCTCCCGGCGGTGCTACTGGCATATACGGCATCGCTCCGTCCACACACCCACAATCATATGGATTCATCATTGGTTGATAATAAGGGTACGGTGCATAACCTCCATATCCAACCGGTGCACCATAACCATATCCATATGCATGCATATACGGAGATACTTGCGGATAAGGCATATATGGCATATACGGTGGCACTTGTTGATAGCCCATTTGTGGATTTGGCATTTGCGGCTGTTGTTCTTGCATTGGAACTTGCTGATAGCCCATTTGTTGCTCTTGCATTGGTGCTTGTTGATTTGATGTTTGTGGATAGCCCATAAATGGCGTCATCTGTGGTGCTTGTGAATCTGTAGATGCACTATCCGGTTGCATTTGCATATTTACAGGCGGAGTATATGGCACTTGTGGTTCTTCATACGTTGGCATGTTCGTTTTCGGAATTACTTGTGGGTTCATATTTGGAACCGACGCCTTCGATTTCTTCTCAGCCATTTCTTCCTGCTCCTTCCCATTTATATCTCCCTGATGTCCTTCCCCTTCCGTTTTCATATCCATATCAAATGTATAGAACGGTGTTGCAGATATATCAGGTGGGGTTGGCGCAGTTGGTACATTCGTTTTAGCAGGTGAAGGTACCTTGAATGATGGTAATAATCCTTTGAACAAACTTCCTGCTCCGCCCTCTTTTCTTTCTTCTCCCTGTTCAGTAGATGTCTCTAATTTCCTGCCAGCATCTTGCGCTACATGTTGTTTCGTTTCCGGCCTTGCTTTACGAACCGATGTGCTTACAACAGGAACTTTAACTTTCATCCCCGGCGCTACATCTTCTGAATTACTCAACTGCGCATTCAAACGCTTTACTTCATCAAAATTCACATTATACTTCTTCGCTATTGTCCAAAGAGTATCCCCTTTTTGTACGATATGGATTTTCACTACTTCTCCCTCCTGCATACATTATCTATCACTTATAAATGAAGAGAATTTATAATAGATACTTCACCACAATGTATGCGTACAAAATGGTAATTATGTACAAAAAGAAAAGAAAAAAAGACTAGCAATCGAATGCTAGTCTTTCCTTCCTACGATAACGTCAACATTCGATCTAATGCTCGTTTTGCATCTGTTGCAACATCTTTGTCTACACGAATCTCATTCACAATATTTCCTTGCTCGATATTTTCTAATGCCCATAATAAATGTGGTAAGTCAATACGGTTCATGGTTAAACAAGGACACATATACGGATTTAGCGAAACAATTTCTTTATCCGGGTACGTAGCAATAATACGTTTTACTAAGTTCATCTCGGTTCCAATTGCCCATTTTGTTCCAGACGGCGCATTCTTAATTGTTTCGATAATGTAATTAGTAGAGCCATTGTAATCAGCCAGAGCAACGACTTCTCTACTACATTCGGGATGCACAATAATGTTCATATCTGGTTTTGTTGCACGAATATATTCAATATTTTTCACCGTAAAATTCTCGTGAACAGAACAATGACCTTTCCACAAAATAACTTTAATATCTTCTTTGTCCCCTTCATATACTAGCTCATCGGTTTGTGGGTCCCAAATCGCCATCTGTTCCAAGGGAATCCCTAACTCATATGCCGTATTTCTTCCTAAATGCTGATCTGGTAAAAACAAAATACGCTCCTTTTGCGTAAACGCCCACGATACTACTTTCTTCGCATTTGAAGAAGTTACTGTCGTTCCACCGTTCTTCCCACAGAAAGCTTTAATTGCTGCAGTTGAGTTCACATACGTCATCGGTAAAATCGTATCATCGTATATTTCTTGAAGCTTCTCCCACGCACGCTCTGTTTGATGAATATCTGCCATATCTGCCATCGAGCAACCGGCACGCATATCAGGTAAGATAACCACTTGATCGTCCGTTGTTAAAATATCCGCTGTTTCTGCCATAAAGTGAACACCGCAGAACACAATATATTTCGCTTCTTTATTTTGTTCTGCAATTTGTGATAATTGCAATGAATCACCCGTTGCGTCTGAGAATTGTACAACTTCATCTTTTTGATAATGATGCCCCGGAAGGAACAAGTCTTCTCCTAGCTTCTCTTTAATCTTCCAGACACGCTTCACCATTTCCTCTTCTGTCATCTCTTTATATTTAGCTGGAAGTATATCTTCCTTTACCCAATCTAATACGTTCATCCTTTTATTCCCCCTCGAATATTGAAACTAATATCTAACGCTGTAACAGAATGCGTTAAGCACCCAAGCGAAATATAATCAACACCTGTATGGTGATATGTGGAAATATTATGTAATCCAATTCCACCTGACGCTTCTGTTACAATATGAGAAGGTACTATTTTCATATATTCCGTAACTTCTTCTGGAGAACGATTATCAAACATAATGACATCTACATTCGACTCAATAGCCTCTAATACTTGGTCCTTAGTTTCCGTTTCTACTTCAATTTTCACCATATGCCCAACCGATGCTCTTACTTGTGCAACAGCTTCTCCTATTGATCCTGCATATGCAATATGATTATCTTTCAACATAACTCCATCCGATAAACCATAACGGTGGTTATAGCCTCCGCCACATGTTACCGCATATTTATCAAACATGCGTAATCCTGGCATTGTTTTTCGTGTATCACAAATACGTGTATGATCGCTATTTAATGCTTCTACCATCTCTTTCGTCGCTGTTGCAATGCCACTCATACGCTGTATCATATTTAATATGACACGCTCACCCGATAACAACGTACGCATTGGCCCTCTTACTCTTGCAATCACATCACCTTTTTGTATATAATCTCCGTCGGCTTTTTCATACGTGACCAGCACACGCGAACTTAATAGTCCATATCCTAGTTCAATTAACGATACTCCAGCCAATACCCCACTCACTTTCGCTACAAAAGCACCTTCTCCTATATCATTCTCATTGAAAATATATTGAACAGAGATATCTCGCTCACCAATATCTTCGAGGAAGAAGCGTTCCATTTCTCGTTTAACTTTTACTATATTCATCCTCTGTCACCCCTTCTACCATTCCTTCTCTATCTTGTCGATAATGTGCCCCAATACTACTCGTTCGTTCTAATGCAGATTTTGTAATTAACCAACCAACTGTCACCATGTTGTATGTTGTTAACTGCTCATTTGTGAAACTCGTAACATGAACTTCCCCTTGTAACAGAAATGATTCGAACCACTCCCTCGCCTGAAGTAACCTTACTTCTTCACGTACAATTCCTACATATTCCATCATCACATGCTGTATTTCTTCTTGTGTTGGCAAGGAGTACCCAATAGATGGCATACTTACATAATCTACATCGTCGATGGATACGTTATGCTTGTTGCATAACAAGTGTTCACCTAAACGATTCCCATATACAAGCCCTTCTAACAAGGAATTGCTCGCTAAACGATTTGCACCGTGTACTCCTTGACAAGCCACCTCACCTACTGCATACAAATTAGGAATCGACGTTTCACTATATTCATTCGTTTTAACACCGCCCATATGAAAGTGTGCACCTGGTACCACTGGAATAGAGCCTCCTTCAATGGAAATACCATACTGACGGCACAACGCTGTAATAGTAGGGAATCGCTTCTCGAAATTTGCAATCATTGAAATATCTAGAAAAACCTCTTCCTTCTGCAACATACGCTTATATATTTCCCTCGACACAACATCCCGCGGTGCCAAGTCTCCCATTTCATGCACACCTTGCATCACTCGTTCTCCTGTTCGAGTAACAAGAATTGCGCCTTCCCCTCGTACAGCTTCAGAGACAAGCCCATATGCGTGACCATTCACATATAACATCGTCGGATGAAATTGAACAAACTCTAAATCCTCTAATTCGCATCCAGCACGATATGCCAGTGCGATACCGTCACCTGTAATTGTTTCTGCATTAGACGTATATCGGTAAAGTCCCCCACTACCACCTGTCGCCAAAATTGTATGTTTCGCAACATACGTTTTTATACGCGCTTGTTCTGTTCGAGTAACAGCACCCACACATACACCGTCACGTACAAGCAGATCAATAGCTGTTTCATTCTCAATAATCGTCGCATGCTCTTGTACCCTTTTAATCATATATTCTGTTAAAAAAGCGCCTGTACGATCGCCACCTGCATGCAAAATCCTTCTCATACGATGTGCACCTTCTTGACCGAGAAGAAGATTCCCCTCCTCATCTTGATCAAATAGCAATCCATCATCAATAAGTGAACGAATGATTCCTGGCCCTTCTTTTACTAACAATTCAACCATTTCTTCTTTATTCGCATAGCATCCTGCTTTCATCGTGTCATCAAAATGATGTTTCCAGTCGTCATCCTCTGCAATAGCAACTGCAACACCACCCTGCGCAAGCATCGAATTGCTGTCTCGTATATGCTTTTTCGTAATAATGACTACCTTTTTCTTTGTACACAACCTCGCTGCTGTCATTAGCGCTGCAATGCCACTACCGATGATTAACACATCTATATCCTTAGGCATAACCTCCGCCTCTCTTTACATTGTTTTTTACAACTGTCTTGACACCTATATTTACATAGATTTATAGTATAATCAAGCGAAAAATCATCGGAAATAAGTCAATAATTTTTTTGATAAGGAGTGAACTTCTATGATTTATGCCGACTATGCCGCCACAACACCTATGAGCGATGAAGCGATTGCTGCCTATACAGAAGCTGCCAAGCATTTATTTGGTAACTCCCAAAGCTTGCATGATGCAGGAACAAGTAGCTCTTCTTTTCTACAAATGTGTAGAAATAAAATGGCAACCTATATAAACGGGGAAGAGAAAGGAGTCTTTTTCACAAGCGGTGGCACGGAATCAAATTATTTAGCACTCCACTCCATTCTCTTGGCGAATAAACATCGTGGAAATCATATTATTACAACCGCAATTGAACATGCTTCCATTCACAATTATTTGTATGAACTTGAACAAACCGGATATGAAGTAACCTACTTACAAGTTGATGAATATGGTCGTATTTCATTAGAACACTTACGACAATCTATTACAGATAGAACTATTATCGCTAGTATTCAACACGTGAACTCCGAAATTGGTACGATTCAAGATATTGAAGCAATCGGGATAATCCTCAAAGAAAACAATGTCATTTTTCATTGTGATTGTGTACAATCATTCGGAAAATTACCGATTGATGTGAAGAAATATCATATTGATAGCTTATCTATTTCGGGGCATAAACTATACGGGCCAAAAGGATTAGGTGTATGCTACATCAATCCGAAAATAACATGGAAATCTGCCTTTACTGGAACGACACATGAAAATGGATTTCGCCCTGGTACCGTTCCTATTCCATCTATTGCTGCATTGATGACCGCTGTAGCACATAGTATACAATCTCAAGAAGAAGAGTACATTCGTATTCAACAGTTGCGGCATTATTTCATGGAACAATTACGAGGTCTCTCATACCCTATCCAAATAGAAGAACATCCGGCCTATTGCCTTCCACATATTATTGGTGTTACACTTTCACATATCGAGGGACAATATACGATGTTAGAATGTAACCGACGAAACATCATGATTTCCACAGGAAGTGCATGTGCCATCGGCAAACAATCACCTTCTGTCACCATGATAGCCATTGGTAAAACAAAAGAAGAAGCGAAAACATTTGTCCGTCTTTCATTCGGAAAACACACAACCGAGCATGATATCGATCAAATAGTTGAGGCATTCCAACATGTCGTGACGATTTACCAGGGGGTACGAAATGAGTAATAACACGAAGAAAATTCTTGGAGAAGAACGAAGAAGTCTAATTTTGTCATGGCTTCAAGAAGCAACGAAACCACTTAGCGGAAATGATCTTGCGAAACGCACGAATGTAAGCAGACAAGTAATTGTACAAGATATTTCTTTATTAAAAGCACGTAATGAACCAATTATCGCAACTGCACAAGGTTATTTATATATGGCTGACCCTTACGCTATTTCAAAACATGAGCGTGTCATCGCTTGCTCCCACAAGCCAGAAGATACGACAAAAGAAATGATAATCCTTGTTGATCACGGTGTTACCATTAAAGATGTCAAAATCGAACACCCTGTATACGGAGACCTAACAGCTTCTATCATGGTAAGCACTCGTACAGAATTAGAACATTTCTTATCACGTATTGCCGAAACGAACGCAACGTATTTATCTGCGCTAACAAGTGGAACACATTTGCATACAATTGAAGCAGATTCTATTCACAAATTAGATGCTGCGTGTAAAGCGCTTGAAGAGGCAGGTTTCCTACTACATAACGAATAACAAAAATAGCCCTTACATTGAAGGGCTATTTTCCATTTCTGTATGCAATACATAACAACTATATCGACCGATAATTGTAACACCACACCCTAAAGCTTCAAGTTCTTCTTTTGCTCCTCGCATCAATACTTCGTCCCACGTTTGCTCGACATCAATAAGGAAGAAATAATTACCAAGACCTGTCTTCATCGGCCTACTTTCAATTTTGCTTAAATTTAATTTCCGCCAAGAGAATGCTGATAGCACTTGATGCAATGCTCCAGCTTGGTTAAATGGCAATGTAATCATCCACGTTGATTTCTCACCTGTATAAGGAATAAATGCATGTGATAATGCCTCCTCTCCCTTCGCCAATATGATGAAGCGTGTGTAATTGCCTTTATACGTATGAATATCATGCGCAACAATTTGGAGTCCGTAATGTTCTACCGCAAATTCATTACATACTGCCGCAATACATTCTCCCTCATGCTCTGCTACATATTTTGCGCCTGCGCTTGTTGATGTCATTTGCTCAAGCACTGCCCCGTGTACGTATGTATGTAAAAACTTATGGCACTGTGCTAACGCATGTGGATGCGATAACACACGCTCTACGTTGCGCCAATTATCTGCATTTATAGGATGAACGGCTAAATGTTGTTTAATTGGTACCGCAATCTCACCGACAATATGCAACGGTTGTTCATGCACTAAATAATCGATTGTAATATTAACGGAACCTTCAATCGCATTTTCTAACGGAACAACTGCACATGTAATTTCCCCTTTCGCAACTGCATCCATACAATCTGGAATTGTCGCGTACGGGATACTTTCCTTTCCCGAAAAAAACGCTTGTACCGCTCCGTGCGTAAATGTTGCTTCTGGACCTAAATAGCCAACTTTCATCCGATATCCCTCTTTCCACTTTCTTACTGTTATATCACAAATAAAGAAGGACTGCTATCGTTTTTATTTGATATACTTCATGTATTCTCGCTGTGCGAAGAAGAAATAGATGATACATCCAACGAAGTAAATAGCTAGTATACTAACTATTTCTACTAACAATGTCTTCTCTAACATAACACGTGTGAACGTATGCAAAGCCACTCCACTATGGAAACATCCTAATACGACAGGGAAGAAAAAAGGAATAGCTAATTGCCAATATAGTACACGACGGGCTTCCTTTTTCGTCATTCCCATTTTACTAAGAGACTCATATTGTTTGCGATCATATTCCATGCTATTGAACCACTTAAAATAAGTAATACTACACGATGCCAAAAAGAAAAGAATACTAATAAACGAACCAACAAATAAGACTAGTGCTCCTGTATCCTGTATAACCTTATATATAAAGATATTGTTACGTACAAGACCGTAGTTGTCATTTAGTACATATGTTGTTAACTCTTTTCCTAATGCTTCTCTGTCCTGCCACTGATCTAGTACGTAGCCATGGTACACATACCTTTCATTCATAGGTACATTAGCAGCAAACCTTTCAAAGTCTCTTTCATTTACTACAAGGAAATCTCCTGCTCTATCATGCATATTGCTATTAAACGTACTCTCCTCAAATGCCCCGTTATATACAAATTCAAATGTTTCACGGGGTAAGTCAAACGAAAGATGTGAATGTTTATACTCATTTCCTTTCGGATACACGCTACTATAAACATACATCGCCGATCCTTCTTCGGGATGAAACTGTTGTCTTCCTTGCATTGCTGCTTCCTCGTTATATTCCTTTTCACTAATGATAGAAACATGCCGTTCCTTATCTAATTTAATATTAGCAGGCAACCCAGTAAACGTAACATAACGATATTCTTCTACACCATGTTTTTTAAATAGTTTCTCCACAGCACCTTTCTCCATCACTTCACCAGAATACAATCCTTTTTCTACATACGAAAAAGTATGTGACTGATCATGACTTAACATAAGTTTCATTCCCAAAATATATAAATATACAACTCCTGTTGCTGTTACAACAAATGTTGTCGCCATGGAAAGGATAAAGAAAAAGCGACGATTATCCTTCATGCGATATAATAGCTGATTTATAACAAATAAATATGGATATTGATACATCACTCTCTTCCATTTTTTCATACAATTTAATAACCAAATCGTTCCGTGCCTACAAGCAAAATATGTGCCGATAGCTGTTAATGCTGTAACAACTGGAAAATAGAGAATAAGAGTATGCAACGTTGCTTGAAAAGTAAATGCATATCCTACTCCTAAACAAAAGATGCCAAGCAAAGCAAGTAAAAAACTACTTTTCGGCTCTTTTTTCTTTCGTTCTATCCCTTTCAACAACTGAATAATATCGAATTTCCATACCATTTGCGCATTATAAATCGATAATAGACTAAAGAGTAAACCATATATCCCCAACGATAAAAAAATAGCTTTTACATTAAATATAAATGGCATTGATGTTGGAAAATTTAAAAGCAAGCTAAAAATCATAAAAAACAGTTTCAAAAACATCGTACCAATTACAATCCCAACAAAAGTTGCACTTAGTCCTATCACAATTTGCTCAATCATCATCATCAAGGTAATATGCTGTTTTGTCGCTCCCATCAATATATACAGGCCAAACTCTTTCTTCCTTGAATCAATAAATACAGAACTGGCATATAAAATGAATATACTAGAAAAACCAAGAATGATGATGGAACAAATATACAGACCTCCTGCTATCCCTCCGTAAAAGGCCTCCTCTGTATTCATCTGAGGATGAAACATAATAGACATATACATATAAAAGGCAAATACAGAGAAACAACTACTTAAGAAAAACATCTTATAACTACGCCAGTTCCCTCTTACATTTTGAAAAGCCAATTCTTTTATATTCATCCTCCTCACCCCATTCCAAAACGCAAAAAGCTAGGAAACCCTAGCCTTGTACATGTTTTAAATATCCTCTCTGTGCAACTAGGAAATATAGTGCTGATGCAAGTAAATACGCCGTTACAATCATTGCTCCTGATTTCCATAAATCGATATACAACATACTTCCTAGCGTATATAATGCAAATCCGCTATGCACAATTCCGACTAAGATTGGCAAGAAGAATACTACTCCCATTTGTCTTAAGGCAATGCCACGAATCTCTTTCTCTGTCATTCCGATACGCTTCAATGACTTAAATTGAAGACGATCTTGCTCTTTATCATTAAACCATTTAAAGTACGTCATGCTACATGCAAAGAAGAAGAACAGAACAGTTACAAAGAAACCGATGAACATTGTAATGGAACTCATTTCTTTAATATCTTTATACGAGCTAGCTGCACTTGTGAAAGAACCCCCGTTCTCTGATACAGTCCGTTCCCTCATTTCAGCCACCAACGCTTCTGTACTTTTCCAATCTTTCATTTCATACCCATAATACATACTCTTCTCTGTGCTTGAAACAATACTCGCATACGTTTCATAATCCTCATCACTTACAACAAATAATTCGCTCTCATTAAAAACAGATGTTGAGCGCATGTCATTAAGCATCACGCTATATGTTTGGTCTTGAACGATAAATTCGAGTGGCTTCGTCATATCTAATTTTAAAAAATGTTGCATGAAGTCTTGCAATGTACCTTCCATAATCATTGTAGCTGTGCCTGGTTTCACATCAATTCCCTCTTGATTTTGCATTTTTGCTTCTTTATTAAAAGCAGACTCAGAAATAATATCAATCGTAAAATCATTTTTATTATCTACATTTTCTAATTTCAGTTTTCCTGGTAATAGCTCAAGTGTAACTAGTCTCGCATCCTCAAATCCATGCTTTTCTAATAAACCTTGGACATCTTTCTCTATTTTATCTGTTTCTACATTTTTCACTGTGTACGAGACAGCTTGTGGATGTGCACTAAGAATTTTATGACTCATATCTTCAAAGAAAACATACAACGTTCCACCAGCTGAAGCAACAACCGCTGTAATAATTGAGATAACGAATAAGAATCGTGCGTTATCTTTCATCTTGTAAATTAAGTTACTAAAGACAAACATATTTGGCTGCTTATAGAAAACCGATTTTCTACGTTGCAATGCTTTTAACAACACAACACTTCCCTGTGTAAACAAGAAGTATGTTCCAACAATTGTTAAACCTACAATCGGTAAGAAATATAGAAAGAAATTCGTAAACTTCACCTGGAAACAAAGAACATACGCTATGATAATACAAGCTAATCCAATAAATAGTAACCACGTACGAGCAAATGGCTCTACTCGTTGCTTTCTTGCATCACGAAGTAAGTCAATGATTTGAAACTTCCATACTATCCGAAGACTAACTAGCGATAAAATGAAGAACAGAACAATGTACACACCCGCTGTAATTCCAATTGCTGTGCCATTTAATACAAAAGGTAATGTCGTTTCAATTCCTAATGCAAAACTTACTGCTTTAAAGAATAACGTGGAGAATAACATCCCAAATGCAATTCCAATCATAATTGACATACTACCTAACATCATTTGCTCACGAATTAACATTTTACTTAATTGACCTTTTGTTGCCCCAATTAACGTTAGTAAACCTAACTCTTTTTTACGTGCACGCAAGAACATCGAGTTAGAATATAAAATAAAGAGTGCCGAGAAGCCAACGACAACATAGTTTAATGCCTTCATCCCTTCTCCTACTCGTGCCTTCTGTGCAATACTTCCTCCCACAACATCTGGATGATAAATAAACGACGCATACATGAAGAAGACGATAATCGATAACGTACTGCTTATAATAAATGCCTTGTAACTACGCCAATTCCCTTTAATATTATTAAACGCCAGCTGCCGAAAGTTCATGATGCTCGCCTCCCAACATTGCTAATACGTCTAATATCTCTTGGAAGAATGCTTGCTTCGTATGCCCTTTATGAATTTCAGAGAAAATCTCGCCATCACGGATAAAAAGAATACGTTCACAGTAACTAGCTGCTACTGGATCGTGCGTTACCATCGCTACCGTTGCATTCTTCTCTTCATGAAGTTGTTGCAACGCACCCATTAATGACTTTGCTGATTTCGAATCTAAGTTACCTGTCGGCTCATCTGCTAAAATAAGCGTTGGATTATGAATCATTGCTCGCGCCGCCGCTGCACGTTGTTGTTGACCACCAGATACTTCATATACTTTCTTATCAAGGATCGCTTCAATATTTAAGAACCTCGCTACCTCTATCACTTTTTGCTCAATTTCCTTCACAGGACGTTTCGCCATTACTAGTGGTAAAATAATATTTTCTTTAATCGACAATGTATCGAGTAAGTTGAAATCCTGGAAGATGAAGCCAAGATGCGTACGTCGGAACGCCGCTAACTTTGCTGCTTTCATTTGGCTAATTTCTTCGTTATTCATATAAACATGGCCTGATGTTGGTTTATCAATTGTTGCAAGTAGATTTAATAATGTTGTTTTTCCACTTCCAGAAGGTCCCATAATCCCAACAAATTCGCCTTCTTCAATTTTGAAATTAATATTATTTAATGCTGTCGTTGTGATAGCGCCTGTCGATTGATATACTTTCGTTAATCCTTTTACTTCTAATACACTCATTTTCATAGCCCCCTATGTCGTTTCTTCTTACCTTTACTATAAAGAAAATAAGAGAACGTAACGAGTGATTTCCCTTACAAAATAACGACTTAGCTTACAATTCTGTCACTTTTCTCATCATGTGGTGATACGCTTCACCTTTATCAAATTGAATTGTAAAAATCGTCCCTTCTCCCTCTGCCGATTGTACCGTTATAGAATGATGCAAACAATCACAAATTTCCTTTGTAATATAAAGCCCCATCCCAGTTGCTTCTCTCGTCTTTCTTCCGTTCACCCCTGTAAAGAATGCTTCAAATACACGCTTCACATCTTGTTTCGGAATACCAATTCCATTGTCTTGAATATGTAAGAAAATGCACTCCTCTCTCTCTTCTAAATGAAAATGTATTTCTTTCTTCTCTTTCTCTGTCATTCTCGTATATTTAAGTGCGTTCATAATGATTTGATTCACCGCTATACTTAACCACTTTTGATCAGAGGTCACCTTGTATAGCTTCTCCTCATATTCAAACTTCGGAAAAATACGAGACTGAATAAACTCTTTCCGGTACTGGTTAATGTTATCGCGAACGAGATTAACGATGTCTACTTCTTCTACTTTGTAATCTTTCTCAAACTGACTTACACGTGCAATATTTAACGCTAGGTCTAAACCATGTAAAATACGATTATTTTCTTCGCGAATGCTTTCAATCGTTTCTCTCGCGTCACGATGTGTTTGTCCAAGTTGTTGAAGCATTAATTCGATAACTGAAACAGGTGTCTTCATTTGATGAATCCATTGATTCATGAAAATATGTTGTTGCTGCCCTTTCCCTTGCTGATCATGCACTTCGTTCAAATATTGTTGCCTTAACAATGAAAATGCTTCCGTAATTTTCTCTTGCTCATATGTATAAGAAGAGCTATTAGCTAATGCATGATGAAGCGTGTGACCTCCATCAATATATTGCTCCACTCGTCGTAGAAAAGCCGCTCGCTTTCGATAATCGTACACAATAAATCCTACGAAAATAGTAAGTGCTAGTGACAGACCATATAACCAAGTTGACCAACTAATCGGTTGCTTTTGTAATAATGATTCTAGTTGCAACACAAGTCCAAATAAGATAAGGCTCACCATGTACGATCCAAGTAACGGTAAACGGTCCATCGCATACACCTTAAACTTCATGTTTCGTCTCCCAATTCGTTAACAATGCATATCCATAACCTCGCTTTGTTGCGATGGCATCTGTAAGACCTAATTCTTCTAACTTTTTACGGACACGCTTTACATTCACCGTCAACGTATTATCATCAACAAACGCTACTTCATCCCATAGAGCTTCTAGCAATTCATCGCGCGTTACATATTCACCAGCGTGCTTCATTAAACACTCTAGTAACAAATATTCATTTTTCGTTAATTCAATACGCTCGTTCCCCAATTGAACAACATGTTGGCCAGGAAGCAATATTAATTCGCCAACAGCTAAAAATTCACTTTCCGCTACTCCTGCATATTCTCCGTACACACGGCGCACTGTACTTTTCACTTTCGCCATCACAATATCCAAATGAAATGGCTTCGTAATAAAATCATCTCCCCCATTCTCAATTGCCATTACTTGATCCATCTCACCAGTTCTTGCTGAAACAAAAATAATGGGTGTATTCGATACAGTACGAATTTGACGACACCAATAGAAGCCATCAAAATACGGTAAATTAATATCGAGTAATACTAAATGTGGGTTAAACTTCACAAATTCATCTTTTATTTGACGGAAATTCTCCACACGATACGATTCATAACCGTATTTCTCTAAATGACCCTCTAAAATATGTGCAATTTTATCATCATCTTCCACAATTAATACTTTGTACATATAATCCCCACCCTTTTTACATTCTCATGATTTATCACCAAAAGATGTGGTACAACATACACTGCACTCCGAATGGACGCTTTCTGCGGGCGAGAGCGAGCCTCCTCAGCAAGTCTGTCTGCGGGGTCTCCCTTTCCTCGCTTTTCCCGCATGAGTCGCCACTCTCCGTTCTGTGTATGAAACATCATCCCCCCAAAACCCAAATCTATGTTACAGTAATAAACCATACTCTTTTCTATTATAAGAATTTTTTTCCATTTAAGGAATCGTTATGATTAAAGAAAAAGTCCATAAAAAAAGACTGCCATAATCGGCAGTCTCTGTATTAGTCGATAAATTCGAATTCGAATTCCATGATTCGAACAACGTCTCCATCTTTTGCTCCACGTTCACGTAATGACTCATCAATACCCATTCCACGTAATTGACGTGAGAAACGACGAATTGATTCTTCACGAGTGAAGTCTGTCATCTTAAATAGACGCTCTAAGTCTGGACCAGTTACAACGAATGTACCATCGCTTTCGCGTGTGATTTCGTAGTTTGTTTCTTCACCATGGAACTTGTACATAACGCGTGTATCTGTCTCTTCTTCTTCTAAGTCGTATAATAAGAATTCTGGCGTTACTTCTAGTAAGTTTGCAATTTCAAATAGTAAGTCACGTAAACCTTGACGTGTTACAGCTGAAATTGGGAAGATTTTCACATCTTCGCCTACTTTTTCTTGGAACGCAGCTAAATTCTCTTCTGCATCAGGCATGTCCATCTTATTCGCTACAACGATTTGTGGACGCTCTGTTAAGCGAAGGTTATATTCTTTTAACTCATCATTAATTGTTACATAATCTTCGTACGGTTCGCGTCCTTCCATACCAGACATATCAATGATATGAACGATAACACGCGTACGCTCGATGTGACGAAGGAATTGGTGACCTAAACCGACACCTTCATGTGCACCTTCAATTAATCCTGGTAAATCGGCCATTACAAAGCTTCTTGCATCTTCTGTTTCTACTACACCTAAGTTCGGAACGATTGTTGTGAAGTGGTATGCACCGATTTTTGGTTTTGCTGCTGATACAACTGATAACAATGTTGATTTACCTACGCTCGGGAAACCAACTAAACCAACGTCAGCTAATACTTTTAATTCTAAACGAACGTCACGCTCTTGACCTGGCTCCCCGTTCTCTGAAATCTCAGGAGCTGGGTTCGAAGGTGTTGCGAAACGGCAGTTACCGCGACCACCACGACCACCTTTGGCAATAACAGCTTGCTGACCATGTGTTACTAAGTCTGCAAGTACTTCACCAGTCGCATCGTCAATTACAACTGTTCCAGGTGGAACTTTAACAATCATATCGTCTGAACCTTTACCATGCTGCCCTTTTGACATTCCGTGTTCTCCACGATCTGCCTTAAAGTGACGCTTATAACGGAAATCCATTAATGTACGTAATCCTTCTTCTACTTGGAATACAACACTTGCACCTTTACCACCGTCTCCACCAGATGGACCACCTTTGGAAACATATTTCTCACGACGGAACGATACCATACCATTCCCTCCGTCGCCGCCTTTTACATATATCTTGACCTGATCGACAAACATGTTGTCACCTCTTTTACTTTCTAGTTGTTAATTTCGTACATACTTCTTCTTGATCGACGTGTATTGTCTCTACGAAGAGATTGTTTACATTTCGATTATCGTGTAACCATTTTTCTACTGTTTCTTTTTCTAGTAGCTTCCCACGAAAATCGAAAAAGAAACAAGCATCTTCCCCATCTAATTCAATACTAACCGTCATATTGTGCTCATACATAGGATCGATATTAGTTTCAAGCATTGCTAAAAATGACGTTGTCCAATCCGTAATAACATTATCGTATATAGACATGTCTTGTGGCTCTTCTAACACTTCATACTCTACGACAATAGGATGAGTTTCCCAATTATACGTTACTAACATTTCAGCGAAATTCTCTAAACGTAAATTAAATAATCTGCCTTCCGTTCTCGCTTCGATGATAATTTTATCAATTAAACCTTGGACTTTATCCATTTGATTTAATGACATGTATCCTTTCAAAAGCTGTATGTCGTTTAACATATCATGTCTGACATGACGAAGTATTTTATTCATATTCCACTGTGCCTTCATTCTACTCTCCATCCTCATTATGCATGATTCTTCCCCTCACTACTTTCTATGACCGTAAAAATAATGTTTCATTGGTTTATCATCCAAAGACGTAGTGACCTATATACACTCCACTGTGAGTGAACTCTTTCTGCGGGGTCTCTCTTTCCTCGCTATTCCCGATAGAGTCGTCACTCTCCGTTCCGTGTATGAAGCATACTTCATCCTCAACATGGTACATCCGTATTAGAGTGATAAGCCTTTTCATTTTTACTCCATATGTAAAGAAAACTCTAACCAATCAAAAATCGGCTAGAGTTTTCTTGTGCATTCTTATGCTTCTTGAGCTACAGGGTATACACTTACTTGCTTTTTGTCACGGCCTAAACGCTCGAAACGTACTACGCCATCAACTTTAGCGAATAAAGTGTCATCGCCACCACGACCTACGTTTACTCCTGGATAAATCTTAGTACCGCGTTGACGGTAAAGAATTGATCCACCAGAAACGAATTGTCCGTCAGCACGCTTAGCGCCTAGACGTTTTGAGATCGAGTCACGACCGTTCTTTGTAGAACCTACTCCCTTTTTAGAAGCGAAAAGCTGAAGATCTAATCTTAACATGTGGTTACACCTCCTGATTCTTTTCTGTTATCGTTATGAATTTACCATAGCTAAGCTCGATAGATCGTAAAGATACAATCATACCTTCGATAAGCAATTGCGCTTTTTTCTTCGTTTCTTCATCTACATCAGCAGGTAAAGAATAGAAGAGATAGCCACTCTTTGCTTCGCAATGCTTATGCGCTGATATCTTACATAACTGATCGATAGCATTAACAGTACCTACGGTAACAGCTGTAACAGCTGAACAGACAATGTCTTTACCGTGGTCCGCGAAATTTGCATGTCCAGTAACCTTAAAAGACACGACACCATCATCGTTTGCACGATTAATTATAACCTTAATCATCTAAACCTTACGCGTTGATTGCTTCAATAACAACTTTAGTGTATGGTTGACGGTGACCTTGCTTACGGCGTGTGCTTCCTTTTTTCGGCTTGTATTTGAAAATAATGATCTTCTTGCCGCGACCATGCTTTTCAACTTTCGCAGTAACTGTTGCACCTTCAACAGTTGGGCTACCAACTTTAACAGCTTCGCCACCTACGAAAAGAACCTTGTCGAATGTTACAGTTTCGCCTTCTAACACATCTAATTTCTCGATGTATACAGCTTGACCTGCTTCAACTTTGATTTGTTTACCACCAGTTTCGATAATTGCGTACATTTAACTGCACCTCCTCATATATACTCAGACTCGCCATAGACAGGTGCCTATTCATAGTCTTGATACCTGTTATGGGCGGTTGTAGCACGGGTGCTACAAACTCAATAACAAATGAAATGTTATCATGAAAATAGTATACATGTCAACTTAATTTTCTTTCTACATTCTTTCTTTTGCTCCTTCAATTGAACCGATGTAACGAATATGATACGTAGTGGAACAACTTGCTATATCCACGATAAATACCTCGTATCCGAGCGATGCTTTTAATTGTTCCATTTGTGGCTGAACAACTTGTACAAATCCCTTATTCGCTTCAACAATAATTGCTTCTACATCTGTACCTTTATATTCCCATAATTCTCGTTCAAGCTGATGAAACGTTTCTTTATCAGAACGAACATGTCCACTACCATGACATTCTTGGCATACATGCTGCAATTGATCACGCAACGACTTTCCACTTCGTTTCCTTGTGACTTCTAATACACCAAGCGCTGTAAAATCATATACACGCGATGTTGTACGATCTTTTCGTAATTCTCGCTGCATCACACTTTTCACTCGTACTTTATCTTCTTCTTTCTTCATATTAATGAAGTCAATTAACACCATGCCACCAATATTACGAAGGCGAAGTTGTTTCGCTACTTCTATTGCCGCCCATTCATTCGTCTTCACCGCAGTGTCTTGTAAATGTTGCTTCCCAACAAACTTCCCAGTATTTACATCAATGACCGTCATAGCTTCCGTATGCTCGATTACTATATATGCTCCGTTCTTTAACGGTACAACTTTATGTACTGCTTCTTCAATTTGAGTCTCGATACGGTAGTGCGAAAATACATTTTCCCTTTCACGGTAGCATACAACGTGCTCATGCCCAATCATTTGTTTATAGGAAACACTATCGACAATAATTTCTTCAAACTGCTCTACTGGATACAATTGAAGGACATAATCAAGGAAAGAAGCTACTGTATGAAGAAGCGTTACTTTTGTCGCTCGTTGCAATGCACCTGTTAACTCCACATACTTTTCACGAATATAGCGTAACTCATCTTCTACAACGTTTATGCCGACCTCATTAGCAGCAGAGCGGAAAATAATTCCGTCTGTGCTAGCGCATAAACTTCTACCTAACGAAAGTAATTCTGCTCGTTTCGTTTCATCTGAAATTTTACGTGATGCTGTAACCGCTCCGTCAAACGGCATATAGACTGCATACTTTCCAGTGAATTCTAGCCGCTCTGTTACCTTTGCTCCTTTATCATCCACTTCATCTTTAACAATTTGGACAAGTATATATTGCCCTTCATGTACGCAACGATTAATATTCGCTTCTTTTTTCTTTGATTGAATGAATTTCGCTGTATCGTGTAGATGTAAGTATGCATTTTTCCCAGTGCCAATATCAACGAAAGCAGCCTGCATACCTGCTAATACAGTGACTATTTTTCCGATATAAATATTCCCTACATTCCCTGCATCTTCAGCATGCATTACTTCAAGAAGTTCGTTATCTTCAACAATTGCCGCTCGCTCATTACCTTCTCTTACATTCATAATCAATTTCTTCACGATTAGAAATCCTCGCTCTTATTCTTTTAATGAGTTCGTCGCAATTTGTGACCAACTTTCTAGCTTCTCATATACATCAGGATTTACTAACTCGTTCACTGTTACCCACTTACCTTCCAGCTGATCTTTCTCACGTACTTCTACAACCGCATCCTCTGGTAACTCAATAATTACAAGTAATCCAATGTGTACGCGTCCAACTTCATTCGCATCATCATTAATTAATCCAATAAAGTTAATGTCTTGACTTGATGCTTCAATCATTAACTCCTCTTCTAACTCACGACGTAAGTTCTCCATTAATACGTCTTGGAATGTATCCGCGTCTGAAATATCATTCATATGACCACCAACACCAATTGATAACTTATCATGCAAACGAGTTTCTCCACCGCCTGCTAAACGGCGATACATAAACACTTCTTCTCCTTTGCGCATCACTGCATATGGAATTGGTTGTTTATACAAAGGATTCTCCTCTGCATCACCACGGCGCATTACTTCATATGTAGAAGAAATTGCTTCAACAATTTCCGTTACCTTTTCTTTTGTTGTTTCTACTCCTTGAAACGCAAGTGCTTCACCATGAAACACCGCCTCTCTTTTTGCAACAATAATCATTTCATCCATTTTACCCATTTTCTCGTACTCTCCTTCTATGTATTATTCAATTACTTTATCGTATCTATTTACTTGAAGCAACCTATACTATTGTTTCTTTCCCACAAAAAAGCCAGTGCCTTTGCACTAGCTAATTAATTCTTGTATGGATGAAGCAGTCTTTTTTTGTGCAAAATAAGCATACAGTAGCTCATTTTCATCCAACATGTGCTCGCCATATTTTTGTTGGACGGCGATAGGGTGCTTGTAGCCTCGTTGAAACTTCCAAAATACTTGATACAACGGTTCACTTCCCGTAACACGTATCGGTTTCAACTTAGTCACTTGCTCCCTATCACCGTAATATCTGTCTAATAGGAAACGCAGAAACACAAATGTCCGCTGTCTCCACTCCACCCAAATTGAAAAGAATAAGAACACTAGAACAACCCACATTGTTAAATTATAAGGAATAATAAACGTCGCTATTACTAACATGATAACGCATATACTAAATGAAAAAACAAGTGTGTAATAATGCGCGAGACGAAACGGATAACGTGTAGATAAGAAACAAAACATTAACTTCCCACCATCTAAAGGCCACACAGGAATTAAATTAAAAAGGAGCAACGTAATATTATTCCACATTAAGAACTCATACAATCCACTCTCCATCATTTTCGCTTGAAAAAGTCCATAACAAAGAACCATCATCCATACATGCTGAACCGGACCAGCTAGTAGAACAATCACTTCTTCTCGCAATGGTTTATTACCATGTTCCTCCATGACAGCTACACCACCAAATGGCAAAAGCTCAATTTTACGAATACGCCACCCGAAATAATGCGCTGCTACCGCATGCCCCATCTCATGAATGAACACAATGAGAAACAAAAAAACTAACTCCTTCACATGGGCAGTAAATAGTCCAATGACAATTGTTAACCAAAACAACGGATGGATTTTAATTTTCGAAAGGAGTTGAAGCATATTATTCAAACGAAATTACTTTGTCTGGATCGACAAAGCCATTTTCTTGTTTGATAGCAAAATAATAGTTTCCTGCTTTCTTCTCCTCATTTGTACTCACAGTCCCAATTGTCCGCTTCGCATCCACTTTGTCATAAAGTCTTACCGCAACACTATCTAACTGCCCATACCATGACTCACTACCATCGCCGTGCTGAATAACAACTGTTTTTCCTAATCTTTCCTTTGTCCCAATGAAACTAACCGTTCCTTCGTCAATTGCCTCCACAGAAGCGTGAAGAGCTGTCTCAACTAATACACCTTGACCATTCGCTTGAAACGTTTCAATTATTTTCCCAGTTGCTGGAACAACATAGTCGACTTGGGCAATATTTTGCTCTTTCTTCGGACTATTCGGCCATAATGCTAACGGCGTTCCAAACTGTTCTTCGTACCATTGAGAAATAGCTGCAAATTGAAACTCTTGCTCAAACACTCCTCGCACAACAACACGAGAAGGATCAAGTGCAACATGATTTGTTCGAAACAAAATAGCAACAATAATAACTAGAATAGCAGAAATCATTATTTTCATCAGAAATACTTCTTTTTTAAATAAAGGGTGACGTGGAGACCCTGTATCATCATCAAAAATAGACGATGACTTCTCCATTACAGGAAAATCGTCGTACGTAATCGGTAAATCTCGAATTTCAACTTCTTGATTCAAGCGACGGACTTGCCTCTCTTTCCTCATAGCAATCCTCTTTCTTACTTCATCAGCTCGTCTATTCATGTTCTACCCTTCCCTTATTAGCATTTGTACAAGTATATGAACAGACAAAAAAGAAAAGAACAAGCCCTCTATGTTTCTCACCTAACAAAAAAACTAGGAGTGATAGTCTCCTAGTTTTTTAACGAATACCGAAAAATTTCTTCACTTTTGATAATACACCGCTATCCTCTTCTAATGCACGAAGTGGAACAGATTCACCTAATACACGTCTCGCCACGTTGCGATATGCGATTGATGCTTTCCCAGCTGGGTCTAACGCTACCGGCTCACCACTGTTCGTCGCTTTAATAACGAGATCATCATCCGCAACGATGCCGATTAATTCAATCGAAAGAATCGATACGATTTCATCAACATCTAACATATCACCATTCTTCATTAAATGACCACGAATACGGTTTACGACTAACTTCGGAGGCGCAATTTCCTCTTTTTCTAGTAGCCCAATAATACGATCTGCATCACGAACCGAAGATACTTCCGGTGTTGTAACAACAATTGCTTGATCCGCACCAGCAATTGCATTCTTAAATCCTTGTTCAATCCCTGCTGGACAATCAATTAATATGTAATCATATTCTTTCTTTAGCTCTTCAACAATCTTCTTCATTTGTTCCGGCTTTATCGCAGATTTATCACGCGTTTGCGCTGCAGGTAATAGGTATAAGCATTCAAAACGCTTGTCCTTAATCAATGCTTGATGCAAACGGCAACGCTCTTCTGCGACATCTACTAAATCATAAATAATACGATTCTCTAGCCCCATTACAACATCTAAGTTACGCAAGCCAATATCTGTATCAATTAAACATACTTTCTTTCCAGACAGTGCTAATGACGTTCCTAGATTAGCGGTTGTTGTAGTCTTACCAACGCCGCCTTTTCCTGATGTAATTACAATAGCCTCTCCCACAATTACATTCTCCTTTCTAACCTTGTCAAATGAGGTCTAAGATGAGTAAGAAGTTGAATGCGATCGACAACGATTTGGTCATCTTCAACATACGCACATTCCATTTCATTACCATCCTCAGGATAATGATCATCCGGTGCCCGACTCATAATATCACTAATACGTAGTTGCATCGGTTTCATCAAGGATGCTGCAATAACTGCTTGTTTATTTCCATAACATCCTGCATGCGCAATACCACGTAAGGCACCCATTATAAAGATATTCCCTTTTGCAACAACTGTTCCTCCAGGATTCACATCTCCAATTAATAATAAATCACCTTGTACTTCTAACACTTGGCCCGAACGGACCATTCGTGTCACTGTTACAACTTCATTACTCCGCTTCCACTCAAGCGCTTTTTCTTTTGAAATCACTTCACTATCTATAGAATCCACAACAAGATTTTTCTTAGCTCTAATTAACGTACGAAGTTCTTCTTCTTGTTGATCCGTCAAATACCTGTTGCCTACGTGCACATGAACTGGAATTAACGCACCCTCACTATTAGCAAATAAATTCGTCGACAATTTCTCATCTAATTCTTGTAAAATAATCTCATAAGCACATGTATCTTCGAGATGTAACGTCAAGCCATCTTTCGTACCCTTAATTGTTATATATTGTTGTTTTTGTTCCATCACTAACGCTCACCTCAACGAGAGTTATTCGACACAGCCTTTCAAAATTCCTCTTTTATTTCCACAATTATAATGCTTCTTTCTCTTTCTTTACCGCTTCAAAATAATTTTGAAGTGGCTTTGCAAATAGTACTAAAAATACAAGATTTAATAGAAGCGACGGGAATAAACGATATAACAAGAACGGTGTCGCTGCCATTTCACTTTTCCCTATTAATAAAGTAAAACCATATACGTAATACTCTAAAATGTTAATTGCAATTAATGATAATACAGAAACAATCACAAGATGTGAATGAAGTACCTTCATCGCTCTTGCAAAACCAAACGCTAAAATCGGAAATACAAAAACATATACTCCAAGTACTTCTGTATATACTAAATCAAATAAAAATCCAAATATAAGCCCATAATAGAACGCTTGCATTTGATTATAATACGCTGACATGAATAAAATACCAATAAAAAGAAAATACGGCACTAATATTACATCTTTCCCTACTGACACAACCGGAAATATAGAGGCGAATACCCCCTCACTTACAAAAAGAACAACGAAAAGGACAGGAAGGAAATATCGCTTCATTCCTGGACTCCCTTACTCTTTGTTACAATCACATGACGAATATCATAAAAATCAGCTACTGGTTTCACGTAAGCAATTTTCGTTAATCCAAACTCATCAGGCTCTACTTTTTCTACTGTACCAATTGCTAAGTCTTTTGGGAAAATATCACTCATTGCAGAGGTTACGACTTCTTGCCCTACTTCAATTGGAGCATTCGAAGGAATACGCTTAAATAATAATGTTTGTGTTTCCTCATCATAACCTTCAATCGTTCCAAAGATGTCTTTACCTTCAGGCCCTCTAGCAATAGCACTAATACGATTTGTACGACTATCTCCACTTAATAACTCGACATCAGAATAGAATTCGCCAACACTTTTCACTTTGCCAACTAAACCTTGCGCTGTCGTAACAGCCATGTCTTTCTTGATGCCATCCTCTTTCCCCACATTAATTCGAACGACATCATACCATCCATTTGGATTACGAGTTATTACGTCCGCTACAATCGGTTCAAAGGCGTGAAGGCCTTCTTTCTTCTTAAGTATCGCTTCTAATCGCTTAACCTCGTCTTCTAACCCATTAACTTTCGCAGCCACTGCAGCTGATTCGTCTATGCGTGCCTTTAACACTTTATTTTCCTCATATGTGTTCTTTAAGTCTTTGACATTTTCAAAGAAGCCCGCAACATATTGTGCGGGCACATGAAACGCAGATTGAACTAATCCCACTGTATCTTTCGCAAATCGTTCCGGCCATGTCAACTCTCGATTTTCGCGTAGAGAAAAGATTATTAATGCCACAAGCACTACAAAACTAATCGCCAAAATAACTACTCGTTTATTTCGAAAAAATCGTGGCATCTTTTCACCCTCTTATCGTTTCTTAGAACGAACTTTCTCTTGCAGATTTTTGTTTGAATAAATCAATATTGTCTAAAGCTTTCCCTGTACCAATTGCAACACAGTCTAAAGGCTCTTCTGCAATTAATACTGGCATACTTGTTTCTTCACTAATTACCTTGTCTAAGTTACGTAATAATGCACCGCCACCAGTAAGAACGATTCCACGGTCCATAATATCTGCAGCTAGCTCAGGTGGAGTTTGCTCTAATGTTGATTTTACAGATTCTACAATTGCAGTTACTGTATCGTTTAATGCTTCTGAAATTTCTTCTGCTTTAATCGTTACTGTTTTCGGTAGACCACTGATTAAGTCACGACCACGAATGTCCATTGTCTCTCCAGAAGTTTCTACTCGTGCAGAACCAATTTCTAATTTTAACGCTTCTGCTGTACGTTCACCAATCATTAAGTTGTAGTTCTTCTTAATGTATTGAATAATTGATTCGTCCATTTCGTCACCAGCGACACGGATTGATTGGCTTGTTACAATTCCGCCTAATGAAATGATTGCAACTTCTGTTGTACCACCACCGATATCTACAACCATGCTACCAGTCGGCTCCCATACAGGTAAGTTTGCACCAATTGCTGCTGCGAATGGCTCTTCAATTGGATATGCATCACGAGCACCAGCTTGGCGAGTCGCTTCAATTACCGCACGCTTCTCTACCGCTGTAATACCTGATGGTACACATACCATTACGTATGGCTTACGTGAGAAGAATCCTTTTGATTTTTGCGCTTGTTGGATATAATACTTCATCATTACTGCTGTTGTCTCATAATCTGCAATAACGCCATCTTTCATTGGACGTAATGCGACAACATTTCCTGGTGTACGACCAATCATATTCTTCGCATCGTTACCTACCGCAACGATTTGTTTTGAGTCCGTTTGCATCGCTACTACTGAAGGTTCACGTACAATTACTCCATTTCCTTTTACATATACAAGTGTGTTTGCTGTACCTAAATCTATACCAAGGTCTTTTGTAAAACCACCTAATCCAAACATATGTATCTTCCTTTCTACCCTGAAAATACTCATTCATATTTCATTTTTTAGTTTTTATTTTTTAATTTTTTGTATGGATACTCATATCCATCTTTCTACAGGCTTCTACTCACTTCTCCAAAGTTCGCAACAAGACATCTATTGTTTAGACAAATCTCAAAAAACCCATAAAACACATTATATAACAATTTGTCAAACTTGAACAGTGTCAAACATATCCTTTTTCCTTTAAACTGACATATTTATGCTCTCCAATAATAAGGTGATCTAATATATCAATCCCAATCATTTTTCCGCATTCTACTAATCGTTTCGTTACCTCAATATCTTCACGACTTGGATTTGGATCGTAGGGTGGAAAGCATGCGCCTTGCTCTCATAATAAAGAGTAGGTTTCATTCAGTCTCCCTCAGAACCGTACGTACGCCTTTTAGCGTATACGGCTCGCCAGTTGATTCATTAGCATATCTCTATTCGCCTTTGTATCTTCCCTTTACATCCTTTAATTGAATAAACGAATGAAGAGAATTATCTTCTCCTACTAAACACAATTGCCCTTTCTTATGAATACGCATGCGCAGTACAACTTTCCGACATGTACTCTTACGTTTACTCGCAATTGTTTTGATGAAACTACTCTCTGCTAGAGAAAATAAACGTTGAAGATGATGATAATTCGTTGCTAGCCTGTAATAATGTGCTATTTTTTGTAATTCTGCATGATACGTATGCAAAATCTCTAGCTCCGAACGATTGATGAGCTTTGTTCGATGTGTACTGATGAAATGAGTGATATCCCCATATTGATGTTTTCTTGCATATGCTTCCAATTTCGCTTTAGGGATTTCTAATCGAATAGTTCTTTCGTTCATTTCACATGCATAACCGAGAAAAAGAATCGGTCGCTCCACATGCGTGAGAAACAATTCAGTTTCTTGGAGATACAAACTATTTCTCAGAAAATAATGTATCTGCTCTTGCATTCCCGCAGCTCGTCGTTTTGTACTAGCTAGCCCAACGATAAATTGATTCTCATAACGAGCATATTCACCCTGTTGTCCGACAGCGTTCTCCATCCATCGATCAAACGTATAAAAGTAAATATCACGTAACAACCGTCGAAATGTATCACCCTTTTCGATACGATTAGACAAATTCCACTTCTTCATTATACCGCAAATGAGTGCATTGTGAATAAGTAAGAGAAATCGCTGGTCATTTATTTTCACCTGAAGCAAATGAAGAAAGACAGAATGACCCTTTTTTTCATTCCATCCTTTCATATTTCCACAGATACACCACGTTACCTCACGCCATGTCTCCTTCATATGTAAAAGGACGTCATGACGACTTTTTCTCTTCTTCATACTACATATGTTTGGTTCATATATACATTCGATAATTATCCGCATCACTTCTAAAACATACGCTTCCCATCTTTTCTTTCCATGTCCAAAACGAAATGTTCCCATTCTCAGTTGCTCAATAATATTTTCTATTTCCACTACTGAAATAGGGGCCTCTCCTGTTGAACCGCATACTGTTTCCTGCGCTTGAATCCATAATTCTTTTTTATACATAAGGCGATAGCAATCTGTAATACGCTTCCCTCTCTGAGAAGCCTTTCGAATAGCGTCTAATTGATGAAATGGATTTGTCGCCATATTCATGACTCCTTTCTCATAGACGATTAATCAACCTGCCTCCCTTCCCCATGCTAAACTCATTACAAGCAAACGTTGAGTACTACGAAGACTCCGTTACCTTATGTATCCCCTTGATACACGTAGGTAATCCCTGCATTATGATTCCTTTTAGATACGTGGTGGTTAAGTATTCCTTTCGACGGTTTCCTCTCTCTGAGGATTGAAGGGTTATCCTTACCATAAAGACGATCTGATGAGTCACCCTTATCTAACCCTCGTTGCCTAATAGCTATCGTAGACAACGGCGCATCCATCACCCATTCGTCTAGAATTCAAGCAGTTTAGCCTTTACCATACACCACTTAGTCTGAAGAACGGTTTCGACACCGATAACTTTGGCGTCTTTCTCCTTTTCACATCATGCTTTGTTCCCTCAAATAAGTTTCCCCATGAGGTAAGATGCTGACTATAGAATATTATAAGGAATTCCAGTTTTCGAAGAAAACACTAAAAGGATACACCTTGCAGGCGCACACCAGATGGATGGTTATGAAGACATATAATAGAGGCTGCAGAACGGCGAAACGCTTCGCGGAATACCTCACGAGGATGTACAATGGAGGCATTTAAACTTCCGATAAATACTGTTTGGCGATGAATCACTTGATTTTTGGTGTTTAAATAAAGACAGATGAAATGCTCTTGCGTTAAGAAGCGCATTTCTTCCATCATGTACTCAGCACAATCTTCAGGGCTACGAATACTAAAGCGATCTTCATATTTCAAACGCTGTATTCGCCTCCCTAATTCAAACGCAGCCATTAGCTCAATAGCTTTTACTTTCCCAATCCCTTTAATACTCATCATTTCCTCAATTGAGGCATCTCGTAACATTCGTAATCCGTCAAAATGCCTCAACAAACGATTCGCTAGTTGGATAACAGACTCATCTTTCGTACCAGAACGCAATAAAATCGCGATTAACTCGTGATTAGATAAACTATCCGCTCCTTCTGTTACTAATCGTTCTCTAGGACGATCATCCTTCGGAAAATCACGAATAAGAAAATTTCCTTGTTCCAATGCTCTCTACTCCTTTTCTAAAAAAGAAACGAAATGAACAAGATACACACTAACCTTAGAAACTAGTCGCTCCCATTTCCTTTAACTCACGATATACTTTTGCAATAGGTAAGCCTACCACTGAGAAGTAATCTCCATTGATTTTTTGAACGAACATCGCTCCCAACCCTTGAATACCGTATGAGCCCGCTTTATCCATCGGCTCTCCACTTTCAATATACGCATGAATCTCCGCATCACTTAATTCATAAAATGTCACTTCTGTTCGTTCAAAGAACGATATTTGTTCACCACCACATAACATCGCTACTCCTGTGAATACTTCATGCGTTTGGCCAGATAGCATCTGTAACATTTCATACGCTTCTTCTTTTGTTTTTGGTTTTCCTAAAATAACTCCGTCATACGTAACAATTGTATCTGCGCCTAACACAACATCATGTGGGACATACTTTGCTACATCTTGTGCTTTTTGTAGCGCTAATGATACAACGACATCTTCGGGCCTTGTTAACCCTTCTACAATCTCTTCTACATCACTAACACGTACTTCAAACGAAACATTAATCTGTTCCAGTAATTCTTTTCTGCGTGGAGAAGCAGAGGCTAAAATAAGTTTTTTCATTTCAAAAATCATCCTTTACTAAGTAATTCAGTCTAAAAAAGAAGATACACTGCAATCGTACCAAAATCAACCAAACGCAACAAATTCTGAAAAAACATTTTTCATCTTCATAAAGAAAAAAAAAGAATACGTATAGTATCCTTGGTCTCATTCTTCTATATTCGCAATTGCATAATAAGCAGACATCGTATCAAGTAATGCTTGTTGGGATTTCAAAAGAGTCTCTTCATTTTTCTTCTGCTCATATCCCTTTAACAAATCATACGTATTCGTTAATGCCCCTATAAGCGGCTTCAATTCCTTGGCAACTTCCCCTTGCAAACTCGTAGCTATCTTTTCTATTTCTCCCTTTTCATCTGCTGATACACTCTTTCCTTTCCCTAAAACATCCATCATACTAATCAACTGCTCATACATCTTTCTTGATTGCATCAGTTTCTCTTCATTCTCTTTCCCGACTACTTCTAATTTACTTTCTTCTATACTATATGTTTTCTTAAAAACACCCATATTTTTCTCTTTATATAACGTATGCAACTGTTCTAACGAAGCCTGCTCCTTCCCGACTCCAACAAGTACATAGTAGTTATCTCGTTTTACAATTGTTGCTGGTAGACCTTTTTCTCTCCATGTATGTTGAAATGCCTTCGCAGCATTTTCCGTCTTGAACACACCAGCTTGTAATACAGACAAAGATAACGCGGATAACGTTACATTGCTACCATTGGCAGGTACTGCAGGTGGTTGCTTCGTCTGTTGTGTAGATGGTTGTCCTTTCGGTGTTGGCGCCGTCTTATCTACAACACCTAACAACCCTTGACCTAAGATTGTACCTACTATTATTGCTCCAATAATAATGACAGCGACCTTCCCACCCACTCTTCGTTGCTTTCTAACAACCTCTTCTCCTTGTCCAAAAGAACGCTTCCGAAATAAAAATGGCTTTTTCCGATTCCGATGTTCCGCTAAAGATACAACTTTATGTGAACTAGTAGACCACTCCGCCTGTTCTTTCCATCCCTCTTGCTCTTTTGCTTGTCCACTATCTTTGAATACCGTTTCCGCACCGTTAATTTTCACCGAAACTTTCTTTTTATCCACTTGTTCCTCCTCCTTTCAAACAACTTTTCTCCATTAACCCTTACCGCAATAAACTTGTTTGCATTTTATCACATGCAAAATAAAAAAGAACAAGACATTTGTCGTCTTGTTCCCTTTACTTTCCGACATTTATTGCACCGTTAGTGGATTTGTTTTCTTGCTTCCCTTTGGAATATCCACTTTCGGTAATCCATCTTCCAATCCTTGTAGATCAGCTGCATAGAACGCAGATATTTTCACGCTATACGTTGATTCTGTCTTCTTTTCTACATTCGCTCCTTCCACTTGCCCTCTTCGTTCTTGCAACGGCTGTTCCATTTCATCCTTCCACGAAAATGCAAGTGCATCCACATGAATAATTCGTTTTTGGTTTTGGAGTAATTCAAGGAAATATTGCATTTTCTCATACGTTTCAAAGGACACTTTCACATCTAACGTCACTTTCTTCGCATTCTCAATACCTTCTATCCCTTCCTCGAACGTTATACTTTTCACTTTACTTCGTGACATCACTTCTGCTTTTTCAATAAATAACACAATTTGTTCCGTTAATGGTTGTATTGGTACTTTATATTGTAAAACAGCTGAACTTACAGTTGGATTTACACGTAACTCTTCTACACGCTTCTTCGTTTGCTCTAATAGTTGCCTCTCTGCTTGTAACGATTGCTTCGCTTGCTCATGCTCAGCTTGTACAGGCTTGATGTACAAATAATACGCGCCTATACTAGCTCCACTTAACATCACAAAAAGGAGAAGTGAAATAACTACTATTTTTTTCGTCACAGCTATTTTCATGACTCTCCTCCTTTCTGCAATTGTTGTAACGTTTCTTTCTCTATTTCAACTTCGTAGATACCTACATAATGACTCTCCACTTGATTTCCTGATCCTTCTACTTCATTCACAGAAGGCATCTTCACTGACTGTATCCACTCTTCATCCTGCAAGCGTTTATAATAAAAGGCCGCTTCCGTATACTCTTTAAACACTACTTGTAACGTTACTTTCCCCTCTGCATATGTATATGATTTGAAGTACCCTTCTGCCGGAAGTAAGGCAACAATTCGATCCATCATGTTAACACTTTTTATCGTACGCTTCTCTACCTCTGTCACAATTGTCTGCAATTGTTGCAAAGAGTTCCCATCCGTATTTTCCGTCAATTTCTTTTCTTCTCCAATTTTTTGCGCTTTCGCTTGTTGTATTTCCGTCTTCACCAGCTCGAGTTGTTGTTTCTCTTCTACCACCTTGCTATACAACAAACCTCCTATGATACTACACAGGAGAAGAAACACCCCACCTATCACAAACGGAGTCAGATTACGTGATTTTCTTCTTGGTAAAAGGTTAATTTCTACTAACATTACACTCCCTCTTTCACTGCCAATCCTAGTACACTATGAAACCTACGATCAATCGTATCATCGCTATTCGTCTTCATTAAGGACGTTGCTAACACTTCAATCGGTAACGAAAAATTACTCCTTACTTCTTCACAAATATCTTCAAAATATATATGATCCCCTGTCAGCAATATTTTCGTAATTGTCTTCTTTCCTTGGTGAAACGAAAATTCATAGAAACGAAGCATACGATTAATTTCGATATACATATCTTTTAACGCATTAATCATGTCTTCTTTCGGAAACTGGGCATCTTCTGCTAGTTTGCCTTCTTCTGTTGATTCAATTGTACATACCCCTTCTTTATATGGAATAATAACGTGCTGCATGAAAACAGGTTGATGATTTTCAAAGATTGTAATTGTCACCGTCTGCAAATCCATTTGCACAAGTAACGAGCGATCTTCTTCTTTTACAGCACCGTGGTGATGAAACAGCCGATAATGACAAAGTGGTGAAATATCTGCTACCACGGGTTTCGTTTTTTCTTCACGTAACTGAAAGTGATATGAATCAACAACTTCTTCTGGCGAAGCGACAAGTAACACTTCTTTCGTCTCCTCATCTTCCGATAATAAGGCATAATCTAACGTCGGATTTTCGAAAGGAAGATGAATTTTGTGCCCTAACTCAAAATAAAGATGACCTTGTATCTCTTCCGTTGGTACTTCCGCAGGTACGTCCACTTTCCGAATGACGACCGCAGGGTCAGGAACGATAAAACGAATGTTTCTTCCTTTCAATCCCCACTCCTGCACACATGTACGGATAATTTCTTTGAATTTATCCATATCAACAATTTTCCCGTTGTGAATAATCCCTTCGGGCACATAATACTCTTCACAACGATTCACCACAACCGGTGCACGGTGTTTAATATCTCCGTAGCGAATAACGTAATCTTTGATTTCAATACTCGCATCCTTTTTTCTTGTCAAAAACGATAACATGATTCATCCCCATCCTCTACATGATGCTACAAGTTCACTAGGTTCATATACCAATTAATAATCGGGGTATAGAAGAAATATGCAATAAGCGTACCAACCATAATATATGGTCCAAACGGCATCGTTTCGCCTCTCTTCACCCTTCCAATTAGTAGACCTACACTACCACCAATTGCCCCCGCAAGCGTTGAGAGAAAGAATGAAAGCAATACGACTTTCCATCCAAGCACATACCCTAACACAGCGTATAACTTAATATCACCGCCACCCATACCACCACGACTTACTACCGCAATCACATACAGCAATCCAAATCCAACAGCCATACCAAGTAGCGAATCATACCACAGCGTAGGTGGCACAATGAAACGACCTACCACAAATAAACAAAAGAAAAATACTAACACACGGTTCGGAATCAACATATAAGCCAAGTCACTAACCGTAATAATCATAAATAATGAGACAAGTAGAATCGCAATAGCTGTCTCACCTTGAAAGCCAAATAACAGAAATGATACGACGAACAACAATCCCGTTAGTAACTCCATACACGGATATAACGATGAAATCTTCGTCCTACAGTTCGCACATTTCCCTCGTTGCCACATATATGACAAGACAGGAACAAGCTCCTTAGCCCTCAATGTATGATGACACGCCGGACATGCCGAACGAGGTGTTACAATTGACTGCCCGTTAGGCACACGGAGACCAACGACATTGAAGAAAGAACCGAAGATGAGACCGATGGTGAAGATGTAGAGCGTAACAAAAAACATATACAACAATCCTTTTTTAGCATTCTAGTTATTTGAAAAAAGCGTGGTTATTATGGCGTATAACCACGCTTTTAATTAATTGTATCTCTAAGGTTTGACAACTACGGTTTGTTTATCTTCATCGTTAATATTAGCAAGTGTTGCGTTCTTAAATTCAATTTTTTTCTTACCAGCCTCAACGCCAGTTTCATTTGTGCTAATAGCCGGCACTCCTTCGTCATTGAATACAACTTTTACATCAACATTATCCCACTTCTCATTAGGAACATCTACCAATTCGTCTAATTTACCCCAATCATAAGTTTTAGTTTTCGTCGTTGTATTACCACTTGTTGTATCTTCACCTGCAGTAGCATCTTGTGTATACAATAATTTTGCTCCATTAATAATTTGAATTGCATCTGCTCTAGTCGCACTTTCTTTCGACTTCTGAATAATCCCACCAATAGCTGGAACAGCAATTGCCGCGACAATTGCTAACACAACGATAACTGCTAATAACTCGACTAACGTTAATCCTTTCTCGTTCTTTACTGCTTTTTTGAACATGAATAATTCCTCCTTTGTTATTTTATTGCATTAAATATTTCAAACATCGGTGCAATAATCGATAGGACGATTGTACCGACAATTGATGCTAAAAATACGATCATTAATGGCTCGATTAATGCCTTCATTTGATCGGTTGCGGTGTCGACTTCCGCTTCATAGAAGTCTGCTACTTTCATTAACATGTGGTCCAGTGACCCTGTTTGTTCGCCAATTACAATCATTTGTGTCACGAGCGGCGGAAACACCCAATGTTCATTCATCGGCTCTGTTAATGATTTCCCCTGTTCTAACGAATGACGTGACTCTCGTAAGACACGTGCGATAACTTCATTCCCAACAACTGCTTCTACAATGGTGACCGCTTGAAGAATCGGCACAGCACTTGAGAACAAGGAGCTTAACGTTCTCGTTGTACGAGCAAGCGCTGATTTTTGCAGCAAACCCCCGAAAATCGGCATTTTAAGTAGTGCATAATGCAAATAATACTTACTTCTCTGTTCTCTACTTACAACATATATAGAAGTGAATAATAGGCCTATTCCTAACCCCATTAACCACCAATAACTTAGCATCCACTCACTCGCCACTAATACAAACACCGTAATAGTCGGAAGTTCCCCGTCAAATTGATTGAACATATCAACGTACATCGGTACGGTATACATTAATAGAAAGACAACTACAACGAGAGAAATGATCCCAACAGCAATCGGATACGTTAACGCAGATTTCACTTTTTGCCTCGTACGATATTGCTTCTCATAGTAATCTGCCATTCTTTCTAACGTGCTGTCTAACGTACCACTCACTTCCCCTGCTCGTACCATATTAATGAACATGTTTGTGAAGATTTTCGGATGCTTGCTGTATGCGGCAGAAAGATGATTCCCTTCACGTAATTCTTCCTCTACTTCGTTTAATGCTTTCTTCAACGCTTTACTTTCTGTTTGCTGGGCTAAAATACGTGTAGCATCGACGACTGTAATACCAGCACGAAGCAACGTTGCCAATTGACGTAAATAAATGACGAATACTTTCAGCGGCACAGGTGCACCAATATGTATTTCTTTCGTCCAAATCGTTTCTTTCTTCTGTTCTACCTCAAGCACACGCATACCGCGTTCACGCATTTTCATATGTACTTCGTGTTTCGACTGTGCTTGTAGGATACCCGTCCGCTTCTTCCCTGTTCGATCACGAGCAATATAACTAAACTGTGGCATTCGCAATCCCCTTCATATACGTTCGTGCATCTTCATACGAAATCATATTTTGCTGCAGCAAGTCTCGAATACTCATCTCAAGCGTATACATCCCTTGATCACGAGACGTCTGCATTAACCCTGGAATTTGATGAATTTTTTCATTCCGGATTAAGTTACTAACAGCTGTGTTATTCACCAATATTTCCGTCGCCGCAACCCTTCCAGAAGCGAGATATAATGGGAAAAGACGCTGTGACACAATAGATAACAGTACCGTCGATAATTGATAACGCACTTGAGCTTGTTGCGCTGGTGGAAATACATCAATAATACGCTCAATCGTCGCTGGTGCACTTGACGTATGAAGGGTACCGAGTACAAGGTGACCTGTCTCAGCCGCGGTAATTGCAGTCGAAATTGTTTCTAAATCACGCATTTCTCCTACTAAAATAACATCTGGATCTTGGCGTAGTGCTGCACGTAATCCAGTCGCGAACTTATCTGTATCTGTCCCCACTTCTCGCTGGTCGATAATCGATTGGTTATGCTCATGCATGTATTCAATTGGATCTTCTAACGTAATAATATGTTTGCGTGCAGTCGCATTAATGTACGAAATCATCGAAGCTAACGTCGTTGACTTACCACTACCTGTCGGACCTGTCACAAGCACAAGTCCTTGTGGTTGGTTTGCTACTTCCTTTAACACACGTGGCATCTTTAATTCATCTAAACTCGGAATATGTTTCCCTATCAAACGAAAGGCCATTGCAATTCCTGAACGGTGTTTAAACACATTTACACGGAACCGAGAAGCATCTTGTAATTCATATGCAAAATCAGCATCTCCTGTCTGAATAAAGGCGTCCCATTCTTCCGTTCCCATCATTTCTTTTGCCATCCATTCCGTTTGTTCACTCGTACATACTACTTCCCCGTCGTTCACTAATTTCCCATGAATACGAAAGACAGGAGGTAACCCAACTGTGAGATGAACATCTGAAGCACCTTGCCCTACAGCTTCGGCTAATATCACATCTAATTGCGCTTTTCCTACCAAGACTTCCACCTCTTTAATCCGTAATAACACGTAATACTTCTTCCGTCGTCGTAATGCCTCGCTTCACTTTTACTAATCCATCATCTAACAAGAACTTCATTCCACGTTTCATAACAAACGATTGAATATCAGTGACTGGTTGATTGTTCATAATCATCCGTCTTAACTCATCATCCATGACGAGTACTTCATGTACCGCAATACGCCCCCGATACCCAGTCATATTACAGGTTGGACATCCCTTCCCTTTGTAGATCGTATGAATGGTCATTCCTCTACTTTCGAATATTTCTTTTTCTCGCTCCGTTGCCGCTTTTTCTTGCCGACAATCTCGACACACTTTTCGAATGAGTCGCTGTGATACAACACCATTTAATGACGAAGCAATAAGAAACGGCTCAATTCCCATATCAATTAAACGATTGATTGTACCAATCGAATTATTCGTATGTAGCGTACTTAACACAAGGTGACCTGTAATAGATGCCCGAACCGCCATATCCGCTGTTTCACTATCACGTATCTCTCCGACCATAATAATATTTGGATCTTGGCGAAGAATAGAACGAAGCCCTGCCGCAAATGTAAGGCCAACAGTCGGATTCGTCTGAATTTGATTAATCCCTTCTAGCTGATATTCAACCGGATCTTCAATTGTGATGATATTCACTTCTTCACTATTTAACTTGTGTAACGCTGCATATAACGTAGACGATTTCCCGCTACCAGTCGGACCAGTAATAAGAACAATCCCGTGTTGCTTTTTCATCAATTGGTTCATCTTCTCTAAATTACCCATTTCAAAACCAAGCTGTTCTAAATCATTCAAGACAGTATTCAAATTCAAAATACGAATAACAATTTTTTCTCCGTAAATCGTTGGTAACGTACTAATACGCAAATCCACTTCATACATATCAATGTTCATCTTCATTCGACCATCTTGCGGGATTCGTTGTTCCGTAATATCTAAGTTGGACATAATTTTCAACCGGGCTATTAAGACTCCTTGCATATGCTTTGGTAACATTCGTTCTGTACGTAACGTACCGTCTACTCGGTAACGAATATTGATTTTCGTTTCTTGTGGATCAATATGTATATCGCTTGCTCGTTGGATAACAGCTTGCTGCAACAGTTGATTAACAAGCTTAATAATAGGTGAGTCTTCTTCTACTCCAACAACCTCTTCTACCGCCGGCTTCGGAAGCGCCGATGCCCAGTCACTTACATAATCATCGAGTTCATAATACTTCGTAATGCTACGAATAATATCATCTTTCGTAGCAATAGCTGGTTCAATTTGAAAGCCAGTCGCAAGTCGTAAATCATTGATAGCGAAATAGTCCATCGGATCTGCCATCGCAACATACAACTTGCTTCCTTCTTTCTTCAATGGAATAACAAGGTGGCGTTTCGCAAAGTCTTTTGATATAACAGTGAAAATAGACTCATCAAACGGATAACGGTACAAACTCACATGCGGAATACCAAGCTGAAACTCTAGTACTTCGATTAATTGTTGTTCCGTAATATATCCTTTTTGAAGGAGAACATCCCCAAGCTTTTGGTTATTACTTTTCTCTGCTAATGCTTGCTGTAGTTGTACTTCTGTTAATAAATTCGTCTCTACTAATAAGTCTCCCAACCGCTTTCGCTGCATACTTATGCCTCCCTTTCCACTCCAACATCCACTTGAGCTGTGTTACTTCCCCTGTTGGTTAGATTGTATTTCCCCTTGCTTTTCTTGCTTCTCTTCCCGTTCCTCACTCTCTTCCCTATATAAAGAATCTTCCGTTACTTCTTTTATCTTCTCATTCTCGTTATTCGTCTCTACTTGTTTTGGTTCTGACATTCCTACTTCCATAACCGTTTTAGTTGGTGGATAGAAATCTTCAAACAACACTTCTTCTCCCACTACTCCAGAAGGTGATACTTTCTGTCGCATCACTACACCACTTATCCCATCTCGCCCTTGCTGCTTCACACGGCGCTTTCCTTCGCTTAAATGTGGCGCTACAATACTCTCCACTTGTGGTTCATATGTCACCTTGTTTGCCAAAAGCGTTTTATACGTATAAATAAAAGGTACTCCAATAACATCCATTGTTAATCGACCTTGTTCATATGTCGAGACAACTCGATATGTAGCCTTATTATTATGACCAAATGCAAAATCTAATTTATTTGTGACCACTTTCGCTTCACTTCCAAGAGTCGTATAACTTGGTAATGTCCGTCCTATATGTCGCTCTTGTATGTAGAAGTTCGTTGGCATCACTACTTGGAATAGTGTTGTCGAAATGAAACTCCACTCTTCATCGCTATACATATCTCCTTTTGCCATCGGTCCTTGTAAGAAAGAAAATGTTTCATTTTTCTCCAAACGAATATCACCGAACTCATCTACCCAATGAGAAACAACATCTCGAAATCTCTTCGGAACCTCTAAAGAAGACGTACTCACTACTTGCTCTTTCCCCGCTTCCACACGTACATAATCATTTAGGTCTATCACATATTTGCCACTTTGTAGCTTCCTTGCTCGTTGTATAATCGCTTCATTTAATGACGTAATATCCAAATGCTCCTGTAAGGTTCTATCTGCTATTTCTGTTACATGCCTTCTTAACATCGCATGACCCACTTGTATATGTATATCTAAGCTCGTTGGTTGTTCAATAATAAGTTGCTCCATTGTTTTATCTAGATCAATCCGAAAAACGTCAGAAGAAACTTTTTCTTCTTTCCCTTCATACAAAAGTGTAATTTGCTGTTCATTCTGCCACTTTTGCAAACTCGATTCTATTAAACTTCTCGCTTCTGTATATGACTTTCCATCCAACTCTATTCCAGCAACATTTGTCCCAGTTAGAAACGAATCTTCTCCGTAGACCACTGACTGAAAGAAATTCTTCCCATAATAAACAATGAATACACTACATGCTACTAGCAAACTAGCTATTAATATTCGTTGATTCTTCCTTTGCATTCGCACGCACCCCTCTTAAATAGGTATTAAATAATAGACAAAAATCGAAAACTCATGACTTTTTACTTATAAATATCCCTTTTTCCAATTGCATCATCTAGGAATATTTTATAATATATTAGTAACATATGGAATATATTTCTGCAAATTTACAAATGAATAGACATTTTGTCACATAAAACGACACATTTTATTTGTTTTTTAGACATAATTTCCATAAACCCCGACAAATAAGATGTAGTACAGGAGAATTAGATTATGATAAAAAGACTAGTAAAACAAGATGGATTCACACTTTTGGAACTACTACTTTCCTTTACCATTTTAATGATTGTCCTAATCGGATTTTTCACTTTCTTCTCTAATGCTGCTAGTTTCACAAAGAAAAACAACGAAGATTTACAGGCTATCAACCTAGCGCGTGATGTAGTAGAGAGAACAAAGGTATCTGTACATGCAGAAAATTTAATAAAAAAACACATAACGCCTAAGAAAGAAACGAGCACAAAAACTAGTACGATAAGCTCCATGACGTTATCACAAAAAACTATTCCAGGATTATTAGAGAACAAAGGTATCGGAAAAGACGTATCGGCTCTTTTAACAGAAATAGGAATTAACCAAAAAGGTATATTTATTGATCCTGAGAGTGATCATTTCCAAGTAGTTTGGGCACTTACTTCACCACCTCTAGATACACCTGGATTAATGATGCTTACCGTCTCTATCTATCATAAGGATACAGCCTTAGAGGATAAGGGAGAAGCCGTCACGGAGACATATGGATACATTGAAATAAGAGAAACATAATACGAGATCTTCCCAAAATCAAAAAGGACTTACAGTCATATACAGGGAGAGACATTGGAGGGATATAACATGAGACACATACAAAATCAAAAAGGACTTACGCTCATAGAACTATTGGCAGCTATGGCCATTCTTCTTACTACGTGTGGATTATTTTTCAGTATATTCATCAGTGTATTCCAGACAAATGACCGTATCCAACAGAAAATAACGGCTCAACAAGAAGCAAATTATATTGTATCGGCATTAACAAAAATGCATCAAGAAAGTCAAGAATATGTGATTAACCAACCTAGTCCATCTGAAATAGAATTAAAAGATACTAAGCATCCAATGAATGCCGTAAAATTAGGCAATACCGGATACGAATACAGCTTCATGATTACTCCGGCAAACAGCAAAGAAACAAAAAATATTTTTATGAACGAAAAGGTAACCTTAACCGGGCCAGATGCCCAAACACACCTACACGTTTCATTAACCGTTACAAACAAAGAGAATAACAAAGATACCTTCACCATTGTTACAACTATTTCCCGTATGACGAAAGCACCTGACTAAAAGGAGGATTACGATGACAAAGAACGAACAAGGCTCTACTTTACTCATTGTCCTACTAGCAAGCACATTAATTGTCACCTTCGGATTAGTACTACTTGGCAATACAATTAGTACCGCAAAACAAACGACTAAAACAGAGGAAACTATTCGGGCCACACATTTAGCAGAGATGGGAGTTGTCCATTTAAAGAAGGTATTAGAGACTTCAAGCGGGATGGATAAAAAGAATTTGGAAGCAGAATTAAAAGCACTTGCAACTAACATAACTAGTCCACCTTTTCAAACAAGCGATATGTATTATAACGTTACATTTAAAGACACAAAAGATAACAAAAACACTAGTACAGCTATCTTTGAGATAAGCGGAGTAGACGCTAAGGAAACAAAAACATTAACCTCCTCTTTTACGCTCACTCATTCAAGTAGCTATTCAAGTGTAGAAGATATTGAAAGTAATTTAACTTTTAAAAAGCCAGAGCCATTGTATATAGAACAAAACGCTTTAACTATCTCAACGAATGAAACCATTCAAAAAGATACTCAATTTAACGAAAACGTTACACTAATTAAAGGAGGAGAACTTACAACTAGTACAGCTATTTTTAAGAAGCCTTTCAACATGAGCGCGGACCATGAAACAAAGAAAGAAGGGAAATTAACGATAAACGGGAACGCACAATTCCAACGGTTTCACGGCTCCGCACCAAGCATCGTCACAATTAATAGAGATGCATTCTTCCATGACCGATTTATGCTTACCGGAACAAACTCTTCTCTCTATATAAAAGGAAATTCCAAATTTCACAACGGCTTCGAATTAACTAACAACTCTGACGCTACAATTGATGGGAGTATGTTTTTTGATGGATCTGGACAAAATTTAAACTTGGAAAGTGGTAGTCTACTTACTGTGAAGGGAGATTTCTTTATTCGAGTTCCATCTTTTGATAAATGGTTTCTAGACTTACGTGGCACAATTGTAGTCGAAGGGAATTTATATATTGCAACAAAAGACAAAGTATCCAACAAAGACATCATACGTGTAAACCCTACGTCTATCAGTCAAACACCTGTAACAGACAATGTTCCATCTATAATAGAATCAAATGCAAAGACTATTTATGTTAAAAAACGAGCAATCAATTCTAACTGGAGCGTTTCCCTAGATACAGTCGAATACTAAAAAAAGCAGGATAAGTCACCGACCTATCCTGCTTTCCATTATTTCTTCATATACTTCCTTACTTCGGAAATAAAATACAATGAACCTGTAATAACACAAATCTCATTTTCTCCAATTTCCGCTAAGGTCTCATCAATTGCCACTTTAAAATCACCGTATACAACATGTTCTTTACTTGCGTACTCTGCTAATGTTTCTGCCGGTAACGCTCGGTAGAAATCAAATGATGTGAAGACCATTTTGTCTGCTAATTCTTCTAACATCGGTACCATTTCCCCAATTTTCTTATCTGACACAGCACTAAACATAATGGTAATTCTCTTGTCACAATAATGTGTTTGCAGTGTATCAACTAAGCATTTTACTCCTTCTGGATTGTGAGCACCGTCAATAATAACAGTTGGATTGTCCTGGACTTTTTCAAAGCGACCTAACCAAAATGTTTTATGAAGAGCCACTTCCATTTGCTCTTTATCTACTAGTATCGAGAAGTATGTTTTTAAATAGTGCATTGCCATAAGTGCTAGTGAGGCGTTCTTCACTTGATGCTTTCCCTTCATTGTTAACTCCGCATGCGGCAATGAACCGAAAGCACATGAGAAGGAAAATGCCTCTCCGCCTTCTGACTGACCTTTGTATTCACTCATAAATTCTTTTCCTAACACGTATAAAGGCGCTTTTTTCTCTTTGGCAATCGGTGTGATAACTTCTAATGCCTCTAATTGTTCAATCGCTGTAATAATTGGTACACCGTTTTTAATAATACCGCCCTTTTCATACGCAATTTCTTGAACTGTCTCCCCAAGAATATGTTGATGATCTTGTCCAATGTTCGTAATAATTGTCACGAGTGGATGAATCACATTCGTAGAATCAAGACGGCCACCTAGACCTGTTTCAAACAAGACAATATCAGTCGGATTCATACAACCGAAATAGTAGATTGCCATCACCGTAATGATTTCAAATTCCGTCGCTTCTCCCAAATCTGTTTCACACAGTTTTTCCGCAACAGGTTTCACAATTTGAACTAATTTCGTAATCTCGTCATCAGAAATTGGTGTTCCGTTTACACTAATACGCTCATTAAACTGTTCAATATACGGTGATGTAAACGTTCCTACTTCGTATCCTGCTTCTTGTAGCATGTAACGCATATAACTTAGCGTCGAACCTTTACCATTCGTTCCTGCGAGATGAACGGCTTTTATGCGTCGTTCTGGGTTATCTAATTGTGCTAACATGAATTCCATTCGTTCTAATCCCGGCTTAATTCCAAATTGTAGACGATCATGAATCCACTGGATTGCTTCGTTATATGTATGCATCGTTCTTACTCCTTTTTATCCGTTTCATTTCTCGTTTCATTATACTATTTGTACTATGACGACGCCATAACGAAGCCCCCTCATTCCATCTGAATAAGGGGGCTTTCTTTTTTATAGATTACTAGCTTGTTCCTCGATCATTTGCTTCTCTCGTCGTCTCATACGAATCGCAATAAAACTACCAATGATTAAGAAGTTAAGTGCAGCTGCTAAGAAGCCACCTGCAGGTGATAAGGATAGTGCGCCTGTAATGAATGAACCTGCTACTACTCCTAATGAGAAAAATGCATAGAAGATACCGAATGCTTTTCCTCGCTCAGATTCCGTCGTATGTTGTACAATTAACACACTCATCGATGGGAAAATGAAAGCAAATCCTAAGCCATAAATTCCTAAAATAACGAACATCATGTTTTTTGTATCAAATATACTTAATAGTACTAATGAAAATGCGATAATTCCCATTCCAATTAACATGATTATTTCTCGTTGGAATCTATCAAATATTTTATTCGTTGGAAGAATAAAGAAAATAATAGCCACAATACCGAATGTGCTTAATAACATCCCTGTTGTGGATGAAGGTAAACCAAGCGCCTCTACTTTAACAGGTAACATATACGCTAAAATACCTTGTGAGAACATTAACGCAAATGAACCGATGTATGCATGAACAAGACCTTTTCGGCTCCATAATGCTCGCATTTCTGTAAAGCTAAACGTACGCTTCTTCTCCTCTTTGCTTTTCACATTACCTGGTAATACAATAAATACGAAAATAGAACAAACAATCATTAATACGGCAACAACGATAAATACCCATTCAATGCCGTACATAGATTTTACAATTCCACTAAAAGCAGGACCTACAATTGCTGCAAATCCAACTGCTGCACCAGATAATGCCATCGCTTTTCCTTGTTTGCCATCTTCTGAGCGATTCGCCAAGAATGTGAAGGCTGCTGGCACAAGGAATCCACCACTTATACCGTGCAAGAAGCGAATAATAATTAATTGAATTGGTGATGTCACCACTGTATATGAAAGAAGGATAATCCCTGTAACAAGCATTCCCCATCCTAATACTTTCTTAGCCCCAGTTCGATCAATCCACTCTCCAGCTACGACATTCCCCATCATATTCGATAGAGAATACATTCCGACAGCCATCCCCATTAGAAGAGGGGTTGCACCTAGACTTTGTGCATATGGACTAATAATCGGAAGCTGGGAGAACGTATCAATAAACGCTGTTACGACGATAAAATATAAGAAATATTTCATGACCTTTCTCCTCTACGCTAATTTGTTCTTAGTATACCATCATTGATAATTATTATCAATTAATAATAAATATAACCTAATAATAAAAGGATTACCACTTCCAATAATTAGCGAAGTTATCCTAGAATTCTATTTTCACTATGTTAACAGTATTTTTCATCCTTATACATTCTATCATATTATAACAACAGATATGCTTCATCATTTTTGTCTATTTTGTTACTAAATGTTTTCGAAGTAGATTATCTTGGATGATTTATCTAAAGTACCTAGAATTTATCAAAAAAAGCTACTAGTCATTCGACTAGTAGCCTCGTTGCATTATTTCTTTAATTCTTCAATACGCTTTAGAACTGCATCGCGTTTTTCGATGTAGTCTGCTTCTTTCGCGCGCTCACCTTCAATTACATCAGCTGGAGCTTTCGCTACGAAACCTTGATTTGATAATTTCTTCTGTACACGCTCTACTTCTTTGTTGAATTTCTCTAATTCTTTTTCAAGACGTGCAATTTCTTCATCCATGTTAATTAAGCCTGCAAGTGGTAAGAATAATTCTGCACCTGTTACGATTGTCGACATTGACTTCTCAGGAGCTTCCATGCCTGTTGCAATCGTTAAGTTCTCTGGGTTACAGAAACGCTCTAAGTACGAAGCATTCTTCACTAATTGTTCTTTAACGTTCTCGTCTTTCGCGTTAATCATTAATTCTACTTTCTTGCTCATTGGCGTATTTACTTCTGCACGGATGTTACGAACAGAGCGAATGATATCTACTAGAAGTTTCATTTCGTTCGCTGCGTCTTTGTCGCTTAACTCTGTGTTTACAGTTGGCCATGCTGCTACTGTAATAGACTCTCCGTTTGTCGGTAATGCTTGCCAAATTTCCTCTGTTACGAATGGCATGAATGGGTGTAACATGCGCATTACGTTATCTAATACGTATGCTAATACAGAGCGAGTTGTTTTCTTCGCTGCTTCATCTTCACCGTATAATGGAAGTTTCGCCATTTCAATGTACCAGTCACATACATCATCCCAGATGAAGTTATATAATACACGGCCAACTTCACCGAACTCATAACGGTCCATTAAGCGTGTTACTTCTTCGATTGTTTCATTTAAGCGTGTTAATACCCACTTATCTGCAACTGATTTCTCACCAGTTAAATCGATTTGATCATGTGTCATACCTTCCATGTTCATTAATGCGAAACGTGAAGCATTCCAAATCTTATTAACGAAGTTCCACGTTGCTTCTACTTTCTCATAGCTGAAGCGTAAGTCTTGACCTGGTGAGCTTCCAGTTGTTAAGAAGTAACGTAATGAATCCGCACCGTACTTCTCGATTACATCCATTGGATCTACACCGTTACCAAGTGACTTACTCATCTTACGTCCTGATTCGTCACGTACTAAACCGTGGATTAATACATCTTTGAATGGACGTTGTCCTGTGAATTCACGCCCTTGGAAGATCATACGAGATACCCAGAAGAAGATGATGTCATAACCAGTTACTAAGCAAGCTGTTGGATAGTAACGTTTGAAGTCTGCATCTTCTTCATTTGGCCAACCTAATGTTGAGAATGGCCATAAAGCACTTGAGAACCATGTATCTAATACGTCGTTATCTTGTGTCCAGTTCTCTACATCTGCCGGTGCTTCGTGACCTACGTGTAATTCACCTGTTTCGTTATGGTACCAAGCTGGGATACGGTGTCCCCACCATAATTGACGAGAAATACACCAGTCATGAATGTTCTCCATCCAACGTAAGTATGTTTTCTCAAAACGATCTGGCACGAAGTTTACTTTCTCTTCACCTTCTTGCATCTTAATTGCTTCTTCTGCAAGAGGTCCCATCTTAACGAACCATTGTTTTGAAAGGTAAGGTTCAACTACTGCACCACTACGCTCAGAGTGACCTACTGAGTGCATATGCTCTTCGATTTCAACAAGTACGCCAGCTTCTTGTAAGTCTTTCACTAACTGCTTACGGCACTCGAAACGATCCATTCCATGATATCTACCTGCTTTTTCATTCATTGAACCATCTTCGTTCATTACAAGAACGCGAGGTAAATCATGGCGGTTACCAACTTCGAAGTCATTCGGGTCGTGAGCTGGAGTGATTTTCACTACACCTGTACCGAACTCTTTATCTACATAATCATCTGCAATGATTGGAATTTTACGACCAACGATTGGTAATGTTACTGTTTTGCCGATTAAACCTTTGTAACGCTCATCTTCTGGATGAACCGCTACTGCTGTATCACCTAACATTGTTTCTGGACGAGTTGTCGCAATACGAATATGTCCTGAACCATCTGTTAATGGGTAATTCATGTGGTAGAATGCACCTTGTACTTCTTTATGAATTACTTCGATATCAGATAACGCTGTACGAGCAGCTGGATCCCAGTTAATAATACGCTCACCGCGGTAGATGTAGCCTTTTTCGTATAACTTTACGAATACTTCATTTACTGCTTTTGATAAACCTTCATCTAATGTGAAACGCTCACGAGAGTAGTCTAATCCAAGACCAACTTTCGCCCACTGTGCACGGATGAATGAAGCATACTCTTCTTTCCACTCCCATGCTTTCTCTAAGAATTTCTCACGGCCTAGGTCGTAACGAGTAACGCCTTCTGCACGAAGTTTCTCTTCTACTTTAGCCTGTGTTGCGATACCTGCATGGTCCATACCTGGTAACCATAATACGTCGTATCCTTGCATACGCTTGAAGCGAGTTAAAATATCTTGTAATGCTGTATCCCATGCGTGACCTAAGTGTAATTTACCAGTTACGTTTGGTGGTGGAATTACGATTGTATAAGGCTCTTTCCCTTCGTCACTCTTTGCTTCGAAGAATTTACCTTCTAACCACCACTGATAGCGATTTTCTTCTACTGCTTTAGGATCATACTTTGTTGATAACATTTTTTCAGTTGTATTCTCCATTGTTTTCCCTCCTAATGTTCATACTATAAAAACAAAAAACTCCACTCATCCTTCTTAACGAAAGGACGAATGGAGTTATATTCGCGGTACCACCTTTATTTGCAGCAACTAGTAATCATTCTATGCGTTGCTACACACTCATGTTTTAACGGTTATTATCCGTCTTTTGCTACTTAACAACTTGTTCACAAAAGCTGCTCGAGGGCTACCTTCTGACGCTACTATCTAGGAAATCTTTCAGCTAATGATTTCCCTCTCTTAAGATGTACTTCGTCGTACTCCTCCCTGTCATTGCATTACATATTTAATTTGGTTACACTCTAGTCTACAAAATAATGATAGCAATCGTCAATATGCTCGCTTATTTTTTTACAATTAAGTTATGTTTCATATGCCGAAACGTTCCTATATAGTTTACCTCTTCTATACAACTTTTATACTTTCAAGAATGATTAAGAAATACAAGCATACATATGTACTAAACTGGAGGTGTCCATCATGAAACAACGAAAATTGCTCCCTTATTCACGCTCTCCTTGGTTACAACGCTTTTTCTCTTCTTTCCGCACATACGTCGTACCACTAACAGTCTTTCAAGGATTTCGCACGTTATTTTTCCCTTCATTTGTTGATATTACACTATTTTTCATTTTACTTGCTTTTGCTATTAGCTTTCGTTCGAATAAGTTTTAACAATAGAAGAAGCAGCGATGAAGCTCACATATAATGGGCTTTATTGCTGCTTCGCTAATTCTTTCATATGCTCTGCTTGTTGAATTTGTGAAATAAGAAACTCTACATTATTCATCATCCAACTTGCTCGCTGTAATTTATCTGAGCTCGCTAACTCACTCTCCTTACGCTGCTGTTTCTCATATTGTAGAACATAGCGAACCATCGCGTGCGGATACGCTAAATAACTCATGAATAAATGTTTCTCTTCTTTTAATAATGGATAATGCTTCTCATATTCTACCAACCATTCAAATCGATCTGTCCTTGCGACAGGATACGTAAGAAGCGAACGCGAATAAAATGTTACTAAATCTTGAATAGGAGATGCTTCCTTTGCATTCTCTAAACTAATGAAAAAACCATTACTATCACCATCTATTAAAAAATGCTGTCTTGAGAAATTCCCATGTGTTAACACAGATCTCGTTGTTTCTTTCTCCTTCATTTCTTTTTGCCATGTTTCTAGTTGACCTACCGCAAATTCATACGCACGTGTCGTCTGATGATAATACGAACAATAATACAACTCAAACGGAGACATATACCACTTCTGTTCGCATTTCTCCACAAATTGGTCAAGTAATTCCCGCTCCGCCTCCCATTTCTTCTTCATTGTGTCGCAGTGCTTCGTGACTGTTTCCTCTGTTATCTCTTTTGATTTCGTTGTCTTCTCATGTAGCTTTGCTAGTGTACGAAACATATGATGATAATGCTCATTTTGCTCCGCAGCTCGATCCGCATTCTCTATCCACGGCATAACGTAATAGTACTCTTCTTTCTCATAAATTAAGAAACGTCCGTCATTGGTATAATAGAGTGGCAACATGCTACGAAATCCATTCTCGGTTAATAATTGCATATTTCGCAAAATATTGTTCCGTTGTTGCCCTTTTATCATTGCTTTTTTCAATGCATAGGTCCCTTTATCTGTGTATACTTTCGTTACATTTCCATGCTCCTCCATGAAATTTGCTTTTATATCAAACAACTCTAAAATAGATGCATATTTTTGAAAGAGTTCTACACGCATTTCTCTCTCCTTTCCTATGCAAATATCCCTCGCTTCGTCCATGTATTTGTTCGGAGCAAGGGATACATACTATGTTATGCTTTGGGCCTTGATGGACGTACTGGAATGTACAATAGTTGGCCTTCGAACAAAAAATCGTCCTCTAGTTGATTCTTTCTCGTAATCTGTTGTGTTTGCACTTCATATTTTTCTGCAATTGATTCTAGCGTATCACCATTTTGGACAAAATACATGCGCATTTTCCTGAATTCATTTTCACTATTACGCTGAAATAACTTCGTTAAATATAAGGCATTCTCTGGTCGATTCGGAACTTTTTCTCGGACCTCTTCTTCCTCTTCTTGTTCCACCGCCTCCATCTTTACTTCGCCTTCTTTTCCTTCATCAAGCGTATGCTTATAGCTAGCATCTTGCCTGCTAAAATATTCTACTTGCGGCTGCAAGAATGTATCCATCTCTTCTTTTTCTTTCAACTTCTCTTGTTCCATTTGCTCCTCTAAATCTTCTTCTGTCGGCATCTTTCTCATTTCAAATTGAAACGGTTCGAAGTAATGCTCACTTGCAGGCATATTTTGTACTTCTTCGGCCTCTACTCTCACTTCCTCGAACCGCGTTATTTCCGGCGGCGTATCTAATGGTTCAAATGGAACGAATGCCGATTCCATCGGTTGCTGTACTTCCTGTTCCGCCAAACCTTGGATGGATAAATCAGCAAGTATCCTTAATTCATTATCCTCTGTTAAATCATAATCAAAAGATTCAATTTGCACATACACATCTTCTACTTCTTGTATACGACTCCGTGGTATTGTAACATCTAGCGGAAATAAATGCGTTAATACATAAATACCATCTTCTCGTTCATACACTTCTTGGGCAGTACGTACGTGCCCTGTTTCCCTTAATGATGCCATCTCTCCAGCTGGCTTGGCATAATATTCCCCGTACAACTCAAGAGATCCTTTCACTTGAATATAGTCACTATATTCTTGTACTCCAACTTGTGGATGTAATTCAATCGATAGCAAGTCAGCGACTTCCTGTCCCCTTTGAAACCAAATAGCTTCGTTTAACGAAAAGCTCAATGATGTTTGATTTTCTGCTGACAAATAAATCCCCCTCCCTAGCTACACATCAAAATTCTATGACATTACAGATGTATGCACGAAAGAAGAATTTATGAGTAGAAACTTTTCCACCTCTATATGTAAACCTGTCATTATTTACAGTTTACAAAAAGGAAATCTCCTTTTATAATGCATAGTAAGTAAGAATAATAAGAATACTCTTTATAACATTCTTACAATACGCACTTATATTCTTTATCGGAGGAGAAAGAAAAATGAAAACGAAGGATATGGTTTTTGTCGCATTATTCGCGGCGCTTATGGGGGTATTAGCACTAATTCCAGCTATTAATCTAGGATTTACTCCTGTACCAATCGTCTTACAAACAATCGGTATAATGTTTGCCGGTGCTATTTTAGGTTCACGCCTTGGAGCCTTGAGCCAAATCGTGTTCTTATCATTAGTTGCTGTTGGTGTACCTCTTTTGGCTAACGGAAAAGGCGGAGCAGCAGTATTTGTTGGACCTACTGGTGGATATTTAATTGGTTACATTGTAGGCGCATTCGTAATTGGCTTTATTCTCGAAAGAACAGAAAATGTGACATTTGTTAAAATGTTCATCGCAAACCTTATTGGTGGCGTATTGATTCTATATGTATTCGGTATTCCAGTATTAGCATTTGTAACAAACATTTCAATTATGGAAGCTATTAAAGTTAATTATGCTTTCATTCCTGGAGACTTAATCAAAGTAACGATCGCAACAATCTTATCACTACGATTACGTAAAGCACTCGCAGTATATATAAAACCACATAAATCAGCTTCAAAAGTTGCATAAAAAATAGGCCTCTTCATCCAAAGAGGCCTATATCCATTTCTGCTCCTTATCCCTCTTTAATATCCCAATCGAAATACACATAGCAAGAAAAAATGGTGATAATATACTAGCAAATAAAAGTATAAATCCTATAGCGTAATTGTCATCGTCATGCGGATGTGTACTAGGAAACAACGTTCCTGCAGATAAAGCAAAAGAAAGAAAATACGGAAACCATAAGATAACGGGAACATACGATGTATACGAATTCTTCAATGATTTATTCGCTATGTATCCAATGAGTATGCCTATGAAACTAATAAACAAAATAATTAACGTAAAATATGTTAATTGATCGAGAGTTAGTCCTGTTTCCTCTGAAAGTTGACTCCCTCGCACTAATAATCCCCCACCTAATACAAAGAACACAGCATAAATGGCGCTAACCATATTAACATATCCAAACTGACTCATCTCTCACTCTCTTTTCTATATAGTAGACTATAACCTCTCTCTTAGTATTTTACAAAACTCTATCTTTCTAGTAAAATTAGAACAATTAGAATTTTCTAATAAACCATACTGTAGGGGGTTTTTATTATGGCATTCAAAGGTTCAAAAGGCTGGTACATTCAAGAATTAAAGAAGGTTGGTATTACACGTCACCCGATCGAATTACGCAAACTTGAAACATATAAAACTTCTATTATTCGCAGTATTTATGAAAAACATGTAGTAAACACAGAAACAGCAAAAGAAGCATAATAAAAAGGTCGAATTCTATTCAAGAATTCGACCTTCATTGTTTACTTCGTTAATTTCGCAAATACACGATCAACTGCCGCAAGTGATTTCTCAATGTCTTCATCGCTATGCTCTGTTGATAAGAACCAACCTTCGAATTGAGATGGCGGTAAGTATACTCCTTCATTTGCCATCTCACGGAAGAATGCCGCAAAAAAGTCTAAGTCAGATGTTTTTGCTAAATCGTAGTTAATTACTTTCTCCTTCGTAAAGAAGAATCCAATCATACTACCTGCACGATTTACTGTTAAAGGAACATTGTGCTTCGCTGATAATGCATTTAATCCTTTTTCTAACATATCACCTTTACGAATGAACTCATCATAATGAGCAGGCGTTAATTGACGTAATGTCTCAAATCCTGCTGTCATTGCCAGTGGGTTACCTGATAACGTACCGGCTTGGTATACAGGACCATCTGGTGCGATTTGACGCATAATCTCTTCTTTACCGCCGTATGCACCTACTGGGAGACCACCACCAATTACTTTACCTAAACATGTTAAGTCTGGTGTTACACCGAAGTAACCTTGCGCACAGTTATATCCTACACGGAAACCAGTCATTACTTCATCGAAAATAAGTAATGTGCCATTCGCTTCTGTCACTTCACGTAACCCTTCCAAGAATCCTGCTACTGGTGGAACTACTCCCATGTTACCTGCTACTGGCTCTACAATAACAGCAGCAATATCATCACCGTAATGTTCAAATGCTACCTTTACAGAGTCAATATCATTGTAAGGAACTGTAATTGTATTCACTGCTACTCCTTCTGGTACACCTGGGCTATCTGGTAGCCCTAATGTCGCCACTCCAGAACCAGCTTTAATTAATAATGAATCTCCGTGTCCGTGATAACAACCTTCAAACTTCAAAATTTTATTACGCCCTGTATAACCACGAGCAAGACGAAGCGCACTCATTGTCGCCTCTGTTCCCGAACTTACCATACGTACTACTTCAATCGATGGTACACGCTCAATTACTAGTTTCGCTAACTCACTCTCAATTAACGTCGGCGCACCGAAGCTTGAACCTGTCTCCGCTACTTTTTTGATTCCTTCTACTACTTGGTCGTTCGCATGACCTAAAATAAGCGGTCCCCATGATAATACATAATCAATGTATTCATTACCATCAACATCATATACTTTTGAACCTTTGCCACGTTCAAAGAAAATTGGGTTCATACCAACACTTTTCATTGCACGTACGGGGCTATTCACTCCCCCTGGCATATATTGCTTTGCTTCTTCAAACGCTTCTACCGAACGAGTATATTCTTTCATACTTATAATCCCCCTTCATCTAACCAACGAGCCGCATCTTTTGCATGATACGTAATAATTAAGTCCGCTCCTGCACGCTTCATGCTTGTTAACATTTCAAGCACCATATCCTTCTCATTTATCCATCCATTTTGTGCAGCAGCTTTAATCATGGAATACTCTCCGCTTACGTTATACGCAACGACCGGTACAGAGAAATTATTCTTCACATCACGAATAATATCTAAGTAAGATAAAGCAGGTTTTACCATTAAGAAATCTGCCCCTTCTACCACATCTGATTCCGCTTCACGCATTGCTTCGATTCTGTTAGCAGGGTCCATTTGATACGTCTTACGATCTCCAAATTGCGGAGCTCCTTTTGCTGCATCTCGGAACGGACCATAAAATGCTGATGAATATTTCACTGCGTACGACATAACTGGAACATGTGAAAAACCAGCTTCGTCTAACGCACCGCGAATTGCCGAAACGAATCCATCCATCATGTTAGACGGTGCAATAATGTCTGCTCCTGCTTTCGCTTGGGAAACAGCTGTTTTTGCAAGTAACGTTAACGATTCATCATTTTGAATAATACCATTCTCAATCGTCCCGCAGTGCCCATGTGAAGTATATTGACATAAACACGTATCTGCTACAACGACTAACTCGGGATGCGCTCCCTTAATTTGATGGATTGCTTTCTGTACAATACCATGCTCACAAAACGCTTCGCTTCCTACTTCATCTTTTTCAGCTGGTAGACCAAAGACAATGACAGATTTAATACCTAAAGCAACTGCTTCTGCAATATCTTCTTTTAGTACATCTAATGACATTTGATATACACCTGGCATAGACGGTACTTCGTTCTTTACATTCTCCCCATCTAAAACAAAGACAGGATAAATGAAATCCTCTTTATGTAAGTATGTTTCTCTCACTAATGCACGCATGTTAGCGCTTTGACGTAGACGACGATGGCGTTGAAATTGTAACATCATCGTTCCCCCTTTCTTTTTTCCCTATCTTATTTATCATTTCTTTCACTAATTCATCAAATGTGTATACGGCTGGAACAATCGTTGGTTTCATGCCGTACTCAATCGCAGCTTGCTCCGTTACAGGTCCGATACATGCAATGTGTATACCTTCTATTTGTTGCTTCCACTCTATTCCTTCTAATAAAGAAACGAAAGCACGAACAGTAGAGGGGCTTGAAAAAGTAAGTACGTCTATTTGTTTCATAGCTATTACTTCTTGTAACCCCTCTTGACTGCGCCTGTTTTCTTTCGTCTCGTACACAATAAGATCCTTCACATCTATATGATGCTTCTGCATGATTTCTGTAATCGAACTTCTCGCCAAATTTCCTTTCGGGAACAACACACGTTCTCCCGATTGAATATGCTCTGTTAATTCGGTTGCAAAAGCATCTCCCTCGAAAACAGACGGAACAAAATGAACATGTACACCTATCGTTTCAAGCACTTTCTTTGTCTTACTTCCAATTGCAGCTACTTTCATATGCTTTGGCAATGCGTATTGCTTCGTTACTGCCTGTAATAGATCAAAAAAGTAGGTCACTGCATTTTTACTCGTAAAAACAATCCATTGATAAGAAGCAATGTTCCTCACCTGTTCACGTAATTCTTTTGTCTTTTCTACTGCATCTATTGTAATAAGCGGAATGGTAATTGGAATGCTTTTCGCTTGCTTCAATTTCTCCGCGAATTCTTTTGCTTGTTGTTTTTCTCTCGTGATGACGATTCGCTTTCCTTGAAGAGGATACGATTTAGTCATTCGCTCCGATTTCTTCCTTTGCTTCGGCGATTAATTCGCGCGCGCCTTGTGCAGCCAATTTTTCTACCGCCTCTTTGCCTACCATTTCCGCGTTCTTTCCTACCACTACTTCCTTCACAATTGTTTTGCCATCTTTTGATCCTACTAATGCCGTTAACTCAATTTCGTCATTATCTGTTACCTGCGCATAACCAGCAATCGGCACTTGGCAACCACCTTCTAAACCATGTAGGAATGTACGCTCTGCATCTATACAACGACGTGTTACGTCATCATTCAACTTACTTAATACTTCTAATAAATCATGATCATCATCACGGCACTCGATTGATAGAGAGCCTTGTCCAACAGCAGGAATACACACATCTTCTCCTAAATATTCTGTCACTACATCGTCACTCCAACCAAGACGCTTCAATCCAGCTGCCGCTAAAATAATGGCATCATAGTCTTCATCTTTCAATTTTTGCAGGCGTGTATCAACATTTCCGCGAATCCACTTCACTTGCAAATCAGGACGTAATGCTAATAGCTGTGCACTACGACGTAAGCTACTCGTTCCTAGAATAGCGCCTTCTTTTAACTCCTGTAATGGTACATTATCTTTTGAAATTAATACATCACGAGGGTCTACACGTTTCGGTGTGCATCCAATTGTCAGCCCATCAGGTAATACAGCTGGCATATCTTTCATACTATGAACAGCCATATCAATTTCTTTATCTAATAATGCTTGCTCAATTTCCTTCACAAATAAGCCTTTCCCGCCTACTTTTGATAAAGTTACATCGAGTACAACATCCCCTTTTGTCACGATTTCCTTCACTTCAAACTCATACGGCAAGCCTAAATTCTTTAACTGTTCGATTACCCAGTTTGTTTGTGTAATCGCTAATTTACTTCGTCTAGAGCCAACAATAATTTTTCTCATAATAGCCTCCCAATTTACGCATACCAAAAATGAAACGATGACATGCTACCTGATAGAAAGAAGTTTAATAGTAATACAAGGTAACACGTAACATTCCACTGGCAAAAAACTCTCCCATTTAATCGATTACTTTTCTTCATATACAGTAATACAAGATACGACATCACAACAAACATCGAACCGATAATTTTCGGATCGTACCAATGGAAGGACTCTAACTTAATTGTCGCCCAAACTGTTCCAATAATAAGTGAAACTAACAGCATTGGTACACCAGTAACGTTCAGATAGTAAGACACTCGCTCGAGCTTTGACAATTCCCCTAGCCTTCTTAAGTGCTTATTCCACTTCTTCTTCTTAAGTAAGCGATACTGAATGATATACATAATCGATAATACAAATGATAATGAACACATTCCATACGATAATAACGCAAGGATAATATGAACAAATAGCAATTCAGATACAAGTGCCTCCGATAACTCCATCGATTGATAATAATTAGATGAAAACACAAATAGCATAAAAATAATGAATGCTAATACGTTCGCAAAAAACAAGATAAAATCTACCGATACGAGTTTATTTAATATTAACGATAATGTGGTCAGTAGCCATACATAGAAATAAATACTTTCTAAACTGGTTAATAACGGGAATGATCCCGTATACAGAACTTTACTGATGAAGAATGCAGTTTGTAATGCCCATATAATCGAAAGTAACCAAAAGGCTATTTTATTCGCCTTTTGGTTATGCTGTAGAAAATCAATGGAATAAAAGATTACGCTTAGCGCGTAAAGTACAATCGTTATTTCATAAACTAACGTATCATTCATATTAGCGCTCCTTACTACAACATAGCATTTTGCGCTGTCTTATTAGCGTTCCATACTTCCTTAGCTGTTTCCTGTTGCTTTGTCTCTATTTCTTGTTCAATGTTAAATATCTCTTTGAATAACATCAACTTTTCTTTTGCCATTGGCTCATTTGCCATTTCTTTCGCTTTTAAGATTGGATCACGTAGCATTTGGTTCACAATACTCTTTGTTAACTTATTAATGATTTTACGCTCCCTCTCTGTTAGTGACGGTAACTTGCGCTCTAAACTTTGAAGTGTCTCCTCTTGAATGGCCGTTGCTTTATCACGCAATGCCGCAATAACCGGAACAACTTCTAACGTTGATAACCATTTCTTAAATTGAAGCATTTCTTCTTCAATCATAATATCAATCTTCTCAGCTTCACGCGTGCGCTCTTCTACATTTGCTTCCACGATGCCTTCTAAATCATCAATATCATACAAGAAAACATTATCAAGTTCATGAATGGATGGATCTAAATCACGAGGAACCGCAATATCTACCATAAATAGCGGACGGCCTCGTCGCATTTTCTCGACATGTTCCATCATATCTTTCGTAATGACATATTCCTTTGCGCCAGTTGAACTAATTACAATGTCCGTTTCGACTAGTGCACACTGCAACTCATTCAACGATTTCGCATCACCTTCATATTTCGATGCCATACTTTGCGCCTTTTCATATGTTCTATTTAATACCGTTACTTTGTTCACACCATTACCATACAAGTTCTGCAGTGCTAGTTCACCCATTTTTCCTGCACCAATAATTAATACATTACAGTTGCGCAATGATCCGAAGATTTTCTTAGCCAACTGTACTGCAGCATAGCTAACAGATACGGCGTTTTCACCAATCTCTGTTTCTGAATGTGCTCGTTTCCCTACTGTAACAGCTTGCTTGAATAACATATTGAAGATTGTTCCTGTCGTTCCTAATTCTTGCCCTAATAAGAAACTAGACTTTACTTGCCCTAATATTTGTGTTTCTCCTACTACCATGGAACGTAGCCCACACGCTACATGGAATAAATGATCCACAGCTCCTTCTTCTTCATGAATACGTAAGTAAGGAGAAAATTCTTCTACAGGTAGTTGGAACCACTCTGACAAGAATTGCTTCACATAATAACGACCTCGTGGTAATTGATCTACAACCGCATAAATTTCCGTTCGATTACATGTAGAAACAATCACATTTTCTAAAATGCTATTGCAGTCTTTCAATGCTCTCATCGCTTTTTCCAAGTCTGAGCCTTGAAATGTTAACTTTTCCCGAATTTCTACTGGGGCAGTTTTATAGTTTAACCCGACAACCAAAATGTACACTTAGAAAGGCCCCCTATCCTTTTCTCTGTCCTTTTTCACTATTATAACATTATTTAAGTAAGTAAAATTTGATAATAATGTGAATATATTTATACTTATCATAAGAAAATGATGGTATTTGGTGACTTCCTACTTGCACATAGGTGTACTTTCACCCTTCACATACATGTTCGACATATTTCACACTACTCCCTATCCATATTTTATTATAATAGTTTATTCCGGAAATAAGAAAAAAAAAGAACTAATAATTAAAAAATAACTTTTCTCCCATTATTTTTCCACTTTTTCTATGTATATATGCAAAAAAGAAGTGCGTACGATACGCACTTCTTTTTTTTATTGTACAAACTTATAAATAGCAGACCATGCTTTTTCTTTTCCCTCTCCTGTTTCAGAAGAGAATAGCACAAGCTCGTCACCTGTTTCAATTTGCAATGTTTCACGCACTACTTTCAAATGCTTCTGCCATTTTCCTTTTGGAATCTTATCTGCTTTTGTCGCGACAATAACCGTCGGGATTTCATAATGCTTTAAGAAATCATACATCATGACATCGTCTTTAGACGGTGCATGGCGCAAATCAACAAGTAACACAACTGCTTTTAATTGTTCACGTGTTGTGATATATGTTTCAATCATCTTACCCCATGCAGCACGTTCTGTCTTCGATACTTTTGCATATCCATATCCAGGAACGTCTACGAAATATAAAATATCATTAATGTTAAAGAAATTTAGTAATTGCGTCTTTCCTGGCTTGGACGAAATACGCGCTATTGCTTTACGCTGTAGCATTTTATTAATGAATGATGATTTCCCAACATTTGAACGACCAGCTAAAGCGATTTCTGGGAATTGACTCACTGGATATTGGTCCGGCTTCACAGCACTTGTAATAAATTCGGTTTTTGTTACTTTCATTGTTTCTCTCCTACTAATGCATGCTCGAGTACTTCATCTAGATGTGATACTAATACAAATTCAATATCTTCTTTCACACTATCTGGAATGTCTTCTAAGTCTTTTCCATTTTCATACGGCATGATAATTTTCTTTAGTCCCGCTCGGTGTGCACTTAATGATTTTTCTTTTAAGCCACCAATTGGTAACACACGACCACGTAATGTAATTTCTCCCGTCATCCCTACTTCACGGCTAACAGGGCGCCCTGTTAATGCAGATACGAGTGCAGTTGCCATCGTAATACCTGCAGATGGGCCATCTTTTGGTACAGCACCTTCAGGAACATGGATATGAATATCATTCTTTTCATTAAACTGTGGATCAATATTCAACTCTTCAGCTTTCGAACGAATATAACTAAATGCAGCATGTGCTGATTCCTTCATTACGTCGCCAAGCTTTCCTGTTAAGATTAGCTTTCCTTTCCCTGGTGATAATGATACTTCAATTGCCAATGTATCTCCACCAACTGTTGTATACGCTAATCCTGTTGCTACACCAATTTGATCTTCTTTCTCTTTCGTACCATAGCTGAACCTCGGTTTTCCTAAGAAATCATGTAAGTTCTTCTCTGTTACGGTAATTCGCTTTCTTTTCTCCGTTACGATAATACGAGCCACTTTCCGGCAAATAGATGCTAGCACTCGCTCTAAACTACGAACTCCGGCTTCACGTGTATGATGGCGGACAATTGCAAGCAATGCCTCATCACGCACTTGAAGGTTCCCTTTTTTCAATCCGTGTGCTTCTAATTGCTTCGGTAGTAAGTGGTTTTTCGCAATATGCATTTTCTCTAATTCTGTATAACCAGCAATATGAATAATTTCCATACGATCACGCAACGGCGCTGGAATGGATCCTAGATTATTCGCTGTTGCTACGAACATTACTTTCGATAAATCGTACGTTTCTTCAATATAATGATCACTAAATGTATGATTTTGTTCAGGATCTAAAACTTCTAACATTGCAGAAGATGGATCACCTCGAAAATCATTCGACATTTTATCGATTTCGTCCAATAAGAAGACCGGATTAATTGTTCCAGCTTTCTTCATTCCTTGAATAATACGGCCTGGCATCGCCCCAACATATGTGCGACGGTGACCACGAATTTCTGATTCATCTCGCACACCACCTAACGAAACACGAACAAAATTACGATTCAATGATGTCGCAATTGAACGCGCGAGTGATGTCTTACCAACACCTGGAGGCCCCGCTAAGCAAAGGATCGGTCCTTTCAATGAATTCGTTAGTTGTTGAACAGCTAAGTATTCAAGTACACGCTCTTTCACTTTCTCAAGTCCATAATGTTCTTCGTCAAGAATTTTCTCTGCACGTTTTACATCTAATATGTCTTCTGTCGTTTCTGTCCAAGGAAGTTGTAATAACCAATCAATATATGTACGGATAACACCACTTTCAGCCGCGTTTGCTGGTAGTTTCTCGTAACGATCTAGCTCCTTAAACGCTACCTCTTTTGTGCTTTCTGGCATACCAGATTCCACGATTTTCTCGCGTAGCGTTTCTACTTCGCTACCCTTGCCATCTTTGTCACCAAGCTCCTTTTGGATAGCTTTCATTTGTTCGCGTAAGAAGTATTCTTTTTGTGTACGTTCCATTGAGCGCTTTACGCGTTGATTGATTTTCTTTTCAAGATGTAATAATTCTTTCTCATCTTGAATATGTGCAATCAACTTCATAAGACGCTCTTTCGCCTCATATGTCTTTAAAATATCTTGCTTTTCTTTTACTTTCAACGGAAGATGAGACGCAATCGTATCCGCAAGTTCACTTGAGGATGAAATATCTGCTGTCGCAAGGTATGTTTCATGCGTTACTTTCTTCGATAAATTAACGTATTGCTCGAAATGTTGAAGCAATGTGCGCATTAACGCTTTCTCTTCTAATCCATCTTCTTCCTTTTCTTCCAATACGCCAACCGTTGCTTCTATGTATGTTTTTTGCTCATCATACGTAATAATTTCTGCTCTATGTAACCCTTCCACTAAGACACGGATTGTGCCGTTTGGTAACTTTAATAACTGTTTTACCTCTGAAATTGTTCCAACTTTATATACATCTTGTTCATTCGGATTATCCTCATCCATCGCTTTTTGCGCAACAAGAAAGACTAATTTATCATTCGCCATTGCTACTTCTAGCGCTTCAATTGACTTTTCACGTCCTACATCAAGATGTAGCACCATTGTTGGATATACTAAAGTGCCTCTTAATGGCAGGAGGGGTAGAACCATCTCTTTTTTATTTGTCATTGTTAGTACACCTCCAAAATGTATTGCCCTATTATCATATTGTATATTACACCATGTGAAAAGGAAAGCGTATTTCACCGCCTATTCCTTATTCACCACGAACTCTTCTTCATGCACGGACATCAAAAAAGCTAGGAAAAGAGCTTTCCCTCTTCCTAGCTTCTCCATATATCCCTCTCTTACATCGATTTTGCTTCATTTTCTGGAAACACTAACGACGATTTATCTACTAATGACTGCTTACCAAATGTGATATGGAACACTTCTTCAATATGACTAACAGGAATAACTGTAATTCCCTCAACATGTTGAATCATTTCTTGATGATTCTCCTTCGGAATAAGTACTGTTTTCGCTCCTGCTTTTTTCGCAGCTTTAATCTTTGCTCGCACTCCACCAACAGGCTTTACATCACCGTATACACTTATTTCCCCTGTCATTGCAATCATATTTGTAATCGGAATACCACTAACAGCCGAATAAATACCTGTCGCAATTGCTATACCAGCTGAAGGTCCATCTACCGGTATCCCCCCAGGGAAATTAACATGAATATCATACCCTTTTGTCAATAACTCTAGTTTTCTTAATACCGTTACAACATTTTCAACAGATCCTTTTGCCATACTTTTGCGGCGAATAGATTTCCCACTATTCCCAAGGCTTTCTTCTTCTACAATACCTGTCACAGTAATACTACCTTGTTCCTCTGTTTTTATCGCATTCACTTCTATTTCAAGTAACGCACCAGTATCAGGGCCGTACACTGCTAATCCATTCACAATTCCGACACGAGGCTTTGTAGGAATCATCTTTTCATGACGCGGGGCTAATCGACTTGAATACACGACCCACTCTACATCTTCGTTGTAAATAGTCGTTTCATTTTTCGTAATCGCCATTCCCGCAGCAATTTGGACTAAATTAATAGCTTCACGTCCATTTCTTGCATATGTACTAATTAACTCCAACCCTTTCTCATCAATATGAAGTTTAATTTTGAGTGCCGCATTTTTCGCCACTTGTTTAATTTCTTCTTTTTCTAACTCACGGAAATATATTTCTAAACAACGTGACCGAATCGCCGGTGGAATCTCTTCCGGAGAACGTGTCGTCGCGCCAACTAAACGGAAATCTGCAGGAAATCCATTTTGAAAAATATCATGTATATATGATGGAATCATCATATTCTCTTCACTATAATAAGCACTTTCAAACAATACTTTGCGGTCCTCTAACACTTTTAACATTTTGTTCATTTGAATCGTATGAAGCTCTCCTATTTCATCGATAAACAAAATACCTCCGTGTGCATCTGTCACCGCACCTTTCTTTGGCTGAGGAACACCAGCCTGCCCCATCGGGCCAGCCCCTTGATAAATCGGATCGTGTACAGAACCAATAAGTGGATCTGCAATACCACGTTCATCAAAACGCGCAGTTGTTGCATCTAACTCCACAAACACAGCATCACGTCGGAACGGTGACTTTGCATTTTTCTTCGCTTCCTCTAATACAAGGCGTGCCGCGGCAGTTTTCCCTACTCCTGGTGGACCGTAAATAATAACATGCTGTGGATTCGGGCCGCACAGCGCTGCCTTCAGCGTCTTGATACCATCTTCTTGACCAACAATGTCTTCAAATGTCGTTGGTCTAACCCTTTCTGACAGCGGCTCTGTTAAAGAAATCTTTCGCATCTTACGTAATTGCTCCATTTCTTTTCTTGATTCCTTATCTACAGACACTTTTTGCGTGCGCTGGTTTCGGAGGAGATGCCAAAAGTATAATCCTATAATTACCCCAAAAAACAACTGACTAAATAACAATATATTTGTCCAGTTCATTGTATGCCTCCTACACTCATAGATGACTATTTATACTACATTAACGAGCTATAAAAACACTTCTCTTAAAAGGTAAACAGCTCGAAAAGGCCCGATTAGCGTCACTTACAATCACGAGAGACTCCAACTCCAATGATAGAAGTTCACTTTATATGTAGTATGTCCGCCACAAGGTAAAAATAAACAAAAAATCCCTTTTTCTCTCTCCTCAAAATACAAAAATCCCTCTGTACAAATTTGTACAGAGGGATTCATTGTTATGCAGATGTTTTCTTGTTTTCTTCTAATAACGTGCCATCTTGTAGCAATAATTTCGGTGCTACTTTATCACGTACTGTTTCTGCAGAGATAATGCATTTTTCAATATCATCACGAGAAGGAAGTTCGAACATCACATCTAACATAATGCCTTCAATGATTGAACGCAAACCACGAGCTCCTGTTTTACGCTCAATTGCTTTCTTCGCAATCTCTTGTAATGCACCTTCTTCAAACTCAAGCTCTACGTCATCAAGTTCTAATAACTTCTGATATTGCTTCACTAGCGCATTCTTCGGCTTCGTTAAAATTTCTACTAACGCATCCTCATCTAATGGTTCTAAGTTCGCAATAACAGGTAAACGACCGATGAACTCAGGAATTAAGCCATAGCGCAATAAATCTTCCGGTAACACATGGTTAAGAATATCCTTTTGCTCAATATCACCAGTTAACGTATCTGCACCAAAACCAATTACCTTTTTACCTAAACGGCGCTTGATAATTTGTTCAATACCATCGAATGCCCCGCCACAAATAAATAGGATATTCGTTGTATCAATTTGAATGAATTCTTGGTGTGGGTGCTTACGTCCACCTTGAGGAGGTACACTCGCAACTGTACCTTCTAAGATTTTCAGTAACGCTTGTTGCACACCTTCACCTGATACATCACGAGTAATAGAAGGGTTCTCTGATTTACGGGCTACTTTATCAATTTCGTCTATGTATATAATACCTTTTTCTGCCTTTTCAACGTCATAATCTGCCGCTTGAATTAGCTTTAATAAAATATTCTCTACATCTTCTCCTACATATCCTGCTTCTGTTAAAGAAGTAGCATCCGCAATTGCAAAAGGTACGTTTAAAATACGCGCAAGCGTTTGAGCTAATAACGTTTTTCCACTACCTGTAGGACCGATTAAGCTAATATTACTCTTTGATAACTCAACATCATCAATTTTGCTGTTTGAATTAATACGTTTGTAGTGGTTATACACCGCTACCGCTAAAGCTTTCTTCGCAGAATCTTGACCGATTACGTATTCATCTAAAATCTCATGAATTTCTAATGGCTTTGGAACATCTTTGAATTCAACTTCATCATCTTTTGCTAATTCTTCTTGTACAATTTCTGTACAAAGTTCGATACACTCGTCACAAATGTACACGCCAGGACCAGCCACTAACTTACGAACTTGGGATTGAGTCTTCCCACAGAAAGAACATTTCAATTGCCCTTTTTCATCATTAAATTTAAACATTGTTTCACACTCCTTTTTAAGTGCTTTTCAAAATATGTAATCTTTACACTAACCTACATTACGTCTTTCATCAACAAAAAAGTATGTAAATGTTGTTCTTTACTAACAGAATACCATTTGAAGGAGTAAAATATGTATACTTTCCACAGGAATAAAAGATGCGTACAAATATATTCTCTATTTGCCTTCTATTTCCTGCCCGTTCTAAAAATTATGTACACGATATTTCCATCTTATAAAACAAGGCACGATATCATCGCGCCTTGTTTGCTTGTGCTTAATTATATTATGCAACAGTTTTACTGTTTTCTACAAGTAATTCAACTGCTTTACGGAATTTAAGATCTTCCTTCACAGCACCAAGGTTAGCACCTAACATTTGCTTAATGTTTTCAACTGGCATGTTGTACATAGCAGCCATTTTTTCGATTTCAGCATCTACATCAGCTTCTGTTACTTCGATGTTTTCAGCTTTCACGATTGCTTCTAATGTTAAGTTGATGCGTACGCGCTTCTGTGCATCTTCTTTCATTTGACCTTTTAATGCATCTTCATCAGTACCTGTGAATTGGAAGTATAACTCTAAGTTCATTCCTTGGTGTTGTAAGCGTTGTTCGAATTCTTTCATCATACGATCTAACTCAGTGTCAACCATTGCTTCTGGAATGTCAACTTCTGTGTTAGCTGCTGCTGCTTCTACTAAAGCGTCGCGAGTTGTCGCTTCTGCTTCATTTTTCTTAGCAGCTTCTAAGTTTGTACGTAATGATGCTTTTAATTCTTCTAAGCTTGCAACTTCTTCATTAGCATCTTTAGCGAACTCGTCATCTAAAGCTGGAAGTTCTTTTACTTTCACTTCATGAAGTGTTACTTTGAATGTAGCTGGCTTACCTGCTAACTCTTCAGCATGGTACTCAGCTGGGAATGCTACTTCTACGTCTTTTGTAGCGCCTGCTTCTAAACCAACTAATTGCTCTTCGAAACCTGGGATAAATGTGCCAGAACCGATTGCTAATGAGTAGTTCTCGCCTTTTCCACCTTCAAATGCTTCGCCATCAACGAAACCTTCGAAGTCGATTACTACTGTATCACCTTCAGCTACAGCACCTTCTTTAACTACAAGCTCAGCTTGACGCTCTTGTAATTTTGTTAATTCAGCTTGTACATCTTCTTCTGTTACTTCTGTTGTTACAGCAGGAACTTCTAAACCTTTGTACTCGCCTAATTTAACTTCAGGCTTCACTGTTACTTTCGCAGTGAATACTAATTTTTGACCTTTAGCCATTTCTTTAACATCGATTTCTGGATGAGCAACTGGCTCGATTCCAGCTTCTTCAACAGCTTTACCGTAAGCTACTGGTAAGATTTCATCTAATGCATCATTGTAAAGTGCTTCTACACCGTACATTTTTTCAAACATTGGACGAGGAAGTTTACCTTTACGGAATCCCGGTACGTTTACTTTTTTTACAACTTTCTTGAAAGCTGCATCTAAACCTTTGTTTACATCTTCAGCTGATACTTCAACTGTTAATAAACCAACATTACCTTCTAATTTTTCCCATTTTGTTGTCATTATATTCGTTACCTCCAATATAAATTAAAATCTAGAGTAATGAATTTACTAATTAAGTATGTTATGGAATAAATATCCAATATTCATTCTTTATAAAATCGACTCTCTACAACCCTTACATTATACCATAGAATATAATTGTTTCAAGATTTGCAAGGATTCTTTTTTCTACCAATCCTTATAATATCGTCGAAACTTCTTCTATTTCTACTAAAAACTGAATTGCATCCTGTAATTGTTCCTCATCTACATCGTATAGAGATACAATCTCTGCCCCTTCAGCAAATCCATATAATCGAACACTAATTGTATGAAGTGCCGCAGCCCACAGGTTCTCTTCTTGCGGGTCCGGAAGAAGCGGGAATAATGTATATAAATGTTGTAGGAAGTAATCTCTTGCCGTTTCGGCAAGCATAGGGTTCTCTTGTCCAATTTTCTCCTCAATTACTTCCATAACACGTTGTACGAACGGATCATCACCTTCCTCATACAATACAAAAGGACTTACTTCCATTGTCCTCCTGAACTTTCTCACAAGTAACGTTGCCTCTATCTCTTCTTTCATCAAGACGTGTAGAATCATTGTCTTAACTAGTGGATGTTTTTCCCCATCTGCTAGGAATTCGCGGAAAGTTGACAAGGCATATTTCAACATTCGTCCATGTAATGATTGTACGAGCGTCATCTGTTCTTTCACATCGTCTCCTTGAATCAACACACGTTGTACATGCTGTAACTCTTCACTGTCCTCATCATCAACCACAGATTCAGTCATCTTCATCGAAATACTTAACAGCGCTCGAAGCTTTTGGATATGTTCTTCCGAAACACCTTCTTCGTGAAGCGCTCGTTGCAAGACACGCTCTACCTCTTCGTAATTATTTAATTGTACTAAAATAGACAAGTAAATTTCAAGCGCATCAAAGTGTTGCATCTTGCCCCACACTAATTCCTCACACGTTTCTTTTGCTTCTTGTAGACGACCTAATTCAACTAAACAAATAATTATTGCTAGCTCTGTTTCCGCCGTATGATATTCGTAATCTCGCATCATTTGGAATGTATCGTAAGCCTCTTGAAATCGTTTCTCGTTCAAGCACTCATGGCCACGCTCTAACAATCGTCTTTTTAATTGCGGAAATAACACAATATTATTTTGTTGTTCCCCATCCTTTGATTGCATCATCACTTCGCCCTCATCTATGTATAATTTTGTTCTTTGATAGACTATTTATCTTCCCTACAGTGTAACAAGAATACAGGGACAAACTCAACTATAAAATTAAACCCCTTATATATGAAAATATAACAAAAAGATGATCTTTGTTCCTATCCAAAGATCATCTTTTTTAAAACATATTTATCTTACAATTTCTTTATAATATCTCACTGTCTCTTTACGTAAGCTCTCTAATGAGAAATATGTCGTTGCTCGCTCATACAACCTATCGCCGCTCTCTCTTAGCTCGCCTTCTTTCTTCTCATATGCATCCTCAATCGCAACTGCTAATACATCACTATCTTTCACCATAACAATCCAACAGTACTGCTTACCTTCAATTTTAGATCAGATATATATAAATTTTGAAATCATTGTTGTAGATGACGAAAATACTGACCAACCCGCCACAATTATCAAACAACTACAAAACAAAATTAAGATATCATTCGTTATATTTCCAAAAAAACAGTGGTGTTGCAGTTGCTAGAAACACCGCCACCGAACACGCAACAGAAGAATACGTTGCTTTTCTAGATAGCGATGACTTATGGCATCCAACAAAAATTGGGAAACAAATAAAAACCTCCACGCCACCAACATGAATGCGGGTTATTGTGGATATAAGTATTATTATGAAGCAACAGAAGAAAAAGTCGAACAGAAAACAAACTTCATGAAAGGCTATATCACACATGCATTCATTACGCACCAAGTACTGGCTCAAACAAGTACCTGAATCATTAAACGTGATACTTTAATGATTCATCATATTCGTTTCACTCCTGATTGTAGCTGGGGCGAAGACTTAGAGTTCTTCTTCAAAGTAATGAGCATAACAAATGTATGCTATGTAGATGAATATTTAACGTATTATCGTATCCTAGCAAGTGGAAACTTGTCATCAAAGTATAACAATACTCGTTGAAAACGACAAAAGAGCTAGATGTTTTCCACCGGATGATGAAAAAGGCCCAGAATCACCTCATGAAACTATTTATAACGTAATAAAAGCTTTTCAAAAATATTTGTTACCTTACAACGTTATTAACAACGCATGCATTTATATTAAAGAACACAACAAAGTGGAAAAATGAAGAGGCACTGCAAATAAAGCGTGATTTAAAGACATACTGCAACAACTTCACCCTCTACAATGGGAAAAGAAGCATAAAATTATACTTAATGCTTTGGTTCACATGCTTAAGAGTGATGTTTTCATAATCCGTGCATTCAACCAGATACCTTCTCTTCTGTCATTATTTCGTATACTGTGTGATTGCTTTTGACATGAACTCAATTAATTGCTCACGTAGCTCTTCTTTTTGGAGCGCCATTTCAATAGTCGTTTCAATAAATCCTAATTTTTCTCCGACATCATAACGTTTGCCTTCGAAATCGAACGCAAATACACGTTGGATTTCATTCAACTTCTGAATTGCGTCTGTTAACTGAATTTCTCCACCCGCACCTATATTTTGTTCTTCTAAGAACATAAAGATTTCAGGTGTTAACACGTAACGCCCCATAATCGCTAGGTTAGAAGGAGCTGTTCCTTGTGCTGGTTTCTCAACAAATTGGCGAACTTGGTAACGGCGTCCATCCTTTTCTATTGGATCGATTACACCGTAACGATGTGTTTCATCGTCCGGCACAGGTTGCACACCGATAACAGACGATAATGTTTTTTCATATTCGCTAATTAATTGTCCTAAACAGGGCTTGTCTGCTTGTACAATATCATCTCCAAGTAATACTGCAAACGGCTCATCCCCAATAAATTTTCGTGCACACCATACAGCATGTCCTAGGCCCATTGGTTCTTTTTGACGAATATAATGGATATCTACCATTTTAGAAGACTCTTGCACCTTCTCTAATAATTCAAATTTTTCTTTTTCTATCAAACTTTGTTCTAACTCATACGCATTATCAAAATGGTCTTCAATCGCACGCTTTCCCTTTCCAGTAACAATAATAATATCCTCAATCCCTGATTCTATTGCCTCTTCCACAATATATTGAATCGTCGGCTTATCCACAATCGGTAACATTTCCTTCGGCATCGCCTTTGTTGCCGGGAGAAACCTCGTTCCTAATCCCGCCGCCGGTATAATCGCTTTTCTTACTTTCTTCATTGCATATAACCTCCAATAACAAAATCTCCAGAGGGACATTTTGTTGTTATTTGCTGGTTCTCTCTATAAAAAATAAAACAATTACTCTTCCAAATAATAACTACTACATAATTATAGCAAATTAACGTTAATTTTAACATTCATGAATCTAAAAGAAAGCTTGTCACTTTCGCTAAAAAATGTTTATATACAAAACAAGATTGAATACGCTGTCTCCTCTTCCATACAAAAACGAATGACCACCTCTACAATGATGGTATACTAAAAGGGAACCAGTCTAAATACGTAAATCAGGAGGATAAAAAGTATGTTCAAAAAAGTTGCAAACGACCTACTAGGATTAAGTGATATTGGTACAGTTATCAAACCTGCCGACTATGACAAAGTAGAAGCAGATGACTACATCATGCACGAAGAAGACGAGAAAATTTACTTCCTTATCAAATCAAAGACAGATGAGTATTGCTTTACAAACACAGCTCTTGTTCACGTAGATGGAACGAGCGCAGTAAGCAAAAAACGTACTCTCCGACGCTATAACTATCATACACACCGTATTTCAAATGTTTCACTTGAAACAGCTGGTACAATTGATTTAGATGTAGAAATTAAGTTCACAATGGGTGGCGAACATTACTCAATCGACGTACATAAGAAACATATCGAAGAAATAAAAGACTTGTACAAAGCCCTATTTAAAATCTCAGAAATTATGCACGACAACGAGATTACGACACAATATGCAAACAGAAGTTTAGACATCGCATCTTGCACATTAAATAACGTTCGAAACGCAGAAATAAATCTTGCTGAGCAATTTAAAGAAATTAACCAATTTGCATTCAACTGGCTCGTAGATACACGAGATCAATACAGTACAAAAGACTTCGGGCATGTATTTGAGAAGTTTATTAATAATTAATCAAGAAAAAAGCAAAGGCACGATTTAATGGCACCTTTGCTTTTTTCTATATAAGGAGAAGGATTCACCAAATCCACTCTTTCTCCTTTCAATTAAAACAAGCAAAATAATAAGCCCTCTAGCTCATTATTGATTTTTCTCACCATGAACCAGAAAGCTTATTTTACACAACAAAAAAAGCGTTAAGTTCATACAAACTTAACGCTTTTTGGACGTCCCGGGAGGGATTCGAACCCCCGACCGACGGCTTAGAAGGCCGTTGCTCTATCCTCTAGAAAACCCTTATATACCAATACTTTTACTCCGCTCAGTGCAACGGTCATTTTCCGAACTTTGACCGTTATCGCTTTTCTTATTATAATAGGGCTCGTTTATGAATTCAATATCTATTTGAAATACTTTCATATATAGAAATGTCTATACTGTGTATATGAAACTACTGCTTTGCACTGGGAACAAGATATTGATTTAGATAATCTTATATTAACCATCAATTATTCACTACGTCTTAAAAATGGTAATTACTGAACGATTAAACCAAGAAAAAACAAAGCAGGGATGCATGCAATTGCATTAGATACTGATACAATAGATATCTTAAAAATATGGAAGCCTCTACAAGAAGAATTTGGAAAAATTAATCTTTTATTCTCCTATGATGTCAGACCAACATCAAAATCGACTATTTTACGAGTTATCAAAAGGCATACAAAACTGACTGGTGTAAACCTATATAATTAACACTCTTAAAAATGAAAAATTTTTATAAAATAATAATTAATGGTATAATATTGAATATTATTACTTTTTTGAAAGAGGCGAAATTTATGTCCAAAAATGATTTTTATGCAGATTTAGATAAGATAAATGAAAAAGGTGTATTAGTCACAGGTCATGGAAAAGGCCTAGTTAGTAAGAATCCTAATATTAACGGAGAATATATAGCTAACGACATGGTTCGGCTAATAGCTAAGAATGGTGAGTTATTTGGTTACCAAGGATATGTTGAAAAAGAAGATAACGAATTAACTAAAATTGAATACCTTTTATACTTTTTCGAACAATCCGAACCTAATCAGCCACCAGAACCCGCTATTATTACTGCTGAAACTTATTTATCGTTGAGTAAACATAATATCGATATGGGTGAACAAACTTCAATGATGTTAAGTCCGTTATTTGGTAAACCTTCTCGAAATTCAAAAAGTGCGTACAGTGAATATGAAGAAATCTTAAAGCAAGTAAATAATGCTTATTTCATTTCCGTACCATTTACAAAAGACGAAAACCAGAGAGCGACATTTGTAAATAATCTAATTAAGTAAAAATTTTCTTTAGAAACTTAATTCGTCTAATTGTTTACAATTGGTTTGCAAAGACAGAAAAAGCTTAGAGCCCTTATAAATCAAGGGTTCTAAGCTTTTTATAGAATTCATCCATGTCTTTGGAATTTTTATGTAACTTTTTTGTATACATTTTTCATTTAAGTAATGTTATTTTTATGAGGTAAAGCTAACTTCCTTTCAATTCGTACAAAGGTTTTAGTCATTTCAGCTAACATAATAGCTTCTTCAGCTTCAATATTAGGAAGTTGAGTACTCCCGTGTCCTGCTAACGGTTCTTTATTTCTTTTTCTGTATATTTCAATTATATAATCCAAAATAGGTTCTGGAAGACTAGAATTCTTTCGATACCTATCAAAAAAGCCTCCGAGTGTTTGGTTTTCAATAGCCGCTAACCCTACCACATCTTTCGCTAACGTTTCAAATATTGTTGCACTTGTATGTAAAACAGCTGAGTAATCCCTATCAGCAAGTACATTATCCATTCTCTTGACTAATTTCCTGATATTTGGGTGTTCCTCTGAATCATTTACATCCTCTATTTCTTCAACAGGAGTAATGTACACTTTGACATTATTATAATTTTCCGCTTCAAAAAAAATAGAAGTCCCATCTTCAATTAGAATTTCATTAACGATATTAATATCTAACAAGTTTTCTTGTAGCATATCTGCCAATATTCCAACTAATTGTGTTGTATTTGGTCGCCTCATTATAATCTCAATTTCCCCAAAATGCCAAGCATGTTCAGCAACTTGGTATTCACCCATATCATCTGACTCTAGTATATAAAGTGGTTTACCAAGAACATTGTTAGCTATATTTACAAATCTGTTTTGTCTTAATAGATGAAGACTAGTATCATCACTATTAGATGCAATCTTAATCAAACGGGTTAACTTTAAACGTGCTTTATCTGAAATCACTTCATATTGAAGCCTCTCTTCATCAATTTTTGTTAGTCCTAAAAAACCCATTTTTAGTCCCCCTTTATTATATACAAACAAAAAATATTTTACTTTGATATTTCTCATTTGTACAATAATTCATCTTCCATTAATTATTAAAATACACTCTAACCAATTTATATATAGTTACAATTTCTCCTATCATAAATGAATTGTTGGAAAGATAATTCCAAACTATGGTAAAATAGTAGCGTCATAGAGCGATAGAATGGAGGGATCCCATATAATGGATTATAATAGACTGATGAGAGAAACCCCTAAAGATTATTCAAAACTTGATGATGAAAACTTCCAAGAATTAATCCAGTTAGATATTAAAAATAAACTGAATGAACAATTAGCCAGACAATTAAGAAAAGATGAAGAATCTGTAGTAAAATGGTTAAAAGAGCTAAAATCTTTATACGCTGACCTCCTCACACAGTTTTCACGACGTAAAAACGAAGATGAGGAATACAAGGCCGAATTGAAATTACGTTATAATGGAAAAGAATTTACCAAGAGGTGGGCAACACGAAAGGCTGAAACTAGCCGTTGGAAGAAAAATGTTGGGAGATATAAAGAAAACTTAAAATTGAGGTTAGACGAAGCAAAAGAATTAAACACTAAATTCAAACAACAACCACAACCCATGAAAAAATCTGATGCCAGCCTTGAACGTGTAAAATTAAAGAAAGCTATTGCAGAGATTGCCGATTTAATACGTCATGAACAATCTTTTGATGAATTTGAAGAAAATCAAAAAAAAATCCTTTCAATTATTGAACGTGCTGTTGGAAAATCAATAAGAGAGATGTTCGATAACCAAGACCGTAAAGAAAAAAGAACTCCAATAAAATAATTAATACACTAAACCTTTATTCCTCTATCTATAACGTTTTTTATAATTGGATAAACTACACAAGAAATCAAGGTCAAATAGACTATAACTAAAGGAGAATCTGCATCACTAGTCAAAAAAAGAAAACTATACAATTTTAAAACTGCAGTGTATTTCTCTCCTAATTCTCTTTCAAATAACTTTAGAAATGTTTTTCATACATGTATAACACTCCCTTTACCAACGCAAAAGAACAGTCGCTACACCTTTATTCAAACAGTTGAATTGGACTTTCATCTTTTTTAAATGTAGCAGGGTGCATAGATACTGTTCTCTCTGCTACATTATAATCTTTAAATTCTACACTACCTCTCCTTTAAAATACAAAAAACGTCCCCACAATCTGAGAACGCATAGTATAGTGAATAAATATCATCGTAACTTCTGAATTAATTTGCTTCCTTATTCTCATCTATTAGCGAATGTTCTACCACTATCCTATTCAACGTCTTATTATGAATTAAAAAGCCTACACTATTAAAGACCACAATTTCATATCTATTACTAATTTTACTAAATCGTACTTCACCAGTTGCTGAAAACACTAGGTTTCGATGTTCATTCAAGTATCTTTCTATATGATGAAACATCCCAACATAGCTCTTATTTGCAGCAAAAAATGCTTCTTCAAATTTAATATTAACTTGAACATTATTTTTCTCGACTTCTATCACTATACTTTTACTGCTATTAATTAACACTCTCTTTAATTGGCCTGTAACCGTTCTTGTTTCCCCTAAATCCTTTTCTTTTAATGCATCTGCACTTTTTTTATACAATCTCATCCCACCAGATATTAAATTTTCATTAATTTCATCAGGATTAGATACTATTCTTTGAGCAGCTTCTTTCTTTGTTCCACCACGGATTTTCTCTCTTTCCCGCTTTCTTTTCCTTCTTTCTTTATCTCTTTCTCGCTGTCTCTTCTTTTGCTCTTTTGACATCATTTCTAATAAAAAGGCTTCTCTAAGAGAATTTTTTATTCTTTCATCACTTACAATACCAGTAACTTGCCCCTCTGTTCTTTTCCCCTCACGAGTTGCTACTTTTTCAAAGTAAAATAGACATGTTTCTATATGCGGGCTACCTCTCCACGTTCTGAAGTGGTCACTGTCATTTTCTTTATGAACATACGCTAGTTTAGCCGAACAATTGGCCGTTGCACAGTACAAGTTCCCTCTATACTTATCAATATAATTTGCAGGATTAACACTATCAATATAAATCAGCTCTTGTTTTTCTTTTTTCTTATAATTCGCTTCATAAATACTTATCATATAGAACCACCCCTCATCTTCATTATTCAGAACATCCAATATATCTATATAATTACATTTTACTACAATTTTCGCAATTTTATTACTATAAACTTAAAATCATACTAATATAAAATTATAAAAATTGATAACATGTTAGATTTATCATTACCAAAGGAACTTGTATAACCAATTTGATACTCGAGAAGGGGGTATCCTAAAATTAAAATTCACTAATAACTAAGTTATCATAAAGAAATCGTCTAATATTATTAACCCCAAGTGTGAAGAGGCTCTCAAAAATACACTTGAAAAATACGAAAAACTTTTAGAGATTTAGTATTAAGATGACTTTTAAAAATATAAATACCCCCTATTAACTTCGATGAAATTAATAGGGGGTATTTATTATACAAGGACTAAAGGGTCTTTATTACCAATAATATCCATAGCCCACTTATGCCATTTTAATAACGATAGTCCTGTACGAGTTTTAGAAGCATCTTTCCATTCTCTATTTAAAAGTCCAGCAACTATTGTTCCAACTTCTTTTGCGGTAGGTGGAATTTCATTCTCTTTAATATAATGTTCAATCAATTGAAGTGTTTCCGTCTCAAGAACCTTATTAGCTAAAACCTTTTCATAATCATCATATAAATTCACTAATTTTAATGTATCCACTTGTTTTATTGCTAGTCCAAGCGATTTTAGAACAGTAATTGCATTTCTCAAGCCTAGCTTTTTCAACTCTTCCTCATCATTTATCCCAGCTTTAACCTTCGTAATTAACTCTAAAACTCTTTCTGCAGGAGCAGCTCCTAAAAATGGATGTAGTTTTGCATTAACAGTTATTCTACCCTTAGATATTAAAATTTGTTTAGTTATAGGGACTTTCTCCGATAAATAAGTAATTTTCCCATGATTAAACCTCATAATATTTAATCCCAAAAACCAATTTATAGCCCTATTAATATATGCTTCAAAAGTTTTTTCACTAAATTGAGATTCCTTATACAAGTTAATGAATGTCTTTCCAAATTCTTGGGAGGTTACACCAAAACTTTCACCATACTGAGTTACTAATGTTTTTAATAAAATGTGACTATTAAAGAAAGAATATGCTTTATTTATTGCCTCTATCTCTGTTTCTTGAAGAAGAATGATTTTTTCCCCTTGCCTAGTTACATTCCCAAACATAACCATATCACGAATGAGATTTTCTGAAGCCTTTCTACTTATCTTTAAATTTTTTGCTAGGTCAGTTAAAGACATCTCTCTTTCATTTAATAATAATTGAAGCAAGTCGTTATACTTTTTCAAATTCCCTTGAGGTATATACGTTACAGTTATTTGAGGTACAGAACCCGTTAAAACATAGTCCCTGAAAATATCCCAATATAATATTAGTTTGTGAGCTTTGCGAATTATTAATCTTCTATTCAATAGAGCATGGACTGTCTCACTCCCGAAGTCTTGGTCCATTTTAAAGAAGTCTGCAGGCGATTCATTAGCAATTCTCTTCAAGCACGCTAACTCTGAAGCAGATAATTCACTTAAATCTCTTTCAAATAGAGCTTGGATGTCCAGCCCTTTTCCCATAATTTCATTTTGTTCAATACCACTCTTAATTAAAGAATGAACATGAATACATAACTTCTTTAATAACCAAGGATATCCCTGACAATGGTCTATTAGGTATTTTTTCAAGTTCGGATTTAACGGTTGTCCTAATTCCTTTGAAAATATCCCCAATGCCCTATGTATTTCTTTAGGGATAAATGTAGAGAGTTGAAACTCTCTTCTTCTATCAGATAAACTTTGCCACATATAATACGCTGGATGGTCTGTTGGCGTTGTTCCATCTGTTTTCCAAGCAAAACCAAGCACAATATTTTCTTTAGCTGCATCTATTGCAATTGCTAGTCTTCGTATGCTTTCAAACAAATCCGCCAACTCATTTTTAGAAAATATTTCTTCAAACTGGTCGAAACATAAAACCAATACTTTACTTTCTCTCTTTAATGATTGTAATAACTCATTCATTCCTTCACTTGCTAAAGGGTTATTAACACTATTTATAATTAATTCTTTTTTAGGTTTATTAATAAATCCCTTTTCAATAGCAGAGTTGACACAAGACAATAATGACAATTCTCCATATCGACGTGAAGTTGCCGCACGCACATCTACCGCATGAACAAAGTATTTAGTTTTATACCTTCTCCCCTCTGCATTGGAAACTAACTTTAATAATGCAGAACTTTTCCCCCAGCCTGAAGGAGCTTTAATGGCTAAAAGTCGTGTGCTAGTTTCATTTTCTGCCACCGAATTAAGATACTTAAATATTTCACGAAGCAAATCTTCTCGCCCAACAAAATCTTTAGGCCTAGACGGCCTATAATCTGCCCATTGGTCTCCACCTGTAACTGTAGCAATGTTGCTAAGCTCCTCTATAATCTCATCTGTAATTATGTTATTTTCTTTGTTTAAATCACTAGTAATAAACTCAAGGTCATCAAATGAAGTTTGGAGTTTTGAAAGCGAATTAAGAACATCCTTGTCTGTTATCAGTTTGGCATTTTCAGCATCGTACAAAACTACTCCAAAAGGTACGCCTGCTGAAACATGTAATACTTTAATTGCCCAAAACCTTCCATATTCAGACACTAGAAGAGTATTTTCCTCTGCATATGTATATTTTTCATCTCTAGGTAAGGTTAAAGGATTACATATTTTCCCCGAATTAATTAGTAGTTCTACTAATTTATCAGATGTATAAATATTTAGTTTTCTTCTTTCTTCTGAAGGTCTCTGAGACCATTCTTCTTTAAATCCCTTTGCATCTTTACTAAGAGGTCCAGTCGTAAATAACCAGCCTGAAGAAACGCCCTTAAAAAATACATTTCCTAATAACTTTGTAAGCACATCGGACGATAGAGTATTCTGATGGGCTTTACATTCCACAAAAATTGTTTCACCACTAATACGATTTCTAGCTAACAAATCCACTTCCATCGCTGTAATTCTTACTTCATCCATCACTTCATACTGCAAAATAGATAGTAATTCTTTACCCAACACTTCCAAAAGTTTTCCTTTTTGAGTATTGGTAGATTTATCTGACACAACAATTTCAATAAAATTACCCATTCCCCTACCACCTTATTTCCTAATATACAATTAAAAACCTATAAAACCATAAACATACATTTATAATATTATTATATCATTCAACCTCATAAATGTAATAAAATAAACCAGTATGCTTGTTATTAAATTAGATATCATAAAATATAGATTGATAAAACAAAAGGAGAAATAAAAAATGCTGTTACTAGATAACGAACTAAACAACTATAGCGATTTATCATACCAAAAAATAAGTGGAGAAAAATTCCAAATAATTGACCATAAATTCCAAAAAGAAGTAGTCTTTAACTTAAAAAATACCACTACTACCTCACATCTTCAAAAGGAAAAACTTCATAAAGAAAAACTTCATGAAGACCTAGAAAAAATGAATAATTACCGCTATGTCAGTGGACATGGCTATTTTCTTGATGGATATAGTGAAGTTAGCATAACAGGTTTTATGGAACAAGAAAATTACCATGGCTTATTTGAAATTGGAAAGACATACTCCTTTGGAAGTTATCACTTTGAAATTGGTTCAAAAAGCGAACTTTTTAGCTTCCTAACATCTTATGAAGATGAATCAAAGTATGATTTTTACACTCTTAAACTTAACGGAGTTAGCAAGGACACCTTCTCTCTCGAAATAGAGAAAGCTCTCTTTTATATTGGTTCTAAATTTTCTGAGGACATTGAACAGGAGTATCGTGAGTTTCTTTACCCACGAGTTATTGACTTCCGAACAGTTGGCGTAACCAGTGAATTATTTAATTATACCGAAATCAACTTAAACTTAGACTGGGGTTCACCAATAGTTAGTAACCTTTCTTCATTTAATCAAGGCGAGTCATCAGATGATTATAACTTTTTCGCTTACTATAGATTCATAGAAACATTTTTTGGCACAGGGAATGAAGAAAATGAATTAATAATGTTAGTTGAGTCCATAGATTCAAAGGAATTATTAACCTTCTCTAAAGAACACCGACTTATCCAAAACAATGGAACAGCCAAATCATTAGCAAAATCTCTGTATCAGACCCGAAATAATTACATTCACCATAAATTAAATAAGAAAAGAACTTTTGACCCTACCTTTAACCTTCCTGTACAAGCTCTGACTAAATGGAAAGTCATCACAAGAGAAATAGCTATTCAGTTACTCAATCTTCATTGTGGCAAAAAATAAATAAAAGACAGATTTTATTAAATATCCACTCAACTCAAACAACCTTTTTATTTTATTTTTAACTAATATTAAGCCAACATTAGACAATTCTTTTTTTGTGTTGTTAACTTTATTGTTAGGGAGCTTATGTATATGATTTAGACTGACTCTTTGTTTTTTGGCGGATATATATAGATTATATTTATATGTCCGCCAAAAAACTGATTACCTGAATAGATAATCGATTTCACGTGAAGGAACACGTAAAAAGCAGAGATGACTTCCCTGCTTTTACATAACATATCTTATAGCTCTATGGCCGCTGCTTATCATCTATATATTTCCAATCATGTTTCTTCTCATTATCTTTATTTGCTTCTCGTACCCTTTCATTAATCAATTTTTCTGCTTCCGAGCCAAATTCTGTCTTTCCAATTTTATACGAAGATGCATCTATCATCACTTCAGCAGTTTCCCTTTTATCATTCTTAAATGTAATCTCTCTATCAAATACTGTTCCACTTTCAGTTTCTTCACGTATTTTCACCATATTTTTCACTTCATCATGTTCCAGGACTTTATATGTTTTTTCTTCAACCTTATCCTTAATAACTTGTATTAAGATTCCATCACCGACATAATAATGTGCGCCTGATTCTTCATCTGTCCAATGACCATAAAGTGATGTTTTTACATTTGATAAATCTCTACTACTACCACAAGCACTTAAAAAAACAAATATAATTACAGATAACAAAAACAATTTCTTCATTCGATATTTCCTCCCCTAAAATAGTTATCACTTCTAACAGAACAATCCCCCATTTTAAATACATTTAATTCTCATATCCTAATTTTTACTAAATATAATTATATCATTCAATAAAAGTTTACGGGTATGTTCACGGTAAAAATACATGGGCCCATGATAAAATCTTAATATGAACCTTCGGTAATCATTTTTAATAGAGATTAGAAGGCAATATCACTATTTATTGTACTAACTTAAAATGAGTGTATCTATACATGGAAATTACTGTGTGAAAAATAGTAGGTACTAAACCATCCTACTTTTCTTAATTAAAATCCACCTTATATCGGAAGAACGATATACCTGACGCTATATTTTCACAAAGAATAAAATCATTTTTTTATGAAATACTCGCTTAACATTACGTTTAAATCAAATAATGTTTTTGGTATTTTTATGTTTTTTCGTGTTTTTATTTGTACCTAGTGTTAAGCGAACATTTCAGGTACTCCGTATTTTTTTCGTGTTTTTATGTTAAACCATACAATAGTAGTTACACCTTTTCTCTAATAATATAGCCGTAGCCATTTCCTCCTATATTCATTTCCCCTTTTATTTCTTTATTTAATCTTATACACTCAAGATGATACGCATTTAACATTTCACCTAAACAAATTTTAAATTGTTTTTCTTTAAAGTTTTGCTGACCTTTAAAATAAAGTTTAACGCTATCCAATACCTCTCGTTCAGAAGTCCATCCTTTTTGTTTAATATTTTCAAGTACTGTTTTATGCATCATGGACACTACATCTTCACTTAAAGTAGAAATTTCTTTTCCTTTATCTTGTGGAAATACTCTATTCGCTTCTTCTATGCCAAAATTCCTCATTATTCCTTCGTAATTTATTGTCTTAGTTGTACATTTTTTCTGTAGCCACATTTTACACTTGCTATCTATCTCTTTAAAAAAATCATAACTATATAGATGCATCTCATAAGTACTATTCAAGTACTTATAACCTTTTTTCTTCCTTATACTCTGTTGAATATCCAACAGTTGTTTAGGAACTTCTTCTACATTAAGCTTCGATAATAGATTAAAGAATGTAAAAAGATTCATTCTTGTATGTGTTACACTCTTACTCCTTCCAAACTTTTTAGCTATTGTTTCAATAGAGTGATAAAACAACAATCGAGGGTCATCCCCTGAAGGTAAGTACTCCTTCACTAAATCAAGAAGTATATACATATCTTTTAGGTATCCATGATTAGAAAAAACCTTATAAAAATTAGGATACATTTCCTCCAAGTCTTCTGACTGCAAAAACTCCTTGTATGTATCAATTACTGCTTTTAGCTCTTTTTGCATATCACTCTCATGCAGCTCAATCTTGTATAACTCCATAAGAAATCTTTTCGCTTCTAAAATAGAACAGTTCAGTAATTTTTCTGTTATCTCCAAAATAGTCCCAGTGAATGAGTAACTATCTGAAAAACATTTATATAGTTGATGCCCATTATTCTTATTTGATTCATAAATTGAAGCACTTGGATTATTCTCTTCGTGGAAGATATCAATGAAGTTCTTATCCGTATGAATTCCTAAATATAAACGTAAATCACGTTTCTTTAAGTAATCGAAGATTTCATAATTATTATGCATAATTTGGGGTTCGGGGTTAATTATTTCGTGTAGTTTTCCTATGTTCTTCTGTTTTATTAGCTGGATATTTTCCGCTATATTGCTATTCACCTTGTATCCATTAGATTTTTTTCGTTGTTTTTTTGTAGACTGTATTATTTCTTCATTATCTATTTTCTTCATATCAGTTTTTAAGAAACTACTTACACCTAATCTATTATCATAATTCAACTCGATTAATTCTTTTCCTCCGTAGAATAAACGAGTGCAGTCTTTACATTGCACATCTGCTTGCGGGTACTTACTCATTAGCCCCGTTATTATTTGTTCAATTTCATCGGCTACGTATACTAGTCTATCTAAAACAAACACTACTCGAAACTTATGCTTCTCTTCCGTGTGAGAAAACGTAGTATACATAAAGGCCGCTGTATCAGAGAACTCATTAATTGCCTCATCTAAGTTCATTCCATTATCAAAGTCTAAAGCTACAACTTCCTGAGAATGCCAATATTCTCTTTTTCTTTGTATCGTACCATCTTTTTTTATAAAGTAGCCTGGTACAAAAGCCTTTCCTTTCGCCAATTCTTTCCCTAAACCTCTAACGTCAATATCAATTGGAGACTCAATTAGTCTATTACTAATATCTCCCGCATAATTAGGTTTTGATGCATAAGCATGTTTATCTAACATCATTTTCATTCTGGCATCATCTGACTTTCATTGAACCAAATACCATAAGTATAAAAACTATTTTGCCTTATGCCTATAAGGTATTCCTTTCCCGTCACATTATCTACCAAGAATTTCTTCATAGTAATAACTGCTTTATAAGATGGAGTATCTTGCACTTTTAACTGTCCATCTATAGTCTGTACAAACACGGAGTAAGCGCTATCAATTTCATGCATTCTACCACTATTTTTTATTACATTTAATACATTACGTCCTGAAATCCCCAATTCTTTCATAACAGCTTCCATAGACTCATAGTCTGCAACTCTAAATGGCCTTAAATTTTTAATAAACATTACTTTACATTTTGTACCGACGCCTTTGACTGTATTTTCACCATGCGGAAGTGCTTGTATATTGCTTAACATATAATGTCCTCCTTTTTCTATATCTGCTTCTATACGGTCTAATGTAGGCCTCAACGTATCTTTCCTTCCACTTATTTCATATACCTCGGTTAACCTTAGCCACTCATACCAAAAATCTTCCTTCTCCATTAAAGCATTTTTCATATCCAATGGTTTTTCCCAATCGATTTCCACTCCACGATAATGTTTCTTCTCATTTCTTCTACACCGTTCCAAGGCTCTTATACAGGACTGATGTAGTAAATGCTTTGCGTATTGAATACCCGTCAAAGCATCGATTCGATTCTTTGATTTTTGACTCCTACATTTTTTACACCTGTTTCCTTGATGATGAAATTCTTCATGTTTTACATTTTTATTGCAATCTTTGCAGTATTTTTTTTCACTCATATAATTCCTCCTTTTTTATTAAAAGTCTATTGACAGCAGATTGACTTTCAATGTATAATTATGATATATTAAGAGGGTTTACTACACTTTTTATATCATGAGATAATTATATAATATAATCATAGAATTGTCCAATTACATGTAACGATGATTTCGTATTTACATGATTTTGACGATTGTTTTTAGGCGGATATATATAGATTATATTTATATGTCCTGCAAAAAACCCCATTTCTGAATAGAGAATGGGGTTTTAGTGCAGGTATAGCAGTGCTATCACACTTATTCATGTATGTTGTAATCAATATGGTCATAAGTACCCCCTATTCATCATTTCATAAATAGGAACGCAAACTATCCACTACTTCATCTACATCTAAATGCAGGTACTTGGTTGTAACCGCTATATCACTATGACCCAACGCTTTAGAAATCACAGCCACATTCGCACCTTTATCCAGTAAGGACTTAGCAAAACCTCTTCTTAGTGCATGAGGATTAATATTCTTCAGCCCATACATCCTAGCATATTTGTTTAATCGTTTCTGAATGTTATTATGAGTTGGAGAATTTGAGATGATATCGCCGTATTTAGTAATGAATAGCCAACTATTCTGTTTTCCATATTCTTGTCTAATCACCACATTATGCTTCATCAATACTTCTAAAAGTTTTCTCAACAAGTCGTCAAAAGGCAACTTAATCTGTTGATGATTCTTCATGATGCTCCCTTCGAGGTTTAATACATTGTTTCCAAAGTCGATATGCCGTTCCTCAAGCTGAACCAATGTGTTAATACGAATACCAGTCTTAAACATCACTAGAATAGCTACAGCATCTCTTAATTGAATGAAGTTACTTAAGTCTAATACAGATAACAAGAGGTTTATCTCATGCTCTGTAGCACCTTCTTTAATCTTCTGGTCAACTTTAATATTAATTGTCTTCCAGAACTTCATTTTAATCCAACCGTTATCAAAACAACGTGAAAGAAAAGCCTTCAAACACTTTAAACGTGTTAACTTTGTTTGATTACTTACATTCATACTATCTAACCAACGGTAAATGGTAGCTGCTGAAATATCTTCAATACGCTTTGTGTTTGTTACACTCTGAAAGTGCTGTACATGTAGAATATAGTCACTAATAGTCCGACTCCTGTAACCACTCACCGTCATTTGCCTTGCAACAATATCCAGAGCTTCATCAATTAGCATGAAATCATTATTAGATACCACAGGTACTTTAATTTCTTTTTTAGAAGCATTAGAATTTTGCTTAGGCAATTCAGCTAACAATCCTTTTACATCCACCTTAATATCCAGTAAACCTTTCTTTTTCGTCACAACAAAAAACCTCCTATACCATTCAGTTCTGAAGTCGATAACAGGTGTAATTTCTTACGTGACCGTTATACTGACCGTTTCACTAAATGATATAGAAGGCTTATCTGACGCACTTTCAGCACGCTTTTTTGGACGTCCCGGGAGGGATTCGAACCCCCGACCGACGGCTTAGAAGGCCGTTGCTCTATCCTGCTGAGCTACCGGGACATATGTATGGAGCGGGTGAAGAGAATCGAACTCTCGACCAGAGCTTGGAAGGCTCTTGTTTTACCACTAAACTACACCCGCATATGTCTTTTTTATGTTTTGTCTCTTTCGACATTTTTTATTATATTCATATATCCTTTAGAAGTCAACACTTTTTTTCAATAAGCCAAAGGGATTATCCTTGGCTTATTGAAAATGTAACATAGTCTATCTCTTCATGCTCAGTGTTTAAGAAACGAACTGTCATTTGCTCATTATCTTTTTCTATTAATGCATAGGTCTTTTCTTTATACAAACGGGGTAATAAGATACTTCCTGGATTTACGAAGAGAATACCATCAATCATCTCCACACCACGAACATGCGAATGACCAAAGCAGACGATATTCGCTTCTACTTCTACCGCACGGTACAAAATACGTTGTAGTGACGTTTTGATACCATACAAATGTCCGTGCGTCACATAAAACCGCGTGTCCTGAACATCTTTTGTAATATCTACAGGGAAGTCTACACCGTAATCACAATTCCCTCTCACGATGTAGTATCCTCGCACCTCTTCATCCGTTGAAGATAGTTCTGAATCACCACAATGAAAGAACGCATCGACTTCTGTTGCATACTTTTCTTTCAACAATCGTAATTCACTTGTAGAGCCATGATTATCACTTACAATTAACACCTTCATCGTATGTATCCCCCGTTCTCTTTACTTCCCCATCTTCTCTGTTAATACTTGCGTCAACTTACGAAGTGCCTCAGAACGATGACTAATTACCGCTTTCTCTTCCGCCGTCAGTTGTGCCATTGTACGTTTCTTTTCTTCTACATAGAAAACAGGATCATATCCGAAGCCATTTTCTCCAGCCGGCTCTTGTGCAATCTTCCCTTCACACGTTCCATTCACAAAGATTGTTTCTTCCCCTGGAGTTGCAAGTGCTAGTGCACAGTAGAAACGAGCTGTACGTTTCTTTTCTTCAACGCCACCTAACTCTTGCAGTAACTTCTCATAATTCTTTTTATCGTTCTTTTCCGGTCCTGCATATCGGGCTGAATATACACCTGGTCTCCCTGATAACGCATCAACTATTAGACCTGAATCATCCGCTACAACCATTTCATTTAATTGCTTTGAAATACTCTCTGCTTTTAAAATCGCATTCTCTTCAAACGTTTCCCCTGTTTCTTCCACTTCTTCTAACTCAGGGAAATCATGCAATGATTTCACTTTCACATTTAATGGTTTAAATAATGTTTCAAAGTCTTTCACTTTTCCACGGTTATTTGTTGCAATAACGATTGTTTTCATTATGTCTATCCCCTTATTCGATATGTTGTGCTAATTCACCTAACGCTTCTTTTTGTTTCTGAATAAGATCTTGGATGCCTTGTTCTGCAACTGCTAATAATTCATTTAGTTCTGCATAGGAGAATGTTGCCTCTTCTCCTGTTCCTTGTAATTCTACAAATTGACCTTTTCCTGTCATGATAACATTCATGTCTACATTTGCCTTTGAATCCTCTTCGTAATTTAAATCAAGCACAACACCAATTTCATCCACAATTCCAACAGATGTTGCAGCTAAGTAATCTTTAATTGGTAACTTCTTGATACTACCCTTTTCAAGTAACTTGCCTAATGCTAATACCATCGCGACAAATGCACCTGTAATGGATGCGGTTCTCGTGCCACCATCTGCTTGAATAACATCACAGTCAATCCAAATCGTCTTCTCGCCTAAATCTTCTAATGAAACAACTGAACGAAGAGCACGACCTATTAAACGCTGAATCTCCATTGTACGGCCCGTTACTTTCCCTTTTGTCGCTTCACGCATTGTACGCTGTTCTGTCGCACGAGGTAACATTGAATATTCTGCTGTAATCCAACCTTTTCCTTCACCACGCATAAAAGGAGGTACACGATCTTCAATACTTGCTGAGCAAATTACTTTCGTATCCCCAACAGAAATTAATACAGAGCCCTCCGGGTGCTTTATGTAATTTGTCTCAATCTTAATATGTCTTAATTCATCTTGCTTTCTTCCATCTATTCTCATTAGTTCATCCTCCTTTAATCCTACATTAGTATAGCCAATAATTATTCAGAAAAGAAATCAACTTCCATTTTCATAAAAAAATCTTTTCATAGAAATAAATAAAAGGAGGAATACTCCTCCTTTTATTTATTATAGCAAATATCGTTTATTAATAACTACCTGTATTCACTTTTTGTGGGCGACTAACAGGCTCTGTTATTTTTTCTCCCTTGTCATCAAGCACATCTGTCTTCCCGTTTACTTGCACAACTACTTTTTTAACGTCTTTTTGCTCAGTCAATGATAAGACAAGTGACTTTAATGTATGCTCTGAAATTTTACCTTTTGACGTAATATTTTCGTTAAAGTTCAATGTAACAACACCATCTTTCAGCTGTGGTGCTCCTAGCAACTTCACATCTTCTTCTAAATCACTCACTAACTCTGATTGGACATCTTCTCCCTTAATTAATTCATTTACTGCAGCTGTTAGCATATCCGTTCCATCGATTGGAGCACGACGAGTTACTGGAACATAATATACCCCTCCTGCATTTTCCGATAAGAAATACACAACAACAGGTCTCGTATTCATTACATCTGTCGTATTACTATAATCAAAGTTAATGCCATTCGCTCTCGTCAATCCGTCTCCAATCGGACTCTTCGCTACTGGCATAACAGCTAAGTTAGAACCATTTACTTGGAACTTCACCTTCTTCACATTCTCAAATTGCGTTAACGTCCAAGTGACAGCTTGAAGGATTTTCGCTTCATCTTCTGCTTTATATTTTTGGAATTCTGGATTGAAGTCAATTGTCGCCACTTCCTTCTCCACTTTCACTTTCATCTCTGTTCCCGCTGGCAAAACTGCGCGGAAGCCATTCGGAAGTACATTTGCAACTGGTCCATCTTCTACTAAGTATTGAAGAACTTGATCAACCGTTGCCTTTTCCTTTGGAATTGCAACTGTTTGTGGTACAACATAACCGTGTTTATCAATTAAATAAATTTCTGTCCCATTTGTTATAGCTTCTTTATTCTCTTTGCTTTCTTCCTTACCTTCTTCTTTCTTCGCTTCTTGCGCTGGTTGTTTCTCACCGTTTAAGTCTTTTCCGACTTGATCATAGTTAATACCACAAGCTGATAATAATCCCCCACATAATAAAACAACACATCCAAGAATGAATGATTTTTTCTGTTTCATCCAAAACCCTCCTACCCATGTTTGTACTACTATGTATACGAGCTAACTTGTACTTTAGACCAAACATAAAAAAACTTTTTTCAGCATATATCCTCTCTATTCTAGCGACGTATCGTACATATACATAACAAAATGGGTATAGCCACCGGCTATACCCATTACAATGAAATCTGCTGTACATTATTAATTTGCTTACCAAATAGATGGGAAGCAATGATTCTAAATGTTTCTGTATCACCTGTCGTGAAGAATTGATGTTCGTTCTTTTCTTTTCCTTTGTTCAGCATACTACTATGGTGTAAGATTGTACTCACTTCTCGTGCTGTTTCATCACCCGAACTAATAAGTTTCACTTGCTGTCCCATTATTTCTTGAATAACCGGGCTTAGTAGTGGATAATGTGTACAGCCAAGAATAAGCGTATCAATATTCGTTCGTTTTAACGGCTCTAACGTCTCTCTTACTACCTCATATGCTTTTGATGATTCGAACTCAAACTTTTCTACTAACGGTACGAAAGGTGGACATGCTAGACTTTCTACCTTTGTATCTTGATTAATTTCTTTTAACGCATTCTCATACGCATTGCTTTTAATTGTCGCGATCGTACCAATAATACCAACATGATAATTATTTGTTACTTTAATTGCTGTACGTGCACCAGGATGGATAACACCAATAACAGGAATAGAAAGCTTCTCTCGCATTTCTTCTAGTACAACCGACGTTGCAGTATTACACGCAATTACTAACAATTTAATATTTTTATCTAATAAATAGTTCGTCATTTCCCATGTGAACTGACGAATTTCTTCTACACTTCGTGGCCCATATGGGCATCTTGCTGCATCGCCTAAATAAATGATTTCTTCTTTCGGTGATTGACGCATAATTTCTTTCGCTACAGTCAATCCACCAACTCCTGAATCAATGACACCGATTGGTCTATTCAAAAGATCGCCCCATTTTTCTGATATAAATTGTCTATGTAAGTCATACTGTCTTAAGATTGACCCTAACTATAAATTATCCTCCTGTTCATCTGAAAAATCAATGTAAAATAAATCCTAATCAAAAATAAATAACCAGCCCTCTAAAGGACACTGGTTATCTTCATAACGTTATTTGCTGGACGTGATGAATCTTTTTACGGAATAAATAAGAACCAATTGCTCGGAAAGCAGTTGGATCACCCGTTGTTAAATAAAGAGGTTCTCGCTTCGCCTTCCCGTTGTTCAACATGCGATTATGATACAAAATTGTACTCACTTCCCGAGCCGTTTCATCTGCCGAACAAATCAATTGAATGTGTTGCCCTACAACTTCTTGAATAATTGGGCGTATGAGAGGATAATGCGTACACCCTAAAATAAGCGTATCCATTTGAGATTGTTCAAACGGAGTTAACGATTCTTTGACAACCGAATATGCCTCATCCGTCAAAAATTGTAGAGTCTCTACTAACGTAACAAACTTAGGACATGCCACACTCTGTATCATTACTTCACTATTAATTTCCTTCAATGATTCTTCATACGCCTTACTATTTATCGTTGCAATCGTACCAATTACACCAACTTGATAATTATTCGTCACTTTAAGAGCTGTTCTTGCTCCAGGGTGAATAACTCCAATCACTGGTATGGGCAACTTCTCACTTAACTCCTTCAAAACGACAGAAGATGCTGTATTACATGCAACAACTAATACTTTAATATCCTTCTTCATTAAATAATTCGTCATCTCCCACGTAAATTGACGAATTTCTTGAACTGGCCTCGATCCATATGGACAGCGCGCTGTATCTCCTACATATATAATTTCTTCCTTCGGTAATTGCCGTATAATTTCTTTCACTACTGTTAACCCGCCAACTCCTGAATCAATTACACCAATTGGTCTATCCACAAGATCGCCCCATTTTCGAGAATATTTTCTTATGTATATTACACAGTAAGCTACTCATTTCCTTCTTATTTAAAACAACCGACTTTCCTCTTTACACGAAAGAAAGCCGGTTGAATACTATAACTCGAGTTCTCCCATTCGAAGTAACTCAACTACTGCTTGTGAGCGCCCCTTTACTCCAAGCTTTTGCATCGCATTTGAGATATGATTTCTTACTGTCTTCTCGCTAATAAACAACTCACTCGCGATTTCTTTCGTTGTCTTATCTTGAACTAACAACTCAAATACTTCCCTTTCTCGTTTTGTGAGCAACGGCTTTGATTGAAAATTATTTTCCTCCAAAAGTGTGAACCCTCCTTGCTTAAGCAAGAGCTGCCGTTCAGATGGGTATATATTTAGTCAATTTAGTTTATGAAACCTTATGCTCTGTGGTGCATAAAAGCTATCGAGAATAATGGGAAGTTTTTTATTCTTAGTTCATTAAATAAAACGAGCAGTATTTACCCGTAAGATAAAAAATAAATCTCCCTTTATAAAAAAGAGAGATTCAATGGTATTTTACTGCGTTGGTGGTTGTTTAAATAAGTCTTTTGCTTCTCCAATCTTTTCTTGTACAGCACCTTTAACTTGTTGCCACTTACCTTCCAACTCTGTACTACTATCACTCGTTAACTGACCAACGACTTCTTTTGCCTTCCCTTTTACTTGTTCCGCAATACCTTGTACTTTATCATCATTCTTAATCCGTTCGAACGTATCCGCCATTTGATCCGCTACTTGATCCACTTTATCCATGAAATTATTTGTTCCTATATCCTTATGCATAGCAAAAACTCCTTTGTGAGAATATATACATATCCTCCCACATAAAAAAACTTTTATGTACAGCATGATAAATAAGTCTTTATAAATCGTAATTATTATTATTTACAAATCGTAACCGTTACGATATAATAACAGACAAATAGTATAAGAGAGAGGAATACAACACATGAATAAAAAAATAATTGGCATGTTTGCATTACTGTTTGTAATGGCTACATTCTTTACAGCATGCTCAGATACAGAGAAAACAAGTGGTAATACGGATAAAGTAACAGTCTATACTACCATTTTCCCACTTGAAGATTTAACAAACAAAATTGGTGGAGATTTTGTAGAAGTGAAATCTGTATATCCACCAGGAGCTGACTCACACACATACGAGCCTACACAAAAAACAATGGTAGACATCGCAAAGAGCGACTTGTTCATTTATAACGGTGCAGGAATGGAAGGATTTGCAGATAAAGTAACAGATATCTTAAAAAACGAAGATACAAAAGTAATCGTTGCTTCTGACGGTGTTGATTTATTAAAATCTTCTGATCACCATCATGGTCATGAACACGGAGAAGAAGGTCATGACCACAATCATGGTAAAGAAGAAGAGAAAGAGGAACACAACCATGATCACGGAGATGTTGATCCACACCTTTGGTTCGATCCAGTTGCAATGCAAAAAGTAGCTGAAAACATTAAAAACGGCTTAGTAGCTGCAATGCCTAGCCAAGAAGAAACGTTCAACAAAAACTACGAAGATGTATTAGCGAAATTACAGAAGTTAGATGCAGACTACAAAGCAATGGTAGATAGCGCAGCACACAAAGAAATTTTAGTATCTCATGCTGCATACGGCTACTATGAAAAACGCTATGGTATTAAGCAAATTCCAATCACAGGTATTTCCGCTTCACAAGAACCTTCACAAAAACAACTTACAGAAATCGTACAACTCGCAAAAGAACATCAGCTTGATACGATTTTATTCGAAACACTTGCAACACCGAAAGTCGCAGAAGTCGTGAAGAAAGAAATTGGTGCAGATAGCTTAACGCTTAATCATATCGCCACTATTTTAGAGGAAGATAAAAAGAATAATAAAGATTACTTCTCTCTCATGTATGAGAATTTAGAGATATTAAAGAAAGCAATGAACTAACCCCAATAGTTTTATACAGAGAAGCCTGTGTTGACGACAACACAGGCTTCTTTCTTTTATCCTGATATTTCTGCTGTAGGTGGCTTTTTGTATCGGCGTACTGCAAAAAGTACTGCTGCTGCCCATAACACTACGATTGCACCATATATATATGGATGGCTACTTGCAGGCGCGCCCCATGCTTTTAATAGCGTACGAGCATTCGTTAAAATAATTAACCCACCAACAAGTACTCCAAGCAGGTGCGAAGGGATAATACGTACAAGCCATGCTGCAATCGGCGCCGCTACTACTCCCCCTATCATTAACGCGAATACCCATTGCCACTGAACTTGCTCCCACCCTAGTGAAATAAGGAAACCTAATGTTGCCGACACTGCAATCGCAAATTCAGACGTATCAACTGTACCAATTACTTTACGTGTTTCAATCCCTTTATTCGTTAATAATACCGGCGTTGCAATCGGTCCCCAACCACCTCCACCAGTCGCATCAAAGAAGCCAGCTACCGCCCCTAACGGGATAAGTTGCTTATTTGATAACTCCTTTTTCTTTACTTCTTTTCCAGGTTGATAAAGGAATAAAAAACGAATAATAATATAAATTCCTAATGACAATAAAAATAGCGAAATATATGGCTTTACTAAATCGCCAGGAAGATTACTTAAGAAGCATGCCCCTACAAATGCTCCAATAGAACCAGGAATAATTAATCTCACAACCATTTTGCGATCCACGTTCCCGAACTTCCAATGCGACGCACCTGATGCCGCAGTTGTTACGACTTCGGCTAAATGTACAGAAGCAGACGCTGCCGCCGGAGCAACGCCAAATGACAGTAATAATGTTGTTGACGTTACCCCATACGCCATTCCTAACGAGCCATCAATCAATTGCGCGAGAAAACCAACCAAGATAAATATAATCAACTTATTCATTTCAGTTTACACTCCCTTTTTATAAAAACGTATTGAAGTTATTTTAATTCACACAATACCAACCTGTAAAGTATGAATTGATGAAAAAAATAAAAAAGTTCAGTGCTCAAGCACTGAACTTTCAACATTTACTTATTACTTACAATGCTCGTGTATGAGCGAACTGTTAACACATAATATCCTAAATAAATAAAGCAATAAATAACTGAGCTAATTAAAATAGGCGTGACATCTGATAACCCGAAGATTACTTTCGCCGTATTTAAAGCAAACAGACTGTGTAAGACCGCAACTAACAGCGGTGCAACGAATATAAATGCAATTTGCTTTCCAATTGATTTTTTCATTTCTTTTCTTGTTACACCAATCTTACGTAATACTTCGTAACTTCCTTTGTCCATCTCTGCTTCTGATAATTGTTTGAAGTAAATAATCGAACCTGTCGCTAATAAGAATACTAAACCAAGGAATGAACCGATAAAGATCATTAGACCTGAACCTTCAAGACCTTCACGATACATTGAATAGAAGTCTATTACCTCTACGCCCGTTAGCGTTTCTTTCATCTCTTTCGTTAAATCGGCACTTTCTTTTTGATTATCTACTTTAATGATACGGTGTGCCTCTTGTGTCCCTGTTTTTGTAGCTTCTGTATACATAGTATCTGGTAAAACAACAAGCATTGACATAAACTGAGGACCCGGTAAGACTGCTTGCTCCTTACGAATCATTTGCTTATGTTCCTTGCCATTTAACGTAAATACTGCAGCATGCCCTTCATAACTGAAATCAAATTCCTTGAATGCCTTTTCCATTTCTTCATTTAATTTAGGCTGTTCAGCTTTCACTAATACTGCTTCATTGTCTGATAATGAAGGCATATCTGTTATATCTAGTTTTTTGGCAATACGTTTATATTCACTCTGTGAAATAACATTAATTGTACGTTTATCTGCATGGGGATCGACCATGTTTATCTCTTCTGGAGATTTAATATCCCCTTTAATATTCATACTGTTAATAGATAAATCAGCTTTAACCGGATGCTTGTCCTTGTATTTCGCTAATACATCATCTACAGCCTTTTCATGTTTCACTTCTGTTGTCTTATAAGCATAACTTGTCGGCATACTCATTTCTACCATTTGACCTACGTTGAAATAAAGAGAAACAGAAATACCAATTGCACAAATTGTCACTGCACAAAGCGTTGCAATAGTCGCTAATGATGTTGCGTTTCCTTTAATACGGTATAGTAACTGTGATGTGCTAACCATATTCATACCATTGTAGAAGCTTCCTTTACGATTTCGCATGTAACGAAGAAGCATAACCGTTGAAAAATGGAACAGGATAAACGTCCCACCAACTGTTGTTACTAAAATAAGAATGGCTAACGTTAAAGGATCAAGACTTTTCGCTAACGATATAAAGTTATATGCGCAGTAATAACCAATCCCTACAGAGCTAAGACCAATAATCGCAAGTACAATTGAACCTTTTGGAATGGATTCCCCTTGCTTCTCTGCTTGGAATAATTCAATTAATTTAAAGCGATAAATTAAAAGATACCCTTGGAAAGACGTATATAAAATAATACAGAAAAATACTAATACTGTATTAAGAACCGCTTCAATTGGAACTTCAAATGAAATAGCTAAGTCAACTCCCATTAAGTTTAATAACAACTTAATGAATAACGTAGATAGTCCAGAACCGATGACGATACCAATTGCTAATGCAATGAATCCCATTAATAAATTTTCATAGCATAACATTTTTGCTATTTGACGTTTTTGTACCCCTAACAGTGAATATAATCCAACTTCTTTCTTACGCTTTCTTGTAAAGAAACCATTTGAATAGATAATAAATATTGCAACAAATAGGATTAATAAGATACTAGATGTCGTAAAAGCACCCGATATTTTCTTTGATCCTTCCGCCGCCTTCTCAATTTGAGAATTATACTGAATCGCTTTAAATGTATAGTAAATTACAATACTAAAGATCATGGAGAAGAAATAGAGGAAGTAACTTTTCATGTTACGCTTCATATTTCTTAATGCTAACTTAGATAGCGTCATCCTTATTTCCTCCAATCTCTCCTAGCACAGCTAAAATTTCATTAAAGAATTGCTTACGTGTTAATCCATCTTTATACATCTCTTTAAATAACGTACCGTCTTTAATGAAGATAATTCGTTCACAATAGCTTGCTGCAAACGCATCGTGCGTTACCATAACAATTGTAGAGTCGTCTTGTTCATTTAATGCTTTTAACGAGTCTAATAAGTCTGTTGCAGATTTTGAATCTAAAGCACCTGTTGGTTCATCACCAAAAATAAGACTTGGTTTTGTAACAAGCGCACGTGATGCTGCACAGCGCTGTTTCTGTCCACCAGAAATTTGGTATGGATATTTTTCTAACATTCCTTCAATACCAAACTTCGTTGCAATTTCTTCTACACGACGGTTAATTTCCCTTACTTTCACTTTCGATAACGCTAACGGTAATGCAATGTTTTCTCGTACCGTTAATGAATCAAGTAAATTATAATCTTGGAAGATAAACCCTAACTTTTCACGGCGGAAAGTTGCTAACTGTGCTTCTTTCATCTTCACAATACTTTGTCCATCAATTAAAATATCACCATCTGTTGCTGTATCAATTGTAGAAATAATATTAAGAAGTGTTGTTTTCCCTGCTCCTGAAGGACCCATTACTCCAACAAATTCTCCTTCACTCACTTGTAAATCAACATTATTTAAAGCTATATACTCATTCCCTTTTTTTCCGTATGTTTTCGAAACACCTTTTACGTCTAATACGTAGTTCATTTCTTTTCCTCACTTTCGTTATACGCAATTTCTTTGATGCCTTTATTGTAGGACAAAGAGTACATTGCCCCCATCTATTAACCTTACAGCTACATTACAATGTTGTAAGGTTGTTATATCTTTTCTTATATTCCCCACCTATAACGAAAAAGACGCCCCTCATTGTGAGAAGCGCCTTCTTCGTTTATTATTTAGCAAATTGCTGTAATACATTTTTCACTTTTACAGTTGGACTAACATTTTTACCTTTCGTATCTTCGATCATCATTGATACTAATACATTCGGTTTCGTTACGGAATAACCAACGAATAAACTATTTTCTTTGCCGTCTTCATTCGCTGACTTTTTCAGTTCAGCAGTACCCGTTTTCCCTGCAATATTTAATCCTTCTACTTTCGCTGCTTTACCTGTACCTTCGCTTTCATTCACAACACCTAACAATCCTTTTTGGATAACATTTCTTGCATCTGCTGATACAACATCTGTTTTCCATGTACCTTTTTCAGTGTTTTGGAATAAAACTGGCTTCGGAATATTCCCTTCATTCACATAAGGTGTATATGTTAATGCTAAGTGTAATGTCGTCATTAACACTTCCCCTTGACCATATGCTGTATCTGCTAATTGTTTCTCATTTTTGATTCCATCGTTTGCTAATTGAGATGCTTCAATACCGTATTCGAAATCAAATTCCTCTCCAAATCCGAATTTCTTCGCTTCGGTTTCAAACGTTTCTGTCCCTAACTCAAGTGCTTTTTGTGCGAAGTAAATGTTGTCCGAGTATACAAGGGCTTTATGCAGGTTCACACTGCTTATGTCTGATACACGCGTAACAGCATCACTTCCCCACGAACTACCTTTTGTCCATTTGTAACCTGAGATAGCTACCTCTTTGTTCGGGTCCAGCTTACCTGCATCTAACGCAATCGCTGATGTAATTGGTTTGAATACAGACCCTGGTACATATGCATGTGCAAAGCGATTAAAGAATGGTTTTCGTTCATCCTTTGCTAACTCTTCTTGATACACTTTACGAGAACCTCGTAATAACTTATTTGGATCATATGCAGGGCTACTAACAAGCGCTAACACTTCACCTGTCGTTGGGTGCATTGCCGTAGTTGAACTAGCGTCATTTTGCACTTCTTTGTAAATAGCAGACTGCATTTGTCCATCAAGTGTAAGGTGTAAGTCTTCTCCAGGTTGCGCTTTACGTTCGATAAGTGTATGCTTCACTTTCTTATCTGCACCGACAATTTGAATCTTACCACCGTTTTGCCCTCGTAATTTCTCTTCCGCAAGTTGCTCTAATCCTGCCTTACCAATTGTATCCGTAGCAACATATCCTTTTCCTGCATTCTTCTCTAATTCTTCTTTCGTAATGTCACCAATATATCCAACAACATGTGCCGCGGCCTCTTCAAGCGGATATGTACGTACTTTTACAGTATTTGCTTTCACCCCTGGTGTTTGGATATATGTATCTACTGACTCACCAAGTGGAATAATCATAAATGGAACGAACGAATCTTCTTTCACCCATTTTTGATCTAATTTCTTCTGTACATCCTCGACAGACATATTAAATAACTTCGCTACATTCGTAAGGTCGCTTCCTACTTTTCCAGGCACAAGACCTAACTCATACGCTTCTTGATTCACAGCTAACTCTTTATTATTGCGATCATAAATTTGACCACGCACTGCTTTCTCTGACTTAACTGATATTGTGTCACCATCTGCCATCTCCGGGAAAATAAGCGATGGACTCCATTCTACAAGCCACTTCGCTTCTTTCTTTTCTCCTTCTTTGACAAGCTTCGCACTATGTTTATACGAATACTCGCCAACGACCGTATCCATCTTCACTTCGTATCCATATTCATTTTTTTCTTCATTCTTATCATCCGTCGCTTGAATCTTTATGTTACTTGCTCCGACACCTGAGAAAATTTTCTCATATTTCGTTACAAACTCATCTTTCGAAATTTTTCCTTGCGCGTCACTAGAAAGCAAAGCATACATATCTTCATACTTTCCTTCTTCCCATTTTGCAAGGTAGTCAGCCATCGCATCTTCTGGTTTCGCCTCTTTGCCACACCCTGTTACAAGTAGCATAAGCACAAACCCTACTACCATTACTAGCTTCTTTTTCAACAATATCCCCCTCTTTCTCCCTCTATTATACTAAACATTGGAAAATATGGACAGGAAAGATGGCATGTTGCACTCTTTTTCACAATTAGTCATAATAACTAAGTAATACTACGTATATTTTTTCAAAGAAAAGAGGAACACCATGTATAAAATTATGATTGTAGAAGATGATCAAAGTATTGCAACACTCCTTAGCTCTCATATCGAGAAATATGGGTATGAAGCGATTGCTGTAGATAATTTCGAAACGGTATTTGAACAATTTGAACAACAAGCTCCTCATCTTGTTTTATTGGACGTTAACTTACCAAAATTTGATGGCTACTATTGGTGCCGTAAAATACGTCAAATATCCACATGCCCAATTATCTTTATTTCAGCCCGTGCTGGTGAAATGGAGCAAGTAATGGCCATTGAAAGTGGTGCTGATGATTATATTACAAAACCATTCTACTACGATGTAGTGATGGCAAAAGTAAAGAGTCAATTACGACGTGTCTATGGAAGTTATGCACCAAGTATGGACGAGCGCCTTGTTGAACTAGAAGGATTAAAGCTATACCCTGAACGACCAGAATTACACTTCCGTGACGAACAAATTTTATTAACAAAAAAAGAAGCAATTCTAGTGGAAGCTTTGCTATCGAAATATCCTAAAACAGCAACACGTGACGCCTTACTATCAAAGTTATGGGACGATGAAAGTTTTGTAGAAGAAAACACGTTAAATGTAAATATTGCGCGCCTTCGCAAAAAATTCACAGATTTAGGAATGGAAGAAGCAATTGAGACTGTTCGCGGCCTTGGCTACCGATTAAACGTGACATGGAGAAGCTAACAGATGAGACTATTTATTCGTGACCATCTATCTTTTTTTGCTTTATATGTATGTAACTTTGGATTGTTATTTGTTCTCTACCATATAATTGATGGATTCCGCACAAATGTTATGTACTTTTTAGTTGTAAGTTTCTTTCTCTTTACATGTTTTCTTACATACCGATACATGAGCAATCGTCGTATGTATCAAATCCTTTCAAATGAACCAACCCGACCAGAAGATATATTGCTTCGCTATTCATATACACCATTATCAACAAGCTTTGAACAATTATTAAAGCAACAATATCGTCTCTTCCAACAAGAGATACAAGAGTATGAGATTAGGCAAGACGAACACCAAATGTTTATTAATCAATGGGTTCATCAAATGAAGACTCCTTTATCCGTTATCCAACTCATTCTTCAAGAACATGAAGATGAACCACACATAGAGAAAATGAAGCAAGAAGTAGAGAAATTACATAATGGCTTGAATACAGCATTATATATGGCCCGCCTTGATACATTCCATCATGATTTTCGAGCTGAATCCGTTCTAGTAAAACCACTAGTCAAAAAGAATATTAACGAGCTAAAAGAACTTTTCATTCGAAAACGAGTATTCCCGAGTATTGATATTGCCGATGACTTAACTGTACCATCGGACGCAAAATGGTTAACATTTATTATTCATCAACTACTAACAAATGCAATTCGTTACTCAGGAGAAGGAAATAAAAAAGTATATATACGTGCCTATCCGTACCGTGAGCACACTGTACTCGAAGTACGAGATGAAGGAGTTGGTATTCCAAAAGCGGATATTAACCGGGTGTTTGATCCTTTTTACACAGGTGAGAATGGGAGGCGTTTTGGAGAGTCAACTGGAATGGGGCTCTATATTATTAAAAGTGTCTGTGAAAAATTAGGACATCAAATCGAATTAACATCTAAAATTGGAGAAGGTACAACTGTGAAAATTACTTTTTACTAATGATAACTACGTAGAGAGGTATGAATAAGATGAACACTTTACAACTACATCGTGTTTCAAAGATTTACGAAGGAAAAATAATGCATAAAGCATTAAAAAATATTAATCTTACTGTTAGCAACGGAGAGTTCGTTGCAATTATGGGACCATCTGGAAGCGGTAAATCAACACTATTAAATGTTATTTCTACCATTGACACACCAACAGCTGGAACTGTCACCATTAATGGGAAGAAACCACATGATTTACGTAAAGAAGAACTTGCTATATTTCGACGTAAAGAACTAGGTTTTGTCTTTCAAGATTTCAATTTATTAGACACATTAACAATCGGAGAGAATATCGTTCTGCCATTAACATTAGATAGTACTCCAGTAAGGGACATGGATAAAAAACTACAAATCATTGCGCCAATACTAGGGATTGATTACCTATTAGACAAACGTACATTTGAAGTATCTGGCGGTCAAGCCCAGCGAGCTGCCATCGCTCGTGCGATTATTCACTCACCTTCCTTACTACTTGCGGATGAACCGACTGGAAACTTAGATTCCAAGTCTTCAAAAGATGTAATGGAGCTGTTCGAAACATTAAACGTACGTGATAACATTACAACACTTATGGTGACACATGATGCATTAGCTGCAAGTTATTGCCAACGTGTTATTTTCATTAAGGACGGAGAACTATACAATGAAATTCATCGTGGAGATAACCGCCAACAATTTTACCAGCAAATTCTTAATATGCTCGCACTTCTAGGAGGAGAAAAACATGACATTTCGGCAGTTCGCTTATCGCAACATCACTCGTAATACACGAGCGTATGCCGCTTACTTCTTAAGCAGTACATTTTCTATTTTCATCTTTTTCTCCTTCGCTATTTGCATGTTTCATCCAAGTATGTATGTCAATCAAGATATTACACGTCACATCGAAGGCTCCTTACTAGCAGCCGAAGTAGCCATTGTTTTTTTCTCATTCTTTTTTATTCTGTATTCCATGAATGCATTTTTAAAAGTAAGAAGAAAAGAATTCGGGATACTTATCATGCTTGGCATCTCAAGGAAACAATTAAACAGGTTACTCTTTATGGAAAATATGCTAATTGGAATTATCTCCATTGTCTGCGGAATATTAATAGGGTTATTATTCTCTAACTTCTTCTTACAGCTACTAGGAATTGCTGTTTCAACGACAATGTTTTATTTCTATATCCCAATCAAGGCATATTGGGTAACTACTTGTACATTTACACCGTTATTCTTAGTTTTATCTTTTCTTGTGCCACGCTCTATTCGGCAAACAAAAGTGTCACATCTCTTACGTCAGACGAGAGAGAAAAAGCATACTATTTTCGTTTCTATTCTTTTATCTATCTTAGCATTTAGTTGTTTGTACAGAGGTTATTACCTTGCCTATACAGCGGCTTCCAGTATCCAAAATAATACATTACTTTCGATTCTATTCTTCGTTTCGTTAGGGACATATTTATTATTTAGACAAGGGAGTATCTTCCTTCTATACTTATTGACGTTAAGACGCTCTTTCTATATGCGAAAGACGAACATGATTTGGATATCAAACTTGTCTCACCGTCTACGTGACAACGCGATGATGCTATTTATCGTCACCATTTTATCTGCCATTTCTTTTACAGCAATCGCTTCGCTCTATTCTGTAAAAACAATTGAACAACAAGAACTTGAAATAAAACATCCATTTGCATTTACTTTTTATTATAAAGACACAGAAAACACAGAAGACACACACATGCTACAACAGCTAGAAAACGCCTTACAAAACGAATCATTTACATACGAACGGTTTGTAACACCATATATTAAGATACCAGAAGAACAGCACACCCTTATTGTATTAGCAAATTCTGACTACAACCAACTATCTAATGCATTAAATAGACCTCTCATTTCCTTAGAAGAGAAAGAAGCTTATTTAGCTGCAATCTATCGTTATCTAGACATTATGAAAGAACCGTTCTTTAACCAGTCAACCGTTTCTTTTCCTATTTTGGATGCACCTCTTACTGTTACTGGATTTACAAGTAAAGCCGTTCTCCCACATGGAATTGGAACCTACGTTATTCTCGTACATGATAATGTATTTACTGCATTACAAAAACATTATCCTACCATGAATTTATATAATTACAACGTTCCCAACTGGCAATATACAGGGAAAATAGCTAGCACGATATATGCCACATACCCAGATTCTAGAGCTACCTTCACTTCTGCTGCATATTGGTTCGATCAACAAAGTACTTCGTCGAATCTAATGTTGTATATTGGTACATTCATCGGGATTATTTTCTTCGTGGCAGCAGGAAGTTTTCTCTACTTCCGTCTATATACAGACTTGAACAAAGAGAAAGAAACATACTATAACATGAGCAAAATTGGGCTATCCTACAAAGAAATGAAAAAAGCAGCTACCGTACAAATTGCATTGCTATTCTTTGCGCCATTTCTACTTGCAACTGTTCATACCTTTTTTGCATTGCGAATACCAGAGCAATTACTTGAAGTATCGTTACTTGCTCCAACAATGACCGTACTTAGTATTTTTGGTATTCTACAAATAATTTATTTCTTTGTTCTTCGTTCTCTGTATATTCGTCATCTAGCCCGATATATGGTATAAGTGCAAAGGAACACCTCCTCTCACGTGAAAGGAGGTGTTTTTGCTTCTTATTTACTTTCTAATCGTTCTTTCCATTCCTCTGGCCATGACATACTCTTCCCCGTTTTCTTCGATACGTTCACCATCGTACCACGTCCTACGAAACAAATTTTCCCTTGTTCATTTTTTGCCATGTAATGAAGATCAACAGAAGAAGTACCGACACGCGCTGACTTTACGTATAGACGAAGCGACTCACCAAAGTACACTTGACGTATATAATCACACTGTAAATCTGCAACAACTGGCATCATTTCAACTGACATCTTTACCCACTCTTGCATGAATTCCATATGCTTAAAATATTCGATACGTGCCTCTTCAAAATAAACAAACATTACAGTATTATTCAAATGACCAAACATATCCGTCTCTGAGAAACGAACATTAATTGGGATTGAAAATGAAAATTCTTGTTCCCACTCTTCCATCTGATTAACATACGAAATACGACTCATTGTTTCTCCTCCTTAAATTACTTCTATATCGCTTTATACACAGAGAAGCCCCTTCTACAAATAGAAGAGGCTTCCTAATCTTGTTGTTTTACTTTATACGTTATCGCTACCGAAGAAGTCTTTAAATGCTTGGAATGTCGTATCACGGTTTAACGATGCGATTGATGTTGTTAAAGGAATTCCCTTTGGACAAGCTTGTACACAGTTTTGTGAGTTACCACAGTTCGCTAAGCCACCGTCTCCCATAATTGCATGTAGACGTTCTTCCTTATTTAATGCACCTGTTGGATGAGCATTGAATAGACGAACTTGTGATAATGGTGCTGGACCAATAAAGCTAGAATTGTCGTTTACGTTCGGACAAGCTTCTAAGCACACACCGCACGTCATACATTTCGATAACTCATATGCCCATTGACGTTTGCGCTCTGGCATACGTGGTCCTGGACCTAAGTCATACGTTCCATCAATCGGAATCCATGCTTTTACACGTTTCAGAGCGTTGAACATTCTGCTGCGATCAACTAATAAGTCACGTACAACAGGGAATGTCTTAATTGGCTTTAAGCGAATTGGTTGCTCTAATTGATCAATTAGAGCCGAACATGATTGTCTCGGTTTCCCGTTAATAATCATCGAACAAGCACCACATACTTCCTCTAGACAGTTCATATCCCACGTAATAGGGGATGACGAGTTCCCATTCACATCCACAGGATTACGACGAATTTCCATTAACGCAGAAATAACATTCATATTCGGACGGTATGGAACTTCAAATTCTTGATCATACGGAGCTGTATCTTCACTATCTTGTCTTATAATAATAAGACGAATCGTTTTATTCTCAGACATTTTGTTTCTTCGCTCCCTTCTTCGTGTAATCACGTTTACGAGGTTTGATTAACGATACATCGATGTCTTCGTAGTGGAATGCTGGTGATTCTCCGTCGAACTTCGCCATTGTTGTCTTTAAGAACTCATCGTCATTACGGTCTGGGAATTCCGGCTTATAATGAGCTCCGCGAGATTCGTTACGGTGATATGCACCTAATGTAATAACACGTGCTAAGTGTAGCATGTTCTCTAATTGTCTTGTAAACATCGCACCTTGGTTTGACCATTTTGCTGTGTCATTAATGTTAATGTTTTTGTAACGCTCTAGTAACTCTTGAATCTTATCATCTGTACGAAGAAGTCTATCATTATAACGAACTACCGTTACATTATCTGTCATCCATTCTCCTAGCTCTTTATGAAGAATATAAGCATTCTCTTTACCATCCATCTTCATAATATCTTGGAATTTCCCTTCTTCTTCTCGTACGCTTGAAGCGAATACTTCAGATGAAAGATCATTTGCAGATACTTCTAATCCTTTAATGTATTCAACTGCTTTTGGACCAGCTACCATACCACCATAAATAGCAGATAGTAGTGAGTTTGCACCTAGTCGGTTTGCACCGTGCTGTGAATAATCACACTCACCTGCTGCAAACAGCCCTGGAATATTTGTCATTTGATCATAATCTACCCACAGTCCACCCATTGAGTAATGAACAGCTGGGAAGATTTTCATCGGAAGTTTACGAGGATCATCTCCAGCAAACTTCTCATAGATTTCAATGATGCCACCAAGTTTAACATCTAACTCATGTGGATCTTTATGAGAAAGGTCTAAATACACCATGTTCTCACCGTTAATACCTAATTTCAAGTCAACACATACGTGGAAGATTTCACGCGTTGCGATATCACGTGGTACAAGGTTTCCGTATGCTGGATATTTCTCTTCTAAGAAGTACCAAGGCTTTCCGTCTTTGTACGTCCATACACGACCACCTTCTCCACGCGCTGACTCACTCATTAAACGAAGCTTGTCATCACCAGGAATTGCCGTCGGATGGATTTGGATGAATTCACCGTTCGCATAGTATGCACCTTGACGGTAAATTGCCGCTGCCGCTGAACCTGTATTAATAACAGAGTTCGTTGATTTACCGAAAATGATACCAGGTCCACCAGTTGCCATAATAACAGCATCTGCTGAGAAACTCTTAATTTCCATTGTTTTTAAGTCTTGAGCAACAATTCCACGACAGTGGCCATTATCATCCACTATTACTCTTAAAAACTCCCAACCTTCATACTTCGTTACAAGGCCATCTACTTCATGACGACGTACTTGCTCATCTAATGCGTATAAAAGCTGTTGTCCTGTCGTAGCTCCAGCGAACGCTGTACGGTGATGAAGTGTTCCACCGAAACGACGGAAATCTAATAATCCTTCTGGCGTACGGTTGAACATAACACCCATACGGTCCATTAAATGAATAATACCAGGTGCAGCTTCACACATTGCTTTAACTGGTGGTTGGTTCGCTAAGAAATCACCGCCGTATACCGTGTCATCAAAGTGACTCCAAGGAGAATCCCCTTCCCCCTTCGTATTTACCGCACCATTAATACCGCCTTGTGCACATACAGAATGTGAACGTTTAACTGGCACTAATGAGAATAAATCAACTGCAACGCCTGCCTCCGCTGCTTTAATTGTCGCCATTAGACCTGCTAATCCACCACCAACAACAATGATTCTTTGTTTCATCGCCTTTCACTCCCTACATTTTCGCTAGTTCTGGATCTATAAACGCTAACATTGTTCGAATACTCATGAACGCTAACGCTACGAAAATCCCCATCGTAATATACGTTGATATGCGCTGAGAACGAGGTGATACTGTGATTCCCCAGCTAATAAAGAATGACCATAAGCCATTTGCAAAATGGAAAATAGATGCAAGTACACCAACTAAATAGAAAATAAACCACGGCGTACTACTTAAAATATCTGCCATCATGTCATAGTTAACCTTCGTGCCCAGTGCCGCTTGCACACGTGTTTGCCATACGTGCCAAACGATGAAGATTAACGCAATAACGCCTGTATAACGCTGCAACATAAACATCCAGTTACGGAAGAATCCATATTGTGTTGCATTGTTTTTTGCCGTAAACGCTATGTACAAACCGTAAACTGCATGATATAACAATGGTAGAAAGATGAAGAAAATTTCTAAAAGATAACGAAATGGTAATGCTTCCATAAACTGTGCCGCTTTGTTAAACGCCTCTGCACCTCTTGTTGCAAAGTTGTTTATGACTAAATGGTTAATTAAGAATAACCCTACAGGAATAACACCTAGTAAAGAATGTAATTTCCTGTTAACAAATTCACGTTCTTTCACAACAATACCCCCCATCGAGAATCCATCTATTGTCATACAATTGCAGACATTTGAAGTAGAGATTCTCTAATTTCGAAACAGATGAAAACTTCAAAAAATTCTGGTTACAATTTATGACAAGTTTATTTTACTCCTACTATAATAATAACGTCAAGGCAACGTACTCGTAAAATAAAACGCTTGCATTTCCATTATTTCGAAATAACAAAAGCGAAGAAAAAATGTGTTTATTTCCTACATAATAAGATATAATAACTGCAGATAGAAAGAGGGGAACCATATTGACAGACATGAAAACAAACGAATCGTTACATAACATACACGTATCAGGATTTGCTTATGAATTACTCCGAAACGACTTACTTCCTAATTTAATTGGAAAAGAAATTTCTTCCATCCTTTACTGGGCTGGAAAGAACTTAGCTCGTAAGTATCCTCTTCAAACAATCGATGAAATTATGGACTTCTTTATCCAGGCTGGCTGGGGGCACTTACACCTCGTTCACGAAAAAAAATCCGAATTAGAATTCGAGCTTAGTAGCGAACTCATAACAGTTCGTCACGAACAAAATAAACAAACTTGCTATCAACTAGAAGCAGGTTTCATTGCAGAACAAATTCAACAACAAAAACGCTTCTTAACCGAAGCATGTGAAAAACCGAAAAAGAAAAGTGCATCCATTATCTTAACGGTCCAATGGGATCCAAAAGATAGCATTGATAACGAATAAATATAACGAAGCACCCATCTCCATAAAAGACGGGTGCTTTTCTACTTACATTGTTTCTACTGAATCTTTCGCTTTTGCTTCTAATCTAAAGCCATCGTGAATAGCACAAACTGCTTTTTTCATTGATTCTTGCGTAATAACTGTTGATACTTTAATCTCTGATGTACTTACCATCTTCACGAGAATACCCTCTTCTGCTAAGATATTGAACATCAATGCCGCAACTCCAGGGTTGGATACCATTCCTGATCCAACAATAGATACTTTACATAAATCTTTCTCATATTGTACAGAATCAAATTGAAGCTGATGTTTCTCATCTTCTAATGTTACAAGTGTATCTTGTAAGTCCTCTGTCTTGATAGAGAACGAAATATTCATTTTCTCTTGCACGATATGTTGAATAATAATATCAACATTCACCCCTTTATTCGCAAGAGATGAGAACACAACTGATAATCCATCTACTGTAATTGGTAAGCCTTTTACCGTTACTTTCGTCACATCCTCCTCAAATGCGATACCCTTCACTACTGATTGATTCTCCACAACCTCTTCCTCCCCAATGACTGTACCAGGTACACTTTCCATGCTCGAACGTACACTTACTTTCACATGATAATTCTTCGCAAACTCTACAGCACGGGGATGAATCACACCAGCACCTAAGTTTGCAAATTCAAGCATTTCTTCATACGATACAAAATCTAATTTACTAGCTGTAGATACGACACGTGGGTCAGTTGTGTAGACACCTTGAACGTCAGTATAAATATCACATACGTCTGCCTCTAAAGCAGCTGCAATCGCTACCGCAGTCGTATCCGAGCCACCTCTTCCTAATGTTGTGATTTCACCTTCAGCGCTCATACCTTGGAAACCAGCAACAACTAACACTTTTCCTTCATCTAAATAGCTCTTCATACGATCTGTACGTATATTTTCAATACGTGCATTCCCGTGAAAAGATTCCGTTTCAATCCCAGCTTGCCAACCAGTTAACGAAATGGCATCCATTCCTTTGCTTTTCAATGCCATTGTTAGTAAAGCGATGGATACTTGTTCACCTGTAGACAAAAGCATATCCATTTCTCGCTTATATTTCACCTCTGATACACAATTCGCTAGATGTACTAGCTCATCTGTTGTATGCCCCATCGCAGAGACAACTGCAACTACCTTACTTCCTCTTTTGTACTCATTAATAATTAAATCCGCAACATGGTGAATACGTTCCGGAGAACCGACGGATGTCCCGCCAAACTTTTGTACTACTATCCCCACTAGTCCCATCCCTTTCTACCCAAATGAATTTGAATAATCAGAATTATATCACAACGTATTTGTGGACACAACAAAGAAAACAGAAGATTTTCCATCCCCTGTTTCCTCGTTTTTTCATTAGGTAGTAGATTTATATTTTCTTTTCTCTAAATCTCGCGCAGTCTTACTTGTTTCGACTTCTTTCTCATCTTTTAACGTACCAAAAATTTTATCGAAGACTGGATTTGATACACCGTACCAATAGTTTTCATTTTTGAAATGATGTAAAATGTGTGTCTTCTTCAACCATTGCCCAAACTTCGTCTTCGGCTTAATTGGACGATGTGCAATATAATGCTTCCATTCATATAAAAGTAGCATACACATAAGTCCGCCTGAAAAAGAAAGCGTTATCAAAAATGATTGAATGAATACATAGAAGACAGCTGCTAAGACAAATAAGTTTGGGATACTGTACCAAAGCGGCAAAAACAAAAGAGATAAGTCATTCGGATGGACATGATGGTCATAATGAAGCCTCTTAATAAGCTTCAACATAAATGCATTTTCTGGTGGCTTCATATGGAAAATAAAACGATGCGTCACATACTCACTAAAAGAAAAGATAATTAATCCTAATACGAATGCACCTACTAAAACGAACGTTAAGCCACTATACACTACATAAGCAATGGCTCCTAAAAGCATCATAATAACAAAAAAAACATCAAAGTGAAAAAAGAAATCTCGATATACTTTCGGCATACTATTTCCCCTCTCTTCCTTCCTACTTCTATTATACTAAATATTCTGTCTCTATGATGTAAAAAAAGACGCTCATCACGCCTTTTCTTCTTGTAATTTTTCATAAATAAGTTGTGCAGTTGCTGATGGTATCCCTGCCTCCCGAATTTCGTCTACTGTCGCTTCTTTTAATTTCTTTACCGAACCAAAATGTTTTAGCAATCCTTTTTTTCGTTTCTCGCCGACACCAGGAATATCATCTAATACAGATTGGAATAACGACTTACTACGAAGCTGACGATGGAACGTAATTGCGAAACGATGAACCTCATCTTGAATACGTTGCAGTAAATAGAATTCTTGGCTATTATGCGCTAACTCCACAACCTCTAACGGATTCCCAAGTAATAGTTGTGACGTTCGGTGCTTTTCATCTTTCACAAGGCCTGCAATCGGTACTTCTAACCCTAATTCATTTAACAATACGTCTTCTACTGCTGCTAAATGTCCTTTCCCACCATCGATAATAATTAAATCAGGAAGTGGTAAATTCTCTCGTAGTACGCGTGTATATCGTCGACGCACTACCTCACGCATCGATTCATAATCGTCCGGTCCTTGTACCGTCTTAATTTTGTACTTACGATAGTCTTTTTTCGCAGGCTTTCCGTCCACAAAAACAATCATCGCCGATACAGGATTCGTTCCTTGTATATTCGAATTATCAAACGCTTCAATACGATACGGAGCGGATATGCCCATCTTCTCGCCTAAGTTCTCCACTGTCTTAATTGTTCGTTCCTCATCTTTCTGTACAAGGGCGAATTTCTCAGCAATCGCAATCTTCGCATTTTTCTCCGCTAAGTCAACAAGTTCTTTCTTTTGCCCTCGTTGTGGCTGAACAACCTTAATACCAAGTAATTGACCTACTAATTCGCTATCAACTGCCTTTGGCACGAATACTTCTTTGGGCTTAATATTTCCATTTTCATAAAATTGCCCGATAAATGTAAGGAACTCCTCTTCTGGCTCATCATAAATGGGAAACATCGACGCATCACGTTCAATCATCTTTCCTTGACGAATGAAAAATACTTGAACACACATCCAGCCTTTATCAACGTAATAACCAAATATATCACGGTTTACTAAATCAGCAGATAAAATTTTCTGCTTCTCCATCAGTGCATCAATATACGAAATTTGATCGCGGTATTCTTTCGCACGTTCAAACTCTAGATTCTCGGATGCTTCAAACATTTTCTTCGTTAAACTCTCTTTAATCTCTTCATGCCCACCATTTAAAAAATTCGCTATTTCCTCAACGATCTCACGGTTTTGTTCTTCCGTTACATCTTTTACACAAGGCGCTAAACATTGTCCCATATGGTAATACAAACATACTTTGTCTGGAATCGTTGCACATTTTCGTAATGGATATAATCTATCTAATAACTTCTTCGTTTCATACGCTGCTTGAGAATGAGGATACGGACCAAAGTACTTTCCTTTATCCTTTTTCACATTTCGTGTAATAAGAAGACGTGGTTGCTTTTCTGATGTGATTTTAATATATGGATAACTTTTATCATCCTTTAGCATGACGTTATACTTCGGATCGTACTTTTTAATTAAGTTCATCTCTAATAGTAGCGCTTCTAAATTCGATGAGGTCACGATATATTCGAAATCAACAATATCATTTACAAGGCGCAATGTCTTCCCATCATGCGCCCCCGTAAAATAAGAACGTACACGATTCTTTAGCACTTTCGCTTTTCCAACGTATATAACAGTACCTTGGCTATTCTTCATTAAATAACAGCCCGGTTGATCTGGTAATATCGCTAACTTTTCTTTTAAATGTTCATGCATCAATGTACCTCCTCTCTTGCCTTATCTTCCGGTGATGACACAAATAATCAGCAGGTCCTCTCCACTGATTATTTGTATCGTCTATCTAGTACTATTATATACGTTTTCCATACGTTATTCCTAGTCTGATACGTACAAATGTTTGTTTTTGTATTTTTGCATTCCATACGTCACCTCGTTATATATATCTTTAAAAAGAAAAAGGATAATACATATAGCATGCATTATCCTTCTATATAATCAACTAGCTTTTTCACATCTTCTTCACTTAGCGAATAATACCAATCACCTTGCTTGATTTGTCCCAATAGACGTTCTGCATCCATCCATAAAAAGTACTCTTTCTCTTCGCCATTTTCCCGAAGTACTTTAAGATGATAATCTGCACCATTTCCATATGCCACAATTCCAATCTGTTCTTCTCCACTTGTTAATATCCTTGTTATTCCCTTTATATCATCTTCCTCACTAATTGCTTTATACGTTTCCAATTTGGGATTATCATCCGATCGATCATTCTTAATTACTTGCTTTATTTCAATAGAAGTAACTGGATTAAATGCATCACAACCGCTTATTACTATAAGTAATAACACTCCAACAAAGAATAACGGCTTCTTCACACACTCTCTCCTCCTCCTTATTGATTTTTATCAGCTACAGCGCCTAACGAAATTGCTTTCACAAATGGCAAACCTTGTAGAGACTGTAGTCTTTTCTCATCTCCTGTTACAACTGCTCCAATAATACGAATGTCCTCTTTCCCTGGCTCTACTTTTCCTCTACTTAATTCATCGTACACATCTTCAGCATAATGACGAAAATCATCTACGCCCGCCATATTATGAAATGCTCTTAAACTCCCGTCACCTTTGGCTTTTTTCTTTCCTTTCGCAATTCGAATTTCCTCAATGAAACCCTCTTCTGTTTTTGTCACATCAAACCCCATTACATATTTATCCCAAATTGGATATATTGGTGGATTATCATAGTACTGCATGCTATCTAGTGGAGTGTCTACCCAGTACCACACTTGTGTCACATCTGCTGGTAACATCTTCTTTACTTCTTCTAATAAATACGATTTGTCAAATGATAAAGCTACTTCCATCACTTTATTTTCATACTTGCTTATCCTCTCTAAATCGTTCGGATACATATCATATTGTTTGTCATGATGATAAAACTGCATTTCACGTTGCTTCGTTTCTAATGAATAAACAGTGGATTTATCTTTGTCTAATTGGAATGTAGTTGCATCTTCCCCGTACTTTATAGAATGCGAGACTTTCGGAAAGTAGGCCTTTTGTGATTCGGAATATTGATACATTTCCTCTTTCCACGGAATAAGAATTCCTTCAATTACTTTGTAACTAATCGCTACGACTTCTCGCTTTTCCCAAAACCTTTCTAACAGTACTTCCCTAGCACCAATTCCTAATGAATCCATACGTGCCCAAAAGTCTTTAGGTTGATAATTATTTATATTAATATCGTATTCTGTATTTGGATGCCCTAGCTCATATTCACTTGTTAACGTATTAATAATCTCATTTTCTTTCTTTCTCATATCCGCCAATACTTCTTCTGCATAATTCGAAATCATTCTCGTTAAGATTGTAGAAATAAGAATAATTCCTATTAGCATAACAGCAAGCGCAATACCACTATATTTAACAATCGCTTTCCACCTTGCTTTTCGTAACATCTGCTTTACCTTCTTATCCTCTAACTCAAAAGGTACTTTATCCTCTTCCATTTTTCATCACCTCATATCGCTCTTTGAATACGTTACGAGCACGGTATAACGTTGTGCGCACAACATCTTCACTCATATCAAGAACTTGCGCTATTTCCCGGTAAGATAGGTCATAATCGTATTTAAGTAGGAGTACGTGCTTATATGTGACGTGCATCGTTTCAAAGACAGCTCTGATTTCTTCTTGTAATTCTGCCTGCAGCAACTCTTCTTCGATTGCTTTGCTTCCAATTAGTTGGCATACTTCGATTGGAACAGTATCTATTCGCTTCTTCTTTCGCACATAGTCGTGATACACGTTCAAGCCAACTTTGAACATCCATGCTTTCACGTTAGTAACAATCATCGTTTCAATAGAAACAAGCGTTTTGTATAACGTATCTTGCACAATATCTTCTGCATCACTATGTGGCACACCTAGCTTTAAGAAATATTTATATAATACTTTTGCTTGCGCTTGTAATATATCTTCTATTTTTCCCTTCGCCATACTCCCTCCTTTCTCGACCTCTCTACTTAATAAGACGATGATAAGGCGAAAAAGTAAACAGAAAATGGAAAAATTTTTATATACTCATATATTCCTTTGTAGCATTAACACATTTATCGACTAAAAATTTCTTTTATCAGTCTAGATAAGAGTCACAATTGTCCCCTAGTAGTTATCGGTTTGGTTTTGAGAGAATAAAAAATATTGCATACACGAAGCGGAGAGTGGCGACTCCTGCGGGAATAGCGAGGAAAGTGAGCCCCCGCAGGCTTTTGCCGAGGAGGCTCACTCTCGCCCGCGGAAAGCGTCCACTCGGAGCGCAGTGTATAAAAGTCCACCCGCCCTACTCAAGATGCACTTTTTTGCATAAAAAAAAGAGAATGGAACATAATGTCCATTCTCTTTAATAAGTATTATAAGTGTTTGTCTAATAACTCAGCTAATGCTTCTTTTGGTTGGAAACCTACTGTTTGCTCCACTACTTCACCATTCTTTAATACGAATAATGATGGAATGCTCATTACTTCGAATTTCGCAGCAATTTCTTGGTTCTCATCTACATCAACCTTAACGATTTTTGCTTTGTCGCCATACTCTGCAGCTAATTCTTCAAGAACTGGAGCGATCATGCGGCATGGACCACACCAAGTTGCCCAGAAATCTACTAAAACAACGCCTTCGCTTGTATCTTGTGCGAATGTTTGGTTTGTTGCGTTTACAATTGCCATTTTATTTCCTCCTATACAAAAAACTTTATGTGCTACTAAAAGTGTAGCACTTATTAGTAAATGAAGCTATTATAATGCACTTCCTTTAGTGTTGTCTACCCTTTTGTGATCTATTCACTTGCTGGTTCGAACAATTCTAACCATTCACCGTCTGGCCCTTTGAAAAAAATATACTTTGAGCCATTCGGCAACGTTGTAGGAGCTTCGTCAATGAACTCTACATTTAAACGCTTAAAGCGTTCTATTTCTTCCTCCAACTGATCGACAGTAAAGGCCAGATGGTGAACAACACCTTCTTTTGGAAGTGAATCATTATATCCTTCAATTAATTCAATATCCGTATGCGCACTGTCTTTGAACTTTAGAAATGCTAATTTGATTACTTCATTTGTATGTATGAATGTCTTCTGAAGTTCTAATCCAAGTACATTTGTGTAAAAGTGAATCGATGCCTCAATATCCTTCACCATAATTCCTGTATGCTCTAAACGCCTAATTGCCATCCCACAACCCCCTTAACCAAGTAATTTAATCGGATTATAAGACAATTGTCATCTTCAGTCAATCAAAAAGGGTTACGTATGACCGTAACCCCTCTTCACATTTTTACGCGTTTACTTTTAATTTCTTTAACTCTTCCGTTAACATTGGGACAACTTCGAATAAGTCCCCAACGATACCGTAGTCTGCCACTTTGAAAATATTCGCTTCTGGGTCTTTATTAATTGCTACGATTACTTTTGAATTCGACATACCCGCTAAATGTTGGATTGCCCCTGAAATACCACAGGCGATATAAAGGTCAGGTGTAAGAACTTTACCTGTTTGACCAATTTGAAGTGAATAATCACAGTATTCTGCGTCACACGCACCACGTGATGCACCAACTGCACCGCCTAATACGTCTGCAAGTTCTTGAAGTGGTTTGAAGCCGTCTTCACTCTTCACACCACGTCCACCGGCAATAACTACTTTCGCTTCGGATAAGTCAACACCTTGTGTAGCCTTACGAATGACGTCACGTACGATTGTACGTAAGTCTTTAATTGCTACGGATAATGATGATACATCGCCTGTACGCGCAGCATCTTTCTCTAGTGCTGGAACGTTGTTCGGACGAATTGTTACGAACATTAATCCGTCTGTCACAATTTTCTTCTCGAACGCTTTACCAGAGTAAATCGGGCGTGTAAATACGATATTTCCACCTGCTTCTTCTAATGAAGTCACATCTGAAATAAGACCTGTATCTAATTTACTTGCTAAGCGTGGCGATAAGTCTTTTCCTAATGCTGTATGACCGAATACAAGCGCCTCTGGGCTCTCTTCTTCCATTACAGCTAATACCGCTTGGCTGTAGCCATCTGATGTATATGTTGCTAATAATGCATCTTCTACAGTAATAACACGGTCTGCACCGTATTGAATTAATTCTGATCCTAAAGAAGCAACGCTCTCTCCTACTAATAAACCTACTACTTCGCCACCTTCAGCCATTACTTTCGCTGCAGCGATTGCTTCAAATGATACGTTACGTAAAGATGAATCACGAACTTCTCCCATTACTAATACTTTACGAGCCATTAATAATCCCTCCATTTACATAGTTACATGTTCATTACTTATACTGTTATTACTTATTAACTGATACGACTTACGACGTTTTATACTACTTTCGCTTCTGTATGCAATAATGACACAAGCTCTTTTACTTGGTCTGCTAATTCCCCTTCAAGCACCTTTCCAGCATCTTTTTTTGCTGGCATGTAAATTTCAATTGTTTTCGTTTTTGCTTCTACATCGTCTTCTTCTAAATCTAAATCATCCAACTCTAACTCGCTAAGAGGCTTTTTCTTCGCCTTCATAATTCCTGGTAATGATGGATAACGCGGCTCATTTAAGCCTTGTTGCGCTGTAACAAGAAGTGGTAACGTTGTTTCAATTACTTCTGTATCCCCTTCTACGTCACGCTCAATTTTCACGTTTGTTCCGTCAATCTCAAGCTTTGTAATAGTTGTTACGTATGGAATATCAAGTAGTTCTGCTACACGTGGTCCCACTTGACCAGAACCGCCATCAATTGCAACATTTCCACCAATGATTAAGTCTACTTCTTGCTCTTTCAAATACTGCGCTAATACACGTGAAGTTGTATATTGGTCGCCACCTTCTACATCATCTTCAATATTAATTAATACCGCTTTATCGCAGCCCATTGCTAATGCTGTACGTAATTCTTTTTCACTATCTTCTGTGCCTACTGTAACAACTGTTACTTCGCCACCGTGCTCTTCTTTTAATTTAATTGCTTCTTCTACCGCATACTCATCGTATGGGTTAATAATAAACTCTGCACCGTCTTCTTGAATCGCACCGTTTTTAACAACAATTTTCTCTTCTGTATCGAATGTTCTTTTTAATAATACATAAATGTTCATGTTCTTACCTCCACTTTTAAGAATATTCAGATATATTATTGTAAAAAAATATTATTTCCCTGTGAATACTGGTTTGCGCTTTTCAATAAATGCTGCTACACCTTCTCTAGCGTCTGCGGATGTAAAGACATCTCCGAAAATCACGGCTTCCTTCTCCACACCTGTATGAAATGCTTCTGTTTTCGATGTATGAATAAGCTTCATCACAGCTTGAACAGAAAGTGGGCTTTTCGCTGCCATTTTCTTCGCGACTGCAAGTGCTTCTTCAAATAATGTTTCTTCTTTGCAGCATCTCGTCGCAAGTCCACATGCAAACGCCTCTGCACCTGTGATTGGTTCGCCAGTTAACATCATTTCTAATGCTTTTGATGTTCCTACATAACGTGGTAAACGCTGTGTACCAGCAAAGCCTGGAATGATTCCTAAGTTCAACTCCGGTAAACCAAGCTTAGCTGTTTCACTAACAATCCGCATATGACAGCTCATCGCGAACTCTAAACCACCGCCAAGCGCAGCACCGTGAATAACCGCAATAATTGGCTTAGCAAAACTCTCCACACGCTCAAACAATTGCTGACCATTCTTTGCTACTTCATATGCTTCTTCTTTCGTTTCAATAGACGTAAATTCTTTAATGTCTGCACCAGCCGAGAAGAATCGTCCTTCTCCTCGAATTAGTACAACTCTTACACTTTCGTCATTCTCAACTGACTCCAACAATGGCAATAATTCTTTCAATACATGCGATGACATAGCATTTGCAGGCTGATTATTTAATGTAATCGTCGCCACATATTCATTCACACTCATTGATAACAAACTCATATTTTCCTCGCCCCTTATTGGTATGTTTTGCTAACAGGTACACAGCATCCATTCATCAAGAAATGATGAACATTTTTTGCTAATGCAACTAAATCATATTTATGCTCACTCATCACCCAACTTGTGACAATTTCATCTAACGTCCCGAAGATCATTTGTCTTGTTAAGCGTATATCTAGCTCCTTGCTAAATTCGCCTTTTTCCATCCCCGTGCGTAAAATAAGGTCGATCACTTCTAAATACTTCTTCAACACCTCGTTAATTTTCACACGAAGCTCCTTATTCGATTGACGAAGTTCTAATTGTGTCACAATTGCTAATTGGTGATCCGCAGCTAATAATGATAAGTGCGTCTCTATTAGCATGAATAACTTCTCGGAGGCACTTTCGATTCCCTCTATTTCCGCTTCAATTTTCGTAATGAATTCGCCCATTTTTTCTTGGAATAACGAAATCAAAATGTCCTCTTTGTTCTTGAAGTAAAGATAAATTGTACCATCCGCTACACCCGCCTGACGCGCAATCTTTGAAACTTGCGCTTGATGGTAGCCGTTTTCGGCAATTACAATAACTGCCGCTTCAATAATCTGCTTATATTTCGGTTTGTTTCTTTTCACCATTTCTATCCCCTTCTAGTGAATGACTATTCATTCATGATTCAATATTACAAATTTTCTTATTTCTTGTCAACAAAGATGCACAAAGCTTCATTCACTGAAGAGAATATTTACTTATCCAAAAAAAGAAGACGACTATGCTCGCCCTCGCATTACTGTTCGTTTGCTTTCTTTGCTTTCTCTTCTTCTTGTAATGCTCTTCTTAATATTTTCCCGATCATCGTTTTCGGTAGTTCTTTTCGGAATTCGTAGAGACGAGGCACTTTATAAGCTGCTAAATATTTCCGTGCAAATTGATCAACTTCTTCTTCTGTACACGTTACACCTTCTTTTAATACAACGTATGCTTTTACTGTTTCACCACGGTACTCATCTGGTATCCCAACGACAACTACTTCCTGTACTTTCTCAAATTCGTATAATACTTCCTCAACTTCACGAGGATAAATATTGAATCCACCTGCAATAATCATATCTTTCTTTCTATCTACGATATAAAAATAACCTTCTTCATCCATATATGCCATGTCACCGGTGTAGAACCAACCATCCCGTAATGATACAGCTGTCTCTTCCGGGCGATTCCAGTATCCTTTCATCACTTGTGGCCCTCGAATAATTAACTCACCAATTTCTTTCCCTTCAACCTCTTCACCTGTTTCAAGTGATACAACTTTTGCATCTGTGTCTGGCCACGGTACACCAATGCTGCCACTCACACGTTTACCCCAAATTAGATTACTATGTGTAACAGGCGATGTTTCTGTCAATCCATAACCTTCTACTAATTTCCCCCCTGTTACTTTTTCAAATTGATCTTGCACTTCAACAGGAAGCGGTGCTGAACCACTTAGACATGCGTCAATAGATGATAAATCATATTCTTTTAACTTAGGATTATTTAAGAGTGCAATATACATAGTTGGTGCCCCTGGAAACAATGTCGGTCGATGCTTTTGAATTGCTTTTAAAATATCTTCTACTTGGAAACGAGGCATAATAATAATTTTGTATGCTTCCATCACACCCAAAATTAAACATGCCGTCATCCCGTATACATGGAAAAATGGAAGTGCTCCTAGCATAATTTCTTCGCCTCTTCGGCATTTAAATAACCAATGACGAATCATAATTGTGTTCGATACTAAGTTACTATGCGTCAACATAACCCCTTTGGGAAACCCTGTCGTACCACCTGTGTATTGAAGTAATGCTAAATCTTCTTGTGGATTAACATCTACTGCTAGTTCATCTGCTGGGCTATTCTTTAAAATATAAGGTAGAAGATGATTCGTTCCTTTGTGTTCAACTTTTACAACAATATTGTGCTGTTTCTTTTGTATGAATGGATAAATGAGATTTTTCGGGAATGGTAAGAAGTCTTTAATACCAGTTACAATAATGTGCTCTAATGGTGTGGAATCTTTTACAGCTGTAACACGTGGATATAACAAATCTAAACAAAGGATAACTTTGGCACCTGAATCACTCATTTGATATTCTAGTTCTCGTTCCGTATAGAGAGGATTTGTTTGAACAACGATACCGCCCGCTAGTAATATGCCATAATAACCGATAACCGCTTGTGGACTATTTGGAAGCATAATAGCAACACGATCACCTTTTTCGATACCTAATTCTTTTAAATAATTAGCAAAGCGGAGAGCATGATGATATAGTTCTTGAAACGTTACGTCTTTCCCCATAAAATGAAGCGATACCTTATTCGGAAATTCAGTTGCTGTTTTCTTCAAATAAGACGGTAATGGTTCTACATCGTATTGCAGACTTACTGGAATTTCTTCTGGATAACTACTCAACCATGGTCGTTCTAACATATTATTGAATCCCTCCATTCATTTTTGAAAACCTTTTCATTTTTAGGTTTATCCCTATTATAGAACAGCGTACAAAGCCCATACAACTTATTTTTAGAAAATTTAGTTTAATTAAAACATACTTTTCTTCTCTTTTTTCAATTTCCATATTATGATAATTTTAAATAACTTTTTTCATTAGAAGGAGTGGTACTATTTTAGTCGTATATATTCTACTATCCTATTTAATTGGAAATTTCTTATTTGCTTATCTCATTGCAAAGTGCCTACGTGGCACTGATATTCGAGCAGAGGGAAGTACCAATCCAGGAGCACGAAATATTGGAACATTATATGGAAAACCTTTTTTCATCGCTACATTCCTTGGAGATGCTGGCAAAGGAGCACTTGTTGTCTACATCGCAACTGTTATGACGGAATTACATCCATATGCACTTATTGGCTTTTTAGCTGTTATAATCGGGCACTTATATCCTATTTTCTTTCGTTTAAAAGGTGGAAAAGGACTCTCCACATTTGCAGGTGGTTTGCTCGTAATTGAGCCACTTCTCCTTCTCGCTCTACTAGCAATTGCGGGTATTCTTTCTTTATTTATCCGTTCTTTCACGGTAGGAGGAATGATTGGCGTCGCAGTTGCACCAATTGGACTTTACTTTTTCACTCATTCATATATGGACATGTTTGTTATGGGTATTTGCTCCTTACTTATTATCTTTTCCCATCGTACAAATATTGTTCGTTCTTTAAAAAAGGAGGAAAAGCTGCATGAGTTTTCATTATAAAATCGCTACAAGCGAACGTGAATTTGAACAAATTCACCGCTTAAATTATCAAACATTTGTCGAAGAGATTCCTCAACATAGCATCAATGAAGAAGAACAATTAATTGATCGCTTTCATCATGATAATACATACATTATTTGCATTCACAAAAACGAAGTCATTGGCATGATTGCGGTACGAGATAAACGTCCGTTCTCACTCGATGAAAAGATTCCTAACTTAAATACGTACCTACCAAAAGAAGCATCGAACATATGTGAAATTCGCTTATTGACGATTGTTCCAAAATATCGTAATGGCCGTGTGCTTGTCGGACTTATTAAATGTTTATACCGTTATATCAAACATCATTACGATATGGCTGTTATTTCGGGTATTACAAAAGAAGTAGAATTATATAAACAAATGGGCTTTGTTCCATTTGCTTCTGTCGTTGGAACAGAAGCAGCGTCCTATCAACCGATGTACTTAACAGCGGAATCATTCAAACAATCCGCTGGTGGACGGCTACTAACAAAAGATATTTCATTCTTACCTGGTCCCGTGGAAATGGAAGACGCCGTACAAGCCGCTCTTCATACAACACCTATTTCACATCGTTCGACAACGTTTATGCATAAAGTACAAAAGGTAAAACAAACATTAGCTTCGATGACTCATACAACACATGTCCAAATTATGCAAGGTAGTGGGACATTAGCAAATGACGCAGTTGCAATGCAACTAACGCTTCTTTCTGGAAGAGGAATGATTCTCTCAAATGGTGAGTTTGGCAAACGTCTTCAAGAACACGCTACCCGTGCTGGCTTACAATTCGACGTAATAGAAGCACCATTCGGTGAGCCATATTGTTATGAATCTATTAAACAAGCAGTGCACGAGCATTCCTATTCATGGCTTTGGTTTGTTCATTGCGAAACATCTACCGGTATCTTAAATGATTTAGAAACATTAACAGCCTTATGTAAAGAACAAAGTATTCACCTCTGTGCCGATTGCATTAGTACGTTAGGAGCCATTCCACTTAATCTAAAAGATGTATATTTAGCAACCGGCGTAAGTGGGAAAGCAATTGGGTCCTACACAGGCTTAGCTTTTGTATTCTACAACCATACTATCTTGCCAAATAAAACGATTCCACGTTATTTAGATGTCGGCATGTATGAATCGTATGAGAGTGTGCCGTATACACATTCTTCTGTACTAGTAGAAGCACTAACAGCCGCTCTTCGAAAATATGAAACACCTGATATATTCACATGCATTCAAGAACGTTACGACATCATACGAACAGAGTTAGAAAATATGGGTGTACACATCTTAGCATCGAAAAAACACGCATCACCAGTTATTATGACACTCGTTCTAGATGAGCGTTATTCCTCAAAGGAAATTGGCGACTATATGACATTACAAGGATATATCGTACATTATCATAACCCTTACTTACTAGAGAGCAATTGGATTCAAATTGCTACAATCGGTGAGTTACATCAACGCGATATAAAAAACATGTTAAAAGCATTCCGCGTAGCGCTATCATTCGCCGATAAACCAAAAGAAGGAACAAACTCCATCTATACCGTGTCGCTATAACTATAAAAAACAAGAGTAGAGAAGGTACATCCTCTACTCTTGTTCTGTTAACAATGCTTTTAACAATGCTTTTTGGATATGCAAACGGTTCTCTGCTTGCATAAACACAATTGAATGTTCACCATCGATAATGGAAGTGGTCACCTCTTCCTCACGATGTGCAGGTAAACAATGCATAAAATAATAATTCGGATGTGCATGTGCTACTAAAGCATCATTCACTTGATATCCTTGAAAAACCTCTTTTCTCGCTTCTTGTTCTTTCTCTTGCCCCATACTTGCCCACACATCACTATAAATGAAATGCGCTCCGTGTACCGCTTCAATAGGGTCGTTTGTTATCTCAATGACCGCACCTGTTTGCACTGCAATGCCCTTTGCTTCTTCCACTATTTGTTCGCTTGGTTCATGACCTAACGGTGTCGCACATACCACATGTAAACCTACTTTTGCCGCAGCTAATAATAACGAATGGCATACATTATTCCCGTCCCCAATATATGTAAGCTTTACTCCATTAAATGTATCCATTATTTCATAAATTGTCATCATATCTGCTAATGCTTGGCAAGGATGGTGATCATCTGTTAATCCGTTAATAACAGGGATTGAGGCATACTTTGCAAGTAATTCTACTTTCTCATGAGAAAATGTGCGAATCATAATTGCATCCACGTATGATGACAACACTTTTGCTGTATCTTCAATTGGCTCCCCACGTCCTAGTTGCAAATCACTTCCATTCAAATATAATGCACTTCCCCCTAATTGAATCATTCCTGCTTCAAATGACACACGCGTTCTAGTTGATGCTTTATCAAAAATCATCCCTAATATTTTTCCTTGTAACACATTTTTTGTACCGTACTGTTTCATATCCATCGCCATATGAAATAGCTCATACATCTGTTCACTCGTCAATTCATGAAGTGTTAATAAATCCTTTGCATACACCGCTTTTTGTTTAATCTTCATGTTCTTCCCCTTTTCGGAATTTTTATTTATATTTTTGAATTTTTATACATTTATAAGCACATGAAATGACTAATTTTTCAGCGCAACATGCATTGCTTCTTTCATTATCGCAACAGCTTCTTCTAGTTCTCTCTTTGTCACCGTTAACGGTGGCAATAGTCGAATAACATTCGGTCCTGCTGATAATACTAATAATCCTTTTTGCTGCAATCGCATAATATACGGAGCCACTTCTTCTGTACACTCCACGCCTAGCATTAATCCTAATCCCCGAACTTCCGTAACACCTTGGCAATCATGTAACGCTTCTTTCAACAAAGAATAGAAGTGTGCTCCTTTTTCTTGTACATCCGCTAGAAATAGCTTATTTCCGATTGTTGTAATAACTTCCTTCACAACAGCCATCGCTAACATATTCCCACCAAATGTCGAGCCATGCGTTCCCGCTTGGAAAGTAGGAATAAGTTCCTCTTTCCCAATCATTGCTCCAACAGGAAATCCGTTTCCTAATCCTTTTGCAACCGTAATGATATGTGGAGAAACATTATATTGTTCATGTGCAAAAAATGTACCCGTTCGCCCAATTCCTGTCTGTACTTCATCGACAATGAACAATGAACCATGCTTCTTACATAAGCACTCAATCTTTTTCAAAAACTTCTCCGTTGCAGGAATAACCCCCCCTTCTCCTTGTACAACTTCCACCATGATTGCCGCTACCGTATCATCCATCTCATTTTCTAATGCAAGTATATCGTTATACGGAACATAGGAAAATGTCGGGAGTAGCGCACCGAATCCATCATGGATTTTCGATTGTCCAGTTGCACTCATCGTAGCAAATGTACGTCCATGAAACGACTGCTTGAACGTAATGATTTTCTCTTTACCTGTATGCTTTCTCGCTAGCTTAATTGCTGCTTCATTCGCCTCTGCACCGCTATTACAGAAAAACACCGCATTCCCATCACACTGCTCCGTTAACAACGTTGCTACTTGTTCTTGCAATGTATTCTCAAATAGATTTGATACGTGCCATACTTTTTCAATTTGCTCATGTAATGCCTCTTTCACTCCATCATGACAATGTCCTAAGTTACATACTGCAATACCAGACGTAAAATCTACATACTTCTTTCCGTTCACGTCCCATACGTGTGTACCTTTCGCTTCATTCACTTCAATCTCCCAGCGATTGTATACAGGAAACAAATGACTCATTGTACGTTCACCCCTTTTGTAATTGTCGTTCCAATTCCTTTTTGATACTTCGCAAGACAAGATATAATGCATACTTCTTGCACATGATGATCGATTGCCTTTAATGCTGCTTCTACTTTTGGAATCATCCCACCTGCAAGTGTTCCATTGCCCATAAGTGTATGGATATACCCTTTATCAATCGATGTGAGCAAAGTATCCTTCTCCATAATGCCAGGCACATCTGTAAAGAAAAAAAGTTGTTTTGCTTGTAAAAAAGAAGCAATTCCTGCCGCCGCGCTATCAGCGTTAATATTAAATCGATCATATGACCTATCAACACCAATCGGGGCAATGACTGGTATCATTCCTTGTTGAAGTAGACTCTCAAGCAAAGGTACATTCACACTCTGCAACTCTCCCACATAGCCAAATTGTTCTTTATTTAACGGTGTCACACAAAGAAGTTCCCCGTCGCATCCACTTAACCCTACTGCTTTTATCCCTTCTTTCTGCAACTGACAGACTACTTCTTTATTAATACTTCCAGCCAGCACCATTGAAACTACTTCCATCGTTTCTTTTGGTGTAATGCGTATGCCATCTTGTTTGCTTGTTTTTATGTGCAAACGACCTAACATCTCATCTAATTGCGGACCACCACCATGGACAATAATAATTCCATACTGATTCTGTAACTCTCGTAATTTTGTATAAAAAATATCTGTCAAACTTTGAAGAGCATTTCCACCTAGCTTAATGACAACGATATCCTTCAACACCATTTCCCCCTCACGTGCGATAACAAGCATTAATTTTCACATATTCATAGCTCAAATCACAGCCCCAAGCCGTACCTTTACTTTCTCCAATTCCAACATCAACATGAATGAAGACGGTGGATTGCTGAAGGTGTTTCATTACGTCTTCTTCACTATATAGTACCTTCATGCTATTCTTTAAAATCGGTACATCACCCAGCGCGATACTAATATTCGTTGGATTCACACATGCATCACTATGACCAATTGCACAAATAATTCGTCCCCAGTTTCCATCTTCACCGTGAACAGCTGTCTTCACTAAATTAGAAGCAACGATTTTCTTCGCAATCATTTTCGCGTCATTTTCACTTACTGCACCCGTCACATGCACCTCTATTAATTTTGTCGCACCCTCTCCATCCTTTGCAATTTGTTTCGCCAAATCTTCACATACTTGTTGTAATGTTAAAAAGAAATGACTCCAATCTGGATGTGTCTCTGTTAATACTTCATGTTCTACTAACTTACTAGCCATTACGACAACCATATCATTTGTTGATGTTTCCCCGTCTACTGTAATCTGGTTAAATGTTTTGTTCGTCACAAGACTTAACGCTCGTTGCAGTGCATCACTCTCAATATTTGCATCCGTGGTCACAAATGCTAACATCGTCGCCATATTCGGATGAATCATCCCAGATCCTTTCGCTGCTCCCGCAATTGTCACGACTTTCCCATTAATCGTCGTTTCATAACATGCTTTCTTCACTTCAATATCTGTCGTCAAAATAGCTTCATAAAATCCTTCTGCTTCTTGTTCGTCTTTACTCGGCGTTGCTAATTTAATTCCCTCTGTAATTTTATCCATTGGTAAATATTCACCAATAACACCTGTTGATGCTACTGCAACATGATGATCTGCCACAGAAAGTAACTGTGCCGTCAATGCCCGCATTGTGTATGCGTCTCTCTCTCCTTGCTCTCCTGTGCATGCATTCGCACACGCACTATTTACCACAATTGCTTGAAGTGTTTGCTCTTTCGCAATACTATCTTTCGTTACAATAATTGGTGCTGCTTGAAACGTGTTTTGTGTATATACTGCAGCACAACTCGCTGGCACATCACAATAAATCACCCCTAAATCTTTTTTCATCTTACGTAGCCCTGCATGCACACCAATTGCGGAGAAGCCCTTTGGCGTCACGATAGAACCTTGTTCAACATGTACATACATTTCTTCTTTTGACGTATACATTTCTCTTTCATCCCCTTTGTCATTATGGAAAAATCGGTAAAAAGTCTAATCCTGTTCGTTCATCTAATCCATACATAATGTTAAAGTTTTGAACCGCTTGCCCAGCAGCACCTTTCATCACATTATCGATAACCGATACAATCGTCACTCTACTTGTTCGTTCATCGTACGCAATCCCAATATCACAACAATTAGAACCATATACTTGTTTAATAGATGGATAGATTCCCTTCTCTTGAATACGCACAAACGAACAATCTTGATAGCATTCTTTGTATAAATTAATTAATCGTTCTATACTCTCTTCTTTTTTCACTTTTCCATACATCGTTGCCATAATCCCTCTCGTAACCGGCAACAAGTGCGTACTAAATGTAATAGGTGCCACATTTTTATTCCACTTTGCTAATTGCTGTTCAATCTCCGGAATGTGCTGATGTTCATTCATTCGGTAAATCTTGATGTTTTCATTTGTTTCAGGAAAATGAGTCATCATCGTCGGAGACTTTCCTGCTCCTGATACACCTGACTTTGCATCTATGACTATTGAATCCTCTTCAATAACGCCATGCACAAGCAACGGTGCTAATCCAAGTAATGCTGCGGTTGCATAACATCCTGGATTTGATAATACATTTGCGTCTCGGATATTTTCCTTATTCCATTCAGATAAACCATATACCGCTTGTTGTACATATGACATAGGTGCAGGTTGATTCTTATACCACTGTTCATACATACCTTCTTCTTGTAACCGAAAATCACCAGATAAATCGATTATCCGAATCCCTTTGTCAATAAAGGGAAGTGCTAACTCTTTTGCAATACCAGATGGTGTGGCAAAGAAAACAACATCACAAGCCTTCGCTATTTTCTCCACATCAATTTCTTCTAATTGAAGCGACAGCATTCCATGTACATGCGGAAAGTACTCATGTAAAGGAGTATCCACCTTCGAAGAACTATGAATAGAATGTATATTCACATGAGGATGTTTATACAGTAGACGTAAAAGTTCTATCCCAACATATCCCGTAGGTCCTATTATAGCAACGTTCATTCTCATCCTCCTGAATTTTCCGAATTTTAATATTGATTATAAGTTATGTATATTTATAAAGTCAATTAAATATTTATAAGTTTTTCTCAAGGTGTTTTACAAATTTTAAAAATACAATAGCAGGATTAAGATAGATTTGTACGAATATACTTAATCGTGGGCAGAATACAAGGGGGGATTTGTTATGTTTCAAACAGTAGAAGGCTTTATGAAAACATGGAAATACGAAGCTAGCGTTACGGAGAAAGTATTAGATACACTAACAGATGAGTCATTATCACAAGAAATTACTGCTGATCACTGGAATTTAGGTCAACTTGCTTGGCATATTGTTGTCGCTGCTCCGTTCATTCTATCAGCGACTGGATTGAAAATAGACTGGGAGATGAAGAGTACTCCGCCATCGTCTGCAAAAGCAATTGCTGATGAATACCGCGCAATGAGTGCAGCGTTACTTACAGCAGCTGAAAAACAATGGACGGATGAAGATTTAACAATAATTAGTGAGTTTTCTGGCTATACAATGACGAACGCACTTTTCTTAATGACTACTCTCAGTCACCAAAACCACCACCGCGGGCAAATGAGCGTTCTTATGCGCCAAGCAGGATTGAAAGTTCCAAGCATTTATGGACCAACGAAAGAAGAGAGTCTATCTCGCTAATAAAAAAAGGCAAAAGTCGCATCGACTTTTGCCTTTCTCTTTAACTTAAAAACAGTAAATACACAATTCCTACAAGCACAAATACCCCACAAAACCCAAAGAGCACTTTTGCTAGTTTGTCCATAAACATGTTGTATTCCCCTTATCTGTTCATTCTTCTCTCCATACATGAACACTTCGTTATTTTAATTCAACAACCGTTACACCTAAGCCACCTTCACCCATATCACCATAACGGAAATTCTTCACTGCACGATGTTTCTTCAAATACTCTTGGACACCTTGTCGAAGTGCCCCCGTTCCTTTACCATGGATAATCGATACGCGTGGGTAACTTGCTAACAGCGCATCATCAATATATTTCTCCACACGGATAAGTGCATCTTCATAACGTTCACCACGTAAATCTAGCTCTAAGTTCACATGATAATCTTTACCACGAATTGTCGCCAACGACTTCTTCTCAACCTGTTTCGGACGAGAAATGTACTGAATATCACTCTCTTTTACTTTCATCTTGATAATACCTAATTGTACTTGCCACTCATCAGCACTTACTTGTTCCAATAGCTGCCCTTTTTGGTTAAAGCTAATTACTTTTACTTCATCGCCTGCTTGTAAATTTTGTTTTGGCTTCTCTACAACTTGTTGCTTCTCTTTCTTCACAAGTGTAGGAGCAGCACCTTCAAGACGTGCTTTCATCTCAATTAACTCATGCTCTTTCACGTTTACGAGTTGTGCTTTTTGCAGAGCACGTAACTCTTTCATAATACCTTCTGCTTCTTTCTTCGCTTCTTCTACTTTCTCCTTCGCGAATTCTTCTGCTTTTTGGTACATTTTATCGCGCTCTTCATTGAATTCAATAATCTGACGTTGTAATTCTTTATGAAGCTTCTCTGAATCGTTACGGAACGCTTCCGCCTCTTTCCATTCTACTTCTGCTTGTTTTTGGCTTTCTTCGAGCGACGCAATCATATTCTCAACTTTATTGCTCTCTGCGCTCACATGTTCTTTCGCATAGCTAATCACACGATCTGCTAATCCTAATCGCTTCGAAATTTCAAATGCATTACTTCTTCCCGGTACACCAATCAATAATTTATAGGTCGGGCTTAAACTATTCACATCAAACTCAACGCTTGCATTAATTACTTTTTCACGGTTATAACTATATGCTTTTAATTCTGGATAGTGGGTTGTCGCCACAACACGTGCGCCGCGATTATGCACTTCATCTAAAATAGAAATCGCAAGTGCTGCGCCTTCTTGTGGGTCTGTTCCCGCTCCTAGCTCGTCAAAAAGAACGAGTGAATTGTAATCTACTTTATCTAAAATATCAACAATATTAACCATATGGGATGAGAATGTACTTAAGCTTTGCTCAATCGACTGCTCATCTCCAATATCTGCAAAGACATGGTCGAACATACAAATTTCCGAACCGTCTAATGCAGGTAATTGTAAGCCAGACTGAGCCATTAATACACATAGTCCAACTGTTTTTAATGTTACGGTCTTACCACCTGTATTCGGTCCCGTAATAACAATTGTTGTGAAGTCTTGTCCTAATTCAATATCATTCGCAACAACAACATCACGCGGAATAAGTGGATGACGTGCTTTCACAAGGCGCATGTACTTATCATTATTCATCTTCGGCTTACTTGCTTTAATACGATGGCTATATGCAGCTTTCGCAAAAATAAAATCGATCTCCGCTAAAATGGCAACGTTATGTAACAATTCGCCAGCTACTTGCCCAACTTCATTTGATAACGCCGTTAAAATACGTTCTACCTCTTGCTTCTCTTTCATACGTGCCGCTTGCAGTGTATTATTTAAATCAACAACGGACTGTGGCTCAATGAATAACGTTTGACCAGACGCCGATTGGTCATGTACGATTCCACCGTACGCACCACGATATTCTTGTTTCACTGGAATAACATAACGATCGTTACGGATTGTAATTAACGTATCTGAAAGCATTTTCGAAGCAGATGATGAACGAATCATACTCTCTAATTTCTCACGGATACGTGCTTCTGATGTACGTACTTGATGACGTAAACTACGTAACGTATCACTTGCATCATCCATAACATGCCCATTATCGTCTATTGCACGCTTAATGTTTTTTTCTAAGCTATATACATCTAATAGTCTCTCAGTAAGCTCAAGAAGAATTGGTACTTCATGATCATCGTCTACTAACGATTGAACGAAGTGTTGCATGTTTCGTCCAGCGTAAATTGTTCCTGCTACATCTAATAACTCACTTGGACTCAACATACTTCCAATTTCAGCACGCTTTACAAATGGACGAATATCTACTAATCCACCTAATGGTACATTTCCTTTTAATCGCAATATCGTTACTGCTTCATCTGTCGTATCTTGCAAGTGACATACTTCCTCAAAATCAATAGACGGTACTAAGTTCTCGACTTTCTCTCGTCCAAGTGAAGAAGCAACATGCTTGCTAAGTTGTTCCTTTATCTTTCCATATTCTAATACTCTAAGTGTACGCTCTTGCACACTGAATCCCTCCTAACAGACTACTTACGCTGTAAATAAGTAAGTAGCGTCTCTATATCCCATGTATTCACGACCGTATCACACTGAAGCCACGCTTTACGTGCTGTTGATACCCCGACCTTCATATCTTCTAACATATCTAAATTATGTGCATCTGTATTAATGGCAATCTTCACGCCATTTGCTTGTGCTTTCTTTAAATGTTCAACATTTAAATCTAGTCGATTTGGATTTGCATTTAATTCTAAAATTGTGCCTGTTTCTTTCGCTAGTTGAATAAGCATATCTACGTCTACATCATATCCTTCACGGCGACCAATTAGTCTACCCGTTGGATGGGCAATCATATCAACATGTGCATTCTCCACCGCTGCTTTTAATCGCTTCATAATTGTTTCACGATCTTGTGAGAAGCTAGAATGGACAGACCCAATAACGAAGTCTAGTCCTTCTAACACATCATCATCAAAATCAAGCGTTGCATCTGGTAAAATGTCCATCTCGATGCCACGTAAAATCATGAAATCATCATACTTTTCATTTAGGCGCTTTACTTCTTCTCCTTGCTTCAATAAACGCTCTTTCGTCAGTCCATTTGCTACTTTTAAGTATTGCGAGTGATCTGTAATTGCCATGTATCGATAACCTCGTGCACGACATGCTTCCGCCATTTCTTCGATGGAGTATCCACCATCACTCCAAGTAGAGTGCATATGGATATCGCCTTTTATATCTTCTAGACAAATAAGCGGTGTTGACTCTGTAAATAACTCTACTTCTTTTCCATCTTCGCGTAATTCTGGCGGAATAAATGGTAGACCAAAGTGTGCAAAAAATGCTTCCTCCGAGTCAAACGTCAACACTTCTCCCGTTTCTAAATTCTCGACACCGTATTCACTAATTTTCTCGTTGCGGTCTTTTGCTAATTGACGCATACGAACGTTATGATCTTTCGAACCTGTAAAGTGATGGAGTGTTGTGACAAATGCTTTCGGTTCAATTAGGCGGAAATCTACCGATAAATCATATTCATATGCAAGAACAACAGACACTTTCGTATCGCCACTTGCGATTACTTCTTTCACTTTTGCCAATTGTAAAAGCTGCTCACGAACAGCTGCTGGATTTTCCGTTGCAATAATATAATCTAAATCTTTCACCGTTTCTCTTCCACGGCGTAGGCTACCTGCACGTGAAAAACGGGAAACTTCTGTAAATGTTGCAAGTGCTGCTTCAATTGCTTCTGCAATTGGTAAAACAGTTGCAAGTGGTAAACGCTCTGGACGAGAACCAAACTGTTCAATTGCTTCTAAAATTTTCTCTTCCGTCTTCTTACCGAAACCAGCCAGCGCTTGAATATGATGGTTCACACACGCGTCTTTTAACATATGTATATCTTCGATACCAAGCTCTTTGTATAACTTTGCTACTTTCTTGCCACCCAGTCCAGGTAGCTTGAGAAGTGGGAGTAATGTACTTGGAATCTCTGCTTGTAACGCTTCTAACACAGAAGATGTTCCTGTCTCCATATATTCTGTAATAACAGCTGCTGTACCTTTTCCAATACCACTAAGCGCTGTAATATCTTCCATTTCCGACAAACTTCTTTCATCTACCTCAAGCGCATTTGCCGCTTTACGAAAAGCAGAGATTTTGAACGTATTCTCTCCCTTTAATTCCATATATAACGCAATTGTCTCTAACAATTTAATTATTTCTTTTTTGTTAATCATCGATTTGTCCTCTCTTTTTTCATACTATCTTTATCATACTCAAAAAAAAACTCCTCTTGCAATGAAAGAGAAGTTTTTTCTATGCGTTATGCCCATAAGTTTTTGATACTTTTTGAAAGGATAGGCGTCTGTTCTACAATTATTTCCGATAAATACGAATTTTGCATAGAATGTTGAATACTCTCTATTGGAAGCTTAGAACCAATTATAAGAAGCACGAACAGAAGTAAATACGTCTCTACTAATCCTAATGCTCCACCAGCAATCGAATTAATTTGCTTTAACACTGGAATACTTGCAACGAAATCCAACATCGAACCGACGATAAATAGTACAATTTTTGTTCCTATAAAAATAATAAAAAACGCAATGACATAATAATAAGCTGTCTCTACAGACACATCACGCAAAAATTCTGTTAAGAAACTTTGGTCACCTATCGCAGGAAATGGAATCCATAAGTGCAACTTAGCGCCTAAATCACCTGCATAGATGTACGCAACAATAAATGCTGCAATAGAGCTAAGAAGACGTATTGTCTGCATAACAAAGCCACGCTTGATTCCACGTAAAAACCCTACGAATAATAGTGCTAAAATAATAAAATCCAACATGTATGTATCAACCTCTTAGTTATGATCTAGTTTACTTCGTAATTCTTCTAGTTCTTCTTTCATTTTCAATGACTCATGGACAACATTTACGGCCGTTAATACTGCTAATCTTACTGTATCAAGACTAGGATTCTTCGCACCAATCTCTCTCATTTTCTCATCTACCATTGCGGCAACCATGCGAATATGGTGAGCACTTTCATCGCCAACTACTGTATATTGCTGTCCATAAATAGTTACTGTTTGCTTTTTTTTATTTTGTTGTGACAAACTTTTTGCCCCCAATCTGTCGTAAAGAATCCCTAATTTTAATCTTACCATGAATATTTATTGATTGAAAAGATAATTGACGTCTTTTTCTGAAAAGTATTGTCATTTTCTTCTAAAAACAATTATACTGGATAAATCACATCTAGCTCGTCTAAGGAGGTTATAAAGTAAATGGAAGTAATTATCGTTACTCCTTCTATAATAGAAGAAATGAAACAACATTATCAACGTACTATTCAACCAACTGTACCACAAGGCGGTGTCTTTCTAGCTAAAGAACCAGGATGTACAATTACTGCTTACAAGTCCGGAAAAGTGATGTTCCAAGGTAGTTCGTTTGATCGAGAAGTAGCTAAATGGAAGAATAACGCTACATCCGTACAAAAAAAAGAAACGAAACAAAAAGATACAGGTAATCTCCCACCTAACATTTCATCCTTGGCAGTCATTGGATCAGATGAAGTTGGAACTGGTGATTATTTCGGACCAATGGTTGTTGCTGCAGCGTACGTCCCACCAAGTAAATTTGCCCTCTTAAAAGAATTAGGAGTCAAAGACTCAAAAGATTTAAAAGACGAACAAATTTGCGAGATTGCAAAACAAATCATCCAAGTGGTACCGTATAGTTTGTTAACGTTACATAACGTCAAATATAATGAATTACAACAAAAAGGAACAAATCAAGGAAAAATGAAAGCATTGCTTCATAATCAAGCAATCTCACATCTCCTTCAAAAAATGCAGCCTGAAAAACCAGATGCAATCTTAATCGATCAATTTTGCCAACCGGGCGTTTATTTCAATTATTTAAAAGGTCGTCCAACTGTCATCCGAGAGCGTGTATGCTTCTCCACGAAAGCAGAAGGCGTTCACTTGGCGGTTGCTGCCGCTTCTATCATTGCTCGTTATGCATTCGTTCGTCAATTTGATGAGCTAAGCAAACAAGCTGGATTCCCTTTACCAAAAGGAGCAGGAAAACAAGTTGATCAAGCCGCAGCGAAACTCATCCGCAAAAACGGTGTCGAAGCTCTTCAACACTTCACAAAATATCACTTTGCAAATACAGATAAGGCTCTTACACTCAGTAAGAAATAGACGAATATGGACAAAGGAGAAACACATAAATTAGAATACGACATTTTATGAGAGGTGGCGGATACATACAATGATCAACCTGCTCATCGTGTTCTTATTTGTCTTCGTGATTTTCTTAACATTGCTCGTCTATGTCATGAATGAGAAACTATCCTTGCTGATGCAAAATAACAAAGACATCTTAAACCAAATAAAGCAATATAGAAAAGAAGAAGAGTAGTCACTCTTCTTCTTTTCTATATAAAGATAGCCGCTAAGTTCTACCTAGTGGCTATCTTCTCTATCTAATTACGCACGTAGCGTCGCAGCGAATACTTCTTCTACTTTTGCTAACACTTTGTCGTGTACTTTCGTTACTTCTTCGTCTGTTAACGTACGTTCTGGATCGAAGTAGCGTAATGAGAATGCTAGTGACTTCTTACCTTCTTCTACGTTGTCACCTACGTACACATCAAATAATGATACGTCTTTCAGTAACTTTCCACCTGTTTCAGTGATTGTTGCAAGAATCGCACCAGCTTCAACCGCTGTATCAACAACTACCGCCATATCACGAGTCATTGATGGGAAGCGAGGAATTTGTGTATATGAAACTTCTTGTACATCAGCATGTAATAATGCTGCTAATGAAAGTTCGAATACGTATGTTTCTTTTAAGCCCCAAGACTTTTGTGTTTCTGGGTGTAATTGGCCGATGAAACCAATAACGTTACCGTCTAATAAAACGTTCGCTGTACGGCCTGGATGCATATCATCCATTTTTCCTTTTACGAATGTTACACGGCTCGTTAAGCCTAATAAATCTACTAAGCCTTCTACAATACCTTTTAACACGAAGAAATCTACTGCTTTCTTCTCACCTTGCCACGGGTGATGTAACGTTAAACCTGTCATTACACTTGCAAGATGTGGCACTTCTGTTGGAAGCTCGCCCTCTTGTGTTGGTACGAAAATAGATGCAATTTCGTATAATGATACACTATCATTTTTACGTGCTACGTTGTAGCTTACGCTATCTAATAAGTGCGGGATTAAACTTAAACGAAGCTCACTGCGATCTTCACTCATTGGAAGTGCCAAGCGAACTGGTTTCACATCTTCTAATTGTGTAAAGCGAGTTGCTTTGTCTGGGCTTGTTAATGAATATGTTACAGCTTCGAATAAACCAGCACCTTCTAAATAACGACGTACTTTACGGCGTTTCGCTTGGTACGGTGTTAATGTACCTTGGCTAGGCTTCTTGTTAATATAACGTACTGGAATATCATCATATCCGTAAATACGTCCTACTTCTTCTACTAAGTCTTCTGGAATTGTAATATCCGGACGACGTGTTGGGATTGTTACGAAGAACGTACCGTTATCTTCGCGATAAGCAAATCCTAAACGACCGAAGATAGACGCAATTGTTTCTTGGTCAATCGTCATACCTAACACATCGTTAATTTCTGTTACAGTTACTTCAACAGTTGGCTCTGTAATCGTTAAGTTATTCACTTCGACAACGCCTTCTAACACTTCACCGCCAGCAAGCTCTTGCATTAATGCTGCTGCACGTTCGATTGCTGCTTTCGTACGTTGTGGATCGATTCCTTTTTCGAAGCGAACGCTAGACTCACTACGTAATCCAACGTCTTTGCTCGTTGCACGTACTAATAAGTTGTTAAATACAGCTGCTTCTACTAATACATCTACTGTATTTCCGTCTACTTCTGTATTTGCTCCACCCATCACACCAGCAACCGCAATTGCTTCTTTACCATTTGTAATCACAAGGTGAGATGCTTTTAATTCACGTTCTGTATCGTCTAACGTAACGATTTTCTCGCCTTCATTCGCCATACGAACAACGATTTCTTTTGAATCTAATTTGTTGTAGTCGAATGCATGAAGTGGTTGACCGTACTCCATTAACACATAGTTCGTAATATCAACGATGTTATTAATTGGACGAACACCAGCTGCCATTAAGCGCGCTTGCATCCATAATGGTGATTCTGCTACTTTAATGCCTTTTACCATTTTTGCAATGTATAACGGATTCTCTTCTTTTGCTTCTACTGATACGTTAATATAGCTGCTTGTTTTCTCTGCTGAAACAACTGGCGCTACTTCTGGTAATTTCACATCTGTACGTAAAATAGCTGCTACTTCGTATGCAACACCTAACATATTTAAGCAATCTGCACGGTTTGGTGTTAATGATAACTCAAGAACACTATCATGAAGTTGTAAATATTCTAATGCGTTCTGCCCAACTTCTGCATCGCTTGGGAAGACGAAGATGCCTTCTTGGTATTCTTTCGCTACTAACTTGCTTTCTACACCGATTTCTTCCAGGGCACAAATCATACCCATTGATACTTCACCGCGAAGTTTCGCTTTCTTAATTTTGAAGTTACCTGGTAACACCGCTCCAACTGTTGCTACTGGTACTTTTTGACCTTGTGCTACGTTTGGTGCACCGCAGATGATTTGTACAGGCTCTTCCGCACCAATATCTACTAAACATTTGCTTAATTTATCTGCTTCTGGGTGTTTTTCACGCTCTAATACGTGACCGATTACAACACCTGTAATCCCTTTATCTAACTTCTCAACAGCTTCTACTTCGATTCCGCTCTTCGTAATTAACTCCGCAAGCTCATCAGCTGTTTTTCCTTGTAAATCTACATATTCTTGTAACCAACGATATGAAACAAACATTTTCTTCTACCTCCTCTTATAGCTGCTTAAATTGTTGTAAGAAACGAACATCATTTGTATAGAAATGACGAATATCATCTACGCCGTATGCTAACATTGCGATACGCTCTTGACCGATACCAAATGCATAACCACGGTATTTCTTCGGATCATAACCAGCCATTTCAAGTACGTTCGGATGTACCATACCAGCACCTAAAATTTCAATCCAACCTGTACCTTTACAAATATTACAGCCACACCCTCCACACTTCATACATGAAGTATCTATCTCTACTGATGGCTCTGTGAACGGGAAGAAACTTGGGCGTAAGCGAATCTCACGATCTTCACCGAACATCTCTTTCGCAAATGCATCAAGAATACCTTTTAAGTTACTCATTCCGATATTTTCGTCTGTAATTTCTTCAATTACTAACCCTTCTGTTTGCATGAATTGATGTGAATGCGTCGCATCGTCATCATCACGACGGTATACTTTACCAGGGCAAATAATTTTGATTGGTTTACCTTTTTCTAATTCCATCGTTCTTGCTTGAACAGAAGATGTATGTGTACGAAGTAACATATCTTCCGTAATGTAGAATGTATCTTGCATGTCACGAGCTGGGTGACCTTTTGGTAAATTCAACGCTTCGAAGTTGTAGTAATCTTTCTCTACTTCTGGACCTTCGACGATTTCAAATCCTAAGCCTAAGAAGAAGTCTTCAATCTTCTCCACAACAGCTGTTAATGGGTGATGATTCCCTACTGCTACTGGGCGACCTGGTAATGTTACATCAATCGCTTCTGCTTCTAATTTCTTCTCGATAGCAGCGCGCTCTACGTCTGCCATCTTCGTTTCTAACTTCTCTTGGATTGCTCCGCGTACTTCGTTAGCGATTGCTCCGATAAGTGGACGTTCTTCTGCCGAAAGTTTACCCATTCCTTTTAATACTTCTGTAATTGGGCCTTTCTTCCCTAAATATTCAACACGAATATCGTTTAACATCTTTAATTCATTTGCTACTTCGATTTTCCCTAATGCTTCTTGTTGAAGTTCTTTTAAACGATCTTGCATAGTACAAACCTCCTAATTTTTGTTTCATAGGTAAATACAAGGTCTTTCACCAAAATCTGTGTTGACGCACTGTACTCCGAGTGGACGCTTTCCTCACTTTTTCCGTAGGAGTCGCCACTCTCCGTTTCGTGCATGAAATATCCTTCATTTTCAAAAATCAACCACATAATTTGAAGATAAACCAAATAAAAAAACCTCGCCCCCCTAGAAAGGGACGAGGTTATATTTCGCGTTACCACCCTAATTAGTAAAATGGATAAGACCACTCTACTCACTTCATTCCTAATAACGGCTCTTCACCGGAATACTTTTACACAAGTTCCTCACTTGTGGTCCTAGTATCAGCTCCAGAGGTGAATTCCTTTATCCCTATCATAAAAATGCTCCCAGTCTACGGCATTTTCTCCCTTCATGACGGTCGATAAAGTACTACTTCTCTTTCATGGCTTTTCGTATGATTATTTTCCTTACTATTATAGTCATTATTCGTTATCGATGCAACTACCCGCGTACATAATACAATAAAATTCCGCACGCAACCGCAACGTTTAATGATTCAGCACGACCATGAATCGGAATATATAAATTCTCATCTGTCATCACAAGTACTTCTTCTTGTACACCGCTTCCTTCGTTCCCAACGATTAATGCAGCTGGTCCCTCTACTGCTACTTCTTGATATGGTTTCGCTTCATGTAAGGATGTACCATATACTTTCACACCGTTCACTTGTAACTTCGTAATCCACTCTTTTAAATCACCTTTTATAACAGGCACATGGAAAAGAGATCCTTGTGTCGAACGAATTGCTTTGCTGTTGTAGACATCTACCGATCCGTTCCCAATAATAACAGCACGTACACCTGCTGCGTCTGCTGTACGAATCATCGTACCAATGTTACCTGGATCTTGGACCGCATCAAGTAATAAGTATGTTCCACCTTGTAAATCGATATCCGCTACGTCTCCCTTTTGGCAAACAGCAATGATTCCTTGCGGTGTCTCTGTTTCACTTAATACTTGCATAATGTCCTTCGTCACGATTACAACATCCGCATTGTCCATCTTCCATCCACTAGGGAATGTTATATCTTCTATAATTAAGACCGTTTCTACTACTTCTGCTTTTAGCGCTTCTTCTACTAAGTGGAAGCCTTCTACAAGAAACTTCCCTACTTTGTCACGTTCTTTCTTTGTATGTAATTTCTTCCACGTCTTTATACTTCCATTTTGAATAGAATCAATTCGTTTCATTCTGTATATATCCTCTCTCCGTCACTTCTTCTACCTATTATCATAGTCAAAACTAGATCATTTAATCCTCTTCTATCTTAGTGAATGAACCGACATAACACAAGTTTTTCTTAGATGAATACATAATTACATATTTTTTAACACATGATAACGAAGTAACGATAGCGAAAAGGAGTGTTTCGATGAGCTTTAACATTCGTGGTGCGGTTATTGCAAATGTCTCTGGGAATACAGAAGGAGAATTACAAGCTACTATTACAGACGCAATCCAAAACGGCCAAGAGAAGATGCTCCCGGGCCTTGGCGTTCTATTTGAAATCATTTGGAATAATTCAAATGAACAAGATCGCCAAGAAATGCTTCATGCACTAAAATCAGGACTGCAATAACGATATAACTTTACGTATTTTTTCAAGATGAAAATCCCCCTAACATCCTCTACAGTTAGGGGGATTTTCGTTTGTACTTAATAAGGAGCAAATTTTAAAAAGGATAGTGTTTCTTCATAAAAAAAGCTCACCAACTTCTGCTGGCAAGCTCTTCTTTATCATTAATCAAATGTAATCGTATGGACTGCTTGTGCATCTAATCGCTTAATTACTTCTGCAATTAACTTCACTGTGTTCTCATAATCATCACGGTGTAACATTGATGAATGAGAGTGAATGTAACGAGTTGCAATCGTAATCGCAAGAGCTGGTACACCATTCATCGTTACATGAATTGCACCTGAATCTGTTCCACCACCTGCAATTGCATCGTATTGGTAAGGAATATTTAACTCATCCGCTACACCTACAACAAAGTCACGAAGGCCTTTATGTGATACCATCGATGCATCATATAAAATGATTTGTGGACCTGCACCTAACTTACCTTGCGCTTCTTTCTCTGTTACGCCTGGTGTATCACCTGCAATACCAACATCTACTGCAAAGCCAATATCAGGTTGAATGAAGTGCGTAGACGTCTTTGCACCACGTAATCCCACTTCTTCTTGAACTGTACCAACTCCGTATACAACGTTCGGATGGTTGACACCTTCTAATTGCTTTAATACATCAATCGCAATAGCACAACCAATGCGGTTATCCCATGCTTTTGCTAATAATAATTTCTCGTTGTTCATCACTGTGAACTCAAAGTAAGGAACGATTTGATCACCTGGTAGTACACCAAATCCCATCGCTTCTTCTTTGCTTGTTGCACCAATATCAATGAACATATCTTTAATTTCCACTGGTTTCTTACGCGCTTCCGGAGGTAAGATGTGTGGCGGTTTTGAACCAATAACACCTGTTACGTCACCTTTTTTCGTTACGATTGTCACACGCTGCGCAAGCATAACTTGGCCCCACCATCCACCGATTGGTTGAAAACGTAAGAACCCTTTATCATCAATTTGAGTTACCATGAAACCAACTTCATCTAAATGTCCAGCAACCATAATTTTCGGTCCATTCGCATCACCGACTTTTTTCGCGATAAGGCTACCTAAGTTGTCCATCTCAATTTCTGTTGCGTATGGTTCTATGTATTTCTTCATCACTTTGCGTGGCTCTGCTTCAAAACCCGCAACACCTTTAGCATCGGTTAATTCTTTCAACATTTCTAACGTGTTATCTAACTTTGCCATGATGATTCCCTCCTACTAACACTATGTATAAAACTAACACTCTTATCATACTGCATATTTTTCAATTTTCATACTACCTCTATCCATTTTCACTGAAAATTCTCAAAGAAAGGTCATTTTTGCACATAAAAACCCTAGAATGCAATATTCTAGGGTTAAATACGTTCAATTATTATTTGTTTAATTGAGCTTTAGCAGCTTCTGCTAATTGTGCGAATGCTTTCTCATCAGCGATAGCTAAGTCAGCTAACATCTTACGGTTAACTTCGATACCAGCTAATTTTAAACCGTGCATTAAACGGCTGTAAGAAAGACCGTTCATACGTGCAGCCGCATTGATACGTGTGATCCATAATTTACGGAAATCACGTTTCTTTTGACGACGATCACGGTAAGCATACATTAATGATTTCATAACTTGCTCGTTAGCAGTTTTGTAAATCGTATGTTTAGAACCGAAATAACCTTTAGCTAATTTTAATACCTTTTTGCGACGTGCGCGAGTCACTGTACCGCCTTTTACTCTTGGCATATTATTTACCTCCTAAATATCTATCTACGTTCAGTTTTAATTACATTGTGTCTAACATTTGACGAATGCGTTTGAAATCTCCAGCGCTAACTACGCCAGCTTTACGTAATTTACGTTTTGCTTTTGTAGACTTGTTAGCGAATAAGTGAGAAGTATAAGCGTGAGAACGTTTTAACTTCCCAGATCCTGTCTTTTTGAAACGCTTTGCAGCGCCACGATGAGTTTTTTGTTTTGGCATAGGGTTTTCCTCCTCTATTAACTACTTATCATTTTTAGGTGCTAATACTAAGAACATGCTGCGTCCATCCATACGTGGTGCAGATTCTACAGTACTAACTTCCTTACAAGCTTCTGAGAAACGATCAAGAACACGTTGACCAATCTCTTTATGAGTAATCGCACGACCTTTGAAACGAATCGACGCTTTTACTTTGTCACCTTTTTCAAGGAATTTAATAGCATTACGAAGCTTCGTATTAAAGTCATGCTCATCAATAGTAGGACTTAAACGAACTTCTTTCAAGCTAATAACTTTTTGATTTTTACGTGCTTCTTTGTCTTTCTTTTGTTGCTCAAAGCGGAATTTACCGTAGTCCATAATACGACATACTGGCGGTTTTGCTGTTGGAGCAACCATTACTAGATCAAGATTAGCAGTAGTTGCTAACTCTAATGCTTCTTGACGAGTTTTGATTCCTAGTTGATCACCATTTTGGCTAATTAAACGAACTTCACGAGCGCGAATACCTTCGTTTACCATCATGTCCTTGCTAATAGTAAGCCACCTCCAAGGTTTTATAAAATACTGTCCATGTCTGAAGTGTCACCGACTCAACAAAAAAGTGTGAGTACATGACGCACCCACACTTATGACTTCACACATTAAATGTAATCATCGTAAACCTGTTAACTACAATTGTGTCAACCAGGTGAGAAGCGGGTGCTTCTTCTTGCATACAAACAAGTATTTTTTTCTTAAGCAACTATATCACAACGACTCAACTAGTGTCAAGCTAGCGTTTGTTTTAGTAGCAACAAAAAATATTCTAGCAAATTATCTTCGAACATGCAATGTTTTTTTTCGAAAACAAAACAAATAATGTATGTTATCCAATTATTTAGGGGAAACTAATGCGTTATAACATAAAAAAAGAGCGTCAAAATATATCTCTTCTGACGCTCTTCACATTTCCCAACACGCTATTACTTTAAGACGACTTTCTCTGTAATCGCTACTTCATACTCCTCATTCGTTATATAACCTTGCTCATGCATAAGACGCAACGTCAAATTACGACGTTCAATTGCCTTTTCTAAGTTATTCGTTGGAGCATAATACGTCGGACCTTTAATAACAGATGCTAACATTGCCCCTTCTGCTATCGTTAACTGTTCTACTTCTTTACCAAAGTAGTTATATGCAGCACTCTTAATGCCATACGAACCATTCCCATAATAAATATTGTTCATGTACATATTTAAGATTTGATCTTTTGAATATGTTCGTTCGATTTTCTTCGCGTATAAATATTCCTTCCACTTACGGGACCATGTACGATCATTCGTTAGGAAGATATTCTTCGCCAATTGTTGTGTAATTGTACTACCACCTTCTACAATACGTCCTGCTTTTATATCCGTAACCGCCGCACGAGCAATCGCTCTTACATCAATCCCATCATGTTCATAAAACCTTTTATCTTCTACTGCTATAAATGCTTGGCGGACATGTTCTGGTGTTGCACCTACTATTATCCCCTCTTGTTGGACAGGAATCATTTTTTTGTCTATATTGGCTACGTCTCCTGCGATAGTAGCACTTAACGAATATTGCAAGCGACTTATGTCTTGAAAAGCTATGGCGCTATTAATCGAAACGGCCATGAGTAACATAGCAATACACAAAACAATCGACCATATTTTCCATCGTTTTATTTTAGCAATATATTTACGTTCAAAGTTGGCTTCTTCTAGCATTATTGCATGTGCCATCTTCTTCACCTCTTTAGCTTATGCTTTCTACATATTATATCTTTTTCTCACTATTCCCTACATTGAATCAACTTACAGAACCCTTACATTTTTGTAAGTTTCCGTAGTGATTATAACCCACTCATAAAGCGAGATTTTTCATTATACACGAAAAGCTATAACACGTAAAATAGCAGTAACCAGATGAAAACCCTTTCTATAATAAGGTTCCTTCCACCTAATGTTCCACAAACAGCACAATCTAAAGAGTTGTAATTATTCTCAAATAATACAAAAAAAAACGCTTCTTTCTCTAATCAAAAGAAGCGTTTTTCATTTTTATTTTTTCATATCAATAACGATACGACCATTTATTTTCCCTTGTTCCATTTCATCAAAAATCTCATTAATTTCGTCTAATGTACGTGTTTCAATAATTGTCTTCACTTTTCCTTCTGCCGCAAATTGCAATGTTTCCTGCAAGTCTTTACGTGTTCCCACTATTGAACCAGCGATCTTCACTCCATTTAATACGGTATCGAAAATTGGTACTTCCATCATTTCTGGTGGTAGCCCAACTGCTACACACGTTCCTCCACGTCGCACAGCACGATATGCTTGTCCAAATGCCGCTTTTGATACCGCCGTACAAACTGATGCATGCACACCATCAATCTCACGATGGATAAACTCTGCTGCATCTTCCTTCATTGGATTGACTACTAAGTCTGCTCCTAGCTCTTTTGCTAACTCTAACTTCTCATCAAATGTATCGACTGCTACAACATTCATTCCCATCGCTTTTGCATATTGCACTGCCAAATGACCTAAGCCACCAACACCGAAGATTGCAACCCACTCACCAGCTTTTGCCTCCGACACTTTCAACGCTTTATATGTTGTTACTCCTGCACAAAATAGCGGTGCTGCTTCTACAAAGTCAAGGTTTTCTGGTACTTTCACAACATAATCCGCTGCAGCCACACAATACTCTGCATAACCACCATCTACTGAATAGCCTGCGTTATGTTGTTCTTTACAAAGGGTTTCACGTCCAGTAATACAATATTCACAATGTCCGCATGCTGAGTATAGCCAAGGAACACCAACACGATCACCGATCTTCAGATGGGTTACACCTTCTCCAACCTCTTCTACCGTTCCTACGCCTTCATGTCCTGGAATAAGTGGTAATTTCGGTTTTACAGGCCAATCTCCGTGTGCCGCATGTAAATCTGTATGACAAACACCGCATGCATGAATGTGTACTAATACTTCATTCACTCCTACAGATGGTTTGGGTACTTCTTTCACTTCTAGCTTCTCTTTGAATTCATTTACTATAGCTGCTTTCATTATCGAATCACCTTCACCTTATCGTATAATTGTGACGCTTCACATATATAATTGTAATATATTTCCGGAACGAATAAACTCTTCTATTGTTACAGGGAAATGAACATTATTTGGCAAAAATATGAACAAAATGGATTGTCATTATACCTCGTTTCTCCCATACTGAAAAAGAAAGAATAACTCATTACAGAGAGGAAAGATACATATGGCGAAAAAACCACTTATTTTTGCCCATCGCGGGGTGAAAAGTACACATCCCGAAAATACGATGATTGCATTTAAGGAAGCTGTCAATGTCGGTGCAGATGGTATTGAATTAGATGTTCAATTATCAAAAGACGGAGAAATCATCGTTATTCACGACGAAACATTAGATAGAACAACAACCGGAAAAGGCGCTGTCCAAGATTATACATTAGAAGAATTAAAACAAATTGACGCCGGAGAAAAATTCAACACAGTATTTAAAGGCGAAACAATTCCGACATTACGTGAAGTATTCGAATGGGCAACAACAAACAAGTTACTACTAAATGTTGAACTAAAAAATGATGTTATCCATTACAACGAACTTGAAGAAAAAGTAATCGCTTTAATAGAAGAATTCGAATTACATAGTCGTATCATTCTATCTTCCTTTAACCATCAATCAATTGCTAAATTATCCACATTAGCACCCGAATTAGAACATGCATTGTTATATGAAGAGAAAGAAAATGAAATCGTCCAAAATATTCATCAAAACCGTGCGAACGGATTCCACCCAAACTTCAAATGGTTAACAGAAGAAATGATTAAAGAAGTTCAACAAGCAGGCTTCATTGTTCGTCCGTACACAGTAAATAATATGGCAGATGTACAACGAATGATTGACTACGGGGTAGATGTTATTATTACAGACTATCCACAACAAGCAAAAGCATTGCTAGAAGCATAAAAAGGAGAAATGCGGCCGCATTTCTCCTTTTTCTATCTTATCGTCTTACTTCTTCTTTAATCATTTCTACAAATGATGCTAATGATACAGTCTCTGACTTCTGCTCACCGTATTTACGTACGTTTACGCCAGTTTCAGCAACTTCATTGTCACCTACCACAAGCATGTACGGAATTTTTTGCATTTGTGCTTCGCGAATCTTATAACCAATTTTCTCTTCACGGTGATCAAGTTCAACACGAAGTCCGGCCATTTGTAATTCTTCTTGTACTTTCTTCGCGTAGTCTAAATGCACGTTCGGAGATACTGGAATTACTTGTACTTGAACTGGTGCTAACCAAGTCGGGAATGCACCTTTGTACTCTTCGATTAAGAAGGCAACGAAACGTTCCATTGTTGATACAACGCCACGGTGAATAACTACTGGACGATGGTGCTTACCATCTTCACCGATATATGTTAAATCAAAGCGCTCTGGTAATAAGAAGTCTAACTGTACAGTTGATAATGTTTCTTCTTTACCTAACGCTGTTTTCACTTGAACATCAAGCTTCGGACCGTAGAATGCCGCTTCACCTTCTGCTTCGTAGTAATCTAAGCCTAGCTCATCCATCGCTTCTTTGATCATTACTTGTGCTTTGTTCCACATTGCATCGTCATCATAGTACTTCTCTGTGTCTTGTGGATCACGGTATGATAAACGGAATGAATAGTCATTGAAGTTGAAGTCTTTGTATACTTCAAGAACTAAGTTCACTACACGCTTTAATTCTTCTTTAATTTGGTCTGGACGAACAAAAATGTGTGCGTCATTTAATGTCATTCCACGTACACGTTGTAACCCAGCTAATGCTCCTGACATTTCATAACGGTGCATTGTACCTAACTCCGCAATACGGATTGGTAATTCACGGTATGAGTGAATGTCGTTTTTGTATACCATCATGTGATGAGGGCAGTTCATTGGACGAAGAACTAAATCTTCATTATCCATTTCCATCGGAGGGAACATGCCATCACGGTAATGATCCCAGTGGCCTGATGTTTTGTATAATTCAACACTTCCTAATACTGGAGTGTATACATGATCGTATCCAAGACGAACTTCTTTGTCCACGATATAACGCTCAATAACACGGCGAATTGTTGCGCCCTTTGGTAACCATAGAGGTAAACCTTGTCCTACTTTTTGAGAGTTCATGAATAAATCAAGTTCTTTACCTAATTTACGATGATCACGCTCTTTCGCTTCCTCTAATAAACGTAAATGCTCATCTAATTCTGCTTTCTTGAAGAATGCAGTACCGTAAATACGTTGTAGCATTTGATTATCAGAGTTTCCACGCCAGTAAGCACCAGCGATGCTTAATAACTTGAATGCTTTCACTTTCCCTGTTGAAGGAACGTGTACACCACGACATAAATCGAAGAACTCACCTTGTTCGTAAATCGACACTGCTTCACCAGCAGGAATTGCATCTAATAATTCAAGCTTTAAGTTATCATCGATTGCTTCGAAACGAGCTTGTGCTTCTTCACGACTTACTTCTACACGTGTGATTTCTAAGTTTTCGTTGATAATTTTTTGCATTTCTTTTTCGATTTTTACTAAGTCTTCTGGCTTGATTGACTCTTCCATTTCGATATCATAGTAGAAACCATTTTCAATAACAGGACCAATTCCGAACTTCACATCTTTGTAGATACGCTTAATTGCTTGCGCTAGAATATGAGCAGAACTGTGACGCATAATGTCTAGCGCCTCACCTGTTCCTTCTGTAATGATGCCAATACTTCCATCTACTTCAATTGATGTACGTAAATCGATTGGGTTACCATCTAATGTACCTGCAATCGCCTTCTTCTTTAAGCCTGGGCTAATTGATGCTGCGATTTCTTCTGTTGTGACCCCTTTTGGAAATTCCTTTACAGCCCCATCAGGGAATGTCATTTTTACTACTTCAGCCATTTCATTCACTCCTCTATTTTTGTGCAATAAAAAACACTCCTCCCATAAAAAGGGACGAGTGTTAAAGTCGTGGTTCCACCCTTGTTTCAGCCAATATGACATAATCATACACATTAACTGCTCAAGATACGATAACGGTTTGTTCCGTCAGTAATTACTAAGCTAGGCCGTTCACTACTGAAGTTCAGAGGTGGTAAATTACTTTCTCGTATTAGGAAGCTCTCAACCAGTGTCTTCCCTCTCTGTGAATCGTAAAAAATAATTCGTGTCCTCATCAATACTTCTTTGTTCTATTATGTAAAATATTATATGCATTCTATTTTTAAAAATCAAGTTCCTTTGTGTACTTTTCCTCATTTTCTCCACTTTTCGATCCCTGTATACGGTTTGTCAAAAAATCTTGCAGATTACAAATCGTTACCCTATCTTGAAAAACGTTCAATACAGTCACAATAAGTGGAATATCAATTGTTTTCGTATACATATATATTTTGCGCGGCGCATAATAAATTAACGGAGCCAATACTTCTGTATCCATCCCATTCTCTTCATCTATACTATCTAACATGGAACAATCTATTCGTTCGTACATATCGTCATACAACGTAAATCCATTCTCATATACAACATGGGCTATCGGTAATCCTTCTTCTACATCATTCACCCTTGTCCGCAATTCATCGATAAGTACTTGATATTCTTGTTCTAATTGATACTCATCAATCGCTCGTTGCGTCACAAGCAATAAATGATGGATGTACGTTCTTAAGCGAAACTGAAAAAACCCTTCTATTGAAAACGAAATAGAGAACGACATAAAGTCCTCTAACGCATGCGTAATTTTCTTTTTCCTTGTAGAAACAAAATCACTACCCGATAAATCTTTTCGCTTTCCATATAAAATATCTTTTCCAATTGTAACAATATAATCAATTTCCTCTATATCTTCGTAATAGAACTGCTTTTGTAGTAAGGACGCCATCCATCTTGCTTCTTTCATCGTAACGATAAACTCAACTAGCGTGGGAACAATAATATTCTTCAAGCATGCTTTCGCTTGCTTCTTACACGAGACGTTCACTTTCTTCTCGTCTAATTTGACCTTCATATAATGAAAAGAAGTTATCTTCTTCATTAATAATCGTTCATACACAAACATTGCTTCATCTCGATCTTCAAATAAAATCGTCAGCAACTTGCCCCCTCCCTTTCACATACGCTTGTTCCATGTATATGAGAAGAGAACACAAAAAATACACATCCGACATTTCTTTTGCGTCAGATGTGTATTTTTTTCAGAGTATACTCTTATATATCACGCTTTAGGAACGTTACAAAAGAAAGAGCATAGAAAACAACAGCGTATAGCACAAGTATTATAATAGAGAAGCCTAGTGTCATCCCTTTAACAACTGTTGCCCCTGCATAAATACTTCCCAGGTCTCCATGCATAAATAGAATATACTTAGACCACTCATATCCTCTCAGTAAACCAAAAGTTAATCCACTAACAACAAAGTTCAAGAACATTGTAACACCGATAGAGGCCCCTACCGACTTCATAAGAATTGAAATGAAGAAAGCTAGCGCAACATAAGGAAGCAATTCAATAACTTCAAAACCAATCATTCTTCCTAGCTCAACAATTAAGCTACCCTCAACAATTTTACCATCTACAATGTCTACTGTACGATACGTTTCTGCCACGAAACCTTCAAAGAATCCACCCACGATATATCCTAAAACAGCAGAAAAAATATAGAAGATAAGCGCTGCTAACAGTACCATCACTAATTTCGACATTAGAATTTGGAAACGGCTAACTGGACGAATTAATAAAAATTTAATTGTTCCAAACGCATACTCTCTCGCAACACTAGTACTTGCATAAACAATGATCATTAAAAAAATAACAGAAGATACAAATTTCAATGAACCAAACATATGACCTATCGCACCTGTATTTGTTGAGATATCATGTTCTAAATGATAAGCATTTTTTTGATAATCCTCAATATCGGGATTTTTCAACATTGGATCCTTTTCTATCGGAGTAGCAAGAATTTGTTCTTTCGTCATTTGTAATCTTTGCTCAATCTCTTTATTATCTTCTATTATGGATGTTTTCCAATCCGATTTAGATTCTACCTTAGCTTCCTCTTTACTCATCATCTTGCCAGCTACAGGTATACCAATAATTAATAACGCCAAAATTAAAAACGGCGCAATTGCAGACTTTGTTTTAAACATTTTAACAAATTCATTCTTAATCAACTTAAAAAACTTAGACAATTTGATTTCCTCCCGTCTTCTCTAAGAATCTATCTTCTAATGACTTCTTCTCTTCCATGACACGGAATATCGCTATTCCTTCACTAGCTAATTTCGTAATGATTGCAGGGACTTGCTCATCCTCCAACGTTATTAACACTTTCTTCTCATGTACATCCGCAACAAGATTGAAGTCTTTTGCTAAAATCGCGCTTGCTTTCGCTGTATCATCTACTACTAATGCAAGTGTAACCTCATCTGTTTCACTTTCGATAATACGCTGATCTTCTACAAACTTACCATTTTGAATAATAATAATACGATCACACATTAATTCAACTTCTGATAGCAAGTGACTTGATACAAGGATAGAAATACCCTCTTCATTCGCAATTTGTCGCATATATTCACGCATTTCACGAATACCAGCTGGATCCAAACCATTTGTTGGCTCATCCAGAATTAATACAGCAGGCTTATGAAGTAACGCCTGTGCAATACCTAGACGCTGGCGCATACCTAGTGAATATGCTTTTACTTTCTTGTCTAGTGCATTTGATAACCCTAATAATTCAACTACTTCTTTAATTCTCTCTTCTGTTACACCATCAGCCATACGAGCGTATTGCATTAAGTTATCGTATCCAGATAAGAACGGGTAGAACTCTGGATTCTCTAGAATTCCTCCAACGTGCGCTAGCGCTTTTGAACGCGCTGTTTTTACACTGTGACCGTTAATTGTTACGTCCCCTTCTGACATAGAGAACAATCCTACCATCATCTTCATCGTTGTTGTTTTACCAGCTCCGTTTGGTCCTAGTAATCCAACGATTTCACCTTTTCCTACTTGAAACGATAGATTGTCAACTAACGTCTTTGAACCGACGCGTTTCGTTACATTTTTCAACTCTAATACGTGTGTACTCATTTCTATCCTCTACCTCCTTAAATATCTTTACGTACCTTTAGTAAGTACGCAGTGCTATATATTAATACAATGCACAAGTTAATTACTATAAAGAAATGTGCAAAGTTAAAGCCATAACTTACTGTTTCAACTATCTTTTCTTGCGATACTTCATATACAACAGTTTTTTCTTCTAACATAATTGCCGGGCAAATGTTTAACACCCAATTTGCGACAAAGAAGTCCAATGCAACAAAAACAATAAAAATGATTGCCATCATGCAGGCACGAAACTTCTTGCCTTTTATAACTAACTTAATTGCTGTATATGCGAAAAAAAGAAGCAATAAATATGCGCAACTTACGACAAGAGCTTCTACATGACTCACCATAACAGCGAAATAATTATCAAGCATCATTGATTCAATAATCCCTTTTTCCATACCATTCAAATCATCAAAGTTATAAAAAAGGGAATATACGTAAATAGAGCCTATAAAATATGTAGCTGTAACACTCGAACAAATAAACCAAAATAATAACGGCGCTAAAATAAAAGATGTATCTTTCACCGGTAATAAGCACTTATAATAATTCGTGATATTTTCTCTATATAATTTGTACGAAACAATAAAGAGAATACACATGGCAACTACCCATAATACTAATGCAAAAAACAAATTCCATGATACTTGCATAGAAGCAAATGGCACTTTCCAGATACGTAATCCTAGTAGCATTAATATTTGTAAGCTTACAATCCCTAGCAACAATCCACATAATAAAGGTACTTTCGCTTTAAAATGATATTTGAGCAACGTCAACAATCTCCGTACACCTCCCGAAAGAGGTCATGAACCGATACTTTTCGTTTAAAGCGAATGTCCTCGACATTTTCATGAATAGCGATACTTCCGTCTTTCACGAAAATCACTTCATCAAAAATACGCTCAATATCCTTAATTAAGTGTGTAGAGATAAGCAACGTACTCTCCTCATGATAAAACTCGATAATCGCATCCAAAATCTTCTCACGTGCGATTGGATCTACGCCACCAATCGGTTCGTCAAGCACATATAACTTCGCATCTCGCGATAATGCTAGCGTGAGTTGTAATCGCTCCATCATTCCTTTTGATAAATCTACAATCTTCTCTTGCTTATCTAACTTCATGAATGTAAGCATCGCCTTAGCTTTCTCACTATTAAAATCTCTATAAAAGTCTTGAAAGAACGTTACAATATCCTCTACTTTCATCCATTTTTCAAAAGTCGCCTTATCCGGCATGAACGAAACAATCGACTTTGTCTGATATCCTACTGGAATGCCATCGATGCTAACGCTTCCTTCTGTCGGTCTAGATAGACCTGCTAGCATTTTGCATATCGTTGTTTTACCACTTCCGTTATTCCCCAATAACCCAACGATTTTCCCTGTTTCAATATGCAACGTAATGTTTTGTAGCACTTGTTTTGAAGCAAATTGCTTGCTAACATTCTCTATTTGCACACACAACCCCATCTTATTCCCTCTCCCTAGACTGATTATTTTCTACCGCACCTGTTATAACGTTAATAATTTCTTCTTTTGTGAACCCTAAAGAATACATCCCTTTTAAAAACGTCTGAATTAGCTCCTTTGACATTTCCCTTTTTATATCCATTATTTTCCCCCGTTCCTTCGTTACATATCGTCCCATTCCTCTTTTCGTTTCCACAATACCTTCTCTCTCTAACTCTTGAAACGTACGTTGAACCGTATTGGGATTGATTTGAAGTTCCGTTGCTAACTCACGAACAGAAGGAATCTTATCTCCTTCTTTTAACTGGCCCGTCACAATTTGCTTTTTGATATAATACATAATTTGTATATAAATCGGTAAATTATTGTCAAATTCCACACCTATACCTCCTTTCCCTTTGGCAAATTCACCGCACCACTGTACTACTTACATAATACACTAATATTCAAACACTGTGAATACTATTTTTACCATTTTTTATTTTTTTAAACAATCACGCACCTAAACATATACACACACAAAAGAGCATGCCGCTATCGACATACTCTCATCCTAATCTCGTCTATTTTTCCCCTGCAGTTCAATTGGATCTGCTAAATATTTAATCCGTTCCATAACACGAGCTGCTTTCATCTTTTCTTCTTCTCCGCGTTGTGTGTATGTTAAATGATGCAACAGTTGCTCAAAATTAAAGTTTGATGTAAAGAAAGTTGGTAAATTCTCGAGCATTCTAAATTGCAAAATTGTACCTAAAATGTCGTCGCGAACCCAACTTGACATTGATTCAGCTCCGATGTCATCTAGCATTAAAACAGGTACATTTTTTACAACCTCTAATTTTCCATTCAAGGAATTATCCTGCATCGAGCTCTTTAGCTCTCGTAAAAACTCTGGTAGATACACAAGCATAGACGATACATTTCTCTCTGCCAACTCATTCGCGATTGCTCCGAGGATATACGTCTTCCCTACTCCAAATGAGCCGTATAAATACAAGCCTTTCATCTTCTTACCAGGTTCGTACTGTTGAACAAAGTCACTTGCAAAATCAATCGCTTGGAATCTTCCTTTATCATCTAACGCCAAATCTGCTAGTGATGCTTGCAAGATATCCTTTGGAACATAAATGCTTTGAATTAGTGATTCATGTTTTTTACGTTCATCTTGTCGTACCTTTGTCGGACAACGATCATACTGTACATCAATCATTTTCCCTTGAATAACTAAGTGTGGGTGATAGCCTTGAATCATATTTTTGCACGAAGCTAGATTCTCACATCCTTCACAATTTACACTTTGGCCAATATACTCATACAACTTCACTAAACTTCTATCGAGCATGTCTTGATTTATTTCTTCTCGGTGCTCCGCCAAAAACAACTGCACTTTCGGATGCACCAACACTTCTTGCTTCATCGCCTCATATCTCGCACGAAATGAATCATTTTGAATTAATTGTTGCAATGATTGTCGTACTTTTTGCATGACTATCCCTCCTTCGATACTTTATTTTTCTGGAACTTCTGTAATTTCTCTTGTAGCTTTCTTCTTTCCTCATCTTCTTGATTTGTAGGTTGTTCCGAAACTGGTTCCTCTACTTTATTATTTCCAAACCACTCCGGTAACATTTCTGTACGTGTTCCTTTCTGGCTTCGTCCCTTTGCTTTTGGATTATTTTTTGTTTCTGCCCATTGCTGGTATTGACGATGTTCTTCCTTCGCAATCGCCATTGCTTCTCGAACAGTTCGGATTTTCTTCCTAGCCCAGTGACTAGCAATTTTCTCTACATATCCCTTTGTTAACTTCATATCCGTTCGTAACATCACGTAATGAACAAGAACATTAATTACACCCGGCAGGAGCTTCTGCTTAAACATAACATCCTCAATAATCTTCAAATCACTAGCTGACGGTTCCGCACCGCCTGAAAGTTCTACTAGTAGTTGACGTGGCGATGTTTGCTCTAATTCCTTCACAAATCGTTCCTCTTCGGTCACTGGCTCCTTCTTCGTCATCGTCTGATGCTTAACCGGTTGAATTCTCTCTGTTAATGCCGGCATCGCATCTCCGTTCTCGAATTGGTACCACTCACGTGCACTTTTACGCAGTTGTTCTATATCAATTGCCTCGTTCCCAGTAATAGCACTCATCAATACATTTTTCATCTGTAAGTGATCTATCCCATATAGAAAGGCTAACCTTACAATTGCTTCTTTCACCTTTTCTGTCACTGCTTTTTTCGGGATAACTGCATCTGATAATCCCTCATAGAAAAGATCAAAGTTAAAGAAGTCATTATATATGTTCACTGTGCTCTTATCTGTACGATCCAGTAACTCTTGTCCATTTACTTGGAATAACTCTTCAGCCTCATGTGATTGTAAAGAACTTTGTAACTGACTCGGATGCATGGAAGAGAACACCTCATTAAACGAACGTGTTACCTCCTTGTACATCGTTGTATCGACTTCTGGATATAAGAAGAAGTTTTTCACACTATTATATTTTGTTTTCCCTAGTCGATGGTAAATGAAAATATTAAGAACTGCATCATCAAAGAATACCTTTGGTGATAAAGGTGGAACAAGCTCATAAATAAAGCTACGCACGTCATCTTCCTTATTCATATGCACCTTCAACAATCCAATTCCCTCTAACTTCAATCGCTCTTCATATATATCTTTTAATGGACGATGCATTTGAATCATTAACGTATGATGTGTCATTTCTTCTCCCCACATCCCTCGCTGATCAAGTTCACTCCATAACGTCATATACAAGCTGAGACCATTACTCCCAATTAACGGTTGATATAACATTGTTAATATTTTTCTGTCGAACTCATGCAACATTCCACTTGCTCTCACTTTGTACCGATCCACTGGTACTAATTCCATCCAATGATGCTTTTCCATATTACAACCCTTCCCTTTTATCCGATGCCTTTATTATATAAAATAAAGAAAATGAAGCAACGCTACCATTCCTTCTCCTTTCTTTATTTTATATTCATACGTAAAGAGTAAAAAAGAGCCTCCAGCACATACGCTTCAAGCTCTTTCCTTCATCGGTTTTTACCTAACAATTCCTTTAATTCCTGAATAAATACGTTCAAATCTTTAAATTGACGATATACAGAAGCAAAGCGAACGTATGCTACCTCGTCCACCTTTGATAGATGCTCCATGACCATTTCACCAATGATTTCGCTGTTTACTTCCGATAAACCTTGGCTACGTATCTCTCGCTCAATTGCTTGAGTGATTTCCTCTAACTGTCTAAGTGCAACAGGACGTTTCTCGCACGCTTTAATCATCCCGCGTAAAATTTTATCTTTATCGAATTCTTCACGTATTCCTTCCTTTTTCACAACAACAACAGGAGATTCTTCCATTCGTTCGAATGTTGTGAAACGAAAATGACACGCTTCACACTCTCTTCTTCTTCTTGTAGAACGCCCTTCATCAACAGGACGAGAGTCTAACACTTTTGTACCATTATGAAAACACGTAGGGCATCGCATACAATCATCTCCATTTACTAACAAAATAAACAGTTCATTTGCACAAACATATTTATTCCTATTTTCTCATTCCTATACATATATGTAAACACTTAAAAAGAGAGGTTATATAACCTCTCTTAACATTTTAAAATATTTCGTTCACTTTTTAAAGCACTTTTGCTTTTAATTGTTCAACCGCAATCGGTCCCATACCGCGTGGTAATTCAATGTTTTCGCGCTTCTCTGCACCTAGTGCTTCTGCAATGTAATTTGCAGCTACATTAGGATCGATGCGATCACCGCATGTATAAACATCGATACTAGCATAACCATGCTCTGGAAAACTATGAATTGTCAAATGCGACTCTGAAATGATAACCACTCCACTTACACCTTGAGGTGCGAATTTATGGAACGCAACTTCACGAACCTCTGCTCCTGATTTTAACGCTGCATCTACGAATGTTTGTTCAATAAATTGCATATTATTCAATTTATCAAAATCACATCCCCATAATTCCGAAATAACGTGTCGGCCCATTGTATCCATTGTACAATTCCCCCTTATACAAAATAATATACTTGTTTGTGAAAGCTCTTAACTAACAAGTACGCACCTTAAACTACCACGGGGGAAAGTTAGTCCAAAGAGGTCCTAACCCTTTAAGTAGCTCGCAATGCTTAAGAAGTTCACGAAAAATAGTATACTTTTTTTGTTAAAAAATTGCAAGACCATTTTTCAAAATTTCTGGTAACTATTTCGCACTTCACAAACTCTACATCATTTTATCCCTTATATACCAAGAGATTCCAAATTGTTTGTGTAAATAAATTTTTTCTTTTTTTCGCATATTTTGTAGAAGATTCAAAAAAAGAGAGGTGTTTCTCCTCTCCTGTTTCTCTATAATTAATTAGTATGTGTTACATATTGTGGCTCCATCATTTTGTTTGCTACATATCTTACTAAATCAACAACTCTTCTTGAGTAACCCCACTCATTGTCATACCATGCTAATACTTTTATTTTATGTTCACCAATAACCATCGTTGACAAGCTATCAACAATCGCTGAATGCGTATTCGTATTAAAGTCAATTGAGACAAGTGGCTCATCGCATACATCTAACACATTTTTCATCGCACTAGCAGCTGCCTCACGAAACGCAGCATTCACTTCGTCGATTGTTACACGTTGTCTCACATCTATTACTAAGTCCACTAATGATACATTTGGTGTAGGTACACGTAATGCCATACCATGAAGCTTTCCATTCAGTTGTGGTAATACTTTTGACAGCGCTTTCGCGGCACCCGTCGTTGTTGGAATAATAGATTGACCACATGCACGAGCACGACGTAGGTCTTTATGTGGGTTATCAATATTCTTTTGATCATTTGTGAAAGCATGAACAGTTGTCATTAATCCATTCTCAATGCCAAACTTATCATCTAACACTTTCACAACAGGCGCTAAGCAATTTGTTGTACAAGATGCATTTGAAATAATATGATGTTGTTGAATATCTAATTCGTGTTCGTTTACACCCATTACGACTGTTTTGTCTTCTTCTTTGCCAGGTGCCGTTAAAATCACTTTCTTTGCTCCGGCTTCTAGGTGTAAGGCTGCTTTATCACGTGCATTAAATTTACCAGTTGCTTCAATAACAATATCTACTTGCAGTTCTTTCCATGGCAATTCCTCAGGGTTACGGTTATTTAACAGTAACACTTTCTTACCATCGACAAGAAGATATCCTTCATATGCTTCCACAGTACCGTCAAATTTGCCGTGTACAGTATCATATTTGATTAAATGTGCTAACGTCTCAGCTGGATAGCTTGCATTAATGGCAACCACATCTACCGTATGATCTTTGATTACTTGTCTAAATACCATTCTTCCAATTCTGCCAAAACCATTAACTGCAACTTTCAATAACATACAACATCCCCCTAAATGAGTTATACTAATTACTTGAAACTCCCACTATTAGTATATCATATTAGGTGCAAAAAAGTATTGGATAATGCTCCTATTTTTTCACTTTTTTCATAATTCCCCATTTACCTAGAATTACCATCAATGTTTTCTTTGTTTCTTCTAGGCTACCATTGTTGTTAATAGCTTCATCACTACGACTAACTTTTTCTTTTAATGGCATTTGCGAATGAATACGAGCTAGAGCTTCTTCCTTCGTAAAATCATTTCGTTTCATCAATCGGTCTAGTTGCACCTCTTCGTCCACATACACGACTAACACTTTATCGACAATATTCGTTAAGTTCCCTTCGAATAAAAGAGGGATATCAAGTACAACCGCTTCTTCTCCAGCCTGTAAATATCGATTTTTGCGTTCGTTCATGCATTCGCGAACAGCAGGATGTACAATATTATTTAATATTTTTCTTTTTTCTGCATCATTAAAAATAATTGCCCCTAATTTTAAGCGGTCTAGCTCTCCATTTGGCAACAAGATTTCTTCTCCGAATGTGGCGACAATTTTGATATATGCCTCTTGTCCAACTTCAACTACTTCTTTAGCGATTTTGTCTGCATCAATAACAGGTATTCCAATTTCCTCTAACATTGTTGAAACTGTACTTTTTCCACTAGCAATGCCGCCTGTTAATCCAATTACTACTGTCATACCCTTCTCCTCCTCACATATAACATGAGCATGGCAAACGCCATGCTCACATTTTCCATATTCCAATAATGATAAGTAATATTCCCGGCAAAAATGTCAATCGTTGCAACCACCTCATACTAGAAAGCGCCTTTCCCATTCTCATACCAATTAATAAGAATGATGAGCCCATGACTGTAATAAATAAAGCCATCAGAAGAGGGGAATAACCTAACAACGATGCTCCTATACCCGCTCCAAATGAATCTAACGACAAAGAAATCCCTAAGAGTAATGCCTCAATGCCAGTAATCGTTCCTGACTTGTCAATATCCGCAACAGTTGGCTTGCGTAAAATATGAATGACAATGCCTAACCATTTAATTTCAACATTTACTAACGTTTTCTGTTCCACTAATGGCTCATCTACTGATTGATCAGATTTGAAAAATTGAATTAACACCCAAACTCCAATCGCGATAAGAACAACTCCACCAATTTTCGTTGCAACCTCTGGAGAAACAAAAGTAGCAGCGGCATACCCTACCCCCATCGCAAGCACCAACACCGCTGCTGAGCAAATAGAAATAACAATGATGGACTTAAGTGGAATATGCACTTTTCGTAGACCATATGTGAACCCTACACTACAACTATCCAAACTAAGCGCACACGCTAACAACAATAACGAAACATATTGGGGCATATACGGACTCCTTTCTTCCATACTTGTGTATGTATATGAAAAGAGCCTACAATATGTTACTCTACTTCTGACATGTTGGGCAGTAGTGCGTTCCGCGTCCACCTACTACAGTCTTCTCAATTGGTACGCCACATGTGACACAACTTTCTCCTTTTCGACCGTATACAAGTAATGTTTCTTGGAATGTACCAATCTTCCCTTGGGAGTTCACATATGTTCGAATTGTACTTCCACCTTTATCAATCGCTTCCTGTAAGGTCGCAACTGTTTCTTCCCATACACGTCTCACTTCTTCTTTTGTTAACGAAGATGCGACTCTCTCAGGGTGAATAAGAGAACGATGAAGTACTTCATCAACATATATATTCCCAAGACCAACGACAATGTATTGATCCAGTAAAGCCACCTTCACCTTTCGACTTGTACGATGTAACTTCTCATATAAATAATCAGCTGTAAAAGCCTTATCGAACGGTTCTGGACCTAATGACTTAAGAGGATCATACAAATTTTCTGTTCCCTTCGGATAGACATGCATCGTTCCGAATTTTCGTACATCACGGTACCGAAGTTGTGTATCATCTGTAAAAGTAAAAAGAACATGGGTATGCTTATCACTCGGTTCCGAAACATTCGCTACCGTATATTTCCCTTCCATACGTAAATGAGAAACTAGTGTGCAATTTGTTAAATCAATAAGTAAAAACTTCCCTCGTCGTCTTACATCCTCAATCGTTTCTCCAATTAACAATGACTTGAATACTTCAACATCATCTGGCTCTTTAATAATTTTCGGCCAATGAACATCGATTTCTTTAATTGTTTTTCCTTGCACTAGTTGAAGCAATGTTCTCCTGACTGTTTCGACTTCTGGTAATTCTGGCATGTTGTCACTTCCTTATTTCGCATCAAACCATGTTGGTCCGAATGAGTAATCAGCTTTTAACGGCACTACTAATTCAATTGCTTTTTCCATTTCTTCTGGAACGATACGCTCTAATAGCTCAATTTCTTCTTTCGGTGCCTCAAAAATTAATTCATCGTGCACTTGTAACAACAATTTCGCCTGCATGTTTTCCTTCTTTAATCGTGCATCCATGCGAATCATCGCTAACTTAATAATATCTGCCGCACTTCCTTGAATTGGCGTATTCATCGCTGTTCGCTCCGCAAAGCTTCTTAAGTTAAAGTTTCGGCTCGTAATCTCTGGGATATAACGACGGCGATTCAGAAGCGTCGTCACGTATCCTTGTAATTTCGTTTCTTGAACTGCACGCTCCATATACTCTTTTACACCCGGGAAACTCGCAAAATACCGTTCAATGAAATCCGCTGCTTCTTTTCGAGTAATACCTAAGTTTTGTGATAATCCGTAGTCACTAATACCATATACAATTCCGAAGTTAACAGCTTTTGCTTGTCGTCGCATATTCGACGTTACTTCGTCTTCTTTCACATGGAATACATCCATTGCTGTCTTCGTATGAATATCTAAATCTTGACGGAACGCATCCATTAAATTTTCATCTTGTGAGATGTGCGCTAATACACGTAACTCAATTTGTGAATAGTCAGCCGCAAAGATAATCCAATCTTCATTAGACGGAACGAATGCTTGACGAATCTTTCTTCCTTCTTCCAGACGAATCGGGATGTTTTGTAAGTTCGGGTCAATCGAGCTAAGTCGCCCTGTTTGTGTTAGCACTTGATTAAAGCGTGTATGGATTTTCGATTCATCCTCATACACAACTTTTAACAAGCCTTCTACATACGTCGAATGTAACTTACCTAATTGACGATAATGAGAAATCAGTGGAATAATCGCATGTTGGTCCATTAGTTTCTCCAACACTTCTGCTGAAGTCGAATACCCCGTCTTCGTTTTCTTTACTGGGGGCAATTCTAATTTCTCAAACAAAATAACACCTAATTGTTTTGGAGAATTGATATTGAATGTTTCTCCTGCTAATTCATGTATCTCTTGCTCAATCGTTTGTAGCTGTGCTGATAAATCTTCACCCATTTCGTGTAGACGGCTACGATTCACCTTCACACCTATAAACTCCATTTCTGCCAAAATAGAAGCTAACGGCAATTCAAGGTCTACAAACAAACCATACTGCTCATTTTCCATTAGTTCCTTTATTAATACTGGTCCAATTTCATATAATGCGCGTGCTTTTCGAATAATATGATTTGCTAATGCATCTTCACTTGGAACAGCTCGCTTTGCACCTTTTCCATATACTGTTTCTTCCGCTTGTACATCTGCATAACCTTTAGCACTCACAATTGTTTTCAACTCTTTATTTGATTCAGAAGGGTCTAATATGTACGCCGCAATAAGTACATCGTTATCTACACCTGCTAACGAAATACCTTTCCACTTTAACGCGACTGTTGCTCCCTTCACATCATATGTGATTTTCTTCATATCTTTATTTTCAAGCCAAGCTCTAAAGTCATTTGATTGAAGTGCTACATCCGTAGGAATGTAATATACACCGTTCTCATTCACTACTCCAAATCCTTGAATATCGGCCTTGTGATAATTCTCGTCCATCATCTCTACAAGAAGAGAAGAATGAGCAAGCAACATTTCTGGCGTGATTACTTCCACATGTTCGAATTTAACATCTTCTAATTCCACTTCATCTACTACTTCTTCACCTGATACTTTCTCAAGTAGCGAATTGAAACCTAAGTTCTTGAACAACTCTGTCACAACATGCGCATCATATTCTTTTACCTCAGCGTCACCTACCGTCACAGTAATTGGTGCCGTACAATTAATCGTCGCAAGCTCTTTACTCATTAACGCTTGTTCTTTGTTCTCTGTTAAGCGTTCTTTCAACTTCTTGCCACTTACATCGTCAATATGCGCTAGTACATTCTCGACTGTTTGGAATTCCTTCAACAACTTAATTGCTGTTTTCTCTCCAACCCCAGGTACGCCTGGAATATTATCCGATGCATCTCCCATTAGACCTTTCATATCGATAATTTGATCGGATGTTAATCCGTATTTCTCATCGATCATTGCCGGCGTATACTTATCAACATCTGTAATACCTTTTCTCGTAATATGCACCGTCGTCGTATCTGTTACAAGCTGAAGTAAATCACGATCTCCTGAAATGACTTTTACTTCAAAACCATCCACTTCCGCTTGTTTTGTTAGCGTACCGATAATATCATCTGCTTCGTAATTTTCTAACTCATATCTTGCAATTTGAAAGGCATCTAATAATTCACGGATAAAAGGAAATTGTTCAGACAGCTCTGGCGGTGTCTTTTGTCTTCCACCTTTATATTCGCTAAACGTCTTATGGCGGAATGTCGTTTTACCAGCATCAAACGCTACTAATACGTGCGACGGCTTCTCCTCTTCCAATATTTTCATTAACATCATTGTAAAGCCATAAATGGCATTTGTATGTATTCCTTTATCATTATTTAATAGGGGCAGTGCAAAGAAAGCTCGGTAAGCAATACTATTTCCGTCCACTAATATTAACTTTTTCATACATATCCTCCTCTTCTAACTTGTCTCCTCTATTTTACCACGCCTAGCCTATAGAAAGAAAACAGACATCAAAAAATCCCGAACACATTTTTGCACTCGGGATTTATCTTTTACATAAAGATTATGATTTTGTGGACCTCTCGCATATCCACACAAAAGGATAATAAAAAAGAAGGACGAAAAGTCGGCACTCTCGTCCCACACACTAAATCGGATGAAGGGGTTTTCACTTAGTATATTACCAGCCAATCATTAACTTTAGTTTGAGCCTATGTAAAAAAAGTGTAAAGATATACCAGTAATCGATACAAAAAGAGCATCCATCATAGATGAACACTCTTTCCCCTTTATTTCTTCGGCAATGCAACAGTAAATACTGTCCCTTCACCAACTTTACTCTTTAGCCCAATTGTACCATGATGCGCTTCAACAAGGTGTTTAACAATCGCTAGGCCAAGACCTGTACCACCAGAGTTACGGCTCCTCGCTTTATCTACTCGGTAAAAACGCTCAAACACACGCGGTATTTCGTCTTCCTCAATACCAATTCCTGTGTCAGCCACTTGTATAATGATATGGCTCTTCTTCTCTTCTAATGTAACACATATGCTTCCTTCTGCTGGCGTGTACAAAATAGCATTATTAATTAAGTTAATGAACACTTGCTGCAAACGATGACCATCTGCAATTACTTCTACTTCTTCTGTTTCTTTTAAACATAACGTAAGGTCTTTATTCTTCGCTTTATCCTGTAGAAGCTCTACCATCTCACGTAACAACACGTTCATGTTAAGTTTGCCTTTATTCAACTCGAAACCTTGCTGCTCAATTTTCGATAGATCTAACAAATCTTGAATCAGACGCTGCATGCGATCACTTTCTTTCAAAATAATCGTTAAGAAGTATTGACGAAGTTGCTCATCTTCCATCGCACCGTCTAGTAACGTTTCCGAAAATCCCTTAATAGACGTAATTGGCGTCTTCAATTCATGTGACACGTTTGCTAAAAAGTCTTTTCTCATCTGTTCTAGCTTTTTAATACCAGTAATGTCATGGAAAACTAAGACAATGCCTTTCCACTCGTGATTCATTCCGATAATCGGTGCCCCGTATATCTCAAAATGACGTTTATCCCCCTTAAGTGGTAACATCAGTTGCTTACGGACCTGAACTTCCGATAGCAAAATTTCCTCTACAAGCTTAATAACATCATTATATGGAATTACTTCATAGAACAACTTACCTTCATATTCATCTTTGGATACACCAAAGATCTCTCGGTATGTTCTATTCGCTAACGTTACGTACCCACGTCCATCTAGCAATACAATACCACTACCGACATTTTCAATTAATGTACGCAAACGATCTTGTTGCATCTCATTCTTTCGTTCCATCTCTTGCAGATCACGGGCTAAGACATTAATGGCTTGGCTTAACATGCCTGTTTCATCAATATGGTCTTCATACGTTCTTGCTTTATAATTGCCTTTTGCCAGTTCAATCGCAACACGTGTGACAGATTCAATCGGCTTTGTATATTGACTCGCGATCTTAAGACCTAAGAATAAAATAACAACAAAAGCTAATGCTAAACTAATCGTCAAAATCACCCATATTTGCTGGGTAACCTCACTTAATGAGCTCACCGAGACAGAAACAATTAAATATCCTTCTGTATTCATTGAATCTTTTAAGTAAATTCCGTACTCATACTGACCATTCTCTTGATTTACAAAATACACTTCATCTTTGTTTTTCTCTGTCTCCTCAAAAATAGTAAGATGAGATTCTTCCGTACCGATTTCTTGATTATTCGTTGCATATATTAATTTTCGCTCGCTATCAAATAGCGCTAACTTCATTTCTAATTCATCGTCTATTTTATCTAACGTCTTTGAAATGTTCCGTATATCTTGGATATTATTCTCTTGGATTAATGATGTAATAAAATGTACTTCCCGCTTCATTTGTTTATTGAACGAGTCCACATAAAAACTCTTAAATAATTGACCAATAATTACTCCTAGGCCAACTAATATCGTGACCGTTAATGTAACAATAGCGAAGAGCAACCTCGAACGAAATCTATTCATTCATTTTTGGCTCCTCTAATTTGTACCCTAATCCACGTACCGTTTTAATGTACTGTGGCTTCTTCGAATTCTCTTCGATTTTGTCACGTAAATGACTAATATGCACATCTACAATACGTGTATCACCAGCAAAGTCATAGTTCCAAACAGAGCTAAGTAATTGATCTCTTGTTAATACACGCCCTTTATTTTTCGATAAATAAAGGAGTAATTCAAATTCTTTTGGTGTTAACTCCAGTTGCGCTCCTTTAAAATATGCTTCATATGATTCTGGCACAATTTTTAAATCTGCAATTTTCAGCGTTTCTGTCTCTACTTCTTTTGCTACAAATTCTTCATACATTTTCGCACGACGTAAAATAGCTTTTACCCTCGCTACGACTTCTCTTGGGCTAAACGGCTTCGTCATATAATCATCTGCACCTAGTTCTAACCCTAATACTTTATCAAATTCATCATCTTTCGCCGTTAACATCACAATTGGTGTCATGATTTTCTCTGAGCGAAGTTGCTTACACACTTCCATTCCATCTTTCTTTGGCAACATTAAATCAAGCACAATTAAATCCGGCGCTTCGTCATGTACTTTTTGAACCGCACTTTCACCATCCATTGCCGTTACAACTTCAAATCCCGCTTGCTGAAGATTAAATTGAATTAACGTCAAGATAAATTCTTCGTCATCTACAACTAAAACTTTTTTACTCATATTCTCCTCCAAATAATAAATTCCCCTATATCCGATATTCAGTTGGTTTCATCATACTATGAATGAAATGATACCTCAATACATAAATACAACTTCCAAACTTGCAGAAAATAAACTTTATTCTACAGAAAAAAGCTAGCTTCCTATAAGCTAGCCTTCCCTCTTCAGAAGTTATCTAATGCGTGGTGAACAGATGGCGTCATATACGGCGGGGTAACAACAATATTCCCGTCAATAACAAGTACGTCATCTTCTGTACATACTACCGTTTGCACCGTCACAATTTGGCGTTCCACATCTACATGTACGACTTCAAAATCAAACTTCAATAACTCACCATGATGAATAGCTTGAAGAAAGTTCAATTCTAGTTTCATAATATGACTGCCAGGTCCAGGTAAGTATTTATTAATAGATGAGGAAATAATTCCTGTTAACATTGTCGTAGGAACAATCGGTTTTTTATACGGTGTTTGCATTACGTAGTCGTGTTGAATATATAATGGGTTCGTATCATTTGTTAACCCTAAATAAAGAAGTAAGTCTTTATCCTCCATTTTCTCTGTTAATGATAACTTTTCCCCAACACAGATTTCATGAATATGTCTACCCATTCTCTTTTTCTTTCGTAACACGCCCTCGCCCTCCCCTACTTATATCAACATCTGTAGTGAAACAAAAAGTCGAGAACGTAACATATGTCCTCGACTTTCTATATGCATTAGTTAGTGTTCACATTATACTAATGCGTTCATTACCGCTTTAACAGATTCCACTGATTTCGCTAACGCTTTTTCTTCTTCTTCTGTTAAGTCTAATTGGATAATTTCTTCAATACCATTTCCACCAATAATTGTTGGAACACCTAAGTAAATACCATCAAATCCATACTCACCTTCTAAGTAGGCAATTGTTGGTAATACACGACGTTGGTCTTTTAAGATTGCTTCCACCATTTCTACTAATGAAGCTGCTGGTGCATAGTATGCACTACCATTACCTAATAAGTTAACGATTTCGCCGCCACCTTTTCTTGTTCTTTCCACAATTGCATCTAAACGCTCTTGTGGAATTAACTTTTCTAATGGAATACCACCAGCATAGGAGTAGCGTACTAGAGGTACCATATCATCACCATGACCACCTAATACGAAACCAGTTACATCTTTCACCGATAAGTTTAACTCTTGTGCTACAAATGTACGGAAGCGCGCTGTATCTAGTACACCTGATTGGCCGATAACACGATGTTTCGGGAAACCAGATTCTTGGAATACGCTGTATGTCATTGCATCTACTGGATTTGTTAATACAACAATGAAGCAATCTGGTGAGTATTTTACAATCTCACGTGTTACAGCTTTCATAATGTTGCCGTTTGTTGCAACAAGATCGTCACGACTCATACCTGGCTTACGTGCAATTCCAGCTGTAATAACAACTACATCCGAGTCTGCTGTATCTTCATAGTCGCTTGTACCGATAATGTTTGCATCAAACCCTTGAACTGGGCTCGCTTCTAACATATCTAACGCTTTTCCTTTTGTTGGGTTTTCCATTTGTGGAATATCCACTAATACAACATCACCTAATTCTTTTTGTGCTAATAAGAAAGCTGTTGTTGCTCCTGTGAATCCGCCACCGATAACAGAAATTCTTCTTCTTTTCATCTTTGTCATGGTATCTTCCCCTTTACTTTGCTAATACAGCAGTCATATTGTTAATTAACTCATCCGCAAACTCAGAGCACTTCACTTCCGTTGCACCTTCCATTAAACGAGCGAAATCATATGTTACTACTTTCGAAGAAATCGTCTGCTCCATCGCTTCGATTACTAACTTCGCCGCTTCGTTCCATCCTAAATGCTCTAACATTAGTACTCCTGATAAAACAACAGAAGATGGGTTCACTTTATCTAAACCAGCATACTTCGGGGCAGTTCCGTGTGTCGCTTCAAAAATTGCATGACCAGTTTCATAGTTGATGTTTGCGCCTGGCGCAATACCAATTCCACCAACTTGTGCTGCTAATGCATCTGAAATATAGTCACCATTTAAGTTCATTGTTGCTACAACATCGAACTCACGTGGGCGCGTTAAAATTTGTTGTAGGAAGATGTCTGCAATTGAATCTTTAATTAAGATTTTTCCTTCTTCTTCCGCTTTTGCCATTGCTTCATTCGCAGCATTCTTACCATGTTCTTCTACGATACGGTCGTATTCAGCCCATGTAAATACTTTATCACCGAACTCTTGCTCTGCTACTTCGTAACCCCAGTTCTTGAACGCACCTTCTGTAAATTTCATAATGTTTCCTTTATGAACTAATGTTACAGATTTACGTCCTTCTGAAATTGCATAGTTAATAGCTGCACGAACTAAACGTTTCGTACCTTCTGCTGATACAGGCTTAATACCGATACCTGATGTTTCAGGGAAACGGATTTTATTTACGCCTAATTCATTTTGTAAGAATGCAATTAACTTTTCTACACCTTCTGAACCTTGTGCATACTCAATACCAGCATAAATATCCTCTGTGTTCTCACGGAAGATAACCATATCTGTATCTTCTGGACGTTTTACTGGAGATGGCACTCCTTCAAAATAACGTACTGGACGTAAGCATACGAATAAGTCTAACTCTTGGCGAAGTGCTACGTTCAACGAGCGAATTCCGCCACCAATTGGAGTTGTTAATGGTCCTTTAATACCAATTAAGTATTCTCTAATAAGGTTTAACGTTTCTTCTGGTAACCACTCACCTGTTTGGTTGAATGCTTTCTCTCCAGCAAGAACCTCTTTCCATACGATTCCGCGTTTTCCATCGTATGCTTTTTCAACAGCAGCTTCTAATACACGTGAAGCTGCTTTCCAAATATCCGGTCCAATTCCATCACCTTCAATGAAAGGAATAATCGGATGACTCGGTACGTTTAATTGACCATTCGTTACTGTAATCTTTTCTCCATTTACCATCATTAAATAACCTCCTAATTTCTTCAATCGATACGACTAAATTAAATTGATAACCCAGTTATATCGAAATAGTTTTCTGCGTATATGAAATAATCAGTTTTTTTATTGTGTAATTAATCTCTTTGCTCTAATGGAACATATACTTGCTTATCCGGTCCTGTGTAATCTGCACGCGGACGGATTAGGCGATTGTTTTCATATTGCTCCATGATGTGTGCTAACCAACCAGACGTACGAGCAACAGCAAAGATTGGTGTAAATAAATCTGAGTCAATGCCTAATGAATGGTATACTGTCGCAGAATAGAAGTCTACATTTGGCGGTAAGTTCTTCTTCTTCTCCGCTAATAGTTCCTCTACTTTCACACTCATCTCATACCATTTTTGATTTCCAGTAATATCACATAAGCGTCTTGACATATCTTTCAAATGTTTTGTACGTGGATCACCTTGTTGATATACACGGTGACCAAATCCCATAATCTTTTCTTTCTTCTCTAACTTCTCTAAGATATACGATTCTACGTTATCTAACTCGCCAATTTCCATTAACATCTTCATTACGTTTTCATTTGCACCACCATGAAGTGGTCCTTTTAACGCTCCAATTGCAGCTGTCATACCAGAATATACATCCGATAATGTTCCTACACATACACGAGCTGTAAATGTAGAAGCATTCAATTCGTGATCGGCATGAAGTACTAACGCTTTATTAAACGCCTCTTCTTCAATCTCATTCGGCACACGACCATTTAACATGTATAAGAAATTTGCTGCAAAGCCTAAATCTTTACGTGGAGCAATTGGATCTAACCCTTTACGCAAGCGAGAAAACATTGCTACTAACGTTGAGATTTTCGCTTGAACCTTTAGAGATTTTACATATAGTGCTTCTTTATCTAGTGAATCTGCATCTTTGTCGTAGAAAGAGAATAATGATACACCCGTTCTCACCACTGCCATAGGATTAATTTTATTTAATGGAATGCCTTTTAAATAATGAATAATATTCGACGGAATACTTGCATTAAGCGCTAACTCTTTTCGAATTTCTTCTAATTCCTGTTTATTAGGAAGTCTTTGGTGCCATAATAAATAAACTACCTCCTCAAAGCTACAAAATTGAGCTAACTCATCAATTCCGTATCCTACATACGTTAATGTATCATCGATAATTGATGAAATTGATGATTGTGTAGCTACTACGCCTTCGAGTCCTTTTACTACCATGTCAACCTCTCCTTTTCCAAAAAAATTTCTCCACCCCATACAATTCAAACTACTTTTCAAAGCCATATCAATCTATTTTCTCACAATTACACATACTAGTATGTAACGATAATAAAACTATAAATCTATTATAAACAATTATCTAACTTTTGTGAATTAAAACAATTTAAAGAAAGTAAGCGTATTCAAACGTATGATAAAAAGAAGTGTCATTTACACTCCTTTTTATCATACTACTTATTTGAAGTAATTAACAATCCACATGATCCAATATGCAATTCCAGCACCAATTAACGGACCTACAGCTACACCATTAAACAACGCTACAGCAAGAACTGTACCAAACACAAGCGCCGCTGTAATATGAGGATCGTTTGCTAATAAATTTAATCCACCTTTTGCAATAACTGCAACAAAAATACCCGAACCAATTGCAATCCATGCATAGTATGACTTTAATGCGTCTTGTAGCTGCCTAAATCCGATATCACCAGTTGCAATTGGGACAAGCACAGCAATTGTAATAACTGTAACTCCCCAATTTATTCCTTTAGACTGTAAATGCGGAAACACTTTATCTCCGAGTGGTGTAACTTTTAATACAAGTAATACAGCAACAGCCACCATTAATGACTGATTTTTCGCAACGAATCCAATAACAAGTAAAACTACTAAAAATAGAATCGGTTCTGAAAACATCCCGTATCATCCTCTCTCAAACATTTCTTTTCAAACAAACAATAAACGAGTACAATAAAATTACCATTATATAGGGAAAGGGGCACCCATCCTTGAATGTACATTATATACATGTCGTCTTGCGCTTACTGATCATCATCGCAATTATCACAGGTAGTATGTATCTATTCTTCTTTCTTGCCAAATTAGTATACCCTTTTGTTATTGCACTAGTACTTGCATATATGATGAATCCCCTTGTTAACTTCCTAGAACGAAACACACGCTTACCACGAGGATTAGCAGTCTTTTTATCACTCATTCTTCTTATTGGTTCACTTGGAGGTATTCTTACCTTTTTAATTGTTGAACTTATTAACGGTACACAATATTTATCAACTATTATACCGAGTTATTTCCGCCATACCGTTACCTTTATTGAAGACTACCTGACACAACATATCGTTCCTATCTACGAACAAATAAATTCTCGCTTCAGTGAATTAGACCCAAGTAATCAAAATACAATCATCCATAATATCCAAAATTTTGGCGAACGAATTATTGACTCTAGCACAAAAATCATTTCCAACATTCTACTAAGTATTAGTGTTTTCATTAGTAATTTACCTACAACTATTGCCGCACTTGTATTTTCTCTATTAGCAACCTTTTTCATCAGTAAAGACTGGGACAAACTACGTCGATTTATCCAACGGATTCTTCCGCAAAAGTTTCATCGTTACGGAAGACCTATCATTCATGAATTAAAGAAAGCTTTTTTAGGTTTTATAAAGGCACAACTTATGCTAATTACAATGACAACCGTTATTGTCTTAATCGGATTAACCATTCTACAAGTCCCATACGCTATTACTGTTTCACTCATTATAGGATTCGTTGATTTACTCCCATACCTTGGTACAGGATTCATTCTTATCCCGTGGATTGCATACTCTTTCCTCACAGGAAATATTAGCTTTGCAATTGCCCTCCTAGTCTTATACATCATTGTACTGATTCAAAGACAAATTATGGAACCTAAAGTTCTGTCATCCAACATTGGATTAGACCCATTAGCAACGCTAATTGCACTATTTGTTGGATTTAATTTATTCGGCTTCTTGGGGTTAATTATCGGACCAGTTATCTTAGTTATCATTAAGACATTACACTCCGTTCACATCTTTGAAGATTTATGGCGATTTATTATTAAAAAATAACAAAGTCTCCTTTTTGAAAAGGGAGACTTTTATCGTCGATATGAAGAAAGCACTCGATGCTGTATATATCCTTTTATTGTGTCTCTAACTTTTCCTCTTGTAAGCGGAAGAAGACACACAAGACCAATTACATCTGTCACGTAACCAGGAATAAGTAGCAAAATACCCCCAATGATAACACAAATACCATCCAATACAGCATCAGTTGGCACTTGCCCACGACTTAATTGCAATTTAATATCATTCATAATTTTAATACCTTGTTTCTTTAGTAACAAAATACCAATAATGCTTGTACATACAGAAATGAATATTATTGGTAGTACCCCAATATATTGACCAACTAAAATAAACACCATAAATTCAACAATGGCTATGCCACTTAGTCCAATAAATACATATTTCTTCATCCGTCCTCCCCCTTTAACATTATTATAATATAAAAAAAAGAGAAGGTCGAAACCTTCTCTCCATCAATATTTCTTATAGCACTCCTGAGTTACCATTATAAACAATTCCACGAGAAGCATCAACTGTAATATCTTGGCCATCTACAAAAATGTTCGTTGCATTTGCAGCACCAACAATTACTGGAATACCTAAGTTAACTCCTACTACTGCAGCGTGAGATGTTAATCCACCTTCTTCAACAATTAATGCAGCTGCTTTTTCGATTGCAGGCATCATATCTTTATCCGTTGCAGTTGTTACTAATACCGCACCAGCTTTCATTTTGCTCATTGCCTCTGCACCTGTATGAGCTACGACTACTTCACCAGTTGCTGATTTACGACCAATTCCTTGGCTTGTTAATAATGCTTCGCCAACCATTTGTACTTTCATCATGTTTGTTGTACCTGTTTCACCTACAGGAACTCCAGCAGTAATTACGATTGTATCACCGTTATTGATGAAACCAGCTTTCATACCAGTTTGAACTGCACTGTCAATCATTTCGTCTGTTGTGTTTACTTTCTTCGCAAGTTGAGCATTCACACCCCATACAAGTGATAAACGACGGCATACATGCTCATCAAATGTTACTGCCACGATTGGAGCTTTTGGACGGTACTTAGAGATTGTACGAGCTGTATGACCAGATTCTGTTGGAGTTACGATTGCAGCAACATCTAATGATAATGCAGTGTGTGCAACAGATTGTCCGATTGCATTTGTAATGTTTGTTTGTACGTCTTTCGTACGCTTGCTTAATAAGTTTTTGTAATCTAAGCTCGCTTCCACAGTCTCAGCGATTGTTGCCATCATGTGTACTGATTCAACTGGGTATTGACCAGCAGCTGTTTCACCAGAAAGCATGATTGCATCTGTACCATCTAAGATTGCGTTCGCAACATCAGATGCTTCCGCACGAGTTGGACGTGGGTTGCGTTGCATTGAGTCTAACATTTGCGTTGCAGTAATTACTGGCTTCGCAAGTAAGTTACACTTCTTGATTAAACGCTTTTGTACTAATGGTACTTCTTGAGGTGGAATTTCTACACCCATGTCACCACGAGCAACCATTAAACCATCAGATACTTCTAAGATTGCATCGATGTTATCGATACCTTCTTGGTTCTCGATTTTTGGAATGATTTGAATATAGTCAGCACCATTCTCACGAAGTAATTCACGAATTTCTAATACATCAGACGCTTTACGAACGAATGAAGCGGCGATGAAGTCCACACCTTGCTCAACACCGAAAAGAATATCTTGCTTATCTTTTTCTGTTATACCAGGTAACTTAATGCTTACGTTTGGTACGTTTACACCTTTTTTGTTTTTTACCATACCGCTGTTTAATACACGTGTACGGATATCAGTTCCTTCTTTAGCGATTACTTCTAACTCAATTAAACCGTCATCGATTAAGATACGAGAACCTACTTCTACATCATCGATTAAGCCTGGGTATGAAATCGAGAATCGCTCTGCTGTACCTAACACTTGCTCTGTAGCAAGAACTACTTCAGCACCTATTACTAATTCGGCTTGACCATTTTCAAAGTCATGCGTACGAATTTCAGGACCTTTTGTATCTAAAAGAATCGCAACTGTTTTTCCCACTTCTTTCGCAGCTTCACGGATTGTCGTAATACGTGCTGCATGCTCTTCATGACTACCATGGGAGAAGTTCAGACGACAGACGTTCATGCCTGAATTCATTAACTCGATTAATTTTTCTTTACTTTCACTTGCAGGACCAATTGTACAAACGATTTTTGTTTTACGCATTTTGTTTCCTCCATCTTTCAACTAGAAGTCTATACAAATTTTGTCAAATCCGTAAGACTAGATTGATAATTCTTGTGATAACTTATACATGTCGAAGCCAATTTGGTGCTTCTGAGATAATGCTTCGATAATGTCGTGGTCGACTAATTGGTTGTTTTGGATACCAACACAACGACCACCTTTTCCTTCTAGTAATAACTCAACAGCTCGAGCACCTAAACGACCTGCTAATACACGGTCAAATGCACTTGGAGCTCCACCACGTTGAACATGACCTAATACCGTTACACGTGTATCGAAGCCTGTTGCCTCTTCAATTTTCTTTCCAACGTCAACTGCACTTCCAACGCCTTCTGCAACAAGAATAATACTGTGTTTCTTTCCACGTTCACTACCACGTTTTAGACGAGTAACAACCTCATTCATATCATACTCTACTTCTGGTATTAAGATTGTTTCTGCTCCAGCAGCTAATCCAGCCCATAATGCTAAATCACCAGCGTGACGACCCATTACTTCAATTACGTATGTGCGCTCGTGAGAAGTAGCCGTATCACGAATTTTATCAACAGCGTCAATTACTGTATTTAAAGCCGTGTCAAATCCAATTGTAAAGTCTGTTCCTGGAATATCATTGTCGATTGTTCCTGGAACACCAATGCAAGGGTAACCATGCTCAGTTAATTTTTTCGCACCTTGGTAAGAACCATCTCCACCAATAACAACTAATGCTTCAATACCATGCTTCTTCAAGTTTTCGATGCCTTTTAATTGGCCCTCGACTGTCTTGAATTCTGGGCAACGTGCTGTAAATAACTTTGTACCACCACGTTGAATAATATCACCAACAGATCCAAGGTCTAATTTCTCAATACGATCTTCAATTAATCCTTGATAACCATTATAGATTCCGTACACTTCTAATCCATGAAACATTGCTTTACGCACAACTGCACGTACAGCGGCATTCATACCAGGAGCGTCACCACCACTTGTTAGCACGCCGATTCTTTTCATTTCAAATTCACCTCTATGTATGATTGTTCTGTCTTATTTTACACAAAAGAACATGTTTTTAAAATACCATGAACATATAGCTAAAACAATAGATATTCTACGACAATTTGATAAATATGCAACTGTTTTTCAAAAAAGTTTTCTTTCCTAAACAATAATATGTTACTTTACTTTTTTCATGAAACATAGCGAAGGAATACGCCTTAAATAGTACATACCATTATAGAAAAATAACAAAAAAGTATAAAACAATGAAAACGCTGTCTTTAGGTCCTTTTTGAACATAAATGGAATATTTTTGCTCAAAATAACGATATAGAGGAAGCATGTCCGTCTCTATCTTCTCTTATTATTTTATGTCAGAGCCTAAATAATACGCAAAAAAAGAAAAGCGTACATTCTTAAATTAAGAACGTACACTCTCTTTGCTGTTTCCCTCTGCAACCGTGAATTGACCAATCGTTCTAAACTTTTCATAACGTTGCTCAACTAACTCTTCCTTGTCTAATTGTAGCAATTCTTGCAGTGATTCTTTTACTAATTTGTCTATATAAGCCGATTGTTCTTTTACATCACGATGTGCTCCACCCTTAACTTCTGTAATAATATCATCAATAATACAGAAGTCTTTTAAATCTTGTGCGGTAATTTTCATCGTTTCAGCAGCTTTTTTCGCATATGAAGCATCTTTCCATAAGATTGAAGCTGCTCCTTCTGGCGAAATAACCGAATACGTTGAATTCTCCAGCATATAGAGCTTATTGCCAATCCCTAAACCTAAAGCTCCTCCGCTTCCGCCCTCTCCAATTACAATACAAATAACTGGAACGGTTAAGCCTGCCATCTCAAATAAGTTTCGCGCAATCGCTTCACTTTGGCCACGCTCTTCTGCCGCTTTTCCTGGGTATGCACCTTTCGTATCAATAAAACAAATGATTGGTCGGTTGAACTTCTCTGCTTGCTTCATTAAACGTAAGGCCTTTCTATACCCTTCTGGATGAGGCATCCCAAAGTTGCGACGAATATTCTCTTTCGTATCTTTTCCACGTTGATGACCAATAACAGTTACTGGTAATCCGTGATATCTTGCAATTCCACCCACAATTGCTGCATCATCTCCATACAAACGGTCCCCATGACACTCGAAAAAATCATCGAATAAGTAATGAATATAATCCAATGTCGTTGGGCGTTCTGGATGACGAGCTGTTTGAACTCGATCCCATACTTTCATATTCCCGTAAATTTCCTGTTCTAAATTTTCTAATCGTTGCTCTAAATGAAAAATTTCTGCTGAGAAATCAACGTTATTTTCACTTGTGAACTTTTTCAGTTCACTAATTTTATTACGTAGTTCAATAACCGGCTTCTCAAATTCTAATCCCGTATTCATTGTAGAACACCTCCACAATGTAATTCAACAATTAGCTGCAATCTCTCTTTCATATCTGATCGCTTAATAACCGCATCAAGCTGACCGTGCTTCAATAGAAATTCTGCTGTTTGGAAATCTGACGGCAAATCTTCTCGGACGGTTTGTTCGATAACACGTCTTCCCGCAAACCCAATTAATGCTCCCGGCTCCGCTAAATTATAATCACCTAGTGAAGCAAAACTAGCTGAAACACCACCTGTTGTCGGATGTGTCATAACAGAAATAATAAGTCCGCCTTGATCGCTAAATTTCTTGAGCGCAGCACTTGTTTTTGCCATCTGCATTAAACTAAACATTCCTTCTTGCATTCGTGCCCCGCCAGAAGCAGTAAAAATAAGAAATGGTACTTGTAATTGACCCGCTTTCTCAATTGCATTTGCAATTTTCTCTCCCACAACAGAACCCATACTTCCCATTCGGAACCTAGAGTCCATAACTGCAATTACAATTTTGTTACCGTGTAACAAACCTTCCCCTGTTACGATTGCCTCATTTAACTCTGTTTGCAATCGATCTTTTTCTGCCTTTTCTTCATATTGAGGGAAAGAAAGGGGGTTTGTAGAAATCATATCTTTATCATATTCTACAAACGTACCCTCATCGATAATAGATTGGATACGATCTGGAGCACTCATTGGATGGTGGTAACCACACGTTGTACATACTCGTAAATGTTTCACAAACTCCTTTGTCAAGGTGATTTTTTTGCAATTAGAACATTTTGTCATCACCCCGTCAGGCACATCACGCTTTACATGCTCTGAAGGTACTTGTGCATACTTCTTCTTTTTTGTAAATAGATCTTTTAACAAAGGATCAACCTCCCCTCTTATCCTTCCATATGAAACAATGTAAGAACATTCTCATATTGTTGCAGTGCATGTTGTTCATCTTTCATAGCAATGGCTTCATACAACTGTCGCATGACACTTCTGCTCTTTTCTTCATCTAGCTCTATACGTAACGAATAAAAGTATTCATTAATTATGTCCCAAATACGATACAACAAGAAGTTTCCCGTAGACTCTACAATCTTGGAAAAGAATAAGCTATACAAGTCAACAGAAGATGCCTCTTCTATTTTCTTTTCCACTAATTCTTTTATTTCTACAAATGTTTCATTTTTGCTACGCTGGCATGCTTGTTTAATTGCTTCACGTTCAATTAACATTTTCGTTGCAATTAAATCATCTTTTGCTTCCTTTCGTTGCAAAATAAACGTTCCTAATAAATGAATTAAATGATTGCCTCGAAAGTCTTTTAAAAATGTACCTTCTCCTCGTTTTGTTTCGATTAATCCTACTAGCTCTAAAGCACGGAGAGCCTCTCTCACAGAGGATCTCCCTACTTCTAAACGAGCGGACAATTCACGCTCAGAAGGCATCTTATCTCCTGGTTGTAAATTGTCCTCATCAATAATCGTACGTATTTGTTCAACAATATCTAAATATACTTTTTGTTGTGATATTGTCACAAGATTTCCTCACTTTATTCAATAATCGCTAATCGCTTCGTCTTCTCTGCTATTTCATTTGGATCTACTTTTACCCTTGCAACCCCTGTCTCCATTGCTGCTTTCGCTACATATGCAGCTACTTTCGGTGCAACACGAGAATCAAATGGTGCTGGAATAATGTAATCTGGATGTAACTCATCTTCAGAAATTAATTCTGCGATTGCTTGTACAGCCGCAACTTTCATTTCTTCGTTAATATGCGTTGCACGAACGTCAAGTGCCCCTCTGAAAATACCAGGGAATGCTAATACATTATTTACTTGGTTCGGGAAGTCTGAACGACCCGTTCCAACAACTAATGCTCCTGCCGCTTTTGCTTCTTCTGGCATAATCTCAGGATTCGGATTTGCCATTGCGAAGATAATTGGGTTCTCATTCATACTACGAACCATTTCCTGCGTTAGCGCACCTTCGACAGATACGCCTACGAATACATCTGCTCCTGCTAATGCATCTGCTAATGTACCAGCAACTTTATCACGATTTGTATACTTCGCTACTTCATTCTTCACTGGGTTCATTCCAACTGGACGACCTTCGTACACTGTGCCTTTTGAATCACACATAATAATATCGCGAACACCGTAGCTATATAATAACTTAATAATGGCAATACCTGCTGCTCCAGCCCCGCTTGCTACTACTTTAATTTCTGACATTTTCTTATTCGCAAGTTTTAATGCATTCACTAAACCAGCAACTGTTACGATTGCTGTTCCATGTTGATCATCGTGGAATACAGGTATATTTAATTCTTTCTTTAATCGTTCTTCCACTTCAAAACAATTTGGAGCTGCAATATCTTCTAAATTAATTCCTCCAAATGTCGGTTCCAATAATTTCACTGTCTCAACAATTTTATCCACATCTTGCGTATTTAAACAAATTGGAAACGCATCTACTCCTGCAAAGCTCTTGAATAATAATGCTTTTCCTTCCATAACTGGCATCGCAGCCTCTGGACCAATATTCCCCAGTCCAAGTACCGCTGTACCATCAGTCACAACAGCCACCATATTTCCCTTCACTGTGTAATCATATACTTTACTTTGATCTTCATAGATAACTTTACATGGTTCTGCAACACCTGGTGAATATGCCAAGCTTAAATCCTCTGCATTTCTTACTGCTACCTTTGAAACTGTTTCTAACTTCCCTTGATGTGTACGATGCATCTCTAATGCCTTCTCACGTAATCTAGACAAGGTGTTCACTCCCCAATCGATTAAAATATATTTTAGTGGTCTGACCAGTGACACCTATTATGATAATGAAAAAAACGGAAATTGTCCATTAATTTTTTAGGACGACATTTCCTTCACCTATTAATAGTTGTAATTTCTCCATGCACGATTTGGTCGGATGTACATGGAAGCGTTGGTCTAACTTCACCAACTTCTTCGCTTCTTCATCATACACATATACTTCTACATACCCTTTATGCTCTTGCAGGATACGCTGTATACGTTGTACAATTCCTTCTGCGTGTTGCTTCGTTATTTTGAGATAGAGAGATTTGCCTACATAGGATGCATATTCTTCCACACGTTGAATAGATTGAACATGCTTCATAATAAATTGCTTCTTTCCCATTCTCTCCTCTACATTCCCCTCTACATAAACAATTTCTCCTTTTTTTAACATTGGGAAAAATTGTGCATATTCATTCGGGAAAATTGTTGCGTCTATTTCTTTACTTTGATCAGAAATAGTTAAGAAAGCCATTTGTTGCCCTTTTTTTGTCTGAATTGTTTTTATTTCACTTACATAGGCAAGTACTTTCATACGCTTTTCTTCTCTGGCTAACATACCGATTTGTAAATTCTCTATAATATGTTGATAAGAACTCGTTGGGTGTCCAGATAAATACACACCTAACGTTTCTTTTTCTAACCTTAAAATTTCGATAGGTGACAACGCTTCTCCTTCCATATATTTTGGTTTTGGAATAAATTCCTCCTCCAAGAACATATCTTCCTGTTCTGTTGACGATGGTCGAACAAGCTCTGCATACTCTAGTGCAACATGTAAACTACTTACTAAACTACCACGCCCCACACTAAACTCATCGAAACAACCTGCATATATTAACGACTCCATGATGCGACGATTCACTTTCACTCGCACACAAAAGTCAAACAAGTCAGAAAATCTACGTTTCTTTCGTTCTTGCATGACCTCCTTTAAAGTAGCAATTCCGACATTTTTAATTGGTAGAAGTCCATAGCGAACTTTTTCTCCCTCCACCGTGAATCCATATTGACTGGCATTAATAGATGGTGGGAGTAATTCAATTCCTCGTTGCTTCGTCTCTGTAATACTCGTAGCCAACTTATCCTCTTGGCCCATTACGCTCGATAATAAATTCGCTGCAAAATCAAGTGCATAATGCACTTTTAAATAGGCAAGTTGATAGGCAATCATACTATACGCAACCGCGTGACTTTTATTAAATCCATAGTTGGCGAAGCGAACAATTAAATCATATACCTCATTCGCAATGTGCTCGCTGTACCCTTTTGCAATGCTTCCCTTAACGAAGTGAATACGTTCTTGATCCAATACCTCTTTCTTCTTCTTACTCACCGCTCGGCGTAGCAAATCCGCTTCTCCAAGAGCAAACCCTGCCATACGGGACGCAATATGCATAATTTGCTCTTGATACAAGATAACGCCATACGTCGGCTCAAGAATTGGTTTTAAATCTGGATGGATATAAGTCACACTTCGCTTCCCATGTCGATACTCAATAAAGGTTGGAATTTGCTCCATCGGACCTGGACGATACAGTGCATTCACCGCAACAATATCTTCAAATCCTGTTGGCTTTAAGCTCTGTAATACTTTTCTCATGCCCGCTGATTCTAATTGGAAGATACCCGTCGTATCCCCTTTGCTTAACAGCTCAAACACACCTTTATCTGTTAATGGCAATGATTTCAAATCAACGTTTTCCCCTAAGCGTTTTTGAATAGATTGGCAAATTTTCTCTAAAAGAGATAGATTCCGCAAGCCTAAAAAATCCATTTTCAACAGCCCGATTTCCTCTAACACATCACCTGTATACTGCGTTAAATACACCTCATCGTTCCCTTCTTGCAAGGCAACATAATTTGTTAACGGTTTGTCGCTAATAATAATGCCAGCAGCATGAATAGATGTGTGACGAGGAATACCTTCGATTCTTCGGGCAATATCATATATGCGTTCATGCAATGGCTTCTCATGAACATACGAACGGAAAGAAGCCGAATCTTCATACGCCTCCCTCAATGTGATACCTAGGCGACCTGGGATTTTCTTCGAAAAGAAATCAATCTCTTTCGGTGCCATTCCCATTACACGTGCCACATCTCGAATTGCTGCTTTTGCTGCTAATGTACCGAACGTAATAATTTGTGCAACATGGATACTTCCATACTTCTTCGCAACGTATTGAATGACCTCATCTCGACGATGATCTGGAAAATCAATATCAATATCTGGCATCGTAATACGTTCGGGATTTAAGAAACGTTCAAATAACAAGCCATACTTCAGAGGATCTACATCCGTAATATAAAGGACATACGCAACAAGTGAACCGGCTGCTGAACCACGCCCTGGCCCCACTAATATTCCATGTTCATGCGCATATTTTATGAAATCCCAAACAATTAAGAAATAATCACTAAATTGCATTTCTTTAATAATACTAAGTTCATATGTAAGACGGTCGAAATATGCCTCATCAATTGTTCCAAAACGCTGCTTTAGTCCTTCTATACATAGTCTCTCTAAGTATTCATCGGCCGTTTCACCTGTATGGATAGGATATTTCGGAAGAATTTTTTGATGAAATGGTAATTCAATATTACACATATCAGCAATACAAGTCGTATTCTCTATCACTTCTGGCATTGCTTCAAATAAAGCTGTCATTTCCACTGAGTCTTTCAGATAATACTCCTCACTTTGTAATGTAGGATGTGTACCCTCTATTAATTTCGAACCATATCCTATGCACGTTACACATTCATGAACAAGGCTATCGTTCTTCTCTATATAATGCACATCGTTCGTCGCAACAAGTGGTATATTATAGGATTGACTAATTCCCTTTAATTTGGGCACTATCATTTTCTCTTCTTCTATCGAATGATGCTGTACACTTAAATAGAAATCAGGAAATGATTGCTTATAAAATGCAACACTATCATGAATTTTCTCTTCTTCTCCATTTAAAATATATTGTTCAATTTCTCCTTCTAACCCTGGTGTAATAGCAACTAAGTGCTCTCCATATTTTGCTAACCATTTCTTCGGAATACCTTCTGCTGACTTCGTTTCAATCGCGCTCGATATTTTCAAGAGATTATGGTAACCATGTATATTCTTCGCAAGTAATAAAAGACCGAATGTACGATTCTCATCTAAAATAGACACATGCAATCCGATAATTGGTTTTATCCCTTGTTGATGGCACTCTTTATAAAAAGAAATAGCGCCGTACATGACATGCTTATCCGTTAGAGCAAGTGCTGTATATCCTTGCTCCTTCGCCTTCCTTACTACTTCCTTTATTGAGCACGTACTACTAAGTAGACTGTAGACACTCTTCATTTGCAAATGTACAAATTCCATACATTTCATTCCTTCTCTATTATTCTTTCTATATAGCATAACAAGTATGTTTTTTTACCGTTCCTACCTCTATAGTACCGCAAAAGAAAACATACTGCTCCCTTTTTGTCCATATACATGAAGTATACACACATCCTTCTTAAAACACACCCTCCACAAAGAGAAGTCATACAACAAAGACACCTCGAAAAAGAATGATGTATATAAGGAAAGGTGACGGCAATGGAATTCAAACAAGCATTTATTCCGTTATTAATTACAAGTTATTTCGTTGCATTAGGCGTTATACTAGGGGGATCTTTATTAGGAGGACTAGCTGCCTTCCTCGTTGGTGACCCACCATTTTATTGGCTTCGACGATTCTCTGAAGGGCTACGAATATGGGCAATCGTCGCAGCGATTGGTGGAACATTTGATACTTTTTATAGTTTTGAACGTGGTATTTTCGCTGGAGATACGAAAGAAATAGTCAAACAACTACTGCTCATTCTATTCGCCATGGGCGGTGCTCAAACAGGTGCAGCTATTCTGAAATGGTTTATACAGGAGAGTGGATAAATGCGTATTCCTACTCTGTATAAAGAAAAGAAATGGCAACTATTCTTTGCTGGTGCCGCCATTGGAGGTATTATTAGCTGGACTTTGTTTCTATATATACATGGAACATTCTTAGAAGCACAGCGCCAATTAGTCATTAATCAGACGGAAGAAATACGTCAACTAAAATTACAAGCGAACGTTTTATTGGAAGATAAACAAAAACTAAATGAAGAAAACAAACAAAAACTCGTGATTCAAGAAATCAATATCGCAATCCTACAAGCTGAAAAATATAATATTACTTCCTTATTAAAAGAACAACTTACACGCGCTGTCTATAAAGATTTACGTCATCTTCTTCTTCATCATGTCGAAAGCGTTGCACAAAATAAAGAAATTTTAACATCAGCAATTGAAAATAAAACATACGAAATTGACGATAGCCAGTATACATTTGCAGTGAAAACAATATTTTTCTACACAACACTTGAGATTGAACTAGAAATAAAAAGAAAATAAGAAAACGACTGTTGTTTCATAACAGTCGTTTTCTACTTTTTAATGTTCCTTACAAATACCTCTTAAATCTTCAATCAGACGATCTGCTTCTTCCCATGAGTATACAGTGGCACCAGAAGCAAGTGGGTGTCCACCGCCATTATATTTACCAGCTAAACCATTAATAACTGGACCTTTTGAACGTAAACGAACTCGGATGCGCTCATCTTCTTCAAAGAAGATGACCCATGCTTTAATGCCTTCTACATTCCCCATTGTGCTGACAAGCTGTGATGCTTCAGAAGTAGTTAAATCAAACTGACGTAATAATTCTTTCGTCACTTTCATCGAACCTGTTCCTTCTTCTGTAAAATCGAAGTGTTGCAATACGTACCCACCTAATCGCGCAACACGAATATCTGTTTTATACATATTCTCATAAATCTCTGGGAATGAGAAATCATGCTCTACTAATTCCGATGCATAACGGAATGTTTTGCTCGTCGTACTTGGGAATAAGAAACGACCTGTATCTCCAATGATTCCTGCGTACAAAAATCTCGCTGCTTCTTTCGTTAATACTAAACCTTTGTCACGTCCATACGAATAAAAATCATAAATCATTTCACTCGTTGAACTTGCTGATGTATCTACCCACACAATATCACCGTAAGGCTCTTTATTTGGATGATGATCGATTTTGACTAACAGTTTACCTGTCGTGTAGCGTTGATCACATACACGCTCTTCATTCGCTGTATCACACACAATAACTAATGCGTCTTCATACACGTCATCAGAAATTTCATCCATTTCATTTAGATATGTTAATGACTTCTCATGTTCACCGACTGCATATACTTTCTTTTCCGGGAAAGAGTTACGAATAATTTGGACAAGTCCACCTTGAGATCCATATGCATCCGGGTCTGGACGGACGTGACGATGAACGATAATCGTATCGTACTGCTTAATTGCTTCTAAAATTTGTTCTTTCATCTTTCTACTTCATCCTCCTTCAATATTTCCTATTAAATCAGGCACCCCAAAAACGAAATTCTATTTACCTGTAACATCTTAGGTGACATATACTATCATTCCTCGTTACAATAGAAAGAGAACATTATGTACAAACGGGGGATGTCACATGTTAATATTAGTTGTTTTCATTATTCTATCACTTACACTTTATCTTTTCTATAAGGTGAGATATGTTCGTACACAATTACCAATGGAGAAAAAATGGCTTTCTGCAAAATGTAGTATTGCACTTGGTTTATTCGTTGCTTTATTTGGCGCCAATATTTTCTTCGTACATCTTACTGCTGTCGGCATTACAATCGCTATCGTCTTTTTACTAATTGGTCTGAGTAGTGCCTTTACAGGATATAGAGCATATCGTCACTATTTACCTTTTGCTATTGAAGAAGCAGAGGCATATAAACAAATGAATTAACAAAAATAGCTACGGTAGGCATATGCTCCGTAGCTATTTTTGTTATCTGTCAATTAATTGTACCATCATTAATGCTTTTCCAACAACAACGCCTTCTTGATATACTTCTACATCTACTTTTCCAAATTTACGACCTAACTCTAGCACTTTTGGATACACTTCAATAGTCGTTTCAATTTGAACAGGCTTAATAAAGTACACCGTAATATTTTCTACAACCGTATCACCCTTCTTATGAGAACGAAGAACACGGTTCCCGGCTTCGGTAATAATTGTCGTAAATACACCGTAAGATAACGTACCAATAGCATTTGTCATTTGTGGGGTAACGACGAAACGATACGTATCTTGACTCTTCGAATCTTTCATATCAACAAATTGACTTGTTACAATATCATCAATCGTTTCTCCGACTTGTGGTTGACGCTGAATCATCTGTAGAGCCTTGAGTACATCTTGACGACTAATAATTCCACGTAGTTTATTATACTCATCTGTCACTGGTAGTAATTCGATACCTTCCCATACCATCATACGCGCAGCAGATGCAACAGATGTTTTGCCATTTACACTAATCGGATTTTTGGTCATTACTTTCTCGATAGGCGTATCTTTCTCTACACCAATGATATCCTTTGATGTTACCATTCCAATTACCTTGTGATTTACATCGATAACGGGGTAACGTCCGTGCAACGTTTCTTGATTATATGTATACCACGTTTGTACTGTATCAGAAGATGATAAAAATACCGTCTCCTCAATAGGTGTTAAAATATCTTCTACTAATACAATCTCCTTCTTAATAAGTTGATCGTAAATTGCACGGTTTATTAACGTCGCTACAGTAAACGTATCATAGCTTGTCGAAATGATTGGTAACTTTAGTTCATCCGCCAGCTTTTTCACATGTTCTTCCGTATCAAAACCACCGGTAATAAGAACTGCTGCACCCTCTTCTAATGCTAATTGATGCGCTTGTGTACGATTACCGATAATTAATAAGTTACCTTTTTCCGTATAACGCATCATCGCTTCTAACTTCATCGCACCGATAACAAATTTATTAAGTGTTTTATGTAATCCCTCTCGCCCACCTAATACTTGTCCGTCTACGATATTTACTACTTCTGCATACGTTAATCGTTCAAAATTCTCTTTCTTCTTCTTTTCAATACGGATTGTTCCAACACGCTCAATCGTACTAACATATCCTTTATTTTCGGCATCCTTAATAGCACGATAAGCAGTACCTTCACTTACTGCTAAATCTTTTGCAATCTGTCTTACTGAAATCTTATGGCCAATCTCGAGACTATCAATATACGCTAATATTTGATCATGCTTTGTTGCCAAACAGCTCACCATACTTTCGAACTAATGTTTTTCCCTCTACCTCTATTATAAAAGCGATAATGCGTTACTTCAATGATACATCTACAAAAAATCTGGAAATAAATTCACGAATGGAATCATTTCAAAGTTTGATAGTCTCCCCTACTTCTACAACCATTCCAACATTACTATCTAATAAACCGATGAAATCACAAGGGTCTTGTTCAATAACCGGGAATGTATTGTAATGAATTGGAACAACTTTTTTTGCTTGTATCCACTTTGCTGCAAGTGCTGCATCCGTCGGACCCATTGTAAAGTTATCTCCAATTGGTAAAAATGCTACATCAATACAATGTAACTCCCCAATCATTTTCATATCCGAAAATAGCGCTGTGTCTCCTGCATGATAAAGAGTTTTTCCTTCTACTTCTAATAGAATTCCTGCTGGCATTCCTGTATATGTAATTGTCTTCGTCTCTTCATCTACATAGCTAGAGCCATGAAAAGCTTGTGTCAACTTCACTTTCCCAAAATCAAACAGATGACTACCACCGATATGCATTGGATGTACCTTTACACCTTGCCAACTCAAGAATTTTGCTAACTCAAATGGTGCAATTACTACCGCATTATTTTTCTTCGCTAACGCTACTGTATCTCCTACATGATCGTTATGCCCGTGCGTTAATAAAATATAATTCACTTTTAATTCATCTACTGTTAAATCTGTTAAACTATTCCCTGTAATAAATGGGTCAATAATAAGAACTTGACCGCATGTTTCTACCTTTACAACAGAATGCCCATGATAGGAAATTTTCATTTTGTTACGCCTCTCTTCTATAAATATATATTCCATTACTCTTTTTCTTAATAATTAGACATACAATAAAAAAATCCTCTACTTCACTTGTTTTATCTTACTAAAATAGGTAAAGTTAACTTACAACCTTTTAGAAAACAGGTGATACTATGAATAACCGATTAACAAAATTAACAAACTGGTTACAAGCCGAACATCTTGATTTTGCTTTTATCTCATCCACTGATAATGTCTTTTACTTAACAAATTTCCATTGTGATCCGCACGAAAGACTACTTGGATTATTTGTCTTTCCACACGAAGAGCCTATTCTTGTTTGTCCAAAGATGGAGCTAGAACAAGTAAAAAGCGCTGGTTGGAACTATGAAACAATTGGATACACAGATACAGATAATCCTTGGAAAATGGTACAACAATCGTTAACAAAGCGTAACGTAAATGGAGAACATCTTGCAATTGAAATAGAGCATATGAATGTCAGTCGCTACGAAACATTAAAAACTCTTTTCCCACATGCAACATTCGTACCTGCTGAAACCAAGCTGCATGAGTTACGTATGTTAAAAGATAAAAAAGAATTTGCCATTTTACAAGAAGCTGCCGCTTATGCAGATATCGCTATCGATATTGGTGTATCCGCAATTAAAGAAGGCGCAACAGAATTAGAAATCCTTGCAAAGATCGAATATGAATTAAAGAAGAAAGGCATCCATAAGATGGCTTTTTCGACAATGGTATTAACAGGAGCAAATTCAGCATTGCCACACGGAGTACCTGGGGCTAACAAAATAACAAAGGGTGACTTCGTTCTATTTGACTTAGGTGTTATCATTGACGGATACTGCTCTGATATTACACGTACCGTTGCATTTGGACATGTAACAGAACAACAAAAAGAAATTTATCACACGGTTCTGCAAGCAGAGCAAGCTGCTATCGAAGCTTGTAAGCTTGGAACTCTATTAAAAGACTTAGATAATACAGCTCGCTCTATCATTACACAAGCAGGATATGGTGACTATTTCCCTCATCGACTGGGACACGGATTAGGAATTGGCGTTCACGAATTCCCTTCTTTAAAATCTGATAACGATATGCCACTTCAAGAAGGAATGTGCTTCACTATTGAGCCAGGTATTTACGTTCCAAAAATCGGTGGCGTTCGAATTGAAGATGACATCTTTATGACAAATGAAGGTCCACATATTTTAACCGCTTATCCAAAAGAATTAGTAATTGTTTCATAATGATGAAAAGGTCTCTTTTCTTTCGAGACCTTTTTCCATGTTTTTTAAACAAGGAATATTTATACAATATGTAATGAATTCTTTCTTTTCATTACATACTGTATAACGTAGCACTTTCATCACAATTCATTTTGATTGATAATAAATTATTACATACAGAAAGCGTATTATGACGTGTTAACATACATTGAGGAGTTGAAATTGTGTCAGATTCACTAAAAAAATGGCTCATTCGGATGGTAAAAATCTTATTTCCGATTGCCATTCTTACCTTTGTATTTATGCAAGGTAAAAAAGAATTATCTGGTTTATCGCTGAAAGAATCACTAGAGGCAATTAAATTAATGCCGGCTGGTGGTTTTACGTTAACAATTGTGCTAGGTGCAATTGCAGTTTCCACGATGTTTTTCTATGATTATTTACTTATTAAATCGTTGAACTTACGTGTTTCCGTCGGAAAAATTTTCCGCGTATCGTGGACAGCGAATTCATTAAACGGAATTGTTGGCTTCGGAGGCTTAGCTGGTGCTGGGATCCGAACAATGCTATACAAAGAACATATTGACGATACGAAACAACTTGTTAAAGGAATTGCATGGATGACCCCATCCATGTTAAGTGGTTTATCCTTGCTTGCATTCTTCGTCTTAATTGACGTATTTTCAGCAAAAGAGTTGTTAGCAGAAAAGCAATGGCTTTGGATTGCACTCATTGGTGTATTTCTCTTCTTGCCAGTATATCTAATTTCATCGAAGCACAAAGGGAAAGAAACAGCATCGGCAACACTTACATTTAAGTATACGCTTGTATCCGTCATTGAATGGTTATCTGCTGCATCTGTTGCGCATGCTATTCTCATTTTATTAGGTTCTGATATTCCAGCTTCGTCCGTATATGGCATCTTTATTTTGTCTGCTATTGCCGGACTTATTAGCTTAGTTCCTGGCGGATTCGGGACGTTCGACTTAACATTTATTCTTGGGTTTAAATATGTAGGTGTACAAGAAGAAATTGTCTTAACCGCGCTACTACTATATCGAATTGTGTATTACTTTATTCCATTTATTCTCGGGCTTATCTTTGCCATTTTTGAATTTGGTGGCAATGCTATCAAAAAAATCGAAGACAAACCAATTATTGGACCTGCACTAGAAACGACGAGTGTCATTTGGGCTGTCCAACGAAATTTCCTTTCGTCACTAGCTTACTGGGCACTTGCTACACTTGTTTTCTTAACAGGATTAGTTCAGTTCATTCTGTCTATTTTCCCACCAGATGAAGGTGATTTCGCATTATTCACACAGCTTATACCACCATCTGTCGCATACATTGCAAATGGATTATTATTTGGAACAAGCTTAATCCTACTTATGTCTGTTACAATTTATAACCGCACAAAGCGAACATATTGGATTGTATGTGGTGCTTTAGTTGTCGGTATTATTGGGAATATATTAAAAGGCTTCGAAATAGAAGAAACCCTTTGGTATGCTGTTATGCTTAGCATTTTTTATTTTAGCAGCCACTTGTTCACCCGTATTCGGAAACGTGTAACTGCAATCGGGACGCTTGTACGTGTTGGCTTACTTTATTACCTTGTCTACAGCTATTTCGTATTAGGGCTATCAACAGCCTTACTTGTCAACACAGAAGAAAGATTCATGACCTATACACCAAGTGAATTCCATCTTATCTTTTGGACTGGGATTATTTTCTTCATTCTTTATTACGTTGGAACCGTTGTTCTCTTTGAAATGAAACAGAAAGAGCAATTCGGAGTATCCATGACAAATGAACAACTCAAAGATTTCTTCCATACATACGGTGGAAACTTCTTAAGTCATCTTGTTTTTTTAGAGGATAAACAATTTTTCCTCTCATCTGATAAGAAAGTGCTCATCCAATTCGCTAGAAGCGGGAAGAAAATCATCGTACTTGGTGATCCAGCGGGCGAGAAAGAGTCATTTCGTGAAGCGCTACAAGAATTTTATGACCGTGCCGATTTGTTCGGATATGACATTATTTTCTATCAAGTAGATGCAGAATTAATGCCACTCTACCATGACTTCGGAAATAACTTCTTCAAATTAGGAGAAGAAGCAATTGTCGATTTGACGACTTTCACGATTTCTGGAAAAAAACGAGCAGGCATGCGCGCAACGAAAAATCGCTTTGAACGAGAAGGATATTCCTTTGATATCATTCATCCGCCATTCTCTCCTGAATTCTTAACAGAACTAAAAGATGTCTCAGACAAATGGCTTGGAAAGAAGAATGAAAAAGGATTTTCTCTCGGATACTTTGATGAAGCTTATTTATCTCACGCTCCAATTGCTATTTTACGAAATACAGAGCAGAATATTGTTTCCTTTATGAACATCATGCCTGTCTATAAAGAAGGTGTTCTATCTGTTGATTTAATGCGCCATTATCCTGATGCTCCAAGTGGTATTATGGATGCAATGTTCATTAACTTATTTGAATGGGCAAAGGGCGAAGGGTACACAACCTTTAACATCGGCATGGCACCACTATCTAATGTTGGACAATCCGTCACATCATTCTGGTCCGAACGTGTTGCCGGAGAAGTATTCAATAACATTCGCTATATGTATAGCTTTAATGGATTACGCAAATTCAAGGATAAATACGACCCAACTTGGGAGGCACGTTATTTAGCCCACCGAAAAAATCGTTCTTTACCAGCAACGATGATTGAAGTATCACGCTTAATCGGTAAAGGTATGCCAAAGAAAAAATAAAAAATCCCGCTTATTCACAAAGGAATAAGTGGGATTTTCTTGCATTAAGAATAATATGTATTTGTTACCTTCTTAATATAATTTTGTGTTTCTTTAAATGGTGGAACACCACCATACTTCCTTACATTCCCCATCCCCGCATTATAAGCTGCTAGCGACAACTTCAAATCACCATCATATTTATTTAAGTACTTGCGAATCTCTCTTGTACCAGCCTCAATATTTTGTCTTGGATCAAAACGATCTGTCACGCCGAATTCTTTCGCATTCACTGGCATTAATTGCATCAATCCTGCCGCTCCCGCATGGCTAACTGTCTTAGAATTAAAGTCAGATTCATGCTTAATCATCGATTTAATTAACTTGGGATCGACGTTATACTTTTGACCCATCTCTTCAATAATGTGGTCATATCGCGTATACTTCTCTTTATTTCCTAGAGCTGGCATATGCACACGATTCGATTGATACCCGTATTCCCCTTTACCAACAGTAGGAATAGTAGGTGTTACGGCCTGTTGTATATTCGTATTTGTTTTTTGATTTAATGTATGTGCCGCAAACGATGTATCCTTAGGCAACGATAATGACTGTGCTGCCGATTGTATCTGTTGTTGTTCCGTCAGCAATGACATTACTTCGACAGCTAACATATTCATAAAAGCATCACTATTTCCTACTAAACTATCTGTCGATGTACGCCTTGACGAACTAAGATTTTGAAGTGCTTGTAATTGCATCAGCGTTTGCAATGATTTAACGTCCACTTGTTGTGTCCCCCTTTGCTGTATTGCAGAAATTATTCCACGATGTAATTTCTCTTTCTTTTATTGTACTTAATCAGCAAAGGAATGAAAATGAGAAAAAAGGCACTTTTTCAAGTGCCTTTTCTTATCAAATTAAGAGGAAATAGATATGCCCTCTAGTAACATAGACGCTTCTGCATATGGAAGTCCATGAACATCTGCTACGGCTTTATATGTGATATATCCATTTAATGTATTGATGCCTTTTAATAAAGCTAGATTCTCAAGGCAAGCTCGTTGGTACCCTTTGTTCGCAATTTGCACAGCATATGGAACCGTTACATTTGTTAGCGCAATTGTCGATGTACGCGGAACTGCTCCTGGCATATTTGCTACTGCGTAGTGAACAACACCGTGCTTCTCATATGTCGGGAAATCATGTGTCGTGATACGGTCTGTCGTCTCAAAGATACCGCCTTGGTCAATCGCGATATCAACAATAACAGAGCCTGGCTCCATCGATTTTACCATTTCTTCAGTTACTAGCTTCGGAGCTTTCGCACCTGGAATTAATACAGCACCAATAACTAAATCAGATTCTTTCACAGCTTGAGCAATATTATATGGATTTGACATTAACGTTGTTACATCATTGCCGAAAATATCATCTAACTGACGAAGGCGATCTGGGTTTAAATCGATAATTGTTACATCTGCCCCTAATCCAATCGCAATTTTCGCTGCGTTCGTCCCTGCAACACCACCACCGATAATGGTTACTTTTCCACGTCTTACTCCTGGTACACCACCAAGTAAAATACCTTTTCCGCCTTTTGGCTTCTCTAAGAACTGAGCTCCAAGTTGAGCTGACATTCGTCCGGCAACTTCACTCATCGGCGTTAATAGCGGCAATGAACCGTTTCCTAATTGTACCGTTTCATATGCAATTGCTACTACTTTCTTTTCTACTAGTGCCTTCGTTAATTCAGGCTCTGGTGCAAGATGTAAATACGTAAATAAGATAAGCCCTTCACGGAAGTATACATATTCTTCTGGAAGTGGCTCTTTCACTTTCATTACCATATCAAGTCCCCATACTTCCTCTGCAGTAGGGAGAATATGAGCCCCTGCCTCCATATATGCTTCATTCGTAAATCCTGAACCAAGTCCAGCATCTTTCTCTATATATACTTCATGTCCCGATTTTACTAAATGAATAACACCAGCAGGCGTCATCGCAACACGATTCTCATTATTTTTGATTTCTCTTACTACCCCAATACGCATATAAAAGTCCCCCTAATAGATCGAAATAGATGCAAAACAGAGTAATCTGCTCTGAAATCTACTTTTATTCTATCATACTTCCACACACTTAAGAAAGCGTTATCATTCATGATAGGTATTTACGAAAAATTCCAATATTGTTCATATATACATGACTACTTCCTACTCCATAGCCATTACAATAAAGGTAAGGGAAGGAGAGAACAATAATGTTAACGTATCAAAACATACTCGTCGCAGTAGATGGCTCAAAGCAATCTGAATTAGCTTTAAAAAAAGCGATTTCTATTACAAAGCGAAATAACGCTACATTACATATCGTACACGTTCTCGAAACAAAAACACATGCGGAAATGGAAGCATGCAAAACCGTTATTACAGATCGCATGATCAAATATGCAGAAGACTTGCTACAAGAATACCGTCAGCTGTCATACGATGCGGGAGTGCTGAAAGTCTTAACAATTCTAGAACACGGTGACCCAAGAATAGCAATTCCACGAAAGCTAACTCCGCTATATGAAATTGACCTTATTATGTGCGGTGCAACAGGATTAAGCACAATAGAGCGATTCTTCGTTGGTAGCGTGTCTGAACATATCACTCGCCATGCAACATGTGATGTATTAATTGTACGTAATGCTAATGCTTAACTTTCATTCATCTAATATGTATAATGTATAGCTAGCAAAGCGTACCTCTATCTAGAGGTACGCTTTGCTATTCGTCTATTTGTTTCTTTGCTTGTCGCAACGCCTCTTGCACTTGAGCAAACCCAGTACCACCTGTACTATTTCGGCGTGAAACTACTGTCATCACATCTAGTATTTTATAAATATCTTCTTCAAAATAAACAGATGTCTCCTTATATACACTCATCGGCAAATCTTGTAAATATACTCCTTGCTGCAAGCATAGAAGAACAAGCTTGCCGACAATTTCATGAGCTTCTCGAAACGGAATGCCCTTCTCTGCTAAATAATCAGCAAGCTCTGTCGCATTTGAGAAGTCTTGCGTTGTCGCTTTATACATCTTCTCTTTGTTTATCTGTAATGTCTCAATCATACCTGTCATAATGGTAAGACAACCTTTTAACGTCGTGACGGTATCGAACATGCCCTCTTTATCTTCTTGTAAATCCTTGTTATAAGCGAGAGGTAATCCTTTCATCACCGTCAATAAGCTCATTAAGTTTCCATATACACGTCCTGTTTTTCCACGAATTAATTCCGCCATATCCGGATTTTTTTTCTGCGGCATCATACTGCTTCCAGTCGCATATGCATCATCAATCTCAACAAACTGAAATTCTTGGCTCGACCAAAGAATAAGTTCCTCACAAAAGCGCGATAAATGCATCATCATCATTGAAGCATTACTTAAAAATTCAATAATAAAGTCACGATCACTTACTCCGTCCAGACTATTTGCATATATTCCATCAAACCCTAGTAATTCTGCAGTATAGTGACGGTCAATTGGAAATGTTGTCCCTGCCAATGCACCGCATCCAAGTGGAGAAACATTAATCCTCTTTAATGAATCCTGCAAGCGCCTTATATCACGGTCGAACATCCAAAAATACGCCAATAAGTGATGCGCAAATGAGATAGGCTGTGCACGTTGTAAATGTGTATAACCAGGCAGAATTGTTTCCACATGCTCTTCCGCTTGGTGAAGAAGTGCTTGTTGGCATACTCGAAGTAAATGAATGACTTCAATCACCTCTTTTCGCATATATACATGCATATCTGTCGCTACTTGATCATTACGACTTCTTCCTGTATGTAGCTTACCTCCGACCTCCCCAATGTCATCGATTAGCATTTTTTCGATATTCAGGTGAATATCTTCTTGCTCTATTTTGAAAGACAAAGCTCCCTCTTTTGCTTTCAACGATAGTTTTTCTAGTCCACCTTTTATTGTTTTCACATCTTCCATCGGCAAAATCCCACATGCACCAAGCATCGTTACATGAGCAATGCTTCCTTGAATATCTTCTTCTACTAACGTTTGGTCGAACAAAATTGACGCACCGAATTCTTCTATCCACGCTTCTGTCGTCTTCTCAAATCTTCCTCCCCATGCTTTCTTCACACTTCCACCTTCTTCTGATGTACTTCAGCATGTACTTTCGTTGGTAATCCCCATAATGAGATAAAGCCAACTGCTGCCTCTTGGTCAAATGTATCTTCTGCTGAGTACGTCGCAAGTTCTTGATTATACAAGGAATACGGTGATTGTCTTCCTTCGACAATCGCATGTCCTTTAAATAATTTCACACGCACGACACCTGTTACGTTTTTTTGTGTTTCATGTAGAAACGCATATAATGCATCTTTTAGCGGCGAAAACCAAAGGCCATTATAAATCACTTCCGCCAACTTCTTACCAATAACCGGCTTGAAATGTGCAACTTCCTTTACAAGCGTCAAATCTTCTAATTCTTTATGTGCTTTAAGCAATGTCATTGCACCGGGACATTCGTACACTTCACGAGATTTAATCCCCACAAGACGGTTTTCCACGTGATCAATACGTCCAACACCGTGCTTTCCTGCTAATTCATTTAACTTTTTCACAAGTGTAGGTAGTGGATAGATAACGCCATCTAGTGCAACTGGAATACCAGACTCAAACTGTATTTCAATCGTATCTGCCGTATCTGGTGCTTTCTCTACACTTACCGTCAGTTCATACGCTTCTTCGGGTGGCGCCACCCAAGGATTTTCTAACATACCGCATTCACAGCTTCTTCCCCATGCATTTTGGTCAATCGAAAACGGATTATCAAGATTGATAGGAATTGGAATATTATGCTCTTTCGCATAGTTTATTTCCTCTTCACGTGACCACTTCCATTCCCTGACTGGCGCAAGGACTTTCAAATGAGGAGCAAGCGCATGGATTGATACTTCAAATCGAACTTGATCATTCCCTTTCCCTGTACATCCATGCGCGACGGCCATTGCACCTTCTAATTCTGCTACTTCTACTAGTTTCTTCGAAATAAGCGGACGTGATAACGCTGAAACAAGTGGATATTTCTCTTCATATAACGCATGGGCTTGCATTGCCATCATTGCATATTCATGCAAGAATTCTTCTTTCACATCCAACACAACTGACTTTACAGCACCTATTTGAAGTGCTTTTTCTTGTATAAAAGCTAAATCTTTTCCTTCTCCTACATCTAAACAACAAGCAATAACATCATATCCCTCTTCTTGTAACCACTTAATTGCTACTGATGTATCTAACCCACCTGAATACGCTAATATAACTTTCCCTTTCACATAAATCCCCTCTTTCTAATTGAATATTTATCATTAAATTTAAATAAATATTCATAATTTATTTAACACTTTAACAAATACCCGCTAACTTATCAACTATTTTTTCTCCTTATCAATCTACAAAATCGAACTTTTAGTGAAGATGCTTTACAATGAGAGAAAGGAGGAATAGCATGTATTTCAAATTAGACGAACGATTGCAAATAGAAATTCCCCATCTAGCAAAGGATTGGGACGAATATAGTGATGAAGAACAACAGTATATTTTACTTATGTGGGAGAGTATTCGAGGAAAAATCCCTGATCGTATTTTTGCACTGGAGGATATCATCAACGAAAAACAAGCAAAACTCTCCAATGAAACAGATTTCCATGCATCTTGCACACTTAACAGCGAAATTTCCGATTTAGCTTCTATGATTAATGATTTATGGCTTTGGTATCGAACAAATCAGGATATATCAGACAAACGTCATCTTTAGTTCTACAAAAAAGGCCCTCTTTTGATATAAATATCAAAAGAGGGCCTTTTTTAATTCATTTTATCGGCTAATGCGCGGAATTGATAAAAACGATTCGCAAAATCTGTGACGTGACGCGTTAGCTTATAGTTCGCTGTCGAACCAATCGCAATCCCAAGAAGCGGAATACCTTGCCATACTTTGCGACGAAGTGCATAAATTGCTAACATTTTCAACAATTGCTTCATCGGTTGCTCAAGCCACTTCTCATTCGTTAATTCTTCGTTTCCTTCATAAAAGAATGGGCGCTCACCTGGCTGCACATCTTGTACTAATTGGTCCCATGCATATTGTTGCAAATGTCCTGGCAATAACGCCGCATGGAATACCCTTAAAGCCATCATCATTTCATATGGCTTGTTCACATCATACCCATACGTCATCGCTACTAATTGTACCGCCCGTAAATTAATGGTTGCCATCGTTGGAATATCCATTCCTAAGAACAGAATACCACCTGTCCCTGCCACACCACCTTGTACGAACGAGTAAAGACGATGTTTCGCTAACATTTGATCTACCATATATGCACGAACATCAATGGATAAGCCACTCATATCTTCAATCTCTTCTACTGTTTCATCAAATGTACGAGCGTAAAGTAAAATGCGATTTTTCGCATCTATTTGTACTTGTGATTGTTGAATAAATGCATGTAGATGAAATAACCATCCATCAAGGTGACGGAAAAATGAGTGTTGTTTCTTCGTTGGTATTGTCTTAAATACTTCTTCCACCCATTTATCTAACTGTCGTTGTACAACATTCGCATCTTTATTTGCTAACGTGTTCTGCCATTCAAGAATATCATTCCAAATCTTTTGTTCACGTGTTGTTAATTCCATGGAGATTCCTCCTATGTACTAAATTTTCTTTAGTTTCATTGTACTATATCTAGTTAAATAACAAAAAGAAAGTCTAACAAATTACCGAAAAAGAGATTACACTTTAAATTGTTGTTACTTTGCTAAAGTAACAACTACAAGTTCTGGTCGATTAAAGATTCTTATAGGGATAATACTATTCCCTAAGCCTCTACTAACAATCATAGCTGTATTATTTTTCATGTGAATCCCTTCTGTAAACTCAGGAAAAATCCCTTGATCTGGAGCAACTACCCCTCCAATAAACGGCAATCGAAACTGCCCACCATGAGCATGTCCAGAAAAAACCAAATCAACTTCACTAGCTGAATAGACATGAAACAATTCAGGTCGATGAGAAAGCAAAATCCGAAATGTATTCGTTGTATCTATTAGCTTACTTACTATATCTTTCGTATATTCAACACCACTCGAGGTCGAAGAATTCAAATTAGCAAATGCAATATCTGATAAGCCAATCAGTTCAATCGAACTGTTTTCTTTAGAAACTTCCACTTTTGAATCCTCCAGTACTATAACATCTGTTTCCTCTAATTTGTGTTTTAAGCTATCATATACACCAGACCAAGCCTCATGATTTCCAGAAACATAGTAGGTAGGAGCCATTTCGCTTGCTCCTTTCATTAAATCAAGAGCAACATCGATGTTAGTAGTTTTAGAATCGATTAAATCGCCTGTAACAACAATGATATCCGGTTGTATCCTCTTTATTTTTGCTAGCAGTTTACTTTGCTTATCCCCAAACTCTTTATTATGTAAGTCCGATATTTGTACTATTTTGTACCCGTCAAACGCTTCTGGAACTTTCTCATTTTTGATTACTCGTTCATTTACAGTTATTGCATCATTTTGCCATGTAAAAAAACCAATCAACATAACAATAATAAACACTATCTTTTTTCTTCTCGTCTTTACAATCATCCTATCCCCCAGTGCATTGTAATAGATGTATTACCTATTTATCCCTCTACTACTTATTTTTTCTCCTTGAATGAATACTGCTGCTTCATTCCTCTAGTTAAACTCATTTTAACCCCTCTTATATAATTTTGTATATTCAGGCCTATGTACTTCATTACTCCAATACATAACCATACAAAAACTGCCCCTAATTAGTAGTTGTCGTCTAATAATTAGGAGCAGTATCTTTTGTTTGTAGATAGCTATATTATTTTTCTAAAATAGCCTTAAATGTATCTTTCAAGTCAGAATCTTTTACTTTAATATCTGCATCTGCCAATGCTTCTTTGATTACTTTGTTTTGCCATTCTGGGTCACTTAATCGTTTCATTTCAATTGTTTCACGAAGTGAGTCTTTTACTTCATCGAATGGCTTTAATTCTTTCTTATCTGTTACCTTAATAATGTGGTAACCGTGTGATGATTTCACCGGCTCACTCACTTGCCCTACTTCTAATGCATACGCAGCATCTTCAAATTCTTTTACCATTTTGCCAGGTCCGAAGAAATCTAAATCTCCGCCCTTCTCTTTCGAACCAGGATCAGTTGAATATTCCTTCGCTACGTCTTCGAATTTGGTACCGCTATTTAGTTTGTCTTTCACTTCTTTTGCTTTCTCTTCTGTCTCTACTAAAATGTGGCTCGCTCTAATTTCCGGCTTATGGTTCGCTTCCACATCCTCTTCTGTCACCGTATCTTTAATTGCCTTTTCAATTGCCATATTTAAACGAATACGGTCCTTTAACTCACTCTCACTCGGAATACCTTGTGATTGTAAGAATTGATCAAAACTCTCTCCAGCCTGTTCTTTCAATTCATCAAGAGCTTCTGTTACGTCTGCATCTGCAATTGGATATTTCTCGTTAATAATTTTCTCCACCATCATATGATATAACATTGCTTGTCCGGACTGTTCTTTTAACGCTTTTTCAAGCTCAGCTTTTGAAATATCGCCTGCACTAGACGATGCAATTGGAATGAAATGATCTTTGAAGCCAAATCCGAGTAGCCCGGCAATCGCGACAGCTCCAACTGCTATACTTATATATTTTTTCTTCAATGAAAGCACCTCTTTTTTTCTTTTTCTATCTAGTGCTTTATTGTACATAGGGGATGTGTCTAAGGTGTGAAGTTCACGTGAAATACGTCCGTACATAGAAAAAAGCGTACATTCATCTATCATGAACATACACTTTATCCATTTATTACCTTCTTGTCAATCCTAGTCGACGCTTTTCTTCTTCAATATCCTCATCTCGGTAAAGCTTTGACTCTTCTGTATACGTCTCTTTGTAAGAAGATACTTCTTCACTCTCAATTTCTTTGAATGCTTCTTCTTGAAATACTTCTTCATATGTAGGTACTTCTTCTATAGGTGCTTCTTCTACCATTTCTTCATCTTCCACTTCATCACGTTGCAGAAGTGCTTCTGAAATGCTTCCACTTACACTTACATTATTAGGTACACATAAGAAAATCCCCTCGCCAACTTCCTTCATATCCCCACCAATAACGTGAAGAACTCCATCTAAGAAGCTAACTGCTTGTTGTACAACATCTATGTTATCTGTCTTCATGCTCATAATAACAGATTTATTTTGTAATAAATAATTTGCTACTGTACTCGCATCTTCGTATACTTTTAACTCGAATAAAACAAGTTGCGATTCCTGTTCTTGTTCACCATTTCGTCTATTCGTTGCTTTCTCCGGTAAGTCAAACAATTTCGATATAATACTCATCTTAAAACCTCCTCGTTATCTACATTTTCCGTTCTACTGAGCAAAAAAACAAGTAAAATTTTTCACGAAAAAGACTTTGATTCTAAAAACATCTAAAATCCTCTTTATTACGGCAAAATCATTAATACTGATGTCTTTCTCTAATTAACTTATTACTTCTTTTCCATCTACTCACGATTATGTCATGAATGAATTTTTTTCATTATCGTAACAAAATCAAAAAGCTCCTTTCATGTATCAAAACATGAAAGGAGCTCAAGTTATCTGCTATTTGGCAAATAAAGAAATATTAAACTGATGCTAGACGTACTACGTCACGTGCGATCATTACTTCTTCATCTGTTGGAATAACCATTACTTTAACAGGAGAATGCGGGAAGCTGATGAATGCTTCTTTACCACGAACGTTGTTTTGCTTCGCATCGAAGTATACGCCCATGAACTCTAATCCTTCTAAGATGCGCTCACGTAATTCGATTGCGTTCTCACCGATACCAGCTGTAAATACGATTGCATCTACGCCTTTCATACGAGCAGCGTAAGAACCGATGTACTTGTGAATACGGTTAACGAAGATATCTAATGCAACTTGTGCACGCTTGTCGCCTTCTTCAGCTGCGCCTTCTACGTCACGTAAGTCACTTGAAAGACCAGTAAGACCTAACATACCACTCTTCTTGTTTAATACGTCTGCAACTTCTTCAACTGTTTGACCAGTTTTCTCCATGATATATGGAATTAACGCTGGGTCAATGTTACCAGAACGTGTACCCATTGTTACACCTGCAAGTGGTGTGAAGCCCATCGATGTATCAACAGATTTTCCACCTTCGATTGCAGCGATACTTGCACCGTTACCTAAGTGACAAGAGATGATGCGTAATTGCTCAACTGGACGACCTAATAAGTCTGCCGCACGTTGTGATACGTACTTGTGAGAAGTACCGTGGAAACCATACTTACGAACGCCAAATTTCTCATAGTACTCATAAGGTAAGCTGTATAAGAATGATTTCTCAGGCATTGTTTGGTGGAATGCCGTATCGAATACTGCTACTGCAGGTACGTTTGGTAAGATTTCTTTAAATGATTTAATACCAACGATGTTAGCTGGGTTGTGTAATGGTGCTAACTCATTTAAGCTTTCGATTTGCTCAATTACTTCGTCTGTTAATACAACAGAGTCAGCGAATTGCTCGCCGCCGTGTACAACACGGTGTCCGATACCATTAATTTCTTCTAATGAGCTAATAATACCTAGACCTGTTAATTTATCAAGTAACATTTTAACTGCCACTGCGTGATCTGGGATATCTGTAACTTCTGTTACTTTCTCATCATTTACTGAGATTGTGAATACAGAATCTTTTAAGCCAATACGCTCTACAAGACCTTTTGTTAATACTTTTTCGCTTGGCATTTCGAATAATTGAAATTTAAGTGAAGAACTTCCTGCATTAATTGCAATAACTTTTGACATAGCGTCTATCGCTCCTTTTACATTCCTGATCAAAAAATGACTAATTCTGACGAAATAAGTCGAACCGTTTTCTTTCCATCTCTAATTTAAACACCGACTGAAAGATATTTCAAGAATAAAATGAGCAAAAATCATTATTACACATATTTTTTTTTAGTAATACAGATTCACTTTCACTCTTTGTACACAAATAAAAAAGCATGTTAACAAAAAAGGGAATTTTATCCGACACAAAACTGTAACAGTTCAAAATGACATCTGTTATATAACTAACCTACTTATCGTTTAGCAAATTCCGTGTCGAACCAATTATTCATTTGCACCATCATCTTCTCCATTGCTGCCATGTTCGTAAATGAAGGAAGCTCTGCAAGTAACACTTGTTTCGGTGCTTTTGCACCCGCTCCTTTTTTCTGTAAAACAAAAATACTTTTTGCATGACGATCATTTTTGAACATAGAGACAGGAAGCTGCAATAAGCCTTGGATATAACATGTCTCATTAATAAATTCATGCAACGACTTTGCTTCTTCTCCTTCAAACATAAAGTTAGGGATGAGTAAGAACATGTACCCACCCTCTTTTATATGATGTGCACATTGCTCAATAAATAAATGGTGTGTATATGACATACCATTATTTGCTTTTAAACGATACGTTGCTGCACGTTCCTCATTTGGATAGTGTCCAACTGGAAGATCACACACAATTGCATCTACTGGATCAATATATAGCGATCCAAGGCTATCTCCATTAAATAATTCAATACCATGCTTTTGCAAATTCGCATTCACAAACGCTAGACGAAGTAACAACTCATCTGCATCTACTCCGTAACCTGTCACTTCTTTTCCCTCTGCATTGTTTAAAATAGCCGTGACTAAATTCCCCGTTCCAACAGCTGGATCTAATAACGATAATTCTTTTTTCTCTTGTGTAAATTTATTAAATAAGTAACTAACAAATAATGCCACTGCATCTGGTGTCATTTCATGATGAGGTTGAATTCCCTCTTTCATTCCTTTTAATAGACAAAGCTGGAATGCACGACGAATATCTTCTGTTTTGTATTCTATCTCTGCAAATGCCTTCACACTTGCTTCTAATCGCTCCTTTACAGAATCAAAGACACCTTCTTGTAATACTTCCCCTTGGAACATGTTCTCTCCACTTTCTACAAGTGCTTCTAAATACGAATATCCTAACTGCTTTTTTAATAAAAGTGTCGCTTCATCAATTGTTGAGAATAACGTTTCCACATCTGTTCTTTCCATCATACGTTAAGTCCTCCATTATCATTTCTATTCATATATAGGTATTGTTACCTATGATGATTGTATATTTTTCGTATCTTCTATCCTGCATTAACGGACTGTATAATTCCGTTTAAATAGAAGAGCAACAGCCCGTAGGAAGAAAAAGCATTTCCTACGGACTGAAGTTTCACTCTATCTTACCATTCTTTTCACCAAAAGAAAAAGCTCCTCGTACGAAACAAGGAGCTTTTCAGGGAAAATACTTATTTTGCTTGACGAGCAGCTTCTAAAGCAACTTCGTAGTTCGGGTGATTTGTTGCTTCACTTACGTATTCTACGTGTGTTACGTTGTCTTCTGCATCTAATACAAATACAGCACGTGCTAACAAGCGAAGTTCTTTAATATGTACACCGTAGTTTTCACCGAATGACACTTCGCGATGATCAGATAATGTAACAACATCTTCTAAACCATTTGATGCACACCAGCGTTTTTGAGCGAATGGTAAATCACAGCTAATTGTTAAAACTTTCACTCCACCAATTTTTGTTGCTTCTTCGTTGAAGCGACGAGTTTGCGCATCGCAAACACCTGTATCAATAGAAGGAACAACGCTAATGATTCGTACGTTACCTGTTGTATCTTTTAATGTTACTGCACTTAAGTCATTTGCTAATACGTTGAAGTCTGGAGCTTTATCTCCTACTTTTACTTCGTTACCTAATAATGTTACTGCATTACCTTTAAACGTAATATTCGCCATTATTTTCACCCTTTCGAATAAGTAATTACATCTCAAATAATAGTCATTTTTATGTGATAAAGCAACTAAAATGACAAGGAAAATACACATTTTCAAGAAGGGAATGCCCTCCTCTATCACGAAACATAGGAGATACAAAGAAAGAAAAGAGGATGAAGCAATGAACAGATTATCTCCAATTGACGCCGCACAAGCATTTATTGAAAAACATTTCCCAACATGCCAAGGTGCACTATTAGCAGGAAGCGTAAGCCGAGGTGAAGCAACAGACACATCGGATCTTGATATTGTTGTATTTGACAAAAACCTTGCTTCTGCTTATCGAGAGTCCCTTATTGACTTTGACTGGCCGATTGAACTATTCGTACATAATTTAACATCATACAACGTGTTTTTTGAAGATGACTGCAAACGAGCACGACCGTCTCTCCCAAGAATGGTTTCAGAAGGAATTATCCTAAAGGACGAAGGAGTTATAAATACGATAAAACAAGAAGCAAGACATCTTCTACAAGCTGGTCCAGAAAACTGGTCAGAAGAAATTATTACAACAAAACGGTATTTTATTACCGACGCACTAGATGATTTTATCGGCGCATCAGATCGGGGAGAAGAATTACTTATCGCTAATACATTAACAGAACTCGTCAGCGAATTTGTGTTACGTACGAATAAGCAATGGATAGGCGAGTCTAAGTGGATCATTCGTTCTCTACGCCAATACGATGAAGCATTTACCGAACAATTTGTGAGGGCTTTCGATTTATTTTATCGAACGGGTGAGAAAGGAAAGGTTATTCAACTCGTTCATACTGTTTTATCTCCGCATGGTGGTACATTATTTAATGGTTTCTCACTTGGAAAAGAAGCATAAAAACAAGAAGAATTCCTTTTATCAGGAATTCTTCTTGTTTTTCACATCGTTACATTTTGCCTAGTTGAAGATGCTTCTTTCTTCTTGTTCATCATTTGTTGTACTTTATCAACTGCTTGAGGTGCTAAGTCAATTACTTTATCTAAAATGTGAGCTTGTTCTGCTAGATGAAGAACTTTAATGCCTTGTGAGCTGACGACAAGAAAAGCGACAGGATTAATAGATACTCCTCCACCGCTTCCACCGCCAAACGGCATAGCTCCACCTTCCTGATCACCGAACTGACTTCCTCCCGCCGCAAAGCCAAATCCAACTTTTGATACAGGAAGAATGACGCTACCATCAGGCGATTCAATCGGATCCCCCACAATTGTATTCGCTTTAATCATGTGTTCTAAATTAGTCATTGCTGTATTCATCAAACTTTGAATTGGATGTTCTGCCATTATGAAATACCTCCTTGCTCTACATGTTTTTCCTGTAGTGCGCGATATTGTACTTGTTGTTTTCGCCAATACCGCAGAAAAGAAAGTGCACAAATAAGAACAGACCACACTCGAAGAGACATACGAAGTTTCATTTCTGTCCTAACTCCCTTTCCTTGAAATACAGGCATAACATTCATATCTATTCTATCTTTTACTCGAAAATAAGAAGTCATCAAACCTAAAATCCATCCTTTTCCCGTCCAGCATATACCGGCTATCATTCCTGTAGACGCAGCATCACCTGTTCCAACAGAAGAATGCCATGTTAATTCGCGAATCGTCACACGCTTGAGAAACTTCTTAACGATAGTATGTATCTCGCCAATGCTTTTTATGAGTGAATGAAGCATCGCCTTTTTGTCTATTTCTTCTGTATCATCCTTTTCTTCTTCTCCTGTATTCTTTGCTTTATTCTTATTCGTCAACTCATCTAACACATCAATTGATATACGTATTAATCCAAACAGCATGTACACATAAACATATACTTGCTTCTCCTCTTCTGTGTAAAATGCGTGTACCTCTATTGTTATTTTCATGATTAATAAGAGTAACAATACTACAAGAATAACTCCAACAATCCATAAAGCTATATACACACGACTCACCTCTCACACATCCATTATTATCCAATACATACTAACCTAAACAATATTTCTTTGAAGAGATGGAATTTAATCGTGAGCTTGTCTTTTTTTAAGAAAATTCAAGGATTTTTGACTATTTTTATCGAATTATAGTAGAGAGTTGTTATTTTCACAATTTAAGGGGGGAAATGGCGTGCCAAATCGTCGTAATATTTATTTCTTTTATAAACACGATCCAGAACTAGTGAAATTAATCGAACCTCTGCATCACGTTTTCCAAAAATACGACTTCACAATCGTAGAACATCCAGAGGATGCAAACATTATTGTAAGTGTAGGTGGAGATGGCGCTTTTTTACAAGCTATAAGAAAAACAGGATTTAGGGAAGATTGTTTATATGCAGGTATTACAACTGACAAGCAAACATCGCTATATTGTGACTTTCACATCGAAGACAACGCAGATGGAATCCTGCATGAATTAACAACAAATGCAAGTGAAGATCGAGAAATCGAAGTACGTAAATATCCAACAATTGAAGTAATGTTAGATGATCATTCGTCATTCCGTTGCTTGAATGAATGTTCTGTTCGCTCAAGTATTATTAAAACATTTGTCATCGATGTATTCGTTGATGACCTTCACTTTGAAACATTCCGAGGTGATGGCTTAGTTATTTCAACACCAACTGGAAGCACTGCTTATAATAAATCATTAAATGGTGCAGTAGTTGATCCACAACTTCCGTGTTTCCAAGTATCAGAAGTCGCTTCCTTAAATAACAACACATACCGTACACTTGGTTCTTCCTTTATTTTAAGTGGCAACCGTATATTAACACTAAAAGTCCAACAAGACGGGAATGATTATCCAATTATCGGTATGGACAATGAAGCAATTGCCATCCGTCACACAAAAGATATTCGCATTAGATTAAGTGAAAAACCGATTAAAACAATTAAATTAAAAAATAACTCATATTGGGAGAAAGTAAAACGTACTTTCTTATAATACGTATATAAAAAAGGAAGTTGTTCTCATGAACAACTTCCTTTTTGCTGCGCGCGAATAACCTTCCTTTTCTCCAGTGCGCCTTGTATACTTGCCAATATCATATTGCTTGCCATAATCGTCAGCGTAAAGCACAGAATCGGAGTAAGTGGAATCCATGGATGTGAAGATAATGAACGAAAATAACCTCCAATTAACCCCGACCACTCATTTGTCACAGAATAAAAAGACATATCTCCTGCTCCACTAGCTACAATTGTTCCTCCAAAAAATAAATTCAATATACCTAAGTGCAAAAATAAAACAAGCACTTGTACAAACTGTTGCATGAAAACAATTGGAAGCGTAGAAGATAAATGTGGGAACACATGCCTTCTAAAAACTTCCCACCTTCCTGCTCCCAATACTTTCGCTGCCACAACAAATTCTTCCGTCCCTATCTTCCTTACTTCATTTGCGATATAGAAAGCAAGTGGCGGTACCGCTAAACATGTAACAACTCCAACTTGGAAAAAAAGCCGATAATAAAACGGAATAGCATCTTCTCCACTAGAAAACATCAATACATTCACTAATAAGAAATAAGCAATAAGTGTCAGTGGAAGTACAGAAAAGCTATCAAAAAACGCCTCGATTTTTTTAAATCCTCGTCGAACATATATGCCGACCACTATACCGAAGATCATTCCAAATATAATGCGTAACACCCCAATAAAGAATGCCGCACCAATCGTCCATTTCGCTCCTTCAATTACAACTTGAAGTAAGTCTTTCCCGCTTGAATCGGTCCCTAACAAAAATTCAGACGAAGGAGGGAATGGCGCAGCCGTTACTTTCCCATCTTCAGGCATTAACATACGTACTTCGCGAATATGCCCGTCATAAAAAATTGTATTTCCAATACTCAGCAGCATCATTATGACTAAAAAACTAAGACTAACAAGGAACTTTTTATCTCGAACTAAATATGCCCACACTTTATATCTCCTCCTTTCTTACATGAGGTGCTATAAAGCGTAGTACATGAAACACACAAAAAATAGGGATATACAGAAGTAGCAATGAAATTGTAAACACTTCAGCAGTTGGATGATCATAAATAAACATAAAAATACCCATGGAGTTGAATAAGTACTCTACGATAAATAAATTAGAAAGCATAAACCAAATAATTGTTTTTGAAAAGAAAAGGATACTTAACATAACATTCCGATAAATATGATGATGCAGAATATATAACTTTCGCATTCCTTTTGCTTTTGCAAGTAACACATAGTCTTTTACTAGTTCATCCTCAAATCGAAGTAACAACATCTTTGTAAACATAATAATTGTCGGGATGCTTAAACAAATAATTGGCAATGCACGTACAGTTTCATCCCACGTTCCGACAATACGAAAAATGATGATTCCTGTTTGCTGAAAAATCCAAACAACTACGAGTTGCACACCAAGTATAAATGCAACGTCTGGAATCGATTCTAGTATAAGCAAAAACGCCTTCACCCTCGCTTGAGCTTTGTTACTCATATGCAACAATCCATACACAAGCAATGTTGCTACTACTAACGATATAACGAAAGCAGATATAAATATAATAAGGGTTTCACCATATTGTACAAAAAGCTGCGGAAATAACAATCGATCATAATCTCCATATGTAATAGAAGTAGGGTTAAGCAATTGTACACATAATTGCTTAATTGTTTGTATATAAGCCTCAACGTTTACCTCTAGGCCTACAAACAGACTCGGTAATGCACCTAAACAAATAATTCCACTTATCGCCAACACAAGATGTACTACTAGATGAAGCAACGGATGCATAACTTTCTTCACTCATTTCCTCTCCCTTAGGCAAAACGATCATTATTTCTCCATTTTCTACACATTACTTATTTCCTCTGGTAGACAACTTCCCCATCTACAATAGTCATCACTGCTTCTATAAACGGAATTTCTTTTATCTTCAGGCCAAAAACATCTAAGTCAATAACCGTAAAATCAGCGTCATACCCTACTTGAATCATCCCTCTGACATTTTCTTTATTACTTGCATACGCACTACCTGTTGTATACAACGATACTGCTTCAAAGACAGTTAACCTTTCCTGTTCACCGTATACAACATCCTTCTCGCCATGGAAACTTTTTCGTGCAACTGCACTATATATGCCGATAAATGGGTTTGCTGTCTCAATAGGAGAATCTGAACCACCAGAACAAGCTATTCCATTATCTAGTAATGTTCGCCACGCATAGCTGTATGTCATTCGCTCTTCTCCTAAACGATTTATCACCCAAGGAAAATCCGAAGCAAGGAAAGTCGGCTGAATATCTGCTACCATTTGTAGATTTTTCATACGCGCTACTAATGCCCCGTCCAGTACTTGGCAGTGAATAAGCCTATCACGCTTGTTATTAACAGGACCGTGTTGTTCAATTGCATCAATAACATATTCCATCGCTAAATCTCCAATCGCATGTGTTGCAATAGCCATCTCTCTCGTTCTCGCTTTATGAACAAGCGTTGCTAATTCATCTTTCGTAAATAAAGCAAGTCCCTTTTTAGACGTGTCGTCTGCATACGGTTCACGTAACAAAGCTGTTCGACTTCCTAACGATCCATCTACAAAAATCTTCATTGGCCCCATTTCAATATAGTGAGAAGATTCTATGTCCCTCATTTCATCTACTACTTCATGGTGTACAAGTAAATGTAATTTGAATCGCTTCTTTCCCTTCTCCACTACTTCTTGGAACGTATGATGTACAAGCTTTGCACTACCGTAATAATTCAAGTCTTCCGTATGAACCCCTGTAATCCCATATTTCCACATATCTTCAATTGCTAAAGTTACAGCTTCTTTCAAATAAGCTTCTGTTGGGACAGATGCAAGAGAAAGGACTTTCTCTTGCGCTGTATCATACAACATGCCTGTTAACTCTCCATCTTTTTGACCAATTTCTCCACCTTTTGGTGACAACGTATCAATTGTAATTCCCGCTTGTTGTAACCCAAGCCTATTTACAAAAAGCGAATGTCTACATACACGCTTTAAAACAATGGGATGAGAATTCGTAATTACATCGATTTCTTCTAAAGAGAAGTCTTTCTTATCAAGAAAAATATTCTCATTCCATCCTTCACCGACAATCCATTGATTCTTCGGTGTTTGTGCCACTTTCTCTGCTACTTTCTCCATGACTTCTTTCATGGACGTACACATACTTAAATCGAGCCTATTTAGCATTTCTCCGTGACCAATAAGATGGATATGGCTATCTACCAACCCAGGTATCATCGTCCGTCCTTGTAATTCTATATATTCATCAATAGGATACTCTTGCTCTAACTTCTTTTTATCACCAATGGCGATGATCGTTGCATCATCTGTCACAACTGCTTCAACAACTTCGCCTTCTTCTCTCATCGTATAAATTATTCCACCATGCCAAAGCTTCTTCATACGGCATCCCCTTATCCTAAAGATAGACAGCTGGCAAGATGCCTAGCTGTCTCTTTTGTTTTATCTATTGTATGATGCATTCAATTCCTTCTCACGTAATTCTACTCTTCTTATTTTACCAGAAACTGTCTTCGGAAGTTCTTTCACAAACTCAATTTTACGAGGGTATTTATACGGTGCAGTTAATCGCTTCACATGATCTTGCAATTCTTCCTTAAGTATTTCTTCATCTTGCAACGAAACGTGGTCTAGAAGGACAATATATGCTTTCACAATACTTCCTCTTATTTCATCAGGACTAGCAACAACGGCACATTCCCGAACAGCTTCATGCTTTACAAGCGCATCCTCTACTTCAAATGGTCCGATTGTATAACCCGAACTAATAATAATATCGTCACCCCTACCTTCGAACCAGAAATATCCATCCTTATCTCGCTTTGCCTTATCACCAGTAATGTAATATTCTCCGCGGAATTGACTTCTCGTACGCTCTTCATCTTTGTAATAACATTTGAATAATGCAGGTGTGCTTATATGGACAGCAATATCTCCAACTTCCCCTACTTGTACAGGTTCGCCGTCTTCATCAATAATTTCTACAACATTCCCCGGCGTTGGTTTTCCCATCGAGCCAATTTTCACATCCATATTTTTCAATGTTCCAACTAATAGCGTATTTTCTGTCTGCCCATATCCATCTCGTACCGTTAACCCAAAATAACGCTGAAACGTATCAATTACTTCTCTATTCAATGGCTCTCCTGCCGATACAGCACTATGGAGCGAAGATAATGTGTAATCTCCTAGCGATTTCACTTTTGCCATTAACCGATACTCTGTTGGTGTACAACAAAGAACGTTAATTTGATACTTGTCCATTAACTGTAAATACATGTTAGGATCAAACTTTCCGTTATAGACAAAAGCTGTTGCACCAGAACCTAGTGTTGCAAGAAATGGACTCCAAATCCACTTTTGCCAACCTGGACTTGCTGTCGCCCAAACAAGATCATCTGACTCAATACTTAACCAACTTCTCGCGGATGTTTGCAAATGCGCATACGCCCATCCATGTGTATGCACCACCCCTTTTGGTCTCCCTGTCGTTCCAGACGTATACGATAGAAAGCACATATCCTCACAAGTTGTTTCCCCCATACTTAATTCATCCGATTGTTTCTGCATTTCTAATAAAAGAGGGATCCATCCTTCTACTTCTTCTCCAATAACAAACGATTGAACATTTTGCATCTCTTCTATCTCACTAAATTGATGCACAAGTGGAGCATATGCGATAACTGCCTTTACTTCTGCATGTACAAGACGGTACACAATATCTTGCTTCCGTAACATTTCAGAGCTCGGAATAACAACTAGTCCGAGTTTCAACGCTGCTATGTATGCCATGTACGTTTCAACTAACTTAGGAAGCATAATGAATATCGTATCTCCTTTTTGCAATCCCTTCTCTAAGAAAACGTTACCAATTTTATTTGCGCCTCTTAACATTTCTGCATATGTAAGCGTACGTGAATTATCATTCTCATCTACCCATACAAGTGCCACTTTCTCTTCACTGCTTGCATATCTTTCCATTTCCTCTACGAGGTTATATATATGAGGAGCAATCAATTCTTCTCGTTTCATCTTTATTCCCCCATTTCCGACGATTCTCTCTTCCATTATAACGAAGATGCCACTTTCACCGACGTACATTCGTCCTACAAAATCAGCCAAATCTCGCACAAAAAAAGAAGGTGGGACAATCCCACCCTCTTAAGCCATTTTATATACAATTATTTTTGGAAGCCGCCTAATTGTTGTTCAGCCATTTGAACTAGACGTTTTGTAATCTCGCCACCTACAGAACCGTTTGCACGTGCTGTAGCATCTGGCCCTAATTGTACACCAAATTCGCTAGCGATTTCGTACTTCATTTGATCAAGCGCTTGTTGAGCACCTGCAACTACTAATGAGTTTGAACCGTTGTTTGCCATGTGTTATTCACCTCCTTGTGAGTATAGAGTGTGTTAAAACACATGGCTTCATACGAAAAATAACTAGGTAATTTTTGGTATAATATCTTCAAAGAAAATGACAATTATAATAAGTCTTTAAATTCGTCTTCTACTTGTTTCACTTCATGCTCAAGAATGATTTTCTCTGTACGCTCTACTGCATCTTGAATTAGTGCTTCGTAGTCGAATAATTGTTCAAAGTGCTGTGCCTTTTCACGCTTCGGCTTCGTTGCCGGATTAGCTGGTGTGAAAATTGTACAGCAATCTTCGTACGGACGAATTGAAATATCGTACGTATCAATCGCTTGTGCAATATCAATAATCTCCAATTTGTCCATTGTAATCAGCGGACGAATGATTGGATAATTTGTTACTTCATTAATTGTGTTCATGCTGTCTAACGTTTGACTCGCTACTTGTCCTAAACTCTCACCTGTCGCTAACGCCATTGCACGACGATTCTCAGCGATACGCTCTGTAATACGCATCATCATACGACGCATAACTGTCATTTCGTAGTTAGAAGGTACTTTCTTATGAATCATCTTTTGCATATCTGTAAACGGTACAACATGCAGAACAACACCGCGGCAATACTTCGTTAAATGACGAGCAAGGTCAACAACCTTTTGTTTTGCACGTTCGCTTGTATAAGGTGGACTATGGAAGTGAACAGCTTCCACTGTTACTCCACGTTTCATCGTTAAGTAGCCAGCTACTGGACTATCAATTCCACCTGATAGAAGAAGCATTACTTTGCCACCAACACCAACTGGATAGCCACCCGCACCTTTCACTTCTCCACATGTAATGTACGTTGCATCTTGTCTTACTTCGACGCGAACGTCTACATCTGGATTATGCACATCTACACCAATATTGCCTGCATTAATTAAAATATGTGCGCCTAATTCTTTATTTAATTCCATCGTTGTTAGTGGGAAACCTTTGAATGAACGACGCGCTGTAATCTTGAACGTCTTGGCATCTTTACGTTCTTCGTTAAACGCTGCTAGTACACCAACTTTAATATCATCTAAGTTCGTTTCCGTACGCATAGCTAAACTGAACGTATGAATACCAAACACATGACGAAGATCTTCCATTACTTCTACATGGTCTTCACCATTTAACATGATATACATACGATCTCTCGTTGCTTCATATTTTAAGTTTCCAAATCGTTTTAGCTTTGTTGCAATATTTTGACGTAAAATGCTGACAAAACGATTACGGTTTTTTCCTTTTGTTGTCATTTCGCCGTAACGAATTAAAATGCGATCATATTTCATTTCCTTTACCTCATCACTTCATATAAATTTGGAACAATTTCTATAACAGCTTGTTTGAAAGCTTCTACTTCTTCTTTTGTATTTTCAAATGAAAGGCTAATACGAATAGCACTTTCTGCAATTTTCTCTTGTAATCCAAGCGCTAATAAGACACGGCTTATCTCTTTTTGTTTCGATGAACATGCTGATTTCGTCGAAACAAAGATTCCTCTCTCTTCAAAAGCATGTACAAGAACTTCAGGCTTTAAGCCAATAAACGATACGTTTAAAATATGCGGTGCTCCTCCGACTGGAGAATTTACGTGTGCATAATCAAGTCCTTCTAGAAAAGTTTGAAGTTCTTCCTTGAGAGCTGTGACATAGCCTACTGCTTCCTTGCTCTTCTCTAGAGTCATACGTAATGCTTTTGTCATAGCAACAATTCCTGCTAAATTCTCTGTTCCAGACCGAACAAAGCTTTCTTGCTGTCCACCTGAAAGAAGAGGATCTAACTTCACACCATTTCGAATGTATAGAATCCCAGTTCCTTTTACACTATGAAATTTATGGCCTGATACTGTACATAAATCGATATGTTGCAGAGAAATTGGTACTTTTCCAATTCCTTGTACATGGTCCACGTGGAAGAAAACTTTCGGATAATTCTTTAATAACTGAGCAATTTCTTGGATCGGTTGAATTGAACCGATTTCATTATTTACATGAATAAGCGATACAAGAATTGTATCGTCACGTAATGCTTCTTTCACCGACTGAACAGTAACTACACCTTGTTCATTTAAAGGTAAATACGTAACGTCAAATCCTACTTGCTCAAGTTGTTTACAAGCTTCTACAACAGAAGGGTGTTCACCTTGTGATGTAATAATATGCTTCCCACGATTTCGATGCTTCAACGCAATTCCTTTAATCGCTAAATTATTCCCTTCCGTGCCACCTGATGTAAAAACAATTTCCGATTGCTTTACATGTAACAAGCTCGCAACAACGGTTCTCGATTGTGTTAACAATCGTTCTGCTTCGCTTCCTAGTTGATGAATGGAGGAAGGATTTCCAAAATAATTTGTAGAAACCGTTACGAATGCATCCAATACCTCTTTATATGGCTTCGTAGTTGCACTATTATCAAAATAAATCAACACTACCCCTCCAACCTTTACATTTCGTTGCATCCCATAATCTTATCATACAATAAATAAAGAATCTATATCCTACCATCATCGATGTACAGCTTCATCTACTTATGTAAAAAAGAAAAAAGATGCATCTATATGCATCTTCAATCTACATCAATCATTTCTTTTAATTTTCTTACAACACCCGGCTCTATCGTTTCTACAACGGAGGCCGCTTGCTCTAACGCTTCCTCATACTCGTACTTTCTAAATAAACTCTCAGCTTGTCCAAGCATATAGGCTGCTTTTTCATCACGACTACGATACCTATTTCCATATTGAATAACTTTCTCTACTAAGTATGCTTTCTCAATAAGCGTCTTCGTGTTTTGATACGAACTCATCACATGTGTTCTTGCTTCTTCTAGTAATTCATTTACCTCAGCCATATGCAATGGCTTCACTTCTAATTGATCATATACTGCTTGCACTTTTTTGCTAGCTTGCTCAAATTCAAATAGATGACTCTTTGGCAATCCTGGTAAATTCGAATGATGAAGCATTCGTCTTGCTTCCATCATATAGTGTTTCATTTCTGCTAATTGTTCACGAGCTTGCTTTTCGTCTTTACGCAATACTTGTAGTAATTCCTCGTATTCTTTATGTGCTTCACGTGCCGCATCTAATTGCTTACGAATATCTTTCAAGTCATCTTGCATCACAGAGAACGCAATATCCTTTTCTACAAGACGTAATTGCACCATATCAAAACGCTTCTTCAATATTTGAAGTTGCTTATCAATGTACTTCTGCATTTCTACATCTTTGTCATACAATTGATAGTTTTGTTTCACAATTTGTGTTTCTTCTTTCGTAGCAGCTGCACTTTCTTTAAATACTACTAATGCTTCCTCTACTTCGATAACTTCTTTCTTTACGAAGTGTTTTGCATTAACTTCTGTTTCTAATTGATCATATACATCATCCATATAACCTTTTATATATGCTAATAGCGTCTTTGCTTCTTCTACTTGTAACAATTTAATATGTTCGATGCACTTCTGATTCGCCTCTACTAATTGCTGTGCTTCCTCTTCTAGCGACAGATGGTTCAATACATAACCATCTTCTTTCATTTGACGGTATCCATCTAACATGCTTTCAATTTGCACAGGAAGATCTGCCTGGCACTCCACCTGCATATGTGGTAATTCTTTCATCTTCTCTTGAAGCTCTACCACTTCTTTCGAAACATCGGCACAGATTTCTCTTGCAAGTAAGTAATTTCCTTCCTCGGTTGCTTCATTGAAGCGCTGGAAGTCTTGTTGCAATTTATCTAACGCTTGTTCAATTGCAGTTTCGCATAAGACAAACATGTGGCGATGTGCCAATAGATTCTTCTTACAATCACGATAAACCCCTTGTGCCTCTTCCATTGCTGTGACACTTTTTTCTTTACTACCAATTAAATCTTCTAACTCGCGGCAAATTGCTGCTGTTTTATCATCTATCTCTTGCAGTATATTCTCAATTTCCTGTAACTGACTTTTTGCTTTGCGATATTTATACTTGGTAGCTTGCTGTTCGACTGTATCAGAAAGTTGTTCTACATTTGGCAACATAACACCAACGATTTCATCCCACTCTACACGCCATTTTTCAAATAATTCTTCTGTTTGACCTGTTAAGTTCAATTCTTTAAGACGTCCTAGTTGTTCTGCAACTGGTCTACTTGACAGTTCAATTCTCCACACCTCTAGCCTATCCAATTCTTTAAACACTTTGTTTCGAATCATTAACCCTACAATCATCGAACAGATAATGATTGCAAGAATTAAAATAATAATGCCAAATGTACTATTCATGGTGCTACCTTTTTCCACCCTTCATCCAGTAATTACAAATTCCGTACCTTATTTTATATATCGTCATAAAAGAACACATTTCCATAGAAACATGTATCGTGCAATATGTATATTATATATGATAACATGTAACCAACCTTTTTTGACCTAAATTTTTGAAATTTTTTAAGAGAATTATTAGAATGAGGGGCGGTATATTCATGTTTGAAGCAAAATCCTACACAGGAACGAAGGAAGAGAAATATGAACTTGTATTAAAGCAAGTAGAAGCATTGATTACTGGAGAAACAAACAACGTCTCAAACTTAGCTAACGCTTCTGCTTTATTGAATGTATTTTTGCATGATATTAATTGGGTTGGCTTCTACTTAGTAGACAAAGAAAATCAATTGGCATTAGGACCATTCCAAGGATTACCTGCATGTGTCCGTATTCCATTTGGAAAAGGTGTATGCGGTACCGCTGCACAAGAGAGAAAAACATTACGTATTGCTGATGTACATACATTCCCAGGTCATATCGCATGTGATGCGGCTTCTAATTCAGAAATTGTAATTCCACTAATTAAAGATGATAGTGTACTTGGTGTCTTAGATATTGATAGTCCAATCAAAGATCGTTTTGATGAAATAGACGAAGCTTATTTACAACAGTTCGTCACAATCTTAATGAAACACTGGACATAAGCTACATTTCTCTTAATAAAAGCAGACATGTTAAGCCTTTTACCTTAACACTTGACTCTGTCGAATAGACATATTATAATATTTTTTGTGTAAAATATCGCAGCCCACAAAAACACTTATAAGTATTCATTCTGTTCCTCCATGGGAGGTGTATCCCGTAACTTTTGCTGCAAAAGCGAAGATACATGAAAATAGAATGCGCTTATTTGGAGCTTTTGCGGTTGATTTTGTTTTATGCCAAATAAATCAAAACAACAAAGGAGGAGTCTATTATGGCTCGTTATACAGGTCCATCTTGGAAATTATCTCGTCGCTTAGGTCTTTCTTTATCAGGAACTGGTAAAGAATTAGAAAAGCGTCCATACGCACCGGGACAACACGGTCCTAACCAACGCAAAAAATTATCTGAATACGGTTTACAGTTACAAGAGAAGCAAAAGCTTCGTCACACTTATGGTGTTACTGAGCGTCAATTCCGCAACTTATTTGACATTGCTGGTAAAATGACTGGTAAACACGGTGAGAACTTCATGATCTTACTTGAGTGCCGTTTAGATAACTTAGTATACCGCATGGGCTTAGCTCGCACTCGTCGTGGAGCTCGCCAATTAGTTAACCACGGCCACGTAATGGTTGATGGAAAACGCGTTGACATCCCATCATTCCGCGTTAAAGTTGGTCAAACAATCAGCTTACGTGAAAAATCTCAAAACTTAACAGCTGTTAAAGAATCTGTAGAAGTAAACAACTTCGTACCAGAATACTTAGCATTCGATGCTGAAAAGTTAACTGCTACTTTCACTCGCTTACCAGAGCGTTCTGAATTAGCTGCTGAAATCAACGAAGCATTAATCGTAGAGTTCTACTCTCGTTAATAACATCGCTGATCCAAACCCTAGAAACCATGTTTCTAGGGTTTTTCTTTATAGATAACTTCTCATTTTCCTCCAAAGCGATATATTCCCCCTACCCACATCATACATTACTGATAGAACAAGACACTGTTCTCTATTCTTCCCCTATTAGAGAAAGGAGTATCGCTGATGAAAAAACAACATGGAAAGCTCCCCTCCTATAAATATATACCACACCCTATTCGTGATGATGGTGCTGGCGCAACAGATTTCGGTCCACGTGACATCTTAAGAGACCTTGAAAATCCCGATATGCTTGTTCCACCAGCTACTGATGCTGGAACAATCCCCAATTTAAAATTCTCTTTCTCCGATACACATATGCAATTAAATCATGGCGGTTGGTCAAGAGAAATAACGATTCGAGAACTCCCTATTGCTACAACACTGGCCGGAGTCAATATGCGACTTACACCAGGTGGCGTCCGTGAACTTCATTGGCACAAACAATCTGAGTGGGCATACATGATTCTTGGTAACGCCCGGATTACTTCCGTCGATCAAAATGGTCGAAACTTCATCGCGGATGTCAGTGCCGGAGACCTATGGTTTTTTCCCGCTGGAATTCCTCATTCTATTCAAGGATTAGGGGACGGATGCGAATTTTTACTTGTCTTTGATGATGGCAATTTCTCTGAGTTAGATACCTTCACCATTACTGATTGGTTCGCACATACACCAAAAGACGTACTCGCTGCCAATTTTGGCGTATCGAAAGAAGCCTTTTCTCACATCCCTACAAAACAACGTTATATTTTTCAAACAAATGTACCTGGCTCACTCGAAAACCAGAAAGTACCTGACCCTTATGGAGCCATCCCACAAAGTTTCACATATAAATTACTCGACCAAGAACCTATCATCACTCCAGGCGGAACCGTACGTATCGTCGATTCTACACACTTCCCTATTTCAACGAAAATAGCAGCTGCATTAGTTGAAGTGAAACCTGGTGGAATGAGAGAAATGCATTGGCATCCAAATAACGATGAATGGCAATATTACCTTTCCGGTACCGCTCGTATGACCGTATTTGGCGCAAGTGGTACTGCACGAACATTCAACTACCGAGCAGGTGATGTTGGATATGTACCATTCGCAATGGGACATTATATTCAAAATACAGGAGAGACTAGTTTATGGTTTTTAGAAATGTTCCAAAGTAATCGTTTCGCCGACGTATCATTGAACCAATGGATGGCATTAACCCCTAAAGAACTTATTAAAGACCATTTACATGTAGGAGAAGAACTAATCCATGCATTGCGAAAAGAGAAATGGCCTGTCGTTAAATATCCGGATACTGAACACCAATAGAAAAAGCAGCTGATTTACTCAGCTGCTTCTTCTTGTTCTGTTGCATATGTAAGGTTTGCTACTTGTGTAATACTACTATTTGATAAATAGAAATACTCGCCGTTATCACCTTTTATTTTTGTTGTACGAAGACCTAATTCTTCAACTGCCCCTTCAATACCGTTAATGCGTACTTTATCACCAACACCATATTGGTTTTCGAATAAAATAAAGAATCCTGTTACAATATCTTTCACTAAACCTTGTGCACCGAAACCAATCGCAAGACCTAATACCCCCGCACTTGCTAAAATTGGTCCTAATTCAATACCGAATAAACCAAGAATTGTTACGATTGCGATGAAATAAATCACATAGTATACGATATTCTCACAAAGTTTAATTAACGTTTGTTCCCGTCCTTCATTCACTTTTCCTGGCACACGTGCCTTCATCTTAAAGAAATTACGAATACCTTTGCTTGCAAGGCGCGTAATAATACTTGCAAGAACTAAGATAATAATGATTTTTAGGATCCCCATCCCAATTGTCATAAATGTTGCTGTGTTCACGTAATCTCGTTGAATACTATAAAAAACATCCATGTCGTTTCTCTCCTTTATTGTCATTAAAGTTAATATGAACTATTGTATGGTAATTCATGCATCAATTCAAGACATGTAAAAAGAGCCTTTCTTTTCCTATAAATCAGACTATTCAATCTATATAACGTAGTAAAAAACCTCCCTTTTGTCACAAAGGAGGTTTTTTACTGTACGTATGTTGTATGCCTATTTCACTTAAAGGTTGGTTACTTCGTCTGTTATACGGTGTAAATAGTGAGGGAGTATATCATCCATGATGCTAATAGCTAGCAAAGGAAGGACGAAGCTTTCTTTAATCAAATATGTTGTTTCCGACTGCATATACCTATGCTTGTTGTATAAAGGATTGATGAACTTGTTATAAAACCTTTGTTGTGTGCATGTCGAATACAACTATTATTATATCATTTCTCTAATTAAAATCAATACTTATTTAAAATAATTATTATTTAAATACAATTATTGAATGATGACGTAAAACAAAAGTCGTTTCAGCAAAAAACTCTTGCCAAAACGACTTCTGGTACAGTCCAAATTAATATTTAATTAAGAAGTATTTCTTCTTGCCACGACGGATAATTGTAAATTGACCTTCGATACGGTCTTCTTTCGTTAATACTTTTTCTAATTCTTGCGTACGTTCACCATTTACGTATACAGCCCCGTTTGTTACATCTTCACGTGCTTGACGTTTTGATGGAGAGATTTTTGCTTCTACTAATAAGTCTACAAGACCAACTTCTTCGTCTGTCGCTTCAAATGTTGGAACATCTTTGAAGCCTTGTTTAATTTCTGCCGCTGTTAATTCCGCTACTGAACCGCTGAATAATGCTGCTGAGATTTTGATTGCTTGTTCTAACGCTTCTTCACCATGAATTAAACGTGTCATTTCTGCTGCTAATGTTTTTTGAGCAACACGTAAGTGCGCTGCTTCTTCCATTTGTTTCTCAATATCAGCAATTTCTGCTTCTGTTAAGAATGTGAAGAATTTTAAGTATTTAATAACATCACGGTCATCTGTGTTAATCCAGAATTGATAGAACTCGTACGGGGTTGTCTTCTCTGGGTCTAACCAAATTGCACCGCTCTCTGTTTTACCAAACTTCGTACCGTCTGCTTTCGTTACAAGCGGAATTGTTAAGCCATACGCTTTTGCACCTTCCCCTTGCTTCTTACGAATTAACTCTAAACCAGCTGTAATGTTGCCCCATTGGTCACTTCCACCAATTTGAAGTTTACAGTTATGGTTTTCGTATAAATGGTTGAAGTCCATTGCCTGTAGGATTTGGTATGTGAACTCTGTGAATGAAATTCCTGTTTCTAAACGAGATGCTACCGTATCTTTTGAAAGCATGTAGTTTAAGTTAAAGTTTTTACCGAAGTCACGTAAGAAATCAATAATGCTAAGTGGTGATGTCCAGTCGTAGTTATTCACCATTTCTGCGCCATTTTTGCCTTCAAAATCAAAGATACGCTTCATTTGCCCTTGTAAGCATGCAACGTTATGTTGAATAGTTTCAAGACTTTGTAATTGACGCTCTTCCTTCTTACCACTTGGATCACCAATTGTACCAGTAGCTCCACCTACAAGAATAATTGGCTTATGTCCAGCTTGTTGGAAACGACGTAAAATTAAAAACGGTAATAAATGTCCGATATGCATACTGTCCCCAGTTGGGTCAATTCCGCAATACAGTGCAATCTGTTCTTTTTGTAATAATTCTTCTAATCCCTCTGCATCCGTTTGTTGATAAACAGCTCCACGCCACGTTAATTCTTGAATAATACTCATCGTTCAATCTCCTTTACTTGTTAAAATACACATAAAAAACGCCCCTACTGTTCACCAGTAGGGACGATATTATCGCGGTACCACCCTAGTTGTAGACAAAAGCGTCTACCACCTTGTTTAAATAACGGTTTATCACCGTCTTTCCCCTCTTGAATATTTCAATTGAAGAAAGATGCTCCAGACTGTAATTCATACTTATCCCCGTACTAGTTCTCACCGTCCACTAGCTCTCTTCAACAAGGTAATAAATACTACTTCGATCCTTCATCGCTTCTTATTCATATATATCTTCTTTTATATCATTACTTTACCCAAAAAGTCAAATAAGCCTCGTCTATATTACCTACATGAAAACCAAATAATGTATCTTTTTTCCGTACATGGTATAATAGGTGTAATTTTCTAGGAGGAATTTCTATCTATGAAAAAGAAAACAACATCTTTTCTTATACGAATCATTCACTTTTTCAAAAAAGAACCTACAAAAAGAAAAGCGAGGATTACATACGATGTAATATGGAATTTAACACTCGTTCTTTCCTTCTTACTTGTCGTAGGTCTTTGCTTTGGATTTGGTATTGGAATGGGCTATTTCACTTCACTAGTGAAAGACGAACCGTTGCGTAGCCATGCCGAGATGGAAAAACAAATTTATGATTATGAAGAAACGACGGAATTATATTTTGCCAATAATGAATTTCTCGGCAACGCTAGGTCAGACTTAGAACGGGAACACGTCGCTCTTGGAGACATGTCAGAACATGTGAAACATGCCATCATCTCAACGGAAGATGAGCATTTCTATGAGCATTCAGGTGTTGTACCAAAAGCAGTATTACGTGCTATGTTCCAAGAAGCTGCCAACACATCCGCTCGCTCAGGTGGTAGTACACTAACGCAACAATTAATCAAAAACCAAGTATTAACAAATGAAGTTTCTTTCGAACGTAAAGCGAAAGAAATCTTACTTGCATTACGACTTGAAACACTCTTTGAGAAAGACGAAATTTTGGAAGCATACTTAAATGTCGTTCCATTCGGTCGCAATTCGTCTGGTCGGAACATTGCAGGTATCCAAACAGCTGCAAAAGGATTATTTGGTATTAATGTGAAAGACGTTAATTTAGCTCAAGCGGCGTATCTTGCTGGGTTACCTCAAAATCCATATGCTTTCACACCGTACACCAAAAATGGTGAAGTAAAGGAAAATATCGATGCAGGACTAGCACGCATGCAGACGGTTTTAAATCGTATGCATAAAGAAAAATTCATCACGGACGAACAACTACAAGAAGCACAATCCTTTGATATTAAGGCAAGCTTAATTCCGAAACAACCATCACCATTCGAACAGTATCCATGGCTAACGATGGAAATTGAAAAACGAACGACTGAGATTTTAGCAGAAACGTTAGCAAAGAAAGATGGAAAAGACTTAAATACTTTAAAAAAGGATGAAAAAGAAATTTACAAAAATTATGCACAGCGTCAATATCGTCAAAATGGATATAAAGTACATACAACCATCGATAAGAAAATATATGATGCAATGCAACAAGCAACACAGACTTTTTCCAAATTTGGTCCAAATAAATCATATAAAGGGGAAAGCTATCAAGAAGAAACTGGCGCTATCATGATTGATAATAAGACCGGGGCTATTTTAAGCTTTGTTGGCGGCCGTGACTTTAACAAATCACAAATTAACCATGCCACCCAAGAACCACAACAAAACGGGTCGACAATGAAACCGTTACTTGTGTATGCACCTGCACTTGAAAATGGCTCTATTCATCCAGGTACAAAAATAGAAGATTCCCTAGATGGATTTAAATGGCCAAAAGGATGGAATCCAGGAAACGCTAATAACAAAGAAAATGGAATAGTTACAATTCGTGATGCAATCAAACATTCTTATAATATTCCAGCAGCAAAAGTATATTTAAATAACGCATCTACTAAACCTATTTCATACTTAGAAAAAATGGGTTTTACAACATTACATGAAAACGATCGTGGGGCCGCTTCATTATCTTTAGGTGGTATGAGTAAAGGGGTAACAGTAGAAGAAAATGTTAATGCTTATACAACATTCGCTAACGGCGGAAAATTCATTGATGCCTATATGATTGAAAAGATCGTAGATAAAGCAGGAAATATTATTTATCAACATGAAAGTAAACCAGTCGAAGTATTTAGTCCACAAACCGCTTACTTGACAACCGATATGATGCGCGATGTTATGCAAGGTACTGCCGGTTCATTAAATTCACATTTAAATTTCCGGACAGACTGGGCAGGGAAAACAGGAACATCGAATAACTACTATGACTTATGGTTTGTCGCAACAAATCCTAACGTCACATTTGGCACATGGCTCGGCTATGACAAAAACATCTCTGTTGATCCCAGTGGTCATCGCCGTAACTTAGAACTATGGGCTAGATTGGCAAATGCAGCTTATCAGGTCTCTCCATCTGTTGTGGGCCCAAAAATAACGCATCAAATGCCGTCTGGAATTGGGAAAAGAGAAATTTGTGGGATTTCAGGACTACTCCCTTCTGAAGGCTGTCGTCAAGCAGGTCATGTCACAAATGACTATGTCAACTTAAAGTTCTTACCGACAAAAGCAGATAACACAGTTAAACCAGAAAACTTTGTTATGATTAATGGAAAACTATATGCTAGCCTACCTACAACTCCTAGTGAGTTTATTGAATCGAAGTACAAAAATTCATCCTTATCTATCGAAAGAAGCATAGAAGATGGAAAAAACCCTTCACCAGTTCAAGGGGTAACACTCTCTGGAAATAGATTGGCATGGCAAGCAAATAAAGAAGCGGATGTACTTGGATACTATATCTATCGAGACAATAAGAAAGTCGCAACAATTAAACGTGATAGCTCATTACAAACAACGATTGCCGAAGCAGGTGACTACTATGTTGTCGCAGTAGATATAGCCGGAAAGTTATCCTCTCCATCAAATGTTGTTAAAATAGAAAAAGAAGATAGTCAGAACGAAGACAACACAGATGAAAGTAGTGAAAGTAATACAAACCAATGATAATATGAACCCATAAAAAAAGAGGCTGTGCTACCACAGCCTCTTTCTCTATTAATCTTCTAACGTCGATAAATCACCCGTTGGTAAATTTAATTCCCATGCTTTTAGCACACGGCGCATAATTTTACCACTACGCGTCTTCGGAAGTTTGTCTTTAAATTCAATAACACGAGGAGCTGCATGTGCAGCTAATCCTTTCTTAACGAACAAACGAATATCTTCTTTTAATTCATCACTTGCTTCATAACCATGACGAAGCGCAATAAACGCTTTAATAACCTCTCCACGAACAGGATCTGGAATACCGATAACCCCAGCTTCTGCAATTGCAGGATGTTCAACGAGCTTGCTTTCTACTTCAAATGGACCTACACGCTCTCCAGACGTCATAATAACGTCATCGACACGGCCTTGGAACCAGAAGTACCCGTCCTCATCCATATAAGCAGAATCACCTGATACGTACCAGTCTCCTGGCATAAAGTATGATTCATACTTTTGTGGATTGTTCCAAATTTGATGCATCATCGATGGCCATCCACGCTTAATTGCCAAATTCCCCATCGTATATGGTGGTACTTCGTTTCCTTCATTATCTACAATTGCAGCTTGTACGCCTGGAATTGGCTTACCCATTGAACCAGGACGCATGTCCATACATGGATAATTACAAATTAACTGTGCACCCGTTTCTGTCATCCACCACGTGTCATGTACACGTAAATGAAACATTTTCATTCCCCAGCGAATTACTTCAGGGTTTAATGGCTCTCCAACACTAAGAATATGACGCAACTGACTTAAATCAAATTTACGTACCACATCATCTCCAGCACTCATTAACATACGGAACGCAGTCGGTGCACTATACCATACCGTCACACCATAATCTTCTAGCGTCTTATACCACGTTTCTGGTTGGAATCGCCCGCCAACTACCACATTTGTTGATCCTGTTAACCACGGTCCAAAAATCCCATACGACGTACCAGTTACCCATCCTGGATCAGCCGTACACCAATAAATATCTTCTTCTTTTAAATCTAATACCCACTTCGCTGTTTGATAATGTTGAATCATCGCATTCTGAATATGTAATACGCCCTTTGGTTTTCCTGTTGAGCCAGATGTATAGTGAAGAATTAGTCCATCTTCCCTCGATAACCACTCAATATCTAATTTCTTCGACGCACTCTCAAAGCATTTCTTGTAATCGACAATTTTTCCGCCTTCTTCAACATCTTCTCCAACAAGGAAAATTGTCTTTAATGCTGGTAAATCATTAATTGGTACTCTCTCTAATAACTCAGGTGTTGTCACAAGTACTTTGGCTTCACTATCTTCTAAGCGATCCTTTACTGCACCTTCCATGAACGCTTCAAACAGGGGTCCAACAATTGCCCCCACCTTCAATGCGCCTAATACTGCAAAATATAATTCTGGGCTACGCGGCATAAAAATAAAGACACGGTCCCCTTTTTGTACATCTGCAACATTACGATACACATTTCCTGCTTTATTCGACAGCTCCATCATCTGCTTATACGTGTACGTTTCATTTCGCTTGTCATCTCGATAATAGAGAGCTACTTTATTCTTACGATAAGTGTTCACATGCTTGTCAATTGCTTCATATGCGATATTAACTTTACCAGTTTCATACCAAGAAAATTCCTTCTCTACTTCTTTCCAATCAAAAGCTGCATACGTTTTCTCGTAACTTTCTAAGTTAAATTGCCCATTAATCACCGGAAGCGTTTCCACTTTCATTTTGTAATCTCCCTCCTTCATCGTTCTATCTTCTATTATACCGATTATTTTTAAATTTTTTAGTATTTTCTGAACTTTTTGTGACAATTATTTATAGACAAATTTCGATTTATATTTCACTGTATATTCTGTATGATAAGAGTAGAAAGAAATTTCCAAAAATATTTTCTCATCAGAAGGTGGTGTATGAAATCTTATGGATCACAAAAAGATTTACCACGCTAGAAAGCTACGCACAGCAAAAGGAGATATCGTCATTGAAGGTCCTGTTAGTTCCCACGTGTTAGAAACATTAGATTTCAATGAAGGGCTAACGGCATTCCGTCTTCCACCGCAACAACATAAAGCACTAATTGAAATTGCGAAACTCCCAGAAGCTCGCATTTTAATTGCTAGATACAATCATGCAATTGTCGGCTATGTCACGTATTTATATCCAGATCCATTAGAACGCTGGTCAGAAGCGAAAATGGAAAATTTAATTGAACTTGGTGCAATTGAGATTAGTCCAGCTTTCCGCGGTAGTGGCCTTGGAAAGAACTTATTGCAAGTATCCATGCTTGACGATGCAATGGAAGATTATATCGTTATCACAACAGAATATTATTGGCATTGGGATTTGAAAGGGACAAAACTAAATATATGGGATTACCGAAAAATGATGGAGAAAATGATGAATGCTGGTGGTTTGCAGTGGTACGCAACAGACGACCCAGAAATTTGCTCGCATCCCGCAAATTGCCTGATGGCGCGTATCGGAAAACGAGTAGATCCAGATTCTATCCAACAATTTGATCGCTTACGATTCATGAATAAATTTATGTACTAATTCAAGTAAAGGAGGAACCCCTCATGCTTGTAGAAGAAATTATGACACAAGATATTATTACACTACATTCAACTGATACAATCGAAACTGCCTATAAAACAATGGTTCAGCACTCTATTCGTCATCTTCCAATTGTCGATGACGAATATAAACTAGTAGGGATTATTTCTGACCGCGATATTCGTGATGCAGCACCGTCTATTTTCCATCAAGAATTTTCGCTAAATTTGTTCCAAGAACCAATTGGAAAAATTATGATACAAGAAGTATTTACCTGTCATCCACTTGACTGTGTAGAAGAAGTTTCCCTTATTTTCTTTGAACAAAAAGTCAGTTGTCTACCTGTCCTTAACGGCGGTAAATTAGTTGGTTTACTGACCGGTTCCGACTGCTTACGCTCCGTACTCACCTTAACAGGTGTACATACACCTAGCTCACGTATCGAAATTAAAGCAAAAAATGAACCACATATGCTAAATAATATCACGCGTTTTTTTACGAAACGTCATATTAACATGGTTAGCATCCTTGTCTATCCTCATCAAGAAAGTGACTATAATGTATTTATTGTACGTTTTCAATCGTTAAATCCCCTTTCCCTTATTAATCAATTAAAGCAAGAAGGGTACACAGTCCGGTGGATTAGTGCAATGGGAGAGGCAGAATGAAACAAGATGCTGTCTTTGTTTATTCACCACAATTCAGCTCTTATTCATTCAACGATCATCATCCGTTCAATCAACTACGAGTAGATTTATCATTGGATTTGCTTAGAAAAGGGGATTATATTAACGATTCACACCTTATCCAGCCAAGAATTGCGACAGACGAAGAAATTTTGTTAATACATGATAAAGTCTATATGGATATAGTCAAACGGGCTGGTCACGGAGAAGTAACCAAAGAAGTAACACTTCCATATGGTATCGGTACAGAAGATACACCCATTTTTCAAAATATGCATGAAGCAAGCGCTTTGCTAGTAGGCGGGACATTAACAGCAGTTGACTACGTCCTAGAAGAAAAAGCACGTCATGCCCTGAATTTAGGTGGCGGCTTACATCATGGCTTCCACGCAAGAGCTTCAGGATTTTGCATTTATAACGACAGTTCCATTGCAATTAAATATATCCAACAAAAGTATAAGTTACGTGTTATGTATGTCGATACAGATGCCCATCACGGTGACGGGGTGCAATGGGCATTTTACGATGATCCAACTGTGTGTACATTTTCTATTCATGAAACTGGACGCTATTTATTCCCTGGTACAGGTGGTATACAAGAACGTGGACAAGGTGCTGGGCTCGGTTACTGCTTTAATATTCCAGTAGATGCCTTCACCGAAGATGAATCATGGTTATATGCGTATAAGACAGCATTTCGAGAGATTGCTGATTATTTTCGACCAGATATCATTATCACCCAGAACGGAGCAGATGCCCATTACTATGACCCACTTACCCACTTATCTTCTACCATTCGTATCTATCAAGAGATTCCAAAATTAGCGCACGAACTAGCACATAAATATTGTGACGGACGATGGATTGCCCTAGGTGGAGGCGGCTACGATATGTGGCGAGTTGTTCCTCGTGCTTGGTCCTATATATGGTTACATATGACTGAGCAAACAAATGTTAGTGGTGCTATCCCAAAAGAATGGCTTACAGCGTGGCAACCTTATGCACCAGTAAATATGCCCATAACATGGGAAGACCCTACTGACTTGTATCCCCCTATCCCACGGAGGATAGAAATTGAAGAAAAAAATGAAAAGACCGTTGCAAAGGCGTTAGAAATTATCCGTAAACATAGCAAAAACAGCCACTATTTCACATAAAATAGTGGCTGTTTCGTTTGCAATTATTTCGTTGATTGACGTACTTTGATACGGTGTGGAAGAGTAACCGTATGATTGTCTACCGCTTCTTTGTTCATTAATTTTGTTAATAAACGCATCGCAACAGCACCGATATCGTATGTTGGCTGTACAACCGTCGTCAATGTCGGACGAACCATTGTTGCTAATCGTGTATTATCGAAGCCAATTACTTCTACGTCTGTCGGGATTTGTAACCCTTTATCTTGCGCTGCATGAATTAATCCTAACGCTAATTCATCTGAAGATGCGAAGATTGCTGTCGGTTTATCATCTAATTCCCATAATTTATCAAACGCTTCCATTCCTGAATCGTATGTGAAGTCGCTATCTACAAGAAGTGATTCATCAAATGCAATGCCAGCCTCTTCTAACGCGCGACGATATCCAGCTAACTTCTTGTTTACACTATTAATTTCTTCTGTTGGTCCAGATACGAAACCAATACGTTTATTACCTTTTTCAAATAATGAAGTAACTGCATCGTACGTTGCTTGTTCATAATTAATATTAACCGATGGAACTACATTTCCTTCATCGAATGAAGCTGCTAATACGATTGGTACTGGCGAACGTTCGAACTCCTCTACAAGTACAGGTGTAATGTTCTCGCCCATGAAAACAATACCATCTACTTGCTTGCCAAGCATCGTATTTAATAAATGGAATTCTTTCTCTTTGTTTTGATCTGAGTTACTTAAAATAATGTTGTACTTGTACATTGTTGCAATATCTTCAATACCACGCGCTAATTCCGCAAAGAAGATATTTGAAATGTCAGGGATAATAACACCTACTGTTGTTGTCTTCTTACTCGCAAGACCACGTGCAACAGCATTTGGACGATATCCTAATCGTTCAATTGCTTCTAATACTTTCTTTCTTGTAGTTGGTTTCACATTAGGATTACCATTAACTACTCGTGATACAGTCGCCATTGAAACGTTCGCTTCACGAGCTACATCATATATCGTTACGTTCATCTTAATTATTCGCTCCTTTATGTACTATCTTTCTATTTAAACTATAGTTTTATTATTTTTACATGAAAATATGAAAAAAAGACATCTAAGCCGCGCATGAGATGTCAAAAAAAATACGTGTAGTCCATACAATTGTATACTACATTCACGATTTCGACAATTAATTACATAAAAAAACACGTTCTATTCGCAAGAAATATGCCAAATTACCCTTATTTCTTGTAAAAAAAATCCTCTTAGCCTAATACGAACCATATCCCATTACAAGAAAGCGTTAACATTTTTTTCTAAACGAGTAAGCAGGGTGTCTAATTCCCCTCCTTATCCGCTTTCAGATTTTATTGTTGTACCTCTTCACTCTCTCGTTGATTGATACAATGAATGATACGGGCACCTTCTTTTTCTACTTCAAGTTGTTGCACAAGCATATCTTCTGCTATCTTTTGCAAAACTTGTTGCAATGATTCACCTTCTCCTGCCCCTGTAAATACTAATACACAAGGTCCCGCTCCGCTCAAGACTGTTCCATACGCACCGTTTTCTTTCGCAACTTGACGAACTTTCTCTAAATGAGGAACAAGCTTGCTTCGATATGGTTCGTGAAATACATCCTCTTCCATAACTCCTTTTGCTGTATCCCAGTCTCCAAGTAATAGCGAAGCTACAAGTACATTCGCTGTAGCGCTTGCTTTTACCGCATCTTTGTAAGGCATTGCTTCCGGTAACACATTACGACTCTCTGTCGTCTTTAACTCCGTATATGGAATTACTGCAATGATATCACATGGTGGAAATGTATGATGAATATAACGAACTTTCGCTTCAACTACCATTCCAACAACAAAGTCCCCTAATATTGCTGGTGCAACATTATCTGGATGCTGCTCAATAATAGAAGCTATTTTTACCTTCTCTTCCTTTGATAACAATAAATTACCTAACATATTTGCTACCTCAATTCCAGCAACTATCGCAGAAGCACTACTACCAAGCCCTCTCGTCAATGGAATATCGTTGCGGACTTTTAACGTATGTGGTGGAAGAGATGGGTGCACATATAGTGCTGTTTCCACAATTAAATTTCGCTCATCCTGTGGAATATCATCACCTAAATCATGTATTACATTCCATACCTCTGAAGGGCCGATAACTTCTACATCTAAGTAGAGAGATAACGCTAATCCCATCGAATCAAAACCAGGACCTAAATTTGCTGTCGTTGCGGGTACACGTACTGTGAACATCATGCTAATACTCCACCACGAAGATACGTACGAATCTCTTCTATATCATTTAATTCCGTGATATTCACTTCACTAGAAGAAAGAGCCGTATCTTGATCTTTCAAGCCATTGCCCGTTAACACAAGTACCACTGTTTCTCCTTTCTTGATTTTTCCTTCTTCCACATGTTTTATTACACCTGCTACTGATGCAGCTGAACCTGGCTCCGCGAAAATCCCTTCCTTCCGTGCAATCTCGTGATAAGCATGAAGAATCTCATCATCCGTTACGAAGTCAATTTCCCCGCCTGACGTTGTTGCAGCCTGCACAGCACCATTCCAACTCGCAGGATTTCCAATACGAATTGCCGTTGCGATTGTTTCAGGAGCTTCAATTGGCTCTCCTTTTACAATCGCTGCCGCTCCCTCTGCTTCAAAACCATGTATACGAGGAAGAGCATAACCAGCCCTCTTATGATACTCATTAAATCCCTTCCAATATGCTGTAATGTTCCCAGCATTACCAACTGGAATGGCAAGCACATCCGGCGCCTCTCCTAATTGCTCACATACTTCAAACGCTGCTGTTTTTTGCCCTTCAATTCGATAAGGATTAACTGAGTTTACAAGTGTAATAGCTTCTGTTTCTGCTAATTTTCTTACCGCTTTTAACGCTTCGTCAAAGTTCCCATCAATCGCCACAATATTAGCTCCGTACATCACCGCCTGAGCTAACTTACCAAGCGCAATCTTCCCACTCGGAATGACGATATATGCTTTCAAACCTGCACGGGCAGCATATGCAGCCGCTGAAGCAGATGTATTACCTGTTGAAGCACAAATAATTGCTTCTGTACCTTCTTCTTTCGCTTTTGCCACCGCCATCACCATTCCACGGTCTTTAAAGGAGCCAGTTGGATTTGCTCCTTCTAACTTTGCATATAGCCTAATACCAAGTTCCTTTGATAACTGTGTAAGAGGCACTAACGGCGTATTTCCTTCTACTAATGATACAATTGGTGTTGCTTCTGTTATCGGTAAGAAATCTCGGTACTTGTCTAATAACCCTTTATACATGAACTTATTCCCCTTCCACTCGATATAAACTAACCATCTCCATATATTGACTGTCTAACGATGCACATACTTGTTGTATTTGCTTCTTCGATGTTGAATGCGTCACAACAACAACCTCCGCATTTTCATCATCTAGTGGCAATTGCAAAATTTTATCGAAGCTTATATTTTCTTGTACAAAACTTTTCGTCAATGCTAAGAATGTACCTGTTTCATCTTTCATATGCACACGCAAGAAATACTTTGAATGAATGTTGCTATCATCTTGTAACACTTTCGACCTAGATGCGAATGACATCGCTTTTCCTGTCGTACCAAGGCGCATATGCTTCACTACTGTTACAATATCACTTACAACAGCCGTTGCTGTCGGCAATTGTCCCGCACCTGGTCCATAGAACATTGTCTGTCCAACTGCTTCTCCGTACACGTATACAGCATTATATTCATTACGTACACCCGCTAATGGATGTGACTTTGGTATAAGTGTTGGTGCAACGCTAATCGATACCGCACCATCCTTCTCTTCAGCTGTTCCAATTAGCTTCATGACATATCCTAACTGTGAAGCAAGTTGTAAATCTTTTTGCGTAACATGGCGAATTCCTTTTACATCAACATCTTCAAATGCTACTTTCATCGAAAATCCTAATGTCGCTAAAATAACCATTTTTCGTGCCGCATCTAATCCATCGACATCCGCTGTTGGATCAGATTCAGCAAATCCTAGCGCTTGTGCTTCTCGTAACACACCTTCATACGAAACGCCTTCCTCTGTCATTTTCGTTAACATATAGTTTGTTGTTCCATTCACAATTCCCATTACTTTTTGAATGCGATCGGAAGCTAATCCATCTACTAAACCTCTTAAAATCGGAATTCCTCCTGCTACTGATGCCTCGTAATACAAATCCGAACCATTCCTTGCAGCAGCGTTCAATAACTCTTCTCCGTGCATCGCAAGCAAATCTTTGTTTGCTGTAACAACGTGCTTCTTCGCTTCAAATGCACGCAAAATATACTCCTTTGCTTCCTCTGTTCCCCCCATTACTTCTACTACAACGTGAATAGAAGTATCTTCTAGTATATCTTCAATACATGTCGTTAACTGTGCACCGTGTAACGGATAAGACCTTTCTTTTTCCTTATCACGAACAACGATTTTCTTCACTACTACATCACAACCTGTTTCTCGCTCCATCTTCTCTTTATGCTCATGCAAAATCCGTACTACACCACTACCAACTGTTCCATATCCTATTAATCCAACTCCTACAACCTCTTTCATTTGCTACACCCTCGTTTCTCCTATAATTTAAAAAGAATAATGCATTGATTGGTTTCTCTATTCCACTCATTATATAAAGTAATAGCTTAAAAAGCAAAATATTCTGATAATTAATTCGTTTTTCCATTATGTATATTGCAAGAATCAAAAGAGGTGCGACGGTATTCCATGCAAAAAGAAAAGACCACTTTCTTTTGCGGTCTTTTCTCTCCATCTCATTATTCATTTGATGTCATATGTTTACGACTGTATAGAAATACCCCACTACCAACTACAAATAATATTAACCCACTTAAAAGAAGATTAAAGATAGGGGTTGCTGTATTCGGTAGTTCTTTTTCTTCTGTTCCTTTCGTGTGTTCTTTCGTTACATCTTTTCCACCGTCCGATTCATTCAGACCTGGCTTTTCTGTTTCCTTCGTCTCCTCTTTCTCTTCTACCGTTGGTTCTTTCTGTTCTGGCGGTGTTGTTGTTTCTGCTTTTAGCGGTAATGTATATTTATATGTCGCAAATCCGCTTCCTTCTGTTTTTGCATACGAAATTGGTGAATCCGCTCCGATATATGCTTGTCCCTTTGGTGAAGATTCAAATACTGTATTTACATGTGCATATTGTTTGTCGATTGGGGCAAATGACCAGTTTTTATCTGCTGTTGGATTAATATTTTTTGTATCACGAATGTATTCAACGATTGTTTCTCTCGTTTCTTTCGCACCGCTATAGATTGTCTGTGCATCTTTCACACCTGGAAATGCTTTATTCGAACCACGATAGTTATTTGTCACCACAACAAATTTCTGATCTGCCACTACTGGCTTCCCGTTGTAGGAAAGGTTCACAATACGACTTGTATTCGCATTTAACACTTCATTTTTCGCACCGTATTTAGCTGGCTTTGTTACGTCAATCTGGTATGTTACACCATCAATGACATCAAAATTATACGTACGGAACTTCGTGTCTACTAATTGTTGCTCTTCTTTCTTGGATACATCGATATGATTAAATTGCCCTGCCGACATCTCTAACCATTCTTGTAGCTGACTACCTGTTACTAATAGACCGTACACTGTATTCGGATATACGTATAAGTCTGCTACGTTTTTAATTGCTAACGTTCCTGGTTGAATATCTGTATAATACTCTACTCCGTTACGGCCACCTGCTTTAAATGGTGCAGCTGCCGATAAAACTGGATACTTCTCATATTCTGTTCCTTTTAATTCTTTCTCCATAAACCACTTCTGGGCGTTCGATACGATTTGAACAGATGGATCATCTTGTACAACAGCAAAATAGCTATTAATAGATGCTGTTGTTTTGCCAACTTCTTGGTTAACATATTTAATTGTATTGTCATGGTCTTCCTTCACAACATTCATTAAACCTTCGTCATTACCCTTAATATCTTTAATGGCACGAAGAGAACCTTTTCCATTCTTTACGCTCCATTTGTTGTTCTCTTTCGTTAACGTTAAATCAATTACACCTAGATGACTTCCATATACACCAGGCATCGTCGTTGGTGTATCGTTCATTGTTCCATTCGCTGCATCTACATTCGGTAAATGTGTATAATTCGTTCCTGATGGGAATTGATCATGCGAGTGCCCTGTTAGAACGGCATCAATTCCGTCTAGCTTGGTTAGTTGATACGACGCATTTTCCATTCCTTTTTCATGTGTTGCAGAACCGTATCCAGAATGAGAGAGTGCTACGATAACATCTGCGCCTTTTTGTTTCATTTCTGGAATGAATTTATTGGCTGTTTCTACAATATCTTCTACTCTTACTTTTCCATCAAGATGTAACTTGTCCCAGTTCATAATTTGCGGTGGAACAAATCCAATAACACCGACTTTAATCTCTTGCTTGTTGCCATTTGATTCTTTTACTTCACGTGTTAAGATTTCATATGGCTTATAACGGTTTTTATTTGTGTTCACATCATACACATTCGCATTCAAAATTGGTAATCCAGCTGACGCGATTGCTTCATCTAAGAATGATAAACCATAATTAAACTCATGGTTACCTAAATTACTAGCATCAAAACCTAAATACTTCATCGCACGATAAACAGCGTGGTTTTTTCCTGTTTTCTTAACAGAAGCAGTATAATCTCCTAGAGGATTACCTTGTAATGCATCCCCGTTATCTAGCAAAATAGTATTCTCATTTTCTTGTTTTGCTTGTTTAATAAGTAAAGCTGTTCGTGTTAATCCTACATTATTATCTTCTTTTGTTTGATAATAATCGTAGTTTGTAAGATGTGTGTGTAAATCCGATGTTCCTAAAATACGAAGTGCAACTTCCGCTTCTTTCGTTTCAGCTGAAGCAGTTGGTGATACAATAAATGATAGAATAAATACAAGTGCTACTACTAAATGAAACCATTTATTTCTCATGTTCTACCTCTTTCATATTTTATTCATTACAACCATATCTTACATTTTTCGGCTTGTTTTGAGAATTTATTTATCTTATTTTTCTACACATTCAGACTATAGTAGGAATAAAAAAAGAAACTTGATGCTATCGCACCAAGTTTCTTCGTTTATCCAATATGTTTTGTTAATGAATCTACTGTAATACGCCAGTGCGATTCGTTCCATGTAACTTCTCCGTTTTGAACGTATAATACTTGCGGAGATTGATGACGAACACCGTATTTCTCTGCAATGTGGTTTGATAATGGGCGTGCTTCTTGCACGTATAAATAGTAGCTAGGTAATGATTCATTTTTGCTCATGTATGTATTGTATTCTACGAATGCATCTTCGCTAATGTTGCACGTTGTGCTCGCTTTGAAAATAAGGAATGTTTGTTGTTCCTGTGCAATTGTTTCAAACTCTTCTACTGTAATAATCTTTTGTTGTGACATATTATTCTCCTTCTCGCTCACGATAAATTTTCGCTTGCTTCTTCTTCATGCGTAATTTGTTAATTTGATCTAAAAAGCCGTTCACCACTTCTGATACTTGGACGAACTTCGTTGCGCTTACTTGTAAGTGATCTGTCACTGTATTTGATACGTTACGTACCTTATGGTTGAATGTCGAAACAGTTTCACCAATCTCCCCAACAGCGTCTACTACTTTGTTTAACTTCTCCGACTTCTGTTCTATATCTTCCGCTAAGCGGTTCGTTTTATGTAATAATTCAGCTGTTTCCTTCGTAATACCCTGCATTTGTTTCTCTAAACTATCTGTTGTCTTTGCTACTTCACTTAATGTTTTTGATAATGAGTTTAACGTCTTTGCTAAATACCCTACTAATACGGCAAATGCTACCGCAATAATAAACACACTTATATGCAATAGATCCATCTTTCTCAACCTCCATTATGATAATAATATGTATTCGACTTTTTGACTCCTTTAATCATACTATATCATACCCAAAATTGCTTCTAATCTACTTTTTGATAGAATGTTAAATATTTTTAGATAACTAAAAATATATTTACTTCAACATTTCGAATAAGTTAGGGTACAATTAAGAAGAGACAGTATACTACTTGTCATACTAATAATAGTATTGTACATACATAGGAGGAGTAACCGAATGAAAGACCCACGTATTACTTTATTAGCAAAGAATCTAATTAACTATTCAGTAAAACTACAAAAAGGCGAAAAAGTATTAATTGAAAACTTCGGCTTACAGCGAGAGCTAGTAAATGCATTAGTAAAAGAAGCATATGCAGCTGGTGGATATCCATTTGTCTTATTAAAAGACCATCAAGTAGACCGTTCCCTTCTTATGGGAGCAACAGAAGAACACTTCGATTTACTTGCACAGTACGAAGCTAATGTGATGAAAGATATGGATGCATACATTGGCTTACGCTCTGGCGATAACATTACAGAACTATCAGATGTACCTGCTGACAAAATGAAAGTATTCGGTAGCACAGTTGGAAAGAAAGTTCACCGTGATATTCGTGTACCAAAAACAAAATGGGTTGTTCTTCGCTACCCGAATGCTTCAATGGCTCAATTAGCAAAAATGAGCACAGAAGCATTCGAAGACTTCTACTTCGACGTATGTAACCTTGACTACGGCAAGATGAACGCCGCAATGGACACCCTTGTAGAACTAATGAACACGACAGATAAAGTACACATTAAAGGACCTGGAACTGACTTAACATTCTCGATTAAAGACATTCCAGCTATTAAATGTGCAGGTGAAATGAACATTCCAGACGGTGAAGTATTTACTGCACCAGTGAAAGATTCGATTAACGGAACGCTTTCCTATAACACGCCATCTCCATACAATGGATATACATTTGAGAATGTTCAATTAACATTCAAAGACGGAAAAATTATCGCTGCAACAGCCAACGATACAGAGCGCATCACGAAAATCTTCGATACAGATGAAGGTGCCCGTTATGTTGGAGAATTCGCGATTGGTGTGAATCCATACATTTTACATCCAATGGGCGACATTCTATTCGATGAAAAGATTGACGGTAGCTTCCACTTTACTCCAGGTCAAGCATATGAAGAAGCATACAACGGCAACAATTCAGACATCCACTGGGATCTAGTATGTATCCAACGCCCAGAGTACGGCGGCGGTGAAATTTACTTCGACGACGTACTAATCCGTAAAGACGGTCGCTTCGTTATCGAAGCATTAGAATGCTTAAACCCAGAAAACTTAAAATAACGAACCATATAGCTGATAGAAAGAGGCAATTACAGCCCTTTTCTATCAGCTTTTTTTATGCTCTCCACCTCTCGTACCTTCTCTTCTCGGTCTTAAGTCTTAGTTCAAAATCATGCTGAAGCTCGTTATCCGTTTTCTCGCAATTGACTATGATAAGAGTAAGAAAACGAAAGGAGGACAACACGATGAAAAACTTCTTATTAGTTGTCGCAGCTATTGTCTTAGGCTTCATCGCAATCGCTAGTCTAGGAGGTATTATCGGAATAGCGATTGGAGCAGCAATTGCCTACTATAGCGTAAAATCGTTTAGCAAAGCAACTTCCCTACCAGGCAAGTTAGGATGGGGTATCGTCGGTCTTATCGGCTTATCGATTGCGCTTGGTAATTTCCCAGCAATCATCGGTATCGGTGCAATCGCCCTTCTATACTATGGCTACAAAGAATGGAAGAAAGACAAGCAAGATGACTATCATTCTTCAAACACACAAGACAGCTTCCATAACTTCGAACGTGAATGGAACGAATTAAGCAAAAAACATTAAAAATAAAAGGAGAGATTCCCTATGAAAAACATTTTTCAACGTATTCGTGACAACGTATTAGCAGATATTCATGCTGTATTAGATGAGAAAGAGAGAAAGAGCCCGATTGCTTTACTAAACCAATACTTACGTGATTGTGAACGAGAAACAAACAAAATCGAAGCACTTATTCAGCGCCACCAAAAATTACAACGAGAATTTTTCCGTGAGAAAGAACAAGCACGTATACTCGTTGAAAAACGTACAAAGCAAGCAGAAATTGCTCGCCAAGCTGGAGAAACAACACTAGAAGAGCGTGCATTACAAGATATCTCTTACTATACAGAACGTGCTGAACACGCTGAAAAGTTATACAACGACTGCATTACACAAACAGAACAACTACAAGATAACTTACAAGAAGCACGCCGTAAGTTACAAGAAATGCAGACCAAACGATTAGAATTAATGGCCCGTGAAAACATGGCACATACACATCGCCGTATTAACGACTCTATGCATAAACTATCGGAGAACAATCCATTCTTCAAATTCGATGAAATCGAACAACAAATGAAAGAAATAGAGCTTCGCGTAAATGCAGATTATGAGCGTGACACATTCGATTATCGTATTGCACGATTAGAACAACAACAAAAAGAAGTAGAAAGAAAAACAGTTGAAGCATAATAACTAAACACTTCTCTTCACGTTTCTCTACTCTTATACTAAAATAAAGGTATTGTGCAACATGACAATACCTTTATTTTCATTATAGACTGGGCCAAAAGGGGGCTTGCTACTTGTTAAAACGACCTAAATCAAAATCCGAACTCGCTGGAATTATTGCATTGCTTATTTCCATCGGTTTTATCGCCGATATTTTTCTCTCTGGCGGTATTAACATAATAGGTATCGCCTTTTCCATCGGGCTTATCCTATTAGGAAGACATTACAAACAAAAAGATAAAAAGAAAGGAAACATCCTCTTTATTCTTGGTATCTTTTTCTTTGTTATGTGTATGTTAGGCTCTTACGCCTTTCAATTTATTCTTGTAGCTACCGTCGCCTATGTTGGGTATGAATTGTATACGAGTAAAGAAAAACCAAAGAAAGTGGATCTCTTCATTGAACCCTCTTCTAACCATAAGCTAGAGAGAGTAGAGCCATTTGTAAACAATATGCTCATCGGTCACATACGAATGATTGATCATGTATACGAACTACAAGATATTAACATCCATTATGGAATGGGAGATGTTCATATTGACCTATCGCTTACCGTCCTTCCAGAAGGAGAAACGGTGATTCTCCTTAGAGGACTTATTGGTGATGTACGTATATACGTCCCATACGATAGTGATGTGTCCATTCAAAACGCCGTTCTTATCGGGAAACTTAATGTACTTGGTCATCAAGAAAAAGGCTTTAATCATTCTTATACACTACGAACAGAAAATTATCATCAAGCAACGAGAAAAGTAAAAATCATCTCCTCTTTATTAATCGGTGATATCGAGGTGAGAAACATATGAAAAAGACAAACATTCAAATATTGTATATGAAATATTCGACTCTTGCCTTTTTGCTTCTGTCTGCACTTATTTCGTTTCTTTATATATGGTATAGCGAAGAGCTTTCATATACATTTCTATTCAAAACAGACGTCGCCTCTATCCCACTTGCATTATTCATCCTTATACTTAGCATTGCATTCGGTATTTGTACAGGATATATAGGTGGTTACGTGATTAAAAAGCGATTGCGTGAACTAGATACATCACTGCTTCAAATAGAAAGAGGCCAATTTACGCTTCCAGAAAACGACGTACTAGATGATTTTACAAACATCGAACAACGCTTCCATGCTCTGGCATCAAGCTTAGAAGAACAAGCTCTTTCATTCCAAAAAATCACAAACGAAAGAGCCAATGAAACAGAAAAAGAACTAGAGAATGCTGTCTCAAAAGAACGAAATCGTTTAGCACGCGAACTCCACGATTCGGTAAGCCAGCAACTCTTCGCCATCTCTATGATGATTTCGGCCATTAATGAAATGCCAAACACGAACAAACAACCATTTGAGCGACAACTTCAATTAATTGAGGAAATGGCAGTTAATGCACAGTCCGAGATGCGTGCTCTCCTTCTCCATTTAAGACCTGTTCAATTAGAAGGTAGAAAGCTAAAAGACGCTATCCATGACTTATTAACAGAACTCTCAGCAAAACAATCCATCACCATTAAGTGGTACATTGACGATACAATCTCCTTGGAAAAAGGCGTAGAAGACCATCTTTTCCGGATTGTTCAAGAAGCTCTTTCTAATACACTTCGTCATGCGCAAGCAAAGAATATTGAACTACGCTTACGTCCGATTGAAAAAGGAATCTTACTCAAAGTTATCGATGACGGCGTTGGCTTTGATCTAAACAAACCAAAAGCTGGTTCATATGGCCTACAATCGATGCGTGAACGTACAAATGAGATTGGTGGCACATTCAAACTTGTCAGCTTACTAAAGAAAGGTACACAACTAGAAGTAAAAATACCTGTTGCAGAAGGAGGAATATAAGATGATATCTGTTCTACTTATTGATGATCACGAAATGGTGCGGATGGGCGTCTCCACATACTTATCGTTACAGACAGATATGACTGTCGTTGGAGAGGCTGAAAATGGCGAAAAAGGGATCGAACTTGCTCTTTCCCTGCGACCTGATATTATTTTGATGGACCTTGTCATGGACGGAATAGACGGGATTGAAGCAACGAAAGAGATTATGAAGCAATGGCCTAGCGCAAAAATCATCGTTGTAACAAGCTTCTTGGATGATGAAAAATTATATCCTGTCATTGAAGCAGGTGCGACAAGTTATTTATTAAAGACTTCTCGTGCAAGCGATATTGCCGATGCAATCCGTGCCACGTACAACGGAGAATCTGTTCTTGAACCGAAAGTAACAGGTAAAATGATGAATATGATGCGAAACAAAAACACAACCCTTCCACATGAAGAATTAACCGAACGTGAACTAGAAATTTTGCTACTTATGACAGAAGGAAAATCGAACCAAGAAATTGCAGATGAATTATTTATCGCACTGAAAACAGTCAAAACACACGTCAGCAATATTTTAAGCAAATTAGATGTAAGTGACCGCACTCAGGCTGTTATTTACGCTTTTCGCCACGAACTAACCAACTAAAAAAGACTCCTTTTATCATCGATAAAGGGAGTCTTCTACTTTATTTCGCGATTTCTTCATATGCACGTTGAAACTTCGTAATGTCCCCCGCACCCATGAAAATAAGCACACTTTCGTCATGTTTCTTTAAGATATCAATTGTTTCTTCTGTAATTAATTCTGCACCGTCAATACGCTCTTGTAAGTCCTTAATTGTTAATGTTCCTACACTTTCACGAGCAGATCCAAAGATATCACATAAATACACTTTATCTGCTTTTTGCAAGGCATCTGCAAATTCATTCAAGAACTTCTCGGTACGAGAGAACGTATGTGGTTGGAATACTGCAACAAGCTCACGTTCCGGGAACTTTTGACGCGCTGCATCAATCGTTACATTAATTTCCGTTGGATGGTGCGCATAGTCGTCAATTAATACTTGCTTTCCAACTTCTTTCTGGTTGAAGCGACGTTGTACACCGGCAAATGTTTCTAATTGCTTCGCAATAATTTCTGCATCAATATTTTCATAATGACATAGCGCAATAACGGATAAAGCATTTAAAATACTGTGATCGCCATATCCTGTAATCGTAAATGTTGAGTAATAGTTATTACGGACAAATACATCAAACGTCGTACCTTCTGTTGTCTTCTTAACATTACGCGCTTGGAAATCATTATCCGCACCGAATCCATAGAACATTACTGGTACCTTCGCTTGAATACCTTGAAGATGCTCATCATCACCACATGCAATGATACCTTTCTTCACTTGCAATGCCATCTCTTGGAATGCACTTATAACATCATCAATATTTTTGAAATAGTCTGGATGATCGAAATCAATATTTGTCATAATTGCATAATCTGGGTGGTACGCTAAGAAATGACGACGATATTCACATGCTTCAAACACGAAATATTTTCCGTTCTCTACACCTCTACCTGTACCATCTCCAATTAAATAAGAAGTTGGGTGTGCGCCTTGAATAACGTGTGATAACAAACCTGTTGTCGATGTTTTTCCGTGGGCACCCGTTACCGCAACACTAATAAATTGATTCATTAAATCGCCTAAGAAATGATGATAGCGATAAACTGGTATTGCTAACTCTTTCGCCACCTCTAATTCTTCATGTGTATCAGGGAAGGCATTTCCTGCTACAATTGTTTGACCCTGTTCAATATTTTCTTTTCCAAAAGGATGTATATTAATGCCACGTTTTTTCAATTCATTTTCTGTGAAGAAATACTTTTCAACATCCGACCCTTGTACTTTATACCCCATATCATGAAGTATTTGTGCTAAAGGACTCATTCCAGCCCCTTTAATCCCTACAAAATGGTAAACCGTCATATACAGACCTCCAACATTCTTTAACCTCTATATTATATCTCATTATATGAGCACTATATTATGTTTGGGAATTATTCTTCGCTTCTCTTTGAATATATCCAGCCTATTATAGCACTTTTCTTTCGGTAAAACCACGAAAAATATAAAAGGAAGGAGTTAAATAATGCTTGTTCTCCTTCCTAGATTGCATGTCTTTTATTTACTTAATTTCCTGCCATGTTCACTTTCTCTAAGCGGGTATTTGGTCGCAGTTTTCGACCGGCTTTCGCTTCAGCATCACCGTTCAATTCAACGTTATCACCTGTGAATCCAATCGCTACCTTCAAGAGGCTACCACCAACCCCATAAATATCAACAGGCACATTATTCGCTTCAAATTCTTTAATACGTTCTTTCGTAAAACCACCGCTCACGACAATCTTCACATGATTAAATCCTTCTTTATCCAGCGCCTCACGAAGTGCACAAATAAGGGTTGGATTCGCCCCGCGTGGATCGAACGTACCTAATAATTCTGGATGACGAATGAAATGTTTATCAATCATTGTACGTGATGTATCAACACGTACACCTTTTAATATTGTTCCAAACTCACGAGCAACCTTCAATGCATCTGTAATAACGTCATTATTATAATCAATTAACACCGTTAAATCATCTTCTGGGAAGCTTGCATGATAAGCCTTTGCCGCTTCTACAACATCACCGTTGAACATTTGAATCAATGCATGCGGCATTGTACCCATTCCTCGCTTGCCCCACCATTCATTCATCGCATGTGTTGCTTGCGCAGTTGAACCACCAATATACGCTGCATAGCCATCTCCTGCTTGCGTTGTATAATGGTCATCGCGGTCTCCCATGAAAATAACTGGCTTTTGTACACCAGATGTCTTCGCTGCCTTCATCACATTATACACATTCGTTGCAACAGATGTACGGCGCGCTAAAATCCCATCAATAACACCTTCTAAATAACCGAAATCAACATAGCGACCTTTAATTGTTAGTACTGTCTCAAATGGTTTAATACGGTCTCCATCACGTAACGAATGCACTTCTAACTTTTCTGGATTATCGGCAAATGTTTGCAATAATGCAATGACTTCGTCTGTTCCACACAACACTGCATTGTCTTTTTGGAAAAATTGCATTGTTACAATTGAATCCGGCTTCGTCGCGCGAATAATTTCACGTGTTTTTAGAAAATAAACAGCTGAAAACCAACCTTCCCCAATTCGTTTATCGAACTTGAATGTGTCATTCGTTAATCGTTCAAGTTTTCCTTGCAATTTCAAATCAAATTCTTTCATCATGTAAACTCCCCGTCAGACTCTTTCTTCTCTATATTTTTTCTTTTAGTATGATGTAATGAAGTTTTAAACATTCATATCTGTTAATTCATCTTCTGTAATTAATACTTCTCGTGGCTTACTACCTCTTGCTTCCGAAATAATTCCTTGTGCTTCCATCATGTCCACTAAGCGTGCTGCACGATTGTATCCAATTCGGAACTTCCTCTGCAAGCTAGAAGCAGATGCACCGCCCTGCTCGATTACAAATTCACACGCTTCATAGAACAAGTCATCGTCCACGTCACTTGTTGTTGCCTTCAGCACTAAATCTTCTTGTTTGAATAAGTAATTTGGCCCCATTTGTTTCTTCACATGTGAAACAACACGCTCAATCTCTTCATCCGATACGTATACACCTTGTACACGAACTGGCTTCGATGAACCATTTTCTAAGAATAACATATCTCCACGACCTAATAATTTATCCGCACCATTCGTATCAATAATTGTACGTGAATCAATTTGCGAAGACACCGTAAATGCTAAACGTGTTGGAATATTTGCCTTAATTAAACCCGTAATAACATCAACAGAAGGGCGTTGTGTCGCTAATAATAAATGGATACCACAAGCACGTGCCTTCTGTGCAATACGACAAATCGACTCCTCTACATCTCCTGGTGCTACCATCATTAAGTCCGCTAATTCATCAATTACAATAACTAAATAAGGAAGCGGCTCTCCTTGACCACCATGCTTCTTCGCCAATTCATTAAAGCGCGTTAAATCGCGAACACCTGCATGCGCAAACATTTCGTAACGACGCTCCATTTCTTCCACTGCCCATTTTAACGCAGCTGTGGCTGCTTTGACATCGGTAATAACTGGTGATACAAGATGTGGGATATTATTATACGGCGCCAACTCTACCATTTTCGGATCAATTAACATTAATTTCACTTCATGCGGTTGCGCTTTGTATAAGATACTTAACAAAATGGCATTAATACATACACTCTTCCCTGAACCTGTTGCACCTGCAATTAACCCGTGTGGCATTTTCTTCACATCCGTCACAATCGGTTTCCCTGAAATATCTAAACCTAACGCAACGGGAACTGGCGACTCATCTTTCGTGAAAGCAGGTGTACGTAAAATCTCCCGTAACATTACTGGCTTACTCGTACGATTTGGCACTTCAATTCCTACTGTGTTCTTACCAGGAATCGGCGCTTCAATACGAATATCTTTCGCAGCTAAATTTAATTTAATATCATCTGTTAAGTTCGTGATTTTGTTCACTTTTACACCTGGATCTGGTTGCACTTCAAAACGTGTTACTGCAGGCCCTTGTGTATAATGAACAACTTTTGCTCCAACATTGAAGTTCTGTAAGGCAGTATGTAACAGTTCTGCTTGTTCTTTAATCCATTCTTCATCGTTCCCTTGTGAATGCGGAGGAATATTTAATAACGATAACGATGGAAATTCATACGTAGGTTTTGGTTTTGTTTCCACTGGTCGTTGGACATTACGTTCACGATCTTCCTTACGCATCATCACGTTATATGGTACAACACGCTTTCTTGGTTGTTCTTGTTCGCGCTGAACTGATTGTTCTACCTGCGTTTGTTCTTCTCGTTGCATATTCTCACGAGAAGGTGGTTGCTGTAATTGATTCGATACAAGTGGACGAAGTGGTTCTGTCACCATAATCTCTTCTGTATCTTCCTCTTCTTCTATCAATTCTATTACCCGTTCAGAAACATGTGGTGAGTCCCATTCTCTCTCGTCTTCATCGTCAGCAAGTTCAGAATACGACACTTGTATTTCTTCTGTTACGTTTTCTTCTTTAGTAGGTACATTCGCCTCTCTAACTTCCATTGATTCATCAATTACTTCTATATCATATGTACAAGAATCTTCTTCGTTCTCTAAGCCAACACTCTCATCTTCTTTAGAAGAATGACTAGGCTCATCTATGGCTTGTGTTACTAGCTCTGGATATTCTTCTCTCTCCTCAGAAAGAATTTGTTCACGTTGTTGTATTTGAAGAACTTCAGGCTCACTCGTGAAAGGCATTACTTGTTCCTGATTCGCTTCCATCTCCGAATGAACAACTTGCTCATTTTGTACTGGTGAACAGTCCTTTCTCATAGGTGGGGCTACTCGTTCTTGATGTATTTCTTTCTTCGGAGGAACAGCAGGATCACGTTGTCCTAATGGACGATACTCATGCTCATGAACAGATGGAGTTACTAACTCTCTTTGTTCCTCTTTCTCCTGCACGGTGGAAGGTTGTGCTGGACGATTGAATCCGTAGATCGGCGATGGAATTTCCGATGGACGAAAAGGTCGTTTCTTCACGTTCTCTTGTTGGACCGGTTCCTTTGGTTGCATTCGTCGGATAGGCTCTTTCTTTTTAACTACCGGTGTTGGCAATGGTTCTTGTTCATCATGATGCGTCTGCGACTGACTTAGCGGAACTCTTTCTCTTTTTTCTTCATATGTAGGTTGCTTAGTAGTAACTGGACTATCAGGAATGACCGGAAAACGGAATTTCCCTTGTGGATATAGATACCCTACATCCGAGTCTGACTCTCTTTGCTCCTCCTGCATTGCAGGTATCACTCTTTCTATTTCTTCTATATACTCATCTTCTTTTTCAAAAAGCTTCTTAAACCATTTCACTATTATTCACACTCTCTCTACAAGCAAAATACCAAAACACTACCTCATATTGTACCAAGAAATATGAGTGTTTGTCATAAAAAAACGGAAAATGTACGTTTCTTCCTACAAAGGCGTATGTCCTGTACAAAAAAATCTGTGCTCTTTTGCATAAAGGCACAGATTTTCTTCTATTCTTGTTCTGCTGGTTCATTCTTATATTTCCGATAAAGTAATAATACTAGTAACCATATAAAAGCTGCCGTTATAAGGGTACCGCCAATAAAAGGAAGGTACGTTTCTACTTCGCCTGTTGCTGGCAAGTTCGTCATCGATCCTTTCCCCTTGTCTGGCTTCGGTTTATTCCCCCCGGAATCAGGTTCATTATTGCCGTCCGGAGGTGTCGTTGGATCTGTAGGATTCGTCAGGTCTGCTTTCGCATAAAAGACAAACTTCACTGCCCCAGCAGCCTTTTGTAAATAATTTTGATTTTGGTTTGATTCAATAAAATCAACTCGGAACGTTAAATCTTCGCTAGCTCCTAGCTTCAACGGACGAAGAGGAAACTCTTTTGAAGTGGTAACTCTTTCATTAAATATAATGCCGTTTCTGTCACTTATCTTCAGGTTATACTCCTTCAATAATCCCTTATCGTCCACGATATCTTCTATTTTCATCATATACAGTATATTTTCCGAACCATTATTCTGTACCTTTAACGTCCGTGTCATCCAGTCTCCTGGCTTCCAGTTCTCTGCTTTAAACAATACTCCGTCTTTATCTACTCCACTTAAATTAAGGTCCACATTCAACTTCGTCGCCCCTGCTTCATTCACCTGAAAGAAAATACCGAATACACTTGCTACGACTAAATAAATAGAGAGAAACAGCATTACTGCCTTTCTTTTTTTCACACCTTCCACCTCTCTACATATTTATCAAAAAAGGTAGAGGAAAGCCCTCTACCTTCTTGTTTATTCTTATCTTTCTTCGCCTTCGAATTGAGTAGCAGTGAATGACCATTTAAGCTCTAAAGAGTCACCTTGGAATACGTTTTGCTCTTGACCGTTATCTACAAACTCAAACTCTACATATAAATTATCTTGTGTACCTGCTGCTAAATAACCATTGAATAATTCATCCCAGAACTCATCCCAGAAAATTACAACGTTAGTATCTTTACCATTGCTGTACTCTTCTTTTAACTCTTTTAATGTTTTAGAGAATACCGGTACACTGTCTTTATCCGCATTGTATAAGAAGTTTACGCGAATATGCTCACCGAAATCAGCTCCAGCATTATCACCTTTTGCATCTGTTACTTTATAGTCTGTTGCTAAGAATACATCGTCAATATCTAACGAACCGTCATTTCGGATTTCAAATGGTCTAAAGATTGTATCACCAGGTTTTAAGTTTCCTACATTTACAATTTCAACTGGGTCAACAGATAAATCTAACGTACCAGCAGCAAATGTATTGTTTGTTTCTGCTGTATCGTTAAAGTAAGCAAACGTTCCTCCACCAACTAATGATAAACCTAATGCAGCGCTCATAACTCCCATGCCTAATTTTTTCTTTAATGTCATGCTTCATTACCCCCTAATATAATTTTTTATTTATGTATAACTTTTATCTAGTAGATAAAAGTTACTACCGATGTTAGGCAGACTTAGGATCTTCGTTTTTCCCTTTTCCTTCAAGCTCCCTTACTGCGCCAAAAATAGATACACCTGAATAAATGAGGAGAATAATACCTGGGATGATTAATAATAATGCTGCTCCCATTTTTGAGTTTGCATAGTCTAACAAGTAACCAACATACGGAACGGTAAAATCAGTATAATGACCAATAACGTTTTGCGCTAAGACTGGATTTGTATCTGGTCCATCATTGTTATCTCCCTTTGTAACGTACGAAAGATTGTTACCTTCACCTTTCACTTCTACAACTCTATGTGTCACAATTTTGTTATCAGCTTCTTTAAAAATGATAACATCGTCTTTTTTATATGATTTCCCACCATCTTCAGTAGGTTTTATCGCAATAATTGAACCTGTTTGGAATGTCGGTTCCATGGATCCAGATAATACGGTTTTTAATTGATACCCCATAACGGTTGGATTTCCTCCACTTGCTTTAGACGAAATTACAACGATTGCTAGTGATAACATAAGAAGAAATAATAACGTCGACATAATACTACTAACAATTTTCAAGATTTTTTTCTTTGTCATGTCCTCGTCACCTTCACTTTATTTATTCGTTTTCTCCACAGGTTCTTCTTGTGAAGTATCTTCTTTCGGCGTTTCTACTGGAGCTGGATTAATTGTTGGAGGTGTTGCAGGTTGTTCTGTCGGCTCTTGCTTATCTTTGTTATCCTGCTTTTCTTGTGCTGCTTTATCTTTTTCAGCTTGTGCTGATTTTCCCTTCTCTTCTTCAGCTTCTTGTTTCTCTTTTTCTTCTTTCTTTGATTTCTCTAAACGAGCTTTTTCTTCCGCATCGCGCATTTGTTGTATAGTAGCTTTTAAGTTAGCTACTAAACTATCAAAATCACTTATTAATTTTGTACTACTATTAATTGTGGATATCTCTGTATAGCCTACTTCAACATATTCTTGCACTTGCAAAGCTCTATCATAATTTTCTTTAATAGCAACGGCTCTTACGTCTTCCTCGTCATATAGAGAAAGCTGCAAGGAAATCACTTGTACCCTATTTACAGCTTCATTACTATGTGTTTGTATCTCTTTCAGTAAATTGTCTAATCCCTCACGAGCAGAAAGAAAACTATTCCTTTTTGATTCTAATGCAGCTAATACTTTTTCTCCTTGCTCTAATGTAGAGAATGATTCGGCTGTAATATAACTATCTATTTCTGTTTGTAATACCTTCGCTTGATCAATCATCGTACTAATTGTCTTAGGGAATACAAATGCTGTTGTAAATACACCATCTACTTGTTTTGTGGAGGTAAACTTCGCTTCTGTTGGTGTTACAACTTGTGCAGATACATAAAGTGTTAAACAACATAAACTACCAACGACAAACTTTGTGTGTATTGGATTTTTCTTTCGTTCCATTTTTTTCATTTTACTTTTACGAGTTCTTCTCATCTCTCCACCCCGCATCCCTTTTGAAGAACAATTAAGTTCATTATAGAGAACGATATACAAAAAGTAAATAGAATTTGCAGATAATTCACAAGTTGTTTTACGACAAAAAATACGCCAGGTTTCTACATTCTATTTACGGGAGAAAGAAGAAAAACTCTTCTTCCTTTCTTTCCATACTTATCTAGATTCTCCGTCTGTTTGTGTCGCTTTAAACGTCCATTTAAGCTCTACAGAATCTCCTTGGAATACGTTTTGATTTTTCTTGTTATCAACGAACTCAAATTCAACTTCTATTTTATCTTTTGCACCTACTTTAAGGTTCGTATCATATACAAGGAACCAACCCTTTTCTTTCAGTAAGTCTTCGGAAATGTTATTCAATTCCTTTAATGTTTTTGATTTTATAATTGTTACTTTTCCATCTACATTTTTTAAGAAATTAACACGAATATGCTCACCGAAGTCTGCCTTAGCATTATCACCTTTTGCATCCATTACTTCATAACTTGACCCTAGTAACACTTTATCAATTGGTAATGATCCATCATTTTTGATATCAAATGTTTTCTTCACTTTGTCTCCAGGCTTTAAATTTTCAATATTCACGATTGTTTCTGGATTAAGGGATAAATCCAACGTGCCTGCTGTGAAGTTGTTTTTTGACACTTCTGTGTCGCTAAAATAAGCATATGTTCCCCCACCGACTAATGATAAACCAAGTGCTGCACTAACAGCTCCCATACCAAACTTCTTCTTCCATGACATCTTCTTTTCCCCCTAATATTATCTCTATATAAATATAAGTACTGCCTAAAGGTTATGTAGATGTAATTTCTCTAGTGAGTTAACATATAGATACGAATGTATAATTAGGTATGTATCCGCTTTCTTTAACTTTCGAAAGAACACTTAAATTCATTATAGAGAACGATTCGACAAAAGTAAACAACTTTCAGAAAATTCATCATATCGTAACAAAAAAGCTATCCTACCGCCTATATCTGACAGTAAAATAGCTCTTTTTCTTCTTCACTTATTCAAAAAATGCTTGTCCTACTTCATACGAATCTTCTAAGACAAGAATACCTTTTTCTTGTGGTGCATCTGGTAGCGCTAATTCACGTGCTGAACAGATCATACCAGAAGAGGCAATACCACGTAACTCTGCGTCTTTAATAATTAAACCGCTTGGCATTACCGCGCCAACTTTTGCTACGACAACTTTTTGTCCTTGCTCTACGTTTGGTGCACCGCATACGATTTGTAATACTTCTTCACCAACGTTGACTTGGCATACATTTAACTTATCTGCGTTTGGATGTTTTTCTTTCTCTGCTACGAATCCAACAACGAATTTAGGCGATAAGTCTACTTCTAATACATCTTCAAAACCATTTTTCGCTAATACGTTATTTAATGTTGCAACGAACTCTTCTGTTAATGTTACAAAGCCTGTCTCTTCCACTGTTACGTATGTAGATGCATTGAAAATGTTATATCCAGCTACTTCATTCGTTTCCTTGTTCATGATTTTTGCAACGTCACCTTTTTTCTCAAATGTGCGTTGTTCAATGTCACCATCTTTTAATGTAATAATTAGTGTATCGCCAATTCCTTCTTTATTATAAAATACGTTCATTCTATTCATCCTTTCTTCGGGCGGTTCTTCCCTAATACAAAAATAGGTTCTAATTCTTTCTCTTCATATAAGAACGATAACGATGTAATTGGTACAAGTCCATTCGAGAAGAATTGCATCGTCATTTGAGCAATAATATCATACCCCATGTCATTTCGAATGTCAGCAATAATTAATACATCTTGATGCGGAACCGCAACAACCATATCACCTTCGACTTTCGTACGGTAGCTCTCAAGTAACGATTCATCCAAAATACGACTCGCATCGTATCCGTCATTGGCACGGAAGAAATAATAAATGTTGCCAGCTACTTCATCACGCTTTTCCTTTACAGGTAACGAGCGAACATTAAATGCCGCAATTTCCTTTACGTGCTTCTCTTCTACACCAACTTCTTGTAAGAAATCCTTATCAAGTAGGCGATACGTCTTTCCTAAGTCTAGTACATAATAAATGCGTGTTTCCGCTGTATGCTCCTCCACAACGAAATCCACACCTTTCTCGTTTTGTAACGGGAATGACGTCGAACGAATAACCGGGAATACTTTATTTTCTTTCCACTCTGTACTATTCATATGCATAGCACGTAATGCCTCTTCCACGTAGTACACCACTTCATCAATTGCATCGTCTTTCTTTTGTTGCCATTTCGCGATAACACCTGGAAGTGAAATCGTAATACCTTTTTTTGTTTCTATATGTTCAACACGTAACGTGTCTTTCTCTCGATTGAAACTAGTGTGCCACTCTGCACGTTGGAGACGATTTTGCAAAATATCTCTCATTTGCAAGCTTGTCATTTTCATTTTAACAACTCCCTCCCTTATTCAAAGGGTAACATATGTTTCTATTGTACCATAGAAAAAGGCCCTATCAAAGTTGATAAGGCCTTGTCATTACTTTCGAACAGTCGCAACAAATTCGTTAATTTGTTCTTTCGTTTTGCGGTCTTTGTTCACGAATCTTCCTGTTTCTTCTCCTTTGTTAAACGCAACAAAGCTTGGAATACCGAAAATATCACTTTCGATGCATAAATCGATGAACTTATCACGGTCTACATAGTAGAATGAGAAGTCGCTATTCTCTTCCATGATTTCCGGTAAGAATGGATCGATAAAGCGGCAATCTCCGCACCACTCTGCTGAGAACATAAAGACCACATTTTCTTCTTGCTTTAACGCCTGGAATTGTTCAATACTTTCTATTTTTTGCATATGTACTACGCCCCCATCTCTATTTTCATATCACCTTGCTTGATGAAACCACGCTTTCGCATCCACTCTGATAATACCAAACTAATGATAGCTGGTGCAATAATATGCATACTAAAAATGAGAAGAATAGTGGATGAAGAGAATCCCATTGTCGTTACGGTCATAATTTGACCAACAAATCCACTCGTTCCCATCCCTGCTCCGGCTGCGTTATTTTCCATCATAAAGACCATTGTACTAATAGGGCCAAGAATTGCTCCTGCTACTGTTGGAGGAATTAAAATAAGTGGGTTTTTAATAATATTTGGTACTTGCAGCATCGATGTTCCAATTCCAATCGCAACGAAACCACCAAATTTATTTTCGCGGTAACTACTCACAGCAAATCCTATCATTTGCGCACAACACCCAACTGTCGCTGCACCAGCTGCTACACCGTTCAAATCAAGCATTAATGCAATTGCAGCACTTGAGATTGGTGCCGTTAACGCTAATCCCATCAGTACAGCAACAACAATCCCCATGACAAACGGCTGTTGTTCCGTCGCCCACATCACCATCCCACCAAATCCAGTTAATCCTGTTTGAATTGGTGATCCAATTAATAACGCTATGCCATATCCAACAGCTACCGTCACAAACGGAGTCACAATAATATCTACTTTTGTTTCTTTACTTACTAATTTTCCGCACTCAACCGCAACGACTGTTGCAACGAAACTTCCAGCTGGACCACCAAGCGTCGCACCAAATGTTCCACTGAATAATGCCGCAAACAAAACAAGTGGCGGTGCTTTTAATCCATATGCAACTGCTACCCCAATACCGGCTCCCATTAAAGACATACTTACTTCGCCCATTGTTACAAAATGAGTGATACCTACTTGCTGACCAATTGTTTTTAAAATAAGTCCAATAATTAAAGTCGAAAATAATCCTAAAGCCATAAAACTTAATGCCGTAATAAAATATTCTCTTGGCGATAGGGAGACGCCTTTTCGATTAAAAAATTCTCTCATGTTATTCCGTTATTCCTCTCTGACGTTTGTACTCATATTGTCCGATTAACATTTTAGTAATATGCGTAAACATTTCTTTTCGGTTAATATGTCCATTCGTTAAAATACCAATAGCGCCTTCCCCTTGACGAACATTATCTCGCTTACTATATTGTTCCATAAGCGGACCAAGCTCTATTCCATTTAACAATGGGATTTCTAATTCTTCTGGTAATTGAATCCGTGCACCACCAGCAACAACTGTTACCTCTCCATCCGTTAATGCCCCCCAATTACATAAAAACAATCCTTGCGGTGTTTCTACAACACCACCTTCTAAACCAATACCAACATCTGCCCCTTCCGCTACTAACACATTATGAGCGCGATTAATTGCACCTCGCATCGTTTCATCATCAGAAAAAGGTTGTGGCGACACCTGTGAAGACACCTCTATACATGAAAAAGTAACCTTATAGCCCGTAAAGGCTCCTTCTACCGCTGCAACTTTTGCTTTATTTGTTGAACCAATACTAACTTTCATCTTCTTTCCTCCTATCTCTCATACGAAAGGCGAGCAAGATATGCGCTTCTCGCTCGCCCCTGATCATTATGTATTTGACTTAATTGTTGCTAACGTTGAATGATCTAATGTTTTCACTAGTTTCACAATCAATTCTTTCGCTGCAGCATAATCATCGACATGAACAATAGATGCATGCGTATGAATATATCGTGAACAAATACCAATTACTGCTGATGGTACACCGTTTCTTGATACGTGTACGCTACCTGCATCTGTTCCACCCGCTGATACGAAATATTGATATGGAATGTTGTGTGTTTCTGCTGTATCTAGAATATACTCTCTCATTCCACGATGTGTTACCATCGTACGATCTAAAATACGGAGCAATGCACCTTTTCCTAATTGACCGAATTCTGTTGTTGAACCAGACATATCATTTGCTGGACTTGCATCTAACGCAAAGAAAACATCTGGCTTAATCATGTTCGAAGCTGTCTTCGCTCCTCGTAAGCCTACTTCTTCTTGTACCGTTGCACCAGAGAATAACATGTTCGGTAACTTTTCATCTTTTAACTCTTTCAATAATTCAAGCGCTAAACCACAGCCATAACGGTTATCCCATGCTTTCGCAAGAATTTTCTTTTCATTTGCCATTGGCGTAAATGGACAAATTGGTACGATTTGTTGTCCTGGACGTATGCCAATTCGTTTTGCGTCTTCTTCATCATCCGCCCCAATATCAATTAACATATTCTTAATATCCATTGGTCTCGCACGTTGTTCATCCGCTAATAAATGTGGTGGAATTGAACCGATTACCCCAATAACAGGACCATTATCCGTCATCACTTGAACACGTTGCGCAAGTAGAACTTGACTCCACCACCCACCTAGTGGTTGAAAACGAAGCATGCCGTTTTTTGTAATACCAGTTACCATGAATCCTACTTCATCCATGTGACCTGCAACCATGATACGCGGGCCATTTTCGTCACCTTTTTTCACACCGAAAATACTACCTAATCCATCTTGGATGATTTCATCCACGTATGGCTCCATTTCTTTTCTCATAAAGCGACGTACTTCATGTTCGAATCCAGGAGCACCTTGTAACTCTGTTAAAAATTTAAACAACTGCAACGTTTCTGTATTCATCTGATAACCCTTCTTTCAATGCATGATTATGAAACACATGAACCATATTTAATTGAATAAAACATTTTACAAAAATATTGTATCGAATTTTTTGTAAACACGCTACCCTAACATGTATATTAAAGATAGGCATTTGTCACACTAAAAGTTGTTTTACGCTATACTAGTGATTAAAAAGGAGAGGATTATACCATGAGTTGGAAAAAAGTTCTTATCGGCGTTGGAATCGGTGTTGGTGCTGGTGTCGGCGCAAATATGCTTGTTCAAAAGAAACTTGAGAAGAAATATGTGAAACCTGAGGATGCTCTTTCAACAGTAAAAGAAGCGTTCAAACGTAAAGGAGAGATCAGTGGTTCTTGGATTCACATGATTCCAGAATCTTATGACCGCTTTGGCCTTGAATATGAAGTATATCGTGGTGGTATTACAGCGAAAGAGGAAGAAGGCTCTATTCGCTACGAATTTTTAGTTGATGCAACAACAGGTACAGTACTTGATGTATCACCCTTAAAAGACGCAGTAACAGTCTAATTTATCACTTAAGCACTACAAAAGGGAGGTCATATCCCTCCCTTTCTCTCTTATTTAGCCACTTTTAGTACATCTACTAGCTCGCCTTCCCCATTCCACTTCACTGCACGGTAATATGCATCATGGTAAAATGTGAACCAAGCGTTCTCTTTGACACCGTAATCAATCCATTCTTCTTTCTCATAAATAGAGGTCATTGGATAATCGTCATATGCCATCACCCACAAAGGATTTTGATGCGCATGTGTTGGCATAATATCACCAAGGTGTAACATTTTCTCACCATTACTCTCAATAAGGATAATAGAATGACCATCGCTGTGCCCACCTGTATGAATCATTTTAATTCCTTCATCCAAATCTAATTTGTCTGTAAACGTACATACTTGTTCTTGAATATGCTCCCAATTTTCTCGCCAATATGTATTTCGGGAACGTATATTTGGATTTCTCATTTCATCCCATTCAATATGTGAGGTGTAAATTGTTGCATTTGGATACATAGAAATTAGTATGCCATTTTCATTTCTCGTTAATCCACTAACGTGATCAAAATGAAGATGTGTCATACAAACACAATGAATATCTTCTCTTTTCAATCCTAATATTTGTAATGATTCGTCAATATTCGCTTCTTTTTGTACTCCAAAATTACGTTTTTGCTTATCGTTTAATCTCGCCTTTCCCATACCAGCATCAATTAAAATATTTCGATTTCTCGTCTGAATAAGTAGGGGATCATTTCGCATATGAATTTGATTTAGTTCATTACATGGATACTTCTTCGTCCATAGTAGTTTAGGAACAACCCCAAACATCGCACCACCGTCTAGCGCTGTATTTCCACCATCTAACCATGTTACCGTTACTTCACCAATGTTCAATTTCTCCATTCTTCACCCTCCCATCTTTTGTAAACACTTTCATTGTAACATAACGTATACAAAAAAAGGGTACAGACATTGTCTGTACCCTTTACTATTAGAATTGCGCTTCTACTCGGTAAATAGGATTTCCTTTACTTGAGAACTTCTCTTCGTATTCTGTCATAATATTGCCTTCGAAGTCACTCTTGTGTAAGTCTAAGCTAATGAACTTCAACTTCATGCCGTATTGTGACATACTCACTAATGAGTATTCATATAAGACGCGATTATCCGTCTTGAAATGGATTTCACCGTTGTCGACTAATACATTCTCATAAGAAGCTAAAAACGTTTTGTATGTTAAACGACGTTTTTCATGACGAGCCTTTGGCCACGGATCTGAGAAGTTTAAGTACACACGATCCACTTCTCCTTTTTCAAAGTAATCCGCAAGCTCATTTGCATCATCATTAATAAGCTTTACATTTGGTAAGTTTGCTTCTAACATACAATCTAACGCATCTACTGCAACACTTGTAAATTTCTCAATTCCAATATAATTAATATGAGGATTTGCTCGTGCCATTTCTGTAACGAAACGTCCACGTCCTGTTCCTACCTCAATATGAATTGGTTGATCGCTCTCAAATAACTCTTTCCATTTCCCTTTTTGCTCTTTCGGAGCAGCTGCCACGTATTGTGGATTGTTATCTACTTTTTCTCTTGCCCATGGTTTATGACGTAAACGCATAAAATGCACTCCCTTTCTTGTACTTCCATACATAAGATGACCACATACAATACGTTGTACTTGGTCACCCTTTTTCATTTGTATAAGCTCAACCTTTTTTTGTAACACTAACACTATTATGTGTGAAAAGAGGTGTTACTGTTATGCCAATTAATCACGAACATCAAATGGCTCTCCTTAAAGATATTTTAACCGAACATTCGATGGACTGCTGCGGAACAGTTTCAGAATGTGAACAATTAGAACGGGTTATTAAATCATTATTAGGAAATGATAATATTAACCAAGACATGAAAGCAATGCTTCATGATATTTATTCTTACAGCCAAAATGGCAAATACTCAAATAATCTCGATCAACATATTTCTAATCATCAAAATCAATTATCACAATGGGTGACAGATTTTGACCAATATTCATAACAGCATGAAATAATCAGTGGGAGTAAGTATCCCACTGATTATTTCATGCGATGGAAATCTACATTATCTGCATATTTCCGAGGAAATAGTTGTCATAAAATGTTTTGTAAGAATGCGTACCAATAATCCCTATCTTCTTTGTCTTTTGTCTTGTACCATTGAATAGACGAAATAGTTTGTAATACAGCATACCATTTCATACGATGGAGCAATTCATCTGTCATTTCTAAGCCATACGCATGTAACCATCCTTGCCACTTCGCCGTTGGAATATAACAATATAACAACATCCCAACATCCATAGCAGGATCTGCAATAACCGCACCGTCCCAATCAATCAAGTATAACTGATCGATTTCATCCACAATCCAATTGTTATGATTCACATCACCATGACACACTGCCATATCCTCATAACATGTAACTGGTAGTTCTTCCTGTAGGAACGCTAATGCCTTTTTCGTCAATGTGTCTTCCTTAATATCCTCATCCAACGTGCTACAAACTTTCTCAAATAACACACTTGGATAATATGGTTTCTTACGAATGCGTTGCAGCATATTAAGCAATTCTTTGGACGAATGTATCTTCTTCAGCAAACTAGCTACATCATCTCGTGCCATATCTTCTGGCTTTAATATTTTCGAATCTAGCCATTCTTGCGCCGAAATGACATCCCCATTTTCCAGACGCTTTGTCCATAACAGCTTTGGAACAATTCCCTCTGCGGACAAAACAGCTAAAAATGGTGAAGAATTACGCTTCAGAAATAAGCGCTTTGCTTCAAGTTCCGCAATATACGCTTCTCCTGTTGCTCCACCAGCAGGACTAATATTCCATTGTTCTCCTAATAATTGATTTAGCCATTCTATGTTCATTTCCGTTTACTTTATCCTTGTTGAATTTTTTATTCCTTCTCTTACATGATACGTATAAAGAAGGACCTTTGACCTATCCACGTTCCTTTTCTCGCCTATAATAAAACAAAGAAAACTCGGCATCCGCCGAGCCTTTGTATAAAGGCAAAGCATAAGTACGCTTCTATATATATTCATTCACGTATTACATTCTTTATAGTCATAAAAAAGACAGCTATTAGCGTAAGTCTACCCTGCATAGCTATCTTTCACAATTTTACCTTCATTCTTTTGTATCAGTCAAGTACATAATCACTATATTTTGAAAAGGATGGTCACACCAAGAGGAAATAACTTTATCTCCCTCCCCTTTACTTTCTCATGAGAAGAGATTAGTTGCTCTCCTTGTATCCTAATATACCAGTCTTCCTCTTCTAATTGTACTGTATGCTCCGTTGTGTCCACATTGAAAAAAACCGCTATATCTGACCATTCTCCATAAGCCCCTACATCTCTCAACGTGTATCCAAGTACATGGTCACTTGTTTCTAACCATACCATATGACGGCGAATTAACTCCGCAGTTGAAAAACGAAACGCACCATGAGATCGGCGAATGTGAATTAACGCTTTTACATAACGAACAATATCTATATGCTTCTCTTTTGCATTCCAATCTAACTGATTAATATTATCCGGAGCATTGTAACTATTCTCCACTCCATGTTTTGTACGAAAGAACTCTTGCCCACTATGCAAAAACGGTATCCCTTGTGACAACAATACAAAAGCCGTTGCCAGTAAATGCCTCTTTCTTCTCATAAGAATTTCTTCGTCTTTATTAGACACGTATAACTTATCCCACATCGTATAGTTATCATGACACTCTACATAGTTCACACTTTGAGTTGGATGAGAAAACAAAGCATTGCCTCGTTCACGTAACGAAATACTTCCTGTCACTAAACGAAGGATCTCTTCTTTCTTCGTCACATTTCCGCTAACGAACCCTTTGTCATGACGATGAAATGTACTTCCTTTTACCCCATCTCGGAAACGATCATTGAAATGTGCAATACGCGGCATCTTATCCGCATTATGAATAGCTGCCTTCGCTTCATATGCTAATGGTGTATTTAAATCCCATCCTTCTCCTAATAAAAGAATGGATGAATCTATTTCATCTACAACTTGACGAATTGCATTCATCGTTTCAACATCAAGGATTCCCATCAAATCAAATCGAAAACCGTCTATTCCATACTCCACTACCCAGTAGTGAATCGAGTCGAGAATATACTTACGGACCATCTTACGCTCAGAAGCAAGATCATTTCCAACCCCCGTTCCATTGGACGGCATACCATGATAATCATGGCGAAAATAGTAGCCGGGAACAATCTTTTCAAACGATGAAGACTCTCGCACATACACATGGTTATACACAACATCCATAATAATCCGGATTCCGTGTTGATGTAGCACACGAATCATTTCTTTCAGCTCTGTTATACGGTTATATGGATCATAAGGATTGGTCGCATAACTTCCTTCTGGTACATTATAATGTAGCGGATTATATCCCCAATTATATGATTTACTCGGATTCTCTTCATCCACTCCCCCAAAATCATTAAAGGGAAGTAATTGGAGATGAGTAATACCCAATTCTTTTATATACGAAAGACCAGTCAGGCCACCTTGTATATCCCGTGTTGCTTCTTCGATAATCCCAATATATTTCCCTTTATTTCGAATCCCGCTTTGTAGATGCGATGTTATATCACGTATGTGCGCTTCATAAATAACCGCATCGGTCATAGAATTCCCTTTCCATGATAACCGATTTACACGAGGCGTCTTCCCTAAATCGATGACTACACTCTGTTCACTGTTAACAGTTAAGCCAATCGAATATGGGTCTGTCGCTTCCCTCCAAACAAGATTCACGCACACTAAATACGTATAGATAAAGCCGTCACAATCACCTACACACTCAATCTTCCATACACCTTTTTCTCTCCGCTGCATATCATATTCCACATATTTCATCTGTTCATATATACGCAACTTGACGTGAGAAGCTGTCGGTGCCCATAACCTGAAGACTGTTTTCTCCTCCGAATACGTAGCACCTAACTTGCCATCATATGCATACATACCATCGAACTCTTTTGTTCGAATAACAGCTCCTACTTGCAAATCAGTTTGCCGACCTTTTCCATCTACCACATCATACGTCTCCCCTATTTCAAGTGGAATTGGTACGCGACATTCATACTTCATATGTTGTGCTAAAGATAGACTATTAAAGACCGGCAATTCCCATCGCTCGTCCTTATGTACGAGCATAAACGAATCACAATTCTGTCCCGTTTGCTTCGGTACCAAAATTGTGATTGTCTGCATTGTATCGATATAGGCTTCAAAGGTGCGTTTAATTTGTAGCATGTGTATTCACCTTTCTTCTACACGTTCACCTTCTTCTTGGTCTGTTGCTACTGTTCGCTTACATGTATCTAATAACGCTTGTGCCGCCTTTAATTGCTGGAACTTAATTGGCGAAGAAAGTTGACGTAATGATTCATACCATTTATTCACATTTCGCTTATCAATAATCTCTACATCAATTGGTGGAGACGGATAATCGATGTATCCATCTCTTGCTAACAAAATGTGACGAATTGGCATGTCAATCTGCTTATTCCGATAAATAGATTGCACGATTTTCCCCATTCTATGTGATGCATGCATAGGATTTATTATTTTTTGCTCATGCCTTAATGATTTATTCACCCAAAAATTCCCTTTACGTGCCACAAACGTGCTATCACTATCTCCGTCTACGCATGTAATACACCACGTCGCTACAGGACTAATAATGATAATCTCTGCCTCTACAGGGGCACTTCCTATATGAAAAACTGGACGATACATCACAAAATAATTATCTGGTAACTTCGTGAGAAAATGTCTTAATAAGCTACTATTTTTAACAATTGCGTCCGTCATGGGCTTCTGTCCTACTAAAGAACTTGCCCATTTCATTTGCAATTGAAACATGAATCGCTGATAAGATTTTTGTAATGCTTCTGCCGAAGAGGGATTATATTGCAGGAAGAATTCTCGCACATAATAAAACGGTTGATCTTGTGGATCTGATTTAAGTTCTTCCTCCTGTATGATTTCTTTCTTCTTAAAGCGTTCAAACATTGACGAAATAAATCCTTTTTTCTCTGTTTGTGCTACTACACTATATTCTTCTTCTTGAAGAATGTTCATTCGATACTCCTGGAACAAATCACTCTCATATGTATCACTAATTCGTTTCCATTGCTCTTTCTTTAACGAAACATATTGAGAAGGATAATAATACATATCATTTTCATAGCGTGACGGATAATCTTGTAATTTAATTAATTGAGCCATTATTCATGCACTCCCTTAACCTTACACGGAAACTTCTTTACCACGTATAAAAGAATAATACCTAACAAGCTCGATAATGCAAAAATAATATACACGTAATGAATAGATAGTTTTTCTAAAACATATCCTCCAACAAGTGTACATACGAATCCACCTACTCCGAATCCCATCGCAGAGTATAATGAAATTGCTGTTGATTGCATTGTACTTGGCGTAATCTGGCGGATGTAATACAAAGCCGCGGGAATAAATAGACCAACAGATAACCCTTGCGAAATTGTTGAAGCGTATACAACCCACAAAGGAGGAGTGAAGTAGTATAATCCCCAACGAAACATACAAATGATAGCCGTTAAAATTAATAGTTTTTCCACACCTAATTTTTCAATAATATAATTCGACATTTTCATAAACGGTGCTTCACTACCAGCTGCTAATAAGAAGGCAATTCCAACCCCCGTTAACGTTCCATCTAAATCCGTAATATATAAACCAAAATATGTGTTGTTTGCATTAATGGGCCCAACAATAAGGAAAGTACATATTAAAAACATCACAAACTTTTTCTCACCAAGTAAGTGGCTTAATCCTTCTTTCAAGTTTCCCTTCAGCTCTTTCCCTTCTGATGGAAGCTTTCGGCTTAATAATGCACCAATAACAAACATAACAGCTGCAATATAAAAAATAACATGTAAACCAAATGCATCAGCAGCTCGTCCACCAACTAATACAGAAACAGCAAAACCAATTGCACCGTATAGACGAATCGATCCATAATGCTCATTACTTTTTTCTGTATAGGTCAATGTAATACTATCCGATAGTGGCGTCAATGCGCTTTGGAAAAACGCAAGTAAAAAACTTACGACAAGTAATAACCAAAGGCCTGTTGTAATGGAAAATAATAAACTAGATAATGCCATACATAGTAAGGTGAAACCTAAAATTTGCAATGGCTTTTGTGTATAGTCACTTAATATCCCCCATAAAGGCGGTCCGAAAATCATAACGATTGGTATGAGTGACATTACTAGTCCAATCTCTGATCCACTTAGTTTTAAATCATCTTGTAAATAAACAGCTAATAATGTGTTAAGTATTCCCATTCCAAAGAAAATTGCTACATAATATGCTCTAAATAACTTTCCAATATTCAATTGTAAATCTCCTTCCAACGCTGTCTCTCTATTATGCCTAAATCACATATAAATAGGCAGTAATCCTCTCACAATGCAAATAAACGTACGAGTAGGATTCACTGCCCATTATATTACAGTCTACTTACTTTGCTAATTCATATATTGCTTGTGCATAAATTGCAGTTGCTTTTAGTAAATCATCAATTTCTACATATTCATCTTTTTGATGTGCTACCTCTGGTTTTCCAGGGAATAGCGGTCCAAAGGCCACACCAGCTTCTAACGAACGTGCATACGTTCCACCACCAATAGAAAGTAATGTTGCTTCCTCACCAGTTTGCTCTTCATATACACGTTGCAACGTTTGAATAAGTGGATGATTCTTATCTACATGGTGTGGGTTAGAATTGTTATCGTTCATTACTACGAAATTCATTGATGCACTCTTTTCACGTAGCGTCGCAATGACTTTCTCACCGTCTGCTGTGACTGGATAACGTAAACTAATACCAACCTTGCCACCATTCGCTTTATCATACGAGAATTGACCTGCATTCACAGTTAAATCACCTGTAATATCATCATTATAGGCAACTTCTAGATTCACCCCGCGAGTATCCTCTAATAAATACGTTGCAATGAATGATGTGAAGTGCTTCGCCTGCTCATCTAGTGATAATGTATGTAAAAATGCTCCTAAATATAGACCGGCATTTTTACCGTTGTTTGGCTCCATTCCGTGTGCTGAAATACCTTCTAATTCCAGATGCACATCATTATTTTCAATATAACATTTTCCTACTAATTGCTTTTCTATTAAATAATCATTGTACGTACGAAGTAACGCCTCTTTTTCATCTGTTTGCACAATTGCCTTCGCAAAGTCTGGCACCATGTTTTGACGTCGTCCTGATTGGAATGAAACTAATTCATATGGACGACCTTCTGTTTGAAGACCAGACACTTCTTGTACGAAATCAAAGCCCATAATTCCTTTTTCTGCATAAATAATTGGGAAATCTGCATCCGGTGCGAAGCCCATCGTTGGCATTTCTTCATTCGCGAAATAATGCTCCACGCATCCCCAATTACTTTCTTCATCTGTGCCTAAAATCATGCGTACACGTTTATTTAATGGAAGACCAAGTTCTTTGACAATTTTCATTGCATAATACGCCGCCATTGTTGGACCTTTGTCATCGATTGCACCTCTAGCAAAAATCTTACCATCGCGAATATCCGCGCTATACGGGTCTGTTGTCCAACCATCACCTTCTGGTACAACATCTACGTGACATAAGATTCCTACTAATTCTTCACCTTGTCCCATCTCTATATGTCCCGCATATCCGTCAACGTTTTTCGTAACGAATTCGTCCTTCTCTCCTTTGTGAAGCATATAGTATAATGCTTCCTCAATTCCTTTACCGAACGGGGCACCTTCTACCTTGCTATCCTCATCTAATACACTTTTAATTTGTAAAAACTCACATGTATCATTCAAAAATAGTTCTTTTCTTTTTAAGACTTCGTCCATCCACTTTATTTCTGTCATTTTCCCACCCCATTTTTTCATATTACTTCCATCTTATCAAATCAACTTTTGAAGTGGAAGCTACTCTTCTCCTAACTTTCTTACTTTTTCACAAAAAAGAGAAGGAATTTGTAACTTTTTGTAGAATATAGGACTACTATAAACACATTTGACTCCGACACATCGTGATACGTATACTATCTAGCTTGTTTACAAAGAATTCACAAAAAATTCAACCATTACTATTGATAATATACGCATGAACGTATCATAATGGAGTAAAATGTTTAGTAGAAATACCATTTCATTCTGCTTCTATATTCGTCTAGAAGCAAAAAAACATGAAGGAGTGGTCTTTTGAATAATGCAACATCCCGTATGCTAACTCGTATCAAGTCAATTTACATGTTTATTCATGAGAAAGGAACGGTTACCACGCAGGATTTGGTTGACGAATTCGGCATTACTCCTCGGACGATTCAACGTGATCTAAATGTATTAGTATTTAATCACCTCGTCCACAGTCCCTGTCGAGGCAAATGGACTACAACTGGAAAGAAAGTGAAAAAAACTTCTTAATACTATTAACTCGTAAAATAATATCTTACTTATATAGCTCATTTTCCATGTACAAAAATACCACCTATCACTCTTATATAAGAGTGATAGGTGGTATTTTTTATACTTTATAATTTTTTAACATCTCTACTTCTTCATCTGTTAACTCGCGGTACTCGCCAACTTCTAAATCACCTAATCCAAGTGGCCCCATTTCTAAACGTTTTAAGAAAATAACTTTCTTATCAACCGATTCAAACATACGCTTTACTTGATGGAACTTACCTTCTGTAATAATTAACTCAATTTCAGATTGCTCTCCGCTCTGTAAAATTGTTAATTCTCCAGGCTTCGTATGATATCCATCATCTAACGTGACACCGTTACGGAAAGCAACGATATCTTCTTCTGTTACAATACCTTGTATCGTTGCGTAATATTTCTTCGGTACGTGTTTTTTCGGAGCAAGTAAGTGATGCGATAACTGCCCATCATTTGTTAGAAGTAATAATCCTTCTGTATCTTTGTCTAATCTTCCAACCGGGAATGGATTGAACACTGCATCGTCTAACTCTAATAAGTCTACAACTGTCTCATGCATCGTATCTTCCGTTGCTGAGATTACACCTTGTGGCTTATTCATTAGAAGATAAATAAATTCTTTATATTCAATCTTGTCATCATAAACCGTCACTTCTTCTTGTGACGGCTCAACATGTTGTTTTGCATCTTTCACCGGCACACCATTCACTTTAATAGCGCCTTCTTTTAACAACTTTTTCACTTCTTTACGACTACCAAATCCCATATTTGCTAGTAATTTATCTAATCTCATTGTTTTACCCTCTTCTTAATACTTTACGCTGTATCTTCTCCATTAACTCCGCACCGAATACTTTCGTAATTAAATTTGTCATCCATGCTAATGAAAGATACACAGCTCCTCCAACAACAGCGCAAATTGCTACAATCAACAAGCATTGAAGCTTTCCATCGTTCCATATCATAAAGAATGATAGAATCCACTGTGTAAATAACACAACTATTGCCATGATAGCTACAAATATCGCTATTAATCCTACACGTCGACGTACAATACTAAAGTTCATCGACGTATGTTTCTTAATTTTTAAGAATGTATACATAATAGAAACGAAGTAACCTAATCCTGTTGCGATAATCGCTCCTTGTGTTTCGAATAACATAATCAGCGGAATATTTAATACAAGCTTTACGAGAATACCGTAACCCAAACTTAATACTGCATATTTTTGCTGATTAATTCCTTGCAGAATAGCTGCATTCACCGAATAAAAGGCAAAAAGAATTGCCACCGGTGCATACCACATCAATATTTCTCCACCTATATGACTAGATTTATAAAACATACCATACGTCGGATAGGCTAACACAGAAATACCTACTACTGCCGGTAATGTTAAAAATGTTGTCATCTGCAATGTTTGTCCAATTTGACGATGTAGCCCCTTATAATCTCCTGCTGTGTGAAGCTTTGTAATCGCAGGCACTAACGTTAAGCTAAATGCAGTTGCTAGTGATACAGGTATCATAATTAACTTATGTCCATACATGGAGAAAATAGAAAGTAACTCCTCCGCAATATCTCCTTGGTTAATCCAAGACATTGCTTTATTAAAAGTAAGGATATCAATTTGTTGATATAACGGCGTCGCAATTCCAACGAATACGAACGGACCAGCATACATGAGTAATTCTTTGTACATCGACCACGTCGATATTTGCGAACGTTGCGTACGTGGTGTAATTAACTTATCCATATGAGTCTTACGCTGGAACCAATACCATAATAAGACAGCTAAACCACCAAGAGCACCAATAAAGGCCGCAAATGTCGCCCAACCTACTGCAGTTTGGTACCCTCCATCAAACACTTCCATAACGAGATATGTTGCTGTTAATAAAAAGACGATTCGCACAATTTGTTCCACAAGTTGTGATAATGTTGTTGGGCCCATCGATTGATGTCCTTGGAAGAAACCACGAATCAAACTCATAATTGGAACAACTAACAACGCAAAACTAACCATACGTATAACCATCGTTACATCTTCTACCGTATTTCCTTCATTACCTGAAACAGGTAATACATGCGGTGCTAATAAAGGTGCACCTAGATATAGTACAATAAACGACACGAAACCAGTCACCGTCATTAATACTAATCCAGACTGAAACATCCGCCTGCTTGTATGATAATCGCCTAACTCATTGTATTTCGATACAAACTTCGATACAGCTAATGGAACACCAGCTGTCGCAATACTTAAAAAGATTGTATATGGTACGTATCCATATTGATAAAGAGCCCCGCCCGGTTCTTTAACTAACTGATAAAACGGGATTACATAAATCATCCCTAGAAACTTCACAAGGAATGTACCGAGGGTCACAATTAATGTACCTCGTAAAAACTTCGAATCGGACATGCTTATGCCTCCTACGTATGCTTACCTACTAAATAATTAACTTAGTTATTTTAACACAAATCATTCCGACTTACATACCCCTTACTTGCTCCCCTCTATAAATAAACCGACACATTTGTAAAACTTTTTTCACATTTCATAAAAGAAATCCTTCTCTTTTTCTATATCTAAATAACTATTTTATGTATCGACAGCTAGTAAAATCATCAGCTGCCTTTAAATTTCTCCATCGGTGGATTCGGACGGTACGGAGGTCTTTTTTGCATTGTTTCCCCGTATGGGTCAGCTAATACATCTACTACTGCTAGGCTAACAATTGTACTTAGTACATCTGCTCCTAAAAAAAATAAATTCATTTTTTCTAGTTTTTGATTTTTTTTATCCCTATTTGCTTGGGTATTTGACTTAGTTTGTTTATTTAAGCTAATTGCTTGATCAAGAAGCCTCATTGGTTTTGAGCTGCTTACTTGGTTCTGAATAACTGATTTATTTGATTTACTGCCTCCGTCTAACATTCGCTCTACTCTCGGATTGTTTTCTTGACTCTGAATATCTGGATTACTTAATTTACTTCCTCCATCTAATATTCTCTCTACCTTTTCATTACTTACTTGGTTCTCAACATCTGGTTTATTTGATTTACTTCCCACGTCTAACATTCGCTCTACTTTTCCATTACTTATTTGGTTCTGAACATCTAGTTTATTTGATTTACTCCCTCCGTCTAACATTCGTTCTATTTTCGCTTTACCTGCTTGTTTCTGGACATCTGTTTTATTTGATTTACTTCCTCCGTCTAACGTTCTCTCTGCCTTTTCATTACTTACTTGGTTCTTAACATCTAGTTTATTTGATTTATTTCCCACGTCTAACATTCGCTCTATTTTTGCATTACTTACTTGGTTCTGGATATTCAGATTACTTGATTTGCTTCCTCTGTCTAACGTTCTCTCTACCTTCGAATTACTTGCTTGGTTCTTAACATCTAATTTATTTGATTTACTTCCTCCGTCTAACATTCGCTCTACTTTTCCATTACTCACTTGGTTCTCAACATCTAATTTATTTGATTTACTTCCTCCGTCTAACATTCGCTCTACTTTTCCATTACTCACTTGGTTCTCGACATCTGGTTTATTTGATTTACTTCCTCCATCTAACATTCTCTCTATTTTCGCATTACTTACTCGGTTCTCAACATCTGGTTTATTTGATTTACTTCCTCCGTCTAACGTTCTCTCTATCTTTTCATTACTTACTTGGTTCTCAACATCTGGTTTATTTGATTTACTTCCTCCATCTAACATTCGCTTTACTTTCGGATTACTGACTTGTTTCTGAATATCTGACTTACTTAATTTGCTTCCTCCGTCTACTATTCGCTTTGAATTCGGATTGTTTGCTTTGCTCCATATATTCTGCCTTTTTACTTGACCTCCTCCATCAAATATACGTGGAGGCATGAGTTCTCTCCTTTTATCCTCTTGTTCTCTCTCCATTTGCCCACCCCTTATTCTCTATCGTATGTACCATACTAGCTGTAGGCGTGGGTAACCTTTTCGTTCTCTTTGTATATTTTTCACTACAAAAGTGGTATCCTGTACTACAGTATACTGATAAAGTTGGTGAAAGAATGAACTATGATGTTATCGTCATCGGAGGAGGACCATCTGGACTAATGGCGGCAATTGCAGCTGGTGAACAAAACAAAAAAGTCCTTCTTCTTGATAAAGGAAACAAACTTGGCCGAAAATTAGCCATTTCAGGTGGCGGACGTTGTAACGTAACGAACCGTCTTCCAATCGATGAAATTATTAAGCACATTCCAGGAAATGGTCGCTTCCTCTATAGCGCCTTTTCACTTTTTAACAATGAAGATATTATTACTTTTTTCGAAAAACTAGGCGTACGCCTAAAAGAAGAAGATCATGGACGTATGTTCCCTGTATCCGATAAAGCACAGTCTGTCGTAGATGCGCTATTAAAACGTCTTGATCAACTTCACGTAGAAATTCGTGTGAATACACCTGTCAAAACAGTCGAATATGAGAATGGACAAACGAAAGGCATTGTATTACAAAACGGCGAATTCCTTTCTTCTCCGAATGTTATCATTGCTGTAGGCGGTAAATCTGTTCCACACACTGGTTCAACCGGTGACGGATATGCTTGGGCAGAAAAAGCTGGTCACACCATTACAGAACTATTCCCAACAGAAGTACCAATTACATCACATGAACCATTCATCCAGCAGAAACAACTACAAGGGCTTTCTCTTCGGGATGTAGCACTAACGGTACGTAATCCAAAAGGAAAAGTAGTGAAAACACATCGTATGGATATGCTATTCACACACTTTGGTATCTCTGGCCCAGCTGCCCTTCGTTGCAGCCAATACGTTGTAAAAACGATGAAAAAATTCAAGGTCAATCATGTAACAGTGTCGATTGATATGCTTCCAGACAAAAATAACGAAGAAGTATTCCAACAACTTGTAAAGCTAACGAAAGACGAGCCTAAAAAAGCAATTAAAAACTTGCTAAAAGGGATTGTCCCAGAGCGTATGTTGTTATTTGTACTTGAACGAAACAATATTGACTTAGCAAAAGAAAGTGGTCACGTATCACATGAACAACTTCGTCAACTAGTAGAAGAATTCAAGAACTTCTCGTTCTCTGTTCATGGTACACTATCACTTGAAAAAGCATTCGTAACAGGTGGAGGCGTGTCAGTAAAAGAAATTAACCCGAAAGAAATGGCATCTAAATTCATGAACGGGCTATATTTCTGCGGAGAAATTCTTGATATCCACGGTTATACAGGTGGTTATAACATTACATCTGCTCTTGTAACAGGGCGACTTGCTGGTTTAAATGCAGGGCTAAATAGCTAAATAAAATGAGCCTAACCATTGTTCCTATAAAAATGGTTAGGCTCGATATACAATCATGACCGAAAAACAATAATACTGATGGGCACTATCCGTACTCGTCGCAGCTACGCGATACTGAATATCTTTTATATCCTTTTCTCCTACCGTCGCTAAAAATGTATTTACCGCATACTCCAAATCTTTCTCATGCTCTTCATCAAATACTTTTACTTTTAACATTTCTTCATCACCAACCTATATACCCATCCTCTACATATGACCTCTCTTCTCTACCGATATCGATCACTTTATAAAATCGGCCTTTTTCATATATATACCCATCTGTCAATTCAGCTTTTTTCTCATCTATATCTATATGGTATTTCCCAATACAAAACCCACTCAAATAAACCTCTAAATATGACTCCTTAAACTTCGCCACGACATTATCTGTAATATCAATCTTTAAGATTCTCTTCACCTTTCCTTCTCCTTTCATGCATAATCTTCCTTGTTCATATGTATTTATTTCCACAAGAAAATATTCAATCATTTTCTTATGTCTAACTTGAATACACATAATATAGAAAGTATTCATTTCAAATAAACAAAGGGAGGTTCTCTATGCTTTCATACAAAATATACTCCTATCTTTATATAGCTATTCTTCTGCTCAGCATCACTGTCGGTATAATAGGGATTAGTTACAACACGTATCTCTTTGGTATCTTCTCCTACTTCTTTTCCTTTTTTCTCTTATATGTTATCTTCCTATGGTATCCCTTCTATCACACAAACAAAAAGGAAAAAAGCCATCCTTTCATGCACACATATTGCAAATGGATAAAAAAAGGCGGCGTATATAAAAAATTGTTTTAAGTATTTCTACTATCTTTTTCGTTCATTTTTTCATACAATAAAAAGTAAATAAAATTGACTAAATTTCTCATTCGTTCAATCAATAGAGGAGGACATTTATTTATGCTATGGGAAGGAACGATACCATCACATGATGGTACTTTATTATATGTACGTAAGCGTATTCCATCTAACGTACGTGCTGTTATACAGATGGCACATGGAATGACAGAGCACGGTGGAGTATATGATGAATTTATTGATGCACTAGTAGCAGCAGGATTTGCTGTTTATATTCATGATCACCGTGGCCACGGCAAGACGGCTTTAGAAGAAGATTTAGGTCACTTGGAGCCGAAACTCGGTTGGAATCACGCCGTCCAAGATATTATTTTTCTATCTGAACATATTCGAGAGGAAGTAGACGCACCACTATTCTTATTAGGTCATAGTATGGGATCTTTCTTATCACGACGCGTTGTGCAACTACGTGATGACTTATATGATGGTCTACTTCTTTCTGGGACAGGCGCTTCTCCCGGGTTATTAGGAAAGCTTGGCGAAATCGTAGCAAAATTTGAAATGACTGTTCGCGGGAAGAGAACAAAAAGTCCACTCCTAAATCACCTGTCATTTGGGAGCTTTAATGCCCACTTCAAACCAGCAGCAACAGAAAGCGATTGGCTATCATCAGATCCTCAACAAGTACAACGTTATATGAATGACCCACTATGTGGATTTATTTGTACAACGAGTTTCTACAAAGAATTATTTAGTGGTGTAGCACAAGCAACAAGTAAAGCTGGAATGATGCAAACTCCTACTACACTTCCTATTTATTTATTCTCTGGTGATCGTGACCCAGTCGGAGATATGGGAAAAGGTGTTCAACAATCATACAACTTATACCGTAAATGTGGTGTACAAGATGTCACAATTAAATTATACAAAGATGGCCGTCACGAAATGTTCCATGAGGTGAACCGACAAGATGTATTCCAAGATGTTATTCATTGGCTACATGCACACATACGAAAAAATGAGTAGGGAATCCCCTACTCATTTTTCTTTGTTTTTGGCATAAGAAGAAGCGTATTCTCTTTCGCTCCTTCTTCCTTCAAGCTTGTGACATGATATATACCGTCAGCCCAATCTTGAATTTGATTATCATACCATTCGCTCTTCACATGCCCCGATTGTCCAGGACCAACAACATGATATCCTTTCGTCAAATCAGCTGCATCAATAACAAACCTCCATGATGCTCCGTGATTAACAAGTCCCGTCTTCTTATTCCAACCAGCTGCTTGAACTGTTACATGACTTCCACCAACAGGAACTGGGTTCTTCCAATTGAACATCCACTTCAAAGCACTAACATTCGATAACGGATGCAAAAAGGCTAATTGATGCTTCTCTCCCCATTTCCACTTCTCAATCTTGTTCCCTTGTGCCTCGCTTACTTCATCTATTGTTTCTTTCAACGCTGCATGTAAGACTGCAGGAAGTCCTCCTTTTTCATGAATCCAAATACTTTTTTCTCCTTTTGCTGCTTTTCGAAGGAGCTCATCGACAATATTTCCTTTCCCGGAAAATAATTCGAGCATTTTCTCCGAAATATCATCTTTAAATAACACATTCTCTACTTTTTCAATTAATGTATGAAAGATAAGTGGCGCTGCAAACTCTTTATCATCTACATAGTTCCACTCTTCTAATGCTGCCACAGCCTGCTTTTCCTTTTCTGTTAACGATACTTGTTCGAACGCTTGAAGGAAAATAGGCACAAATTCTTTTGCTTGTAAGTTTACTTGATCCATTTGGAGCTGTTGCATATCTTCTACTGTAAACTTTTCTTTCGATTTCAATACTTCTACAATTCGCATTTGTCGGTACGGTTGTGCCCACGTATAAGAAATATGATATGGATACGTATCATTAACTACTTTATTATTTGCTGTTGCAATGAATCCTTCTGATGGATTTATCACCGTTGGCAATTTATCAAATGGAATATATCCATTCCATTCGTATTCATCTGTCCATCCAGGAACAGGTACCATACTCGCTCCTTTTTTACGGATAGGAATCTTTCCATTCGCTTTGTATGCAATTGTCCCGTCCTTCGCTGCAAATACAAAGTTCTGGGCGGGTGTATGAAATAATTCTAAGCCTTTCTCAAATTCAGTCCAGTTCGTCGCTTTATTCAATTTCAAAATAGCTTCTAATTCCGGTGATGGATCGTGCGCTGTCCATCTCATTGACAGAACCTTATCGTTACCATTGTCATGTGCAAATTCTGAAATAACAGGTCCATGTCGGGTCACTACTACTTCATAAGGGATAGCTGTTTCACCCTTTACTTTAATCGTTTCTCTATATATTTCTGCATTTTCCCATTTATCGTTGTATAAGAACTGTGTTTTATTTGCTGGATTCCGTTTTTCAATATATAAATCTTGTACGTCTGGCCCAACATTTGTCACACCCCATGCAACGTGTTCATTATGGCCAAGAATAATTCCTGGAACTCCAGCGAAAATAACACCACTCACATTCATATCAGGTGTTTGTAACTGTGTTTGATACCAAATAGCTGGTGTTGCCAATGATAAATGTGGATCATCTGCTAAAAGCGGCTTTCCAGACACACTTTTCTCACCACTAATAACCCAATTATTACTACCATTAAATTCATTCGGAAAGACAACCGAAGCAAAGCTTTTCTCAACATCTATGTTTGTCGATTCTACAATTGTCGGTGCGTCTTTCGGATAAGATGGAAATAGTTCATACGCCTTTTCTTTTGGAAGCTTCTGCATCAAGTAATGGCGGAAAGCTTGACCTCTCCAATGACCACCTAAATCATATGCCATGTACTTACCAATCGTGAGTGAATCAAATGGCGTCCATTCTTTCGGTTCGTATCCTAAGAGTGTAAATTCAACAGGAAGCCTATTTTCCTTTTTAGCTTCTTCTATAAATGCATTCACTCCGTCTGCATACCACTGCAAAACATTCTTTCCTTCATCTGAATACACATCATATGAAGCTATCGCCGCTCGCTTTAAGCCAAACGTTCGAAAAAATTTATCTCGCTCAATTGTCGCATCCCCAACAACCTCACTTAATTCTCCAGATGCTTGCCTCCTACTCATATCCATCTGAAAAAGACGTTCCTGCGCAGTCACGTAGCCTTGTGCAATAAATAGATCACGTTCATTACGTGCCGAAATATGTGGAACCCCTTCTTTATCTCGTACAACAGATACTTCTTCTGTCAATCCATCAATTACCATTTCTCCACTAAGTGGCGGTACCGCTTTATGTAAATAACTATTCACAAAACCGAGTAACAACGCGAGCAAAAGAACAAGTGCAATAAACGCATATAAAATAAATCGATACCCTTTTCTCTGTATCTTCTTCTTGACTACAACTTCCATCTTTTCACCTCTTTCAGCTTAGTAACGATTTACTTCCATATTTATGAGGGAAATTCCTTTTCAAAACATAAAAAAACATGGACACTACTGTCCATGTTTTCCATTTTCATTCCGTCTCCCACTCAAGCATACCGCCGACCATGTTCTTCACGTTAAGACCTTGCTCTTGTAAGTAGTGGCACACATTCTCACTACGCACACCTGAACGACAAACAAAAATATATTCATTCTCTTCATTAAAGTAATCTAACTTCTCTGGAATATCATTCATTCGAATATGCACAGCTCCTGGAATCATACCAAACTGTACTTCATGATCTTCACGTACATCTATTAAATATAACGTTTCATCGTTTGCTAAACGTTCTTTTACTTCTTGTGGTGTAATTGTTTCAATCATGTTATCACCCTCCTATTGTTTATCACATTGCCATTGTAGCAATAGTTACAAGGAGACGCAATGATGCAGCTTATAGAGAAGGAGCTACCTTCTCTTGTTTCGTTTCTTCTACTACCCTTGTTGAGAAAATAACGGCTACTAGCATAATAGACGCCGCTAATATAAACACTCCCCATAACGAAATTGTCTCCATTAGAATACCTGCTAGCGAAGAGCCAAGCAACATTGTACCCATGAACATCGGCACAATTGTTCCATTTACTCGACCTACTAACTCACTATCTACTAACTTAATAAACAAAGTCGTTGTAATCATCCCAATAGCTGCGGTCATCATTCCACCGATGAAACGCATCGTCGCCGTTAACCAAAACGTAGTCGACCAAACTTCCACGACAAACGACACACTAAGGAATAATAAACCTGCAAACAATACCGTCTTACTCTTTAAGCGCTGTGACACCATAGCTGCTACTATTCCACCTACTAAAATTCCAATTCCGCCCACTGCCGTTAAATATTGTACATATTCTTTTGATAATCCAAGACGATTTGTCACAAGAAACACTTCAAGAGGTTGCGTTAAACCCACTGCTAAACCAACGAAAACATACGTTATTGCTAAGTTACGTAACACAGCTTGACGGTATACATATTTCCAGCCTTGTTTCATTTCCTCAAAGAATGTTGCATCTGTCTCTACAGTTCCTTTCTCATCTTTTGGTAAAAATGATAAGATAATCGCTGATAAAAGAAACAACACACATAAACTAATCAGCGATGGATACATACCTACTTGTGTATAAATAATTGTCCCAATAATAGGTCCAATTATAATAAATAATGACATCATGCTTTGCGAGATTGCGATAGCGGTAGGCACATGTTGTTCTGGAATATGCTTCTTAAAAATTTTTGCTGATGAAGGCTGTGAAAATTGACTAACAACCGCTGACACAAATGTTGCGAAAAAGACTGCCATCCAAAGACCATTCCAAATGAGGAAAATAATAACCAAGATCGAAGCAAAGCTTAATATATCTCCCCATATCATTGTACGCTTCGGACTATTCCAACGATCAGCAAATACCCCACCGACAAATGAAAAGATAAAAATCGGTGCATATTCTGCAACTGTTAATAACGATACAGAAACTGGATCATTATTCGTTATCTCCATAACAAAAAAGAGTAGGGCCATATTTCGAATCCAAATTGCTATTTGTTGCATAACGTCCGATGTTGTCACAAGCATAAACGTTTTATTTCTCCATAAATCTCCCATCTAATCTCCCCTTAGTTTTTAAACCGACTATCCGGTCTAATTTATTTCAAAAAAGAAAGAGTAACTAGGTACTCATTCCATCTAAAAACACTGTTATACCTTCTTTGTATACATCTTTCATTTCTTCAATTGACATATCATAATACGTAATACCAAGCCCTGTCATTAATCCATATAAAATATACATAATGGTACGAGCATCTTTCTTTTTCAATTCTCCTCGTTCCATTCCTTCCACAATTAATCGTTCATACACAACATATGGTTGACGAGATAATTCCAATGCTTCTTCCAAAATATCTTTTGTCGCTAATTGACTGCCTGAAAACTCTTCGACAGCTTTCATAAAAGGATTCTCAAACTCATCAATATGGTGTTCTGCAAGCGCATATAGTTTCTCTTTCGTCGTACGATAGTACTTTTCTTTCTCATTCCATGTCTGAATCCATTCCTCTGTTATTGTACGAAAGATGAATAAGAACAGTTCCTCTTTACTTTTAAAATGGTAATATATACTCCCTTTACTACGACCAGTAGTTTGACAAATTTCTTCCATCGACGTTGCACTATATCCTTTTGTCGCAAATAAATCTTTTACTTTCAACGCTATATCTAATTTTGTTTGTTGTCCTTTTTGCATCGTATATACACACCCTTTTCACTAAACCGACTGTTCAGTCTAATATTAACATATCATGGAATTATTTAGCAACCAAAAAGAAACTTCCAACCAATTGCAATTGGTTGGAAGTTTCTCTACATGTATTAATTCTTCTTCATAAAGCGAACAAGGTTTTTCCACTGCCATTTTTCGCTGTAGTTCATTACTGCGTTCACATAAATACGATTTACAAAAATATTGATAATAATAATAGTTACAAACAATATCCCAAGTGAAATACTCATATCATATGCACTCATTTCGCCCATAACAACTCGGCTTAATCCAGCAAGTGGTGATAAGAATGGCACATATGATGAAATAACCGCCATTGTCGAATTCGGGTCTCCAAGTGTACTCATTCCAATAAAGAATGCTGCCAATATTAACATTGTAGCCGGCATGACCGCTGTTGGTAAGTCTTCTGTACGGCTAACAAGTGAGCCAAGTGCAGCATATAGTATTGCAAACAACCAATAACCTAAAATAAAGTATGCAATAAATGCAACTAGCACCAATGGGGTAACAGAAGAAAAATCAATAGCTCCACCAAATAAAGACAAGTTATCTGGATCTAACCAGCCAAGCCCCATTGCCACTCCGATTGCTATACCAATTACGGAAAATTGAAGAATACTTAAAGATAACATAGCTAATATTTTTCCGTACATCATATAAATTGGTTTTACCTTTGGAATTAGTACTTCCATTACGCGTGATGATTTTTCCGCTGCTACCATTGTAGCAATCCCTGGTGCAAAGGTAAGCAGAAAAATATACATTAAAATCATAAAGACATTTGCAAGTCCAAGTGTACTAGATTTATCAGCAATTGCTTCTTCCTTCATCTCCACTTGTGAGAATAATTTTGCTGCTACTTCTGGCGCAACGTTATTTTCCTTTACTGTCGTATTTATAAATTGCTGCTGCACATATACATTAGTAAGTGTCATAATTTCTCTATCAGGCAGATTATTATATACATATGTAAGTACAGGAGTACCGCTACCTTCTTCTAATACAATAACACCATCTAATTCATCTTCTTTTACTTTATCCTTCAATGATTCTAAATCAGAAGCCTTTCCATCTTTAAATGCCGCTGAAGGTACTGCTTGATTAAGTCCTTCCGTATCTACGGCATAATTAGTTGTGGTATTAATAAATACAAAGTCTTCTTTTTCTTCTTCTCCTCCACTACTAAAGTGCATGAAGGCAAACATCCCTAATGTTAAAGCGAAAAAAATCGCCATTGTAATAAACGTTGATTTTTTCTTTATTCCTTCAAGAAAATGATACGAGAAAACTGCTCCGAATTTACCCATCTTATTTCGCCCTCTCTATAAATATTTCATTCAACGTAGGTTCAAGCATTTTGAAGTAACGTAACGAAATAGAATGGTCTTGGAATGCTTGTAATATTTCTAACGCCTCTTGATCTGTTGTTACCTTTATATATAAATCTCCTAACTTCTGCTCAAACGCAACATCTAATAACGCTAGGCACTTTTCGTTCTCTTCTGTTGCTTCAAGAATCAAATTACGGAACCCGTACTCTTGTTTTACTTCCTTTAGACTACCTTGAACAACAACATCACCATGCTTTAAGATGCAAACGTATTCACAAAATGCCTCTACTTGATCCATACGGTGACTAGAGAAAATAACTGTCTTTCCTTTTTCCATTTCCTCTTGAATAACAGATGCTAACATATTGGCGTTAACCGGATCTAGCCCACTAAACGGTTCATCTAAAATAATAAATTCCGGATTATGTAATAACGTTGCGATAATTTGAATCTTCTGCTGGTTCCCTTTCGATAGTTCTCCAGCCTTCTTATTCTTATACTCTGTAATTTGTAATCTCTCTAACCAGTAATCTATTGATTGGTCTACAGCCTTTTGCGTCATACCTTCTAACTTCCCGAAATAGCGAAGTTGATCTAAAACTGTGCTTTTTGGATATAAGCCACGTTCTTCTGGTAAATACCCAAGCGATAACTTAGCATCCTTAAAGTCTTTGCCATTCCACTGTATTTCTCCACTACTTGGCGTTAATAAACCAAGCATCATTTTAATCGTTGTTGTCTTTCCTGCGCCATTACGTCCCAAGAGACCTAGAACACTACCCTTTGGCAATGTAATATTTAATGATTTAACAGCTTGATTGTCTCCGAAATTCTTTGCTAACTGTTTAATTTCTAACAATCATTTCCCCTCCCTTTATTCTGTATGGTATTATTATACATCCAACCTCCTACTTTTTCCATATAAAAGTTCGAAAAACAAGATAATTTGAAAGTTCTTTAAAATAGTTCTTTTGAACCTTTTAATAGGAAAAGAAAGCTACGAATGTAACTTTCTACTCGGCGTCTATTTTAGCTTGTACAGCTTTTAACTTTCCTTCCATCGTGCTTACTTTATCACGACGATCATCAATACGAATGTTTGTGGCTACACGTTTTGCACCTTTTTCAAACGGCACCTCGTGTAATTCTTGAATGATTTCAAATAGAACTGGTAGTTCTCCTTCAATAAGTGTATTCATCGGTGTTAATTGATATTTCACACGATCTTCATGTTTCTTTAGCACGTGATGAATTTTTGCTACATATGAACTAACACTTGGAGACTCTGTTCCAACTGGAATAATTGTAATATCAGCGATTGGCATGTTACTACCTCCTATGATTCTTTCTTCATTAAGTATATCATATTCCCTCCAAATCTAATGCATCGGTATATGCTACTATCCCTGCTTCATTATTTGTACTACATCCAAGCTCATTCCACTTATCCAATTCAACTAGTTCCCTGTAAAACAGATCCTCTATATTTCAATTAATTAACACAACAAATAGTACTAATATAGTAACCCTATCTATTATCCATACTTATATTAATTGTCATTCCCTTCCCACGTTCTTTTTCCACACTGACGGCAATTTCTCCTTTCATGAAAGAAAACTTTTCCATTTGTGCATACTAACATGGAATGCTATGTACTAGGAGGTAAGTACCATGAAAAAACCACTGTTTTTATTCTTCAGTTCCTTACTTATTTGGACTATTGGTTATATGTTCACAGAAGATGCCCTTCATTCACTTCTTATTCTAGGAAACATCTTCTTAATGCTCATTCAACTATATATGATTTGGATGGCACTCTATAATACCGCACTCGGATATTTAGGATTACGGAAATATAAACCTCTTATCTTAACAACGCCCAAACATCGCTTTGCAGTCATTGTAGCAGCGCATAACGAAGAGAAGGTAGTCGGCAGTATCGTAAAAAATCTTCAAAAACAAGAATACCCCCAAGAACTTTATGACGTATACGTTATTTGTGATAATTGTACAGATAAAACGGCTGCCGTTGTACGTAGCCATGGTGGGAATGCAATGGAACGCTTTGATACAACAAAACGTGGAAAAGGCTTTGCCCTTGAATGGATGTTCACAAAACTATGGGAAATGGAAGCCGGTGGAACTAGGTATGATGCAGTAGTTGTATTCGATGCCGATAATATTGTTTCCCGTAATTTCTTACATGTAATGAATACGAAGATGGATGAAGGATTTGAAGTTGTTCAAGGTTATTTAGATTCAAAAAATCCGGAAGATACATGGGTAACAAAGTCGTATTCATTTGCTTATTGGTCAACGAATCGTATTTATCAATTAGGTCGTGATAACCTTGGACTAAGCGCTCAGCTAGGTGGTACAGGCCTACTTGTCGCAACAAATGTGCTAAAAAAAATTGGCTGGAACGCAACTTCATTAACAGAGGATTTAGAGTTCACGCAACGTTATATTATCGAAACCGGACGACGCATCGGATGGGCACATGAAGCTATTACGTACGATGAGAAACCGCTTGGCTTACTCGCAAGCTTAAAGCAACGAGTTCGTTGGATGGCTGGTCATTCTGATTGCACCATGCGCTACACACTGCCACTCCTAAAGCAATTTGTTAAAACACGTAGCTTAATCCCTTTCGATTCTGTGATGTACTTAATTGGGCCAGCTCGTTTCATTTTAATTTTATTCTTTATGCTCTTTTCTCTTCTATCTTTCTTGAAACTTGCTGATATTTATACACCACTTGATAGTATATTGGAAGGACTGACATTGCTACATCCTGCAGTGTATATCACTGTTTTCGCATGCTATTTCTCCCTCCCATTACTTGCAATTATTTTAGAGAAAAAGGCATCGAAATTGCATTGGTTCTTCTTCTCTTATTTATTTGGTTTCACGTGGATTCCGGTTACACTTATGGGATTCATTAAACGAAAAAACAGAGTATGGTCTCATACTGAACATGTACGCAATGTGGATGAAGATGATTTAGAAAATATTTAAACTAACACAAAAATAACCATCTATAGATGCACATAATACGTCATTTACAGATGGTTATTTCTTTGTCATCAATTATTCTCTTTGAATTAAAAACCTATTATCCTAATCAATACAATGTCTCGCACATTTATTTTGTGGGTATAGTCTATTCGCACGACTTCGATTACACCTACGTGTACAACCACACGAGCAAGTTGAACGTGTCTTTTTATGTTGTTTCGTCTTTGTTGTTGTCTCCACTTGCTTTTCTGATTGATCTGTTGTTTTAGATGGAATAAGTTGCTCAATTCGCTTTGTACGAGGATTCACTATATTCTTTTCAGCAGGTTTAACGAATTGATTACTCTGCTCTTTCTCTTGGCCCGTTTCCTTTTTTGGCGATGGTCTAGTAAGTTGATCAATTCGTTTTTTCACTACATTCGTTTCTTGCTTTCCTACTAACTTGGCTAATTGTTCAACCCGTTTTTTCGCACGATCTATTACTTTTTTTTCGGGTACTTCGATTTGTTCTATTGTTTCTTCCAGCTCGTTTATTGAACTAATTTCTTCTGTTTGTATAGATTCTTCACTTTGTATTGTTTCTTCTATAGACTCCGCTTCCATTACGGAACTTACGTCTTCTAATAAATTTTCTTCCGATGATTTCCCCTCTTCTACCGGAATTACTTCTTCCTCTAGTACATCTGTCGACGGTTCTATCTCTTCTTCCAAATTACCTACTTCCTCGGATTGTACCTCTGTCGATTGTTCCTCTCCTGCTTCGTTAACTGCTTCTTTTGACGTTACCTCTATCGATTCTTCTACGACACTAACTACTTCTTCCTTCTTAATCTGTGGAACAACTACTTTTACTTTTGGCAATCCAATCTTTTCCCAATCATCAGGAAGTGTATACGTTATTTCCTGCTCTTCTCCCGCATGTATTAAGTAATCTCCCGTTTCCTCCTCATCATGGAACATATGCGATTCGACACCTCACTTTTTACAAATAGGAATGTTTCTTATGAATAAAACACCTAATCGCAATATATGAGGGCTAAAGATGATGTGTGTATAACTACCAGTGCCTAAAAAATAATGGAATAGCCCTTATATCTCTATTATATGGATTAAACAATTGTCTCAGAGGTGATACGTAAGAAATATCCATCCGGATCAATTATGTTAAATCCACTCATGCCCCAAGAATAATCTTCAATCTCTGTTTCAATTGAATACTTATTAGCCACACATCGCTTATACACCTCTTCTAAGGAGCTTACAGCAATAATTATTTCTAGTCCGTTACCTTTTCCATGCCTATTAAAATAATGCGTTTCATCTAAACTAGATCGTAACCCTATTAATAATGAAAAACAATCATGATTAAATCTACCAAACTGCTCGCTCCGCCTATATAACTTCAAACCAATGATATGTTCATAAAAGGATAATGACTTTTCAATATCTTCTACGTACAGTTTTATACGAAAACGTGGCTCCATAATGATTTCCTCCCGATTGTATTAGTAGTTCATACACAAAAAAGCTACATCGCTCTTTTTCAAGAAACGATGTAGCTTTTCCTCTTTATAACGATGAAATTAGTTTGCTACGATGTTAATTAATTTTCCTGGCACAGCAATTACTTTGCGAACTGTCTTGCCTTCGATTTGCTCTTTTACTAAATCGTTCGCTAATGCTACTTCTTCTAATTGCTCACGTGTGATGTCTTTTGCAACGTTCATTTTCGCTTTTACTTTACCGTTAATTTGAACAACGATTTCTACTTCAGCTTCTACAAGCTTCGATTCGTCAAATGTCGGCCATGCTGCATATGTGATTGATTCACTGTGGCCTAACTTCGCCCATAACTCTTCTCCAATATGCGGTGCAATTGGTGCTAATAACTTCACGAATCCTTCTACATATTCTTGCGGAAGTACGTCTTGCTTGTATGCATCATTCATGAATACCATCATTTGTGAAATTGCTGTGTTGAAACGTAAACCTTCGAAGTCTTCCGTTACTTTCTTCACTGTTTGGTGGAATACTTTCTCTAATGCTTTGTTTTCTGCACCTACAACAACTTTTTCGCTTAATTCACTGTTTTCACCTACGAATAAACGCCATACACGGTCTAAGAAACGACGAGATCCGTCTAATCCATTTGTTGACCAAGCGATAGAAGCATCTAAAGGTCCCATGAACATTTCGTATAAACGAAGTGTATCTGCACCGTGTGATTCTACGATATCATCCGGGTTAACAACGTTACCTTTTGATTTACTCATCTTCTCGTTGTTTTCCCCTAAGATCATTCCTTGGTTGTATAACTTTTGGAATGGTTCTTTCGTTGGCACTACTCCGATATCGTATAAGAACTTATGCCAGAAGCGTGCATATAATAAGTGAAGAACAGCATGCTCTGCACCACCGATATATAAGTCAACCGGTAACCATTGTTTTAACTTCTCTGGATCTGCAAGTGCTTCACTATTGTTTGGATCGATGTAACGTAAGAAGTACCAGCAAGAACCGCCCCATTGTGGCATTGTGTTCGTTTCACGGCGACCTTTCTTACCTGTTACTGGATCTACAACATTTACCCACTCTTCGATGTTTGCAAGTGGTGATTCACCAGTACCTGAAGGACGAATGTCCGTTGTCTTCGGTAACTCTAATGGTAATTGCTCTTCTGGTACAGCTGTCATTGTACCATCTTCCCAATGGATAATTGGGATTGGCTCACCCCAGTAACGTTGACGACTGAATAACCAATCACGAATACGGTATGTGATTTTTTGCTCACCGATACCTTTTTCTTGTAACCATTCGTTCATTTTCTTAATTGCGTCTTCTTTGTTTAAACCATTTAAGAAGTTAGAGTTTACATGCTCTCCGTCACCAGCGTACGCTTCTTTTTCAACATCTCCACCAGCTACTACTTCTTTAATTGGTAAATCGAATTTCTTCGCAAACTCATAGTCACGCTCATCATGTGCTGGAACAGCCATGATTGCACCTGTACCGTAGCTTGCTAATACGTAGTCTGCAATCCAGATTGGCATTTTTTCGCCATTAGCTGGGTTAATTGCATATGCACCTGTGAAGATACCTGTCTTTTCTTTTGAAAGCTCTGTACGCTCTAAGTCTGATTTTGTTTGAATTGCATCTACATACGCTTCTACTGCTTCTTTTTTTTCTGATGTTGTAATCTTTGCTACTAACTCATGTTCTGGAGCTAATACTGCATATGTTGCACCGAATAATGTATCTGGACGTGTTGTGAATACTGTAAAGATAGCATCATGTCCGTCGATTACGAAGTTTACTTCTGCACCTTCCGAACGACCGATCCAGTTACGTTGCATTTCTTTTAAGCTTTCTGGCCAATCTAATTCTTCTAGGTCTTCTAATAAGCGGTCTGCGTATTCTGTAATTTTTAAGATCCACTGACGCATCGGTTTACGAATAACAGGGTGTCCACCACGCTCAGATTTACCGTCAATTACTTCTTCGTTCGCTAATACTGTTCCTAAAGCTGGGCACCAGTTAACTGGTACTTCGTCCATAAACGCTAAGCCTTTTTCGAACATTTTCGTGAAGATCCATTGTGTCCACTTGTAGTAGTTCGGATCTGTTGTATTAATTTCGCGATCCCAGTCATAAGAGAATCCTAGCGCCTTAATTTGACGACGGAATGTGTTAATATTTTGCTCTGTGAATTCCGCAGGGTCGTTACCTGTATCTAATGCGTATTGCTCTGCTGGAAGACCAAATGCATCCCATCCCATTGGATGTAATACGTTGTATCCTTGCATACGCTTCATGCGTGATACGATATCTGTCGCTGTATAGCCTTCTGGATGACCTACGTGTAAGCCAGCTCCAGACGGATAAGGGAACATATCTAATGCATAAAACTTCGGACGATCCTTATCTTCTGTTGTTTTGAATGATTTGTTTTCTTCCCAATATTGCTGCCACTTTGTCTCAATATCTCGATGGTTATAGTTCATCAATTTCACAACCTCTCTTTTATGTGAATCTTTCAATAAAATAAAAAAACCTCTCATCCCTATAAAAAGGGACGAGAGGATTATATATCTTCCCGCGGTACCACCCAACTTAATGTGTATGCACATTCGCTTGAAATCCGTAACGTGGACAAACGATAACGACTACTATAAGTTCACCGTTATAACTCCAAGGCGAGTTCATGAATGTTCTGCATTGACTCGCACCACCCGTCAACTCTCTTTAGCATCACTACTTCATTACTATTCCTTTTCACAGTTACATATATGATTAGTTAGAGTATATTCTAATCTATTCTATTCTGTTCGTCAATTGTTAACAAAATGTTTCCTTACGGTAATAAGCCTGTTGTGAATAACTGTATGTCAGCATTCACTTTAATCTCCGCCTTCGAAAGTTCTTCGCCCCAATTGTCCTCTACTTTTTTCCACTCATTATATTCATACGCTTTCGCATACTGGCCTAAACCAATCGGGTCGACTTTTCCTTCTTGGAATTTCTCTACCACTTTTTTCAACTCTTTATCTAATTCTTGTGTTATTTGTTTGTTTAATACCTCTGCTTCTTCCCCTAACTTTGATATATCTTTATTTAGCCTCATTTTTGTTTGCTCAATTAAATCTGCGTGTAAATGTACATTAATCGTATAAACAAACTTCCCGCCAGTGTAAGATACATCAATATCTCTCTTTAAGTCTGTCACTAATAAAGAAACGTTATTTTTTTGTTTCGCATCTTCATCTGGCAATGCTAAGCTAATGGACATTGCACCTTTTTCCCGTGGTAAACGGAGTAAATTCAAGAGATTATTTTCTTTTAATGATAGCCTTACTTTCGGTTGACCACTTTCGTTAAGAAGTGCTGTCCCTTGAAATTCTAATTTCTCCCCTACCTTTTTAATAACAGGCAACGTCGCTGTAATTCCTTTATCATTCGCTATATTACTGAATGTACGAACTGGTGCAGGAATAAATGTATTATTCGTTTGCATACTACGAATAATTTCCATTAAATATGTTGCTAGAATCAGCTTATCCTTTAATTTCACATTTAATACTTCGTCCATTCCTCCCTCAATAATAACAAGCTCTGCATTATTAGAGGATTTCGGGTCTCGTTGATACAAATCGATTTCTTTAAACCATTCTTTTTGCTGCGTTACCTTTTCTCCAATTAAAATAACTTCCGTCTTCCCATTAGAGGTAATTCCGCTAATCTTCGCATTAATATACTTGAACGCATCTCGCAAAGATGTTGCTTTCACTGTTTCTTCGGATGTTTTTTTCGGTGCACCTTTTTCAAATGAAGGGGCGCTAATGCTAACTAATAAATTACCTTTATCATCATAATCAACACCTAATACTAAGAAAAGCGTCACTTTCTCGATTGGTACACGGTCACTACATGCCACTAAAAAAAGGCAGCAGAACATGATGAATATTCGTTTCATCGTGCTTTCCCTCCTTTAATCTTATGGAAAATAGCACCGTACACCCATAAGAACATAGGGACAATAGCAAACAAGTAAAAGTACACTTGACCTGTCAGCTTTTCTAATAGCATCTTCACTTCAAGTGTCATTGGAACTGTTAAAAAAACACCAAAGATAATCACTAATAAAGCTACAAGTGCTTTTCGATAAGAAATAAATGTAAATATGTTCGAAATAGATGATGCAGCTACATATAACGCTGGAATATAATTCGTTGAGAACTGGAATAAATACAGCGATAAAAAGATAATTTCTAGACGCTCTAAGAACGCAAACTGAATACCTTTTAATAAACTTAATGTTGGCCACACGTTAATCTTTAAGTTGTCTGGTGTCATATACAAGAAGCAAACAATTGTAACAAATAATAAGAAGAATCCAGAGATAGCATTTGCGATAAAAATACTAGATGCTGCTTTCTTTTTATCTTCTAAATACGGATACAGGAAATATGCAATTTCAAGTCCTGAGAATGCGGTAGCCATTTCAACTGTCGCATTAAGGACAGGTCCCCATCCATCTTGCAATACAGGTAAGAAATAGAGGATATTACAATTGTTCTTCAACGCGAATACGAGTAGAAATGGAAGTCCTAAAATAAAAAAGAAAACAAACTCTGCATAGCGTCCAATTGCCTGTATTCCTTTTCTAGCTAATATATAAACAGGCACCATTAATAAAAAGACAAAATGGTAAGACGGCGTATAGGATAAGGCCCATACGTTAATCATACTCGCAGCATTTAGGAGACTAAAAAAAGCCATGTATGCATATAACAGCGCAAAAGCTAACAGCGCAAGTTTACCAAGCCATCTCCCGAAGAACATCTGCAAAATTTGACCGAATGTTTTCCCTTCATATAATGCCATCACATAAATAATTGCATATCCAATAATACAGCTGTACATCCAACCAAAGATAAGCGAAATCCAACCATCCGAACCGGCAACAGCAGCTAGCTGTTGTGGTAAATAAAGAATCCCCGTCGCCATCTGTGTACCATGGATTAACAAAATAAACTGTGTCCTCGTTAACGCTAACTTATTTCCTTTATTCATTTGCATCACCGTTAGATTCACTTTGTTTCTGTTCTTGCATTGTATTTGCTGCTTCTGGTCGCTTTGTTAACATACTTTCTGGCAAACGAACGAATGTATCTTTTAAATCACGCCAACGCAGGGGAGCAATTGGAACCCCATAAGGCGTTCCAAATGATTCAAGCGTAATAAGGTGAGCAACTAAAACCATCATACCAATCACAATACCAATCATTCCGTAAAAATACGCAATAACCATCATTGGAAAACGAATAAGTCGAATTGAAGATGATAAATCAATATTAGGTACAATAAAAGAAGCAATAGCTGTAATCGAAACAACGATTACCATGATATTACTTACCATTCCAGCTTGTACGGCTGCTTGACCAATAACAATACCTCCAACAATACCAATCGTTTGTCCAATTGGAGGTGGCAGTCGTATCCCTGCCTCCCTCAGCATTTCTAACGTTATCTCCATAAAGATTGCTTCTAAAAATGGGGAAAATGGAACTCTTGCCCGCGACTCCGCAATCGATAAATAAAGAGAAAGTGGAACTACTTCAAAGTGAAATGAGATAATTGCAATATAAATGGCTGGTAACAAAATTGCCATCGCAAAGCCAACATAACGAAGCATACGAGTAAACGAGGCAACAAGCCAACTCGTATTATAATCATCAGGGGTTTGAAAGAATCCAGTTAGGTTAATTGGTACAATCATCGCCGAAGGTGAACGATCGACCATCACAACAACTTTCCCCTGAAGAATGTGAGCTGCTGTAGCATCTGGTCTCTCTGTCGTATAGGACTGTGGAAACGGTGACCACGTATTATCTTCCGTATAACGAGATAATGTTCCAATATTAGAAATAGTATCTACTTTAATTTTGTTAATACGGTTCTCCACCGCTTGTACAACCTCTGGATTCGCGACGTCACCTAAATACATCATATATACTTCTGTTTCTGCACGTTCACCGATTGTAAGCCTTTTAATTTTCAACTCGGTTGTTGGAACATACCGACGAATTAATCCGATATTTTTCGATACGTTCTCTACGAAGCCATCATGTGATCCTTTAATCGTCGTCTCTGTCTTCGATTCTTCAACAGAACGCTCCGCCCATCCTTTCGTATTAATAACGAGCGCTTCGTTATACCCATCAATAAATAGTACACTTTGTCCTTGAAGCAAGCCTTTTTCTACCTCATCCCATGTCTTCACTTTACTCATATAACACGCAATTGTATGAGGTTCTACTACTTGCCAATCTTCATGTACGTCATGTAATAACGGATGAATGACGTTATCTTTTAACGCGACTCCGTCTGTTAATCCTTCGAAATAATACAGTAACATGTTTGTCCCAGTTCGTAGCGTTAGCGGATGCTTAATCAAATCCGTCGCTTCATCAAAAATGTCTGTTATCCCTTTTTCGTGCTCACGCAATGAAGAAGAAGCGATATCTCCTAATTCTTCTTTCTTCATCTCCTCATACGATTTCTTTGCTTTTTTGTTTTCTTTCGGTTTCTTCTTTAAAAAAATAGAAAATATACTCATCGTTTTTCACCTATTTTGTAAATGTATGCCTTTAGTGTGAACAAAACTGGAAAGAACATACGGTGAATTTTTGCGCATAAAAAAAGCAACTTGTATCTATGCAAGTTGCTTCAATCGTTATGAACCTTTTTGAATGAACACTTCTTCTTCCTTCACCGTGTCTACTTGTAACACACGATCATACAAGGATGCCATCACTAACGCAAACGTTAAAACAGCGAACAAGAAGATAAATAACATAGTAATATTACTATTATCTACAATTGCACCACCAACTAGCGGACCAAACATTCTTCCACCTGTCGCAGCACTATTTACAATACCTTGGTAGAAACCAACACGTCCTTCTGGCGCTAAATTGTTCGCAATCGTCGGCACAGCTGGCCATACAAACATTTCACCAATTGTTAAAATAACCATTGCAACAACAAACATCGTAAATTGCTCTGCAATACTTACAACCCCAAACGATACCATTAGAATGAGAATACCAACGATAATTTGTTGCTTAAGCGAACGTGTAAAGCGAGAAACAATCATTGATACAAGTGGCTGTGCAAGGACGATTAATGCTCCGTTAATTGTCCATAACAAACTATATTGCTTTAAATCAATATCTAATGCTTGGATATGTGTTGCAAGTGCGCCTTGCCACTGAACATAAGAGAACCAACATAATGCATATGCAATACACACCACTAATAAAGCTTTCATCGGTCCTGTTAATGTAAAACCATTAGAAATTGACTTTACATCCGCTATGTCAGACTTCTTCTTCGTTTGAATACTTCCAAATCCGAACAATGCAATGAAGAAGAAGACCGTATATAATACCGCGTTTGCGATAAAGATATAATGGAATGAAAATGACGCAACAAAACCACCTGCGGCTGAACCAATCGCAACCCCAACGTTTTGTGCAACGTAAAGCGCATTAAATGCTTTTCTACCACCTTCTGGCCAAGCATCACCTACCATCGCAAACATAGCTGGAAATACTATCCCGCTACCGAAACCAATTAACGTTAAGAACACAACATAAAATGGCCATTCATGATAAAAGACCATTCCACTAATGGAAAGAAGCGTAATAACAATACCTGTTAAAATAGACTTATATCCACCGATACGATCAAATAGCCAACCACCTAGCATATTACCAATTACCCCTGCAATTGAGTTAAACATAAGCGCCATCCCCGCGACGGATAACGACTTCTCAAGATGACCATGTATATAAATTGTATTAAAAGGCCATAAAAAAGACGCCCCAGTCATGTTAATAATCATTCCGATAATTAATAACCAAATACGCTTTGGCATGCTTCTCCCCCCGTTCCTTTTCCGTTTTTCTATTCATCCTTTTGATTCTAGTCCTTTTTCCTATCGTTCGCAATATGTAAATAACACGACCAAAAAAGAGTGTTTTTTCTGATAATTAAACATGAAAAAACAACCATTCGAGATGAATAGTTGTCTAAACGTTCATTTTTTTGATTAGTTTTTTACCACACGCGTTGCTTGCATTAATTCTTTCAGTGTATCTACCTCGCCTTTCCTAAATAGCTCAATAACTTTGCTTCCAACAACAACACCGTCACAATGTGGCAATAGGTGTTTCACATGTACTGGGGAAGAAATACCGAACCCTGCCAGTACTGGTAATGAGCTCATCTCCCTTAGTCGTGCTAAGAAAGCTGTTAATTCTTCTGGAAACTCTGCACGTTCTCCTGTTATCCCCCGTACGGTTACCGCATAAACAAAGCCGCTTCCTTCTTCTATTATTCTTTCTAACCTATCTTCTGTACTCGTTAACGTCACTAATGGAATCAATGCCATCTCACGTAAGTACGGTAACACAAGTTCTTGCTCTTCATATGGAAGGTCTGGAATAATGAAGCCATCGATTCCCACTTCTTCGCATCTCTCCATAAATCGCTCAATCCCGTATGCAAGAATCGGATTCACATATGTCATTAAAACAATTGGTGTATCGACTGTTGGACGAACTTCCTTGATAACACCTAAAATATCATCTATATGAACTCCTTGTTCCATTGCTCGCAATCCTGCTCGTTGAATTGTTGGTCCATCTGCAACAGGATCAGAAAACGGAATGCCTACTTCGATTGCTGTTGCCCCGTTCTCATGAAGAAAATGGAGATATTCTGTAAATGTATCGAGCCCGCCATCTCCTCCCATAATGTACGGAACAAATGCTTTATCTCCATTCTTTTCTACTACTTGAAACGCACGCTGTAATCGATTAATCCCCATCTTTCACACCCCCTAAGTACGCTCTTACACTCTCTACGTCTTTATCCCCTCGACCAGATAAACAAACGACAATCGTTTCTTCTTTGCTCATTCCCTTTGCTAGTTTTAATGCATACGCAACCGCATGAGAACTTTCCAGTGCAGGAATAATTCCTTCTCGCCTTGCTAATAACTGAAATGCTTCTAATGCTTCTTCATCCGTAACAGACTCATATTGTACCCGATTCAAATCTTTCAACAAGCTATGTTCTGGACCGACGCCCGGATAATCAAGACCTGCGGAAATCGAATGTGCTTCTTGAATTTGTCCCTCTTCATTTTGCAACACATACATCATCGAACCGTGCAATACGCCAACACGCCCTTTCGTCAATGTTGCTGCATGCTTCTGTGTATGAAGACCCGCTCCTGCTGCCTCTACCCCATATAACTGTACTTCTTCATCTTCGATAAATGGATAGAACATTCCCATCGCATTACTTCCACCACCGATACACGCAACAATCGCTTCTGGTAACTTCCCTGTTAATCGTGTATATTGTTCCTTCGTTTCTTTTCCAATAACACTTTGAAAGTCCCGAACCATTTGTGGAAAAGGATGTGGTCCAAGTACAGACCCCATAATGTAGTGCGTATCTTCCACGTTCGTTACCCAATAACGAAGTGCCTCATTCACTGCATCCTTCAACGTTCGGCTTCCTGCTGTCACACTCACTACCCTCGCTCCGAGTAATTCCATTCGAAATACGTTCAATTGTTGACGCTTCACATCATCTTCTCCCATGAAAATAACACACTCAAGCCCTAGTAGAGCGCAAACCGTCGCCGTAGCTACCCCATGCTGTCCTGCTCCAGTTTCTGCAACAACTTTTTTCTTACCCATTCGAACAGCTAATAACGCTTGCCCGATCGTATTATTGATTTTATGAGCACCAGTATGATTCAAATCTTCTCGCTTTAAGTAAATAGTTGCACCACCTGCTATCTCCGTTAAATTCTTCGCATAATAAAGTGGTGTTTCCCTTCCCACATACTCTTTCAAATAAGAATGAAACTGACTCATAAATACTTCGTCTTCTTTTGCTTCTTCATATGCTCTCTCTAATTCTAGTACAGACGTCATTAACGTTTCTGGAATGTACCTTCCTCCGTATTTCCCAAAATGTCCTCGCTTATCTGGATAACAATACGTGGTCATCTTATTTCCCCCTTTGCTTTCACGATAAATTGTTTTATTTTCTCACTATCTTTTTTCCCATTTGTTTCAACACCACTACTCACATCAACGACAGCTGGATGAACTTCTTGAATTGCTCTCTGCACGTTATCAACATGAAGACCACCTGCTAAAATAATTTGGTTATGCAGCATATTTCCTTTTAGTACATCCCAATCAAAACTTGTTCCATTTCCTCCGTAATACTGCTCAATCGAACTATCAAATAAATGATAAGCAACGTTATACTTGAAAGCTTGCTGTACATCTTCTTCTGTATTCGCCCGGAATGCTTTTATGACTGGCACACGAAAAGACTGACAATACGCTTCCGTTTCTTCTCCGTGAAACTGTACCATCGTTAGACCACACGTTCCCACAATCTCTTGCACAACATCACGTTCTTCATTTACGAATACACCAACTTTTTCAATGGTAGCTGGTAACGATTCAATGATTTCCTTTGCTTGTTCAGGCGTTACACGACGCTTACTTTTCGCAAAGACAAATCCAATCATATCGGCACCGTATTCATACACTGCCTGAGCTGTTGGTATATCGCTTATCCCACACACTTTCACCTTCATCGCTGCACCTGTAATTCGTTGAACATCTCTTCTACATTTTCTGCTCGCATAAACGTCTCACCAATTAGCATCCCGTCTACACGAGCTTTGTGTAAGCGGAGGACATCTTCTTTCGTTCTAATCCCACTTTCACTAATTACAAATACTCCGTGTGCTTTCGCTTTTTCTGCTAATCGTTCTGTTGTTTCAAGACTTACTTCAAATGTTTTCAAATTACGATTGTTAATGCCAATTAAATCCGGACGAATTGACAAGGCTATATCTAATTCTTCCTCATCATGAACTTCTACTAACACTTCAAGCCCTAATGATACGGCGCATTTGTATAGTTGCTGTAATCGCTCTTTTGTTAATGCGGCAACGATTAAAAGAATAATGTCTGCTCCAACGCTTTTCGCTTTGTAAATCTGTATTTCATCTACTATAAACTCCTTACATAAAATCGGAACATCAACACATTCTCGAACTTGACGTAAATCTTCATATGAACCTTTAAAAAATACTTCATCCGTTAGAACAGAAATGGCACTTGCACCGTATGCCTCGTATTGCTTTGCTTGTTCAATAATATTAATACCTATATTAATATCTCCTTTGGACGGAGAAGCACGCTTAATTTCAGAAATAATCGCTAACGATGAATGATTACGTATTTTCTCTAAAAAAGAATGTTTCTGTCTCTTCATTTCTTCTATTTCTCGTTGTTTCTGTGTCAAAATTTTCGTTAACATTCAGTTCACCTCTTCCATAATTTTGTTACTTTGAACGATTAATTCTTGTAATTTGACTAACGCTTTTCCAGAGTCAATGCTATCCCTCGCTAGTTCTACTCCTTCTTGAAAGCTATTTGCTAAACCACTAACAAAGAATCCAATCCCCGCATTCAATAGAATAGTATCGCGATACGCTCCTTCTTCTCCGTTCAAAACACGCATCGTAATAGCTGCATTTTCCTTCGGGCTTCCGCCACGAATATGCTTGTTATCTAGTTGCTTTAAACCGACTTCGTGTGGATGTAATGTGATTGTACGTACCGTTCCTTCCTCTAGAATTGCTAAATGGTTCTCGCCTTGTAACGACGCTTCATCTACATACCCACTTCCGTTCACCACAACAGCCCTCTTTCTCCCTAACTTGTGCAAAATGCGTGCAATTGGCTCCATCATATCTCGTTTATAAATACCTAGCATTTGATTCTCAAGTGAAACAGGATTTGTTAATGGACCTATTAAATTAAAAATCGTTGGAATATTTAACTCCCTCCGTACTTTCATAATGCGATTTAAATTCGGATGTACATGCGGTGCAAATAAGAATGCAATACCAACTTCTTTTAATAATTGCTCTATATGTTCCGGTGAACATGTTAAATTAACCCCTAAATGCTCTAACACATCTGCACTTCCGCTCTTACTTGAAACAGAACGGTTGCCATGCTTCGCCACTTTTACTCCACCACCAGCTAATACGAACGCGGATGTTGTACTAATGTTGAAACTCCCTGACTTATCACCGCCAGTACCACAATTATCAAGCACACCTTCCACAGATTTTGGGAAATGAACAGCTTTCTCTCGCAACACTCGTACTAAGCCTAATACTTCCTCTAACGTCTCCCCTTTTAATTTCAGCCCAATTAAGAATGCTGCAATCTCACTTTCTGTTGTTTCTTCTGCAAATAATTTCTTCGAGGCTTCGTACGCCTCTTGTTCGGTTAAATCTTCTTTCTCCATAATTTTACGAAGGTACGTGTTCATCGTTTTCGTACTCGTTGCTTCGACAAGGAATTGTCCAATTAAGTCATCCCCTTCTTCCGTCGCAATTGACTCTGGGTGAAACTGCAAGCCATATACAAGATACTCTTTATGTTTAACTGCCATGATTTCCTCATCATCCGTTGCTGTCGCATACACATCTAAGCAAGATGGTACCGTCTCTTTCCGAAGAACTAACGAGTGATATCGCATCACACGAAGGTGTTGTTTCTGATGCTGAAATATACCTGTTTGATTATGGGTTAGAAGCGATGTCTTTCCGTGTTTAATTTGTTTTGCATGTATAATATCCGCTCCGAACGCATAACCAATTGCTTGGTGCCCAAGGCAAATGCCAAGAATCGGAATCTTCTTGTAAAACGAACGAATCACTTCAACACATATTCCTGCATTTTCTGGTCGGCCTGGTCCTGGTGATAAAACAATAGCTTCTGGCTGCAATGCCTCTAATTGTTGAAGTGAAATTTCATCATTACGAACAACTTTCACATGCTCAGTAAACTTTCGTAATGACTGATACAAGTTATACGTAAATGAATCATAATTATCGATTAATACAATCATTTCAACACCTCCATTAATGCTTTCGCTTTATTTACTGTTTCTTCAAATTCTTGTTGTGGAATAGAATCATATACAATACCTGCCCCAGCTTGAACATATGCACAATTATCCTTTGCAACGATTGTTCGGATCGCTAACGCCATATCCATATCACCTGTGTATGAAATGTAACCGACTGTACCTGCATATATATGGCGGCGGATAGTTTCTAACTCATCGATAATTTGCATCGCCCGTATTTTCGGTGCCCCTGATACAGTCCCAGCTGGGAAACACCACGGTAAGGCATCGAAGCATGTCATCCCTTCTCGTAATTCTCCAACTACTTCAGATACGAGATGCATTACATGGGAATATTTCTCAATCTCCATGAATTTTCGTAAAGAGACAGAACCAATTTCACTGACAAAACCAAGATCATTTCGTCCTAAGTCCACTAACATCAAATGCTCTGCCCGTTCTTTCTCATTCAGAAGTAATTCACGTGCTACTTCTTCATCCTGCTTCTTTGTTGCCCCTCTTGGTCTCGTTCCAGCAATTGGATTCGTTGTAACAATCTTCTCCTTCACACTCATCACACTTTCCGGGGATGAACCAATTACTTGATAGCTTCCGAAATCAACATAGTACATATAAGGAGACGGGTTGCTAATGCGGAGTTTTCGATACAAGTCAAACGTATCGCCATGAAATTTAGTTTCGAAACGTTGTGATAACACAACTTGAAAAATATCTCCGTCACGAATATATTGCTTTGCCCTCTCCACTAATTCCATATACTCTTCTTTCTCCATATTCGTTGTTACGACTCCATCCACTTGTACACTGATTGCACGTGGCTGACTTGTTGCATATAATTCCGATTCAATCTTTAATAATTGTTGTGTAATTTCTTCATAGGACGCTACATCATCCTTACGATACAAATATACAACCGATGCCTTTTGCAATTCGTGATCAAAAACAACAACAATCTGATACACCATCATGTGAGCTTCTGATATATGCAAGTCATCCTCTATTCCCTCGCCGATGGTTTCATATTGTCGGACAACATCATAACCAATATACCCAACTGCCCCACCAATAAAGGGAAGATCTGTCTCTACTTCCACGGCACGTATCACTTCCTGAAGTACATCTAGCATTTTCCCTTTTCTTGTTGTACCTTTCTTTCCTTCATGTACCTCAATAATCCCTTTTTTACTAATAACCTCCACTGATGGATTCATTCCAATGAATGAATAACGTCCTTTCTCTTCTTTCTTTAAAGAACTTTCTAAGAGAAACTTCTTTGTCCCAGACAATCGATAATACATCCCAATTGGTGTTAACTCATCTCCAGCTATATCACGTATTACTAAAAAATCTTTCTTCGCTTCTTTCAATTCCATAAACTGTTCTTTCGTTATATTCATCTTCATCCCCCACTTTTTAGACAATAAAAAAAGTCCCCTACACGCACAATACATGCGTATAGAGGACGATAAATTAATTTTACCGCGGTACCACCTCAATTGGAGTAATCCCACTTTTCAGGTACAATCATACCCTATCTCTATAACGGGAGAACCCGTGCTTACCTACTTATAATTCGGTACGCCTCTCATAAGCCCATTCCATATCATTTATCATACCGGTTCCCACCATCCCGGCTCTCTGCTATGCATCAACAATATGTACTCTTCTTATTCAACGATTTCACTATTTTTCCATACAAAAAGGGAGTTCTATCCTATTAAAAAGGACGAGAACTCCCGCGGTGCCACCTTCATTAGTTACATAACGTAACTCACTTTCTCTCCTGTAACGAGGAGATGAATCGTCTTAACCTACTCTACTTTCATTCGGCTAAGAAGCTCCGAAGTCCATTCCATATTCGCTCTTACTGATTCGCACCAACCACCAGCTCTCTAAAAAGAACATAATATGTACTACTCTTCATCAACGCTTACGCAATCATATGATTAGACATAGTGTATGCGATAAGAATATCTATGTCAATGTTTTTCTGATTTTTCAATAATTCTTCTGTGCACGTTGTGGCTGCCCTTTTTTCAAGTTTGCCTTTTTCGCTTCTTTAATCACATTTAACTCGCCTGCAAACTCTGAAATATAGGCATTCTTCGTTTTTTGTTCTGGATTGTTTTGATTAGAACGTGTCGCCATTTGCTTACCTCCAATTAATGTGGTGTGATAATCATTTCATTTTGAAGTTGCTGCAGTTGTAGGCGTTTTCGATATAACTCATCCTTCTGCTCAGAAACAGCTAATCGCTCTAATTTCTCAACCTCCAGCGTAGCCGTTTCCAATAATTGCTGTGCTTGCGAATACTCAATACCGTTATACGATTCTTGCAATCGGCCAATATCTAACTGCTCTTTCGCTAAATCCATTGCTTCTTGTGCCATCGATAACGTTTCTTGAATAGCAGAACGGTCACCCATCTTACAATTCCTCCTTCGCAATTCACATAATAAAGGTAGAAGAAATATTTCTTCTACCTTTATTATGTTCAAGAATAGAAGGGCTATAACTTTTTCCCGTTGGAATTGGTACCATATCATGCTACAATGCAGACTGTATAGCCTACGAGAAGAAGAGGTAAATTAATCACCACAAATAAGGAGGTGCTTGTCGTGACACAAGCAAACCCATTTCCATACGCACAAGATAATAAACGTTACCATACATGGAACTACCATTTACGTGGACAATTTGGTCATAAAGTATTTAAAGTAGCTATTGATGCTGGCTTCGATTGCCCAAACCGAGATGGTACAGTAGCATTTGGAGGTTGTACATTTTGTTCAGCATCAGGATCTGGTGATTTCGCCGGAGACCGTGCTGAAGATGTTGTAACGCAATTCCATAAAATTAAAGATAAAATGCACACAAAATGGAAAGATGGCAAATATTTGGGCTACTTCCAGGCATATACGAATACACACGCACCAGTAGAAGTATTAAAGCAAACATTTGAGCCAATTTTAGAACAAGAAGGGGTCGTTGGTCTTTCCATCGCAACTCGTCCTGACTGTTTACCCGATGACGTGGTCGAATACCTAGCTGACTTGAACAAACGTACGTATTTATGGGTAGAAATGGGGTTACAAACTATCCATCAGAAGACAGCCGACATTATTAACCGTGCGCACGATTACGCAACGTATGTAGAGGGTGTCGCGAAATTACGCAAACACAATATTCGTGTATGTTCTCATGTTATTAATGGGCTACCACTTGAAACACCAGAAATGATGATGGAAACAGTTCGTGAAGTCGCAAAACTGGATATTCAAGGAATCAAAATTCACTTGCTACATTTATTAAAAGGAACAGCAATGGTGAAACAATATGAAAAAGGAATGGTAGAATTCCTTGCCCTTGATGACTATGTTAACTTAGTATGCGATCAATTAGAGCTTTTATCACCTGAAATTATCGTTCATCGTATTACAGGTGACGGGCCGGCAGATTTAATGATTGGCCCAATGTGGAGCTTACGTAAATGGAACGTATTAAATGCTATTGACGATGAGTTAAAACATCGCGATAGCTATCAAGGAAAATTCGCTGTGAAAAGAGAGAGCACACGATGAAACTAGAACGTATTTTACCTTTTGCTAGAACCATTCTACAAAAGGCTATTTCAGAGGGAAATGTTGCTGTTGATGCAACGATGGGGAACGGGCACGATACGCACTTCTTAGCGGAATTAGTCGGAGAAAGCGGACATGTCTTTGCGTACGACATTCAACAGGAAGCAATAACGAATACAACTATACGCCTACAAGAACATCATGTATTGGAGCGTACGACGCTACTTCATGAAAGTCATGCAAAGGTTGCTGAGACAATTCCAGCACATTTACATGGGAACATAACAGCTGCGATTTTCAACCTTGGTTACTTACCTGGTGGCGATAAACATATTACTACAGCTGCTAATTCTACGATTGAAGCCATTGAAAAGTTACTAGAAATCATGGCCTTCGAAGGTATAATTGTACTTGTTATTTATCATGGTCATCCAGAAGGACAAGTAGAGCGTGATGAACTGTTGCATTATGTACAAGCCATTCCACAAGAGAAGGCACACATTTTGCAATACCAATTTATAAACCAAGTAAATAACCCGCCATTTATTGTGGCAATTGAAAAAAGGTAGGAGCCACTCCTACCTTTCTTTGTTATGTCCCGCTCACTTTTCGGTACACTTTCCCGTTCCAATAAAAGAAACGTGACGTCAAACCACCGCATTTCACTAATTCCTTTGCCATGCGACGTACATCCTTCTGTTTCTTAATTTTTCGGTCAGATAAATAAATACCAAGCAAACCTCTGTGGATTAAGCGATGAAACTTCTCATGTGGGATTTGTGCGAGATGTGCATCTGCTTCGCTAATAAAATATTTCAAACGCATCATTAATTCTTGTTGATCTTCATAATACGAACAGAAATTTAAGTCTCCACCAATTTTATCTTCCTCTTGATCAATGAAATAATCGAGTAAGATATGTAACCCTTGTACATAAGGGAAGTAACTTTTTCGAATGTTATCAATTTGCTGCTGCTCTAGTGTCTCACCATATGCATAGGCCACTAAACAAAATACCCCTAACGTAGAACCAGAACAAGCTGAAAACTCATACCATTCCATTGGAGGCACATTTTGTTGATGTTCAGAAAACCAATTTTTCAATCTTGGTTCCCTCTCTTCTATCGTTACATGCTTATGTACTTGTAAATCGCAATAATAGCTAGATAATTCCCGCAACACAGGGGCAATTTTATCGTAGTGCTTCGCTTTTTTCAACGCTTTCTGGCATGTATATACCAATTCTTGCAAATAACCACCGTCTAGTTGTTCATCTCGGAAACGATAGTAATTCACCGATTTATTTTGACCTTGAAGTGCATGTAACATTGCTTCGTGCAGTGCAGCAAAATCATTTGGATCAAGCGATGTACTTCGATCACATAGATTATCTAAATAGTCACTAATTGTTTGATATGCAACGATAAAACGGATACACGTTGCACTCTCTTTTTCAGCTAACAATGCTAAAATACCGCCCCCTTCGCAGTGGAATGCTTTCTGTTCTAGACTAGCTAATGCTTGATTTCGTAACTCTTCATTCGGTATTTGTTCTGCACGTTTCTTCCAATATGCTAGTTCTTCATGCACATTTGGAAGAACATTGCTGTAGACTTTTTTCATTAATGAAAGTGGTGTTGTTGGAACATTCATTCAGTGCACCTCATTTTTTCGTCGTTTTGCTTATTTTTTTCCTTATTGTCGCAAATATCCCCTATTTTTGAAAGGTCCATCTTTCCTATGATAACATTAGTCATATACAGGAGGTGATTTCATTGATTTATCCATATAAAGAGAAAGAACCTGTTATTTCTCCTTCTGCTTTCATTGCAGATTACGTGACAATAACAGGAGATGTCACAATTGGTGATGAGGCAAGCATTTGGTTTAATACATCTATTCGTGGTGATGTTTCTCCAACTATCATTGGAAACCGTGCGAATATCCAAGATAATTCTGTTTTACACCAAAGTCCAAATCGCCCGCTTATTATTGAAGAAGATGTCACAATTGGACACCAATGTATTCTTCATAGTTGTCACATTGAAAAGAACTCCTTAATTGGAATGGGAAGTATCATTTTAGATGGTGCAAAAATTGAAGAAGGCGCGTATATCGGGGCTGGTAGCCTTGTACCACCAGGAAAAGTCATTCCTGCTGGTATGTTAGCATTTGGCCGCCCTGCAAAAGTAGTACGCTCTTTAACAGACGAAGATAAAAAAGACATGGTACGTATTCGTACTGAATACGTACAAAAAGGTCAATATTATAAGTCCTTGCAAACGAAGTAAATTTCGTTTGCAAGGACTACTCCTTCAGACTAACCCCGTCTAATACTTCCTTCCATCGTTCGATATTTAATAAGTCAAACGAAAGGAAACAAACATTCTCTAAGCTTGTCCTTTCTTCATATATTGCATCACTTTGTATCCAATTCACAACAACTAATACAAAGCGTCCCTTCACTAATTTAGACAGTAACGCATGCAATTCCTCTATTTCTTCAAGATTCCCACCTTCTCGTATGAAAAGAATAGAATTACACTCCTCCATATGTTCATATAATCGCTTTATCCGACGATTGTACTTCTTCTGTACGTCGCAATACGTTTGATAATCTGGTAAATAATCATATTGTAAACAGTCTAATGGATAATGATGTGCGATCAAAATATCATAACGTGTATCTGTGAATAACAAGTGTTTTCCTAATCCATTTACACCATCATAACGAAGATATTCATATTCCATGAACCGTTCAAATTTACTTTGCACTAATTATGTCACAGTAGATAATTCTTTTGTTTGAATCCAATCAAAAATCCCACTGTACTTCCGTAGTTTCAATTCATTCAATACATTCGCAACTGAACAGCGATACCCAAGACTATAAACGACACTATACACACCCTTTAGTTCTCGCGTATTCATCCAATATTTTCTCCTCTCTTATTACTAACATATGAAGAGGAGAAAATATTGGACAAGGCATCTATGCAATAAAAAAAGAATCAACACAATGTTGATTCTTTTTCATATCTTTTATAAACCAGCGCCAGCTTTTAATGCTGCAGCTTTATCTGTACGCTCCCAAGGTACATCTAAATCTGTACGACCGAAGTGACCGTAAGCAGCTGTTTGTTTGTAAATTGGGCGACGTAAGTCTAACATCTTAATGATACCAGCTGGGCGTAAGTCGAAGTTGTTACGTACTAATTCTACTAATACATCTTCTGATACTTTGCCTGTGCCAAATGTATCTACTGCAATCGAAACTGGTTGTGCAACACCGATTGCGTATGCTAATTGTACTTCTGCTTTCTCAGCTAAGCCAGCAGCAACAATGTTTTTCGCTACGTAGCGAGCTGCGTATGCTGCAGAACGGTCTACTTTTGTAGCATCTTTACCAGAGAATGCACCGCCACCGTGACGAGCATATCCACCGTAAGTATCTACAATAATTTTGCGTCCTGTTAATCCTGCATCACCTTGTGGTCCACCGATTACGAAACGACCAGTTGGGTTAATGAAGTATTTTGTATTTTCATCAATTAATTCCGCTGGAACAATTGGGCTAATAACTTGTGCTTTTAAGTCAGCTTCAATTTGAGCATGCTCAACTTCTGGAGCATGTTGTGTTGAAATAACGATTGTATCGATACGAACTGGCTTATCGTTCTCATCATATTCAACTGTTACTTGTGTTTTTCCATCTGGACGTAAGTAAGCTAATGTTTCATTCTTACGTACTTCTGTTAAACGACGTGCTAATTTATGAGCTAATGAAATTGGGAGTGGCATTAACTCAGTTGTTTCATTACATGCAAAACCGAACATTAAACCTTGGTCCCCAGCACCAATTGCTTCGATTTCAGCGTCACTCATTTGTCCTTCACGAGCTTCTAACGCTTGGTCAACACCCATTGCGATGTCTGCTGATTGCTCATCGATAGATGTTAATACTGAACACGTTTCCGCATCAAATCCATACTTCGCACGTACATAACCAATCTCACGAACTGTATCGCGAACGATTTTCGGAATATCTACATACGTAGAAGTAGTAATTTCCCCTGCTACTAACACTAATCCTGTTGTTACAGTAGTTTCACACGCTACACGTGCATTCGGATCATTTGTTAAAATAGCATCTAAAATAGAATCAGAAATCTGGTCACAGATTTTATCTGGATGTCCCTCTGTTACTGACTCTGAAGTGAATAAACGACGTTTGTTTGTCATTATCCTTCCTCCTCTGTTTTCACAAAATTATTTGATACGGAACTCTTCCCAAACGTATGATGAGTACAACGTTCTATTTTAACCGAAAGAAAATAAAAAACCTCTCCTGCATTTATATGAGGAAAGGTTGGAATGGTTCTTTTGCCTTTCACTCTTATCGTCCAAGGCAATATAGCCTTGCATCAGTTTAGCACCTTTTCATTGTCTGCAATTCTAATAGACAAGACGGTTGCTGGGTTTCATAGGGTCTGCGTCCCTCCACCAGCTCAGGATAAGAGAGTATCCGTTCAGCAGTTATCATAGTATATTTTTCATAAAGTTGTCAATACTCTTCTTTTTTTTGTTTATTTTCCTATAAATTGTATTTTCCTCATCTACTGTAGACGTTATAATCATTATCTTTTGTACAAGACAAAGAAAACCCTTACAATAAAAGTAATCTTCACATTATAATCAAAATATTATATACTATTTATATAAATGTGATATACTATTAGGGAAATGTGACATATATATAGTATTACTTTACTTAGTAACTATTTTCTTCCCGCCATGATTGTTTCATGGCATAAGTAAAACATCCACGTGAAAAAATTTTTTAAACTATATGAAAAAGGATGGTATGAAAATGCGTTCAGTTAACGTTCAAATTGATTTACACGAATTAACAAAAGGAAATAATATTCGCTATCAACTAAGTACGTCACAATTAATCGAGAGAATTCTTCATAAGAATGAAGGAATTTTAACTGATACAGGAGCTGTAAGCGTTTCAACTGGTAAATATACAGGGCGTTCGCCAAAAGACAAATATATCGTTGATGAAGAATCTGTTCGAGAAAAGATTAACTGGGGAAATGTCAATCAACCAATTTCAAAGGAATCTTTCCGCACATTATATACGAAAATGTTAGAGTACTTACATGGCTGCGAAGAAGTATTCGTATTTAAAGGATTTGCAGGAGCAGATACAAAATCTCGCTTACCAATTCAAGTAATTAACGAGTTTGCATGGCATAATTTATTTGCACAACAATTATTCATTCGTCCAACAGAAGAAGAGTTAGTAAATCACGAGGCACAATTCTCTGTTGTTTATGCTCCAAACTTCAAAGCAAATCCAGAAATAGACGGTACAAATTCAGAAACATTTATCATTATTTCATTTGAAGAACGCGTCGTATTAATTGGTGGAACAGAGTATGCAGGTGAATCGAAGAAATCAATCTTCTCTGTAATGAACTACTTACTTCCAGAGCAAGATATCTTATCGATGCATTGCTCAGCAAACGTTGGAGAAGAAGGAGATGTTGCTCTATTCTTCGGTCTTTCTGGAACAGGAAAAACAACGTTATCTGCAGATCCTCACCGCAAATTAATTGGCGATGATGAGCATGGTTGGTCCGATCACGGTGTATTTAATATTGAAGGTGGTTGCTACGCAAAATGCGTGAATTTATCACGTGAGAAAGAACCACAAATCTTTGACGCCATTCGTTTCGGTTCTGTCTTAGAAAACGTCGTATTAGATCCAGATACTAGAATACCAGATTACAATAATGTATCTTTAACAGAAAATACACGTGCATCTTATTCTTTACAAGCAATTGATAACATTGTGGTTCCAAGCGTAGCTGGTCACCCAAATACAATTATCTTCTTAACTGCAGATGCATTTGGAGTGCTTCCTCCAATTAGCAAATTAACGAAAGAACAAGCAATGTACCACTTCATTAGTGGTTATACAAGTAAATTAGCTGGTACAGAGCGTGGTATTACGTCACCACAAGCAACATTCTCAACATGCTTCGGTTCACCATTTTTACCACTTGATCCATCTCGTTATGCAGAAATGTTAGGAGAGCGCATCGACAAGTATGAGGCACAAGTATTCCTTGTAAATACAGGTTGGACTGGTGGCGAGTACGGTATTGGTAACCGTATGAAATTAGAATATACACGTGCAATGATTCATGCCGCATTGGCTGGTGAATTAAAAAATGTTGAAACAGTAAAAGACCCTATCTTCGGCTTAGAAATTCCAACTCGTATCGCCGGTGTTCCAGACGAAGTATTAGTTCCAAAGAACACATGGACAGACAAAGAAGCATACGAGGTGAAAGCAAACGAACTTGCTCGTAAATTCAAAGAAAATATTAAACGTTTCCCAAATGTAACAGTGGAAATTATTGAGCAAGGCGGCCCAATTCTATAATTAGTTACACATCCTTCCGTACGATGGAATGACATCATCGTACGGTTTTTTGCGTTTTTTACATTCATATGATAAAAACAAGAGAAAAAACAGACGAAACATGCTTCAAGTGATATACTTGAGTACATATATAATAGAAAGAAATTTCAGATAAAAGAGGTGTATCTCAGTGAATCCAGAAGAAATCGTAAAACAATTTATGAAGGAAGTACGTTCAGGTCGTAATATCCACTTAGCACCTGAACTAATGGCAGATAAAGTATTTGCCCATCAAATTCAATCAGAAGAAGAGACGACAATTGAAAGAACCCCGTACGAATATGCAGAACATGTACAAGAAATGCTAGACGCATATGGTAACTTCTCCTTAGAAATTGAAGAACTTTTACCATCTACTGATAATCGTGTATATGTAAGATGGAAGCAAATCGGTACTCATATCGGTGAAATAGATGGATTTGCTCCGACCGGCCTCCCTGTCATTGAATATGCGAGTGCTGTCTATGTTGTTGAATGCAATAAAATTGTAGAATATTGGATTCAAATTGATCGAATGGGTATTCATCGCCAGCTAGAACAAAACAAACAAACTATCACTTCACTCTAGAACACGTCACATAAAAAGAACGTTACACGCATAGGCGGATGTAACGTTCTTTTTTATTCAAAACATTTTCTCTAGGCCTTCACATATAGCCCTTCCAACACATATTCTACACTATCGATTGATAGAGGGGGAATGACAATTGAAACGCCTTTGGAAATACTTTTTACTCACATGTATGAGCGTCTTATTCATTAGTGCATGTACTTCTACAAAAGACTCAACACCAGAGACAAAAACAGAAAAAGTTCGAATTGCAGAAGTAACACGCTCTCTCTTCTATGCTCCGCAGTATGTTGCGATAAGTAAAGGCTTTTTTAAAGAAGAGGGACTAGATATCGAACTCACGACCACACCAGGTGGTGACAAAACGATGACGACCTTATTATCAAACGGTGCAGATATCGCACTAGTCGGTTCAGAAACATCCATTTATGTGTCATTACAAGATGCGAATAATCCTATTTTAAATTTCGCACAACTGACCCAGAATGATGGCACCTTCCTCGTTTCTCGCGAGAAGATAAATAATTTTACATGGGATCAACTAAAAGGAAAAGACTATCTCGGCCAACGAAAAGGCGGGATGCCACAAATGGTTGGAGAATATGTACTAAAAAATCGTAATATTGATCCACAAAAAGACGTTAACTTAATTCAAAATGTGGACTTTGCCAATATTGCAAGTGCCTTCGCCTCTGGAACAGGTGATTTCGTTCAATTATTCGAACCAACAGCTAGTATTTTCGAGAAAGAAGGAAAAGGTTACATCGTTGCAGCATTCGGCAAAGAATCTGGTGCCCTCCCGTACACAACTTTCATGGCAAAAGAAAGCTTCCTAAAGGATAAAAAAGACATCGCAGAAAAATTCACTCGTGCCCTTTATAAAGGACAACAATGGGTAGATGCTCACTCACCAGAAGAAATTGCAGATGTAGTAGTAGACTATTTCAAAGAAACACCGAAAGATATTATGATAAATGTCATTAAGCGCTATAAAGAACAACATGCGTACGCAACAAATCCACTATTAGAGAAAGAAGAATGGAACCGCCTAATCGATGTGATGAAGACAGCTGGACAATTGAAAGAAGATATAAGCTATGAAAAACTCGTTCATACAGAGTTTGCAAACAACGTCATAAAAAAATAAGAAGGGATAATCATGAGTTTCGTAACATTACAGCATGTATCTCATGCCTTTTTCAATAAGAAAGAACTAACGGAAGTATTAGAGGATATTACATTATCTGTAGAAGACGGAGAATTCGTTTCCTTTATCGGACCGAGCGGATGTGGAAAAACAACACTCCTCTCTCTCATCTCCGGTCTTCTCACCCCTCTTGAAGGAGAAATTCACTTTACAACTAATACGAAAAACATCGGCTATATGCTTCAACAAGATTACTTGTTTCCCTGGAAAACGATTGAACAAAACATTTTGCTTGGCTTAAAGGTTACTAAAACCCTTGATGAAGACACGAAAAAAAAAGCATTAACCTTATTAGAAAAAGTCGGGCTCGCTCACGTTCAACATGCATATCCACGACAACTTTCAGGTGGAATGCGTCAACGTGTCGCACTCGTACGCACGTTAGCAACAAATCCCGGATTGCTTTTACTTGATGAACCTTTTTCTGCGTTAGACTACCAAAACAAATTGAAATTAGAAGATTTAGTGTCTGTACTGCTCAAGCAATACAACAAAACATCTATTCTCGTCACACATGATATTGAAGAGGCTATTGCCATGAGCCACCGAATTTTTTTATTTGGTGGGAAACCTGGAAAACTCATTCAGACATTCATCGTCCCAACAGATATACAACAACTAACACCATTTGAGGCAAGAAGACATCCTACTTTCTCTCTTTTATTCGAAGAAATTTGGAAGGAGATGGAACAACTTGAACGCACATAAGCCTTCCTTTCGAACCCTTCATCAGCAGTATATTAAGCGTACAAAGAAAACGACGCATATTATTTGGTCCATTCAACTTGCAATACTCGTTCTATTCTTTGCTGGCTGGGAACTAGCAAGTACACAACGATGGATTGACCCACTCTTATTTAGCTCACCATCTAAAATCTATACATTGTTCATTTCCAATACCCAAGATGGTTCCTTATTCCCACATGTATCTGTAACCATTATTGAAACATTAGTAAGCTTCATCATTGCGACAATTCTTGGAACATTTATCGCATGCATGCTATGGTGGTTCCCAATGCTCTCACGCATTTTCGATCCGTATTTAGTAACGCTAAATGCAATGCCAAAAGTAGCACTTGGCCCTATTATCATCGTAATCTTTGGACCCAATATTTCATCATCTATTGCCATGGGCGTTATCATTTCAATTATCATCACAATCATCGTTATTTACAACGCATTCACAAATGTAGATGCGAACTATATAAAGGTACTTCAAACATTCCGTTCAACCAAACGACAAGTCTTTACAGAGGCTGTTTTCCCGTCCTCCTTCTCCGCCATCATTTCCACATTAAAAGTAAATGTTGGATTATCATGGGTAGGTGTTATTGTAGGAGAATTTCTCGTCTCAAAAGAAGGACTTGGTTATCTCATTAACTACGGTTTCCAAATTTTTAATTTTAACCTTGTGTTAATGAGTGTGCTTCTTATTATGGTTGTCGCTGCTTGCATGTATGTGCTTGTCGATGCATTAGAAAAAATTATCATTCGTAATGACAAATAACCAGTTTCTTCGCTTAGAATCATTGAGCGAAGAAACTGGTTATTTCTTTACATCTGTATCATTCTTTATTTTGACATAGAATTTATATTCATAGATGCTATTTTATTTATGCTATGTACTAACACATCATCACGCATAATGAAGCTAAAGCGATTGTCTTTTTTAAGGCTTTTTGGTAATTTATCCATCAGTACAGGACCTAAAGTCTCAAAGTAATGTGGTTGAGGCTGTAAGTCATCTACCACTGCATGATAAATATTTTTGACGATTACTTTTTCTCTGCCATTTACTTTGTACTGGCCAAGGTAAAATAAAGCCGAAACCTCTCCACCTGTTTCTTCCTTTACTTCACGAATTGCCGCTTCTTCAGAAGTTTCACCTTCTTCTACTTTTCCACCTGGAAACTCTAATCCACGATGTTTGTGTTTTGTTAGCAACCACTTTCCTTGATGCTTACACACTACCCACACATGCTTCGCAAAAGAAGCATAAGGATGATCATCAAAAGAAAGCTCTACCGTATTCCCATAATAATCTTTAAATGTATACATAATTAACTCCGCTTCTTTCGACAAGAATAACTTTTTCTACATCTTATCATACAATTATTCCTTACAAAAGAAAAACAGGCTCATTCATTCCCTTTGTAAAATATTCATTCCCTCAATATGCTTCTTCGTTTCTTCATTTCCTAATTGATAAATATGAGCATATGCACGTCCTAATGCCTCATCATACCTATCATTCTCTTCGTCATAATGATATTCTAGGAAAGGAATATGTGCACGCCAATACGATGATCGATCATCATCATACATATGTTGGAATAGTGTACGCAAGTAATGAATCTCCTCGTCCGTTGCTCTTATGACAAACATTGATTCTTCCGTCCGTACACGAGCTATTTCACCTTGTGTCAATGATACATAATATGTTCGCTTCTCCATTCTAACTCCTTTCACCTTTTCAAACATATTCTTTCTTGCTTCCATCTCTTACATGTTACGATATATAAAGAAACATCCTTGTTACTAGCATGTTCATGTTTGTGGCGAAATATAAGGAGGGAATTCCTTATTCATCACAATATCGCTTATATGTATTACTATTATGTTCGTTCTGACTAGTATCATGATTCAAACTAGACAGATGAACCAAAAAAGAAAGAGGTTAAATGATGAATACTGTATTGCTTGTTGCACTCGGCATTGTTGCTGTTGTGCTTATACTATCTGTACTAACCATTAATAAAGCTTATTCATATAAACACTCTGTTGATAATATTGAAGATAATCCATATAAAGAAGAAAATGAAAAGAAGAAGCAACCGTAATTGCTTCTTCTTTCATTTGACAAATAGTAGCCAAACCTACTAATGTAAAAGTTATCTTTATTCTGTAGGAGGCTACAATGAAACACGTATTCATTTTGCTTATTCGCTTTTATCAAAAATGGATTTCACCGATGAAGCCACCGTCATGTCGCTTTTATCCAACATGCTCACATTATGGTATTGAGGCATTCAAAACACATGGCTTTTTTGTTGGATTGTACTTAACAGTAACCCGTATTTTAAAATGTCATCCATTTCATCCTGGCGGCCATGACCCTGTACCACCGAAAAAAAAGAAATAATTATTTATTATATCCATCTACAACAACATCTAATTTACCTGTCTTCGGATCAATAACAAGACCGTGTACTGGTAATTTAGATGGTAATAATGGGTGATTACGAATCATTTTAACCGACTCACTCACGCTCTCTTCAACACAATCAAATCCATGTAACCATTTCTCTAAATCCACACCGAAATATTCTACTGCTTCAATTGCCAAGTCTGAAATACCACGATCACGCATCGTATCTAAAATATCATCTGCTTTTAACGTAGCCATTCCGCAGTCATGGTGCCCCACAACACATACTTCATCTGCATTTAATGCGTAAATTGCGACCAATATACTACGCATAATAGATCCAAATGGATGGGAAATTACTGCTCCTGCAACTTTCACAACCTTTACGTCCCCGTTACCGATGTTCATCGCACGCGGCAATAATTCTACTAGACGAGTATCCATACAAGAAACAATTACTAAACGCTTCTCCGGATACTTGCTCGTCTCAAATTTTTCATATTCTTTATCTGTCACAAATTTTTCGTTATGCTCTAAAATTTCATGTAATAATGTCACGCTGTTATCCCCCTTGTTTCCATCATTTCTTCTATTTTTCCCTTTTCTATCATTTTAGTCAAGAAGGAGTTCGAAAAAACAAGTTTTCCACTATGCAAATGTTACGTTCAAACAACATCCACAAAGTTTCTATAGTTCTGTCACATCCCCAATATTTTCTAATCTATCCTATCAATTACACTATAAGTAAGTAATGTACCTAGTAATTACTAAAAACAACTAACACCATTAAAAAAGGAGTGGAAACATGGAGAGTGTTTTACTATTAAGCCGTATTCAATTCGGTATTACAATCTTTTATCATTTTTTATTCGTACCATTAACAATCGGACTCGTTATCCTAGTAGCAGCAATGGAAACTCAGCACGCCCGTACATTAAATCCACAATATCGCAAAATGGCAGACTTTTGGGGAAAGCTATTTGCAATTAATATGGTACTCGGAATTGTGACAGGTATCACAATGGAGTTTCAATTCGGAACAAACTGGTCTGAATACTCGAAATATATGGGGGATATTTTTGGATCACCACTTGCAATTGAAGCACTCGTAGCATTTTTCTTAGAATCTACCTTCATGGGCATTTGGTTATTTGGAAAAGACAAACTTTCTCCAAAGATGCGTGCCTTCTGTTTCTGGATGGTCGCTATCGGAACAAATCTTTCGGCATTATGGATTATTACAGCAAATGGATTCATGCAAAATCCTGTAGGATATAACATTGTCAATGGACGTGCAGAAATTGCAGACTTCTGGGCAATTGTAACAAACCCTTACGCTTGGCATATTTTCTTTCATACAGTTATTAGTTGTTACATTGCAGGTTCTTTCTTTGTTATGGCAGTTAGTGCCTATCATTTACTTCGTAAAAATGAAGTTGCATTCTTTAAGAAATCATTTAAATATGGACTTATTATGGCAGTATTTGCCGCCACAGTAACACCACTTATCGGTCACCAATCAGGAGTGAATGCTGCAAAAATGCAACCGGCAAAAGGTGCTGCAATGGAGGCAGTATGGGAAACGACAGATGAACTCGACTTCTCCATTATTTCTGTCCCAATTCCTGGTGAAGAACGAAATTTCGAATTATTTACGATTCCAAAGCTCGGTAGTTTCTTCTATACGAACTCATTTGACGGCGAAGTAACTGGATTAAAAGACATTCCAGAGGAAGAAAGACCAAATGTCCCAATCGTTTTCTGGAGCTTCCGCGTCATGGTAGCATTAGGAATTTTCTTTATGATGACAACATGGTATGGTGTCTACCTGTACAGAAAGAACAAACTCGAAAACGCAACACGCTATTTAAAGTTAACGATGTGGTCTGTTCTACTTCCTTACATTGCTATCAATGCTGGATGGATGGTTGCCGAAGTTGGAAGACAACCTTGGACTGTATATGGACTAATGAAAACACAAGATGCCGTATCACCACTATCAACATCGCAAATTTACTTCTCACTAGTCGGACTTGTGTTATTCTACACAATCTTATTAATTGCTGATGTATACTTAATGCTCAAATTTGCGAAAAAAGGACCTTCTCAACAATCAACCAAACAAGGAGGAATCGAGCATGTCTCATGATACGTTAGCAATTATTTGGTTCGCCTTATGGGGTGTAATCTGGACTGTTTACTTTATACTAGATGCGTATTCATTGGGAACTGGGATGCTATTTGGAAAAATCACAAAAGATCGTGCGGAACGCAACCAATTACAAGAAGCAATTGGACCGTTTTGGAATGGTAATGAAGTATGGTTAATTACTGCTGGTGGTGCAACATTTGCCGCATTTCCAATCGTCTATGCAGACATGTTCTCGTTCTTATATGAGGCGATGATGCTCATTTTATTCGCACTCATTCTCCGTGCAGCGAGTCTTGAATTTATGCACAAGGACGATCATCCAAAATGGATAGCAACATGTAAGTGGACATTTATTATTAGTAGCTTTGCCTTACCAGTCTTATTTGGCGTCGCCTTCTCCAATCTTTATTACGGTTTACTAATTGGGCCAAACGGGTATGAAGGAAACTTATTTAGCTTATTGCATCGCTATGCACTACTAGGAGGTGCATTATTTGTAGCACTCTTCATGACATCTGGTGCCCTTTGGATTATGATCAAAACAGCTGGAGAAGTAGCCGAACGTGCTAGCAAAATTGCTCGTTACACATCTATTGCAGCTGGTGGGATTTTACCAATCTATTTCGTTGCAACAGCAAACAAGACGTTTATTTTCGACAACTTTAACGATAATCCAATTTTATATGCTATCCCGTTACTATGCATGATAACGGCTATCATGACAATTGTCTTTGTCTTCAAAAACAAAGTAGGATTAGCATTTACAAATGTTTGTTTAACGATTGGAACATTTATGGCAACTGGCTTCATCGGTATGTTCCCGCGTATGTTACCATCTCGTATCAACGACGCATTAAGTATTACGCTATTCGAAGCCCGAGGAAGCGAATTAAACTTAAAAATCATGTTCGGTGTTGCAATGGTTACGGTACCAATTGTAATCAGTTATCAATTATGGAGTTATACATTATTCAAAACAAAACTAACAAAACAAAATGCAAAAGGCTATCATTAAAAAAATCCTAGTCCATCTCATGTATGGACTAGGATTTTTTATTCTACGACACCAGATTGAACAATATCTACGTTATACTTCACTGTAATAGGAGCATCCTTATACATCGCTTTCCATTCTTTTTGATTAAACTCCCGGTAATGTTGTTTGAAATGTGCACCTAGGCCAAGAGGATCTATATCTAACTCCTGAAATGTTTTCACAAGGTTCGTTGCTTTCTTCTCCCATAACTTATCTATTTTTCTCTCTATTCTCTTTAGTGCTTCTTCTTCCTCTAAATTTTCACGTCTTGAGAGAGCTTCAATTTTCCCTTTCATATCTACCTCAATCATAAATGATGGTTTCCCATTTTTTACGCTCACCTTATACTTTGGGTGGGAAGAAATATTGTGTACAGCTACAGACTCCCCATCCTCAAAATTCACTCCTTGCGTTCCTTCTTTATGCGTCTCGATTAATGACTTAAAGAGAAACATATCCTCTACTTCTACTTTAGATACATATTTATCTTCATGAAACAATGCAAGCCCATTTATTTTAATCTCTTTATCCGCTTTCTTCAAAATAGGCAAGTAGGGATCTTGTCCAACTTGAAAATATTGAAACATAAACGTATGCAAACTCGTTTCTGGCAAGTTCCCACTTTCCATATTATTTTCTAAAATCCGCTTTCCATATAACGCAATATTATTGCGCGGGGGTGTTTTCATTTGTAAAAATTCATTCGCACTTCCTTCAATAATAGCTAAATATACACGATTTCCAATCGAAGGGTCTCGGTTCAATGTATCAACAATGCTATACATCCCTTTTTCTGCAAGCTTTTTACCGTATACAGCTAAGCGTAATTGTCCACTTGCGAGCGGTTGAAATGCTTTTTCATTCGCACGACTCTTCACTTCTTTCGCTGTAGCTCCAATACTACTATATGTAACAACTTCACTTTTCTCTTTTTCTGTGAAGACTGGTACAACTAATGTAATTTCAATTTTGTCATCTTTCGCATCATAGCCAGATGCTTGTATCAAATCTAAATCATCAATAATTAACTTTTGGGCACATCCGACCAATGCTATACACATACATACCCATACGTACATAACTTTTTTCATGCGCGCGCCCTCCTCTTTTTATACCAAACATACAGAAGCGTTAAAATCGGGATATACCCAAAGACAACTAGCAAATATGTATTCGATAAAAAGGAAATAGATTTATTTATTAAATGGCGTTCATTCAACACTTGGCATAGACCGAAAGCAAGAATAACTAATAACCACAGTGAGTACTTTTGTTTTAGTCCAAATACTTCCCTAATACCACGATTCGCTGCCCAAAGCGTAATAACGACACTTGAAAGGACAATTGCCGCGTACAATGAAATAACAATATATTCGAGCCTTTCAATAACAGGTAAACTAATAACACTTGTCATCGCCAATTGTGACCAAATAGATTGAGATAACTGTTCTTCGCTAAAGAAAACAAACGTCGCAAGAATATTTGTTACAAACAAAACATTTGAAAAAGCGATTCCATACTGTGCATACTTTTGTGATTTCTCCGCATTTTGGATAAACGGATAAAACATTAAGATCGTCTCGAAACCTAGCATCGTATAAGTAGAATCTTTCGCCGCTAATAAAAGATCTGAAATCGAGTGATTAAAAACAGGTAACAAATTTGAGATATGAGCATACTTCAGTGGAAATAATAAAACAACCATGACAATAATAAGCATCAATATAGAGATACAAGCAATTCCCGTAATGACTCGAAAACCAGATGCAATCATGTAATAACATAGCAATAATAGTACGATAGATAGTGACCAGGTAGGCAGGCCTGGAAACATCCATACTTGAATGATTTCAATATACGTACGCAAAATAGAGACGCTCCCTAAGAAAAAGTAAACAATAAAGAAGACATTAAAAAGTCCCCCAATCCATTTACCGAACAGGTCATGATGGATGTGAATAATATTTCCTTGTCCTGTCTTAAGTAGTTTATATATTACCCACATAATAAGATGAATACATATTCCTGCAAAAATTACGCTAATCCATCCATCGTATCCTGCACTTTTTGCAACAATACGTGAATACCCTAATACCCCTACACCAAACTGTGCCGTATGAACTAAACAAAATGTAACAGTAGCCGATATCTTTTGATTTTCTTTTACAGTTAACTCATGCATATATATCCCTCCCATCTCCTGTACTTAATCATCGAAATCCGTGAATACCGTCTTTTGTTTTATCTTTTTTTGATTCTTTTTTGGTTTTTTTGTGCTCGTTTGAGCAGGTCTATTTTTCAAAGCTGATAATGGCCCACGTACCCAGCTATCTTGAATATCTTGCATTCTAAAAGGATATAATCCATAAGGTCTTCCTAACGATTTCAATCGAAGCATATGAGTAGCAAAGAATAGAAAACAAATAGATATACCTATTAATCCCCACATCTCCGCAAAAACAATAAACGGAAAGCGAAGCCAACGAATAGAATTACCCATTTTATAGATAGGGGTAATGAATGATGCTAATGCTGATACTGCAACAATAATGAGCAATACATTACTCGTCAATCCAGCTTCCACAGAGGCTTGCCCAATAACAATACCACCAACGATCCCAAGTGTTTGACCTACCTTAATTGGTAAGCGTGCACCAGCCTCTCTTAACAAATCAATGGATAACTCTAATAAAATCGCTTCTAATATAGGAGGTAGTGGTACCCCTATCCGAGATGAAATAAGTGTGTTTAACAAGTCAATCGGAATTAACTCATAATGAAAGGTCATAACAGCTACATATGTTGCCGTTGCAAATAGTGAAAATAAAACAGCGAATAAACGTAATAAGCGAAAACACGTAGCTGATACCCAAGATAAATTGTAATCTTCCGTTGCTGTAAAAAAATCAACAAATCGTGAAGGGGCGATAATACTATATGGAGAACCGTCTACGAAAACAGCAATTCTTCCTTCTCCTAATGCCAATACGACACGATCTGGTCGCTCTGTATTAAGAAAGAGTGGAAATGCTGCATTCACATTATCTTCAATTAGTTGTGCTAACGTAGAACTGTCAATAATTTGTTCAAATTGAACATCTTCCATACGCTGAAGAATAGTATGGACATTTTCTTCATTGGCGATATTCTCGATGTACACAATAGCTACTTTCGTTTTCGAAAGGCTACCAACTATCATTTCCTTTACTCGCAATTCTGGAATTGGTAGTCTTTTTCTTACAAGGTTAAGATTCGTATCAAGTCCTTCTACAAATGATTCTTGTGACCCTACTACACCAAATTCAATCTCAGGTCTGCTAGGTTGTCTATATGGCTCAACAGAAGCCTCCACTAATAAACATTGTGTATCTTCTTTTTTCATTTGAATAAGAACATTTCCTTGCAAAAGAAGCCCTTCCACTTCCTTTACGTCCTCTGTTAATACAATTGAGCTAACCGACAGCTCTTCTTTTAACTGAGCTAATGACTGAATGCTCTTTTCCTGCAAACATGGCATTATATTTTCATTTAATTTCGTCCCTTCGATGATAGGGCGGAAATAAGACAACCAAAATGGCCCTTCATCTTGTTCAGAAGTATGATAATGAACGAAATCATTCGATTGTTGCAGTTGCTTAATTAACTCTGGAATGGAACGCGGTTCTTGCCGCTTCTGTTTACTTTTATTCTTTTGTTGATTTTGGTCCTTCTGCTTGTCTTGTTGCTCTTGGTGGCTTTGATTTTCTTGCTGGCCTTGATTTTCTTGTTCGCTTTGATTTTCTTGTTCGCTTTGATCTTCTTGTTGGCCTTGATTCTCTTGTTGGCCTTGATTTTCTTGTTCGCTTTGATCTTCTTGTTGGCCTTGATTCTCTTGTTGGCCTTGATTCTCTTGTTGGCCTTGATTTTCTTGTTCGCTTTGATCTTCTTGTTGGCCTTGATTCTCTTGTTGGCCTTGATTTTCTTCCTGTTCATAGCTTTCTTGTTGGTACTCGTTATTTTGTCGTTTCTTTTTTCTTCCAAACAAAAACCTAAAGAATCCCATCTCGTATCCCTTCTTTCATGTTAGAAAGTATATACTTATTATGTAAAAAATGGATACTGTTATACTTTGAGATAAAATAAAAAGCAAATTCGAAAAGTGTTTCATTCACTTATCGAATTTGCTTCCTATTTGATTATTTCTTTATAAACAGTTACTTTTTCTAATTGATTTCGATTTACTTCGAAGCCAATGCCACTAGAAGTTGGAACATCTATTTTTCCATTACGTAATGTAATTTCTGGATAAATGATATCCTCTTCCCAATGACGTGCAGAAGCTGATACATCTCCCGGAATCACAAAATTAGGTAGCGATGACAAAGCGATATTACCTGCACGACCAATCCCCGTTTCAATCATTCCACCGCACCATACTGGTATATTATGCTCCTTACAATAGTCATGAATACGAATTGATTCTTGAAATCCACCAACACGACCACTCTTAATATTAATAATTTGGCAACTATTTAACGCAACTGCTACTTTCACATCTTCTAATGAATGAATACTCTCATCTAAACAAATAGGTGTTTCCATTACTTCTTGTAAGACACGGTGATCTAAAAAGTCATTATCTCCAAAAGGTTGTTCAATCATTAAAAGATTAAATTCGTCTAATCGTTTTAGTTGGTCAATATCATGAATTGTATAGGCAGAGTTTGCATCAACCATAAGTGGAAGAATAGGGAACTCATTTCGAATTTCCTTTAGTAATGTGTAATCTCGATCAGGAGATATTTTCACTTTCACACGGTTGTACCCTTCTTCTACATATGCGTGAATTTGGTCCAACATCTCTTTCGTTTCTCCTAATCCAACGACAACACCTACCTGAATTTCTTTTCGTACACCACCAAACAAGGCCGCTAAGGAGTTATTTTGCCTTTTCGCATTAAGATCCCATAACGCATTTTCTAGGCTCGCTTTTGCCATATTATTTCGCTTATAACTAGCTAGTATACGGTTAAGCTCAGATGGAGCCGTTATATGATGCTGAAGTATATGCGGAATAAAAAAATCTTTCAACATATGATAACTCGTTTTAATTGTTTCTTCTGTATACCACGGTTCAGAGAATGCAACACATTCTCCCCAACCAATGGCTCCATCCTTGTCTTCTATTTCGACGATAATACTTTCTCGCTTATAATATGTTCCGTAACTCGTTTGAAATGGTACTTTAAGCGGCATTTCAATTGTATGTAGGGTTATTTTCATCGTGTCACTCTCCTAACCATTCATACAAGTTACGACGTACTAATTTATTTGACGCATTACGTGGTAAAGAATCTGTAAAATAAATATGCTTTGGTACTTTGTATCGCGCTAGTTTCGTATAACAATAATCAAATATCTCTTCTGCTGATAATCCTGAAGCTATTACAAATGCAACGGGAACTTGCCCCCACTGGTCATCCTCCATTCCAATTACACCAGCATCCATAATTTGTGGATGTGACATGAGCGCAGCTTCAATTTGTGCAGGATAAATATTTTCTCCACCAGAGATAATTAAATCTTTTCGACGATCTAATACATACAAGAAACCCTCATCATCTAAGTAGCCGATATCTCCTGTATACAACCAACCATCTTGAATTGTTTCCTTTGTTGCCTCTTCACGATTGTAATATCCTTGAGTAACGTTTGGTCCTTTGACAACGATTTCGCCTTCTTCATACGCGCTAACGTTTGTTCCATCTTTTCTTATTTGTAGCTCACAAGGGAATAATGGCTTTCCTGCTGAGCCGATTTTCGCTAATACATATTCTGGTGCAAGTGTTGCAATTTGCGAAGCTGTTTCTGTCATTCCATACGTTTGATATACATTCACACCTTTTTCAAGACACTCTTCAATTAATGAAATAGGTGCCGGTCCTCCACCTAGTAAGGCACAGCGGAATGTCTTTGGGAAAGGTTGATCTGCTAACGTTATAATTTCTTGTAAGGTCTTGGTGACGACAGAAATAAGCGTTACCTTTCCTTTCATCATATCGTTGTATACTGCTCGTACATCGAATGATTCGTGCATTACAATTTTCATCCCATAAATAATACTTTTCATTAACAAAGAAAAACCACCGACGTGGAACATGGGTAAACAAGCTAACCAACTATCATCTTGGTGTAGCCCTAAATTTAATGCCGAACCGATTGCACTATGATAATGGTTACCATACGTTAACATGACACCTTTTGGATTACCTGTTGTACCAGACGTATACAAAATTGTTGTTACATCATCTAGATGATAATGTGTTTGTAACTCAATCGATGCTTCTTTTCCCATACTCCACTGTGCTGTTGTTATTTGTGGAATCGAAATACCTTCTATATATGTATCACAAATCAGTTGTTTTGCATTTGCATCTTCTACTTGCCACTTTATCTCTTCTATCGTTAACCGAGTATTTAGTAACACTGCCACGACGCCCATATATTGAAGAGCATGGATAACGAGTATCATCTCGATACTGTTCGTCATATGAACAGCCACGGTATCGCCTTTATAGATACGATACGTCGTTAATTGGCGTACTGTTTTCTCCACTTGTTTGTGCAATGTTGCAAACGTTATTTCTTGTTTACTCCATTCTATTGCAACACGATTTGGTGTTAAATACGCTCGATTCTGTAGCCAATTTGGCATTGTTTGTTGCATGTTTTGAACGTTGCTACGACATAGTCTTAGCAACTTTCCCACCTTTCGCTCTAGTTTTCTTCTATTATACGCTACAACAAAGACGTCACACAAAAAAACGACCATTATACAATGGTCGCTGCCTATTCGGCTTATGGGAAACGTGGGAATTGACCGAAGTCTGGCTGACGTTTTTCTTTGAATGCGTCGCGTCCTTCTTTTGCTTCCTCTGTTGTGTAGTACAGTAACGTTGCATCACCAGCTAACTGCTGAAGACCAGCAAGTCCGTCTGTATCTGCATTAAATGCTGCTTTTAAGAAACGAATAGCTGTTGGGCTATGTTGTAAAATTTCCTCACACCATTGCACTGTTTCTTCTTCTAATTTCTCTAATGGTACAACTGTGTTAACTAAGCCCATATCAAGCGCTTCTTGTGCACCATATTGACGGCATAAGTACCAAATTTCGCGAGCTTTCTTGTGTCCAACAAGACGAGCTAAGTAACCAGCTCCATAACCAGCATCGAAGCTACCTACTTTTGGTCCTGTTTGTCCAAATACAGCATTATCTGCTGCAATTGTTAAGTCAGACACGATGTGTAATACGTGTCCTCCACCGATTGCATATCCTGCAACCATTGCAACAACTGGCTTCGGAATAACACGAATTAAACGTTGTAAATCTAATACATTTAAACGTGGGATGTGATCATCACCTACATATCCACCGTGGCCGCGAACTTTTTGGTCGCCACCTGAACAGAATGCTTTGCCACCTTCACCTGTTAAAATGATTACACCAATTTTTGAATCGTCACGCGCATATGCGAATGCATCGATTAATTCTGATACCGTTTTTGGTGTGAATGCGTTATGCACATGTGGACGGTTGATCGAAATCTTCGCGATACCGTTATATGTAGAGTAAATAATTTCTTCATAATTTCTTTCTTTTACCCATTCAATTGCCATATTGTATTACCTCCTTATTTTTGTTGTAAACAATCCATTACTATTGTATCAAACTTTTCAGGTTGTTCCACATGAATTGCATGTCCAGCCTGTAAAACTTTTATTTTTTTTGCATATGGGAGGCATTCTTCTAGCTCTTTCGCTAAGTAACAAAACTTACTATCCCATTCTCCACACAAAATTGTCACAGGAAGTTCAACTGTATGAAGAATCTCCCACCAAGATGGTTGAGAACCTGTCCCCATCCCAAGTAAACTATTTGCAAGACCAGTTGCACATTGATTTAATCTCTCTTCTCGTAACGCTTCTTTTTTCTCATCCGGTAAATGCTTATGTGATTCAAACAACGGAATCTGTTCCCACTCATCAATGAATGCTTCCACACCAAATAGGTCAATGTTCATCGCTAATGTTGCATCCTGCTCTCTACGGATAACACGTTCTTCCTCTGTTCGCAATCCTGCCGTTGTACTTTCTACTATAAGAGACTGTACACGTGATCCGTATAAGCAAGCCATCGTTAATGCAACACGTCCTCCCATTGAATAGCCTAATACGTGCGCTTTCGTGATTTGTAATGCATCAAGGAGTGCAATCATATCTTTCGCTACATATTCAATATCATACCTTGTTACATCAGACGGGCTTTCCGTCTCACCGTGACCAAGTAAATCAACCGTGATAACTTTGTACTGCTTTGACCAGTTGTTGATAAATGGATGCCATGTTTGTTTACTTCCCGTAAAACCATGAAGTACTAGTAGTGCTTCACCACTTCCAACAATATCGTAACTGTAGTCTACCCCGTTTAGTTGCACATTCATGAACGTTCCCTACTTGTTATATGTTTCGTTAACATGTCGTTAATGTTATTCCATAACGTACGGTGCATGTGTAGATTTTTTTCTCTATCTGTTTTCATTTCGATAACGTGCAAACCATCTTCATGAATGCCTCTCTGAAGCTCCGATTCGAATTCATTCCACGTTTCTACACGTGCAAAATGACCGTCATACATTCTCACAGTATGTTCATAATCCAATCCAAGTGGTGTTCCAAATAATACTTCAAAATGCTTCTTCTCCGCATATTGTGGTAAATACGAGAAGATACCTCCGCCGTCATTATTCATCACAACAATCGTTGCATTTAACTTGTACAACTTCGCCATCAACAGTCCATTTAAATCATGATAGAACGATAAGTCTCCTAAGAATAATACGAGTGGGCTTCCATCCGTACCCGCTCCTAATGCACTAGAAATTGTTCCGTCAATTCCGTTCACACCGCGATTGGCCATAATAGTAATACCTTTTTGATCGACCTCAAAGAACGTATCCATATCACGGATTGGCATACTATTTCCAACAAATAACGTCGCTCCTTCTGGTAACGTTTTTTGTAAAATTGGAATGGCCTTTCCTTCAAATAAATCTTCATATGTATGAATTGTTGCGAACTGTTCCTTCGTCAATGCATTTAACTCCGTCCATGTTGATAACCACTTACAGTCTGTACATGTCGGTAATGCTTCTGCCACATCATGACAAAACAGTGCTTCATTACAATAAACCATTTCTGCTCCAATCAAAGAAGGGTCACGCCACTGTGCTCCCTCGTCCACAATCAGTTGCAATGCATTTGCATGCTTCTGTACATATAAAGAGAATGCTTTTGACACCGGTGAATCACCAAAGCGAATAATAATATCTGGTTGTAACGATTCTACGACCGCTTCTGAACGAAGAAATGTATCATAACATTCGACTATGTGGTCACCTTTATGTCCACCGCTTCTTGCACCTGAGAGTGGATCTGCCAAGATTGGATAGCCAGTCTTCTCAGACAAGAGTACCATCGCTTCTGCAAGACGTTCATCACTTTGTTGGCCACAAACGATAAGGCCTTTTCGATACGTTGTAAATAACGAGACATAATCGACAATTTGAGCTTCACTTAAGCGCTTTTGTCCACGTGTTACATCTACATGCTGTTCCCTCTTTAATATTCCATGATCCCATAAATCAGTTACTGTAAGGTCTGGTACAAGTGGCTCACGTAATGGAAAATTAATATGTACAGGTCCCGCAGGAACCGTAAGCGATGTACTTACACCTCTTGCTGCTGTAGACCTAATATAGTGACACATACGTTCCGTTCCTTCTGGTAAGGCCGTTTCAATAAATACTTTCACAAAATCCCCAAACAAGTGCAATTGGTTCATTGCTTGAGGGGCGCCAACATCACGTAACTCATGAGGACGATCCGCCGTTAAAACAAGTAACGGAATACGTGAATGATACGCTTCAATAATGGCTGGATAGTAGTTGGCAGCTGCTGTTCCAGACGTACAAAGAATGGCAACGGCTTTCTTCTTCGCCTTTGCCATTCCTAATGCAAAAAATGCAGCAGAACGTTCATCTACATGTAAATACGTATTTATTTTTTCATTCTCTGCCATTAGCAGCGCAAGCGGTGTTGAGCGAGAACCAGGGCTAATAATAACATCCGATACCCCCTGTTTCGTCAATTCATCTACAAATGCCCCGAGATACACTGATAATATTTGCTTTTGTTCCATTACTTCGTTCCTCCTAAAGCTGCTAACATCGGCTTAAACTTAATTCGTGTCTCTTCATATTCTGCTACTGGTGTTGATTCTTCGACAATGCCACATCCAGCAAATAAGGAAACATCTTTTCCTTTTACTAAACCTGAACGAATCGCTACTGCAAATTCACCGTTTTGTTGTCCGTCCATCCAGCCGATAGGGGCTGCATACCATCCACGATCTAACATTTCCTTCTCACGGATAAATGATAAAGCCTCTTCCTTCGGGTATCCTCCTAAAGCAGGAGTCGGATGTAATTTTTCTACTATATCTACGAAATGGATAGCTTCATTTGTGTTCGCACATACTGGTGTATATAAATGATATAAATTACGAACAGCTAGAATAGTTGGCTCAGCTGGAATATTTACGGTGTCACATACTTCTTCCATTACACCCCGGATCATTTGCACAACAATTTTATGTTCACGTATATTTTTTGCATCGTTTAATAATTCGTGGTAGTTCTTTGTATCTTCTATTTCTGTTTCACTACGACCAATTGTTCCTGCAAGACACATTGATGTTAGTTGATTACCCTCTTTTCGAATAAGACGCTCTGGTGTTGCACCGATAAAGCATGATGTACTAGTATCAAAGGAGAAAAGATAACTACTTGTTTGTTGTTCATGCAAATTCTTTAATACATAGAAGGAATCTATATTTTCATCAAATGTTAACTTTAATTCTCTTGCTAATACAATTTTTTCTATATCACTTTGTTTCATTGTATCTACTGCTTCTTGAACAAGGTTCATCCACTCAACTGGGTAGACTTCCTCTTCGCCTACTATAGCTGGCTCTTCCCACGTCATATGGATATCGTGAAATAATTCACGTTCACTTCTCTTATATGCCTCGTACACTTCTTCTGCATCTGTATGTGGTGTAACAAATATATTCGCTGTCATATACTGCTTCGTATCTTTACTTGTTAACATAAAGGTCGGAAGCACAAACCAAGCGTTTGCAAATTCTTCCCACAATCTTGTTTTTTCTTTTTGTGAATCAAATGTAAATCCGCCAAATAACAGCGGTCCTGTACCAATTACCGCTTCTTGTTGGTGAAGAATACATGCTTGTTCCATCTTCGACCATTCTGCTTGTATATGGGTAAAAGGCTTATCCTTATCACTTTTAATGGAAGTGACAAAGCCTATTCCTGTTATCGTCATATTTGTTGTTGGCTCGCTCCAATAAAAGCGCTCACCGTTATATAATTGTTTGCCACGTGCGTAGAAAAGAAGTGGATCTTGCCACTGCACCTCTTTGACATAGCTGACTAATATATTCTTTCCTATCGTTTTTGCTTTCGTGCAAGCTTCAAGGAGTGATGTACGAAAGCTCTTTTCTATAGTGACAATCACTCAAGTTTCCCCCTCATTCATCCTATCAAAACGGACAAAAATAGTCGGTTTATCCTTATTTTAAGATACACCTCTAGCATAACTACTGTCAATGTTAGGAGGTTGTATCCCAACACTTACAGTATTTTTTCATTGACACATTTTTTCTCTTTGCCTACACTTTAAATAGAAGAGAACAGCAAGGTTTGTTCTCTTCTTTTCATGAATAGGACAACTACTTTGTTATTATTTTTCATTTTACGGTAAAAAGGAGGTTCTCATGCACGAACTTACAACGAATCACAACAAAAAAAGCTGGAAAGTTTGGTGGAATTTATTACGCCCTCATACGTTAACAGCTGCATTCATTCCTGTCTTTATCGGAACAGCTCATGCAGGATTTGATGCAATTCATATCCCACTTTTCTTAACAATGCTCCTTGCTTGCTTGCTTATTCAAGCCGCAACGAACATGTTCAATGAATACTTTGACTACAAGCGTGGGTTAGATAATGAGAAGTCAATCGGAATCGGTGGTGCTATTGTACGTGAAGGTGTACAACCAAAAACAGTTCTATATTTAGCGTATGCATTCTTTGGCATTGCATTACTACTTGGTGTCTATATTTGTGCAAACAGCAGTTGGTGGCTTGCGGCAGTCGGATTAATCTGCATGGCAGCTGGTTATTTCTATACAGGTGGACCAGTACCAATTGCATATACGCCGTTTGGAGAGATTGTTGCTGGTTTCTTTATGGGACTTGTGATCATTAGTATTTCGTATTTCATTCAAACAGGCACAGTAACAAATGATATTATGCTTATGTCGCTACCAACGTCCCTTCTAATCGGTGCCATCTTACTTGCGAATAACATTCGTGACTTAGATAACGATAAAGTAAATGGACGTAAGACACTGGCTATTCTCGTTGGCAAGAACAACGCGATTGGTGTGTTAGCTAGTATGTTCATCATTTCTTACGGATGGACAATTGTTCTTATCGTAACTGGCTTAACAGAAATTTGGACACTTCTTGTGTTCATAAGCGCACCAAAAGCTATCCAAGCAGTAAAAGGGTTTATCGGAAAATCAGAACCAATTGAAATGATGCCTGCAATGAAATGCACAGCTCAAACAAACACATTCTTTGGATTTTTATTTTCCATCGGTCTATTAATCGGCTACTTCTTATAATTTTGTTCATACTAAGCATGAGGAACGTACCTTAATTTTTTGATGAAAGGAAGTGTTCTTCATGCTTTCTTCTGTTCTAAAGGAACAATTACAAGCAACGCTCCTTATAGAAAAACAACAATTAGAAGAACGATTACATGGCGGAGCAAACGGAGAATATTTATCTGAAACGGAATCTATCGGGGAGTTATCTAGCTACGATAACCATCCAGGAGATTTAGGAAGTGAACTATTTGAACGTGGAAAAGACTTAGCGCTTCATGAACAAATGCGCGAAGACTTGGAAGAAATCAAGGTTGCTCTGGCAGCGATAGAAACAGGAGAGTACGGTATATGTAAAGTTTGTCACCAAGACATATCCCCCGAACGGCTAGAAGCCCTTCCCTCTACACTCTATTGCAAAGAGCATAGCCCAGAGCAAACCGTTTCCAAAAGTCGACCAATTGAAGAACGAGTTATCGGTCATCCATTCGCAAACCATGACTTAGCCTCAAATGTCGGCTATGACGGCGAAGACAGTATTCAAGATGCAATGAAAGTTGGATCATCCGATACGCCGTCAGACTTCATTACAAATGAAGAAAAAGACTATAATCATACGTACTTCCACTCTAATGAACCACTTGGATATGTGGAGGACTTTGAGAACTTTATCGGCACCGATATACACGGAAAAGACAAAGCAATATACGGAGTAAAAGCATATCAACAATATGAGCAAGAGCTAGATAACTACGAACAACAGGCAATAGAAGGCACATTACAAACAGATGATTATCCAGAATAATAATAGAAGCCTAGAGATTTTCTCTAGGCTTTCCCCATAAAAAAGAACACTCATAAATGAGTGCTCTCAACTGGATAAAATCCAATTATTTTTTTGTAACGTTAGCAGCTTGAGGTCCGCGGTTGCCGTCTACGATTTCGAACTCAACTTCTTGACCTTCTTCTAATGTTTTAAATCCGTCGCCTTGGATAGCTGAGAAATGAACGAATACATCGTTTCCGCCGTCTACTTCAATAAATCCAAAACCTTTTTCACTGTTAAACCATTTTACTTTACCGAATTGCATCAGTATACCTCCTAAAAATAAGAAAAAATATTTACTATCTACCTACATACTGATGGAATGACCGAAACGAATTCATCTCCAGTTCTCACTGGAATTATGATTCAGACTCTTCAATCAAGGCGATGGATGAGTATAATTCCATACATTTTTATTACAAAACGTACAAGAAGAAATGTTCCAATTAATTCAAACACATAATTATGTGGTTAATAGTAATACCATCATAACACGATAGTTACATTAGGTCAATGGAAAGAAAAACACTGTTTTTTTCACTTTTTTTAGAGGTCCCATTTATTATCCATTCAATTTTTTGTCTTTGTCGTCCACTTTCTTCATATATTAACCATATGAAAGGAGTGTGAAAGATGTCATTTCGTAACGAAGTGAATTGGCCCCTCGCATCCTTACTCGTTGATTGTTGTGTCGAAACATATGAACAATATAAACAAAAAGGAATCTTTTATGCACCTGACCCTTTCACAATTGTCAAAGGATTTCAAGCTACCTCCTTTAACGATACAACGTGGTTCGGCTTTATTCTAGAATCTCCCCAATATATACTTGTTGCTTTTCGTGGCACAAAAACAGACGATGAATGGATTACCGATTTCTCCATTAATCAACGGTCTTTCCCATACGTTCCAGATAGTGGGAAAGTACATGGCGGATTTCTTTCTATTTACGAATCATGCCGAACTACTATTATGGACACCCTTCACGTTCTTCCAAAGAAAACTCTGCTCACCACAGGTCATAGTTTAGGCGGTGCTCTTAGTATCCTCTTCTCCTTAGATGTCGCTCATAACTTGGCCTTACCAGGCATTATTCATTACAATTTCGGTGCACCAAAAATTGGAGACAAAACATTCAAAACACGCTTCGACCAGCTCGTTCCAATAAGTTTCCGCTTTGTAAATTTACATGACTTTGTTCCATTACTCCCTCCAAATGACCTTCTAAAAAAGAAACGCGACTATCATCATGTAAAACAATTCTTCTCATTTTCAACAAACAAGGGGAAAATTATGAAAAATCATCGTATCTATACATATCGTGATGCCGTCAGAAAGCTTCTCCAACAAAATATGAAAAAGGAAACTATCGATACATAGTTTCCTTTCTCTTCTTAACGTATCATTTCTGAGTGCTTAATCTTCCAAATATCATGTGCGTATTGCAGAATCGTTCGATCACTTGTAAAGTGGCCAGACTGAGCAATATTCGTAATACTCATTCGTAACCACGTATGTGTGTCTTGATACATGTTATTCACCCGTTCATGTACATCTATATATGAAGCGAGGTCTTTCAGGACAAAATATTCATCATTCTGAACCGTAAGAGAATCATAAATTGGCTCGAACTCATCTTGGGCGACAGGATAATACCCATTCACTAACTGGTCCACAACACGATGAACTCTCGCATCATGATGATAATAATCCATGGAACGATACCCACCGTTATGATGATAATTCAATACTTCTTCCGACGTTAAACCGAAGATGAAAATATGTTCGTTTCCTACTTCTTCTTTAATTTCAATATTCGCCCCGTCAAGCGTCCCTACCGTCACTGCACCATTCATCATAAACTTCATATTTCCCGTACCAGATGCTTCCTTACTTGCAGTTGAAATTTGTTCACTCACATCCGCCGCTGGGAAAATATCTTCTGCTAACGATACACGGTAGTTTTCGAGGAAAATAACCTTTAATCGGTCATTCGTTTGTTTATCATGATTTACTTTGTCTGCTAAAGAGTTAATAAGTTTGATGATTTTCTTTGCATAATAATAGCCTGGGGATGCCTTTGCTCCAAAGATAAACGTATGTGGATAGATCGTAAAGCTACTATCTTCTTTCAAACGATTATACAAATACATAATATGCAACACATTTAATAGCTGCCGCTTATATGCATGTAACCTCTTTACTTGTACATCAAAGATAGAATTCGTATCAACATTGATTCCTGTTTGTTCATAAATATGTTTCGCCAATATATCCTTTCGGGCTTTCTTTACTTGTGCAATTTGGTGCTGAAAAACGGCGTCTTCTCGGTACGAAAGTAACTCTGTCAACTTCGCCGGAGATTGAACCCACTTGTCACCAATTGCTTCATTTAATAACGAAGCAAGCTGTGGATTCGCCTTTAATAACCAACGGCGATGCGTAATACCATTCGTCTTATTATTAAACTTACTTGGATAAAATTTATAAAAATGATTCATCTCTCGTTCCTTCAAAATATTCGTATGAATCTTTGCAACACCATTGATACTATGACTACCAACAATCGCTAAATGAGCCATCTTGACTAAATCATCTGCAATAATTGCCATTTGCTTAATACGGTCCCATTCTCCAGGATACCGCTTCCATAACTGCTTACAAAAACGCTCGTTAATCTCCTCCACAATCATATAAATACGCGGAAGCAATGGTTTGAAAATACGAACTGGCCATTTTTCTAATGCTTCAGAAAGTGTCGTATGATTCGTATAGGAGATTGTCTCAATCGTAATATGCCACGCCTCTTCCCAGCTCATTTTCTCCTTATCCAGCAATATGCGCATCAATTCTGGAATGGCTAAGACAGGGTGCGTATCATTAATATGAATTGCGACCTTTTTATGCAAATCCTTCACATGTCCGTGATGGGCCCGATGTTGTTGAATAATATTTTGTAAGCTAGCTGATACGAGGAAGTATTGTTGTTTAAGCCGTAATATTTTCCCTTCATCGTGCGTATCGTCCGGGTAGAGCAACTCAGACACAGCTTCTGTTTCTCGCTTATATTCCATCACATTTTTGTCTGTCGGATACGGAGAAGGCTCTGCATTCCACAATCGAAGTGTATTAATTGTATCTGTCTTATAACCTACGACCGGAATATCATACGGAACAGCTGTTATTTTCTCTTCACTAACAGTACGGAAGTCTAATCTACCATTAAGATGAATAGTTTCAACCTCTCCCCAAAATCCAACCTCAATTGCTTGGTCATGACGCCTTAGTTCCCATACATTCCCATGACGTAACCATTGCTCTGGCAGCTCCACTTGGTACCCCTCGACAATTTTTTGATCAAATAATCCATGCTTATATCGAATGCCATACCCATGCCCAGGAAGATTTAAGGATGCAAGTGAATCGAGAAAACAAGCTGCTAGTCGTCCTAATCCACCGTTTCCTAGTCCTGCATCACTTTCACTTTCTTCAACCTCCTGCAATGATATCCCTAAATCTAGAAGACCTTCCTCACATATTTCTCGTATCCCAAGATTCAATAAATTATTTCCAAGCATCCGACCAAGTAAAAACTCAATTGATAGATAATATACTTGCTTTGCATGTGTCGAACGGTTATGTTCATTCGTTGCAATCCACGTGGCACTAATAAATTCTCTTACCATGTGACCAAGTGTATGATATTGATCACGCACCGTTGATTCTTTAAAACTTTTCCCACAAAGCATTTCTAACTTCTCTAAAAATGTTTCTTTAAATATTTCCTTATTCGAAAACATGGCTTTCTCTCCTCTCCCATACACGAAGAAACCTCCACCAAAGTACGAAGAAGATAGGTGGAGGTGAAACTGCATTACTCGCCTTGCAACTGTCTGTATAAATTATTATATTCCCCTGCAGATTGTCTCCAGCTATAATCTCTACTCATCGCTTCTCGTACAATCTCTTCCCATCGCACTGGTTCATGATAATAATACAGCGCTCTTTTTATCGTATGAAGCATATCGTGCGCATTGAAATTACGGAAACTAAATCCATTCCCTTCTCTTGTCACTTCATTATACGACTGTACTGTATCATTTAAGCCACCTGTTTCTCGTACAATTGGTACTGTCCCGTATTGAAGTGCAATAAGCTGTCCCAAACCACACGGTTCAAATTGAGATGGCATAAGGAACAAATCAGCACCGGCGTAAAGTTCATGCGCGAGCGATTCATTAAATCCGATATACGCTCTTACTTTCTCTGGATACACATATTCCATATGTTTAAAGAAATCTTCATACTCTTTCTCACCTGTTCCTAAAACAATAAGCTGGATTTCCTCTTCCATTAGTTGATGAAACACATGACGAACGAGGTCTAAACCCTTTTGCTTCGTAAGGCGTGTCACCATCGCAATAATTGGCGTATCTTTGGACGCTTGTAGTCCAAATTTTTGTTGGATTGTTACTTTGTTTGGATGCTTCCTCTCAATCGATATTGCATCGTATGTTGATGTAATTTCTTGATCGGATACCGGATTGTAAACAGTATCATCAATACCATTCACAATACCGTATAGCTTATCGTTATGCTTTCGCAACAAACCGTCTAATTTCTCTCCGAAATAAGCATATTGAATTTCTTCTTTGTAAGTAGGACTAACTGTCGTAATAAGATCCGACGCAGCAATACCCGCTTTCATGAAGTTAATCTTTCCGTAAAATTCAAGTTGCTCCATATTGAAATACTTCTCATCTAACTCCAATACCTCATGCATCATATCTTTTGGAAATACACCTTGAAACTGGAGGTTATGAATTGTAAATACTGTCTTCATGTCTTTATATATCTCATGTTCACGATAATGCGCATCTAATAGAAAACTCACCATCCCTGTATGCCAATCATGGCAATGAAGAACATCTGGCATGAAATCAAGGAATGGAATACTATCTAGTACCGCTCGTGAAAAAAATGAAAAACGCTCTCCATCATCATAATGTCCATATAACAATGAATCTCTCTTAAAATAATATTCATTGTCTAGTAAATAATATGTCACACCATCGTATTCTGTTTTGAAAATCCCACAATATTGATTTCGCCAACCAAGCTTTACTTGGAAGATATGATACAATTCAAATTCTTCCCGTAACGCAGGCGAAATAGAACTATAATTTGGCAATATCACACGTACTTCTGTGCCAAGTTTCTTCAATTCCTTCGGTAATGCGCCTGCAACATCTGCCAAACCACCAGACTTGGCAAATGGGACGCATTCGGATACCGCAAATAATACTTTCACGACTTCATCAACGCTCCTTGTACAGTACCTTTTCGAATCACGTACGGGTATTGTTTCGTCCCAGTAATAATTGTACCGTCTTCAATCTTAACATCTTTATCAATAATGACACCATCTAATATACAATTATCGCCAATTTGGCTCTTTTGCATAATAATACTATTACGAATTATCGTTCCTTTCCCTACTTTGACAGAACGGAACAACAAACTACTATCTATATTCCCTTCAATAATAGAACCATTTGCAATCATCGCATTTTGCACTTTCGCATCACTTGCATACTTCGTTGGTGGTTCATCTTTTGCTTTCGTATAAATTGGATATTCCTTTGTAAATACTTGCTTCCATATTTCTGGACGTAATAGTGACATACTATGCCTATAGTATCCTGTTAGCGAGTCAATTTTCATTAAATAGCCAGGTACTTCATAAATATGCTTTCTCAAGTTATCTTGGCATGTACGAATAAATGTAATAAGTGTATCTGCTGGCGCATGCTCATATGCACAAAACAAATGCAATAACAACTCTCGTTCGATGACATACATACCCAGTAATTCACCCTCATAACATAATTCTGTAATGTCAGCGCCAGCTTCTAAATGTCGCTGCAAGACACGTCTAAAATCTATTGTGCCTACAACGTGGCTATTTGCGACAACAACATACTTTTGAGTGGAGCGGAGTAAATATTCCATATGGCGTTGAAAAAACTCTTTTGACGCAAATTCTTCCTCTTTTCCACTTGGCGGAAATAAAAACAGTCCATGGCGTTTTCTATCTAAGTCCCATTGCTTCCCCGAACCAACATGATCAAGTAGCGAACGCGTTGGATTACAAGGGAATACTGCAACACTATGAATATTCGAATTAACAAAATTGGATAACATAAAATCAATTAATCGATATCTTCCTCCAAACGGCAACGCTGCTAATGAACGATGTCTAATTAGTTCATCTAATGATGGTTCATATGCTGTCGCATCAATGATTCCTAACATTTGTTGATTCATCTTTTTTCCCCTTCCATTCCTTATTCTGTTTCCGCTACTAACACAACATCGTTCAAATCTTTCTCGGGCATAATGATTGCATTATCTTCTATAACCATCCCAGAAGCAATAATTGCCCGCTCGATCACAACATTCTTTCCAATCACAACATCTGGCATAATAACCGATTCACGGATTGTACTACCTTCTTGAACTGTTACCCCTTGGAATAACACCGAGTTCTCAATATTTCCTTCGATAACACAACCTTCATTAATAAGAGAATCTTTCACTTTCGCATAAGGTGCAATAAATTGAGGTGGTTGATTAGAGGCTCTCGAATAAATTCGCCAATCACGATCGAATAAATTTAGACAATCGTCACTGCCATTATCCTTTAATAAATCCATATTTGCTTCCCATAAGCTCTTAACCGTTCCAACATCCTTCCAATATCCTTTGAACGGATAAGCAACTAATTTCTTTCGTTCTTCTAGCAATAACGGAATAATATCCTTTCCAAAGTCATTACTAGAATCCGGATTACGACTGTCCATTTCGAGATATTCTTTTAACACTTGCCATTTAAAAATATAAATCCCCATCGAAGCGAGGTTGCTTTTCGGGAACTGTGGCTTCTCTTCAAATTCAGTAATATCCAGATCTTCATTCGTATTCATAATACCAAAGCGACTTGCTTCATCCCACGGTACTTCAATAACTGAAATAGATACGTCCGCATCTTTTTGAATGTGATAGTCTAGCATCTTAGAGTAATCCATTTTGTAAATGTGATCACCAGAAAGGATTAAGACATACTCTGGATTGTATTGCTTTAAATAATTTATATTTTGATAAATAGCACTTGCTGTTCCTGTGTACCATTTCACTCCTGAAGACTCCGAATAAGGAGGTAATACCGTTACTCCGCCATTTCGTCGATCTAAGTCCCATGAACTACCGACACCGATATACGAATTGAGAACGAGCGGCTGATATTGTGTTAAAATACCGATTGTTTCAATACCTGAATTCGTACAATTACTTAATGTAAAGTCAATGATTCGATATTTCCCTCCAAAATGAACAGCGGGCTTTGCTAAGTTTTTGGTCAAAGAGCTTAATCTACTCCCTTTTCCCCCTGCTAATAACATTGCGACGCATTTCTTCTTTACCATTTGCTATTGTCCCCTTCCTCGACTTCACCGGTCGAATGATCGATATTCCAAATGGAGGTATTGTGATTTCAATGCTGCTTGGCTGGTTATGATATGGTTCTTTTACAGTTTTCAATCGTTTCTTATTGATTTGTCCAGAACCACCATACTTCGTATCGTCGCTGTTTAACACCTCATTATAAAAAGCTACATCAGGTACACCAATTCGGTAATTCATATATACTTGCTCTGTAAAGTTACATACAATCAGTAAGAAGTCTTCTTCATTCTCTCCCTTACGTAAAAAAGAAAAAATACTTTGCTCCCTATTAGTTACATCCACCCACTCAAAACCTTCATACGTATAATCTAATTGCCACAATGGCTTAGAGCGTTTATAGAAGGCTAATAGATCTTTAACAAAGACATTCATTTTCTCATGCATCTCAAACTCAAATAAATTCCAATCTAAATCCTCTAAGTCTTTCCATTCGTCAAATTGACCGAACTCCCCACCCATAAACAAAAGCTTCTTTCCAGGATGCGCCATCATATACCCATATAACAGACGTAGCTGTGCAAACTTTCTCCAATAATCACCTGGCATTTTGTTCAGTAATGACTTCTTCCCATGCACTACTTCGTCATGTGAAAGTGGTAGAATGAAGTTTTCAGAGAAAGCATACAAAATGGAGAATGTCACCTTTTCATGCATGTATTTTCGATTTTCAGGCTCACACTCCATATACGTTAACATGTCATTCATCCAACCCATGTTCCACTTATAATTGAAGCCAAGTCCACCTTTATCTGTTGGCCACGTAACCATCGGCCAGTCAGTTGAATCTTCTGCCATCATCAAGAAATTAGGATTCTCATTAAATACTATTTCATTTAAACGACGAAAGAATGTTACTGCATGCTCATTCTTTTGTTGCACACTATCTATATTCCAATACAACATATTCGCAACAGCATCTACACGGAAACCGTCAATATGAAAGTACTCCATCCAGAACATTGCATTTGAAATTAAGAAACTTTGAACTTCAGGTTTGCCTAAGTCAAAGTTAGCTGTTCCCCATACTGCATTTTCTCGAATAGGCATACTTTCATATTCATATGTTGGTGTACCATCAAACATGTACAACCCATGTGCATCTTTGCAAAAATGTCCAGGTACCCAATCGAGAATGACACCAATCCCTTGTTGATGGCATTCGTCTATAAAATACATAAGGTCCTGTGGAGTCCCATACCTACTCGTTACGGCAAAATAGCCCGTTCCTTGATATCCCCATGAACGGTCATATGGATGCTCTACTAGGGGCATAATTTCAATATGCGTAAATCCATGCTCTTTGACATAGGGAATTAACTCTTCCGCACATTCACGATACGAATACGGTGTACCATCCTCTTTTAAACGCCATGACCCAAAGTGCACTTCGTAAATAGCCAACGGTTCTTTATAACTCACTCGCTTCTCACGACTTTTCAACCATTTTTTATCCTTCCATTTGTATCCGTCTAGTTCATATACAATAGAAGCTGTCTGAGGACGCATTTCCGAATAATATGCATATGGATCTGCCTTTAAAATAATATCTCCCGTTTTTGTCACAATTTCATATTTATATAAGCTGCCATTCCCAACTTCAGGAATAAACAACGCCCATACTCCTTCATTACTTACTTTCTTCATCTGATGATTTGTACCAATCCACTTGTTGAAATCCCCAACAATACGGACCTCTTTCGCATGTGGAGCCCATACAGAAAAGCGAGTACCAATCAAACCTTCTTCCTTCCATCGATGTGCCCCAAACGTGTGATAACTCTTAAATAAACTTCCTTCATGAAACAAATGTATATCATAGTCTGTAAGATGCGCCGTATCCAAAATGAATCACCTCTTTCCTTCTGTTAATCTAAATAAATGGATTACATAATATATTCAATAAATTACTTAAAATACCTGTTAAAAATATATTAAAAATTGTGACTTATTAAACAAACAATTATTGAAAACGTTGTCAAAAAAATGTCGATTAATATATAAATATAAAGTCAAAATATGTCTTCATCCTCATAGTATCCCATTGTAATAGGCTTAATCCCAAAAACATATGCGTTTAAATTATTCCAAAAACGAGTTAAACGTTTTCATATATAAATAAATATTTATGTATATATTTTTTGAAAATACTTATGTAAACACTTTCATTTTTTCTGTTTTAACACATACAAAAAGACAGTGTTCATAACAAGATGAAGCACTGTCTCCTATTGCATTAAGCTGACGCATTATATACTCTTTTCTTGGAACAATTCCCGATAATCTATGAGTAACAAAGATAAAAGAGAGAAAAACATTCCAAAGGAGTAAGAGTACAAGGTCACCCTTTCTACTTCTAGCACGATAAAGGTTAAAAGTCCAAGAACTACATACGCATAAACTTGAAATTGTACTTTCGTTAATTTAACGAAACCTCGCCTTAGCATAATTTTTGACAAAGCATAGCAAATAAAAAAGGTATGCACATACAAAAGAAAATGGAAATAAATCATTGATATAATTGCACAACAGATAACGACCATTTCAATAGTGATTGAATGCTTCATCCGACACCTCTTAAAAGAAAGAATTTTCAGTCTTATATATGTATCGTAAAGTGAAACGACAAACGTGTCAAATCATGCTAGTCTATCTAAAAGGAGGAAATACAAGGTGAAGAAAAAACGATTGCTTATCATTATTTGTAGCATCACGTTAGCCTTTATTCTTACAATCATCGTATCCAATTACCAATCATTCTATCATGCAAAAGAACAATGCATACAACAAGGAAATATTCCTCATATTGAACGATCATTCCTTATACTTAGCTGGTCTGTATCATGCGAAAAATAATAGGATAAAAAGAAAAAAGCATATATCCAATGATATATGCTTTGATGACCCGTACGGGATTCGAACCCGTGTTACCGCCGTGAAAGGGCGGTGTCTTAACCACTTGACCAACGGGCCTAACATATGGCAGAGAAGAAGGGATTCGAACCCTCGCACCGGTTACCCGATCTACTCCCTTAGCAGGGGAGCCCCTTGAGCCACTTGGGTACTTCTCTGTATGATATGGCTCCGCAGGCAGGACTCGAACCTGCGACCGATCGGTTAACAGCCGATAGCTCTACCACTGAGCTACTGCGGAAAAACATATGGTGGGCCTAAATGGACTCGAACCATCGACCTCACGCTTATCAGGCGTGCGCTCTAACCAGCTGAGCTATAGGCCCTTTTTGGAGCGGGTGAAGAGAATCGAACTCTCGACCAGAGCTTGGAAGGCTCTTGTTTTACCACTAAACTACACCCGCAAAAAAATGGGGCGACTGATGGGAATCGAACCCACGAATGCCGGAGCCACAATCCGGTGCGTTAACCACTTCGCCACAGCCGCCATAAAAATGGTGCCGACTAGAGGACTTGAACCCCCAACCTACTGATTACAAGTCAGTTGCTCTACCAATTGAGCTAAGTCGGCCAATTATGAAATTTGTAAATGGTGGCTCGGGACGGAATCGAACCGCCGACACGAGGATTTTCAGTCCTCTGCTCTACCGACTGAGCTACCGAGCCTTTAAAAATGGCGGTCCCGACCGGGATCGAACCGGCGATCTCCTGCGTGACAGGCAGGCATGTTAACCGCTACACCACGGGACCATTTTGGTTGCGGGGACAGGATTTGAACCTGCGACCTTCGGGTTATGAGCCCGACGAGCTACCGAGCTGCTCCACCCCGCGTTAATAAGAAATATTTACTTAATGCTGAAGATAAAATAAATGGAGGAGGAAGAGGGATTCGAACCCCCGCGGGCTTTGACACCCCTGTCGGTTTTCAAGACCGATCCCTTCAGCCAGACTTGGGTATTCCTCCGTATTTATGAATCTCATGGTGGACCTTGTAGGACTCGAACCTACGACCGGACGGTTATGAGCCGTCTGCTCTAACCAACTGAGCTAAAGGTCCCTAGTCTTAGTATCCAAAGAAAATATGGTAGCGGCGGAGGGAGTCGAACCCACGACCTCACGGGTATGAACCGTACGCTCTAGCCAGCTGAGCTACACCGCCATATTATTTACTATGAGATTGTACTATTGGTGGAGCCTAGCGGGATCGAACCGCTGACCTCCTGCGTGCAAGGCAGGCGCTCTCCCAGCTGAGCTAAGGCCCCAATATTATTAATGGTCGGGAAGACAGGATTTGAACCTGCGACCCCCTGGTCCCAAACCAGGTGCTCTACCAAGCTGAGCCACTTCCCGTATATATATAATTATATCAATTATATATTATACAAGTATTTTCACCATTTTTTAAAATGGCGCGCCCGAGAGGACTCGAACCCCTAACCTTTTGATCCGTAGTCAAACGCTCTATCCAATTGAGCTACGGGCGCTTATTAAAATGGTACCGAGGGCCGGACTCGAACCGGCACGGTAGTCACCTACCGCAGGATTTTAAGTCCTGTGTGTCTGCCAATTCCACCACCCCGGCTAGGACTTATGGAGCGAAAGACGGGATTCGAACCCGCGACCCCAACCTTGGCAAGGTTGTATTCTACCACTGAACTACTTTCGCAACATATTTAATTAAAAATGGTGCGGGTGGAGGGACTCGAACCCCCACGCCAAAGGCGCTAGATCCTAAGTCTAGTGCGTCTGCCAATTCCGCCACACCCGCATATCATTTTATAAATGGTGAGCCATGAAGGACTCGAACCTTCGACCCTCTGATTAAAAGTCAGATGCTCTACCGACTGAGCTAATGGCTCTAAAAGAACTGGTGCCGACTAGAGGACTTGAACCCCCAACCTACTGATTACAAGTCAGTTGCTCTACCAATTGAGCTAAGTCGGCCTTATGGTGGAGGATGACGGGATCGAACCGCCGACCCCCTGCTTGTAAGGCAGGTGCTCTCCCAGCTGAGCTAATCCTCCAACTTGCCTGGCAACGTCCTACTCTCACAGGGGGAAACCCCCAACTACCATCGGCGCTAAAGAGCTTAACTTCCGTGTTCGGTATGGGAACGGGTGTGACCTCTTTGCCATCATTACCAGACTATTTTTTTAGCAACATTACTCATTATACTTAAATAATTTATAATGTCAACATTTTTTGAAGTATTTATTCCTTCAAAACTAGATAATGTGTGCTAAACCTTGCATAAACGTTAGTTAAGTCCTCGAGCGATTAGTATTCGTCAGCTCCATGTGTTGCCACACTTCCACCTCGAACCTATCAACCTGATCATCTTTCAGGGCTCTTACTTACTTGCGTAATGGGA
>NZ_BMFK01000003.1 GCF_014638355.1 Priestia taiwanensis
ACGTTTCATGTTTTGTTTAGTTTTCAAAGAACTTCCATCGCTTAAAGCGACCACTTAAGATTATCATTTTCAAGAATGCTTGTCAACAATCTTTTTTAAATGTTTTCCTTGTGCTGTTTGAACCGTTGTCCATCAGCGACGTTTATTAATATATCACTCCTTCTATATTCGGTCAACACTTTTTCAGCATTTTATTTCTTTTTTTATTTCTACTCATACTAAATAACCGATTCAGTAAGATAATCCCTTATTCATGCTATCTATTTTCAACTATGATATAGTAAAGAAGTGAGCATCTCCTTCTATTATAATAATAGGTAACAGGAGCAATACTTCTTTCTACATAATATTTTCATGTTCACTAACTAACAAAGGAGAAACAAAATGGGGATTAAATACGGGAATAAAATAAACAAGATTCGTTCATTTGCCCTTTCATTGATCTTTATCGGCTTTTTCATCATGTATATCGGAATTTTCTTTAGAGACTCTCCAATATTGATGACGATTTTCATGTTATTAGGGCTACTTTCTATTGTCGCTAGTACTGTTGTCTATTTCTGGATTGGTATGTTATCGACAAAAGCTGTTCAAGTAGTATGTCCAACATGCAACAAACCTACAAAACTGCTTGGTCGCGTAGACATTTGTATGCATTGCAAAGAGACATTGACGCTTGATCCGTCTCTAGAAGGAAGAGCGTTCGATGAAACGTATAATAAGAAGAAACTTAATAAGTAAAAAAGAAGAAGTAGTGGCCATTAGCCAACTACTTCTTCTTTTTCTTTACATATTGGACATACACCGTAAATCTCCATTCGGTGATGTGTAATATCAAAACCAGTCTTATGTTGTGCTAACTGTTCAATTTCACCTAAACCGTCACATTCGAAATCGACGATTTTTCCACAATCTACACAAATAACATGATAATGATCATCTGTTACAAAATCAAAGCGACTAGAAGCATCTCCGTACGTCAACTCTTTCACTAATCCCGCTTCTTTCAATACCCTTAAGTTATTGTATACAGTCGCTACACTCATATTAGGGAATGTACCTTCTAGCGATTTGTATATTTCATCTGCTGTCGGATGTGATTTAGCCTCTATTAAATAATCTAATACCGCATGACGTTGCGGGGTGATTCTAATACCTACTTGCTTTAATTTGGCAATCGCTTCTTTTAAATGCGCATGTTGATGCATCGCCACGCACCCCTTCTACAATATATATTATCAATTAAGAATCTTTATAAATAGTGTACTCCTACCTATGACCTATGTCAACAAATTCCCTTCATCTACTAAGCATTGGTAAATAAACTTGAGTCTCCCCTACTTATTAATATGCTCCATAAAAAAACTACATACAAGCAAATTTGCTCATATGTAGCTCTTTCCATTTTTAGTTATTATAATAAATCGGAGCGTTTGGACCAATATCAATTCCTGTTAACATCCAAACGAACAACATGATTACCCAACCGATTGTAAATGCGATTGAGTACGGTAACATCGTCGCAATTAACGTACCAATCCCCATGTTCTTGTCATACTTCTGAGCAAAGGCAATAATGATTGCAAAGTATGCCATCAACGGCGAAATAACATTCGTTGTTGAATCCGCGATACGGTATACAAGCTGTGTTAATTCTGGCGAATAACCTAGTTGCATCATAATTGGTACGAATACAGGCGCCATGATTGCCCACTTCGCTGACGCACTACCTATGAATAAGTTAATGAATCCAGATACAAAAATAAACATTAAAATAAGCGGAATACCAGAAAGACCTGCTCCCTCAATAAGTTCCGCACCTCTAACCGCCAATACGATTCCCATATTTGTATAGTTAAAGTATGCAATAAATTGACCAGCAAAGAATGCTAATACAAGGAATGAGCCCATTGAAGCCATTGTTTCATTTAATTGTTTCGTTACATCACGGTCATTCTTAATTTCCTTCGTCATCACACCATACACAAAGCCAGGTACGAAGAAGAAAATTAACAATACCGGAACAAGTGACGACATAAATGGTGAAGTTAAAATATCTGCGTGACCTTCACGTAGTGGTCCCCAACTTGGTACAACTAATAATGATAATAATCCAATTGTTACGATAAGAGAAATTAACGCTCCCCATAAACCGCGCTTCTCTTCTTTTGATAAATAATTAACTTCCTCTGTTACTTCACCTTTGTATTCACCAAGACGTGGCTCAACAATTTTTTCCGTTACAAATGTACCGATAATTGTTAATAAGAATACTGATGCTATCATGAAGTACCAGTTCATAGCTAATGTCATACCTTCTGCATATGCTGGATCTAATGTTGCTGCAGCTTTAATTGTTAAATCACCCAATAACGGATCTGTAGCTGTTAATAATAAGTTCGCACTAAATCCACCCGACACACCAGCAAACGCTGCTGCCAAACCTGCTAATGGATGACGTCCAAGACCTGCGAATAATACCGCACCTAGTGGTGTTAAAATAACATAACCAGCATCCGATGCCATACTAGACATAACGCCACCGAATACTAATGCAGCTGTCATTAATGATCTAGGTACAGATGTTACTAATCCACGTAAACACGCACCAATCAATCCTGTACGTTCCGCAAGACCAATACCAATCATCGTTACTAATACAGTCCCTAGTGGCGGGAAATTAATAAAGTTCGTAATCATATTTTTGAAGATATATGCTATACCTTCCATACTAAGTAAGCTATTAATTGCTAACATTTCGCCTGGCTTTTTAGGGTCCTCAATCTGAACACCTAAGCTAGCGAAGATAGCAGAAGCTCCCATTACGATTAAGCATAAAATGAAGAATAATGTCACTGGATGCGGAAGACGGTTTCCAACGCGTTCGATGCCGTCTAACATGCGTAATACTAATCCTTTTTTCTTTGCTTCAACCATTTTCGCACCTTCCTTTTTCTTGAAATTCTATTTCTTCTGTTTTTCATTATATTAAGAAAATATTAAAAATGGAAGGTTTTACGTAAAACTTTTATAATTAAAAATGTTATAAATATTCATTTTAATTATTCTAATTATTTAATTAACATACTTAACTATATGGGTATTTCATTATTTTTTCAAGGGAATATTGTGTTACTTTTCACAAATCCCTTTTTATTACATACATAAATATAAACAATCTATGCAAGTTTCTTCTAAATCATAAAAAAAGTGCGAGATTTCTCTCGCACATCCATGCAACACGCTATCATCTGAGGAGGTATGCCCTTACCTTACAATATGTGAGACCCCCTCGTTGTGTATAGACGTTTTACTTATTTACTTCATGTTTTCTTCAATGTAACGAAGTACTTCTGCTACATGGTCTTTCACACGTACTTTTCTCCATTCATGCACAAGCTTTCCTTCTGCATCAATTAAGAATGTCGAGCGCTCAATTCCCATGTACTCCTTCCCAAAGTTCTTCTTTAATTTCCATACACCGTAAGCATTTGCTGCTTCTTGCTTATCGTCTACTAATAACAAGAAAGGCAGGCCATGTTTCTCGATGAATTTTTGATGTTTTTCGAATGGATCTGGGCTCACTCCAAGAATAACTGTATTTGCCTCTTCATATGCTGAATGAAAATCACGGAATTCACATGCCTCTGTTGTACATCCTGGTGTCATATCTTTCGGATAAAAATATAACACAACATTCTTTCCTTTGAAGTCAGTAAGAGAAATATTCTCTCCATTGCTTCCTTGTAAATTAAAATGTGGTGCTACTGTTCCTACTGCTACCATTTTTCATTTCCTCCTATTTCTCGGATGACGACCTCGCATCGTTTGCACAACAAATGCTGCTGGCATCGTATATCCAACCAATGCTTCCACAATCGCAATCCATCTTCCTATTTCATAAGGTACAATATCCCCATAACCGACGGATAATAATGTAATCGCACTAAAATACATACATACTTCAATTAAATGAGCTGACGGTCTTCCTCCCGTTTCTCCTAGCGTCTTATTATTTTCTCGGAGAACTTCAATCCCGATTACTTCTAAAGACAGATAGATAAGACCGAAGCCAATTAATATCGTTGCATAAATAGAGCATAACAAAAATAAATTAGAAAATGAAAAAAAATAATTTCTTTTTCTAACAGAACGCCATAAATGTTGCAAGCTACGGATAATCCCTACCATTACAATAGAAAGAATTAACACATACACCATGTCCAACCCACCTCACTCCATCATATGAGACAAGAGATTGAAAAATACAATGGTATTCCATCTTTCCGCATGAAACATGCTACAATAAAGCAAGATGAATCATTCATTCCGCTTATGGCGAACATCTATATACGTAACGTCCTTCTTTCTACATAGGACATACTTTTTTAGGAGGAAAGAAAGTGAAACATACATTATCCGAACAATTACATGAAGAAGCATTACAACATATCGTTGGTGGTGTTAATAGTCCGTCTCGTTCATATAAAGGAGTTGGCGGCGGTGCACCTGTTGTAATGGAACGCGGACAAGGTGCTTACTTCTGGGATGTAGATGGTAACAAATATATCGACTATTTAGCAGCGTACGGCCCTATCATTACTGGGCATGCTCATCCACATATTACAGAAGCAATTAAGAAAGCAGCTGAAAACGGCGTTTTATACGGAGCTCCAACGAAGCATGAAACAACATTTGCAAAAATGTTAAAAGAAGCCATCCCTTCAATGGACAAAGTGCGCTTCACAAACTCTGGTACAGAAGCAGTTATGACCACTATCCGTGTTGCTCGTGCTTACACAGGTCGCGAAAAAATCATTAAATTTGCTGGATGCTACCACGGTCATTTTGACTTAGTATTAGTTGCAGCTGGCTCTGGTCCCTCAACACTTGGAACACCTGACTCCGCAGGTGTAACGAAAAATAGCGCAAAAGAAGTTATTACCGTTCCATTTAATAATATTGATGCATTCAAACAAGCAATCGACACGTGGAAAGACGAGGTAGCTGCCATCCTAGTAGAACCTATCGTTGGAAACTTTGGTATCGTTATGCCAGAAGCTGGTTTCTTAGAAGCTGTTAATGACATTGCACACGCAAATGGATCGCTCGTTATTTACGATGAAGTAATTACTGCCTTCCGCTTTATGTACGGAGGCGCTCAAAACTTACTTGGCGTTACACCTGATTTAACAGCACTTGGAAAAATCATTGGCGGCGGACTACCTATTGGTGCCTACGGTGGTAAGAAAGAAATTATGGCCCAAGTAGCTCCACTTGGACCAGCATACCAAGCTGGTACGATGGCTGGTAACCCTGCTTCCATACAATCTGGTATTGCATGCTTAGAAGTACTAAAACAAGATGGTGTGTATGAGCAACTAGACGAGCTAGGTTCACTTCTTGAAAAGGGTATTCGTGCTTGCGCAGATAAATACAGTGCACCAATTACCATTAATCGTCTAAAAGGTGCCTTAACTATTTACTTCACAACCGAAACCGTAACAAACTATGAACAAGCGGAAAATACAGATGGAGAAATGTTCGGCAAATTCTTCAAACTAATGCTATCACAAGGTGTTAATTTAGCTCCTTCTAAATATGAAGCATGGTTCTTAACAACAGAACATACGAAAGAAGATATTGCCGAAACAATTGAAGCGGTTGATTTCGCCTTCAAATCATTAAAAGAAATATACAATTTCTAAAAATTATTATCTCGATAAAAACGCCTTTTCCCTTGACGATAAGGCGTTTTTTCTTGATATCCACTTTCAGTTTTCTGAAAAAACTGAAAATAAATAATTGTTTTTCTTTAAAGTTGATATTAAAATAGAGAAATAGATACGCAAGAACGCTCGTAATTTGTATCGTTTTGCAGAAAGTGAAGAGGGACACTTTCTATATTGCAATACAACTGCATACAATGCGCACAATCTCGAATGAATAATCATACTATTGTGCCTTACACCCAATGATTTCTTTGACAACAACTAATGTCATTTTAAAGAAGAAAAAACAGGCTAGGGGGCGATGCTCCCTAGTTTATTTTTCAAAACCACAAATTAATATTTAATCATTTTTATTTATAAAAATAAGAGAAAGCAGGTGTTAACATGAGAAAAAAATCTCTATATGGGTTACATAACCCAGCTTCCTTCCAACACTATCACTTACACGAGCATGATGCTTGCGGAGTCGTATCTGTTATGGAGAAAAAACGAATTCCAACAAAAGCGAATATCGACCTGTGTATAGATGCGCTTATTACAATGAATCACCGTGCCGGATTTATTAACGGAGAAGGTGATGGTGTTGGGATTCATATGGACCTTCCAAAAGCACTGTGGCAAGAAAAGTTACAACGGGCAAATATTGATACTAACCTCCTTCATCGTGAAGATTTCGTTGTTGGCCACATCTTCATTAAGCGACACACAGATGTAGTTACGCTACAGCAGCAGATGAAACAACAAATTACAGATCAAGGATTCCACTTCTTATATGAAACACAAGCTGTCACACAGACAGATGCACTTGGACCGTTAGGAAAGGTTGAAGAACCAATCTTTTGGCAAATTGCTTTCATCCCAGAAAATCCAACAGCTAATTTAGACGCTACCTTATTCGACTTAACAATCTCATTTGAACAAAGTGATGATATTCATGTCGCTTCCTTAAGTACACATCATGTTGTATACAAAGTAATGGGAGCCGGCGACACACTCGTAAACTATTACACTGATTTATCCAATCCATTAATTGCTTCCACGATGACACTTGGGCATAATCGTTATTCAACAAATACACTGTCGACCTTTTTCCGTGTACAACCATTTAGTATCCTTGGACATAACGGGGAAATTAATACCATTTCTACGTTACGAGATCAAGCAGAAATGTTAAACGTTCCACTCACAAACGGCGGAAGTGATTCACAAGATTTAAACCGAGTAATCGACACACTTCTATCTAAACATTCATACTCGTTATTTGAGGCATTGGAAATACTTTTCCCACCAATTGTGAATGAGATAAAAGCATACGAAACAGCAAAACAAGATGTATACACATATATCCGAGAAGCATGGGGACATTTCGCTCAAGGTCCTGCTGGCATTATCTCTCGTCATAAAGACGAAGCGGTATTTAGTGTAGATTCCCTTGGATTACGTCCCCTTTGGAAGCTTGAAACAGAGAGTTCATATATTTTCGCTTCCGAACAAGGTGTTGTTTTACCAAGTGAATATGTAGCAGAGCCAAAGACACTTGCTCCAGGTGAAAAAGTCGGTTTGAAATGGGCACCAAATGGGATGATGCTCCTTTATTCATATGAAACATTTCAAAAAGAAGTGCAAGCACGTCTCAGTAACCGGCTAGTAATTGACGAGTATCACCAAAACCTCACATTACCTGCTTACGGAGAACCAACAATGTATCACTCAAACGAGAAAGTAGAAACATTCCAATATGCAGCATTCGGATGGGATAGAGAACACATTCAATTACTTGAACAAATGGCGGAAAAAGGAGTTGAGCCAATTCGCTCCCTTGGACACGATGCACCGCTTGCAGCATTAGATCCAGAACGTCGTAACATTGCTGATTTCTTAAAAGAAAGCGTTGCGGTTGTAACAAACCCTGCCATTGACCGAGATCGTGAGGTAGAACACTTCTCGACACGCGTTATCATTGGAAAACGTCCGTCCCTATACACAAAGCAATCAAAAGAGTTAATAGTCGAACTCCCTTCTCCAATTCTAGTAGAAGGAAAACATGGCTACCAACTTGCAAACGAACAAACAACCGCTTCTTATGAGCAATTACTTGGACTATTTGAAGAGAAACAAGCAGGTTATGTTTTATCTGCAACCTTCTCTCCAAACGAATCGATTGAAGAAGCGATACAACGCCTTACGAAAGAAGCAATTACTGCGGTACAAAACGGAGCACATTTACTTGTACTCGATGATAAAAAAGCACACAATGAGGATCATTTATGGTTCGATCCACATCTTATTGTTGCTTCCTTAAATGATGCTTTAGTAGAGAATCAACTTCGTCGTCATTGTTCTCTACTCCTCCGTTCTGGCGCAATTCGTTCTTTACACGATTTTATTACCGCTTTTGGCTTAGGAGCAGATGCGATTAGTCCATACTTAATGTTTGCAACGGTATACGAAGAAGAATATACACCAACATCTAATTTATATAGTGCATTAACGAAAGGGTTAGAAAAAGTCATCTCTACTATTGGTATCCATGAGTTACGTGGATACGGTCGCTTATTCTCTGCGATTGGATTACACAATGACATAGCAAACACACTGAACGTACCAAACTTCTTAGGCTCTAATTCACTAGCTTATGATTTTGCTAGTATGAAAGAAGATGCACGAAAACGCCAAGAAGATTACCATAATGAAAAAACAAGAATGCGTAAAACGTTCCATATCTTCCCTCGTGTCTGGAAAGCTATTGGAGAAGTCGCAAGAAGTGGTGCATATGACGATTACAGACAGAAACTACAAGAAATAGAAGAAGCAACACCAATTAGCATTCGCCACTTAACGAATATACAACCTGCCAACAAACAAGCAGATTCTACATCTGTGTCGCTTTCTGTTGGCACACACGACCTACCATTTATCATCAGCTCGATGTCATTTGGTTCGCAAAATGAAGTAGCTTTCCGCGCTTATGCAGAAGCAGCAGATCAATTGAATATGATTAGCTTAAATGGTGAAGGCGGCGAAATTAAAGATATGATCGGCAAGTACCCAAATACTCGCGGTCAACAAATTGCATCTGGACGTTTCGGAGTAAATGCAGACTTGCTTAACTCCTCTAACCTTTTAGAAATCAAAATTGGGCAAGGCGCAAAACCTGGTGAAGGTGGTCACTTACCAGGTTCAAAAGTAACGGAAAAAATCGCCGAAGCACGTAATGCAACGAAAGGATCTGACTTAATCTCACCGTCAAATAACCATGATATTTATTCGATTGAAGATTTGGCACAAATGATTAGTGAATTAAAGACAGCAAACGACAAAGCAAAAGTAGCCGTAAAAGTTCCTGTTGTACCGAATATCGGCACAATTGCTGTTGGTATCGCGAAAGCTGGAGCAGATTTCATTAACATTAGTGGATTCGATGGTGGAACGGGTGCTGCTCGTATCCATGCTCTCTCTCACGTTGGTTTACCTGTTGAAATCGGTGTAAAAGCTGCACACAATGCGCTACTTGAAGCTGGTATGCGTGAGCAAGTAGAAATCTGGGCAGATGGTGGTGTCAGAAGTGCACTAGATACAATGCGTCTTATGTTACTCGGTGCAAACCGTATTGGCTTCGGTACATTATCGATGATTGCAATTGGCTGTACAACATGTCGTGGTTGCCATTTAGATACGTGTCACGTTGGAATCGCAACACAAATCGAAAGTGAGGCACAAGCAAAAGAACACGGTCTACGCCGTTTTGTACCACGTGATTATACAAATGCCATTCAAGGACTAATGAACTTGTTCACTGCTTTTGGGGAAGAATTAAAAAAATTAACTGCTTCACTTGGATATACAGATGCCCAACAACTCGTTGGACGTTCTGATTTATTAGTACAAACGAGCGGAGTAAATCAACTAAATCTAGCACCACTGCTAGATACGCTAGCAGTTCACTCCGAGCAACATACATCTTATGAACAGCAAGCAAATATTCCAGCTGAATCGTTAGACTTTGATGTAGAGCAATTACGTCATTCTAGAACGTACGAACAAGTTGGACCAACACAGCGTAACTTAGGCAGCCGTGTCGCATGCTTCCAAACGAAGGAGAAACAACATGGAAATGTCCAAACAATCCCAACGACACTCCATTACGCAAATGGATCAGTCCCTGGAAACGGACTAGGAGCATATACGAGTGAGCATGTCCATATACATGTAAATGGAGGGGCACAAGATGGTGTTGGAAAAACCGCAGCTGGTAGCAACATTTACGTATTGAAATCAAAAGGAAAAGACGGGAATTATTACAGTGGGTCCGTCGGCAAAGGATTTGGCTACGGGGCACAACGTGGATATTTAGTCGTCCAAGGAAACGCAGATGCAAGAGCTGGTATTCGTCTGTCTGGGGCAGATATGTTAATTGGTGGTAGCATTACAACACCAATCCCAGAGATGGAACACGGAAATATTGGTGTACATGCGAATATTAAAGGGTTTGCATTCGAATACATGACGAACGGACGCGCTATCGTCCTTGGTGATCCTGGTCCATGGATGTGTGCAGGGATGACAGGTGGTGTCGTATACGTACGTCACCAACCAGAAATGGGCTTAACGATTGATGCCATAAAGCGCCGTATTGCAAAAGGCGCAAAAGTAGCGATTAATTCCTTATCACAAAAAGGGATGGAAGATGTAACCGAGTTACTATCACGCTACCATAACACGTTAATACAACACGCCCAGCACGAAGAAGCAGAGAAGATTGCGGTGCTCTTACAAGATGCTGCAACTCACTTTATTGAGTTATCGCCAGTGAAAGAACAAGCAGATCCATCTGTTTCAACAGAGTAACCAACCAATAAAAGCGGGGGCATCCCGCTTTTATTTTGTTTAAAAGTTTTCACTTTTTGTGCCACTTTCCTCTTGCAGAACGACTTTAATAATTGTATAGTATCTTATTGTTTATACTATTATTGATGTCAACATCAATATAAGGAAAGGAACTTGCATTTTCATGAAACTTGGTGCTCGCATCATCAAAACAGGGATTGCTATTACATTAGCAATATACATTGCATCTCTTTTTAACTTACCTTCTCCTGTATTTGCTGGAATTTCGGCAGTATTTGCCTTGCAACCTTCTGTCTATCGTTCCTACCAAACAATCTTGGAACAATTTCAAGCAAATGTCTTAGGAGCGGTGTTCGCGGTTATTTTTACCTTAACATTTGGAAATAGTCCGGTCATTATTGGCTTAACATGCGTCGTTGTTATTGCCCTTGCACTAAGATTCCATATGGGTGCAGACGTAGCTATTGCGCTTGTGACGATTATTTCTATTATGGAGTACGCTGGAGAAGACTTCCTACAATTCGCTCTGCTTCGCTTTGCGACAATTATGGTTGGTCTTATATGCGCATCTATCTTAAATATTATTTTTCTTCCGCCTAAATACGAAACGAAATTGTATCACAATATCGCAGAGAATACGGAAGAAATTATTAAGTGGATTCGTCTTAGTATCCGTCAAGCCTCTGATCACACTGCGTTAAAGGAAGAAATTACAAAGTTAAAAGAAGATCACATTAAATTACGTTATTTCTATTTGTTGTATAAAGAAGAACGAAGCTATTTCCGCAGGTCAAACACGGCGAAGGCACGTAAGCTCGTCCTCTTCCGCCAAATGATTTCCACAACAAATCGCTCTTTCGAAACGTTGAAATACTTAAATCGCCTTGAGAATCAGTTACATCACGTACCAGAAGATCTTCAAGAGATGATTAAGAACGAACTCGATTGTTTAGTAACGTATCATGAACAAATTCTTTTAAAATGCATCGGAAAAGTAAAGAATCAAACGCCATCCAATGTATTAGAAGAAGTCAAAAAGAACAAGTTACTACTTATGTCGAAATTCATGGAATGTCGAGAAGAAAACGACGAGGAATCGTACAGCCGATGGATTCAATTAATGAAGCTCATCTCATCGATTACAGATTATAGCGACAAGCTGGAACATCTAGATTTACTTGTCGAGAGCTTCCTTAAATACCATAAAGACGAAAATGAATTGCATATTGAAGACAAAAAAGAACATTAGAAAATCATTCTAATGTTCTTTTGCATATTCTAGCCGCTGAATATTGTATAAATTATAGTAATGGCCCTGCTTCGCTAGTAATTCTTCATGCGAACCTACTTCCACAATATCACCGTTTTTCATGAAGAAAATACGGTCTACATGTGTAATGGTTGATAAACGGTGCGCAATTGTAATTGTCGTACGATTTCTCGCTAACTCTTGTAATGACGCTTGAATATAGTTTTCATTTTCTAGATCCAGTGCAGATGTTGCTTCATCTAATAAAAGAAGAGATGGATTCTTCAAGAAGACACGCGCAATAGCAATACGCTGTCTCTGTCCACCTGAAAGCTTGACTCCACGCTCCCCTACCAACGTATAGTATCCATTTGGTAAGCTTGTGATAAACTCGTGCGCATTTGCCTCTTTAGCAGCTTGGATAACTTCTTCTTCTGTCGCCTCTGGATTTCCATATAAAATATTCGAGTAAATAGTATCGCTAAACAAAATGTTATCCTGTAACACAATCCCGATATTTTGACGTAAGCTATACAAATCGTAATCCCGAATATCCTCGCTATCTATTTCAATACTACCTTCCGTTACATCATAGAAACGTGGAATCAAACTAACAAACGATGATTTTCCGCCTCCACTTAAACCGACTAAAGCTATATTTTCTCCCGCACGAATATGACAGTTAACACTTTTTAAGACATCCGCCTCTGTTTCATTATAGCGGAATGATACGCCTCGAAAACGTATATCGCCTTTCATCTTCTCAATCGTAGTTGCGTTCTCTTTATTTACAATATCGTATTTTTCATCGAGTAGTTCAAATACACGGTCCATTGAAGCTAGTGACTGTGTTAACGTCGTTGATGAATTTGCTAGTCGTCTTAATGGATCATACAGTCGGTCGATATAACCAACGAATGCTACCATCGTTCCTAACGTTAAATTCCCTTGAATAACTTCATATCCTGCATAGGTAATTACAAGTAATGGACCTATATCCGTTAACGTGTTAATCACCGAGAATGTTCGTGCATTCCAACGTGTATGCTTCAGCGCCCGGTCTAAGAACACACCGTTTTTCTCCGCAAATTGATTCTGCTCATATTCCTCTAATGCAAAGCTTCGTGTAACCTGAATTCCTTGCACACGCTCATGTAAAAATCCTTGTAACATTGCCAACGCTTGTGAACGATTACGTGTTAACTTACGCAAGTTACCAAATAAATATCTCACTGCAATCATGTATAATGGCAAAATAAGTAATGATACAAATGTCAATTCTACGTCCATCGTCATCATAATCGTAACCGCAATAATAACGGTAATCATATCAAGCCATACATTCATCAATCCAGTAATAACGAAATCTTTCGTTTGCTCGACATCATTAATGACCCTTGAAATAACCTCTCCTGTTCGATTATTTGCATAATACTTCAAGCTTAACTTTTGAAGGTGGCCAAAAACATGATTTCGAATATCGTATAGCACGTTGCTACCGATCCACTGAGCAAAATATTGACGGAAATATTCAATTGGTGGACGAACGAATACGAAGATAAAGAAAATACCTGCCATGACCATCAATAATAACTTCGTCTTCTCATCCACCGTACCTGTACCACCAATTACATCATCAATAACATATTTCAGTAACATCGGCATTAGAAGTGGAATGGAGAACTTAATAATTCCAATCAAAATTGTAATAACGATATGAAGCTTGTATGGCTTCACGAATCGTAAATAGCGTTTTATACTATCCATCCTATCACCCCCGTATATGTTCTATTCTTTCTCAAACAGCTTCATCCTAGTTAGCGTACATGGGGATTTCTATCCTCTTCAAAAAAAGAAGAAAAGGCCTGTTGAATATCGAATCAACAGACTCTTTCCGTTTAATCTCTATAGGTCAAGAAACGCTCATACCACGTATCAATAAAGTCCGGTGCGAATGGACCCTTCCGCTGATGAATCCACTGAATTAACGTATCGACATTTCGCTTTAAAATCACGTCTAATTCTTTCGGATAATCCATCAACACACGGTGTCTTTCGTACTCTTCTTCATCTAATAACGTATAGGTCATATCTGGATACACCTTAATATCTAAATCATAATCGATGTACTTAAGCGCACCATCCTCAAAAATAAAAGGAGAACTAATATTACAATAATAATGTATCCCATCTTGACGAAGCATGCCAATTACATTGAACCAATTATTCGCATCAAAGTAACAAATAGCTGGTTCGCGTGTAATCCATGTTCTCCCATCTGATTCGATAACAAGTGTCCGATCATTTCCGCCAATAAGCGAATTTTGCGTCCCCTTCAAGACCTTTGTTTCCTCCCAAACACGATGGATTGCGCCATTATGTTTGTAACTATGTATTTGTATTTTCTCTCCTGGTTGTGGAAAACTCATTCATTCTCCCTTCTTTCGTTTGGACGCTTCTTTTCTTTCTGTACTTCTTCATTTTCAAATGAAAAATAGTCCTATTTCTTCTATTATAACGATTAATACCTTGTTTTTAAACAAAAGTACACAATAAAAATAGAAGAACATTCCTATATTACCAACCTAATACGATTATATCATTACAAATACATATACATGCAGAACAAGAATGAAGCTATAAATTCCTACAGCCCCAATGCTTAATACACGTACTATTCGATGAACCCTCTCCATCCTCGCTATGTATTTTCCAATAACGATACATAAAAGTGATCCAAGTAACTTCACCCCAAGAAAGAAAGCTGGGCTATACTCCCATGCAACACGCATAAGCGGATTCGCTTCTTCTACAATGCCATTTACTAAAAAATAAAAGGTACAAGCCATATCAATGAGATTCAAACAAGCAATAAGTAAAAGAATACGATAGACTGCTTTCCCTGTACTCCCTCTCACACATGAATCTCTTTCGCCATGTCTTCATTAAAAGACATGATTACTTCCTTTGTCTGTGCTTCAAATTGTTGCTGCATCCTCTTTAACTCATTCTTCATTGCAGCTAACTTCTGTTGAACAAGTTCTACCTTCTCTCCTTCTTTCGCTACTTGCCATTCTCTTTCCTGCTCCTGATAACGTTCAATCTTTGCTTGTATATATAAAAGACGATCCATAATTTTCAGTTGTTCTCCTACTAGTTCATTAAATCTTTCCATGCAATGGTGCTCCTTTCACTACGTTTTACTTTCTCTACTCTATAAGTAAATTCGTTATAAAGAACACTTCCCCTTTGACAAGTATTGTAACTATATGTCAAAAAGAAAAAAACTCCCCCTATTCGATATGTGGAGGAGTTACAGAAACTTATTGTTCATACGATTGTTGTACAAAACTTCCTGCATGGTTTTCGTTTTGTGGTTGGAGATTCCCAACTTGTACATCAAATTCACTTGAAAACTCTGTATCAAAGTCTTGGTTCTGTTTGTTTACTTTTTGAACACTAGCCCCTGATAACACATTTGCCTTTTTACGATCTTTCGTCATGTGTCCTCACCTCCATGCAAATTATGTTCCCCAGCTTTTATGAAATTATCCTATTATTTTCTATGCATGAAAGACCTGAAGGAATCACATACTAGGGTGAAAATCTGTATAAGGAGGCACATTATGTACGTAGGAAGAGATATGACTGAATTATCCATGATGCCAAAGAGTAAATGGCGTGAAGATGAACTCACTTTCTTTCATCACTCCCTTCAACAAATCATGCCTTATTTAAACGTCGAAGGACATGTTATTCACCGGGAAATTGTCGAAGAAATTGAGGCACGTGGTGGATTAATGCATCTAGAAGAACCGTTGGCGAACAGTATACATGTCCAACACGACTAAAAAGAAGTAGGCTCACTCCCTACTTCTTTTTTAACCCCGTACACTCTTTGTATATTTTTTGATGCGACACTGGGAACGCATAATGCTCTGTTTCCTCTTTCGTCACACAGACAACATCTCGTTTCTCTTCAACGTGTCCAATGACTCTTCCACGGTATACCGTAATATCCCAAACGAGATGGGAGAACACATGTTGAATATTTACGACGTATTCATCAATAGCCACATCTAACCCATATGTTTCTTTCATATACATCGCTAATTGCTCTTCCTTACGTCCACCGTTCTCTGAAACCTCTACGTTTGGAAATTCCCATAACTTCGCAAGCAAACCTTGATCTGCACGCTTATGAATCAACAATGTATCTTTCTCTGTCGTAAAGAATCCTGCTACCATTGGAACATATCGTGGTGGTGTTTTCTTGCTCTTCACCGGTAGTTCTTTTTGTACACCTTCTTCAAACGCACGACAATGTTTCTGCACTGGACACAGCAGGCAAGACGGGCTCGTTGGCGTACAAATAAGTGCACCTAATTCCATTAACCCTTGGTTAAAAGAAGATGGGTCTTCTTTTGAAATAACTTTGTAAATCACTTCTTCAAACAACTTACGTGTCTTTGGTTTTGCGATATCCTCCCAACTAGACAGAACACGCGACATCACACGCATTACATTCCCGTCTACCGCTGGTTCAGGCTTATCGAATGCAATACTCAAGATGGCACCTGTCGTATATGGCCCAACACCTTTTAATGAAGAGACTTCCTCTTTCGTCGACGGTACATTCCCGTCGTACTTTTCTTCTACTTCTTTCACCGCACTATGTAAATTACGAACCCGAGAATAATACCCTAGTCCCTCCCAGGCTTTTAACACACTTTCTTCATCTGCATGTGCAAAATCCTTCAGGGATGGAAATTTATCCATGAATCGTTCATAATATGGGATAACCGTATCTACTTTTGTTTGTTGAAGCATGATTTCTGATACCCATATGCGATAAGGATCTTGATTTAAGCGCCACGGTAAATCACGCTTTTCTTTCCTGTACCATGTGATTAAATCATCGCAGAACGCTTCGCTCTGAAAGTTTTCAACTAATTGATTTGCTTCTTTCATGTATAAATGCCCCTTTTATTTCTTTTTGCGTTGACGTTGCAACAAAGTTTCTATTTCTACAATTAGACTTGTTCTTTTTGGATATAAATATAAGTAACTATTTGTTAAGAAGGAGGTTTGTCTTATATGGACACAGCCACTCATTTTGTTATGGGTGTCACCATTGGCGGAGTTGCCACACTTGATCCTGCCATTGCAGCGAGTCCAACTTCCGTACAAGGAATCATGATTGCGGCCATCGTCGCTTCTCAAGTTCCTGATATTGATACCATTTTGAAATTACAAAATAACGCTAAATATATTCGCAACCATCGAGGAATTACCCATTCCATTCCAGCTGTTCTCTCATGGTCCATTCTTGTTTCCTTACTTGTTGCTTTTTTCTTCCCAACAATGCCATTTCTTCATTTATGGCTATGGACATTACTAGCAGTTGTTCTTCACGTCGTTGTCGATATATTCAACGCTTACGGAACACAAGCATTACGACCATTCTCAAACAAATGGATTGCGCTAGGCGTCATTAATACATTTGATCCAATTATCTTTTCCATTCACGCTGTTGCTAGTGCCTTCATTCTCTTTCGAGTAAACGTCGGTCCTATTGCTCTCACAGCATATATACTTACAATAGCTTACTATATCATTCGTATTTTTCAAAAACAACGACTCGTCGCACGCATCCATGCGAAATTTCCGAATGTGGAACATATCTCTGTATCACCCGCAATTTCGCTACGTCAGTATCACATAGCAATTGTGAGTAAATCTCACTACTATGTTGGCAAATCCGTTCGAAAAAAATTAATTCTGTTAGACACGTTCGAACGTGTCCCTATTCCAAATAACGATATTATCCACGCGGCACGAAAAGATGAAAATATCGCTGCTTTTTTATCCTTTTCACCGGTATATCGCTGGGATATTTTTGAGTATGATGATTCGTATGAAGTTCGCTTTATTGATTTACGCTACCGAACGAAAGATAGTCACTATCCGTTCGTTGCAATTGTCCACCTTGATAAAGAATTACGTACATTAAACTCGTATACAGGATGGATTTTTAGCGAAGAGAAATTAAAGAAGAAGCTTGATTTAGCAGCAAATTAAAGATTCATCACCAACTATATAGATACGTACCCTAAGTTGAAACTTTGCGTAGAAATCTCTTATCGCAGTAAGGTGAATGAAACATCCTTCATTTCCAACAAACTAACCACATATTATGGTGATAAACCAAATTAAAAGGTATCCATTAAGGATACCTTTTAATGCTTACGATAGTCATCATTATTTATTAAGTGCTTATACTTTGGATTCGTCGCAATAATTTCATGTAAATGTTTCCCATGGTTACGGATATATTGCATGACAACTTGTTCCGTCATTTCTTGTCCACGGTATTTTCCTACCTTAGCATATGTACTCTCAAAGTCTTCCCATAATAACTCAACCCATGTACGTGCTTGCCCAGCCGCAAGTTGATTATTCTCTTCTAATAATTGTTGCGTTAAACGCTCAATAATATCGTTCATCTAAAGACCACCTCAAAAGGAATATTTTCTCCTACATATTATGATGTGTCGTGACAAAATATATAAAGGATATTTCATTATAAGAATATCACTTACACATGTAAAGGGGGAGCCCTTTTGAAAAAGAGCGAAATGTACTCTAAGCAGAAACACAACAATAAGTTTGATGGCGATCCAAAAGCAAAAGATCGCTTTGCTTCTAAACGCGCCGATGGAACAATTAATACACATCCACAAGAACGTATGCATGCTTCTTCAGAAGAAAACTAATCGTGAATAAGTGGAGGGAATCGCATGAGCTACAAGAAAAAGCAAAAGTTTAACGCTCACTCTAGTCCATTTGAATCAACATGGGCTAACCCGAAACACGCAAAAGCACAAGTAAATGGACAAACAATGCAAACACAAAGCTTGATTATTTTAGCGACAGAAGCGAAAAAACGACAGTTTTAATACAGACAAATAAGCGACGTGTATGGTACACGTCGCTTATTAATTATGATGAAATAGATATGTGCCTCTATCGAATCCTCTTCAGTAATGCAATTGGAATACCTATTTCTTCCTCTTTCCCTTCTAGGTGCCCCCATCCAAAAATACCGTTCATATATTGAAGGACGAAACGTGCATTTGGTACATCAATTAATTCATACGTTTCGTTTATTGGAAAGTTATTCGGATCTAATAAATAAGACTGTGCCATCGTAATTTTGCGGCAAAGTACTTCGTATTCATTGTACATTTGCTTTGCACCGATTTTTCGGGCTTCTTGCTTCATCTTCATAATTTCTTGCTGCAATTCTTCCCTCGTCATTTGACTGAAACGCTTCGTCATCCCTCTTCACCCTCATCCTATTTATATCGATACTAGTATACTATACTTTCTAAATAGTCCGTTACTTTGACGCATGAAAAAAAGGAAGACATCATTCTTCTTCCTCCCGTAGTTCCTCTAATATGCTATCAATCATTTCAATTGTAAATCCTTTTCGGTACAACGCTTGTTTCATCTTGTTCTCATACACATATCCTTCAAACTTTCGATATTTCTGATGGTATTTTCTCGCTTGATAGAGAAGCGCCTCATGTTGTTCATCTTCATCATCCGTCCACTCTAGCTCTTCTAATGCTGCACTACTAACACTGTACGGATATCCTTTCGTACGTAACATTATTTCTAGCTTTTGCTTCTTCTCTTTTAAGGATAACTTTGCGTAGGACTTCAATTTCTTCTGACATAGTTTTACTGCATTTTCAACTTGCTTATCGTCAGAATATTCATGTAAAATAGCAGTAACTGTTTCAGCGCCAATCCCTTTTGTACGTAGGGTCCTAGCAATAACGTGAGGGCCTTTTGCAGAAACGTGACTATGCGTTTGGACGTATGCTTTTGCATATTCCACATCATTTAAATAACGTTGTTCGAGTAGTGTTTGAATAACCTCTCGAATTACTTCTTGAGGTATTTCTTTCTTTAGTAAATAGTCATACACTTCTTTTTCCGTACGCATGCCGTATGACAAATAGTTAATGGCTTTCAAATATGCAGATCTCTTTTCTTCAAAGAAAAAAACTTCTGTAATCGCTAATTCATCTAATTCCATCCCTGACTTCAAGTTATATTCGATAAGGGTATTTTGATCGATGCTAAATCCGTACTCTTCTCCGCTCCCTCTATTGACGTAAATATTGAAGCGCTCTTTATTCTTTTGTTGTACTTCTATCTTCGTAATTATCATACCGAATCACCTCTGAATGTATTGTAACACAAAAAATTCATCGTTATTTTACAATTTATCTGGGCCCAAATACGCCATTATTTCATATATATACTATTAAGGGAGGGAATCTCATGAATGTCCTACTTGCTGGAGGAACCGGATTTGTTGGGAAGCATCTAACGAACGCACTATTAAAAGAAAACCATACCATTTACATTTTGACGCGTAATAAATCTTCGAAAGAAGCCCATACAAATGTTCACTATATCCAGTGGGAGGAACTACACACCTTATCTACTATTCATGTTGTCGTGAACGTAGCAGGAGACCCTTTAAACGAAGGAAGATGGACAGAAGCAAAGAAAGCTCGCATTCTTTCTAGTCGTCTCCAAACAACGCAACAACTCGTTTCATTCGTTGAAAAAGCAGAGACAAAACCAGATGTCTTTATCAATGCTAGCGCAGTTGGTTTTTACGGGACATCGCTAACGCATACATTTACTGAAGATACAGACGTAAGTGGGCACGATTTCTTAGCGCGCACCGTCGTGGCTTGGGAGAAAGAAGCCACTAAAGTGAAGAAGATGGGTATTCGTACTGTTTTTGCACGTTTTGGTGTTATTTTTGGCAGGGATGAGGGAGCGCTTCCTCGAATTGTTTTACCATATCGATTCTTTGTCGGAGGAACAATTGGTTCTGGAAAACAATGGGTCTCTTGGATTCATATTAACGATGCAGTAAATCTCCTTCTCTATGCAATGGATCACGAGAAGATAGAAGGTCCTTTAAATGTAACGGCGCCTTATCCTGCAACGATGAAGCAAGTAGGCCAATCGATTGGAGCAGTTCTTAGCCGACCACACTGGTTACCAGTACCACGAGCTTGTCTCCAATTGCTTCTTGGTGAGATGAGCACACTTGTAATAGATGGTCAAAAAGTGCTTCCGAAGAAAGCTCTTACGCATGGATTTACATTTCAATACCCCCATGTGAAAGATGCACTGCAACACTTATTAGAGTAGAGAGGTTAATAATTGTACATGAAAATACTTTTGAAAAATGCGACGATCTACCCTATTACATCTAAATGCATATACAACAGCGATTTATTAATTATGGATGAGAAAATTGCATTCATTGGAAAATACACGCAACTTTCTGGAGATACACAAGTCATTGATTGTACGGGAAAATATATCTTCCCTGGCTTCATTGATGTACACACACACGTAGGGCTATACGATGAAGGTACTGGCTGGGCTGGCAATGATGCAAATGAAACCATCGACATTAGCACACCCCATGTGCGCTCACTTGATGGCATTCTACCTCTAGATAGTTCGTTTCGTGATGCCCTGCAAAGCGGCATTACGACCGTCCACATTATGCCTGGAAGCGCCAACGTCATTGGTGGAACAACATGTATTGTGAAAACACACGGAAACAATATCGAAAAGATGTTACTAAAAGAACCCGCGGGTTTAAAGATCGCCCTTGGGGAAAATCCAAAAAGCATTCACAGTAAAGGAAAAAATAGCTCTATTACACGTATGGGTATCATGGGGCTATTACGCGAAACATTTTACCGTGCCATTCACTGTGATAACCCTGATTCTTTTCGTATGCAGCCAATTATTAAAGCACTTAAACGAGAAATACCGGTGCGCATTCATGCCCACCGTGCGGATGATATTATGTCTGCGATGCGCTTCGCAGATGAATTTAATTTGGATTTGCGTATTGAACATTGTACAGAAGGGCATTTAATTGCAGATGTCTTGCAAGATCGAGGATTAAAAGTATGCGTAGGCCCAACACTAACAAGACGTTCCAAAGTAGAATTACGGCACAAAACATGGAAGACATATGATATTCTCACAAAAGCAGGTGTCGAAGTATCCATCACAACCGATCACCCCTATACACCAATCCAATATTTAAATGTATGTGCAGCCATTGCCATGCGTGAAGGTTTAGAAGAACAAAAAGCATTAGAAGGTATTACAATCCTCCCTGCCCGTAACTTAAATATTGACCATCTTGTCGGCAGCTTAGAGGTCGGAAAGCAAGCAGATCTTGCTGTTTGGTCCTATCATCCCTTTTATTTTCTAGCGAAACCACTACTTACGATGGTAGAGGGAAAAATTGTGTTCAAAAATGTGTAAATTTCTTATTCCCTTTTTCTCTATTTTACTATATTATACGTAATGTAGCATAAAGTTACTATTTCTATTAATCAAAACTATATAACACTAGGGGAAGGCAAATGGTGCGCCACCAATAGAGATATTGGTCCTAGTGGGTTCGATTCCCACCCCGAAATTTTCTTATGAGAATAATTAAATTTCGAGGGTGGTTTCTATTTTACTGCCCTCTATTTGTCAAAGGAGGCTTATAAAATGTTAAAAAAACGCGACCTACAGGACTGTCAAACTCTCTATGAACTAATGGTGCATCCAGACGTCTTCCCTTTTGTACGTTATAAGGCCCATTCGTATGAAGAATTCCTGTTTTTAACAAAACAAACAATCGAAGCAGAAGAAAGCGGCGAGCTTATTTCTCGTACTATTTTAGATGAATGGGGTACTCCTATCGGTACGATTAACTTGTTTGATATAGAAGATGGTGCAGGATTCCTAGGTACATGGCTAGGAAAGCCTTATCATGGACTTGGTTATAATAAACCTGCGAAAGATGCTTTTTTTCATGAGCTTTTTTACGAACTGAATATTCAGACTATTTTGATGAGAATTCGTAAATTGAATATTCGCTCTATTAAAGCTGCAGAAAAACTGCCATATGTGACAAAAGCGAATGAAACGCGTGCACATATTTATAACGAATTAAACAAAGATGACGATATTTACGACCTATACGAAATTTCGAAAGATCAATATACGTTGTATACGATGCGCGAAGGAATTACGTTTGTAGAAGATACACACTTAAAAGAAGCATAAAGTAGCATGCGGTTTCCAAATTAGGAGCCTCGTGCTTTTTTTATTTCCATTTTTTCGTATACATAAAGTTACCCTTGGTTAGGCTAGTAACGAATCTTATCTAAAATGAGGTGACCTACATATGGAAAAGAAGAAAAAGAAAGAAAAAGGAAAGCGCTTTTTATCTAGCACGCAAGAAGTACTATACAAACGTGAATTCAAGCAAGCAGACCGAGCGGCCGGATTCAAGGATACCCTATTTTAGAATATGCTTCTCTTTAACAACAGAAGGTGAATGTGTCTATACATTCACCTTCTATCATCATGTGGATAAAAAAGTAAAAAGTTATCCACATATACAGAAATGCTGCGGATAACTTTTTAGAAAATTCTAATCATACACACATTTAATTAACTGAATTATCCTTATTTTGTGGATAAACATATACACTATCTGTGTATACCGTGGATATATTTGTGTATATAACCAAAAAATTCTATATAATTATACACATGTGGATAATTATATAGAATTTCCCATATACTATTTATCGAACAACCGAATAATTTTGATATATTTTTTGTTCTTTTTTCGTATGTGTAATGGTTGATACAATATGATCGGCTGACTTCGGTTGAGAAATCACTCCCATTGCTTTCTTCATCTGTAATAAACGATAGTCATCTTGTAATAACGATAGCGTTCTTTCATATACTTCTTCATGCTTACGAATGACAAGCGCTGCACCATTCTCCTGGAAGAAGATCGCATTTTCATTTTCCTGCCCCGGTACCGGACGATACAGAATAACAGGAACTTGCAATGCAGCCGCTTCAGATAATGTAATACCACCTGGCTTCGTAATCATGCAGTCTGTAATACGGAATAATTCATCGATTCGCTCAACATACCCTAGCGTCGTCATATTGCGAGTCGCTGACGGCTCAAGTGCATCTAACTCATTCTTCAGTTCTTCATTATTTCCACATACAACAACAATTTGTAAGTCTTCATGCACGCCAAATGATTCACATAGCTGCCCGACGTTTTTCAATACGCCATGTGCCCCTGCAACAATAAGAAGTATTTTTTTCTCTGGTGACAGTCCGTACTTTTTGTAGATTGCTTCCTTCTCCATCTCTACTTCGAACTGATGACGAATCGGAATACCTGTTACTTCTACCTTTTCACTTTGTATTCCCTCGTTCTCTAAGACTTCTTTCAATCTTGGTGTCGCCACAAAATACTTATCAATCTCTTGATGCATCCAAATTTTGTGCAAACAAAAGTCCGTTACAATATTGTAAATTGGAATTTGATAACCAGTTTGCTGACGAAGAGCTGGAACTGCCGTAATAGGGAATGTATTAATAATTACATCTGGTTTCTCCGATTCAATAATGGATGCTAATCGCTTTCGACCAAAATTCGTGTATATCGATGCAATTTTCTTATTGTAAATTTTTTCTACTCCATAATAAAACATCTTGTATAATTGCTTACCAATTGTATAACTTTTCAAATATAAATATTTTGTAATATCTGTAATAATTGGATGTGATTCCGCAAACAAGTCACACACGACAATATGTTGGAAGCCTTGGCGTTCAAATGCCTCTTTCAATGTTTTTGCTACTTGAAGATGGCCGTTCCCATATTGCGCTGTTAATATAAGTATTTTCGAACTAGTGTCCAAACAGACTCACTCCTACTTTCTTTATTTTACACCGATTCATTTTCCTTTTAATTTTTATATTATTATACACGAACAATGTATTTATCGATTAAAGTTTTTATCTTTGTTTATTGTATCATTTTTACAGGACATCTTCTATTCATACCACAAAAAAGCTACTAAGACAATGCTTAATAGCTTTTTATCTTGGTTATATTATGTTGCACTTCCCAGTATTTCATTTGCGAAGATAACACTTTCTTCAGTTGGCGATTCTATATCCTCTAAAGGATATTTTAACCCAAGTGTCTTCCATTTGTACACCCCAAGCTTATGATATGGTAGAACCTCTACCTTTTCCACATTAGATAATGTATCAATAAATGCTCGTAGTGCTCGCAAATCTTCTTCTGCATCTGTTCTTTCTGGGACAAGAACATGCCTAATCCATATAGGTTTCTGTCTGTCTGATAAATACTTTACAAATTCTAAAATATGTTCGTTCGGTTTTCCTGTTAATTTTCGGTGTTTCTTGGAGTCAATCTGTTTAATGTCTACTAATAAAAGATCTGTTACAGCCATCAACTCGTCGAAATGCTTCATAAATTCCTCATTACTTGAGTCGAAACATCCTCCAGACGTATCAAGCGTTGTATGAATCCCTTCTTCTTTACATCGTTTAAATACTTCTGTTACAAATTCAGCTTGTAAAAGAGGTTCTCCACCACTTATCGTAATGCCACCACCTGAAGCATCCATAAATGCTTTGTAGGCTTTTGCCTCTTCCACAATCTCATCCACTGTCATTTCTTTCCCTGCACCTATATTCCACGTATCTGCGTTGTGGCAATATTGGCAGCGTAGTAAACAACCTTGCATAAATACGATATAGCGAATACCAGGACCATCAACTGTCCCGCATGATTCTACAGAATGAACATAACCTTTCATCATTAACAACCTCCCGTTTTCCTCTCCTTTTATACGTAATTCATGGTGCGTAACATGAAGAAGAAAACGGAGAGGTGTTCTTCTTCCTTACATGCTTGCGTGCATTGTTCGGTTAATTACATCAATTTGTTGTTCACGTGTTAATTTAATAAAGTTAACAGCATAACCAGATACACGGATTGTTAATTGTGGATACTCCTCTGGATGTTCCATCGCATCAACTAATGTGTCACGATTAAATACGTTAATATTTAAGTGGTGACCATGCTTCACTGCATATCCATCAAGCATTGCTGCTAAGTTACGAATTTGGTCGTCTTCTGTACGTCCTAATGCTTTTGGAATGATTGAGAACGTATTTGAGATACCATCTAATGCATAGTCATATGGTAATTTCGCTACAGAAGCTAATGATGCTAATGCACCTTTCGTATCGCGACCGTGCATTGGATTTGCACCTGGTGCGAATGGTTCGCCTGCGCGACGGCCATCTGGCGTGTTACCAGTCTTTTTACCGTATACAACGTTAGACGTAATTGTTAACACAGATAATGTGTGTTTTGCATCACGGTATGTTTTATGTTTTTTAAGCTTTTTCATGAAGCTTTCTACTAAGTAAATAGCGATTTCATCTACGCGATCATCGTTATTTCCATACTTCGGATATTCACCCTCTGTTTCGAAATCAACAACGATACCATTTTCATCACGGATTGTTTTTACTTTTGCATATTTAATTGCACTTAATGAGTCTGCTGCTACAGATAAACCAGCGATACCTGCTGCCATTGTGCGTAACACTTCTGTATCATGCAGCGCCATTTCAATACGCTCATATGAATATTTATCATGCATGTAATGGATAACGTTTAATGTGTTTAAGTATAGCTCTGCTAACCATTCCATTGTTACATCGAATTTAGCCATTACTTCGTCATAATCTAAATACTCAGATGTAATTGGTGCATATTTTGGACCAACTTGTGCTTTTGATTTCTCATCTACACAACCGTTGATTGCATATAATAATGTTTTTGCTAAGTTTGCTCGTGCTCCGAAGAACTGCATTTGTTTTCCGATACGCATTGCTGATACACAACATGCAATACCATAATCATCTCCGTACTCTGCACGCATTAAGTCATCGCTCTCATATTGGATAGCTGACGTCTTAATCGACATTTTCGCACAGAAGTTTTTGAATCCTTGTGGTAAATGTGTTGACCATAATACCGTTAAGTTAGGTTCTGGTGCTGGCCCTAAGTTCTCTAATGTATGAAGGAAACGGAACGAGTTTTTCGTTACTAATGGACGACCATCTAACGAAATACCTGCGATTGATTCTGTTACCCATGTTGGGTCACCAGAGAATAATTCATTATAATCAGGTGTACGAGCAAATTTCACTAATCGTAACTTCATAATGAAATGATCCACAATCTCTTGTGCTTCATCTTCTGTTAATGTGCCATTTGCAATGTCACGTTCGATGTAAACATCTAAGAATGTTGATGTACGACCTAAACTCATCGCTGCACCGTTTTGTTCTTTAATAGCAGCTAAATATGCAAAGTATAACCATTGGAATGCTTCCTTCGCTGTTGTAGCTGGTTGTGAAATATCAAATCCGTGTTCCATAGCCATTTGCTTTAATTCACTTAATGAACGGATTTGTTCATTTAATTCTTCACGTAAACGAATAACATCCTCGCTCATCACACTAGAAGTATTGTTAAGGTCTGCTTTTTTATCAGCAATTAATCGATCCACACCGTATAACGCAACGCGACGATAATCACCGATAATACGTCCACGACCATACGCATCTGGAAGGCCTGTAATAACACCAGATTTACGTGCTGCTCTCATTTCAGCCGTATATGCATCGAATACACCTTGGTTATGTGTCTTACGGTAATCACGGAAAATATGACTTACTTCCTTATCTACTTCAAATCCGTAACTTTCCGCAGCCACTTCCGCCATACGAATACCACCAAATGGTTGTAAAGAACGTTTAAACGGTGCTTCTGTTTGGAAACCAACAACTTGCTCTAAATCTTTATTTAAATAACCAGGTGCATGTGATGTAATCGATGATACAACTTTTGTATCTAAATCAAGTACGCCTCCTGCTTCTCGTTCTTTCTTTGTTAAATCCATTACTTGGTCCCATAGCTTTGTTGTTGCTTCAGTTGGACCTTGTAAGAAAGAGTCATCCCCTTCATATAACGAATAGTTATTTAAGATGAAATCACGTACATTTATCTCTTTCTTCCACTGTTCCCCTTTAAATCCATGCCATTGTTGCATTTTCACTACCTCCTAATTAATAGTACAGATAACCAAAAACTTATATAACAGCTTTATACTCTCAGCATACTACACATTTGAAATTAGAAAGATATATAGTTGTGAATAAATTGTGAAGTATTGAGCAAAGTTCAATAAATGTTAACAAAATAAGACCTTGACTACTAACCTACGACATGTTTTTGGTACCTTGTCGTACAAAACGAAAGCAAATGAAGAAATCCAAATTATACCTGTTATACAATAAAAATAAAAAAGAGTGATACACTTCACTCTTTTTTGTTTTATCTATATGATGTTACACATGCTCACGTTGACGCTCCACTTGTGTAGAATCTTCTTGTTTACGACGTTTGAAAAGTCGCTTCATAATGACCTCTCCTTTGAAAAATCCGATGACGAACAATAACGTCATCGATACTGCAATTACAATAAGGAGTACATAATTCCCAGTCATTAAGTTGGCACCAAATAACGCAGACATCACAATTCCTGGGATACGCCCTAACGTTGATGCAATGAAATAATCACGGAATCGAATATTCGAAGCACCGCAAATATACGCAATAATGTCCTTTGGAATGCCTGGAATAACATGAATTGCAAAAATAACATTTTTTTTACTTCCTAGATCAAGCATTTTTTTGATAAACTTAAGGTCCTTGCCTGAAATAACTTTATCTACCCATTCTTTACCAAACGCTTTTACAAGACCAAAGCAGATAGAGCTACCGATGGAAATACCGACTAATGACAAAATAGCACCGTATAGTGTACCATAAAGAACACCACCAGCGATTTGCGTTACTTCCCCTGGAATAACGAAAATCACAACTTGAAACATCTGAATTAATAAGAAAATTACCACGCTATAATTACCATAACTCAGAATCCATTCTTTCATTTTTTCTGGGCTATGGAAAAAGCCGTAGTACTTTTTAAAATAAAGGTAACTTACCCCAATTAATATAAGAAAAATTAACCCAAGGATAATTTCTCCTTTTTTCTCTTTTAAGATGTTTTTTATCATGTACTTACTCACTTCTCCTTGTATAAATAACGTTTTGTATTATTTATACAATAGCAAATTTCAACAATAGATGGTTAACAAAGGGGTTACATTTTTTCCTATTTTCCCACCCAAACACGGAAAATAACAAATAAATACGAAACATACTTCCACCTATATTGGGGGCATGTTAAAGATAGATAGAAGCAACACGATAGGAGCGGATACAATGAACTCTTTAGAAAGCATGAATATAACAGCACTACTAGAGGAAGCGAAAAAATACACAAACAAAGGAAAAGTAGCTTCTTACATACCTGAATTAAAAAAAGCGAATTCAACTGACCTTGGCATCGCTGTTATTACACCAGACAACAAAATGATGTCAGCTGGACAAGCAGACGTGAAATTCACTCTGCAAAGTATTTCGAAAGTGATTAGCTTAGCATTAGCTATTATGGATAAAGGAACAGAGTTTGTCTTTTCACGAGTTGGAATGGAACCAACAGGCGATCCATTCAATTCCATTATTAAATTAGAAACAAGCGATTCTTCTAAACCGTTAAATCCAATGATTAACGCTGGTGCATTAGCGGTAACGAACATGATTGAAGGCGAGTGCAATATTGAGCGAATGGAACGTCTCCTTCATTTCGTACGCGAACTTACGAACAATCCAGCGATTACGTATTCCAATGAAGTCGCAAAATCAGAATTAGAGACGGCATTCTTAAATCGTTCCCTTTGCTATCATATGAAGCAAAATCATATTATCGACGGAGATGTCGAAGAATTAATGGACTTATACACGATGCAATGTTCCATTGAAGTAAATTGCCATGAACTTGCACGTATCGGTCTAATCTTCGCAATGGATGGATACGATCCATTACGTAAGAAACAACTTATCCCACGTCATATCGCAAAAATTTGCAAAACATTCATGGTAACATGTGGCATGTACAACGCTTCCGGTGAATTTGCTATCCGCGTTGGCATTCCAGCGAAAAGTGGCGTGTCTGGAGGTATAGTCGGCTGTATCAAAGGAGAAATGGGAATCGGTATTTATAGCCCAGCTCTTGATGAAAAAGGAAACAGCATTGCTGGTATGAAGTTATTAGAATTATTATCAGCACAAGAAGGGTTTAATATGTTTTAATTCAGAAGGTTGTCTCCCTTAGATGCGGGACAACCTTTTTATGTATATCCGAGATGATTTCCCTAACAGTTCGGTCGCAATCATGCTATCTCTCTCCTTAATCTTCCATCATAAGACCTGACTAGAACGCTCATACTATAGATGAATCCAATTGGGTTCATGAAGGAGGCGTTTAGTAATGGCAAAGCATGATCGAAACAAGTTTGGCAATTACATCGATGATGAAGAATACGGCGCAGAGCTTTCTCCAACTGACTTACGATATGATGATAACCGAGAAGTGAATACGAGCTCTTCTGGTACATTTGTCGGATTTATTGCGTTAGCTCTTGCCGTTATCGGAATGTTCACGTATCCGGTATTCTTTGGTATCGCTGCTGTCGTACTCGGAATTTATGCTGTAAGCCGTAATTCTCGTACGACGGGAATGATTGCGATTGTACTTGGTGCAATTGTCGCAATTGCAGCGATTTTCTTCCGCGTCGCTATTTTGACTTTCCTGTTCTCATTATTTTAGAAATAAAAAAGGATTCAGCACCTATGCTGAATCCTTTTTATTCTTACTTCTTGAAAATGCCAAATGGCTTACCAACTGGTAAGAACACGCGACCGAAGTGTGTGTTTAATACTGCTGCTGCTGAACCGTAGAACGATACGATTGCGATTAATAACTCTGAGTAAGCAGCTAAATCATGAGCAGCTTTTGGCATAATACCAAATGCATTTAATGTTAAACCGATGAATAAGAAATCAATTAAAACGAAGATTGTGAATAACACTTTGTGTGTTTCCATTGCACCAATCGTCATGTAAATTGTGAAGATTAAATATCCTAAATATGCGAAACCTAATTGTTTCAGGTCACCTGTTGTTGCCATTTTCTCACCGAAAACGCCAAGCTGTGCTAACCAAGTCATTGATACACCTAACCAGAAGAATCCGTAAGCACCGAATGCTGTTGTACCAAATGTATTATTGTGCGCTGCATCATGCTTTGCAGCAAATAACTGAGCAAGTGCACCTAAGAAGATCGCCCAAGGAAGAACAAGAGCTGTTCCTTCTGTTAAACCTAACTTTTGTGAAGATGCTACTAATGTAACGATCGCAAGACCGAATAAGCCAATCGCTGATGGATCTGCTGTTTGAATCTTAACTTGTTGTACTTCTTTCATAGCTGTATAAACCTCCAAAATATTATAGACATAAAGACATACTAACGTAGAATATCAAATGTGAATATTTTGTGTCAATAGTTTTTATGAGATAACATGTTTTCCCTGTCCGCCTCTTTTGTGGTTAATTTACCCAGTAAAGAAAGAAACATGTATTATATAGGAAGAAAGAAGGAATGATTTCAATATAATGGTTCTTCTTCAAAGGACTTCTTTACATATACACTACACTTTTATGCAAGAGTCACCGCTCTCTGTTCTATATAAAAAGTAGTAGGGAAACTCCCTACTACTTCTACATTATTGTACACTTTTCTATATTTCTTCCTATTCTATCATTCTTTTTGTGTATTCTATTAACCAACAATCACGATATTCCCCTTCATGCAGCTCTCGCTTAGGTAGTAATTTCACCTTCTGAAAACCAACTTTCTCATAACAACGAAGCGCCCGCTCATTCCACGTTTGCGGGTCCATCACTATCTTATCTGCTTTTTTCTCCGTTACTAAATACTGAACCATTGCTGATACAAGGCGTGTTCCGACACCTTTGTTCCAATAATCTACTTCACCAATAAATTGATCCATGCCATAGATTATGTCTGGACAACCAACATAGCCGTATACCTCTCGTTCTTCCTCTTCTAGCGGGTAAAATTGAATATACCCAATTGCCTCTTCTTCATATTCCACAATACAACGAACCGATTCGTCCTCACGGTTATAGAACTTTCCACGTACTTTCGCAAGATCAAACGGATTATCCCTTCCGTCATAATAAGCAAGCACACGTGGATCTGAAAGCCACTTTACTAATAACATTTCATCCTTTGTTTCTACTTCACGAACAGATAGTTTCCCTTGTTGGAACAGCATATGTATCCTCCTTCTATATTTTTAACATAGTACGGAAAATTCAGAAATATATATGTTTACATCTTTCTACTAAGGAAGTAGGATACACAACTTTCTCCCCCGAAAGTGCTTCTTCTATCAGCACCCACTTCGCAGATGTTTGCATCTCTCCTTCACTCACTAGAAAACGTTCTTGCTCATAATAACGTTCATCCTTGAAAATCACTACATACACTTGCGTTATCTCATGCCCTGTATTTCCTTCAATCGTAAAAATATTTTCGATACATGTTATATACTGGTTGATTACGATTTCTACACCTAACTCTTCTTGAAACTCTCGTACTAACGTTTCCGTAGAGTGCTCACCAAACTCAATTGTTCCACCGATTGGACGATAATAATAACCTGTTCCTTTAGAATGTTTACCATAACGTTCTTCTAATAGAATACAATTATCTTTCATTAGTAAGCCGAGGACGTTTGCTCGTGGATGCATGTATGTTTTCCCCTTTTCGATTTTGTTTTATTACTACTCATTATAATGAAAACTCTATTATCTATAAATAAAACAAACCGACAATGGATTTTCCTATGTCGGTTTGTTTGTCGTACATTAAACACTACTCGCTAACATTGAATTAGCTTTTTACGATAATGCCCCTTCTGCAAATTTAAAGGCAGCAATTAACGCTGAAGTACTTGTAAGGGCAGCCCCAGCAGTAATATCAAGTGTCCTAGCTGCCGCTGATAAATTTTGCACTTGTATTGTTAATGGGACAGTTGTAACAGGGAAAACTGCAAATCCTGTTACACTTCCTCCATCAGCACCATCAATTGCTACCGTATTAAACCCTGGGGTACCACCTGCATTAATTGCCCAAAGACTAGGTGCACTACCCGCCTGTACATTTAAAGTAAATGATATATAGTATACTCCTGTTTCATTAATTGTCAGAGTGTCTCCTAATGGGAATGTGAAAGCTGTACCAGTTTCAGCTACTAAACTATTAAATGTTACGAAACCATTCACAGCAACTGTTTGAGCTGTACTACTTAATCCTGTTGCAGTACTAGCATTGACCGGACCTGTTGGACCTGTCGGACCTGTTAATCCTGTTGGGCCTGTATCTCCCGTTGCTCCTGTTGCCCCTGTTGCTCCTGTTGCCCCTGTTGCTCCTGTGTCACCTGTTGCCCCTGTTGCTCCTGTTGCTCCTGTTGCTCCTGTTGCTCCTGTTGCTCCTGTTGCTCCTGTCGCTCCCGTGTCACCTGTTAATCCTGATGGACCCGTTGGACCTGTTGGACCTGTTGGACCTGTTGGACCTGTTGGACCTGTTGCTCCTGTTGCTCCTGTTGCTCCTGTCTCTCCTGTTTCCCCTGTTGCGCCTGTTACTCCTGGTGCCCCTGTTGCTCCTGTTTCCCCTGTCGCTCCTGTTGCCCCTGTTGCCCCTGTTACTCCTGTTGCTCCTGTGGCTCCTGTTGCTCCTGTGGCTCCTGTGGCTCCTGGTGCTCCTGTGGCTCCTGTGGCTCCTGTTGCTCCTGTGGCTCCTGTTGCTCCTGTTGCTCCTGTTGCTCCTGTTGCTCCTGTTGCTCCTGGTGCAATTAGTGTATAGTCTGGCGAAATTCCTGGAATTCCTGTTGGTGGTGCTGTATTTACTAAATACGTTTGTCCATTAAATACTACTACTAGCCCCACTGGATAGTTCGGTGCATCTGCTGGATTAAAGTTCACGATTCCTGATGGGCCTGTCGGACCTGTTGGGCCTGTCGGACCTGGTGCTATTAACGTATAATCTGGTGATATTCCTGGAATTCCTTGTGGCGGTGCTGTATTTACTAAATATGTTTGACCATTGAATACTACAACTTGACCTACAGGATAATTCGGTGCTTGTGCTGGATCAAAATTTACGATTCCTGATGGACCTGTTGGACCAGTCGGACCAGTTATCCCAGTATTTACAGGAAAAATCGGAAACGCTTGAAAATCGTTGCAATTAAATCCTGACATACTCTTTCCTCCTTTAAAATTTCGAGTTTCTTACAAAACTACTCTGTATAGTAAATGCAAATTGATACTACTTTGTATAAATAAAGTGACTAGTTTCACAGATAAATAATGTCTGTAAATACTGCTATTTTTTCATAGAAGGCTACTTGCAAAACAACCATAGGAATATTTAGTGTATTTTCCACATAAAACGTAAATGATTCCCTTCTATCTATCCAAAAATAAGGAGTGAGCGCAAATGATTTTTAACAAGACAGATCGATTGGCCTTGAAATTTATCGGACACTCATTTGGTCATGCATGCGAATTTTCCTTACAACCAACTAGTTATATCCTGCATGCTGAGTTACTAGTGATGAGTAACTCACCTATTCATACAGATATAGAAATAAAGGCATACGACCAAACACACACCCTTTCATCCAAAGATAAAAACTATCGTAAACATTCTTCACGTTATATACGCACAATGAATGTGACCCCTTTTGTTCCATATAGTGGCCCTACTACTTTTAACATTGATTTTTGTAGCAATTCGGATAAAGATACAACGGAGGAAAATCCGATTTGGGGCTTAGCAATTATTTACGGAGACCCAACACTTCCTGTTCGCCATGTTTCTCTCGTTGTTAGTGAGCAAATACATACCTATACCTTTTCCCACCTATTAACCCCATCACTAGGTCCAACTCACGGCAGCCTCTATTTATTGGGAGAAATGAGGCACCCTTTATCTGCCACACCAATGATGGCTTTCGGGCCAGCTACAGAACCAACATCCTTCACCTACCCTCTAATGAATGCAAACAATCTATCTCGAACTATTTTAAACGAAGAAATCGATATTTCTTCCACATTACTACCAGCACAAACATCGGCCATTCTTCATTTACCACCTGAACAAACTAACGAGATAAACTTTCTCGCAATTGGTTTATACGTTAATGCAGCTGAACCGAAGATGACTATTATCCATACAGCAAATAAAGAACATGTCCGTATTGGGGATATCGTCACGTATACAACGACTATTATCAATGAAGGAACAACGACAGCAGAATGTATGCAATTTCGAACAGGCTTTCCAGATGGAACATTATTTATCTCAGATAGCTTAACAGTAGATAACATTCCTGTTGTTGTAGATCCAAGTGATAGACTACTTCTCGGTAATATGTCTATTGGTGATACAAAGACCATTGTTTATAAAATAAAAATCACTCATAAACCTAATCCAGCCTTCATCCTTCATCAACCTGTACTTGATTATAATTTCACTCCTTTACAGCACACACTAGCAGTCGGTAATCAGCCTAGTAGTATTAGTAAAGTATTTGTGCAATCATGACATATTCTCGCTATGTGTGAATGCTTTCGTATGTATCATCCCCTACATAATTAGGCCACTCATTCATTATTTCTCAAGCCGTTTAACAGAAAAAACAGCTCTAAAAAGGCACTAATGATACCTCACATAAAGCGAGTAACATCATTAGTGCTTGAATTGTAGGACACTGTAGTAGAGGTAAGTTACGCTAGCTTAATAACCGTAATAGAAGCCGCTGCTATCGTTGTTGCCGTACCAAAGAAGTTTTGTAAAGTAAGAATATTCGCCCCCGCACCCGTATTAAACACGGTACTGCCGCCAACTGCAGGTTGAATAGCGGAATTGGCTCCAGTATTCGCAACAGATTGAAGAGATGCTGGTAATAGCGTTCCGTTCAAGAACAAACCGAAAGCTCGTAGCTGACCCGCTGCTAGTGTGTTTGCATTTGAATTCCAAATCGCATAATACGTTTGATTCGGAGCTAAAACGATATCCGTAGATCCCGCCGTGTGCGATATTGCCGTACCGTTTATAACGTTATTTACAGGAAACGGTACGCTGCCATTACCTGCAACAGCTTGGTTTGTAGTATTGGACACTGTTGCATTGTTCGCAACAGTGAGTGGACCCGTTGGGCCTGTTGGACCGGTATCTCCTGTTGCCCCTGTCGCTCCTGTTGCCCCTGTCGCTCCTGTTGATCCTGTTGCTCCCGTTGATCCTGTCGCTCCCGTTGATCCTGTTGCTCCTGTTGATCCTGTCGCTCCTGTTACCCCTGTCGCTCCTGTGGCTCCTGTCGCTCCTGTGGCTCCTGTCGCTCCCGTTGATCCTGTTGCTCCCGTTGATCCTGTTGCTCCTGTTGATCCTGTTGCTCCTGTTGCTCCTGTTGCTCCTGTTGCTCCTGTTACTCCTGTTACTCCCGTTGATCCTGTTGCTCCCGCTGGACCCTGTGTACCTTGTGGACCTTGTGGACCTTGTGGACCTTGTGGACCTTGTGGACCTTGTGGACCTGTTACCCCTTGTATCCCCGCTGGACCTGCTGGGCCTTGAGGACCTTGTGGACCTGCTGGACCTTGTATACCTTGATTACCTTGTGGACCGGTTGCTCCTGCTGGGCCTGCTGGGCCTTGTGCTCCCGCTGGACCTTGTGCCCCTGCTGGGCCTGCTGGGCCTTGTATACCTTGCGCCCCTTGTGGCCCCGTCGCTCCCTGTAAACCTTGTGCTCCTGCCGGTCCTTGTGGGCCTTGTGCACCCTGTGCACCTGTTGGACCCTGTACCCCTTGAGCTCCTTGTGAACCAGTTGCTCCTGCTGGGCCTGCTGGGCCTTGTGCTCCTGCTGAGCCTTGTGGACCGGTTGGACCTTGTATACCTTGAGCTCCTTGTGGACCGGTTGCTCCTTGCAATCCCGCTGGACCTTGTGGACCTATTGGACCTTGCGGACCTGCTGGACCTTGTGGACCTGTCGGGCCTGGAGGACCTCCCGATGGACCCGTTGGACCTGTTGGACCCGTTGGGCCTGTCGGACAACTCGGAGGACACCCTCCAAAACAATCAAAGTTGTCACACGAATCAAATCCTGCCATTCTCTATTCCCCCTTATTATCTCTAAACAAAAAACTGCTCTCCATAATAAATGCACAGTCCAACCACTTTGGTTCATTAAGATGCCTAATTGCCAAGCTTCCTCTTGCACCTATTTTCTTGTCCTCTGTCAAAGACACAATACTTTCTCTATGTAACAAAATATAAAACTTTCTACTTACTTTCTAAAAATAGCTAATAAAGATAGAACTAATAATTAAGTATAAAAATAGACGCCCATATTCATCATGAGCATCTATTAAATCAACTTTAGTTATGACAATCTAAATGTTTCTAAATTAGCCGTCACACTAAAGTTTGAACCCGCACTACCATCTGTACGAATTGTAAGTGTAGCTGAAGCCCCTGGAACTATAACGAAGAAACTCTTCGTCCCTATTACAACACCCTGTGCTGGAACGTCAATCGTAAAGCCAGATCCACCTATCACTATTCCATCTAATAAAGCCACTAAGGTAATAGTCTCTTGTGTAGCGGCTACACTATCCGGAATTACTTCATATGTTACCCAATATGCCCCAGGACCCTGGAACACAATATCTGTTGTTGGAACTGCAGCTGTAATATTAGGCGTATTTGTTACGATTTGAGTCCAAATGAGTAATTCTTGTGCATCTCCAACAGTTTGCCCTGGAGTAACAGCCAATTGCGCAAAGTTCGCTGTTACAGTCGGACCAGTCGCTCCTGTTGCTCCCGTCGCTCCTGTTGCTCCTGTTGGGCCTGTTACTCCTGGATCTCCAGTTACTCCCGTTGGGCCTGTCGCTCCCGCTGGGCCTGTTGCTCCCGCTGGACCTGTTGCTCCTGCTGGGCCTGTCGCTCCTGCTGGACCTGTTGCTCCCGTTGCTCCTGCTGCTCCCGCTGGACCCGTTGCTCCTGTTGCTCCTGCTGGGCCTGTTGCTCCCGCTGGACCTGCTGGGCCTGTTGCTCCTGCTGGACCTGCCGGACCTGCTGGACCTGTTGCACCTGCCGGACCTGCTGGGCCTGCCGGACCTGTTGCTCCTGCTGGACCTGCTGGGCCTGTCGCTCCCGTTACCCCTTGAATACCTTGTATACCTTGAGGACCTTGTGGGCCTGTTACCCCTTGTGCTCCCGCTGGACCTTGTGGACCTATTGGACCTTGTGCTCCTGTTGGACCTGTTGGGCCTGTTGGACCTGGAGGACCACCTGATGGACCCGTTGGACCGGTTGGACCAGTCGGACCTGTTGGACAATTAGGAGGACACCCTCCAAAACAATCACATGGATTAAATCCTGACATTCCCTTTCCTCCTTCTCATACTCACTAAAAAACTTCTCTACATAATAAATGCATGATTCTATTACTTTGTATGAGGAAAATGCCTATTTTCCAAGCCTATAGGTCACCTATTTTTCTTGTCCACCAAGACAGTAACAACAAAAAAGCAGAAGGCGTTATTCTCCTTCTGCATACTCGTCCTTCAATATACTATATATATCTAAATCAACGATTCCTTTGCCAGACCAATATGTTGCTTGTCGTAACGTCCCTTCTTCTCTCAATCCATTCTTCATTAATACCTTCTTCGAAACTTCATTTGGTGGCATTACTTCTGCTTGAATTCGATTTATAGTAGCCTCTGTAAATAAGAATTGTATCAAGATACGAACCGCCTCTGTTGCGATTCCTTTTCCCCAATGCTCTTCCCCCAAAAAGTACCCAATCGTCACCATATTCACCTTTTGATTAAAGTCTAGTGCTTCGATAATACCAAGCAAGCGCTCTGGCCTTTCATTTGCAAAGATTCCCCACTTCACACGTGACTTCTTAGTATAATCTCGCTCGAAGTGTCCAATCATCTTCTGCACCGTATTCTTGTTATGCTTTGGAATGATTCCACAATATGTGAAAACGTTGTCGTTACTGTAAATATTGTATAACTCATCAAGGTGTTGTTCTTCGACTTTCTTTAATGCCAGTACATCTGACTTTAAGCTAGGAAACGAACTAAAAATAGCTTCACTGTTCATCACGCTATCACTCCATCTTCTCTAATGATATCTCTTCAAATTGGAATGTGCTTAGAAACGAATTAGTTGTGATTAACCGTGCCACGTTTTCCATTGTAGTAGGCCCTTTTGGCAAACCATTACTTCGATCCAATAACACCCACCTCAAACAAGCTAATGCCTCGAATATCTCTTGTTCTTTCTCACTAATAGCGTGTTTCCAAACTCGTTGTATCCGCGAACGTTCGCTGTTTGGCCATCTTCTAATACTTCAAAGTTCTTATCTTCACGTGCATCGAAGAAGTCTTTGTATAAATGAACTACTCCATCAGTAAAGATTACTTTGTCATATGCTCTTAAGTCGAACTTATTATCTTGTAAGAAAGTGAAGATGCTGTTGAAGTGTTTCTTCCGGATTGCTTGCACTTCTGGCTTCTTGATAATAGAGATATTATCTCCACCTAATGTTAAACCGCTTTTTAGTAAGTTCGGTACATTAGAGATTGTAAGTGTCTTAAGAGAACCGTACTTTTCTGATAACGTGTTGTAGATTTCAATATAAGCTTCCTTAACACCTTCGTTGTTACCCGCAAGCTTAACGATAGTCTTACCTTTAAGTTCCGTTACATTCAGTGTACCGTGACCGCTATAATGTCTTTCTCAAAATCCCCCCTATGACCACGCTCATTCTTATGAAACTTGTATCCTTGCTTCTCTAAAGCCTCCGCGTATTCCCTAAGCGTAGATACATCTATCTCTAATAGTTTCTCTGTCCGCTTCGTTTCCATAGCGCTATACGCCTCCATCCTGTGTGTCGTTATACGTACTATTTCTAGCCGGAAAGATAGATTCCTTCTAAATCAAAAAAGCCTATCCTTGATATAGACTTCAGGATAGGCTTTTATATTAGATTTTTAACATACTAGATTTAATTCCATTTAAGTGGGATAGCTAATTATTTTGCTATTTTATTAAAAAATTAATAATTTCCATGAACAAGTAAACTATATTGGGCACCATTAAATTCTTTTACATCAGGATTAGCCTTTGCTATTCCTACTGATACCTTGTATTGTTTACCTTTTTTTACCTTAATTGCTTTGTCTTTAACATTTGCTGTTGTAGACCATAAAACATTGCCATCTTCACGGACTGTAATTTTTAATATATCTCCATCCGTTTCTGAGTCTGTGAAATTAACACGCATTTCAACATCCTCAGTACCTGAAAATGTATAGTGGTGCATATCTTCTTTCTTTTCAACATCCCCGTATCCTGTTTTATTAACCTTAAAATCTGAGATTGAAGCTGCTGAAACTTGTCCTGCAGAAGAAAATGTTAGGCCAGCTGCTAATGCTCCTACTACTAATTTCTTTAACATGTATTTTACCCCTTTCAAAATTACAACTTATTTGTATTATTTTCCCACTTATTGAAATAATAACATGTTTTTGTCGAAAAGTTTAGTTATTTGCTTATATTATGAATATTCATTGTGTCAATGAGCATAAAACGCCTTGAAAAAGACATTAAATGACAAAAGATTAGATATTTGAGATAATTTATATAATTGTTATATTTTGAATATTAGTTAAAATATAACAATTATATAAATTAAAGCGCAAGGAGCGTGCTCAAATGATTAAAAAGTTTACAGTAGGAGTTTTAACAACAGGACTTATATTTTCTGGGGCTGAAGGAGTATCAGCTATTACACCACTAGCTTCCACACCTTCAGATGCTTTTACAACGACATTTAACATGGTATCAAATCCTATTCCTCATGGTATTGGTGGAAGAACTATCGTAAATAGTACAGGTTCTACTTTAACAACTAAAGTTACTTTACCAGTAATCAAAGAAAATTCTTCGTTCAAAGTAACGGACGGGACTGTTTATGTCTATTCTGGTTTCGCGGGATCTGTAGAATCCGACATTGGATTTCAATATAGTCCAACCTATGATGTTTGGAAGCCTTATATGAAGGTGGGAAGTCGAACAAACGATCAAGTTAAATACCTTGAAGGAGGGGCTAATTTTACTGGATCAAATGGCTTTAAACCTGGAAGTGAAGTACAGCTAACAATATATAAAAATCTAAATGGATCGACAAGAGCTACCTATTGGGGAACTTCTGCTAAAGGATTTACAGGTAGACTTATTTCAGAAATGCAGAATACAAACGTCGGTTCAATTAAAAATTGGAAAGTTTTATCTACAGTTGCGAACACAGTAGAATCTGAAATTAAAGTAAATAAAGGTTACAGTGCTACATTTAGAGATATAACGGTTGATAATAATCCTTCTAGTCTTACAGTTCACGCTCAAGAACATGCTTATACTACTACAAATGGTAATACCGCTACTATTAATATAACTAGCAAACAATAAATACATGAAAAAGAGCCATCTATCCAGACGGCTCTTTTTCATATACTGGTGACTAATCTACTTATAACATTGCTAAGTGGTATCTTCATACTAACATGTTGATGCTCACAAATTTTATATAAGTAATGAATATTCATGGTTTCCTACTATAGCGGTGAACAGGATCCGATTACTTTGAACGCTATTATTATATAAAACAGCATCAAACATTATAATATAATTTTACTATCAAAAAATTGATTGCACTGTTGAGGTGTTATATTAGTCCCTCCTATATTTGGATACATTAAATTATCAGAATCTGCATTATGTATAGGGTCATTAGGAAACGGGTTAGGATCGTTAGCAGAACCATTCTTATTACTGAAATTAAGTACATGTCCTAACTCATGTGCTAAAGTTGGGGGATCAGCCGATTCACTTACGAGAATAAGGTAATTAGAATTATCACCACCTATTTCAAGTTGATGTGTATAACCAATATATGTAGAAGGCTGACCATTTTCAACAAAACGATTACCTTCTACAAAACAAACTAATACATTTATTTCTGGAAAATACCCTTTCATTTTAGTGTAGACATCTACGGCGTCTTGAGAAAAATTAGTTCCTACATCTATATTTTCTGCTACTAATTGAGTGTCAGATGTTGCATACGAATCAGCTCCACTCGGATATGCCCAAACATTTCTAATCGTAAAAGTTCTATCACAAGATAAAAATAGAGATTCAGCGTCTCTCATATGTTGAGTTATTCTTGTGTGTCCATCACCACCAGTATTTGCATTTTTTGAATACCACATTTGTGCATTAATATAATTTCCACTAGGTATTGGAGTTCTTGGATGCCTACCCATTTTTCATATTCCTCCTAGAATTTAATTAAATCATATGTATTTTGTATAAAAAGTCATAACATTATACTTGAATTAAAAATATACTAATATGCAAAAAGCTCCATCTAATAGATGGGGCTTTTTCTATAGCGGTGAACAGGATGTATATTGCAGGAATCGTTGATACTACGCACTTTCTCACCGCTTCGAGCGCTATACGATATTAAAAAGAGCCATCTACGATAGATAGCTCTTTCCTAATTAACCTGTATTACTTTATTCCACTGCAGCTAACACTTCCACCTGTTCCTGGCCATCAGTTACACCATACAATTTATTAAATAGCATAGTGAAATTGTCGATGGTTTCTTGACTCAGTTTGACTTCTTCATCACTTTGCATTTTATTGCTAAAATCTTTTGCAGGTAATACTTTTCCTTTTTTAAGCAAACTAGAATTCTTTTTCCCCTCATCATCTTTGGTTCTTGGTCTTTCCAAAACATATTTAAAGAAATCCGCTTTTGAGAATAAATCTTCAATTGCATCTCCAGTTTTGTCACTTACAATAACAATTTCCTTTTTCGTCAACTTCAGGTCTCTCTCTAACTCTCTTCTCTCATCATTTCCTGCTTTATCGTTGTCCAATAAAACTTTAAAGTTTATGCCCCATCCCATTAATAACGACGCTAATTGATCTATTTTTGAAGCACCTATACTTGGAATAAACCTCATCGTTCCATCAACAACATTTATATGTGGTTTTAGTGCTTCTAAATAGTAATAATCCGATATTCCCTCCACAATTGTATTACAACTTCCAAATGATCCGAAACTATTTGATAAATCTAAACCAATAGCTGTCATAATAGGAGTATAAACATCTTGTTGAGCCTTGGTTTTTTGGGGTATTTTTTCTGCATGATGTACTTTATTTTCAATAATTGTCATATTTTCATTATCCCTAGCCACTAATCGAATTCGTCCTAAAGTATCTGGGTTTATTAAATAAGGGCTATGCGTTGTAAAAATAATTTGATTTGATTTTGATATAAGCTCTAAAGCTTTTAAGACATCATTCTGTGCCTTAGGATGCAAATAAGCACCTATTTCATCTAATAAAATGATATCTCCCTTTTTTTGAACTGCATTCATTGTAAAGAAGAATGATAAGAACCACTGAAATCCTTTGCTACGTTGACTAGGTATGAAATCAACATCACTTTCCCCATCATAAATGTATATATCTAATGCATTATTAACACCCACATTAAACTCTAACCTGATATCATTTTGTGAGTATGCACGTTGAAATAATGTAGTAATATCTTGCGATATTCTATCTAATCCCCTTTTTATTTCTCGATTAGTCATATCTTCTATACTTTTTTCTACATCAGCTGCTAATATTTCTTTAATATAGTGACTCCACAATTCTACATTTTTATCTAATAAATATGTAGAATCCAGTAACGGTTGTTCAAACGAACTGAGTATCTTAAATTCAGGGATTTTCATATTGGACCTAAAATCTGCATAGCGGTTTTCTATAAGGCTGTTCATTTTTTTAAAATGAGAAAACACTCTATCAAGTAATTTTTCCATCCCTACTCCAGCCTTGTTATTTAAATTAACATGGCTCACTCTTGAATCATATAAATTCTCTATTTGTTCTTCGTATTCTCTACACCAAGAAATAGGATTATCTATTTCAATAAAGTTTTTTACAAACTCATTTCCTCTAGATAAAAGTGTAAATAGTTCCTTATCTACTCCATCTGTGTTATTCATTATTTCTATCATTTCTTTATAATGATATTCAATTTTACCTAAATCATTTTTAGTGAAAAAATATTGTTGAAATGTTCCATACTCAAACTGAACATCTGAATCTAAACGTTTATACATTATCCATGTATAAGGCTCTTTTCTGTCTTCATTTTGAAAAGGTATTGGCGCAAAATCTTTTGAATCTAATTTAAAAGACACCTCTACCATAGGATGACACTTTTCCCTACTCTTTTTCTCTGGATAATCTTCCTCTGTAAAACCACCATTAGAAAATACTTCTAATGCTCTTAAAATATTACTCTTTCCACTCTCGTTCTGCCCAGCTAACACTGTAAGCATCGGATCTATGTATAATTTGCCTGTATCTTCAATCGATCGAAAATCCTTTATTCTGACCCATTCTACTTTCATAATAAGTACCTACCTTTTCCTAAATAACTATTCTACTATGGAAATATTACCATGTAATAGCAGAAGGGATATACAAAAATGGTATATTTGGATTTTATATAGGAATTGAATGTACTACGAAAGTCCGTCCGATGGATGTAGCTTTTTCTATAGCGGTGACCAGGATACTCATCGTAGTAATCGTTACTACCACGCGCTTTCTCATCGCTTTTAGCGCTATATAATACAAAAAATCTATCAACATGGTACTTCGTTATATTTGTAATATAGTTACTGATATGTTATATATTGTAATAAGTTTGATTATTAATTTACTAGGGGAGAGAGTATTATGAAAAAAATGGCTTTAACAACGCTTGCACTAGGTATATCTTTTACAGCAATGTTTGGTCTTTCAAGTGGTACTGCAGAAGCATCTAGTCACAATTATAAAACTGTAGCAGAATACAAAAAAAATGAAGTTTCGAGACATGAAGTAAAAATTAAAGGTAAATGGGTTAAATGTGTTGTGTCACAATATTACCGCCGCGAAGTTACAACTTGTACAAAACATAAAGGTGAAAAGAAAGTTACACATTGGGTTAGCTATTCAAAATCTCATAGCCACGCTCATTAAAATCAATAAGACTTAAATAATATAAAATTATTAGATTAACCATTCTATTAAAAAAGCAGACATCTATCAACGATGCTCTGCTTTTTATATTTGCCTACGAAAAAATAGCCATCTATCTAGATGGCCATTTTCATTACTCAGACATGGTTATATTATTCGTTTGAAACTTGAACTTTTTGGTCATATATAATGGACCCTAAAGTTGCTCCGAAATATAAAGCACCTCCAAAGGCTGATAAATTAAACTCACCATAAAAGATCAAGTCACTTACAAAGATTGCAGAAAATATAATTGTTAAAGGCATAACAATACCTTTTCTTTTGAAGATAGAATTAAACCTAGAAATCATTATAAATCACCTATCCAATAGCTATATTTTATATCAAAAAAATACCATAAAAACTAATAATAGTCTATATAAGCTAGATTACAGTATTACGGATCTAGCTTTTTTTTATATAGCGATGATCAGGATACTCATCATGGAGATCGTTGCCACTACACGTTTTCTCACCACTTCGAGCGCTATGCAATATAAAAAGGGCCATCTATCCAGACGGCCCTTTTCATTACTCATAGTAGGAAGGTTGTACTTTTACTTTAGCACAGTGTTAGTGCTTCACATATTGGGAAAAATATTAAACAGCTTGCAAAGTCTTCTTTTCAAGTTGGATAGATTTTCTGAAATCTTCAGCTGCAGCTAACTTTGTAAATTCAACTGTCTTGTTGTGGTTTTTCTTCACAATATTTTCTATTTCAGCCAACTCAACTCGAAAGAATTCTTTTCTTTCGTTTACCTTGTTCACTCGTTTATCCGTAAATGCTTGGTGAAGAGCATTTTCTAAAGCAGGAGCATCTTCGCTAAAGATCATTCCATGTACATCGAATGTAAACGGAACCGATGCATCCCCTAGTTCCTTTACGCGATCCATAGGTTCTAAACGACGAGTCATACCAATTTTAAATACATTTCCACCAAACGAACCTATGTTTGAAATTATGTATACGTAACCAGCACGGGTGTTTTGTACTCTGTACAATACATCTTCTTTATTTTTCCTTGTTTGATCCAGCTGTGCTTCCAATTCTTTAAGCTTCTCAATTAATTTAGCTTGTTGGTTTTCATTTGTTTCAGTCATTTGCATTTTTAACTTTTCAATTGCTTGTTCGAAGTGCTTTTCTTCTTTTTCCACTTTCTCTTTTGCTTTTTCTAACTCTTTTAATGCTTTCGCTTCTTCTCGCATACGTTCTTTTATCTCAAGTTGCTCTTCTTTTTCTTCCTGTTTCATTTGTTCAAATGAATACTTTAAGTACAACTCTTCGACCTTTAATTTTAAATAACCTGGTGTGATTGATACTTGCTGCATATCAGTGAGTTTGTTCAATTCATCAAAAATCTTTTTAATCCTTTTCTCACTTGCTTCCAGGTTAGAGTATTTTACTTTTGTGATAATATTATCGCATTCATTATTAAATGCTCTCAAAGTAAGTTTAATTGTATCAAGTATGAACTCCTTACCTTTCTTTTTATCATCTCCAATTGTCCAGTCCAAACGATGAAATGTAGCTTCTTTATCTTTAACCAGTTTCTTTTGTTTTTGTCGGATCTCATTCAATTTGTTTTGGAATGCTTCTGACGTTTCAAAACCATACTTTGGATTTGTAAATCCATATGATTGCATAAGTATGTCATCTTTTAGAAGGATAACTTCTCTTTGTAAACTATCAATTTCTTCAATGATTGCTTGTTTATTGGATGTGAACCCTTCAATATCCTCGCTCAATTTTTGTTTAAGTTCGGTTAGATTTACAAGTGATTGAACATCCTCAATTCTTTTTACAAGGTCATCCTTTTCTTTATTCATATTATCGATTTGAGAGGAAAGGGTATTTTTCACTTCTGTTAGATCTGTAATAGGCTTGAAAGTTTCAAGCTCCGCTAGAATTTCTTGTTTAGTTAATGTTAGATTTTGCAACTCTTCATTAAGACTAGCAATTTGCTCTTTAACATCTACAATTTTATCAAGTCCATTTTTTTCCCAAAGCTGTTGTACTTTCTTCATTTCCTTATTCCGGTTAATAATAAGTAAAATTGCGACGATTGGAGGGATGACCAGGAACCATAATGCAAATAAAATTCCAGTTACCCATGGTGAATACAGAGATTTTTCTTTATACATAGTTTTCTTTTCTCCTTCGGATACGGTTTTTTTTACGACTATTCAATTAAAGACCACCTAGGTCCATCTGTCCGTAATCGACACCTGGATCAAGATGCATCCATCCACCACCTGGACCATAACTTAAAAGGTTTTGACACCGCTATCCCTCGTTCAACTAACGATTTCAACAATTGATACTGAAAACAAACATCTGGCTTAGAATGCTTATTCCATACCTTCAAAACAAATGAATCTTCTTCTATGCACATCTTTATTACTTCCGCTTCTAACCCTTGAATCATTGGATGAATGATTATATGTTCTTCTCTCTGTCTTAACTCATCTACTACAGAACTCTTTTCTATCCATTCTATCTCGCTTATCAACATGCTCATTCTCTTCCTCCTTTTTTATCGATATCATGACAAGACACTTCTATTATACTGAAATTTCTGATTTATATTTATAAAAAAGTAGTTTGCCAACAATATGACAAACTACTTCATTTCTTACTTCTTCAACGTAAATTTCACAACAACTTCTACATGCGCTGTGTGTGGGAACATGTCCAATGGCTGAACGTATTCGACGTTGTATTTCTTGCTGAAGTGCTTAATATCTTTTGCTAATGTCGATGGGTTACACGATACATAGACGATTCGTTTCGGTGCAACCTTTAATACTGTTTCAATGAACTCGTACTCACAGCCAGTACGTGGTGGATCGACAACTACTACGTCTGGTTTCCAGCCTTCTTTTACCCATAATGGCATAATACGTTCTGCTGTTCCTACCTTGTACTCCATGTTTGTAAAACCGTGGTTTGCGGCATTTTTACGTGCATCAAGTACAGCGTCTCTGATTACTTCCATACCACGTACTTCTTTCGCATCTTTCGCTAACCATAAACCAATTGTTCCAACACCGCAGTATGCATCAACTACTCTTTCTGTTCCAGTTAGACAAGCTGCTTTCTTCACTTCATCATATAACTTAACCGTTTGTGTCGGATTCAACTGGAAGAACGCACGTGCCGATAATTCGAATGATAAGTCGCCCAGTGTTTCTTGGATTACTTCTTCTCCAGCTAGATGATGCGTGTCGTCACCAAAGATGATAGACGTACGTTTCCCATTTACATTTTGCATAATTGATTTTAATTCTGGTAATTTATTTCGTAGATCACGAATGAAGATTTCTTTTTTCGGCAACTCATTTTTCGCTGTAACAAGGACAAGTTGTACTTCTCCCGTCTCTACACCAACACGTACAACAATTGTACGAACGATACCACTATGTTTCTTCTCGTTGTAAATAGGAATGTTCAAGCGTCTTAGAAGAGCTTTTACCACTTGTGTTACTTTGTTCGTCGCAGCGTGCTGAATCATACAGTCAGAAATATCGATAATACGATGTGAATTTAATCCATATAAACCTGCGATAACATTCGTATCTTGCTTTCCAACTTGTAGTTGCGATTTATTACGATAGTTCCATGGTGTTTCCATGCCAATCGTGTCATGAATTTTCGTTTTTTCCATGTTTAAACCACTATAGCGCTCTAATGATTGAATAACGATGTCGCGCTTTTGTCGTAACTGTTCTTCGTATGTCACGTGTTGCAGCTGGCAACCTCCGCATTGATCGTATACAGGACAAGGTGCCTCAATACGATGTGGTGATTTCTCACGAATACGTTTAATTTTTGCCTCTGCGAATCCGTTCTTAATATTTATTACTTCTGCCACAATTACTTCCCCCGGTAATGCTCCTGGAACGAAGACAACTTGGCGCTTGAAGAATCCTACGCCCTCTCCATTAATGCCCATTTTTCTAATGGTAAGAGGGAATGTTTGCCCGATTTCTAATTTTCCTTCTTCTACAGTCTTTCTCATGTTCATCACAACTCCATCTATTTCTCTAAACTCTTCCATAAATACAGCGCTGCGTAGCTACTGTACGGAGAGCATATATCTATTATTTCATGAATCTGTTCCTTGCTTGGTTTCCCTTCTAAACGATACATGTTTTTCAATGCATTTTGAAGCCCTACATCACCAATTGGAAAAATATTTTTCCTTCCAAGTGTGAAAAGAAGAAAATTTTGTACCGTCCATGGTCCAATTCCTCTTCGTTTAATAAGTATTTTTTCAACTTCTTCATTGGATGTATTGAAAAGGATATGTAAGTCAAGGTTACCGTTGACAATATCCTGTGCTAAATCAATAACATACTCTGCTTTTCGCGTACTAAATTGTATTGTGCGAAGTTCTTCTACTGTAAGAGTTGCGACCACTTCTGGCGTCGGATAAAACCACACCCCGTCTACTTGTTCTCCGTATTGTTTCACAAAACGCTCTGTTAATGTAATCGCAAATTTCAAATTGAGCTGTTGGTGAATAATGCAACGAATGAGACAGTCAAATGGATGAAATTCTTGAATAATTGGTGTATACGCAAACTCTTTAAATAGCGAGGCAAATGGTGTTGATGCGAAATGTGCATGAATGTCCTCAAACTGCTCTTCCCACTGAAAAATATGTGACACTTTCTTCATCACTTTTTCTTTCGGCCCGTTCGATTCCACGAGAAAATGTGGTTTCGTTTCTGAACCGATATGTTGAACTGTCGCCACTACTTTCGCTCCGTCAATTAGTAGTGGAACCTTGATTGTCTTCGTTTCTTGATTAACTGCATTTAGCGGATCTAATGACAAACGGTACATCACTTCTTCTATATGATACGAGGTTTCCAGTTGTACTTCTTCACGCCACATCTCGTTCACCCATTTCTTTTTCTTTCATTATAACACGAACGAATGTACGAGAAAAAATCCGCGAGGCATCACGGATTTCTTTTCTTTCGTTTACCCTTTTTCTTTTTGCGTTTCTCTTTCTTTTCTTGTTTCTTCTCTGGCTTTAGTAAATCATCTAATGACTTGAATTCATAACCTTTTTCCCTCACACCGTCAATAATACTTCCGAGCGCATGCGCATTATCACTTGAAATTGTATGAAGAAGAATAACTGCGCCCGGATGTATTTTCCTCATTACATTATCATACGAATACTTCCATCCATGCTGTTCTTCGACTTTCCAATCGAGGAATGCAAGTGACCACATGATATGACGATAGCCAAGCTTTTTCGTGACCGCTAACGTTCGTTCACTAAATACTCCTTCAGGTGGACGCATATATGTCATTTCATCCTTACCTGTTAGTTGTTTGAATTCGTCTTTGAGTAAGGTTAATTCTTTTTCTAACCGAACGTTGTTCACTGTTGTTAAATTCGGGTGATGCCACGTATGATTCCCGACAATATGTCCCTCATCTACCATCCTTTTCACTAAGTCTGGATTTTCTTTAATAAATTGACCCGTAATAAAAAATGTCGCTAGTACCTTCTTTTCTTTCAATACGTCTAGTATTTTCGGTGTAAAGCCATTTTCATATCCATTATCGAATGTTAAGTATACTTCTTTTTTGGATGTGTTACCTATGTATACACCATCGTACTTCGTCAATAAGTTATGCCACGGATCTCCAGGATACGGTACGCGTTCCTCTTTCGCTGATGGAATGCCCCAATGAATCGCTGAATTCGAATGCGCATAACCAACTGTCGGAAACAAGAGGAACATAATCATGCTTACGCATAACACTTTCAACAGCTTCTTCATAACCTCAACTACTTTCCTTTGTCTTTTTTGTAGTTTGCGTTGTTTCTAACGGAATCATGCTGGGAAAGGTTTTCCAAAAGGATTTTTGCTCCATATGGCGAATTAGTTAAACATCTAGAAAGGGGGAAAACATCTTGTTTGTACATCGAATTGGAACAGATATTGTTATGAAGAAAGTAGAATTACGTCACGCAGAAGAATTATTTCGCCTAATGGACCGTTCACGTTCTCGGTTGCGACAATGGTTACCATTTTTAGATATAACGAAGTCGATTGAAGATACGAGAAACTTTCTTAAGTATAGTATGGACCAAAACGCTGCAAATAACGGGTGCCAAGTCGGAATTTGGTACAAAGGCGAATTCGCTGGCATTATCGGTCAGCATACAATTAACTGGAGTAACCGATCAACATCTATCGGTTATTGGTTAGGCGATGGATTTGAAGGAAAAGGAATTATGACGAAAGCGTGCTACGCCATGCTTGAATATTCTTTCCTTGACCTCGAACTAGAGCGGGTCGAAATTCGCGTCGCCACTGGTAACCTGAAAAGCAAAGTAATTCCGGAACGACTAGCATTCGTACAAGAAGGATGTATCCGCCATGCTGAGTGGCTATATGACCATTACGTTGATCACTTCGTGTATGGATTATTACGAGATGAATTTCTTCATATGACAAAAAAGAGCTGACTGTTGTAGTTGGCTTTTTTGATGTAGGCTACATAAAAAAACCAACATGTTTTTCAGAGAACATGTTGGTTTTTTTATTATCCTGTTTATGAATGATAAGAGATGACTTCACTTTTTAGGTTGAGGACTATCTATTGATTACGTCACTAACAGAGATAAGGTTAACCTTCTTTATCTTTACCAGACAGGTCTTAATTTTGATGGTACATTCTCTGCATTTATTTCATAAATTAAACTTTTTAAATCTTCTTTAAGTAGCTGTACTCGTTCAGCACCTATGTTGTTCGTCCAACGCTTCTCTATTTCAGCTATTATCTGCTCTTTTGCTTTTATCGCTAATTGGCCACGTTCGGTTAGCACAATAATTTTCCCTCTTTTATCAGTGGGATGAGGTTGACGCATTACATAACCACTTTTCTCAAGGTAATCCACCATTTTACTTACAGCTTGCTTTGTAATCCCTAAGTGTTCAGCTAATTCTATACCTGTTGCCCCATTAGGATTGATACATTTAAATATAAAACCATGTGCAGGTCTAATATCTCCAAATCCTAACTCACTTAATTTCGTATGTAATTCATTAATCGATGCACTGTAAGAGAATGATAAAAGTGATGTAAGCTCCAAGTTATCTAGCATGTGATGAGTCATATATAAATCCTCCTTAAATAAAGTAAACTAGGTTGACTTTATTTAATTCCTATTGTACTATACGTAAAGTAGTCAATCAAGTTGACTATTTTCTTATCGGATAAAGCAGGAATGGAAACCTGTTCTACTCAATGGTTCCATGTTATGCATTACACAAATAAAATCGGAATGAAAGAGGTGTGTCTCATGAATAGTATTGTGAAGATTAGAGCAAGTGTATTCATTCCAACAGCTTGGACTGAGCCTAAGGAAGATATCCAAACTGGAAATATCATTCAATTTGAAGGTGATGCACGTGAATTTACACCTTATGCTGTACACACTATGCGTTCTAGAATTGAACACGAAGTAGTGATAGATTTTGATAAAAAGGAAATTTTCACATATGAGAATACTGGCATAACAACAGAAAGAGTTATAACTCCAAATGGTTCTGTTAAGGAAAGAGTAGGAAAAGCGAGTACAGAAAATATTTTGTGCACGAATATTGCCTGGAGTTCTGATGAAGTTCAATTTCAAATGAGTGCAAGTGCTGGCAATCCCTTGGTCCCGTATGTTCCTTCTGCCGATTATCTTTTAACTGTACGTGTCAAAAAAAATCGTGCTGTTGACCTTGAAGGTGCCCATGATGGATTCCCTTGTTATGAATTTTATAAGCAAGTCAACTTTGGTAAATTTGAAGAAATTTATACCCATGATTTTAGAAAAACTGGTGATACAGTTGAATCTTTAGGCGGAGAAATGGAGTATCGTTTCAAAAAGATACTGTAAAGGAAATATACTATCCTAAAAAAATTTAACAACATAAGAAAAGTACAGGAGGAAGAAAGAATGACAACAGTTCTATTTGTAAAAGCAAACAATCGCCCAGCTGACCAATCAGTGAGTGTGAAATTATACGAGGCTTTTTTAGCAAGCTATAAGGAGTCCCATCCAAATGATACAGTAGTAGAGCTTGATTTATATAATGAGGAATTGCCATATTTAGGCGTAGATATGATTAATGGTACATTTAAGGCTAGCAGAGGATTTGATGTAACAGAAGAAGAAGCAAAAGCGGTAGCCGTTGCCGATAAATATTTAAATCAGTTTCTAGCAGCGGATAAAGTTGTATTTGGTTTCCCACTATGGAATTTAACAATCCCAGCTGTATTACACACATATATTGATTACTTAAATCGTGCGGGCAAAACATTTACCTATACGCCAGAAGGTCCAGTAGGTCTTATTGGAGATAAAAAAATTGCATTATTAAATGCAAGTGGTGGTGTCTATTCTGAAGGACCCGCAGCTGGAGTAGAGATGGCTGTTAAATATGTAGCAGCGATGATGAATTTCTTTGGTGTAACAAACATGGAGACAGTTATCATTGAAGGTCACAATCAATTCCCTGATAAGGCAGAAGAAATTATTGCGACAGGGCTTGAAAAGGCAGTTAAAGTAGCAAGTACATTCTAATACATAAAAAAGCAGGACCAACACTGATATAGAGGCGGTACTGCTTTTTTATTGAATCGATAAAAAGAAGGGACGCATAAAATGGAACGTTTATGGACAAAAAATTATATCATGCTGACAATTACAGCATTATTACTATTTAGTGGTTTTTATTTATTAATGCCAACGTTACCTATATTTATTAAAGAATTGGGTGGGAGTGAATCTCAAGTTGGTGTTATTATTGGGCTGTTCACAATATCAGCAGTCATTTTCCGTCCTATTGTTGGCGGATTAATGGATCGATATGGTAGACGCATATTTATAATAAGCGGGTTACTATTTTTTGCGATTACAATGTATTTTTATGATTGGGTAACAGGTATTGCATTCCTAATAGCATTACGTATCCTTCATGGAGTAGGTTGGGCGATTGCTACAACTTCGATTGGGACAGCTGTAACAGATGTAATCCCATCGTCTCGACGCGGGGAAGGCATGGGATGGTATGGACTTGCGATAACTCTAGGTATGGCTTTAGGACCGATATTAGGCCTTTGGATTGTAAAGTCATTTTCATTCCACTACCTATTTCTTCTATGTACAGGATTGGCACTTCTGGCACTTGTACTGGCGCTTTGTACAAAAGTTCCAGTGATTCGGCATACTTCAAAGGAGCCAATATCATTTTTTGATAAAATGATTTTACCAATTGCTACGGTTACATTTTTCTTAACCCTTACTTTTGGTGGCATTACAACATTTTTACCACTCTTTGCAGAAGACATCCAAGTAAATGCTGGTGCATTTTTCCTTATATATGCTGTCACCATTACAGTAATTAGACCACTTACAGGAAAGTTATCAGATAAACATGGAGAATCGATTATCGTTATTCCTGCACTTTTCATCATGATACTTTCATTATTTGTGTTAGCGATGACTGAAGGAATTGTTGGACTAGTTATTACAGCTGTTTTATATGGAATTGGATTTGGAGCAGCACAACCGGCTCTTCAAGTAGCAACGATACGATTAGCTTCACCCGAAAAAAGAGGTGTAGCAAACGCTACATTCTTTACGGCTTTTGATTTAGGAATTGGCTTAGGGGCTATCCTTCTAGGATTTGTTTCACAGCTAATGGGATACCACATGGTATTTATTATTTGTGCTATATCTGGGTTTATCAGTTTATTACTTTTTATTTTGTTTGTGAAAAAGACATTGCATGTATCTCAGGCTAAATCTATGTAATATAAATATTGATTTCAAGACTTTTACTAGTAAAAGTCTTGAAAAACAACAACATTACTAATACAAACAAAAAGGTATCAGATATTATTCTGATGCCTTTTTTACAGCAATTAATTTAATTCTTTGTTTCTTCTAACTTTCCTTCGTCTTCAAATATGACACGTCTGTCTGTTTCTTGCTAAGCTCTCCCTTTCTAAAGAAAAAGGAACTGACCACCTTCAGCCAGTTCCTTTTTCTTAGTTAAATACTTTCTCTTTATGCTCTGCTAGTTTTTCTAGCGATGTTTTGTCTACTTCTTGATGAAGACTATTGCCGTGTGAATCCATTGTTACGACAGCTTTGAAGCCTTCTACTTTTAAGTGCCACATTGCTTCTGGAATACCGAATTGAAGCAAGTCTACACCTTCTACTGACTTAATACATTCTGCGTAGTATTGTGCTGCGCCGCCTATTGCATTTAAGTATACGCCTCCGTGTTCTTGTAATGCTGCTAACGTCTTCGCACCCATGCCACCTTTTCCAATTACAGCACGAATGCCGAACCTCTTCATGATGTCTCCTTGGTATGGCTCCTCACGAATACTTGTCGTTGGGCCAGCTGCCTTAATATGCCACGTTTCGTTCTCACCTTTCATGACAACCGGGCCACAGTGATAAATAACTTGGCCGTTTAAATCAACTGGCGCATCGTTATCCATTAAATGCTTATGAATAGCATCACGTCCTGTATACATCATGCCGTTAATAATAACAACGTCACCAACGCGAAGTTCACGAATTTGTTCTTCTGTAATTGGTGCTTGAAGAACAATTTCACGATTTTCTATTTCTTCTTTTTCAGCTGGAGGTTTCAATGTATCTTCGCCTTCTTGGTACATCCAATCTGTAATTGCTCCCGTCTCTGGATTAATTGCTACACCTAAGCGACGAAATGCCCAGCAATTGTAGGCAACAGATACGAAGAAACTAGCTGGAATACGATTGATGACACCGACTTTACATCCTAATAATGTTGTCTCGCCTCCAAATCCCATCGTTCCAACACCAAGCTTATTTGCATGTTCCATCACGTACTCTTCTAATGCACGTAATTCTGCGATTGGGTTCACATCGTCGTTATTACGGAATAGTTGTTCTTTCGCTAACTCATATCCAGTCGTACGGTCGCCACCAATACCAACACCGATGAAACCTGCGCTACACCCTTGACCTTGCGCTTGATACACAGAGTGCATAATACATTTACGAATACCGTCTAAATCACGACCAGCGCGTCCAAGTCCTTCTAATTCACAAGGTAAGCTGTACTGAATATTTTTGTTCTCACAGCCGCCTCCTTTTAACATAAGACGTGCATCGATATAGTCTTTTTCCCATTGCTCGAACTTAATAACAGGTGTGCCTTCTCCTAAGTTGTCACCACTGTTGTCACCAAATAAAGAATCAACAGAGTTTGGACGAAGTTTGCCAGCTTTCGTCGCTTGTGCAATTGCATGACGAATTGCCTTTTTCATTTCAATTTGGTTCGCGCCTACAGGTACTTTTAACTTAAATGTTGGAAGTCCTGTATCTTGGCAAATTGGTGATACATTATCGTTTGCCATCTTGATGTTGTTCGTAATTGTTTCTAATGCCATTGCAGAACGTGTGCCCGCACTTTCTGCTTCTACTGCTCGTTGAATTGCCCGTTTTGCGTCCTTCGGTAATTTCGTCGATGTCTCTACAATTAGTTCATACATACTTTGTTCAAACTGCTGCATCTTGCTCTCCCCCTGTACCGTTCTAATAGAAAGAATTTTTACATTTTCATTATACCGTATTCATGTCCTTCCTCATAAAGAAAAGCTATCGAGGATAGCCCCTCAATAGCTTATTTCACATCGTCATTTTGAAATTGTGTACATTTCAACTCTAACTCATCTAACATGCTAAGTAGACGATCTACGTCTTCTAGTTCTACTTCCTCTGGATCCATCGTATCAATAACTTGAAGAAACATATTTAGACGTTCTTTTAGATACGTAATTTGTTGTTCTTGGTTTTGTACTGCATTACCCATAGTAGTAGTCGCTCCTTTATGATTACCATTTTTCACAAGAGTATCGATGTTATTCTATACTCTATTATTTGACACAATATATCTACTTTTTATTATAGCACTTTTTTCATATAATATAAGGATGACTTTGAAAATTTAAAGGAGTTAACATGATGAAAATAACTCAATCGATGAAACCAATTACTCCTTCTTATGATCCATGGGAAGCATATATGGACTTTGAAGAGTATGGAAAAATGACATTAACAAACGTCGAATTTACGACGACAACATTATGTAATATGCGCTGTGAACATTGTGCAGTAGGGTATACATTGCAGCCAAAAGACCCGAATGCTCTTCCACTTGATTTATTATTAAAGCGCCTGGATGAAGTGGAAAACCTTCGATCATTAAGCATCACTGGTGGGGAGCCGATGATGTCACTGAAATCTGTTAATAACTATGTGGTACCAATTTTGAAATACGCACACGAACGAGGGGTTCGTACACAAATTAACTCGAACTTAACATTAGACTTAGCACGTTATGAAAAAATTATTCCGTATTTAGACGTTCTACACATCTCGCATAACTGGGGTACGGTCGAAGACTTCGTTGAAGGCGGCTTTGCGATGATGGATCGTAAGCCAACATTTGCCCAGCGCGCAGCTTACTTCGATCGTATGGTTGACAATAGCCGTGCAATCGCAAAAGCTGGTGTACTTGTATCTGCAGAAACGATGTTAAACAAACGAACGTTACCGTATATGGAACAAATTCATAAGCAAATTGTCAACGACATGGGTTGCCTTCGTCATGAAGTGCATCCAATGTATGCAAGTGATTTCGCAAGCGCTCTTGAATTATTAACAGTGGAACAAATTCGTGATGCTATCCATCACTTACTAGATGTACGTGATGAGAATGTATGGATGCTATTTGGTACCCTTCCGTTCTATGCATGTAGCGACAACGAAGAAGATTTAGCCTTAATCAAACGCCTATATAACACCAAGAACGTAACAGTTCGTAACGATCCAGACGGCCGCTCTCGTCTGAATGTGAACATCTTTGACGGTAGCATTATCGTAACTGACTTCGGTGATATTCCGTCACTTGGGAATATTAAAGACACAACACTTCAGCAAGCATACGAAACATGGTCAGCAACAAAAACAGCTGCTTCGTTAAGCTGTCATTGTCCAGCTATTAAATGTCTAGGACCAAACGTCCTTGTTAAAAACAGTTACTACCAAGATACGAACTTCTTAGTACGTAAGTCGAATATTTAACATAGAAAAGAGTTGTTCTGTATCAATAGAACAACTCTTTTTGTTTTCCTCAGAGACTTTATGTACGTCTCCATTTCCGGTCACTTTACAACTTTCTAAGGGCTAACCGCTTGGAACCTTCCAGATATGTGATCTTGAACTGGAATCCACGCACCTATTCCTTGAGATGTGACGTTACGGATTTGTAGTGACTTTTTGTTCCCTTTTAGGACAAGGTATACTTCACCAAATGTCACTTTTCCCTTTTCATTCACAGCTGGGGCGTATGCGTGGAGATTTCCTGTCTTTCCACCTGGAACCGTGTAATCATGTTCTTTCTTCGTTCCGACACCAATTGCAGTGTGGAAGGAAAGTGGAAGACCTGTCTTCTCCATTGCATGGCGAAGCATCATTTTTCGTATTTCTTCTTCGAATTTAATCGGCGCAGTTAAGCCACCTTTAATAACAGCATGTGTTTGCTGCGAGTAACGTACTTTTGATGCGCGTGAACTATCCGTATTATCAGCATAATTCACATTCACCTTCTTGTATTCCCAGTTCACAGTCGTTTCTGTTGATTCATAATTTAACGGCCAATGCCCTAAGTAAATTGTTGCTTTGTAGCCAATTGCGAGTGGTGCTTTTGAAATACTTGATTCATTAAACAACCGAATTAAATCGGCATTTTCCATACGAATATTTGTTGATTGCAATAATTCTTGTGCTAATTTACTCGGTTGCAAACGTGGTAAGTCTTGTGTTGGATTTGGATATGTGTTCTCTTTTGAAATATCTAGCACATGCGCTGGGATTTTCACAGATGTTACACTTTGTGCAGTTGCATGTGCAATAGACGGCACAAAGCAACTTATGATAAAACACGTACATATAAGTGCATATACTTTCTTCATCATTGGTACTCCCTTCTTTACTCACAAAAGAGTTGTACCGTTATCTTTTCCAATGCCTTTTATCTTATCCATGTTTTCATGCATCATCTAGCAAACAACAGATCAACCTTCGCCATGAATGCTACCATGCGTGGATACAAAAACTGTACACACGGTCCAAGCAAACACGCAATAATAATTGTTCCAACACCAATAGGACCTTTTAACAAAATCGCACAAACAATCGCCACTACTTCAATGATAATTTTTGCGATGCCAAGACTAACACCAAACCTTGCCCTTAATGCAACCATTAACTTATCTAATGGATTCACCGGAAACTGAGACGGTAAGTACATGGCAATACCAATTGCTAACATAACAATTCCTATCCCGAATCCGACACCGCGTTCCATCAGTGAATCGATAGACCAGAAAGTAAGCCCACGCATTAACCAGAAATCCATTAACATCCCTGTTACCATGATTGTTAATAATGATACATACTCCGGTCTCGACCTTAATAACAACGCATTAATAAACATAATAATCATGCCATTAATAATTACCCATATTCCGACTGATAAACCAAAAGCATGATACTCTCCTACCGTTAGTGCATCCCACGGCCCAGCTCCCATATTCGCTTTCATAACAATACAAGCTCCTAAAGAAATGAACACTAGTCCAATAATATAAAACAATACGTTCGCTTTCTTCATACGACACTCCTATCGTGTTTGTCCTAGTACATGTGTATGAACAAGCTGGAAAGAAAATCACTACAACAAGTAGAATCCAATTGCCATGATAAAATATGCGGCAAGCAACATACCACCTTCAAACCAGTTCGTATCGCCGTCCTCCATAATACTGTTCGTTAAGAAAACAGCCGTAATCATAGCGATTAGCTCTGGCCATGAGAAAACGAGTGGCATATGTTGATAGAATATCGAAGAAAGTAATACTAATAGTGGTGCTACAAACATTGCGATTTGGAGCGTAGAACCAACCGCAATTTCAATCGCAATATCCATTTTATTTTTGTACGCCATCATAATAGCAGATGCATGTTCTGCGGCATTTCCAACGATAGCGACAATAATAATTCCAATAAACAATTCGCTCCAGCCAAATGATGAAGCTACTGTTTCAAACGTATGTACAAGATTTTCTGATACGTACGCAACAGCAATCGTTGCAAGAGCTAAGACAAGAATAGCCTTCTGCTTCGACCATTCCGGCTTTTCATGTTCTTCTACTTCCTCGCTAGTATATACACCACGATGTGTCACTAATTTGAACAGTAATGCCGCTAAATACAGAACGATTAGAATAATGGAGATTCCAATACTAAGTGTAACCGTCTCTGCTTCTGTCATAGTCATGGCGAACACTTCTGGAATGACAAAAGCAACGACAATCGCAAAAATAAGTAAGCCTGAATTATGCCGAGCATCGTATACACTAAATTGTTGACGCTTATACTTAATACCACCAACAAATAGCGATAATCCACCTACTAGTAATAAGTTTCCAAGTACCGAACCAGTAAGTGAGGCAAGTACTACTTCAGTCAAGCCAGCCCGCAAAGCAAAAATCGAGATGATTAACTCCACCGCATTACCAAACGTCGCATTTAACAAGCCACCAATACGAGGACCTGATACAATTGCCAAGCTTTCCGTTGCACGCCCCATGAAACTAGCTAGTGCAATAATCGTCAAGCAGTATATACCAAACATCATCACTTGTGGCCAGTGCAATACACTTCCTGCAATCGATAATGGAATGCCTACAATTGTCATAGCGCAGAAAATTTTATTCATCATTGAAACCCTTCCCCTTTCATGCATATTTCCTCCTCAGTATTACCAATACTAAGGAACGATATAAAATGAAACTGCAATCAGCAGCAGGCTTTGTTCTCACTGGTTGTTCGTTAGGCATTTACGTCCTGTTAATCTTCCACCTTAACTCCTTCGCATTCTCTCACGTGTTGAGGTGGAGCTTTATATGACGTTAATGCTGGATAAAGAGAGAAAGAGGGAGAAAGATGAGCCTAGAAGAAAAAGTTCAAACGATTCTCGAAAACCATCGTATCGGGATCTTATCCACAATTCGAGACGGAAAACCACATAGTTGCTTTATGATTTTTCAACATGACGGATATACGTTATATATAGGAGCAAATGAAGAAACACAAAAAATTGGCGATATCCGGAACAATGAACATGTACATGTCCTACTAGGGTACGAAGGAAAAGGATGGAACGATAACTTCCTAGAAATAGAGGCAACCGCTACTCTTGTAGAAGACGAAAATCAGAAACAGAAATATTGGTCGGAAGAATTAACAAAATGGGTACAAGACCCGTCCGATCCAAACTATATCCTCGTCAAAATTACACCAAGTACGATTGCCTACATTGAAAACGCAGGAAGCGAACCAGAAGTACTTACATTATGAAAAGAAGCTCATCGATACATCGATGAGCTTCTTTCTTAAAAAATTTTTCCTTTTTTCGAAAAAATAGTTGGCACTCTCAGAATTTTCTGTTATATAATAGATAATAAGTAAATAAACTGTATTAAAACAGAAAAGGGAGAGATGAAAAATGATAAGAGAAGAAAGAAGAAACATGATTGATTTTATTGCGAAGATTGGAGACTTCCACAAACAAGAGCTGTTATATATGACAGATGCAGAAGTGGAACATATTTATAACCGCACATATTACTTGTTCCAAGAAGCAGTAGAGTAGACCTTCTTACGCCATACTTACCCCCTTATCAGACAAATAGAGAACCCTCACAGATTGCAGCCTGTGAGGGTTTACGCATTTATTTACGACACCGGAATACTACCATTAACGGAATACGCATTCTTCTGTTATACTCCTCGATATCTTCAAACCATTCTTTCTGTGGCATCGGTTCACGAAGTTGTTCAATCGTGAAACCACATTCTTGTAGTAGACTGAAGTAATTTTCCATCGTCCGATGGTATTTAACCACTTCCTGCTCCATCCATACCTCTACTCGTTTTCCACTCCAGAAGTAATCATCCACGATCCAATCTTGCCTTCTTCCTGATTGTTCATAGCTTTTGAACGAAGATGTAATAATCGGATGCATCACACTAAAAACGAATGAACCACCATCAACTAACGTATGATGTATCTTTTCAAACACTTTCCGTAAGTCTTCGATATAATGCAGTGCCATACGAGAAACAACGATATCATACGATTCACTCGGAAACAGATAATCTTCGATACTCGATAAGTGAACTGTTCCTAGATAATCCTGTAGCACATGACAAGCTTTCTCGACCATCTTATGTGAACCTTCTACACCAACATATGACGTGCAACCATCAGCCAGCAACTGTTTGCCAAACATCGCATCACCGCAACCTAAGTCTACTATACGCTTTCCTGTTATATCGCCAAGTAATTCTATGAATACAGGTTCTTCCATACAAGCATTTGGACTTTCCTTACGGTGCCTTCGTTTCATATACCGTTCAAAAAACACATCGTTATTGTACACATCTGATCCTTCATATCCCATCTTCCTTCTCTCCCTTCTTTTTACATCTTTCCAAGGTTAGCACACTAGTCTTCTCTATACAAAAAAGACAACTCGTCACGAGTTGTCTTTTTGCACAGATGGTCGTGCACGGTTTACAATAATAATTCCTGCCGTCACAAGTGCTAAACCAATTAACACAAACATATGAAGCGATTCATTTAAAATCATACTTGATAAAAACACGCCAAACACTGGAATTAAGAATAAATACATCGATACATTCCCTACTTTGTTATACTTCATTACGTTATTCCATAGAACGAATCCAGCTGCTGATAGGAACGATAAGTATACAAGCATCGCAATCGTTGTGCTAGTAAATGTGAACGGGAACATGCCCGCTGAAAAGCTACCGATGATGAATAACCCGAGCGAACCGAACAACATTTGATACGCTGTTAAATAGCCAATCTCCATCTTCATGCTTGCGTTACGAGCTAATATATTTCCATATGCAGATACGAACATCGCTGCAATTAACAACCATTCGCCAATTCCAAAGTCAATCTGCAAGACACCCTTTGTCATATTCACCACAATGACACCAGAAAAACCAATAATAATACCAATCCCTTTACGTAAAGAGAACGAATCGTCTTTGTACATGAAATGTGCAAGTAACAATTGGAAGAATGATGTTGTACCCGCGATAATCGAACCTTGAATACCTGTTGAATAACTCATACCAATATAGAATAAGACGTATTGAAGAAATGTTTGGAAGGTCGCCAACGATAGCAGTGTTGGAATCGTTTCTTTCCGGCATGTCATCTTTTGTCCTAAAAGGCGGAAGAAAATAAAAATCATACATGCAGATAAGAAGAAACGATATCCTGCGAATACAAGCTGTTCTCCAATCTCATGTGATTCAATCTGTAACTGCTCATAACTTAATTTAATGAAGGGAAATGCACTTCCCCATAAAAATGTCGCAACAATTGCAGCTGCTAAAATACCAAATGGATGTGTAAAAAATCGTCTTGCTGTCATACGAACTCCTCTCACTTTATGTCGATTCAAAATGCTTCTATCTTTTCCCCTTAGTGTGCTAAAATAGAAACACATAAATGAGTAGTGCGTTCATTCGCATCTACCCAACTATTAATTTCATATGAAACCGAACATGTTTTTGCTGCTATCCAATTGGATGGCAGCTTTCGTCGTTTTATAGGGGTAGTGAATTTGATTATTCTTCTCAAATGGAAATACCCAACTCTCATCGTAGCACGTTCTTTTTCACGTGACAAACAAACATTTTTCTATACACCAAAATAAAAAGGAGGCATTATCATGCAAACGGAAACAAACGTATTACATGCAACACAAAAGGAATCTTTCCTCAAACGAATCTCTCCACACACAGAACTTATTTGTGCGATTATATGCGGTATTCTTATTCTCATCGGCTGGATCATATCAAAAAGTGGGAACGAAACAGCTTCAATCGCATGCTATATTCTAGCATTTCTTATCGGCGGATACGCAAAAGCAAAAGAAGGAATTGAAGACACAATCGAAGAGAAATCGCTAAATGTGGAAATGCTCATGATCTTCGCTGCAATCGGTTCAAGTATTATCGGGTTCTGGGCAGAAGGAGCCATTCTTATTTTCATCTTCGCGCTAAGTGGCGCTCTTGAAACATATACAATGAACAAAAGTAACAAAGAAATTTCGTCGTTACTTGACCTGCAACCACAAGAAGCAACACGCATTACAGATGGAATAGAAACAAAGGTATCCATTAATGAACTAGTTATTGGTGACCTTATCTTCATCAAGCCTGGTGAGCGTATTCCTGCTGACGGAAAAATCATACGCGGAGAAACCTCCATTGATGAGTCAGCTATTACAGGTGAATCCATCCCAACGACAAAAAGCATCGATGACGAAATCTTTGCAGGAACAGTAAATATTCGAGGCTCTATTACAGTAGAAATCACGAAGCATAGTAGCGAAACACTCTTCCAAAAGATTATTAAACTCGTCCAAACAGCACAAAGTGAGAAATCACCTTCTCAACTTTTCATCGAAAAGTTCGAAGGTACGTATGTAAAGGTCGTCTTGCTCGTTGTAGGATTAATGATGTTCTTACCTCACTTCCTCTTCGGATGGACGTGGACCGAAACATTTTACCGTGCGATGATTCTTCTTGTTGTCGCATCACCATGTGCTCTTGTCGCTGCAATTACACCAGCGACATTATCTGCTATCTCAAACGGAGCGAGAAAAGGAATTCTTGTAAAAGGTGGTGTTCACCTAGAAAACTTAGCATCACTAAAGGCAATTGCCTTCGATAAAACAGGAACGTTAACAAGAGGAAAGCCAGTCGTAACAGATGTACATATTCGTGAAGGTACTAATATCGAAGAAGTATTACAGCTAACCGCATCGATTGAAAAACACTCGACACATCCACTGGCGGATGCGCTTGTGAAATACGTAAGACACCAGCAAGACTTACCACTTCTATCACTAGAGAGCGTAGAAGATGTGTCTGGTTTCGGTGTCAAAAGCGTCGTAAACGGCCAACTATACAAACTAGGAAAAGCTGATTTCGTAGGAAAAGAAGAAGCTAGCTCATTCCGAGATGGTGTATCTTCAGCCTTACAGAACGAAGGAAAAACACTTGTGTATGTAAAAGATGAAAAAGGAATCCTCGCTCTTTTCGCCTTAAAAGACATCCTCCGTGATGAAACAGCTGCCGCAATGAAACGTTTAAATGATCTTGGTATCAAAACAATCATGATTACAGGTGATAGCGAGGAAACAGCGAAAGTTATTGCCGCAGATAGTAACATCGACGAATACTACGCTTCTTGCTTACCAGAAGCAAAAGTAGAAATCGTGAAATCATTGAAAGAGAAATATGGCAATATTGCAATGGTCGGTGATGGCATCAATGATGCTCCAGCTCTCGCAACAGCACATGTAGGAATTGCAATGGGCGAAGGAACAGACGTCGCACTTGAAACAGCAGACGTTGTCTTAATGAAAAACGAATTGTCTCGCTTAGCAGAAGTTATTTCTCTATCTAAACGAATGAACAACATCATTAAACAAAACATCATCTTCTCTCTAACAGTAATTGCACTATTGATTTGTTCAAACTTCTTACAGTTCCTTCACTTACCACTTGGTGTTATAGGCCATGAAGGAAGTACAATTCTCGTTATTCTAAATGGACTACGATTGTTGAAGTCATAGATAATTCCCAACAAAAAAAATCCAAAAGCATCAATGCTTTTGGATTTTTTTCATTAATGGTAACCGTTCGATCCGTTTGCTGATCCGCTTGTCTTATGCTTTGGATGCGAACTGCTTTTCTTTTTATTATTTGACTTATTGTTATGGTTTGCTTTGTTATTACTCATGCTTGTTCCCTCCATTTCTTGAAGTAACAATACTAGTATGAGCCACCATCTATATTTTATTCTCTTCGCGCCTTACCTTTAACTGGGCGTTAATGATACCGCCTAATACTAAAATAATGCCAGATATGTAGAACCACGTCATTAAGACGATAATACCACCGATACTGCCATACGTAGCAGTATATTTGCCGAAATGATCGACGTAAAAAGCAAATCCGTATGATGCAACAATCCATCCTATTGTTGCAAATAAAGAGCCTATAAGGACATCTTTTACTTTCAACGGAGTATTTGGCATTTCAAAATAAAGAAATGTGAAAATAATAAAGATTACACCGAAACTAAGCGCTATTCGTATAATGCTCCAAACTCCCATAAAATCATATGGGATATGTAAAAAAGTAAAAACAAACTCTGCGATCCGCTTACCAAACACCGGGATTAATAAGGAGAATACGATGACAAATACGAAGGAAATCGTTAATAGAAGAGAAATCGCAACTACTTTCCAATATGGGCGAGTTTCTTTTACCCCATATGCTTTGTTCAACGAGCGCATAAGCGCATCGCTTGCACGTGATGCCACCCAAATCGTTGCAATTAAACCTACAGATAATAGTCCGCCATTTTTTCCAGCTATTAATTGTTCTACATTTGTTTCAATGAGATACATTGCATCAGCTGGCACGTAGTTACGCACAAAATTAAAAATATCATGCCTATCAATTGGTAGAAATGCAATAATTTGCAGCAAGAATACTAAAAACGGAAATAACGACAAAAGGAAAAAATATGCAAGTTCCGCACCTATACTCGATACTCCTTCTTCTTTATAGCGCACATATACAGATTTGCCAAACTGTATAAATGGACTATCCAACCTTATCATGACTAATCACTCCTCGTTGTCGTTCATTCATTTGTACTTAGAAATAGAAATATCTCCACCTTATCATGCAACAAATAAAGTGGAGATATACGATATGATTTATACAGCTTCCAGCTTACTTCGCAACTTTTTCATTTGGTTGCGTAGCTTCTTCCTTTTCGAGTTCGCTGATTGCTTCCTCGTTTCCCGGCTGTACTTCTTCAGATGAGATAGCTTGTACCTCCTCTACTAGTGGTACTTCTACTACTTCTTCTATCTGTTCTACTGTACTTTCACCTACTGGAAGCGAGATCATCTCTTCTTTTCGTTGTCTCGCTTTACGAGGGCTTAGCGAACGAATAACATGTGGTTTGATATCATCTAACTTGCGCTTTACAACCGAGATGTCTTTTGACATTTCACCAATTGATTTTTGCACATGCGATACTTGCTCTTTCACTTTTAGCGTTAGCTCTGCTGTATTACCTTTTAATTCTAATACTTTATGCTTTGCTTTTCGTGATTGTTTCTTTACCGCAACACGGTTATTTTTGTTCAACATTGAAGCAGCTAGTCCAACTCCAATTCCAAGTAAGAATGCTTTCATCCCATTATTGTTCTTCGTCATACTACCCTCTCCTTTAATACGTATTTTACAATATTATACCAGCTTGTCCTTTTTAATAGAAGATAGTAGGTACTTACAACCGTTCGTGATTAACTCGTATGTTTCGTCAAAATCCCCTGTAAAATACGGATCAGGAACGTTTTCCCACTCACTATTTGGCACAAAATCAGATAATCTGCCGACATATGTCCCTTCGCCAGCTGCACCAAATCCAGCTAAGTCTGATACATTCTTCGCGTCCATTGCAATGATGTAATCAAATGAAGAAAAATCACCGTTATGTACTTGGCGAGCTTGCAACCCCTCGAATGAAATGTTCTTTTCTGTTAATAGATTACGTGTACCCTCATGCGGTGGATGACCGATATGCCAGTCACCTGTACCAGCCGAATCAACCATCACTTTTCCTTCTAATCCTTCTTTTTGTAGCATATCGCGAAATACCACTTCTGCCATTGGAGAGCGACAAATGTTTCCTAAACAAACAAATAATACTCGAATCATTCGTTTCCTTCCCTTCTTTTATGTATTCCCATTTAGTATATACGGTTTCTGGCTTGTCGCCTATTGCTTACCTATTATCTTTCTTTGTTCTATTTCGGTAGTACGTCATACCAAAGCCTATCGCCACTCCTCCTACTAGCACAAATGGGAAATACATACGATGAAGATACACCCACCTACGAATAGTTGTTGCTTTCTCATCAACATGGATATCGGAAGTCTTACCATCCGTTGAAATATGAATGTTCGGTACCTCTACACTATTCTCAACTGTTCGCAAATCGAACCACTCTGTATTCGGAATTGTTTCTAATTTCTCTACTAACTTCTGTAACGTATCTACACCTAAATATGGATGATAGAAGCCACCAATCATCCCATTACTTAATTTCGTCACTACTTTCGCTTGTTCGTACATTTTATCAATATCTTCTACATTCCCACCCTCTACAAATCCAACTGTTTCCGGTATAAATTTCATACCATGTAGGAATGTAGGAGAAGTCTTATATGCAGTCTTATACATCGTCCCCCATGTCTTATCACTCATTTGAAGTTGGCCAACATATGTAGAAAAATAACGAGATACAATCTCATAACCAGCCTGAGACATCGTATAATGTGGTGCCTCGAACGCTAATGGGTACAAGTCATGCGACACGAGTTCCGTCACACCATTAACAACCTTCTCTTTTGTATACTTCTCTTCAAACTTCTTCGCTTCTACTAAATAGGCCTTATACTCTTCTTCTGTCGCAAAATCATCTCGCTTTCGGTGAACATCATCTTTATCTTGGTAAATAGGACTATCATTATCAACATCCCAGAATTCAAAACCTTCTCCCGTTTCTTGTTGGCGATATTGATGATTGTAGCCATGGAGGACGATACTCCCCCCGTTTTTTTGCATATATTGCAGAACATCTCGAACTTCTTTCGCATCAGAAAAATGAAGTGTCTTTTGTGTTTCTGGATTCGTATATACAGGTATCACAACGACCATATACGGAATATTATGCTCTTTCAAAAAGACAGCAATCTCTTTTAATAACTCTGGATCAGAAGCAGGATGTATATCTTCTAAGCGCAAATACATTTTTGTTTTTTCTTTTAAAGGTTCCTGTCCAAAAAAGGAGAACATCGCTTCACCAAGAAGTTTACCAACCGGATCAAAAAGGGATGGTGTTGCTGCATACATACGATTCTCTTGTTGAATAAGTAACGGATACTCCTCTTGCTTCCCTTTTCCGTTTATCAACGTTTTCGTCTCTTGAGAAGGCTTAGCATCCAAAATCAACATACCATCTCCCTCTACTTCATACACTCCTGCCTCAGACATGGACAAGGTATTCACAACACCCTCTCCCTCTATCTGTACAAATGGGAAACTATGTGTCACTTGTTCAACATTATGCCCAATCCATAAAACTGGCCCAGAAAATGTATCAATAAAGTCTCGAGCGACAGACGCTACTTGCTTCTGTTTCTCTCCGAAATAAATAACGTGCGTATACTGTTCCTTCATTACTTCTTCTGTTACTTCTATATCACCTTTAATCGTTACGTTTGTCGTAAAATGTCCAACAAGCATATCTAAAATACGGACTTGTGCATCTATTTCATTTGTCTCGTTGGAATAAATAAGTAACACCTTCCGAGGTGCTTCTTGTGCATGTGTACTTGCTACTGATGGAATACATAATAAACAAATGATGAAACTAATTAGTCCTTTTCTCATTTTCTCTTCCTCTCTTTGCGCTAATACCTATCCATTATACTCCTATTTTTGTTAAAAAATAATAAATTTTACTAATAGGAAGAAAGAGATTCTTCCTACATTCGTAGTGAAATCGTGCTACAATAAGGAAAAATAACGTAACTTACGGAGGTTCTACAATGAATTTAACAGAGAGAACAACAGATAATATTGAATATATGATTACAGCAATTAAAGATAAATTACGCATGGTTAACGTTGGCGCAATGCGTTCAGAAAACTTCAACGTAGCAGCGTACGAAGACTTAAAAGATATTTATGACTTAGTAATGAAGAAAGAAACATTCAGCATTAGTGAAATGGAAGCAATCGTTTCTGAATTAGGAACACTTGTAAAAAAATAAGACAAGACAAAAAGATTGAAATTTCACTTCAAACGAATTACAATAAGACACGTAAAAACGAACTATATAACTTCCACAAGGGGAGCCAATTGGCTGAGAGTGAACATTGTTCTGACCCTTCGAACCTGTTAGTTAATGCTAGCGTAGGAATGTGGCTTTTTGATGATAACGAAGACAATAATGGATTCATCTAGCCAATCCACTATTGTCTTTTTTTGTGTCCATTTTTCTCCATTGATGGTTGCATGTATAGCATCGGTATTTACACACAATCTAACTTCTAGGAGATGAAACAAATGCAAAATCAAAAAATACGCTTTATGATTGAAACAGCTATGTGTGCGGCTTTAGCTCTTATTTTGGATCAACTTTCTTTCTCGTTGCCACAAGGTGGATCTGTTTCATTATCTATGCTACCAATTTTCTTATTATCCTTCCGCTGGGGATTCAAAGGTGGACTTGTAAATGGATTCTTATTCGGCATGTTACAACTCGCACTAGCTCCTAAAATTTATTATCCAATTCAAGGCGCAATTGATTACTTTGTTGCCTTCACTGTACTAGGATTTGCCGGATTATTCGCGAACCAAGTAAAAGCAGCTCTTCAACAAGGAAAGAAAGGAATGGTTGCAACCTATATTACAATTGGTGTTTTCCTAGGAAGCCTTGGACGTTATCTTGCCCATGTTATGTCAGGAGTAGTATTCTTCGGAGAATACGCGCCACCAGGAACGCCTGCTTTAGAATATTCCCTTATCTATAATTTAACGTACATGGGACCATCATTCGCATTATGTTCTATCATTTTAATACTAGTCTTATCGAAATCACCAAGACTAACAAACACATTAACGAAATAACTAGCACTCCGAATCGTTCAATGATTCGGAGTTTTTTATATACTTAAATATACATTTCTATCCAACATAAGAAAATGATGGTCCTATTATTATGTACATATAACAAAACTTACTTATTCTTTACATCTCTGTACAAATCCCCTCTATCTAATTGTTTTTTGCTATACTCCAAGTAAGCAAACATCGAACAACAATTAAGAAAAGAGGTTTTTATTATTATGAAAAAAATTGCTATTCCAGTATTATGTACAGCAATGATTAGCTCAACATTTGTAGCAAACGATACATACGCTGCGGCCAACACTATTCAACCAGTAAGCTCTCAAGCTACTTCTTATACAATGCAAACTACTTCTGTTATGACAAAGAAGGTTTCTGTAGATACGAACTTAAACTTACGTAAAGGTCCTTCTACAAATACAGCTGTTATTAGTAAATTAAAAAACAACACAGTTGTAACAGTATTATCTGAATCAAACGGATGGTCTAACGTACGTGTGAACGGCAAAGAAGGTTATGTTAGTTCTCAATATTTAGTAAGTAATGCAACGGTGACACCACCTACTACAGTAAATAAAAACATGCAAGTGTCTGTTTCAACACGCTTAAATGTACGTACAAGCCCTTCTACATCAGCTGCAGTTGTAACGAAATTATCAAACGGTACAATTGTTAACGTGAAATCAAACACAAACGGCTGGTCTCACATTACAGTGAATGGCAAAGAAGGATACGTAAGCTCTCAATACTTACGTGAAGTATCAACTGGCGGAAACAACAACAACAACAACAATAATAACGGTGGTTCAGTAACACCATCGAACCAGAACGTTATTAACTTTGCAAAACAACAATTAGGAAAGCCATACGTATTCGGTGCATCTGGACCAAGCAGATTTGACTGCAGTGGTTTCATCTATTATGTACACAAAAACAACGGCTACAACATCTCCCGTACAAACGTAGCAGGATACTGGAGCCAAGTACAAAAGACAAGCAATCCTCAAGCAGGAGACCTAGTCTTCTTCAAGAACACATATAAGAATGGTCCTTCTCACATGGGTATCTACCTTGGTGGTGGTAAATTCATTCACGCAAGCAGCTCAAAAGGCGTAATCATTAGTGACGTGAACAGCAGCTACTACCAGAAGCACTTCTTAGGATACGGACGTTTTGCGAAATAAATATTACTAGATTACTAGTTAGAGGCAACCACGATGGTTGCCTCTTTTTTATAACAACCTAGTAAATTCGACATATATCTCCCATCTTTTCTCCTATTCCTTTCTTTCCTCTCCCATTCCTATGGACTAATTATACATAAATCCCAAAATAAATTTACAAAAACATATTTAATTCACATATTTTTCTGTTATATTTTAATAGTCATAATTTATTTACATATTAGGGGGATGGTTTGTTTGCGTAAATTAGTAACATCATGTATTACAGCTTTAGTAGCTTCTCAACTCGTTGTACCTTCAGTACTAGCTAAAAATGAAAACGCTTTATCCATTGTGCCAAATGAGATAGCAGCACAACAAGTTTTAGTAAAGAATACTATCTGGCAATATAAACGTTTGACGTCTGAATTTATTTCTACTTCAACTACTATTCGTATTCGTGATATTCAAGGAACACAGCACATTTCTCCTTACAATACGAAGACTGTACAACAAGTTGTTGGTATTGTAACAAAAACGGATAAAAACGGATTTTACATGCAAGACCCAACTCCAGACAATGATATCCGAACATCAGAAGGTATTTATGTCTACTCAAAGAATCATCAAGTAAAAGAAGGCACTCTCGTATCTGTTAGCGGGAAAGTAATGGAGTACGTTGGACCAGGGTATAGTGATAAAGCAGAGACAGACTTAACAAGTACACAAATCTCTGCAACTACGATTTCTGTAGCTCCAACTAATCCATTCCCAGCACCAAAACCTGTGAGAATCGGTGTGAATGGATTACCTATTCCAGAAGAATCAATTGATAGCGACGCTTTCTCTAGGTTTAATCCAGAAGTAGATGCAATTGATTTCTATGAAAGCTTAGAAGGAATGATGATTGAGTTACCACGACCGAAAGTCGTTGCGCCTCAAAAGAATGGTAACTTATATGTTCTTGTTGATAACAATAGCAAGAACATCTCGGCCCGAGGTGGTACACCACTTTTACAAAAAGATAATTTCAACCCAGAACGTCTATCACTAAAGGTTGCAAGAACATTTGTTGCAAAATCTGGTGACACATTAGATGGAAATGTCGTTGGGGTTGTCGGATATGATTATGGGAACTACCGGATTGATCCAGTTGGAACACTGCCAGCTCTTCAAGATGGTGGATTAAAGTCAACTGTTACAAAACTTGTACCACAAGAAGATCAATTAACCGTTGCGACGTATAACATTGAGAACTTCTCTGCAAATACAACATCAACGACAACTGATAAAGTAACAAAACTAGCAAAATCGATTACAACAAATTTACAAGCGCCTGACATTATCGGTATTCAAGAAATGCAGGATAATAACGGGGAAACAAATGACGGAACAACAGATGCATCGAAGAGTGCAAAACGCTTAATTGATGCAATTGCAGCAGCTGGTGGACCAACATACAAATATATAGACATCGCTCCACAAAATAACGAAGACGGTGGTGCACCTGGTGCAAATATTCGTGTGGGATTCTTATATAATCCTGCTCGTGTTCATTTAGCAGAAGCAACATCATTAAGTGCAAATCCAATCCGTATTGGAGAAGGAAATGACTTATTCATGAACACACGTAAGCCATTAGCAGCTGAGTTCACATTCAAAGGACAAAATGTTGTCGTAATAGCAAACCACTTAAATTCAAAACGTGGTGATGCAACACCATTTGGAAAGGTTCAACCGCTTGTGTTAAAGAGTGAACCTTTCCGTGTGCAATTAGCACAAGAAATCAACACATTCATGTCCAATGTTCTTGCGAAAGACAGCAACACAGCAGTAGTCGCACTTGGCGATATGAATGACTTTGAATTCTCCGCACCACTACAAGCACTAAAAGGCACAGTTATGACAAACATGATGGAAGTATTACCGAAAGAAGAGCGTTACACATATATTCATGACGGTAATGCGCAAATTTTAGACCATATTCTCGTATCAAATAACGTAGCAAGCAAAACAAAAATCGATCCAGTCCGTATCAATGCAGAATTCATGAAAGAACATGGACGATTAAGTGACCACGACCCTGTCGTAGCACAAATTAATTTCGCGAAGTAATAGGACAAGCCCCTTCTTCATGTATAAGAAGGGGCTTGATTTGTTGATAATGTCAACCCGATAGCTACATTCCCTATCTATGCAGAAAGCTCTCTCCTTCACTACAAGGAGAGAGCTTTCTGTTTACTTCGGTACTCGTTTTCGCATTTGAATGTAAGCAAGTGTTGCTAAAAGCATACCTGTTGTCCACAAGAAATCTCCCCAGTGGAATGTTCCTGTCGTAAATAAGGTTCTTAGGAAGTTTGCTAAATTAAATAAACAAGCTGTTCCACTAACCCACATAAGGATTGTTAATGTTCGTCTTGACATCATGATGATTAAATATCCTCTGCTTTCTTGAAATAGTTCGTACCACCATTATACCGCTTTCTTGTAATTTCACAAGATTCCTTACGAACGAAGCTCCTTCACGATATATGGTGGATTACCTCCTGACAACGCTTCTACTAAGTTCTTCGCTGCCACCATCGCCATCTCCTGACGTGTTTGCAAGGTTGCTGATCCGATATGTGGAACTGTTACGACATTTTTCAACTGTAACAGCGGATTGTCTTTCTCCACTGGTTCTTGGGTGAACGTATCAATACCTGCACCATAAATTTCTCCGTTCTGAAGTGCAGCAATTAACGCCGCTTCGTCCACTGTTTGTCCTCGTGATGCATTAATGAATACTGCGCTATCCTTCATCAAACGGAACTGTTCTGTACCAATTAAATGATACGTTTCATCCGTTAATGGTGTCATTAACACAACATAATCTGACTGTGTTAGCAACTCCTCTAACGAACAATACGCTGCTCCGTACTTTTCTTCTGCTTCCTTGTTACGGCTACGATTATAATAAAGGACATTCATATCAAAGCCGTATTTCACTCGTTTCGCAATGACTTCTCCAATACGCCCCATACCAATAATTCCAACTGTCTTGTGATGCATATCGATACCGAATAAGTCTTTACCGACTGCTTTGTTCCACTTACCAGCTTTTACGTATGCATCTAATTCTGCAATCCGACGAGCAACAGAAAGCATTAAGCCCACTACTAAGTCAGCAACTGTATCATCTAACACATACGGTGTATGCAAACCGATAATGCCATGTTTTCGCATCACTTCAATATCAAACGAATCATACCCCACCGAAACAGTGCTTACTGCTTGTAACTTCGGTGCCACTTGCAATAATTCCTCATCGATACTCTCGCCAAACATAAGTAAGCCATCTTTGTCTTTGAGTTTCTCCAACAATAGGTCTCGCGGAATTTCCCCTTTCTCTTCCCATCGTTCTACATCGCAATGATTACGAAGATACTCTTCTACAAATCTAGGAATTCTTTCAGATACGAATACTTTCTTCACTTTCTTCTCCCCTTACCACTTTGCCATATGATCTTCCACGCCACCTAGCATATCCTTCACCGTTACAAGCTCACCATTATCCAAACGAATCTCTCCTTGGAAATGACCAACTAATTGATAAAACTCCGACTTCACTAGCACAAGATTAGATTTTGCGACACGCTTAAAAAATGGAATAAACGTTAGGTTCAACGTATCGCTTTCTTTCGTTCTAATTGTCCACGGTTTCAGTAAATCATTCTCATCATATTCAAATAAAACATCTTCACTAATTTTCGTTACAATTCCGTCAATCATGTACGCATTCTCTGTCATACCCGTTCCATCTGTCCACTTGCCACCAACATTTAGTCCAACTACTTTGTCGCCTTGCTTGCTAGAAGCTGTTGCCCAGTTCCACGAAATCTCTCGTGGCCAATCACCTCGTCCAAAATCTAAACACGCGTAATCACGCTCTCCACTAAAATGGTACATGTCGTCACCAATCGAGAAGAAACCTTCGGCTTGAAGACACGTTTGCTTCGATGTATATTGGAATTTCTCCGCACTCCACGGAATCACAACGTTTAATGACTCCATCTCTGGTGGGCAGTAAATCGAAATTTCTGCCTTAAGTGGCTTTCCGTCAAAATCTGGGGAACTAACACGAATATCAACATAATCACCTCGTTGAATGAAAAATGCAGCGAGCTTCGAATCCATGAAACTCACGTCTTCCTCAATTCCATTTGGCATTGTACATTTAGAACCTAAGGGCATAATGACTTGTTTCTCATGGAATTTGTTTGTCTTATAATCTAAGTAATAGACGAAACAAACAGCAGCATAATCAAAGTGCGTAATTGCTGTACAGAAAAGAGCCTCCTCTCCGAACACACACCAATAATTCCACTTCTTCTTGCGGCCATGATGTCCTGTTAAATTCGGGATGATAAGTGGACTTCTCGCCCAGCCAATACTTTCTTTTGCTAATTTTCCGTTTCGATCACATAACAACATCGGCTTTTTAATTTCTTGCTCCATATATGTAGCCATTTCATTCCCTCCTTTTTCTTTTATTATATAAAACGTTATAGAACCTGTCATTTGAAAGGAATACAAAACAAAAAAGCCACTCCTTCGCTTTCAAAAGAGTGACTTACTTCTTCATTTCACCGCTTCAATTTGCGGTCTATCTTCTTCTTTATCTTCAATTGAGAAACCACGACCAAATACATCGCGTACATCATGAATAACAACGAATGCTTCGGGATCAACACTATGAATAATCTTCTTTAGCTGCATTAGCTCTTGCTTATTAATAACAATATACAATATTTCCTTCTTCTGCTTCGTATACGCACCGTATCCTTTTAACACTGTTACACCGCGCTCCATCTCTTGCGTTACCTTCTCCGCAATTAAGTCTGGTGAATGTGAAATGATATTGATAGCTTTACGTGTATCAATACCTTCAATGATAAAGTCTACGATTTTTGCACCGATATATACAGCAATTAATGTGTACATCGTTTTTTCGGCACCAATAATAAAAGCTGAACCGCCTATAACGAAGATGTCGACAATTAACATCGCCATCCCGATACTCCACCCTAAATATTTATTCATTAAGCGGGCAATAATTGCTGAACCACCAGTTGTTCCACCAGTACGGAAGACAATTCCTAATCCGACTCCGACTAGAACGCCCGAGAAAATCGCTGCTAGCAACGAATCATCTGTTAACATCCTTCCTGTATGTTCTGTAATATAGAGGAAGATTGACGAGAATATAATTCCCCAAATCGTATAGATTGTCGTTTGTCTATCTAATAATTTATAACCAATCGCAATTAGAAACGCATTAATAATTAAGTTCATAATACCCGTTGACCAACCAAAGAGGTAATATGTGATAACAGTTACACCAATAATACCGCCTTCTGATAATTCATTCGGGATTGTAAAATAACTAATTCCTAATGCAAAAATAAGGGTTCCAATGATAATAAGTGCAATGTTCTTTAGTTCCGTCTTCATCGTTCATTTCACCGTCCTATGCCTACTCTTCAAAATACATGCTACGTAACCAAACAAAAACCTACAAATTTCTCAGGAAATAATGTACGAATCCTTTCCCTCCATCATCATATCAAAAAGTTCCTTATAGTTAAATCTAAATTTTCAGTCCTTTCGATATACAAAAGGATATAACACACGTTTCTAGTATTGTTTACATCGTCTTTCTTTACTCTTTTACTACTTCTTTTGTCATTAGTGCTATAATAGTGATAACGTTCACAAAAGAGGGGATATCATGATTACAATAAGCCGACTAGTAGAGGAAGCGGAGAAATTTATTCGCGAATGTTACACAGAATTAGGATATGAAACACATATAAAAACTCGCTTACAGGAAATTACGCAGGCGATTGAAACAACCGGTACATATGAGCATACATTTGATGAACTCGTACACGGTGCACGCATGGCATGGCGCAACAATAATCGCTGCATTGGCCGATTATTTTGGGATAAATTGCACGTCCTTGATGCACGTTCTATCGACAACGAGCAAGAGATATACGAAGCACTAGTTCATCATATCGACTACGCAACAAATGACGGGAAGATTAAGCCAACTATTACTGTCTTTAAAGCACACCAGCATGAACAAAACAGCATTCGTCTTTGGAATCATCAACTTATCCGCTATGCAGGATATGAAACAGAAGATGGCATCATTGGTGATCCCCATTCCATTGCTTTTACCGCTGTATGTGAAAAGCTTGGTTGGGAAGGAAATCGAACGAACTTCGATATTCTTCCGCTTGTCTTTTCCATTGATGGGAAAGAACCAGTGCTTTATCCAATGCCAGACGGACTTGTTAAAGAAGTAATACTTGAGCATCCATCATATGATTTCTCACCTCTTCACACTCGTTGGTATGGTGTACCAATTATTTCCGACATGTGCTTAGAAATTGGTGGTATTACATATACAGCCGCTCCGTTTAATGGTTGGTATATGGGAACAGAAATCGGCGCACGTAATTTAGCGGATGATTACCGCTACAATCTATTACCGAAAGTAGCTGAATGTATGAACATCGATGCTACTCGAAATAGCTCACTTTGGAAAGATAAGGCGTTAGTAGAATTAAACGTCGCAGTACTGCACTCATTCAAAAAAGAAGGAATTAGTATCGTTGATCATCATACCGCAGCACAACAATTCCATCAGTTCGAACAAATGGAAGCAAAATGCGGACGTCACGTAACCGGTAATTGGATGTGGCTCACTCCACCTCTTTCACCAGCTACTACGCATATGTATCATCGCCCTTACGATAATACTATTCATAAACCAAACTACACATACCAGCAAGCCCCGTACGTGTAATATACAAAAAGGTTGTTCATGAAATGAACAACCTTTTTTCTTATGCCGCAGCAGCTGTTGGAACAGGTGCACGACGCTTATTCATCATATATACTACACATGCTGTACATGCTTCGGCTACCGGAAGTGCAAGCCAAATACCAGTTACACCAAATACCTTTGGTAAAATCCATAATAATGGAATTAAAAATACGAAGCTTCGGCACACGATAATCACAAGTGACTTCCGAATATTCCCTATTGCTTGGAAGTATTCCCCGTATACTAAGTTATAACCAAGGAACATGTAACTAATGAAGAACAATCCTATCCCTTGAATCGTGAAATTAATCACTTCTTCTGACTGAATTCCAAATACCGCTACTAATGCATCTGCGAAGAAAAACCCTATACATACCGCAACGATACCAAATAACAGGCCTGTTTGCACCGTTAAGCGCAAGCTGGCCTTCAGACGCTCAAACAATTTCGCACCGTAATGGAAACTTGCAATTGGTTGGAGTGCTGCTCCAACACCGAAGAAGATCATTAAAATCATCGCGTGAAGATAGTTTACAACCGCAAATGCTGTTACACCTATTTCCCCAACAACGCGCATAAAGACAATGTTATAGCCCATCGTAATAATTGCTGCTGAACTTTCCACAATAAAACTCGGGAAGCCCATATTCAAAATATCGCGAAGTGTACGCCATTCAAAGCGAATACGTACAAAGCGAAGCGTACTACTTTTGCGAAGGAAGTGTGTTAATAATACGAGGAAACCAATCCCCGCCGATAATACGGTTGCTAATGCAGCTCCTCTAACTCCTAATTCCAAAATGAAAATAAAGATATAGTTCAAGATAATATTTAACACCGATGTCGTCACAAGCCCCATCATCGCTAAACGAGGGTTTCCGTCATTTCGAATGAAGATACTTAACATATTTTCTAACACGTACACAATACCAAATACCAAAATAACATGTAAATAATCTAATACATATGGAAGAATTGTTTCATTTGCACCGAATAAATACGCTAGCTTCTCTTCATTCCATACAGAAATCGTCGCAATCGTTGCGACAATCGCAATTGCGAAGACGAACGCCTGCGTGAAAATCGTTTGTGCTTTTCGTATATCATTCTGCCCTAATGCAATGGAATAAAGTGTTCCACCACCAACACCAAACCATAATGAAATAGAAAAGAACATCGCGAATACTGGTACGGCAATATTAATACCAGCTAATCCTTCCGGTCCTACACCATGACTAACAAAAATGCCGTCTACAATAATATTGACTGACATTAACAACATGCCGAGAACAGAAGGAATTAAATACGAAAGAAACAACTTTTTCACCGGCGTTTCTCGTAGTTTGATTGTTGCCTCTGTCATGTATATCCCACCTTTTTACTTAAGTTACCTTTCCACGTTTCTAAGTGTAAACCTTCAAGTAACTTTAAGGTCAAGATTTTTCATAAAAATTATTTTTTCTTGCTTACTGGTACTTGAATTTCTGTAACATACTCTTCTTCTCGTGGTGTTAATGCATAATCAATAATACCGACCTCGATTGTATCGCCTACAATCTCATATCCTTGCCGTTCAATTTCCTCATGCAAGCTTCCATATGTATGTATACTCGTTTCATATGATCCGTAATGGTACATACAAGCAAACATCCCTTCATCAATATGCGAATAACTATCTACTTCTGTGTATTGTGGATCAAGTAAAATAAATAAACGATTGTATTGTTGATAATTCTGTTGAAGAATCGCTTCTTTTGGAATAGATACTCCGATATCCCCTGCGAATAGTGGATGTACTTCTTTTTGTAACTCATTCAAATGAAATTCAAATAGTTCATCTGGTATATCCCCATCAATCGCAACAGCACGAATGGGACGTGCTTGTAGCACTTTAATCGTCATTGCAGAAGAAGGTTGTTGTATTCCTTCATGGATAGCACCAATTTTGTGCTGCATCATCGACATCATATATTCAATCTCTCGCTGCTTATTCATAAGTAATTCCATTTGATTCTCTAATAAATCTAATGCTAGAGCTGGTGTACGATTCTCTACAAATAATTTTATATCTTTCAGTGGAATCTTCATTTCACGTAAGAACTTAATAATACTTAACATCGAAAATTGACCAATCGTATAATAACGATAGTTCGTCTGCGGATCAACGAACTTCGGCTGGAATATTCCCTTTTCATCATAATAACGTAGTGTCGATTCCCGTATTTGGTGTAATTTTGCCATTTCTCCAATGGTAAATTTCTCTTTCACTCTTCTTCCTCCCTACTTCCGAAAGAAAAGGCAAAAGCGAAACTTTCACCTTTGCCTTTTTTATAAAATCGGCGAAATTAAACGACAAACTGATTCGAATAATCGCTTATAGAGCGCTCTTTCTCCAAACGTTTCTTCTTCTAATTTCGTTGATACGTGGAAGTCTTCTTCAAATTGTTCCTTCATATGTTGCACGGTTGCTGATTCATATAAGAATACCATTACTTCATGATTTAATGCGAAACTACGAATATCCATATTCGCCGTTCCAATAACTGCAATTTCATCATCAATCAATACCATCTTCGCATGCATGAAGTTTTCCCTGTATGTATAAATTTCCACTCCTGCTTCTAATAGAGGCATGAAATATGATTGCGATGCATAATCACTCACTTTACTATCACCACGACCTGGATATAATAAACGTACGTCTACTCCAGCTTTCGCCGCTAGTCGCAATGTCGTAAAAATTTCTTGATCTGGGATAAAATACGGTGTTGCAATCCAAATCGATTTCTTTGCATTCGCAATTGCCACTAACAACGTATTGCGAATATGTTGATCCTCATCATATGGACCACTCGACACGATTTGAACAGCCTCTTCCGTCTGGGCATCTTTCATTAGTGGGAAGAAAATATGTCGATTATCAACCTCTAAAATTTCTCCTTTTAAATGAGGGGCTACTTTGTTTGCGGCATACAACCAGTCTTTCAAGAAAATATATTGTAACTTGTATACTGCTTCTCCCTCCAATCGTAGGTGACTATCACGCCAGAAGCCAAATTCTTTGGAACGTCCTAAATATTCATCTCCGACATTTAGTCCACCAGTAAATCCAACTTTCCCATCAATAATAACGATTTTTCGATGATTACGATAATTTACTGTTCGAATAAGCCACGGTGAAATAATTGGATCAAACGCACATACTTCAATCCCTTCCTGTTCCATTTCTTCAATGAAGCGATTCTTCAGTCCATTACTACCAAAACCATCATATAAGAAACGAACCGTTACACCTTCTCTTGCTTTCTCCATTAATGCCTCTTGAAGTTGTTTACCAATTTCATCACTACGATAAATATAATATTGGATATGAATATGGTGCTTCGCCTCTTTAATTGCATCTAAAATGGAAGAAAATGTTTCTTCTCCATTCGTTAATAACGACGTATTTGTTTGGAAGAATAACGTTCCTCCTCCTACTTTTTCAATAGAGAGAGAGAGATCTTGCAGATTGGGATTCGCAATAATATTTTGTTTATACCGCTCTGCTAATAAATCTTTAATATGTAATAACTTTTCTTGCTCTGAGAACGTCGAGATTTTCTTCTTTCTTCTTACGTCTCGGCCAAACAAGGCGTAGATCATTACGCCGATACCAGGGATAAATACAAGGACCAATAACCAAGCAAGCGTACTTTGTGGGGAACGATTTTCCATGAAAATAACAAAGCAAATCCCCGCAATAATAAGCGTCGATACCCCAACATAAATGTATGAGAAAAATCCAAACTCACGGAACAAGTAAACAATTCCAATAACAAGTATAATCCCTACAATAAAGTGAAATAGACGATTCTTCACAACTTAACCTCCATCATCTATGTAATAACATTTATCTATTCTACTGCTTTGTTTACTTTATCATATCTTCGTATTTATAGGCAAAGTAGATTACAATATAGAAAAGGAGTGAGTGGGATGAGTGATAAATGGTTACGATGGGCACAAGAAATACAAGCATTAGCTCAATCTGGACTAGCTTTTTCAAAGGATATGTATGATAGAGAGCGATACGAACGATTACGCCTACTCAGTGCTGAGATTATGGCTGAGTATACACATACACCAATGGAAAAAATAGAAGAACTATTCATGGGCGAGACAGGCTATCCAACACCGAAAGTAGACGTTCGTGCAGTAATCTTCCAAGAAGATAAAATCTTACTCGTAAAAGAAAAAATGGATAATCGTTGGTCGTTACCTGGAGGATTTTGCGATATTGGTTTATCGCCAGCTGAAAATATTGTGAAAGAAGTACAAGAAGAAGCAGGTTATCTCACCGTGGCAACACGACTTCTTGCTGTATTAGATATGCAAAAGCATCCCCATCCTCCGCAAGCATATCATTACTATAAACTTTTCTTCGCATGTGACATTATTAGCGGTGAAGCAAGAGAAGGACTTGAAACAAAGGACGTTGCTTTCTTCAAGAAAGACGAACTACCCTCACTATCAATAGCTAGAAACACGGATTCCCAACTTCGTATGTTATTTGCATTTTTAGATGAACCAACGAAGGGAACAATATACGACTAAACAAAGCGAAACAATATACAAAAAGAGCACCACATACGTCGACTTATGCGGTGCTCCATTTATTATTATAACGGCAACATAATTTGGTCCGTTGTTGTTCGAATTACTTCTACTTCATCACGGATATTTTTCATCTTTTCATCTAATGCTGTAATAGATTCTGCCGCTTCTTTTAGTTCTTGTGTTAAATATTCTGGTACTTGGCGGTCATATTTGTAGTAAATTTTGTGCTCCAAGCTAGCCCAGAAATCCATTGCTAATGTGCGTAATTGTACTTCCACATACACTGGTTGAATACTCGTGTATAAGTGTAGGTTTACCTTTACAATAACGTGTAGACTTTGGTATCCATTTGGCTTCGGATTCTTAATATAATCCTTCGTCTCGACGATTTCAATATCAGCACGCTTTTGAATATGTTCATATAATTTGTAAATATCACTAACAAATGAACACGTAATACGTATTCCTGCGATATCGCGTAAGTTCGCCTCTGCACTACCTACTGTTACCAGAAGACCTTTTCGCTGCAATTTATCAATAATACTCTCAGGTGTCTTAATTCTTCGTTTAATATGTTCAATTGGATTCTCTTCTCCAAGAAGTTTTCCTTCTTCAGCTGTTATATTTATCTTCGTTTCTAAATCATCTAATGCTAATTTATGAAGTAATAACAAGTTTTTCCATTCGTTAAAATCAATTCCCATATAGGATTCTCCTCTTTTCTTTCATACTTGTATCATACAAAGAGAATGTGTCTTCTATGTGACAACGAAACGTTTTTTCTGAATATACATGCTATACTACTAGTAAAACGAGACGGAGATGATAGTGAAGTGAAGTATGTATTGGAACACGGCATATTATCAGCAACATATTCTAACAAATCCTTACCTATATCAAAAGATTCAACAAAAGGCTATACACCACTCGATTTACTCGTTTCTTCTATTGTCGGATGCAGCCAAATTGTCTTTACACAAATCTTAGAGAAGAAACGCATTTCCTATGATAGCTTAACAATTGATGTACAAATAGAACGAGCAGAGGCTGGCGCAAAACAGCTAAAGAAAGTACATATCCATTACACATTAACAGGTGTAACCGCAACACAAGAAGCAATTGAAAAAGCACTCCACTTAGTACCGAAACATTGTACGATTGCGCAGTCGGTGAAAGGTAGTATTGAGATTGAAGAAACTTGTTCTATTGTAAACGAAAGCTAGCGATATATATTTTATCGCTAGCTTTCGTTTACTTCGTTAAAATACTTCACACCAATTTTCCCCACATACTCTTTCACAGTTGCTTCTTTCTGAAATAAGAACGAATTGAATAGAAAACACCATTCCCCTAATTTTTTAAAAGAAGAATGGTCATTTTCCGTCGTTCCAAAATATTCTTCTATCCTCTAGGTAACTCGTACAATTTCTTCGCAATCGTATGATAGAATCCATAAATATCACTAAATCCAAATGTATCTGATGGATTCATTCCAACGAAATCTAAGTGATCCCAGCGTTCTTGTGTCGGGAAGTAATTCCACTCACCCGCTTCAACTTGTCCATCGTAAGGCTCTTGCTTATGGCCGAACGGATATTGTGAGGATACAACACTTACAACTCCATCGTTCTCCCACCAACGATGATCAAGTGCTCCTGCATTATAACTTCCGATATATGTACCAGAAACATATAATAACGGATTCATAGATGGTAAGGGTAGAAACGTTCCCGATACAGGTACTCGGTACGTCGCATCTCCGGTATACGAGAAATGATACACATCTGGATGTGTGCTTACCCATCTATTTAATTCATCTGCACCGTACGTCGTTAGATCATACAAACTTATATCTTTGCTTTCCCAAATTGGACTCGCTAATAAGCGATCCATATATTCCTTAAAGTTCTCACCTTCTCGTTGCTCAATTCCCCAATGATCTAATTTAAAATCATATACTGGATTCTTTACATTAGCATTTGATGCTGCACTTGCTGTATGAAGAAGAAAGTTCTTAATAAATGTAAGCGATTGGTCCGCATTATTTGCAAACGTCGAACCGTTATGTGGTGTTGCTAAACTCGTAATACTATGAACATAGTCTTTGCCACCTTCAAACAACGGAGAAATCTTTTCATTTGGATGTTGCTTTGCATATGCTCGTTCCTTTTCACTACCATTCTTCAATAACTCGGTTAATGCTCGAGATGTCTGTCCCCCCATACTGTGCCCGATAAAGTGAAGTTTATTTTGTTCATTCCACTCTGGATAAATACCTTCATATGTAGCGCCGTATCGATCATGTCCATGCTCTTTCGCATGAGCCGCTCCGTAATCAACAGTGCCGCCTTTTATATAATAATATAACTCTATCGCGCGGTCCCAGTTACTAGATACTGGACCAACCGTTGCTGTAAATGTTTGATATCCTCTTTTATTTAAATCGCGTTCAATATCAAGAAATCCTCCCCAATATTTATACCCTAACATCTCATCTTTCCCCCAACCACCTAGACCATGTACAAGTACAATTGGATAATCATTTTGCTTACCGTTTGCGTATACCTTCACCTTCTCAAGCAACATAAACTGAATACATAAAAAGAAAAATGCGAACCCTCCAACTAGCTTCTTCACTCTCTTCCAACTCCCCTACATTATCATCGTTTGATTGCTTATGTTCCGAATACGTTAAACCTACACCTAAAAAAGAAAGCGCTTGCATAAAATGGTACATATAAAACCTTTAAACTGTATGCCTCCCTCCTATTAAGAAAATATAAATATATAGAAAAATTATCCATAAAAACTATACATGATTTTGGACATATATTCCAGCAAAAAGATAGGAGAAAGATATCCTACCTAACATAAAAAAGGCGGCTATTCAGCCACCTTTCTCAAACACTAGTTATACGAATGTTATTCTGCAATCGCAATTACTTCAATCTCTACTAGCGCGTCTTTCGGTAGACGTGATACTTCTACACAACTACGTGCTGGGAAATCACCTGTGAAATACTGTGCATATACTTCGTTCACCGCTGCAAAATCATTGATATCACTTAAGAACACCATTGTTTTCACTACTTTATCTAAGTTCGTACCAGCTGCCTCTAATACAGCTTGTAAGTTCTTGAATACTTGGTGTGTTTGTTCTTCTACTGTTGGGAATAAGTCAGCTGTACCAGGAACGAATCCTAATTGACCTGACGTGTACACCATCCCATTTACTTGCATTGCTTGCGAGTAAGGACCTAATGCTGCTGGTGCCTTCTCTGAAAATACTACTTTCTTCTCCATAAGAGATACCCCCTCGGTTTCTTTATTTTCTTCATTATATCATCTATCTAGGATAGACTCCTACAGTCTTATTTCGATACATTCCCTGCAACATTTAATACGTCCCACGTTCTCGCAAATGGTGGTGCGTAACATAAATCAAGCATACCTAATTCTTCTGTCGTCATCTTCTTCGCAATTGCTGCCGCAAGTACATCCACACGTAATACAGCACCTTGTTTTCCGACGATTTGTCCACCAAAGATAACTTTTGTTTCCGCATCATATACAAGCTTCACAAGAATATCTTCTTGACCTGGGTAGTAGCTCGTTTGGTTTTTATCACGAATAACCGTTGTACGGTAATTAAGTTCTAACTTTTTCGCTTCTTCTTCGGAAATCCCCGTACGACCAGCTTCGACATCCATCACTTTTACACATGCAGAACCTAATGTACCTGGGAATGTATTCGTTGCACCAGCTAAGTTCTCACCAACAATACGGCCAATTTTATTCGCTGTTGTCGCAAGTGGAATGTATACATGCTCATCGCGCACAAGATGATAGACAGATGCACAATCCCCAGCTGCGTAAATATCCGTAAGTGACGTTTTACCGTATTCATCAATTTTAATCGCACCGTTACGAAGCATCTCAATACCTGACTCTTGTAAGAAGCTCGTATTCGGGCGTACACCTGTCGCAATCACTACGATATCCGCTTTATAAGTACCTTTATCTGTTACAACTTCTTCTACTTTTTCTGTACCTTTGAATGCTTTTACCGCTTCTTGTAGATGAAGATGAACGCCGTGTTCACGTAATTCCGCTTCCATAATATCTGTTACTTCATGGTCAAATGAATCTGGTAAAACACGGTCACCTAATTGAACAAGGCGAACTTCTTTTCCTAACTTCTTCATCGCTTCAACTACTTCAATTCCGATATAACCAGCACCGATTACGATAACGTCCTTCATCTCTTCTTTCATCGCTGCTTCTTTTAGCTGTAAGCCATCTTCCATGCTTTTTAATGTGAATACGTTTTGTAAGCGAACGTTTTCGATTGGTGGGATTACCGCACTTGCACCTGTGGCAATCATTAAGCGCTCATACGTATCTTCGAATTCTTCATTTGTTTCTAAGCTTCGTACGCGTAATGTCTTTGCCTTTGTGTCTACTGATAATACTTCGTGCTTATCACGAACATTAATTCCTGTTTCACGGAATTTCTCGGCTGTACGTGCTACCATTTCGTTCGGATCACTGAAGAAATCTCCAACGAAATATGGCAATCCACATGCACCAAATGATACAACATCTGTTCTTTCATATACAACGACTTCCGCATCACGCATCATGCGCTTTGCTTTCGCCGCTGCACTCATACCTGCTGCTACTCCACCTATGATGACAATTTTCATACTGTTTGTTCTTCCTTTCTTATGTAAATAGAAAGACGAACTGTCCTTCTATTCTTATTTTCTTTTATTCACCATCATCTCTAACATAATTTTGTCCATGTTAGGTGATCCTTCATTTCCTAAACGGCAGAAGTTCTCAATTGTTTTTTCTACATCTTCTTCAATGAATCCATCTGTTGCGGAAATACACATCCCTTGTGATGCTAATAATGCTGATTGTACCGCAGCACTTGAACATGTCGCAACCTTCATCGCACATCCTGCTTTTGCTCCGTCACAAAGCATACCAGTTACATTTCCTAATGTGTTCTGAATGGCGTACTTCACTTTCTCTAAGTCTCCACCAAGTAAATACGTAATTGCTGCGGAAGCACTTGCTCCTGCTACTGTTACGCCACAAAGTGCTGATAATCGTCCAAACTGATTTTTCACGAAAATCGCTAATAAATGGCTAAGCGTTACCGCACGGATTAACTGCTCTTCTGACACATGTAATTTTTCTCCGGCTGCGACAACTGGCATTGTTACCGCAATCCCTTGGTTTCCACTCCCCGAGTTCGCCATAACCGGAAGTGTGGACCCCGCCATACGTGCATCTGATCCTGCCGCCGCTAATGCCATCGCATGTGTTGTTAAATCATCTGATAAGATACCTTTTGCTACATTTTCTTTTAACGTCTTTCCGACTTGTAAACCATACTCGTTTTTCAGTCCGTCTAATGCAACGGTACGATTTAACTCGATGCTTCGTTTTACTAAATCTAATTCTGCAACATCTACTGTCGTTACAAACTCATAAATTTCTGGAATCGTTAATACATCACGCTCTTCCACTGATGAAGCAAAATGTGTATTTCCGCATCCATTCTTATACACCATCTCACCGTTCACTTCGACTAACGCGATAAACGTATGGTTATCTTGAATGATGGCTTTTGCATATCCTTCTGTCGTCGTAATCTTCACTTCAATATATAACTTTTTCGGTGTATCAGCTAGATCCACCGTTACATTTCCCGTTCCAACTAAATCGAGTGCACGTTGTTCGTCCTCAAGTGTTACCCCTTCTAGCACTTCTAACTTCCGCTTCGCTTTTCCAGCTAATGCCCCTAACGCGGAAACAAAATCAATGCCCGTCGCCTGCATACCTGGGATTCCTACTGCCATTGCATTTTTAATAATATTCGCGCTCGCTAGTACCTCGATAGACTTAACATCACCAGCAATATGTTCGCGAGCTGTTGCTGCCGCTAAAGCAATCGATACTGGTTCTGTACACCCTAATGCTACGACCAACTCTTTTTCTAACACCTGCAAGATTTTCTCCTGTTGCATATGTCTCCCCCTAACGCTCCGTCGTTTCTTCTTTGATTTTATGCAAGTAACGATAAATCGTTGGTTCTGATGCCTTCAACATCTTCGCTACTTCACACACGCCACCTTTTAATAAAAACGTTCCTTGATCATACAAGTCACGTACCACACTCATCTTCTCACTCACAGACATACGCTCTGGAGGCACATCGAAACTCTCAATCGTCTGCATAATAATAGCAGAAAGAACATCTTCTACGTTACCATGCAATTGCTCGAACGCATGTGTTTCTTCGTGGACAATATCTTGTGGCATTACCTCTTCTTTAAACCCCATAAATTCTTCCATCAGTTCTTTCACTTTTGCATAATGTGCCACGTCTGCGTTCACACATAGCATCCCCACTAATGCATTTTGTTCATTCTTAATGAAGAAACTAGACGAACGAAATACGTTTCCCTCTTTACTGATAGCTTTGTAATTCACGATATAGTCTTTCTCTACATACGTCTTATCTTGCAATACTTTCAACACTAAATTTGTCGGTGCATCCCCAATTTTCCGACCAGTAATATACCCATTTTCAATCGCAATGACCGAACTTTCTGGACGTGACAAATCATGCAACACGACTTCACAATGCTTCCCCACTACACTCGAAATAAACTTCACAAGTGGGGAATACTGCTTCAACAACCATTCCCTACTCACAAGCAACTCTCCCTTTAGCCACACCATTTCACGCTTATAATTTTTTATTATCATAATGATAATTTTTTATTGTAAAGTGATTTTATCATGAGGAATATACGGAGAACAATCTTTTTTCACTGTCATACCAAAAGAAAAAACACGCTTATTTTATGATAAAATAAGCGTGTCATTTTGAAATAATTTTATCCACTCGATCTTCTATCTCCTCTTCCCTGTACTCTTCTGTAAAAGTCGAGGCAAAATATTGAATACACAATCCCCCTGCACAAATCGCAACTCCAGCTGTTAATATGTACATCAACGTCGATTTATCCACCCTTTACACCCCATTTGTTTTTTTCCGACCTACTTTATACTTTTATACTAAAGGATGGGATGAACTTGTTCCATTAACATTCTATGAATTCTTTCTTAATATTTCTTCATTATTTCAAAATATCTTTATGCATAAAAAACGCACAGTGTACATACACTGTGCGTTTTTCTTAATCATCATCTTGACCGTCGTCATCGCCTTGGTCATCGTTATCATCATCATTTGGTTGCTTCGGCTTTTGAGCTGGTTGTTGCTTGTTTGGCGGCTTCTTTTCTGTATTGTTTGGTTGTTGCTTATTATCGTCCTTGTCGTCATCATCATCGTCGTCATCACTACTTGCCTGGCTCTTCTTCGTTGTGCTTACGATATCACGTGTAATAGCGTGTACTCGTACATCAAAAAGATTGTTTCCTTGTTTCATTGAAATATTATAGACAGGTCCTTTGTTTGATTCAATTAATGCTGTACCGAGAATTGTTCCTCCTACCACATGATTTGATGCAGTTTGTTCCGCTTCTTGTGCAGTAATTTGTGTTGGTGGCTTCTCTGGTTGCTGTCCCTGTGAAACGAGTTCACCTGTTTTCTTCTCTATTTTCACTACTTCGATACCACTATTATCTTTCTTTTGAATCTCTACCACATAGATGTCTTCTTCTAGCTTAATAGATATAACTTCTCCATCTACTTGTTGTTTCGCACGTTCTTTTGCTTCTTCCTCGGTTATCTCCTTTGAAATAAGCTCTGTTTCTTCTAGCTCAATCACTTCTCCTGTATAGGCATTCACAAGCAGCTTATATTTCCCTTTTTTGTTTGAGAATGTAATCGAATATACATCCTCACTTGTCAGTTCCATTGACCCTACATTGCCATCGTACTGTTTTTCCACAATTGCCTCTATATCTTCCTTCGCTAACACCACTTTATCTTGCGTTGCGATAATACGCTGTGCACCGAATACGATCGTAACGATAGCGAAGGAGGCAAGCAATGCAATCTTCCATTTTTTCTTCATTGTATCCCTACTTTCACGCCGAAAGTACTGGTAGATAGACAGATACTTTCGTCCATTTTCCTTCTTCACTTTCTAACTGAATAGAACCTTGATGGGCATCGACAATTTGTTTCGCAATTGATAAACCAAGACCTGCTCCGCCCGTTTCACGACTACGTGCTTTATCCACACGGAAGAAACGATCGAATACTTTCTGTAAATCTTCTTCTGGGATTCCCATACCATAATCTTTCACCGAAAAGTAAATTTGTTCATCTTGCTCGCCAACATCTACTTCGATGGTACCTTTGCTATATTTCATGGCATTATCTAATAAGACGACAAGTACTTGTTTCAGCTTCATTTCATCTGCATATGTTAACACTGATGTTTCATCACACATCATACGAAATTCTCTTCCATACGCCTTTTCTAACTGTTCTGTTGATATACAGCATAATTTCGTGACATCTACTTCTTTCATATCTAAATTCCACTCTGCACTATTATTTGCAAGCAGAAGCATTTGGTTCGTCATATCCTTCATACGAATAGCCTCTGAATAGATTGCTTCAACTGATTCTTCCATCACATCTTGTTTTTTCGTTCCCCAACGCTTCAATAATTTCGCATAGCTTTCAATAACGGTTAACGGCGTCTTCAATTCATGCGAAGCATCGGAAACGAATTGTTGTTGTTTTTCAAAGTTTTGTTGGAGTAAATCCATCATTTTATTAAATGTATTGCCCATTTTATATAGTTCATCTTTAGAGCGATCTTCTAAGTGTATTTTCTTAAAGATTCCTCTTTCCTGAATATCTTCCATCGTTTGAATCATTGAATTTACTGGTCGTAGTAACAAGTTACTTAACATACGCCCTGCGAAAAAGGCAGGAATAAGTACACAAAGCGAGGCAATCATTAAAATTCGTTGTAGCATCGTTAAGTTTGATTGAATACTATCTAAACCTTCCGTTACTTCAAGTGTTACGACTTTTCCATCTAACCAAATGACTGGTAACTTCACGAATGCATATTTCTTACCATCCTTTTCGTAGATACCTTCCGATTCTTGACGATCAAACTGCGCTGCCTCTAACGGAAGGATTTCTTCGACATACTGTTCAATGATTACCTCTGACTTCTCATCAATAATACGAATCATTCCATTTGCCGGTAAGTATGGTTGAAGAAGATCATCTGCTTTAATCTCTTTTGATTTGTTAATGCCATCTGTTAAATGTCTCGTTTCCTTCTGCAAGCGATCTACTTCGTTACTCGTCGTGATATTGTAAAAGGAAAAATAAATTGCACTATTAATAATGAGTAAAATGAGTAATAACCAGCCTGTTGAGAAGAGGTGAATTTTATTTTGTATTTTCATAGATTACCCCTTTAACATATAACCAACGCCCCGGACTGTATGGAGAAGCGGTGTATCAAACTCTTGATCAATTTTCTTTCGCAAGTAGCGAATATATACATCCACGACATTCGTATCCCCGTAATAATCAAATCCCCAGACGTTCGTCAAAATTTGTTCGCGCTGGAGTACTTGATTCGCATGCTTCATTAAGAATACAAGCAAGTCAAACTCTCGCGGCGTTAATTCCACTTGCTTATCACCACGCGTTACTTCTCGTGTCTTCTCATCAATACATAAATCAGCAACTTGTAAGCTAGCACTCTCTTCTTCTTTCTTCAACGCTTGCGATAGACGCAAACATGCGCGAATACGTGCAAGTAATTCTTCAATTTGGAATGGCTTCGTCATATAATCATTTGCACCTTGATCAAGTCCATTCACCTTATCAACGACCGAATCTCGTGCTGTTAACAAAATGACTGGTACAACCGCATTTTGTGCACGTACACGACGAAGTACTTCCATTCCACTTAATCCCGGAAGCATAACATCAAGTAAAATTAAGTCCCAGCTTCCTTCACGAAATTTATCTAACGCTTCAATCCCTGTCTTCGCAATCTCGCTTTCATACCCTTCAAACTCTAACTCTAACTGAATCACACGGGCAATTTTCTCCTCATCTTCCACTACTAAAATACGCTCTGCCATGGAATCCTCCTCCGATTAACATTCTTTCTCGATTGTAACAAGTATTTCCATGACTTAAAAGGGAGAAGTATCCTATAGGGACAAACCTGTCCATTGCCAATATCCATAGTAAAAAGCTACCATTAACACAATATGAATGACACTTAAGTATGCACTTAATTTCAGTAAATCCCTTGGCTGAAATGTCTCTCGCTCTCCTTCTTGGAAAAGAAGCAGTGCCTTCGAACTAACTGGGAACGTTAAGCAATAATTCATCCCAACAATCCCAATGAAGAGGACAGCCACTTCATTCAGTTGTAAACTACTCGCGAAGTAAAGTAGGGGAGGCACGAAAATAACCGCTCGTGTCGTATGGGACGTTACGTACAGATGAGATGTCAACGATAAAATGACAAGAACAAGCAAAATCATAAATGTAGAATTTCCATCTAGATACGCGGTGAAAGAAAATAACTTCTCCATGATCCACTGTGCTGCACCAGTTTCAATGAGTGATTTCCCAATCGCAATCGCCGCTCCAACGAATAAAATCAAGTTCCACGATACAGCTTTGACCCCGTCTTTCCACTTCATTACACCTACTTCCGGCAATGTTAATAGAAAGGCACCGATAACTGTCACTGTTGCAATTTCCATTCCGTGTACACGTTCGGTTAGCCAAAAAAGAACCATCGCTGCTAGAATGCCCAGTGTATATTTCTCGTTGCGAGATAGCGCAAATGTTGTTTGCTTTGGAGCTAGTTTCTTTTTACGCTCTTCTTTATCAAGAAATAGCATGAGTACAACACGACATGAAATGAAACTCGCGACAATTCCGAATGGTAATCCCCATATTAACCACTCGACGAAGGAAATACTTTTCCCACTAAATTCTTTTAACATATCAAGCGCGATAAAGTGTGAACCAGCTCCAATAATCGTTGAACTCGTCGATACAAGAATGATTGTCGGAATCAGAATCGCCATCGCCTTCGTCACTCGCCGACTTCCTAATTCTTTCGTTAACGATTGAAACACTGGTAGCAACACCGCACCTCTTCCTGATGTTGACGGGATAAAAAATGCGAGTAATTGAATCACAACCGTTAATAACGTGAAGACACTACTCACATTTTTTGCCCTTCCAACAACAAGATTTGTCATTTTCCCAGCCAAGCCCGTTACTTGAAGTGCCCCGCCAAGAATGAAAGAACCGATCATCAACCATACAATATCAGAAGCTAGCGATTCGAAAAGGATATCTTGTTTTGCTGTTCCAGTCACAATTAGAAAAAGCACCACACCTAGCGCAATATATGCAGAATTAATGCTTGTTGTCGTCCATAAAATAACGGCACAACAGAAAGCAAACAAGCTCCACTTTGCTTCCATCGTTAACGATGATGGAAGCAAAAGTAGAAGTTCGACGATAAGAATGAGTCCAATCGGTAAGACCCATTTCGCCTCTTTTTTCGGTTTTATTGGTAGTTGTGGCTCTTCTTTTCTAGCAAATTGGACAATCACGATACCCATCCTTTCGTATTTAACCGGGAAGCAAGCTGATAACCTACTAGAATCGTACGCATTGCGCTTTCCGTGCAATCCCTCAACCACTTCTCCGCGTGAATAAATGCTTCTTCTAACGTCGATGGCATTGGCAAAATACTCGTATATGCATCAATGCCATAATCATAATTTAGTCTTGCTCCTTTCCCCACTGTTCCCGCTAGTGCCACTACTGGTAAGCCGTATTGCTTCGCACGCTTTGCAACTTCTGCCGGAATTTTCCCACGTGGTGTTTGGAAGTCGATACTTCCTTCTGCCGTAAACACTAAGTCACTTTCTGCTAATAACGTATCTAAATCGATATACTTCATAATAATGTCGTAGCGCGGATGAAGCTTGGCACCGATTAAAGCATGAATACCAGCTCCAAGTCCACCAGATGCACCGCTACCTGGCATCTCTCGTACATCGATTCCTGTTATGTTTTCAATAACAGAAGCATAATTGTTAAATGCTGTTTCAAGTTCAATGACTTGTTCTTCCGTTGCCCCTTTTTGTGGACCGAAGACACGTGCTACACCGTTCTCACCGCATAACTTGTTGAACCAGTTACATGCAACGTCGATTTGGACGTGTTGAAGTCGCGGATCGACATTTGATACATCAATGTGTGCAACTTTCGTTAATGAGATTCCGCCTTCGATATGAATCTCATTGCCATTCGTGTCAAGGAATTTCACACCAAGTGCTTGCGCCATGCCAGCACCACCATCTGACGTCCCCGAATCACCGCACCCTAACAAAATACGTTTGACTCCTTTATTTAATGCAAGTTTAATTAACTCACCAACACCATGCGTCGTCGTCTTACGTGGATCACGCATATTTCGTGGTACGAGTCGTAACCCTGCTGCCGCTGCCATTTCGATTACTGCTGTTTTTTCTTGTTTTTGTCCGAGTATCCCGAAGTGAGATGGAATCTTCTCTCCAACTGGTCCTGTTACTTCTGCTTCATATAATCGTCCGTCTGTAATTTTCACTAACGCTTTCGTAAATCCTTCACCACCATCTACCATCGGCAATGTGTGTACTCTTGCCAGTGGCATGACACGCATAATTCCTTCTCTCATGCACTGTGCTGCTTGCTCCGCATCTAAACTTTCCTTAAAGCCCGAAGGCACAACTAAAATTCTCATCTATATAAAACTCCCTTCACCCTTTTGGTTTTCCCTCTTTCTACTCCTTATCTTAAGCAACGAAAAAAAGAAGAGGCTGAGAGCTACATTAGAATTTGATGAGAAATTGTAGAAATATGAACCTATTTTTTCTCATTTACAATAGTAAGAGGACAATTCTTTGTTTAAATCACAAGTATTATTTACCATATTATGTTATTGTTTTAAGGGAAGAAAATCTGTGGAGGTATGTATGTACTCATACAAATCATTTGAAATAGCAGGAGAATTTGTATTATTACGACCTGTCTTTATTACACTTTTAGTCGCATCTTTCATTATATTTATTTTTGTTGTGACACCGAAATTAAGGGAAAAAATGGTGAATGGTTTAGCAGTAGTCGGGCTATCAATTGTTTCTACACTCTTAGCGGCTCAATTACTGTTCTATAATGGAATTATTGTCGATGAGCTTGGGTTAGGTGGAGATGAACTTCAATTCGATATGGCTATCGTAATCTTATTGTTTAGCATCGTGAACCCAATTGTGTTTTTTGTTATGCGTAGTAAGTCGAGAGTTCACTCTATTTAAAACAAGAAAAAGGAATTGTCGTTTCAACGACAATTCCTTTTTCTTGTTTTTCACCAATCAATTTAACTTTTTATCGAAATCTTCTCCTCATACAACGCAATCTGTGCTTCGTATTGAAGCGTAATTGCAATATCATCTAGGCCGTTTAACAGTTTCTCTTTCCACACATGTTCAATATCGAAAGGATACTCTCCGCATGAAGCTTTCACGACTTGCTCATCTAAATCTACTTCGATTGTTTCATCAGCAGATAGGCTTGCGAGTTGTGCGCGTGCTTCCTTTGGCAATACAATTGGAAGCATGCCGTTTTTTGTACAGTTCATGTAGAAAATATCAGCGAAACTTCCCGCGATGATTACTTTGAATCCGTAGTCATGAAGGGCCCACGGTGCGTGTTCACGCGAGGAACCACAACCGAAGTTTTCCCCTGTAATTAATACCGATGCGCCTTGCCGGCTCGGTTCATTTAGTGGGAACGATGGGTTCGGTGAACGATCATCAAGAAAACGCCATTCATCGAATAAGAACTGGCCAAATCCTGTTCGTTCAATTCGTTTTAAAAATTGCTTCGGAATGATTTGATCAGTGTCAATATGATCATTCATAAGTGTAACAGTCGTTCCTTTATGCATGCGTAGCGGCTCCATGATGCTCCTCCTTTCGTACGTCAACAAAGTGTCCATAAATCGCAGCGGCTGCGGCCATTACTGGGCTAACAAGATGCGTACGTGCACCTTTTCCTTGTCGTCCTTCAAAGTTACGGTTCGACGTCGATGCACAGTGCTCACCTGCTGGCACTTGGTCTGGATTCATTCCAAGACACATCGAACAACCTGCTTCTCGCCATTCGAAGCCAGCCTCTATGAAAATTTTATCTAACCCTAATTGCACAGCTAACTGTTTAATTTTATTCGAACCTGGTACAACGAGTGCGCGCACCCCTTCTTTTACTTTCTTTCCTTGGACGAAACGTGCTGCCTCTTGTAAATCAGAGATGCGTGAGTTCGTACAAGAACCAATGAAGACGTGTTTCACTGGAATAGTAAGGGGTGTTTGTCCTGGCTGTAAATCCATGTATTCATACGCTCGTTTAAGGTTTTCATCCGTCATAGCCGGAAATGCTTCATCTACTCGCACACCCATACCTGGATTTGTTCCCCACGTTACATAAGGTGCAAGTGTTGAAACGTCTACTTCAATCAAATAATCGAACGTTGCATCCTCTTCCGTATATAACTCTTTCCATTCATTCACTGCTTCATCGTAGTTTTGCGGAGCATATGCACGACCTTGTACAAACGCATATGTCTTCTCATCTGGCGCCACTAAGCCAGCTTTTGCGCCGCCTTCAATTGCCATGTTACAAATTGTCATCCGCTCTTCCATCGACATAGTTGAAATCGTATCGCCAAAGAACTCCATCACATGTCCCGTTCCCATTGATACCCCATATGTCGCAAGTAAATGAAGAATAACGTCTTTCGCATACACACCCTTTGGAATGTTGCCTGTTAGCTTCACGCCCATTGACTTTGGTTTCTTCTGCCAAAGCGTCTGTGTCGCAAGAACGTGCTCCACTTCACTCGTACCAATTCCAAACGCCAATGCTCCGAATGCTCCGTGTGTAGACGTATGACTATCGCCGCATACAATCGTTTTGCCCGGTTGCGTTAAACCAAGTTCTGGTCCAATGACGTGCACAATACCTTGACGTTCATCACCGATATCCGCCAATGTCACGCCAAACGCTGTACAATTGTCGCGAAGTGTATCAATTTGCTTCTTCGCAACCGCATCCGTAATATTAAATTGATCTGTCGTTGGCACGTTGTGATCCATCGTCGCAAATGTTAAATCAGGGCGGCGTACGCGTCGATTCGCTAAACGCAGTCCTTCAAATGCTTGCGGAGACGTTACTTCGTGCACGAGATGTAAATCAATATATAAGAGTTGCGGCTCACCTTCTTTCCCAGCTACAACGTGTTTCTCCCACAGCTTATCAAATAACGTCTTCCCCACGCTTATACCCCCTCTTTTACTCCCGCAAGTTCCTGCACGACTTTTTCCGTAAATAACGTCGTCGTCGCTTCTCCTCGTAAGTCACCTGTACGATAGCCTGCCGCTAGTACAGCTGAAATGGCGCGCTCCACATCATTCGCCTCTTCTTCTAATAAAAATGAATGACGTAACATCATACTTACCGAATACAGCATTGCTAGTGGATTCGCCTTATTTTCCCCAGCAATATCAGGTGCTGATCCGTGAATTGGTTCATATAAGGATGGTCCCTCTAGCGAATGGCTCGCTGATGGTAATAATCCTAATGATCCAGCAATCATGGACGCTTCGTCACTTAAAATATCGCCGAATAAGTTTTCCGTTACCACCACATCGAAGCGGGACGGACGACGAATTAATTCCATCGCCGCCGCATCCACTAATAAGTGTTCTAGCACGATATCTGGATAATTCGCCCCTACTTCGTTCGCCACTTCACGCCATAGTTTACTTGACTCCATCACGTTCGCTTTATCAATTGACGTTACTTTTTTACGACGTGTACGAGCAAGTTCGAACGCATGCTGGACGATTCTCGTAATCTCTTCTCGTGTGTATGTCAACGTATCCGTCGCATGTTCACTCGTGCGTTCTTTTGGCTCGGAAAAATAAATACCTCCCGTTAACTCACGCACAACAACGAAGTCCACGTCTTGCACAATTTCTTCTTTTAGCGGAGACAGGTGTGCAACTGCTGGATGCACGTATACAGGACGAATATTCGCGAAAAGTCCTAATGCTTTACGCAGTCCAAGTAACCCTGCTTCTGGTCGAACCGCTAACGTATCCCACTTCGGACCACCAACAGCACCTAATAAAATCGCATCACTTGAAAGGCATGCTTGTAGCGTCGCCTCTGGCAAAGGCTCACCGTGTGTATCAATCGCAATACCACCAAAGTCTGCGTCATGAAGATGAAACGTATGCCCATACTTTTCACCAATCACGCATAATACTTGCTTCGCACTTGCCATTACTTCTGGTCCAATTCCATCACCTTGTAAACATGTAATCTTACCTTCCATCTTCTTCACCTCACGAGCGTGTTTCTGCAAATACTTCTTTTAACTTTCCTGCCGCATGTACGTATGCTCGCGCTGATGCTTCTAGTACATCTTGCGCTACGCCGTAACCAGATACACGACATCCGTCTAACTGTAATTCCACGTGCACTTGTGCTAATGCATCTTGCCCTTGCGTAATCGACTGAATGCGATAATCAACTAATGTACAATCCATGTTCAAAATACGTTGGATTGCGTTGTACACCGCTTCAATGCTACCTGCACCGGTTGCGGCATCTTCCACTTCATTCCCGTCTTTATCTTTCACACGAACTGTTGCCGATTGTGTACCATTTGAAACGAAATGTACTTGCACATGTTCAATCTCAAACGGTTGATTGTACGACGCTTTCCCTCCTGCGACTAATGCATGTAAGTCTGCATCCGTAATTTCTTTCTTCGTATCTGTTAAACTCTTAAATGCTTTAAATGTTTTCTCAATTTCTTGCTCGTCAAGTTCATAGCCGAGAAGTTCCATACGATTGATGAACGCATGACGACCAGAATGCTTTCCAAGAACGAGTGAATTATTTGTTACGCCAACTAATTCAGGCGAGATAATCTCATACGTCGTTACTTCTTTTAATACACCGTCTTGATGAATACCTGATTCATGGGCAAAGGCATTCGCCCCGACAATTGCTTTATTTCGTGGTACTGCCATGCCAGTCAAACGGCTCACAAGCGTACTCGTCTTCGCAATTTCATTTAGTTTCATACGTGACGGCGTTCCGTAGTGGTCTTGGCGAATATGAAGTGCGACTGCAATTTCTTCAAGTGCCGCATTGCCAGCACGTTCGCCAATTCCATTCATCGTTCCTTCTACTTGTCGTGCCCCGTTCTCAATCGCAGCGAGCGAGTTCGCCACGGCCATTCCTAAATCATCGTGGCAATGACAAGAGAAGATTGCTTTCTCAAACGATGGCACATGTTGACGTAAATAGTGGAACAATCGACCGTACTCCACTGGATTTGTGTATCCAACTGTATCAGGAATATTAATGACTTCAGCCCCTGCTTGAATTGCAATTTCAGCAACTTGTGCTAAAAATACATAGTCTGTTCGTGTTGCATCCTCTGCGGAGAACTGAACTTTCGGAAACAGCTCACGACACAGTTCAACGTGATACTTCACTGCCTCTAACACCTCTTGGCGCGACATCCGTAACTTATGCTTCAAATGAATCTCACTCGTTGCGATAAACACATGAATGCGAGGATCGATGCCACCTTTTAATGCTTCGTATGCCGTACGAATATCAGATTCTTTCGCACGTGCGAGTCCTGTTACTGAACAGTTCTTCAATGTATTGGCAATTTGTTGTACACCGAGAAAGTCACCGTGTGACGCCGCAGGGAAACCAACTTCTAGTATATCCATTCCTAGTCGTTCGAGCTGACGAGCAATCTGTAGTTTCTCAACCGCATTTAAGTTCACACCTGGCGATTGTTCTCCATCACGAAGCGTTGTATCGAACAGTTGGATACGGCTCATGGTTACTTCACCTCAACTTTGACTTTTGGCTGTACGAATGGCATCATGTCACGTAATTCACGACCAACCTCTTCTAATTGGTGTTTGTTTTCTACTTCGTTAATTGCATTGAACTGTGGACGACCATTTTTGTTCTCTTCGATCCATCCTTTTGCGAACGTACCATTTTGGATATCCGCTAATACTTCTTTCATTGCTTTCTTCGTTTCATCTGTCACAACGCGTGGACCAGATACGAAGTCTCCCCACTGTGCTGTGTCTGAAATCGAATAGCGCATGTTCGCTAATCCTCCTTCATATAGAAGGTCCACAATTAGTTTTAGCTCGTGTAAACATTCAAAGTATGCAACTTCTGGTTGATAACCAGCTTCTACAAGTGTTTCGAATCCCGCTTTTACAAGCGCTGTTGTACCTCCGCAAAGAACAGCTTGCTCTCCAAATAAATCTGTTTCTGTTTCTTCTTTAAATGTCGTTTCAAGTACACCTGCACGCGTTGAACCAATACCATCTGCGTATGATAAAGCTTTCTCACGAGCTGTGCCTGTTGCGTCTTGGTATACCGCAAATAATGCTGGTACGGCGCCGCCTTCTGAGAACGTACGACGAACAAGATGACCAGGTCCTTTTGGTGCTACAAGGAATACATCCACATCTTCTGGTGGTGTAATTTGACCAAAATGAATGTTGAAACCATGTGCGAATACTAACGCTTTTCCGACCGTTAAATGTGGCTCAATTTCATTCTCATATACTTCCGCTTGGCGCTCATCTGGTAGTAATACCATTACTACATCCGCTTCTTGTGCTGCATCTGCGACAGCTTTTACAGGGAACCCATCTTCTACTGCCTTCTCCCACGACTTCCCTTGACGAAGACCGATTACTACATCGAATCCATTGTCACGAAGGTTTTGTGCATGTGCATGCCCTTGTGATCCGTATCCAACGATTGCAATTTTCTTTCCCTCTAATACGTTCTTTTCTACTGAATGTTGATAATAAACATTTGCCATTGTAAATCCCTCCATATTTTTATTAGCTAATAATTAGCGTTTGATTTTTTTCTTGTTTTTTCGTACTACGTGTAAAGGCTGTTACGCCAGTACGGGCAATTTCTTTAATCCCAAACGTACGTAGTAAGTCAATCAGTGCTTCTACTTTCTCTTGTGTTCCTGTAATTTGTACGACAATTGAATCTTTTCCAACATCGATAACAGATGCACGGAACGGCTCAATTAAGCTATAAATCTCTGAACGAGAATGCGAATGCGCAGCTACTTTAATAAGGGCGAGTTCTCGTTCAATCATTGCTTCATCGGTGATGTCGGTAACTTTTAGTACGTCAATTTGTTTGTTCAGCTGTTTAAGTAACTGTTCGATTTGGCCTTTCGTCTCGACGTGAACAACAAACGTCATCCGTGAGAACGTCGCTGATTCTGTATGACCAACCGAAATACTTTCAATGTTGAATTGACGTCTAGTCATTACACCTGTAATGCGGTTCAATACACCACTCTGATTTCGTACCGTTGCGGTGATAATTCGTTTCATCCTTCTACACCTTCCATTTCATGCACGCCTTTTCCCGGTGGTACCATCGGCGTTACTTTCTCTGCTTGAAGAATGCGACAATCAATAACGACTGGTCCATCATAATCAATCGCTTGTTTTAACTCTTCTTCTGCCGTCGCTGGATTTGCAATGCGCACACCCCTTAACCCATATGCTTCTGCTAATGCGACGAAATCTGGTTGAACTGGTATGAGTGAATGCGAGTAGCGTTTGTTATAAAACTCTTCTTGCCACTGACGAACCATACCAAGCGCTTCGTTATTCATAATGAATACTTTCACCGGAAGGTTATGCTCTTTCAGTACAGAAAGCTCTTGCAGTGTCATTTGGAATCCAGCATCACCAACAATCGCAACAACAAGTTCGTCCGGATACGCAAACTGCGCCCCAATTGCGGCCGGGAAACCAAATCCCATCGTGCCGAGTCCACCAGAGGTAATCCAGCGGTGCGGCTCTGCGAGTGGATAATACTGTGCTGCCCACATTTGATGCTGTCCTACATCTGTCGTAATGATTGCCTTTCCTTCTGTCACACGGTACAACATTTCAAGCGCCGCTTGTGGCTTTAATTGTGGTGAATCATTACGATATACGTACGGATACTTCTCTTTTCGTTCTTGTAAAAGTTGTAGCCAATCCCCATGGTTCTCTTTCGGCTGTATATCCTCCAGCAACATTTCAAGTGCTCGCTTTGCCGTGCCAACAATCGGTACATGCGTTGGTACATTCTTGCCAATTTCAGCTGGATCAATATCGATATGTGCTACTTTCGCCCGTCTCGCAAAGTGCTGTAAGTTTCCTGTGAGACGATCATCAAACCGTGCGCCAATATTGATTAGTAAATCACATTCGTATAACGCCATATTTGCCGTATATGATCCATGCATCCCCCCCATACCAAGGAATAGTTCGTCTTCTGGATCAAATCCACCTAATCCAAGTAATGTATGCACCACTGGTAACTGATACGCTCGTGCAAATGTGCGTAATTCATTCGATGCATCTGCATGAAGGATACCTGCCCCCGCTAATACTATTGGTTTTTCTGAATTTCCAATTAATTTTAGCAACTTTGCGATCTGTAAGCGATTTGGCTCATACGTCGGTTGATAACCTGGTAAGTCCATCTCAACCTTCTCTGGCCTCACACCTGCATCGACAACCATATTTTTCGGTAAGTCAATCACTACTGGCCCTGGTCTTCCGGTTGTTGCGATATGGAATGCCTCTTTCATGATGCGCGGTAAGTCACTTACGTTACGAACTTGGTAATTGTGCTTCGTCACTGGTGTCGTTAAGCCAATGATGTCGGCTTCTTGGAATGCATCTGTTCCAATCACCGTCGTTGCTACTTGACCTGTAAAAACAACGAGTGGCAATGAATCCATCATCGCATCTGTTAGACCCGTGAGAATATTCGTTGCACCAGGTCCGCTCGTCGCAATGACAACACCAGGTTTCCCTGTTACACGTGCATATCCTTCCGCCGCATGAATAGCACCTTGCTCATGCCTTGTTAAAATGTGTGGGATATCGAGATCGTACAAAGCATCATATAGAGGTAATACCGCCCCTCCTGGATACCCAAAAATAATCTCTACCCCCGCTTCCTTCAATCCTTCAATTAACAACGTCGCACCAGTTTCCAGCTTTTGCGCTGTCTGCTGCATATGCGCTTCCATTCTTCATTCCCCCTTCTATATGCTTACTTGAAAAAACAACAAAAAAACCTTTCACCCACACTCCAGCTAAGCTAAAGGGACGAAAGATTTCGTGGTACCACCCTTCTTCGTAAACGAACAAAACAAAAACCATCGTTTACCTCGAAAAGCCTATAACGCAGCTACCGTTCAAACCTAGATCCAACTGGATGTTCAGTTTGTCACTCCTGGGCGACATTCATTGCTGCGAACCATCGGTTTCCACCACCCACCGACTCTCTGTGAGGCTTCGCAAGACAACTACTCTTCCCTATCTATGCTTTCAATCTATTAAACTTTTAAAATACCACCAGTATTTGCAGATGTAACGAGTTTCGCATAACGCGCTAAATAACCTGTTTTTACTTTCGGTTCTGGCGCTACGAATAACTCTTTACGATCATTTAGCTCTTCTCGATCAACATCTAAGAAAATTGTTCGCTTCTCTAAGTTAATCATAATTTTGTCGCCGTTCTTGATATATGCAATTGGCCCACCTTCTGCTGCTTCTGGCGACACGTGTCCAATTGCAATACCTCTCGTCGCACCAGAGAAACGACCATCTGTCATAAGTGCTACTTTCGTTCCAAGTCCTCTTCCAACAATAGAAGATGTCGGGGCAAGCATCTCTGGCATACCTGGCCCACCTTTTGGTCCTTCGTAACGAATAACCACAACGTGCCCTTCACGAACTACTCCGTTATCAATGGCTTCTACTGCCTCATCATGGGAGTCAAAGCAAATCGCTTCTCCTTCAAATACTTTGATAGAAGAATCTACTGCACCTACTTTGATAACGGCACCATTTGGAGCGACGTTCCCAAATAACATGGATAGACCTCCAGTATGACTATATGGGTTTTCGATTGTTCGTATGACATCAACATTCGTAATCTCCGCATGTTTCACATTTTCTCCAAGTGTTTTCCCCGTAATGGTTATACGGTCGGGATGGATGGCACCTGGAATACGTGTTAATTCGTTCATAATAGAGGCAACTCCACCCGCCAAATGAACATCATGCATCGAATAATGTGATGCTGGACTAATCTTTGATAAATACGGTACGCGCTCAGCTACTTCATTAATACGCTCTAAGTCGTAGTCGATGCCAGCTTCGTTCGCAATCGCCAACATATGTAGAACCGTATTCGTTGAACCACCCATTGCCATATCAAGCGCAAATGCATCATCAATTGCTTCTTTTGTAATGATGTCACGTGGCTTAATGTCTCTCCTCACGAGATCAACTAAATGAAACGCCGCTTGGCGAATTAACTCGTGACGCTCTTTACTCGTCGCTACAATCGTTCCGTTTCCAGGTAATGCAACACCAAGCATCTCCATGATGGAATTCATCGAGTTTGCGGTGAACATTCCCGAACACGAACCACACGTTGGACAAGCAGCTTTTTCAATATCTAATAGCTCTTCAAGTGCCATGCTTCCAGACTTGAATGCGCCAACACCTTCAAATACAGATACGAGCGATAGCGCTTTTCCGTCTTTTGACAAGCCCGCTTCCATCGGTCCACCAGATACGAATACAGCTGGTACGTTCGTACGTACTGCCGCCATTAACATACCTGGCGTAATTTTGTCACAGTTTGGCATGTAGAACACACCGTCAAACCAGTGCGCATTGATTACCGTTTCTGCTGCATCTGCGATTACTTCACGGCTTGGCAATGAATACCTCATACCAATATGCCCCATCGCGATACCATCATCTACGCCAATCGTATTGAATTCGAACGGGATACCACCTGCTTCACGAATTGCCGCCTTTGCTACATCCGCTAACTCACGCAAATGGATATGACCAGGTACGATATCAATATAGGAGTTACAAATAGCGATAAATGGTTTATCCATTTCGTTTTCTTTTACCCCCGTTGCTCGAAGCAAGCTACGATGCGGTGCTCGGTCAATTCCTTTTTTAATCATATCGCTACGCATGTTCTTCTCCTCCTACTAGCTAATCTTCTCTTCCTCGTATACTTTCTCTCCGTCACGTACAACCAGTTGACGGAACTCATCTAACAATACATTCGTAATCGGTCCTGGTACCCCAGTACCAATGACACGACCATCTACATTCGTTACCGAAATAACTTCCGCTGCTGTACCTGTTAAGAACACTTCATCTGCTACATACACATCATGACGTGTTACAAGTTCTTCACGCATGTCATATCCTAGCTTTTGCGCTAATTCAATAATTGCATTGCGTGTAATTCCTTCTAACGCACCACATGATGCTGGTGGTGTAACGATTTTGTTTCCTTTTACAACAAACACATTGTCGCCCGAACCTTCCGTTACGTATCCTTGGTCGTTCAACATTAGGGCTTCCGATACACCTGCTAACTGTGCCTCAATACGTACTAAAATATTATTTAAATAGTTCAATGATTTCACTTGTGGACTTAATACATCTGGACGATTACGTCTCGTCGCCACTGTAATAATTGGAATACCCGCTTCATACATTTCTTTCGGGAATAACGCTAACTGCTCCGCAATCACAACAACATTTGGCTTTGGACAAGATGCTGGATCTAATCCAAGATTTCCAGGCCCTCTCGATACGACTAGGCGAATATATCCATCTAATAGCTCATTTTGACGAATTGTATCCACGACGATTGCTGTCATCTCTTCTAGTGTGTATGGAATATGTAGCAGGATTGCTTTCGCTGATTCATATAGTCGCACGAGATGTTCTTTCAATCGAAAGACGTTCCCACTATAGACGCGGATTCCCTCAAACACTCCATCTCCATATAAGAAACCATGATCATAAACCGAAACTTTTGCATCTTCTTTTTTCACAAATTCACCATTAAGGAAAATTAACTGTTCCGCCATCTTTGTCTCTCCTTCTTGAAATCTTTAAACAAATGCTATTCTTTTCTTTCACCTATAATTGTCATCTAGTGTACACCTTTTCGCTTTATAAATCAAAGAATTTTCTGAATAATTAGAATAAAAGTACAAACCGCAAAAGAAAGGGTTATTGATATAACAATAATGGTAGCGTTTACAAGTTGTTTCAAAAAACTTTTCGACATTTTTCACGCGCATGTAAACTAGCCTTTAACAGGATATATCTTCCATCTCCTCTTCACTAGACACGAGTATCCATCCACTTAGTTGCTAAGAAAGATTACGCAGTTGTATGTTAATAAGAATACTTGCTTATATGCAAGGAAAAACAACAAAAAGCAATCATCATCGATATTCCACAAAAACACCCCCTTCTCTATGCGACACATTCTATCATCTGTCCTAGTAGTAATTTACAATTATTTCAATTAAACTAACAATAGAAGAAACTAGTAATCTAAAGGAGATTAAAATGAAAACTCATAACGTTGTATTAGAAGAGTTACATGAACACAATTGGTATGAATGTTGTCAATTAGAGGTTGCGGAAAATCAAACAAATCACATTGAGCCAAATGCTGTATCTATCGCTCAATCAAAGTTCGAACCTTCTCTTCGAACGTTCGCCATCAAGTATGAAGAGAAGACAGTAGGATTCTTCATGTTTAATACGGTGGAAGAAGAATTAGGTGGACATTGGATTTATCGCATCATGGTGGATAAACAATACCAAGGACGCGGAATTGGTAAGCGAGCAATGCAATTAATAATAGAAGAAATCGCAACGTTACCACAGGCAAAACGAATTGTTGTTGGCTATCACCCTGGGAATACTGGCGCACATCAGCTATATGCTAGTGTAGGATTCGTCGATCATGGGAATCGTTTCGGAAAAGAAATGGCAGTTGTGCTAGATTTATAGACGTACAATGAGCAGCTTCAAATAAGAATATTAGTTCTTTACGAAAAGGCTGGATAGCCTATGCACTGCACTACGAGTGGACGCTTTCCGCGGGCGAGAGCGAGTCTCCTTGGCTAGCCTGCGGGGTCTCCCATTCCTCGCTTTTCCCGCAGGAGTCACGACTCTCCGTTCCGTGCATGAAATATCCTTTACTATCAAAAAATCAACATCATCTAGTAATGAACCTTTCTTTCAATAGATAGAAAAAGCGTGAAAGACGTTCTTCTAGAAGAACATTTTTCACGCTTTTCATCTATTACTTCTTTCCTTTTTCTATTTCATACAAATAATGTACAAAGCTATCATAGAACATCGCTAACCGGTCCCATATCCATCTATTGCTGTCCACGTCTTTTTCTCCGCAATCAATTACATCCGTTCGGTCTGTTACTTTCGTCGCCGTTTTCACAATGGGAAGGGTGATTTTTGGAATGTGTGGAATCTTCTTCACAACCTCTGCAAAGTTTCCAACATACACATGACCTAAGATTTCAATCGCCAATGATTTCGCCGTAATGTGTATATCATGACCATGTATTTCTATGAAACGTTCTTTCAAGAACTTAGCTAATTGAAGCGGTGCATCTGGACGCTTTAAGATTGTTTGTAAGCTTGATGTATTCGCCAGATGTATCGATTTTGGCTTCATTTCCACACTTATCCCCTCACCCATAAATACCATCAGCATGTACATACTAGCACCACCTTTTATCCTATATGTATGCTAGTTAGGATGAACGGAAACAACACATATATGTATACATGTTATGCCTACCAATAGAAAGGACAAACGTACCAACAAAAACGCCCTTTCCATATGAAAGGACGTTTGTTTTTATAACACATACGGTGTTTCTTGATACACGTAATAGTTCAACCAGTTCGAGAATAGTAAATTCCCATGACCTCGCCATCTAACAACTGGTTCTTGCGACGGATCATTATTCCTAAAGTAATTCACAGGTACATCAATATCAAGTCTTTTTTGAACATCACGCTCATATTCCTTCTTCAATGTACACCCTGCGTATTCACTATGCCCCGTCACGAAAATATGCTTCTTATCGTTACTTCCGACAATATGAACACCTGCATCATCTGATTCACTTAAAATCGTCAATTCTGGAATTTGCTTAATTTCGTCACGTCGTACTTCTGTATAACGGGAATGCGGTGCATAGAAACAATCATCAAATCCCCGGAACAACTGAACGTTTTTTTCTAGCACATTATGTTCAAACACACCGAATACTTTCTTATCTACTAAATGCTTCTGTACACCATAATGATGATAAAGCCCCGCTTGTGCACCCCAACATATATGAAGCGTGGAAGTCACATTTGTTTTCGTATATTCCATAATTTCGACAAGCTCACTCCAGTAATTCACATCTTCAAATTCCATCGTTTCAATTGGCGCTCCCGTAATGACCATGCCGTCTAACTTCCGATGTTTAATGTCTCGGAAGCTTTTGTAGAAGGACTCCAAATGGTGCTCCGATACGTTTTTGGACTTATGTGTTTCCGTATGAATGAGATCAATATTTACTTGAAGTGGTGTATTTCCAAGTAATCGTAACAATTGTGTTTCTGTTTCAATTTTTGTTGGCATTAAATTTAAAATTGCAATTTCTAGTGGACGAATATCTTGCGTTTCCGCACGGTCATTCGTCATGACGAAAATATTTTCGTTTCGTAGTATTTTCGCTGCAGGTAAATCTTTGTTAATAACAATCGGCATTTCATTCTCCCCCTGATTCTAACGCTTGCTGCAAATCAGCAATAATATCTCCTACATCTTCTATTCCGACTGATAGACGAATTAAATCCTCTGTTACCCCTGCGGCTTTTTGTTGGTCAGGTGATAATTGACGATGCGTCGTACTAGCAGGATGGATGACACATGTACGAGCATCGGCTACGTGTGTCACAAGCGCAGCTACATTCAACTGCTCAATAAATAATTTCGCTGCCTCGAAACCACCTTTCACACCAAATGCTAGGACACCACTTGCGCCTTTTCCTAAATACGCTGTCGTACGCTCGTATTGCTCGCTACTTTCTAATCCCGGATAATTCACCCAACTAATATGTTCGTTCGTTTCTAACCACTTCGCAATTTCGAGGGCATTATTACTATGACGTTCCATACGAAGATGCAATGTTTCTAAACCAATGTTGCTTAAAAAGGCATTGAATGGGCTCATACAGTTTCCATAGTCACGAAGTAACTGTACACGAGCCTTCACAATGTATGCAGCTGCTCCAAATGCTTCCACATATTTCACACCGTGATAGCTCGGATCTGGTTCGACAAATTCAAGATAGTCCCCATTTGTCCAATCAAAGTTCCCACCATCAATGACTACGCCACCAAGGCTCGTCGCATGACCGTCCGCATACTTCGTTGTTGAATGAACAATAATATTTGCACCGTGTTCAAACGGCTTGCATAAGCAAGGGGTAGCAAGCGTATTGTCCACGATAAACGGCACGCTTAGCTCTGTCGCGACTTCCTTACATACCGCGAAGTCCAATATATTGAGCCCTGGATTCCCAATCGTTTCTCCGTACAGCACTTTCGTATTTGGCTTAGCTAGCTTGAGAATATCAGCTGCTGGAAGTTCTGGATCGAAGAATGTCACCTCGATGCCAAGCTTTTTCAAGCTCACCGCAAATAAGTTATATGTCCCGCCGTATACGGTCGCTGCGCATAAAATATGATCACCCACTTGGCAAATATTTAAGATTGCAAGCATAATAGCCGCTTGCCCAGAAGCTGTTGCAACAGCTCCAACACCGCCTTCTAGCTGATTCATCTTCTCTTCAAAGGCTGCGACTGTTGGATTACTAATACGAGAATAAATGTGACCTTCTGCCTCTAAATTAAATAAAGCAGCTAAATCATCCGCCGTATCGTATTTGTACGTTGTACTTTGATACAGTGGCAACACACGTGGTTCTCCTTTTTTCGGTGTATATCCACCTTGTACACAAATCGTTCCGTTTCCCCACTTCTCGCTCATCGTTATCCCCCTTTTTCTTAACCAACATAAAAAAACCGCTTCTCCCAAAAGGTAAAAGAAGCAGTTTGCACCCACGATTCTTCTCTTATCTTTCAGGTCAAGCCTGCAGGATTTAGCACAATTCCGGTTATACCGGCTGTTGCCAAGGTTTCATCGGGCCAGTCCCTCCACCTTTTCTTGATAAGTCTATTCAGTTACCGTGATTTTATAATGAAAAGATTGGTGATGTCAAATATTTATCTGAAAATTCCTTCATTATTAACAAAAATGCCGTTGCAACCTATTTATAGAATCTATCATTTGATGAACCCTATCAAAACCCGGTATGTCGAACCTTCGTATGAACCTGAAAATAATTGTGTACATTGCCTAGAAGTTGAATATGATGTAATAACACCATTGAAGAGAGGGATCAACATGCAGGAGACATTACCAATGTGGATTTGGATTCTTTATTACTTCATTTTAGTAATGGGGCTTTATTTTAGTGTGAGGCGCTTAGTTACGACTGGCTTTCATTTTCTCTCTGTGCTTCTAATTATCGCTGCGATTTCAAACGTTGCAATACTTATCTTTTTCGGCGTAGGGTACGGAATACGCTTCAACGAAAATGAATTTGAATTCCTTGTACGGATGATACGAGAGAAAGAATTATGGGCTTATTATGTAACCGCATCGTATATTTTCGTACTATATTATGTCATGTACAAATGGCGCAGACGAGCACGCCGCTATCTGACAAAATAAGTAGAAAAAAAGGTATAGCCATTCTTACCCGGTAGACGGGAAGAATGATTATACCTTTTCGTTTTATTAGTATGCTTTGCCCCAGTAAACCATTGTTTTAGCTGGCTTGCCACAGCATACGCAGTCGCTTGCTAATTCTTCTTGTTCGAATGGCATACAACGAGATGTGATTGTTAACTCTTCTTTTAGCTTCTCTTCACACTCTAACTCGCCGCACCACATTGCTTTAATGAAGCCTGGCTTCTCTTCTGCAATTTGCTTTAACTCATCGAAGTTACGAGCAACATGTGTGCTCTCTTCGCGATGTGCTAATGCTTTTGCGTATAAGCCTTCGTGTACTTCATCAAGTAATTGTGGAATACGTGTTGCTAATTCTTCCATTGGTACGAAGATCTTCTCGCGAGTATCACGACGTACTAATGCTACTTGACCTTTTTCGATATCTTTTGGTCCAACTTCTAAGCGGATTGGAACACCTTTCATTTCGTACTCGCTGTATTTCCAACCTGGACGTTTATCAGACGCATCTGTCTTCACGCGTGCGTACTTCTTGATTTCTGCTTGTAATTCAGCAGCTTTCTCTAATACGCCTTCTTTATGTTGTGCTACTGGTACGATTACAACTTGTGTTGGAGCAATACGTGGTGGTAATACAAGACCGCTATCATCACCGTGAACCATGATTACTGCACCGATTAAGCGCGTTGTCATACCCCATGAAGATTGGTGAACGTGTTGTTCTTTACCAGTCTTGTCTGTGTATGTGATGTCGAATGCTTTCGCAAAGTTATCTGCAAAGTTATGAGACGTTCCTGTTTGCAGTGCTTTACCATCATGCATTAAGCTCTCAATTGTGTACGTTGCTTCTGCTCCAGCGAACTTTTCTTTCTCCGTCTTTTGACCTTTTACAACTGGAATCGCTAAGTAGTCTTTACAGAATTCCGCGTAAATGTTTAACATTTGGATTGTTTCTGCTTTAGACTCTTCTGCTGTCGCGTGAGCTGTATGACCTTCTTGCCATAAGAACTCAGTTGTACGTAAGAATGGACGAGTTGTTTTCTCCCAGCGTACTACTGAACACCATTGGTTATATAACTTTGGTAGATCATTGTATGATTGGATTGTTTTTGCATAGTGTTCGCAGAATAATGTTTCTGACGTTGGACGTACACATAATTTCTCTGCTAATGGCTCGCTTCCTCCGTGTGTTACCCATGCAACTTCTGGTGCGAATCCTTCTACATGATCCTTTTCTTTTTGAAGTAGGCTTTCTGGAATGAACATTGGCATGTAGACATTCTCATGGCCTGTTTCTTTGAATTGCTCATCTAATACTTTTTGGATGTTCTCCCAAATTCCGTATCCGTATGGACGTAAGATCATACATCCTTTTACGCTTGAGTAATCTACTAATTCTGCTTTCTTAACGATGTCTGTATACCACTGTGCGAAATCTTCATCCATCGCTGTAATTTCACTAACAACTTTTTTGTTATTTGACATGTTCGCTTCCTCCTTGTGTTTTTTGATTCTTCACCAAAAGACTGCACTTGCACTCCGAGTGGACGCTTTTCCCATAAGAGTCGCGACTCTCCGTTCCGTGCATCAAATCAACCGCATGATTTGGTGATGAACCTATTTTTTCCTTTTAAAAGCAACAAAAAAAAGCCCGCATCCCGCAATAGGGACCGAACTTTTCGGTGGTACCACCCTGATTAATACATCCGAAGATATATTCTCTCAATTAGTTAACGGTTGTATCCGCTGTAGCCTACTATCATTTCGGTACAGGACTCGGAGGCTGGTTCGATACGTATTTTGTAAGAATCTCTCACCGTGTGATTCTCTCTCTTGGACAAAATAGCTGTATGTACTATTCCTCGTCATTGTCGATTCGTATGCTTTTTTCGCATTTCTTAATATGCCTTATGATAATATAATCCTTCCCATCTTGCAACAGGAGTATACAATTTTTTTCTGTATCTTGGCCTTTCTACTAGCTCCTCTCTTTTCTATCATACATACGATATAAAAAGGAGGATTGTCATGAAACTACAAGATATTAAAGGAACATATGATATGATTTATAGCCTCGGAAATCAATGTGCAGTTGCTGGTAAATTACGTCGTTATCAAGTGCGCCCGTATGCTGGTGTGATTGATTGGATGATTAGCTTTTCGTTGCCTGGTGTAACAAATCTATTACGTAATCGTTTTGCAAATTTTATGGAGACAGAAACGATGGCCTTTGATGGATACCATGCCGGCGGAGAAAAACTATTAGTACGAGATACACTCTATGATGTCCATTCTGCGCACGATTTTCCCGTTCCAGAAAATAGCCCTACTCACTGGCCAAGCTATCCACCGTTTAAAGAAAAAATGGATACTCTCACACATCGCTTTCTCCAAGACTTAGAAAGCTGTGAACATATCCTGTTCGTACGTCTAATTGGAACCTACGAAGAAACAATAGAACTAGCAACTGTCTTATCTTCCGTTGTCAAACATAACTTCACCCTTCTCATGCTGAATCCAATCGCCGAGCATACGATTGTTGAATACGACTGGGACATTCCACATGTATGTAGCCTTGGCATCCCAATGGGTGCACCGTACGATGATATTTGGGACACCATGATGAGTGGCATTATCTGCAGTAGACCAGTTATCGTTGAAGAATGGCCATAACACTCATCTCGATTATATATATTCTCTATGCAACGTACGCACCTTTTGCTCCAACTATTCATCTTCATCATGTTGAAATAGCATTGCTAGATGAGCATTTGTACCATGTCCTTTCTTTTCTATTGTACATACGATATAGAAAGGGGGGATATTAATGAGATTACAAGATATTAAAGGAAAATATGATGCGACGTATAGCCTTGGGAACCAATGTGCCATCGCCAACAAATTACGTCATTATCGACTACGCCCATATGCTGGCGTAACCGACTGGATGCTGACGGCTTACTTACCTGGATTGTCAAAACTATTACGAAACCGCTTTGCAAATTTCATGGAAAAAGAAAATATGATATTCGACGGATATCACGCAGCTGGTGCACAACTCTTTATCAAAGATACACTCTATGATATTTCCGCTGCACATGACTTTTCAACGATAGCAAATACGCCAACTGATTGGCCCGTATATCCACAATTTAAAGCAAAAGTTGATCGACGAATCCGCCGTTTTTTACGGGACATGGAAACATGTGAACGGATTTTATTCATACGTATGATGGGGACATTCGAAGAAACGAAAGAATTGGAAGCCGCACTCTCTTCCATCATCAAACACGACTTCACTCTCCTCATGTTGAATCCAATTAATGAAATCAAAATTATTGAATATGAATGGGACATTCCACATGTATGTAGCCTTGGAATTCCAATGGGGGATGAATTCCCTGAAGTTTGGGACGTTATCATGGGCGGCATTATGTGTAGTGGACAGCTTATTATGGAAGAACATGTATAGAAATCGTCCAGTATCCATGGGCGATTTTTTAATGCTGTCATCTTCCTATCTTTCAACAAAAGGATACATTTTTATTGGTAAATAAGTATTTCTCCTATGCTCTCTCTCTCCTATGGTACATACACTATAGAAAGGAGGATTGTCATGAAATTACTAGATATTAAAGGAAAATATGATATGATTTTTAGCCTCGGGGATCGCTGCGAAATTTCTACTAAATTACGTCACTATCGATTACGTCCATATGCTGGTGTCTTCGATTGGATGATTACCTTTTCTTTGCCTGATTTGACAAACCTTTTACGTAACCGCTTTGCAAACTTCATGGAAAAAGAAAATATGGTGTTTGAAGGTCTTCATGCTGGTGGGGAAAAATTATTATTGCGTGATACTCTCTATGATATCTATTCTGCCCACGATTTCTCTGCCCCTCCGAACACAGCGTATCACTGGCCAACGTACCCAGCGGTCAAAGAAAAATTTGGGAGAAGAATACACCGCTTTCTCAAAAATCTAGAAGACTGCGAACATATCTTGTTTGTTCGCATGAATGGAACATATGAAGAAACGAAAGAATTAGAAGTGGTCTTATCTTCTCTTGTAAAACATAAATTTACCCTACTCATGCTAAATCCAATCAACGAACATACCATTATCGAATACAACTGGGATATTCCACACGTATGTAGCTTAGGTATTCCGATGGGTAAAGAGTATCCAGACATTTGGGATACTCTCATGGGAGGCATTATGTGTAGTGGTCAATTAGTGATAGAAGAAATTGCATAAAAACCGTCCAATAGCGGACGGTTTTTATCATTGTAGTATATATTCTTTATGCAAAATCCACGTATGTTGTTCCCATCTATATAAGGAAATAGTCGAAAAACTGCTCTCAAAATCACACGGAGATTGGTGCACATACTCCCATAATTCCGAGAATATCTTCTGTATCTTCTTTGACGTAATTGTCAGATGAAAGATTTTATCTTTTCCATCGTGAGCTTGAAACTGTAACCATGGCAATGTTTGTAGGTTTTCTATTAGCCTATCGTGCATTTCTTTCGCTTCTTTTGATGCAAACACATCCATATAAATCACACGATCATCAAAATGATTATATCCTTTTATATGAATTGGTGCAGCTTTCTCTTTCTTAGCAAATCTCTCTAATACATGCTCCATCTCCTCAATTCGTTCCGCTTCAAATGGTGATTTAATCGTAATATGTGCTGGTAGCTTCGATGATTTCGCTCCGAATTTCTCAAATACATCACGACGCATTTCGTTATTGAACGTTCCTGCAGCGTCGTCTAACACAAATGCTAATACATACCTCATACTATCCCTCCTAAAAGAAAAATGGTGCCTATCTACTAGACACCATTTTATCACTATTTAATATTCGCCAGTTTCTTAAATTGAATGCGGAAATACATGTAACTTCCTGCTAAGCAGACAGACATAAATGTACAGATGACCGCAACATTTTCCCAAATATATGTCATATCTCCTGTTGATACAATTGCACGGAACCCTCGAATGGTATACGTCATCGGTAACCATGGATGTAAGTTTTGGAAGAAATTAGGAACCAATTCAATCGGGAATGTTCCCGCTGTTGAAGATAACTGGAATAAAAGTAACAAGATAACGATGAAACGTCCGACATTACCAAATACCGTTATGAAAAACTGTACCATCGCAAAGAACATAAGACTCGCTATAATACATAGGAAGTAGAACATCGGAATACTTGTGACTTCAATCTTCAAGTAACCTATCACAAACGTTGCGACGATAACCGCTTGAAGTATCCCTTCAATCGCCATAACTCCAAATTTACTTGAAAACCAAGCTCCTCCAGATGGTGGTAGGCTAAATGGATCTTTCATCGGGAACACTGTTGATAACATAAATGCCCCAACGAATAAACCAAGTGACAAGAAGTACGGTGCCATACCAACACCATACGTCGTGACGTCGTTATTCGCCGCTTTATCCTTTTCTACTGGAGAAGCAAAATGCTTATACGTCTCTAACGTTGTATCTTGCGTCGCTGCCTCTGCACCTTCACGTAATTTCTCTTTCAATTCTTTCGAACCGTCTGTAAGTTGCTTCTGACCATCTTGCATTTGCGCAAACCCTGCATTCGCAGCCTTCTGTGCATCTTCTACTTTCTTTAATACTTCCTGCACTTGCTTATCTGCAGCTTCTTGCACTTTCGCTTGTTCTTTCGGAAGATTTTCATTAACGACTTGATGCGCCTTATCCTGCAAGATAGGTTTCAAACGATTGAATTCATTTGTTGTCACCTCATGCGCCTTGTTCACTAACACAGGCTTTTGTTTTTCGACTTGCTTTTGCACTTCCTCTTGTGCACGAGGTGTAATTGATTCTGTTACGACTTCCATAAAGCGTTTATCTAACGCTTCTTTATATGGCTTTAATTGCTCTTGTAGTTCTGGTGGTAACGTACTAAGGAGGTTATTTTGATTTGTTACTTCTTTCGCCTTATCGCGCACACCTTTTGCAACAGCTTCATTTATTTTCTGCTTTGCTTCATTTGAATGTTCGTTAATCGTACGATCTAACTTTTCGTGAATAGCAGCATTCGCTGCATCGCTATGTTCAGCAATATAGCTATCAATTTTACCGTTAATCGTGTTCTTCGCCACGTCACCGTACTTATTAATATACGCATCCACCTGGTTAGGTGTTTTTGATACTTTCTCGTTAATTTGCGTATTTAATGTGTCTTTGAATTGCTGAATTCCTTCTCCTAACAGGTTCAGTCCATCCTCGATTTGGCCAGCACCGTCACTCGCTTGTGATAAGCCATCTGCTACATTACTTAACGCAAGAAACATTTGCTCGACATACGTTTCTGTCAAACTAGTAGATACTTCACCACGAATCGTTTCAACAATTTTATCGGCAATCTGTGCTGAAATGAAGTTAAAACTACTATTCTCTTTATAAATTAACTGCATTGGCTTTGGTGAAGGGTCCATAATTGTCGTTGCGTGATCTGACATCCCTTCTGGAATATAAATCGCTAAATAATACTCGTGATTATCCAACCCTTCCTCCGCATCTTCTCGCGTCATGAATTGAAAATTAACGGTATCCTTTTCGCCTAACTTCTTAACCAACTCTTCTCCAACCGCAATACGGTTTCCTTGGAAATCAACAGGTTGATCTTCATTGACAACTGCAACAGGTAAATGTTTTATATTCCCATATGGGTCCCAATTTGCAATTAAATAAATACCACAATAGAGGAGTGGAATAACAAGTAAGCCAAGAAGCGGAACAATTACTTGCCTAGACTTTACTATATTCCGAACTTCTCCCCAGAAAAACGTCCAACCTTTCATTCTCTCATCTCCTTCTATTATTATTTTACTAGTACTAATTACATGCTTTGACTATTTTGTTATTATGTTCATTTTTAAAAATATGTTAGTAATTATATAACTTTAGGCAGAAACTACGCAAGGTGAAGTGACTTCAAGAAAGCGCTTTAATGTTATCTTAACGAAATATTTACATATAAAAAGCACTGTTTTCTATACAAAACAGTGCTCTCTTCTTCTTTATTCAACAGACATATATGCTTGTTTCGGATGATTCGGTTGATCTGGATATTTTAGTTGCAGCAAACCTTTTGCTAATATTTTTCCTAAATAGTTGTTTCGAAGACCATCCGGCGTACGTTCAAGTAAATCAGCTAACTCTTTTAAACGAAGAGACTTTTTCTTACATAATTGAACAATAATCTCTTCCATCACCGCTGGACTAAGGCGTTTTTTCTTTCGTGCTAGCTCGGCAATGTTCCATAACTCTGTTTCGACATCTTCTGTCATAAATATCGATTCACTCACTACTTCTCTTTCCTCTTTATTTATAGAGCTGCCTTCTTTATTATATGAGTTATCCACCATATTATAGGACTTAACACCCTTATTAAAGGAGCTTCCTACATTAATTAAGGAGTTGTCCATTTTACTTATGGAGTCCGGATTTTTATTTATGGAGTTGTTCGTTTTTTCATCGTTATTAACGGAGTTGTTCTTCTTATTAATGAAGCTCAATGGTTTTTTCTGTCGTTCTAGTAAGCTATCTGGAACGTGAACAATCATACGTGTACGTGCTAATTCATTATCTTGTGAAAGTATTGGTGCGTCGACATCTTCTTTACTCCATGCATCATATATACTTTTTACTCCGTAACCGGCACGTTTGCACTGACCAAGTAAGCGGAACATTTTAAAGATATTCGGATTCTGTAAGCTACTTATACCACCTTCTTGCACTTGTTCCATTGATACAGGTAATAAGCCTGGATTAGCGAAGTGAAAGATATTCTTCTCTTTATCAACGAGAACACCGCCATCCCCTTTATAATCACTATGCACAAGCATATTGACAAGCATTTCTTGCATTGCCGATACGATTCTTCCTTTCCCTATAGGAAGGAATTCTTGCACTTTACAATAGAAATCATATATATTTCCCGACCATGTACCATCCTGTGACGTAAGACGCGTTGACCAACCCTTTTTCTTGTTTTCACGATACTCTAGGAAATAACGCGGAATCACTTCCATAATGATTCTCTCTTCGCTGAACATAAGTAAGCCTGCAACCGTCAAACCTTCCTTGTTCGTATCACGAATCTTTCCCCACGCCCCAATTTTATATAGAAACTCTTTCATTTCTAGACTGTTCCACGGATGGCTCGGTTGTAACGTAGCGAAACAATCTCGGTAATGCTGAACCGCAGGTAAATGTAATTCATTCAATCCATAGTGTTCTAAAATAATACTATCTTGTAAAAATGACGGGTATTCCACCACGTTATTCGCATATTTATTCACACTTCTTCTCCCTTTTCTCTGTTAACTATCTTCATTTATTCTACCACTTTTCCTGCCCTTCTTCTGCGGAAATATCCTACTCTTTTGTTCTTCTGCAAGAACAAAAGAGTCTTTTTGTACTACTACCTATCCCACTTCCTACTAATACAGAAGTGATTCCTCTATTAATATTAAGAAATTCTTAAGATTTATCCTTCCTGTATGTTAATAATTACCGTTTATATTAAACGTATAACTAGACGTGTTATAATCTGGAAAGAGAGGTGACGAAAAATGACGAATTATTGTGTATTAGTCGTAGATGATGAAAAAGAAATCAGAGATGCGATTGAAATTTATTTAAAAAACGAAAATATTACTGTTATAAAGGCACAAGACGGACTAGAAGCAATTGAAAAACTACATGAACACGAAGTCCACCTTATTATTTTAGATATTATGATGCCAAGACTGGACGGTATCTCGACAGCTTTTAAAATACGAGAAGAAAAGAATATTCCTATTATTATGCTAAGCGCAAAGAGTGAGGATACCGATAAAATATTAGGGTTACAAATTGGCGCAGATGACTATGTCACAAAGCCTTTTAATCCACTTGAACTCATCGCACGTGTGAAATCTCAGCTGCGTAGATATATAACACTCGGTATTTACGAAGGCGCAGGAACAAGTAAACACGTAAATATTAACGGTCTTGCACTGAATCAAGAAGCAAAAGAAGTTGCCTTGCACGGTGAAACAGTGAAATTAACCCCCATTGAATACAAGATTGTGGAGTTACTGATGCTGCATGCTGGACGTGTCTTCTCCATCAGTGAGATATATGAGCGTGTTTGGAGTGAACCGAGCTACAACGCCGAAAATACAGTAGCCGTTCATATTCGAAAAATACGAGAAAAAATCGAAATTAACCCGAAGAATCCAAAATATTTGAAGGTGGTATGGGGACTTGGATACAAGATGGAGAAGTAAAACACTATTAATTACATGGTTACTACTTATTACGTATGGATTTAGTAACTTTATGATGGGTATACCTGCCGCGACAACTTACACGCACAAAGACTATTTTGAATCCAGTATATTTCACAATAATTTAAGAGAATTCACAAATGGATTACGTGAATATACAGCATTCTCTAAAGAAAAAGAACTAAAAAATCTTACCGTTTCTACTGAGGAAATAAGGAATCATCGCTATCAATATGGAGAATTAACGGAGCAAGTTGCATCTATTCGTCGACAATATGACAACAAAATTTCAGAAGCAACGAATTCAGGATTGAATGACCTTGTAAAGAAATACGAAGAAGAGCAAAACAAAAAAATTGAAGACATTACCCAAAACTTCATGAGCGATGATCACATCCGTGCCAAAATTAAAGAAGAAAAAGAAAAAGAAGTAGAGCAACAATACGCAATGTTAGAAGAGAGAAGACAAGATTTTAACAAACGTTATTCTCATATCCAGTATTTCTTTGAGAACCCTGAAACAAAGCAAATATATACGAATGCTCCTTCTGATTTCAAGACTCTCAGTGATTTTAATAATTATTTTACTGACACAGACATTTTATTTTCGCAAAGCTTCCCAAATAATGATTCCCGTTCATATAATCCAAATATGCCACTATTAAATGGGAAAATAATTATTACGGAGTTATCAGCTACAGGATATGTTGAATTGCAAATGTATGAAGATAAACGAACACTCTACTTTATTCAAATGATTACAGGGTTATTAGCACTCATTGGTAGTTTCTTTTTGTATCGTCATGTAAAAAAATTCGCAGTTAAAGTCATGGAACATCATCACCCAACTTTAACGAAAGTACCAATTGACATATGCCTTGGTGCCCTATTTGTTTCTATCACCATAGCACTGAACGTAATGAGACCATTATCGTCATTACCTTCACTATCACGAGAAGTAATTACGGAATACTTCACCATTACATTGACCATTTCGGTAGCATTTATATTCTTGATTCTTATTGAGCTACTGATACTAATTAGCCATTTTCATCATCAGTCGGAGCCATTAGAAGCTTGGAAAAGTTCGTTTACCTATAAGTTCCTGCAAATGATAAAAGATACCTTCATTCAGCAAAAAGTCGGACTGCAACTTTTCTTCTTACTAGGTGTTGTATACGCAGGTGGATTTGGTATATGTGTCGTCCTATTTCATCCAAACACAATAGTAGTGTATCTTGGGCTATTCATCTTAATCTTCTTACCGGTTCTGTATATATTCTTTAAACACATCGGCTACTACAATCGAATTAAAGCCGCAACAGACGAACTCGTAAAAGGAAACTATAACTACGAAGTACCAGTAAAAGGAAAAACAACGCTAGCACAACTGGCAAAAAACATTAACATCTTAAAAGAAGGCATGAAATCTTCCCAAAAAGAACAAGCGAAAAGCGAACGATTGAAGACAGAACTTATCTCGAACGTAAGCCATGACTTACGGACACCGCTAACGTCCATCATTACGTACACAGACTTATTAAAGAAAGAAAATTTAACGAAAGAAGAACAAGCTGACTATATTACGATTATTGATCAAAAGTCACAGCGCTTAAAACTATTAATTGAAGACTTATTTGAAGTATCAAAAATGTCGAGTGGTAATATCGAGCTACAACGTGAAAATATAGACGTTGTACAGCTCTTACAACAAGCACTCGCGGAATTAGATGAGAAGATTCAGGCATCATCCCTTCAATTCCGCTTCAAAACACAGAAAGAGCAGATTGATGCCTTCATCGATGGTCAAAAAATGTGGCGTGTCTTCGATAATTTAATTAACAATACGTTGAAGTACTCACTAGAACATACTCGTGTGTATATTTCGGTAACTGAGACAGAGAACAACGTTTCCATCTCCTTTAAGAATATCTCTGCGTTTGAACTCGGAGATAACATTGAAGAATTATTCCAACGCTTCAAGCGCGGTGATGAGTCGAGGCATACAGAAGGATCTGGCTTAGGTCTTGCGATTGCGAAGTCAATTATTGATTTACATGACGGAGAGTTACACATCGATGTAGATGGTGACTTATTCAAAATAACCATTACATTAGACAAAAAGAAGGACTAGGGATATCCCTAGTCCTCGTCTTTTATGTCATAATCCTCAGGAATTGGTTCGTTCAAGATTTCTTGAATGAGTTCCCGATACTTCTCCATCTGTTCCATGTGAGTTGTAAACTGCGCTTTGTTAATTACGTACTGTTCACCGTCATAAACAGCACGAATTTTTCGCTGTTGGATGAGACTTTCAATATATTCTTCTGGGAAGTCTAAGTACTCGGCTACTTCTTTAATCGTTACATACACGATTCTTCACCCTTTCCTAGCAAATTAAAATTTTACTACTTCCCATTTTAAACTATCTTTATATGCTTGAACGAATGGATAATCAAGTTCCGGATGAATTGTTTCAGCATGTGAAATTGTAATTGCAGACATTGCAACTGCGTACTTCACTGTTTCTTCCATGCCTAAGTTATTCATATAACCGTGACCAATTCCCGCCACAAGTGCATCTCCTGCACCAGTTACGTTCACAACTGGAATATCTAATGCTTTAATAATACCTTCTTCTTCACCGTTATGGTAGTAGATACCGTCTGCATCTAAGCTTAAGAATACATTTTCTACACCTAACTCACGGAAGTATTTACCTGCTCTGCGTACATCTTCTTGGCTCTCAATCGCAAATCCACATAACGCTTCTGCTTCGTGACGATTTGGCTTAATCGTATGGAAATAAGAGATTAAATCTCTCATTGGCACCGCTTTTGCTGCTGATACAGGATCAAGAACAAACTTTGTTGCGCCTTTGTATTTCTTCACAATATATTCAACAGTACTAGGATTGTCTGCATCGAAGAACATATACTCTGCACCTGTAATTACATCTGCTTTTGAGTCGATGAACTCCTCTGAGAATTTATCTGCAATCTTTAAATCAACAACAGCTGATACCATCTCACCTTTGTCATCTAAGACTGCTAAATAGGTTGGTGTTGACTTCCCCTCAATCACTAACGTGTCATCCATGTCTAAGTTGATGCGTTGTGCATGTGCTAACATGCTGTGCCCGTTTGCATCGTCCCCAACGATAGAGATTAACTTTGTCTTCATTCCGATTCTTGCCATGTTTTCCGCAATGTTACGGCAAACACCACCAAATGATACTTTTACAGCTCCTGGATTTGAATTATACGGCTTGAATTCGCATTGCGTGAATCCAAAGATATCGCAAATTGATACTCCAAAAACAAGAACATACGGCTCCTTACTCTTCATCTTTCCATTCCTTTCTACACCCGCTAATACAATCATGCCTTGTGCATTTTACTCGCTTTATTTATTATTTTAGTATAACATGAGATAAGACCAACTATTACAAGTTAATTTTTTCATAATGCGCCGTTTTCTGCACAATTCGACAAAAAACGTCCTTTACCTAAAAGAACGTTCTTTACACCCAATTATCTACTTTACTACAAACTTCACAAAAATTCACTACCCGATACCCATTTTCGTAAAAAAATGTCGATTTTCTCTCTTCTAATAGGTCAAACGATACACAACAAAGCGTTCACTATCATTATTTTTGTACAAACCCGGTAAAATAATCTCTTGCTTATATTCAAATGGAGTACTGTTTTCTAAGTAGAAAATATACTCTTCTGACGGATAATAAAAAATAAGTTCTACGTCTCTTGCTACTTCTTCGACAGAGCATAAAATATTAGCCGTAATCTTCCGGAAAATGTTAATAGAAAAAGGATTAAAGAAATAAAACTTATTATCACTTGGTTGAATAACATAATCCTCCGCATATCCATGATAAAAATGAATATTGTCCGTTCCTTTCGCCACCTTCTTCGCATACCTTTTCTTATTTTCTATTGCATCACAATAATAGTCATCATTCATTTCCACACCTGTAACAGTCGCACCGTAATGATAATGAAGATAGAAATTTAGCCGACCTTTCCCACATCCAAAGTCTACTACATGATCTTTGCTTGTCATTTCATATTGCTGGCATAATAGTTCTAATCCTTCATACGGTGTCGCTTCATAACGATGGTAATACGTTACTTTATTAAAACCGACTTGTTCGCCAGTTGTTGTAATGTTTAACACCTTATCATAGTCTTGCTTTTTCATTATTCGTCTCCTATTTCTTCATTATTCCTCCATCATACAACAAAAAAGCATTGCGATGTATGCAATGCCTTGTCCTTACCTATTTATCTCCCGCTAACATAAGAATTGTCATCATTGCGAAGAAGCAGAAAAGGACTGCTGCGACGATGTTCCAGCGGGTGTTTTTCTTGCTTACTTTCTGCTGAACAACAACCATCGTTTTTTGACTCATTAATATTTCTGCCGCTGGAATTGTACGTAATACATCAAATAGCTTCTCATAATGCGCTGTTCCTGCATGTAAGATATAACTCTTTCCATCTCTACAACTGATATATAGACACTCTAATTTCGAGTAATGTTCTGTATGTACCGTAATACCTCTTACTTCATCGTAGGCGTAACTAATTGTTTCGATATAGCGATTAGTAGCATCGAAGTAAGAGAGTAATAATCGATTATTCGTTACTGTCACAATTGTATGAACGCCAAAGTCCATCGTCATTCCAAATCTTGATGCCATTGTAGTCGTAGCTTGCATTGCCTTCACTTCTTCGTTCGATGTTGCTAAGATATGAAGAATCTCTTCCCCGTCTGTTAATTCTTCTGCGACATATGTACGTGCTTCTTCTTTCAACTTATTTCGTGCATGAATAATGTTAAATTCGAAATCATTTTCTCGTTTCTTCTCCATATCTTTCATCCCCTTTGCGTTGTTCTATTTACTCTCTCTACTTATTATACGAATTCTAAGTGGTCATTTCTGACAGAAAAAGAAAAAATGTTTATTTCCTCTAAAAATAATCTCGTCAGCAAAAAATGGACCGACGAGACTATTTGACTTCCTATATATCTCTCAGCATAGCTAGAATCAACATTGTTGCGAAGAAGAGGAATACCCCAAAGCCGAGAACATTCCAGATAACATTTTTCTTTCTTACTCTTTTTTGTACCTTTTTCATCCTCTCTGGATCCATTAATTCATCCGCTGCTGGAATCTTCCCTAATACATCAAACAAAATTTCATAATGAGCCGAGCCCGCATGTAATAAATATTGTTTGCCGTTCTTGCATTTGATATATAAGCATTCTAGCTTTGAATAGTTCTCATTATGTTGCACAATACCTTCAATCTCATCATACGTATAGTTAATTGTCTCCATATAGCGATGCATGGCATCGAAGAATGAAAGGAAGATACGATTATTCGTTACTGTCACAATTGTGTGGACACCATAATCCATTGTTAATCCAAATCCAGTTCCAAATGTGGACGCACCTTGTGCCGCCTTCACTTCTTCATTCGATGTTGCCATCACATGGAAAATTCCTTCTCCGTGTTGTAATTCCTTCTCTACGTACTTACTTGCTTCCCTCTTTAAGATACTTCGCGTTGCGATGATTTTGAACTCGTAGCTATCTTCATAATTTAACGTCATGTCTTTCGTAAATTCTGCTAATTCCACTTCGCTTACTTCAACATCATTTAATGCCTGTAATATCGCTCTTTCACTCATGTTATTCTCCTCCTATCGCTTGTTTTATCCGTTTTCGTCCTCGTGACAATCGACTATATATAGTATCAACCGAAAGTTGTAAGTCTGCCGCTATTTCTTCTATCGTATCTTCTTGTAAGTACCGCCTTATAAAGACGATACGATCTTGTTCGTTTAAACACTCAATTAACGTGTAAAAAGATTCATCATCTGGTGTGTCAGCGAAGGATGTCACGTGCTGTTCAATAACCCCTTCCTTGTTCACCTCTTCATATTGATATGCCTTGTTGTTTTTTCGTTTATAATCAATGGCTTTAAATTTCGAGACAGATATAAGCCAGCTTGTAAATTTCCCTCGTTCTTCATCAAATGTGTCGATATTATACCAAAGGGTCATTAGAACGTCGTTCATACATTCGTCGATATTTGATTTGTCGTATGCGCTATCGAGTACGCTATTAATAACTTTATAAATAAGTCCACCATATGTGCTGATAACTAAATGAAGTGCATCCATATTTTTCTCCCGCAAGCCTTGCAGCATCTGGGCTTCGTTCATCCTCTTCACCTCAACCTTTATTTAATCCTCTCATTCATTATACGAAACCTATTTGTTTATTTCTGACAAAAAAAGAAAATTTTTTATCTTTTTTTCAAACGATTTTATATGAAAGGTGATATGAGGTCGTTCAGACGAATAACGAGAAATAAAAAAAGCTGCCTCGTTCAACTAACGAGACAACTCCTTCATAATAGGTATAGTAAAATAAAATGTACTTCCTTTTCCTTGTTCACTACTTACGCCGATCTCGCCTCCATGGAGTTCAACAATCGACTTACAAATTGCGAGCCCAAGCCCACTTCCACCGAATTCTTTGCTTCGTGATTTCTCCACTCGATAGAAGCGTTCGAAAATGAAAGCTTGTTCCTCTAGCGGAATACCCTCACCTTCGTCTATTATACGAATACGAACCACGTGTCCTTCATCTTGCACCTCAACGTACAACTCGCCACCACTCTTTGAATACCGAACCGCATTTTGCAATAGATTCACTACTACACGCATCACCTTTTCTGGCATAACAGCAACCGCTGGGAGTTTCTCCGGTAAGTCAACATGTACATGTAGCTTCTTCTCTTCGATATGCACATATTGATTTTCAAGCGCTTCAATAATTAATTTATCGACATAGTACAACTCAGGTTCGAACTTCTCCGCTTCTGATTCAAGTTGTGTTAACTGAAACAAATCATGAATTAAGTAGCCAAGACGCTTCGTTTCAAGTTGGATTGTTTTTAAATATTGATCGAATACTTCTTTATCTTCAATAATGTCATCTTGCAACGCTTCGACAAACGATTGGATCGATGCCAGTGGTGTACGTAAATCGTGCGATACATTCGCAACTAGCTCTTTTCGCGACGCTTCTGATTGTTGAAGCTTCGTGAAACTCTCTTCTAATTTACGGCTCATCTCATTGAAATTCTCCGCAAGTTGTCTACACTCTTTCGGTCCAATTAATGACACTTTCCCATTAAAATGACCGTCAGCAACCTTCTTTGATTCATCTTTCATTTGTGACACTGCTTGTTCAATTGGCCGAATTAACATACCATGTACGAAGAACGAGAGAACCCCTGCGATTGCTGTAACAAAAGTCAGCATCACAATCGCGTCGTCCGGCAACAACATGCAAAAGTAACTGATCATCAAAAAGACAAAAATAAGAAAAATACTTAACGCGTTCGCAAGTAACAACTGAGTACGCATCTTCATTTCGAACCACTTCCATCAAATTTATAACCAACACCCCACACTGTCTTAATAAAAACTGGCTCAGACGGTGTTTGTTCTAATTTTTCACGAAGACGACGAATATGCACGGTCACGGTCGTCGTATCACCGTAAAAATCAATATCCCATATTTTATCTAACAGCTCACTTCGAGAAAAAGCTCGGTTCGGATACGATGCCAATAAATACAATAAGTCGAACTCTTTTACTGTTAAATCGACGAACCGATTCCCCACTGAAACAGTGCGCGTCTCTTCGTTAATCATTAAATCCCCGAAATGAAATGTTGATTGTTGCATACGTGCCTTTCCAATGTTCATGCGGCGGAAAATCGCTTTTATACGTAAAACGAGCTCTCGAGGACTGAACGGCTTCGTCATATAATCGTCTGCTCCCATTGTTAATCCCATTAAGCGATCTACCTCTTCACTTCGAGCTGTCAGCATAATAATTGGTACATCGTCCACATTTCGAATTTCCTCACATACTTCTAACCCATCTTTCTTTGGCATCATCACGTCTAAAACGAATAAATCTGGCCTCTCTTCCTGCCATAATCGCAAAGCCTCTTCTCCGTTATAAGCCGTGAGTACATAATACCCTTCTCGCTCTAAATATCGCCTACATACGTCTGTTATGTTCTTCTCATCATCCACTACGGCTATTTTGATTGGCAACATCCTCATCCCCTTATACGCTTGTTGTTCTTGTATCATCCCTTAAATAGCTATTGTTTTTCAAGTACAACATGACCAAAATTCACATCAAAAGCACGGCACCATACGACGACTTTGTTATACTCCATGAGATCAACATCGCTTGGTATTTCATAATTTTGATTTCCTTTGTTTCCTTTTAGTTTGCCTAAATCTATCCCTTCACTTGTATCCATTCCTTCTTTTACTACATATACGTTCAAATCTGGACCATTCGTCACTTCAAATTCTTCAAAGCGGATATATGTTTTGCCATCTGCCATAACTGTTTTTGCATTGCCTGTAATGTTGTGAATGTTGTCTACTTCAACAAACATTCCCGCATAGGTCGTTACTTGTTCTTCCTGTACTATTTCGGCTACAACTGGTGCCTTCTCATCTACTGTCTTAGTGATAAATAATGGGGATAATAACCACCATGCAATCGCAATTCCACCAATTCCAAGCACAATAAACATCCAATATTTTCGCTTCATCTCTTCCTCATCCCTTCTCTCTTTCGTTGCTTCTAGTATGAAAGACGAAGCTTATGAAACGATAACGAAAATCTTACGAAAGTATTAAATACAAATTATTAGACATTATATAACGGAAAAAGTTTTCATTTTTTATTGTTTCTCACATTTTTCTAAACATATATAAACAAAAAAGGAGCGACATGTGGATCGCTCCTTTTTGTATTAAATAAACTCAAACTTATTATTCGTAAGTAACGCATTTATTTGCTTCAGTTGCTCCGGAGAATACATACCAATTAAACAATCTTGTCCCAATTCTAGAATCGCAATTCGTTTCTCTGTCTTTTGCTGTGCCAACAGTTCATTGAATCGATCAAAAATTGTTCCGTCTACCCAATCGTTATCTACTTCAAGATCCCAATGATATTCTTTACCCGCTAACGTGAACGTAAGTGTGGCCTCTTCCTCTTCAATATCAACAGCATCTCGTATATTCTCGATTTCTAGCAAACCTTTCGATAATGCTTTTACTCGCTCTACAATTTGGACATAATCACCATTATCTTCGATGCATTCTGTATCAAAGTGCCATACATCATCTGATACATCCACGAAGTCGTCTTCCTCGACTTCTACTTCACCACCCATTGCAACTAACGCAAGTAAATACGGTTCTTTCTCAAACTCTTTCTCGTCGAACTCTTCAAGAAGAATATCTTCTGTCATTCCTTTGCGTAAGTGAATTCCCGCCTTTTGTAACTCCCTCAATTGTTCACTCAAACTTATTTTTTTCTTGGATTTAAAGAAATTAAACATATGTACCACCAATCCTTCTATTTATTCTTCTTACTAAATCATTTGCGGTACAAGCAAAAAAGACGATATTCTCGCTCCTTCTTCTAAAAATAAAACCAATATACACGATACGAATGGCTTCTCACGAGTCCTGCTTTCTCTGCTGTTTTTTGCGAAGCAATATTTTCTTCCATACAGTCCCACCAAACATGGAGTTTCTTCGTGCGTAACAGATTCACTAGCAATATTGTGAGTGAACTCGATAATCCCCTTTGACGATATGCTTCGACTGTCACCACGCCTATCGTATGTGTCGTTTCATAAACATCGGTCACAATCGCAATACTCGCAACCTCATTCTCTTTTGTGAGAGCGATATAACCGTCACCTTTTTCAATAAATGCTTCAATACTTCCCCAATACTGGATAAGATAATTCGTCATAAATTCACGGTTCCGTATCTCTTTGTTTTCAAGGAGATGGGCTGTAATTTCAACGAATGTAAAATCTGTTATTTCTCTAATCTCTTTTGCCGGAGAAGTCCAATCAGATTTGTACACATATTGACCATCTCCCTCTATTTTTCTATCGCGTAACACATGAAAAACAACGTCTTCCCAGCCCTCTGAATCTAGCGCAAATTCAAAATAGCTTATCTCTTTCTCTTGCAGAAAAGGAATAATTTCCGCTTGTACGAAGGCTTCCGTAAATAATGCAGATCCCTTTCCCATGAACTGAAAACATGCTAACCCGTTCGACCATACAAGCGCAGAAGATGGGCTCTTTTCGTCATCTACCCACATTTCTCCAGGGCTATTCCCTATCGCAACCGCTGCGAACGACTTATCACTTGTTTCTGTAATGAATTGGCTTGCTAGTGCTTTGTTTCGATTAGTGATGCGAATCATTATATATCTCCTCATTTCACTCTTCTTGTAACATTTCCTTCGTCACATCCACAAATTTTCTCAACGCATTCGACATCGACACATCACAGCGCCTGATGAAGACCGTTGTTATGTCTTTGTATGTATGTGGCACAGAATAGACTTGGATATGTTCGTCTTCCATTATCTGCTCAGCGATTCGCTTTGAAATAAGCGCCAGACCTAAGCCAGCTTTGACGCATCCGATAATGCCTTCCATCGTACCAAACTCCATTTTCTTCACCGAAACAATTCCTTCGTCTCGTAGCCATTGTTCTAACTTCGAACGATATGTACACCCTTCACGAAAGACGAGAATCGTACGTTGCTTCCATTCTTTCATCATCTGAAAAGGTGGCTGTGATTTATGTGTAATCAATACTACTTCTTCTTGAAGTAATAGCTCCTGCTCCATGTTTGGATGATGAACAGGAGCTGTAACGAACGCACCGTCTATATCATAATTCAACACCGATTCTACAAGTTCCTCTGTCGAACCTGTTTTTAACGATACATCCACGTTCGGGTATTTGTGATGATAAGCCGATAAAATCGACGGCAAATGTACCGCTGTCGTAATATCAGTAGCGCCGATACATAACGGACCCGAAGGCATTTCTGGATTTTGTAATGCTTCCTTCGCTTCTTTCATCAAGTCTACTAGTTTATCTGCATAGGTAAGAAAGACTTTTCCTTCTGCGGTTAAGATCACTCCCCTGTTACTTCGATAGAAAAGCGGTGTACCTAGTTCTATTTCTAACTTATGAATACGACTCGTCACATTGGATTGGACATAATTTAATTCTGTAGCCGCCTTGCTGACGGTACCATGCTTCGCTACTAATCTAAATATCTCTAAGTCTTTCTCGTTCATTCTCTCATCCCCACTTTTGTCATCATTATTTATGATATCTATTATCTCTTTTAGTCGTTTTACGTGATAGTATTCCTAGCATACAATCAACCTTACAATCGATACAACAATTTGAAAGCAGGGAGATACGATGAAACTTTTACTCGATGCCGTCTTACCAATCTTTGCGATTATGCTTTGTGGCTACTTAGCAGGAACATGTGGACTAATTACCAAATCAGGATCAAAAAGCTTAAACAATTACGTCTTTTATATCACACTACCAGCATTGCTGTTTCTCGCTACTGCAACCGCACCAATCGAACAAGTAACAAACTGGCACTTCGTTAGTATTAATCTAGGAGGTATACTTGCGAGTTTTATCATGGCAGTACTTATTGGAAAATATGTCTTTCACTATGACACACCGACTTCCTCTATTTACGGAATGGGAGCCTCTTACGGGACAACTGGATATATGGGGATACCACTCGTTACCGCTGTTTTCGGAACAGATGCTGCATTACCAGCCGCTCTTGCTACGCTTCTACATAACATCCTTGTTATTACAATTGTGTTAGTAACGTTCGAGGCATCGAAGATTAACAGAAAAGAACCACTTATGAAACAAGCATGGGCAATTTTCCAACCTGTCATGAAGAGCCCCATTACGATTTCTGTTAGTGCAGGAATTGTCGTCGCAATACTAGGAATTGACCTACCAGCATCTGTTCATACATTTACTAACTTACTCGCGAATGCTTCTGGTCCAACCGCTCTCTTTGCGTTAGGGCTAGGCTTAGTCGGACAAAAGAATACGATGAAGAATGAACTCCGTGTATCGGAAGTAACAGCAATAGTCGTCCTAAAAATTATCTTTCAGCCGCTTGTGACATTCCTATTGATGATGTACGTATTTGAAGTTGATGTATTATGGGGAGCTATCGCTGTCATTATGTCTGCATTACCAGTCGGAGCGGTCACGTACATATTTGCGGAAAAGTATGGAAAATTAGAGAACGTCACGTCTACTGCTATTCTGTTATCTATGTTGCTCTCTACCATGACACTCTGTCTCTTACTTCTCTCGTTTAGCTAACAAATTGCCTAAATGAAGCAGCCACATCATTTGCAATTAGATGATGTCCTATTCTATTGTAAAAAAGTAGTGATTTCATCTAAAGGAGCGTGTAACATATGAACAAAACATGTGTGCCAAGTGGCGTTGAACTTAAAGACACCGGCTTTGGATATACATTATCCTTAATAGCCGGTAAATATAAAATCATTATTATTTACTGGTTAGCTGAAAAGAAAGTGATGCGCTTTAATGAGTTAAGGCGTAGTATCCATACAATTTCTTTTAAAACGTTAAGCGTCATGTTAAAAGAACTGGAAGCAGAAGGGCTTATTATACGTAAAGAGTTCCCACAAATTCCTCCAAAAGTGGAGTATTCTTTGTCAGAACGTGGACTTTCCCTCGTACCATTATTAAATATGATGTGTGAATGGGGAGAGCAAAATCGTTTAGATACATAACTATTTGTACATAAGAAAAGAAGTATGTCCTCAAAGGACATACTTCTTTTCTTATGTACTACTTCTTATAAGCTATCGATAAAACCGATGTAACCTTGCGCACTTTTCTCCACGTCAGCTCCACCTAGTTCATTTTCTGTACCATAAAAGGCATAAAACGAACGATAATCCGCCTTGCAATATAAGAAAGTTGTTTCAAATGGTACCAATAACTGTTCCATCGTATATCGGTACCTACCACCTTCATGATAATCCTCTTCTTTAATCCCCGCCGACACACTTAATGCAACCTTTCGATTCTTTAATTTATCGCCATGTGAACCATACGCCCAACCGTACTCGAATACATCGTCTAGCCATTTTTTCAGAAGCGGTGGACAATTAAACCAATAGAATGGGAACTGGAGTACAAGCTTATCATGCGATTCAATTAATTGTTGTTCTTTTTTCACATCGATATTTCCATCAGGATATACGTTATACAATTCGTGAACAGTGTATGTTTCTGGATACTTTTTCAGTTCTTCTACCCATCGTTTATTAATAACCGATGTTTCCATACTAGGGTGCGTTACGATAACAAGTGTTTTCATTCCTTTCTCCTCCTTGAATGCTCTTTATATAGTGATCATAAAGCGCACAAGGAAAAGATGTAAGTACGCACTTTTTGTTCACGTACTTACGGAAAGGTTAGTATTGTATCTGCTAATATACTTCTTATTCCTTCAATCCAGCCGCGAACAATGGACCATGGAAAGCTATTGTGGCAAGAATATGTGCCATTTCTTGTGGGGATTCTTTTCTACCATTTTGTAACCATTGTTGTATGATCCCCAAATGCGCAGAAGCAACATAAGAAACAAAGTATTCTTCCGGTACGCGAAGGATTTCCTTCCTCATCTCAGAGTATTTACCGCCTTCGAATATTGTCTTTTTAACAAATTCTTTTACCTTCACTTGAAACCCTAAGTCTCCATTCGGTCCTAGAACTGCTTCCATAAATGCTGCATGCTGATTAAAATATTCAAAGACTGACGTAGCAAAAGCAAAGGTTGTTTCAGCGGTCACATTCTCATTAGAGAGAAAACTCTTTGCAACCTTTGCCATACCTTGCATAATTTCTTGTTGGCACTTCGTCATTAAATCGTACTTATCTTGGTAATGAAGATAGAACGTTCCTCTGTTAATCATTGCCCTCATTGTAATATCCTTCACTGTCACACCTTCAAAGCCCTTTTCCTTTATCAATTCTGTCAGCGCATCTCGAATAGCTGCCTTCGTACGAACAATGCGTAAATCAGTATATGTATCCGACAGTCTCACCTCTTCTTTCTTTTATTCAACACATGTGCACACTGTGTTGAATAAACGTCATATCGAATCTTTCTGCTTATTGAACCGTTCTATATGTAAATTTATAATTCGAATTACAAATAGACACCATGTTGTTTATTAGTATAACGTAGATGCGGAGGAGAACACATGCATTTATTCAAAAATAAGTTAGCTTGGATGGCGCCACTCATTGTACTTTTTGTCATCATTTTATTTGGATTAACCCTTATCCCGTCGGTTCAGCCACAACCTAAAAACTTGCCACTTGCGTTCGTTAATGAGGATAAGGGAATTGTCATACCACAACAAGGAACTATCAATATGGGAAACAACATTGCAGAAATGATTCAACAGAAAACAACATCCGAAAACGATGAAGAACCTATCGTAAAGTGGACATCTGTAGACAATAAAGAAGCAGTGTTAGAAGCATTAAATAACCAAGAGTATTACGGGGCAATTATCATTCCAGAAGATTTCAGCCAGAAGCAAATGTCACTATTAACACCAAGTCCAGCGATGCCTGAAATCACAATTTTCATTAACCAAGGGATGAATCCAATGGTCGCAAGTATGACAACTCAAATGCTAAATAGCATTGCGAATGGAATCGAAAGCGGTATTCAAGCACAAATAATACAGAAAGCACAAACACAAAATCTTACGTTACAAGCAAATCAACTTCAAACATTCGTGAATCCTATTACGGTACACGTAGAAAATATAAATGAAGTAGGCACAAACAGCATGAATGGGAATGCTCCAGTTATGCTTTTCCAACCTCTATGGATGGCCAGTATTGCGGGTGCGGTTCTTCTTTGCTTAGCAATGAAGAACATTGTATTTACTAGTAAAACACAAAAGCTATACACGCTACTTGCACAAACAGTTCTAGGAGTAATTCTCAGTCTCGTAGCTGGCTTTGGATTATCATGGATGGCACAAGCGATAGGAGTTGATATCCCAGACTTTATGAATACTTCGTTATTCCTAACGGTCACTTATTTTGCTTTTTTCCTATTAATCTCAGCCGTGCTATCATGGACTGGCATCAAGGGAATGCCAATTTTCATTCTCATCTTATTCTTCGGTGCTCCGTTACTTTCAATGGCACCTGAAATGATGTCACCATTTTATCATGACTATGTGTACGCATGGTTACCGATGAAATTTATGATTCAAGGACTAAGAGAGCTCTTCTTCTTCGAGCAAACATTTAGCTTCAGTGGTCCAACAGCTACGTTAGGATGGATCGCTTTAGGAAGCTTTGGAGTGCTGATGTTATCTACCATAAAAAAAGATACTAGCTCTACTAAATCAGTAACAAACATACACTCTAATTTATAAATAAAGAAGTAACAGCCACAGGTAGGCTGTTACTTCTTTTTCTTTATTCTCCAGATAATCTCGGCTTTCTCCGATGCTTCGTCGCCTGCTCAAACGCATATGCAATACGGATTAACATTCCTTCTGTATATGCCGTACTTGCAAACGTGATGCCAAACGGTTTACCACTTTCCATATAACCAGCTGGTACAGCAATCGACGGATAGCCTGCTTTTGCCGAAATGGTAGAACCGATATATGCAGGGAAAAGAATCACATCGAGATCGTATGTCTCCAATGCCGCATCAATTCCTTCCTTCTGTGAGAAATAAATATCTTCTACTCTCGCATTCAAATAGTCTGTATCCCGCAACGTATTCGGAAATGTATTCCGATATTCAAGCTTATCTTGTCCGTACTTGAGTGCTTGGTCAGGATATGCTTCATTAAATGCACGCAGCTCGGTAATGGAATGTATCGGTATCGTTGCGGGTAACTTTGCTAAATAATTATCTAAACTATGTTTCAACTCATACTGCAACACCGCATAGCTCCACTTTCGCTGAACAGACGGAATGTCCATGTTTTCGATAACATGAGCCCCTTCGTCCTTTAACACTTGGATAGCACGGTGGAATAATGATTCGTCATATCCCCTGTGTAAAAATTGGTTAGGCGACGCACCTTGAAATACACCGATTTTCGCACCCTTAAGCCATCTATGTCCAAATAAGCTGTATAATCTACCTTCTCACTACGGTACGTTGCCGGGTCTTGCTCATCTCCGCCTGTTAATACTCCTAACAAAATCGCCGCATCCGTCACTGTTCTCGCCATCGGTCCTGCTGTATCTTGCGAATACGTAAACGGAATAATACCCGATCGACTTACTAAGCCAACTGTTGGTTTAATACCAACGACTGAGTTTTCGATAGCTGGACTAAGAATAGACGCATCTGTTTCTGTTCCAACGGACACTACCGTGAAATTAGCTGCAACTGATACTGCTGAGCCAGAACTAGAACCACCAACGAATAAATTCGGATCACCGTACGGATTTAACGTTTGTCCACCGCGCGCGCTGTACCCTGCCCACATTGTCGACGACATCGCATTTGCTAGTTCTGTCATATTTGTCTTACCTAAAATCACAGCACCTGCTTCTCGTAATTTCGTCACAAGAAACGCGTCCTCTTCGCTACAATAATTCGCAAGCGCAAGCGTCCCTGCACTCGTATGCATCTTATCTCCTGTTTCAATATTGTCTTTTACTAACACAGGAATACCATGTAATGGATCTCTTATGCCTTTCATTTCTCGTTCATGGTCGAGTGCTTCTGCGATGAATAATGCATCTGGGTTTATTTCCAACACAGAATGTAAAGCGGGTCCGCTTTGGTCATAATCGGCAATGCGTGTTAGGTAATACATCACTAACTCTTTTGATGTGATGTCTCCTTTCTCCATCGCCACTTGTATATCGTGAATCGTTAGTTCTTCTCGTAAAAAATGGTGAAACATATCCCATCTCCTCTCTCTACTTTTATTACAGAAAACCCCATTATTAACTATATAACTGTACAAGTTGCCCACGCCATTTCACATCCGAGACATATAGTAGAAGGGACAATATAGAAGGGTGAGATGACAACGATGGATGATAAATTTTGCTGTAATACAGGACAAGAGCCATACGCTTCCGATAAGCTCAAACAAGTAGCAGATCAAGCGTTTCGCATTCCTGTCTTTTTAAGTACCGCAAATACATTAAATTCGCTTCAACGTCAATTTCTTGACCGAATGATTGTAGAACTTGAGCGTGAACTTCTTTTTCCTCGCACAATTCCTCGAACTGATTTGTATCCAGAAACACCGTTCACAAGTATCAGGCGCATGATTTTGTCTAGCTACGGATTAGTAGCGATTAACTTCCAACGCTTCCTTGTCCAAGGAATTCGGACAAATGTAGGACCGTTTCAACCATCTGAGCCATTTTGGGAGGGAAGTCCATTCTCCCAAATTGAACCATCGATGGCCTATCAATACGGACTACCACTCTTGTTAGTAAGAGAAGTTGGCACTGATACGAATCGCGGTATTTGGCAACTAGGAAATGCACCGTTCCTGATCCTTGACTGGGACTCTGCAAATCAATCTGTCGATGACTTCTTCGCGAGCGTATCATGGCGCGAATTCTTTGCGAACTGGGAAGGCCATGTACGCAATGGATATTATCTTCAGACAGAGCCGCAATTTAAGTATTAATACATCGTTCTTTCTATAAGAAGGCACATATCACAATGTGTCTTTTTATCTTTGGTCATAAATACCGATACATTTCTTCAAATCTAGCATCGCTTGAAGATGCATTCCTTCATGGAAAATCGTTCGAATAAGCACTTGTTCGATTGTATGCATCCCCATTTCTGTAGGCGGAAATTCTTCTTCTAACCTCTCCCCGTAGGCTTTCTTTATGCGAGTAGGCTGTTCACGAAGTAAAAGTTTTAACTCTTCCAATGAAGGTGTTTCAGCAGTGAAATCCTTCGGAGAACTTCCGAATCCAAACCACGTTGGAAATTGCTCCGGTATGCCCGTTTTTTCTTTCGTCACTGCCTCAATCCATAAATAGTGATCGACGTAGATGTGCCCCATATTCCAGCGAATATTATTCTTGAAATGATGTGGGATGATTTCTGCTTCCTCACTTGTCACATTTTCGATAGCATGCAACATATAGTTCCGGTAATTTTCTACCTGATTAAATAACACTTCATGCCGCTGTTTCATCCTCTATCTCCCCTATCCTATTTATGTAAAAGAAAAGCTATGATGAACATTCTCTCATCATAGCCTTCCTGCCCTACTATCTATTTATCATCATGATTCACGAAATCCTTCTCTATCTTCTTCCATATATTCTAGGAATCTCAACCGAAGATTCACATACCACTCAGGAGGATGTTCAATCCTTTGTTCCTCAATCGACCACAGTACCCTCGCAAAGCTATACAAGTTCGCGAATCGAAGAAACATCGGAAACAAACGTATCGTTTCCTCATCTAATGCTCGTACAGATTGATATCCTTTTAAAAACAGCTCACGGTGCACAGAGTCTTCCTCCACATCAAGAAGCGCCGTTACAATGTCCATCCCGTACCAACTATACATCGCATCGTCAAAATCAATGACGTGTAACGATTTTTTCTCTTCTTCATAAAAGACGTTATCTTGTTGGAAATCGTAATGGATTAAGCCGTACGTTGCTGGTGAAGTTGGCAATGCTTCCAACAACTTTGTCACTTTCGTCAGTTCTTCACGAGCTTCATATTCCTCTGGATGGCGCTGCAATACCGTCTCAATGAATTGGATGCCATCTCGCCAGCTCTTTCGTGTTGCCCCGATAGGCTCATAGCTTTCTGCTAACGTATGCAACGTAGCGAGCGACTGTCCCCACGCTTCGCTTTGTTCTTCCGTCAACTCTTCTAATTGGTTTCCTTCCGCTTCACTAAATACGACGCCGAAGTACATCCCGTCTTCCGTTCTTACTTCTTCTATTAACCTTCCATTTCTCGATAATATCGGAGAAACAGCAGGATACTCATTTTTTTTCACATATTGCATGAAATCAAGTTCCCCAGCAAGTTGCTCATACGTATTCTCTTCTTCGAAACTAAAACGTAACCAGTATCTCTCTTGATTCCACTCAAACACATACACAAAATTCGAACTCGCACGCCAGAACCCTAGCGTACCTTCATCGTGCTCCCAATGCTCCAACAACTGGCGTGCCACACTATCCAACGCACACCCTTTTACAATCGTGTCTAATCTCATCATTTGGCATTCTCCTCTCAGTAGTCATGAGAGGACCGAACTCAACTAAGAAGCAAGCCCTCTCATTACCCTGTTATTTTGAACTTTTAGTCGTTTCAAAATCGTCACCCCTTTCTTTGAGTTTGGCATTGTGCCATTTTTAAGCCTATCATATTCTTGACGACAAATGTCCGAATAAAATTCGCCTTTTTTCTACAAATGAAATATATTTCCAAATTATAAAAAGACATGATAATGTCATGGATAGAATAGATAAAGGAGGCGTTTATCATGATCAATCATTGTTTAACGAAGGGCATATTTTTACAGGGGTACTCGCTTAACTAGCCCTCTCAACCGCGATGTTCCCTTCTAACGAAAAGGGGTAAAGATGATTATTCGTCCGTATGAAAAAGAAGATATGACATGACGCTACTTGTTCCACTATACAAAGCTGTTACAGCACAAGAAAACGCAAAATTCTGGTGCGTTGGCAACGATTCTACGGAACATGCAAACAATCAATTTTTCATTAGCAAAGGGTATAAACGGCTATCTAGTGTATTTTGCATGGCACGTAACTTGAACGCACCCATTTCAACCATTCCATTACGTGAAGAGTTCTCTTTCTCCTACTGGAATATGAAAACACCTGAAGAAGAACAAGATTACTTGCGTATTGAAGCAGAAATTTGGCCAGACACACCGCTCGGACTACATCGACTACGTAGCTATAAAAAACACCCTCACTGGACATCCATGACGATTCGTCAAGACGACACACTTGTTGCTGGATTGATGGCGTGGCAGGAAGAAGATTACGGTGTCATTGAAGATGTCTTCGTCCGAGAAGAATGGCGGAAAAACGGTCTAGCAAAATACTTGTTGGCACAAGGATTGCATTATTTGAAAGAGCACAACTTAGCTCATGTAATGCTGATGGTCTCACCGACAAATGACTCCGCTCTTTCTCTATACGAGTCAGTCGGTTTCTATAAAGACAATGAAGAAATGCGTTACTATATCGATCTCGATTAATAGAATAAGGTGCGCATATGTGATAAATGCGCACCTTTCGTTTATTTTATTTCTTTTTGAAATGTGAGTATCGTATTTCAAACGACTCCCGAAAAATTGTGGCCATTAGAATTATGCTTTTTTTAAATATCCTCCCAATAACGAACGCCTCGATAGATATGATTATATTCCATCGCTAGTTTATAGAAATGAGAAGCGTCTTTATACTTCTTTCTATTCATTAATAATTCACCTATTTTCATACTATACTTATAGGCATGCCGATAGTCTTCTATCTCACTAAAGTATTGAACAATACTTGTCAACTGCTTCACCTGCAAGTGCATTTCTTCACTATATATCTCACGGTAAAACAACAAATGATGCATATATATGATTGGCTCCGTCCGTCCTTCTAGTAAGTCTAATCCCTTTTTAATCCATTCCCGTACGCTTTTCCCATCGTGAAGTCTTGAATAACTTCTAACAATGGAGAAGATAGATAACAACTTTTCTTCTAATTCTGTCTTGCGCGCTAAACTTCTCTTATAGTACATAATTGCTTTTTGAAAATCTCCTAACGCTACGTAGAGACAGCCGATATTTTGAAATAAGACCCTTTCATACTCTTTCAAATTAAATCTCTCAATAATCGATTCAATTTTCCTATATACCTGCATAGATTCCTCGCATTTCTTGATGCGCTTGTATGCAATTCCTTGAAGTGTATAACATTCAATTACTCGTTCAAATTGAAAGTTTCCTATATAAAAGTGAAGTGCTTTCTGACTATATTCGATTGAACTTGCATTTTGTTCATTTACGACATGTATAAGCGCATACATATAATAAAAATCAGCTAACTCCCATCCATCTCGTAAGCGATACGAAAGCTTATACGCCGCATCGAAGTTTACTTTTGCCTGCTTGTACTTCTTTAAGTGAAATGCATACATACCTTCTATCTTGCATAATAAAAACGATTGATATGCATCTAACGAATCACGATCATCAAGTAATGGCTGTAAGTAAAAATGTACTTTTTGCAAGTGGGAACTAGTTGATAAAAGTAACCGAAGCATAACTAAATTATACATATAGAAAATTTCCTTTTTTGTATATAACAATCGATTGTCAAACAAATAACCTATTTTTTCTTGTATATACTCTTTATTCCGATTCTCGGTCACTTCTCTATATATAGTAAGTAGCTCTGGTAATAACTTCTCCTCGATACTCGGCTGTGACAATTCCGGAATTGCATCCATCTTTATACCAAGCTTCTGAAATAGCTGTGCGACTACTTCATCACTTGGGCTCGTTTCATTATTTTCAATTTTACTTAAATGCGAAGGAGAACAAACCCCCGCTGCTAGATGTGATTGTTTTAGATTTTGCTTCTTTCTCTCTCGTTTAATGACATGCCCTAGTATCATCCTTTACACCAACTTTCATCTGAATATATAGTCCCAATTCTTTCTCTATTATACCTATATACCTATAATTTTCTCAATTTTTAGATATTAGTTTCTTGAAAATTATTCAATCTGACTATATAGGAATATAGACTAAGATACATACACAATGAAAACTTCTTTTGTAAACATCTACACATTCTGCGATTTGAGGCCTTTTTTACATTTAGTAAAAAAGACACAAATCATTCAAATTTTTGTAACTGAATGTTAATTTTTTCACAAACTGCTATGATGAAATATACGCTATGATAAACGTGTAGGAACAAGTTGTTCTAGTTAGAGGTTGTTTTCTAGCATAACATGAATATGTCGTTAACTTTGTATTCCAATAGTCTGTACATACCAAAAATATTTGTACGAGTATGATACGCCCTAGAAATAACTTTCCATTATTCTGCCCTTAATCGAAAGTTACATATAGAAACGATTGTATTTCGTACAAACTCACTGACCTTCTCGTCATGGATATACGAAAGTTAACGACAGATTGAATGTTTATCTGTCAACACAAACCTCATAAGAAAAAAGCTCACACCATCGTTCTTACCATAACTAACGTTGCAACTCTCTCACTCGTCGGTATAGTTATAAGCGAATTCATAACCCCACCCGCAATCAAGTACATATACCGAGGAGAATAACAAAACGCTAGCATATGGAAAGATGACGTGCAATACCCTCTAGCTCACTCATGTAGAAAGAACGATGGACACGCTATGTGAGCATAACGAAACGAATCTAACTAGACAACATTGCATACCCCACCATAAGAAACATATAAAGCCATAGGATATTCCCCTCCTTGGCTGCTCCTTCCTTTATTAAATATATAGGAAAACAGACAGCGCTCATGATCATCAAGGCGCTGTCTATTTTTTTGTTACCACTCTCTACTAACATCCTTCATGATACTTCTACAAACGAAATATAGGTTATATCCATTTATACACAAAACGTTAACCTGTTCGTAACGGAATGTTCAAAAAATAACAAATCATTATCCTACTATATACGTTATGATGAAGAAGTAGTGAAAACATAACATAGTTGGAACTCCCACCAAAACGTTAGTAACACGAAATTAATCCAACTAAGTGATAACGCCCTATTGAAGAAAAGTATGGCATTGTACGAAACGCCTTTGGAACCATCCCCTTCGTTCCAAGGCAGCATACAAACCCAAAGAAGAAACGGTATGTACATATCGTTTCTTCTTTGGGTTTTACTGAATACATTTACCCTTTATCCATCTTCTTTAGCTTACTTATCTCCAATTCAAATGTATCACCGTATGTCCTCATAATCGGAAAGATTTCCTCTTTCGGACCATAAAATAACAACTTAAAATCATCTTTCACATATTGTACGACAAAGAAATCGTCAAATTGATCAAACGTCTTCGAATTAATTGTCACAAATCCATTCTCTTGTGCCGTTGTTTTGACACTAATTCTTCTACCACTTTTCACGACATCAAATCCGTGCTGATTCGTTTCTTTCGCCAATTCCCCTTTCGTATGAAGTACGCAATAGAACTCTCCAATTCTGCCAATTAAATGCCTTAATTCTGTTGCTTTACAGCCTAACACTTTCATCTCAAAGCGCAACATCTCTATATATTCTTCATATAAATGTTGAATTTGTCCTAGGCCCATCTTCTGAACAGAAGCACAATGAACCTCGTCCTTCTCATACAATAGAAGCTCTCCATTCAACCATTCTCCTATCACAAACTCTTCACCCACACCTTGTGGTTTATGAAAGATAAGTCCTGTGTATCCATAATTCTCCCCAACATACTTATATTCACTTCTCGTAATATAGACAAAGAGATGCTTTGTAAAACGAGCTCCATGATTGAAACGGTTATAACAAAAATCAGAAGGGATAACGCTCCCCCGATTTGTTTGAAATCGTGCCACTAACATTTCTTTTAGTTCGGAAGAAGAAAAGATTTCTCCTTCTCTTCCTTTCAAAACCTCTCTTAACTGTTCATATATTTTCATGCTGGAACTCCCCTTCGCCACTACATCTTCCCAACATATATCGGCTTGTCTGCTATATTCCTTGAACAAGACCACTACCTTGCCTAAAATGACAACTAACGCTATTATAGACTCAATGAATCTATAATTAAGAGGTGAAACATGAAATATTCAAAAGCAACAAACTACGCTCTTCACACAATTGCGTATTTAGCACTTGTTCCAACAGGAAAAACAATTGGTGTGAAACAGTTAGCAAACGTACAGAAAGTATCACCCACATACTTATCAAAGGTATTAACAACACTCGTGAAAGCCACATTTATTGAATCTGTCCCAGGTGTAAACGGTGGCTATCGCTTAGTAAAAGAGGCAAAAGATATTACGTTTCTCGATGTCATTCATGCGATTGAAGGGAAAACTCCCCTCTTTCATTGTGAGGTAGAAAGCACCATGCATGACCGACAAACTTGCTTCATCGAAAGCATCATGAGCAAAGCAGAACAAAAAACAGAAAACTATCTACGTTCCCAAACAATCGAAAACGTTGTCCAAAAAATGAAAGCACATATAAAAGAATGTGCGCATTCTGCCACCATGTAATTTTCCACACAAATTACAGACTCTATTTATCCGCAATTATTTCTATAAAAAGAAAGCGAGAAAATAAATAATGAAAAAAGAACAGGTAACCACTTCTACACCTGCTCATACATATGAGCAAAAAACACGTATCTCCGTTCCAAGCTACGATGCGTTATTTTCAATGATTCAATCCTACTTTCGCATGCAGCTACAAAAATCCTCTTCTTCCATCCTTATCGTCGGTGCAGGAGGCGGAAATGAACTTTCTGCATGGGGACCACCAAATCCAACATGGACCTTTACTGGTGTCGATCCTTCTGAGCAAATGCTGACACTTGCGAGAAACAAGGCAATAGAACTGGAGTTAGAAAATCGCGTTACACTAATAGAAGGAACAATAGATAACTTGTCATATCCACCAGCTACGTTCGACGCCGCAAGTTGCATATTAGTCCTTCACTTCATCCATGATTACGAAGAAAAACGGAAGCTATTAAAGAAAATCAGAGAACATGTACAACCAGGAGCTCCATTTGTCCTCGTTAGTGCATACGGCGACCGTAACGATCCTGAACTCGAGCAACGAGCGAACATATGGAAAAGCTTTTTGATTGATGGCGGATTTGATGCCGAGGAAATGAATGCAAGAATGAAAATAAGTCTAGAGAAACTATCTCTTCTATCTGAACGTGAAATGAAACAACTATTAGAAGAAGCTGGATTTATACACGTAACGAAATTTTACGCCACTGGCATCTTCGGTGGATGGATATGCCATGCAACTTAATACTTCTCCAAAAGTCCCTACTTGTTAGGGCCTTTTCTTTTTATATAAAGCGATCTATCGAATTTGTCACAATCGTCACAATTCATTTAACTAATCTTTCTTCCACGATAGTTCAAAACAGACAAATTATTTTTGGACTGATAAGATAAAAATAAGAACTCTTTATCACGATACTATTTCCTCCATGAATACTTTCCTATCAAGGGATTATCCTACTATCCCATCTAGTAATAAACTTGAATTTTTCTATCTTACCCCTTTAAATTGAGAATGTTTCTCAAAAAAATCGCGCATATGTATTGACAAAAATAAAAAATCTAATAAAATAATAAATATCTGATTAGAATTATTCTTAATTAGGTCTAATAAAAAATTACACATTTGAACAAACTAATACGTGTTGTTCAAAACATATACTTAGGAGGAATTTTATTATGTTATTAATCGGTACAGAAATCTTACCATTCAAAGCAATGGCTTTCCAAAAAGGCGAATTCTTAGAAGTTACAAACGAAAACTTAAAAGGTAAATGGAGCGTAGTTTGCTTCTATCCAGCAGACTTCACTTTCGTATGCCCAACTGAGTTAGAAGATTTACAACACCAATATGCAACATTAAAAGACTTAGGAGTAGAAGTATACTCAGTATCAACTGACACTCACTTCACTCACAAAGCATGGCACGATCATTCAGAAGCTATCGGTAAAATCGAGTACATCATGATTGGTGACCCAACATTAACAATCTCTCGTAACTTCAACGTATTAGTTGAGGAAGATGGTCTTGCAGCTCGCGGAACATTCATCATCGATCCAGATGGCGTTATCCAAGCTGTTGAAATCAACGCTGGTGGTATCGGCCGTGACGCAAGCATCCTTGTAAACAAAGTGAAAGCTGCACAATACGTTCGTAACAATCCAGGCGAAGTTTGCCCAGCTAAATGGGAAGAAGGCGCTTCAACACTTAAGCCAAGCCTTGACCTTGTAGGTAAAATCTAAGGAATACAAAATAAAGAAATGAAATGTAAGGAGTAGATACACATGTTACTAGAAGCAGATATCAAAGCACAATTAAACCAATATCTTCAATTGATGGAAGGCGATGTACTACTTAAAGTTAGTGCGGGTTCTGATGAAACATCACGAGATATGTTAGCTCTTGTAGACGAGCTAGCGACGATGTCATCACGAATCAAAGTAGAAACAACAGAATTAGAAAGAACACCAAGCTTTAGTGTAAATCGTGTCGGCGAAGATACAGGAGTAATTTTTGCCGGTATCCCTCTAGGACACGAGTTCACTTCATTAGTTTTAGCTTTATTACAAGTTAGTGGCCGTGCTCCAAAAGTTGAGCAAAAAGTCATTGACCAAATCAAAAACATCAAAGGCGACTACCGCTTTGAATCGTATATCAGCTTAAGCTGCCACAACTGTCCTGATGTTGTTCAAGCTCTTAACTTAATGAGTGTTCTAAACCCAAATATCTCACACACGATGATTGACGGCGGAGCATTCAAAGAAGAAGTAGAAAGCAAAGAAATCATGGCAGTACCAACTGTACTTCTAAATGGTGAAGCATTCGGAAGCGGTCGTATGACACTTGAAGAAATCCTTGCGAAATTAGGTAGCGGCCCAGACGCTTCAGAATTCGCAGACAAAGATCCATACGATGTACTTATTGTTGGTGGTGGCCCAGCTGGTGCAAGTGCAGCAATCTATGCAGCACGTAAAGGTATCCGTACAGGTATCGTTGCTGAGCGCTTCGGTGGTCAAGTAATGGATACAATGGGTATCGAGAACTTCATCAGTGTAAAGAAAACAGAAGGTCCGAAGCTTGTTGCTAGCCTTGAAGAACACGTAAAAGATTACAACATCGATGTAATGAACTTACAACGCGCAGCACGTCTAGAAAAGAAAGACTTCATCGAAGTTGAACTTGAAAACGGTGCAGTGCTTAAGAGTAAGAGTGTTATCTTAGCAACAGGTGCTCGCTGGCGTAATGTTGGCGTACCTGGTGAAGCAGAATTCAAAAACAAAGGTGTAGCATACTGCCCACACTGTGATGGTCCTTTATTCGAAGGTAAGGACGTAGCAGTAATCGGTGGTGGTAACTCTGGTATCGAAGCTGCAATCGACTTAGCTGGTATTGTTAAGCACGTAACAGTTCTTGAATTCATGCCAGAATTAAAAGCTGACGCTGTCTTACAAGAACGTCTATACAGCTTACCAAACGTAACTGTGCTAAAGAACGTTCAAACGAAAGAAATCACTGGTACTGACAAAGTAGAAGGTATTTCTTACATCGACCGTGAAACAGAAGAAGTTGGCCACGTTGAATTACAAGGTGTATTCGTTCAAATCGGTCTTGTTCCAAACACTGACTGGTTAGGCGATACAATCGAACGTACGAAATTCGGTGAGATTGTAACAGACAAGCACGGTGCTACAAACGTACCAGGTGTATTTGCTGCTGGAGACTGCACAAATAACCCGTACAAACAAATCATTATCTCAATGGGTTCAGGCGCAAACGCATCACTAGGTGCATTTGATTACTTAATCCGTAACTAATGACATATCGAAAGCCGCTGTACACCATGTACAGCGGCTTTCTTTTTATTCTATCCCGCATCCTTTTCACCTCATAGAGGATTTCCCTACCCAAAGTGCGTATTAATTCAGTAAGAAAAGAAAGGAGCAAACAAACGATGGGATCTATTATCGCTATTACCTTACTCCTCCTTTGTGGGTTAACACTATCCTTAGTCGTTGGGTTCTTTCAGTATTTTGTACACCGCGTACATTTATCCCTTTTCTTTATCGGTGCATACGTCCTTTGTTACTTCATTATTAGTGATTTCTACCTCTTCTCCATTAGTACCTTCTTTGCTTTCTCACTAATCGGTAGCTTGCTTGGAAAGTATGTACGGTATATAAAGAACCTTGCGGATAAAAAAATAGAGAACTTGAAAGAAAAACAGTGACTTTTTCAGTACACTGCTTTTCTTTCTAAAATATTTTTATAAATAAAATCGAAATTCCCAATATAGTCATTTAATAAGTAAAATAGATCATATGCCCAATAAAATAAAAACATAAAATTGAAATAAATTGATTCACTACTACCAATAAAAATTGATAGCATCTCCCTTTATCCCGATACTTTCTAGCAACCATTATATTTGGAATTAATAATAACCAGCTTGAAATTACTGCAAAAGTAAGGGCACATAAAAACCACATCATTTGAACATTCTTCGTCATTACATCAAAATATTTCGCTGCAATTAATGAGGTAAAGAATGCAATAATCATGATTATAATGTTAATTATATACAAATACCAATGTTTCAAATGCATTTGAAAGTAACATTTAACATACCCTTTCATCTTTACATCTCCTTTAATTTAATATGTTTATATTATCATAACGAAGGTTAGAATCAGAATGGAATAAGTTAATCCCATGGATTTCTGAGACTGCATAAGAACTAAAAAAATTCAGTTCGGGATTAATTATATTTTGGTGCTTATCTCTTGGTGTCCATCCCCCTACTTCTTTTCCAATCCTTTTAACATAGTCACTATTACCAAAAAGTTCACCTACAAGATCTTTCTTGTAATAGTAGTTCGTGATTTGCTTCTTCGCCTCGGACACAATACTTCCTTTTAACGTACTATAATGTCCTCTATTGTATCCTAATGCATTGAAAGTCGCACCAGCAGGCTCATTAATATCGTCTTTAAAGAATCCAAACGCTCCATCATTTTTGTCATGAACTTTATAAAAAACATCTTGCGCTAATCTTCCACCTAGTGAATGACCAGTAACATAAAATTCTGCGTTCGGATAATACTTAGCTAAATATGAATAAGTGGTAAATGCATATTTTGATTGAATGCTGTCAATACCGAAGAAAAGTACCCCGTCAGTTAAAAAGTCATGTATAGGGTCACTACTAGGCTCTGTTCCTCTTAACCCAAAAATAATCGCATCTGGCTGGCCAGGACGAGTAATTTTAATTGCCACACTCCCTAAACCAAAATCTTTAGAATCTACCTGTCCCTTTCCACCAGAATCATTTGCATGAATAATTGTCCAGTCTTTCAATTCTTCAATGCCAGAAGAACCAATACTAGAGAAATTATAATTTGATTTTACGAGACTATCGATCGTACTAGATATGTTAGCATTTAAATTACTATAACTCAATCCGGCAACTAATGATAATGTACGATCTGTAATGCTATAAACCATCGGCTTTGGGTCTTTCTTATCTAAAATTCCATCTGTATCGCTATCTTTTAAGGTAGGATTGGATTTCATCAAGAAGGATTCATTCTTATAAACCATCTCGTCTCCATCTTGAATGCTATCACCATCGCTATCTTTCTTTTCAAAATCCGTCGTTATCCATAAACCATTACTTGTTCTCATACCACGTTTTTCATGATAATCAGATAACCCATCTCCATCAGTATCTGTAGCAAGGTCTACTGTTTCCTCAGAAGTATTATCAAAAATTCCATCTAAATCATCCGTGGTAGAAGCATGATAGTACTTTCCACCTGTTTCCGTCGCAATTTTTTGTAAAAGCCCCTCATCAATATCGTTACCTAGACCAATTGTAAACACGACAATTCCACGGTCTATCGCTTCTTTTGTTAAGTTATGATTGTAATAACCTTGACCATCCGTAAGAAGAATAACGTACTTAACATCGGATTCATTGTCTTTTAACGCATCAATAGCAGCTCTCATACCAGCTGTTAAATTCGTTCCTCCCCAACTATCAATACGATCTATCGCTTCTTTAATTGTGTCCTTGTCGCTCGTAAGTGGTGTCAATACATCTGCATACATATCAAAGTCAATAACAGCTGCTTTATCATTATCATCAAGCTTATCAACAAATTTTTTGGCAGTCTGTTTTCTAATTCCTTTTGGATCATTCAAATCCATGCTTCCAGATGAGTCAATCGAGAAACCAATAACTAATTCAACATCCACAATCTCACCACTATGTGGAGGTTTCATTTCTTGTGCCCAGACTTTATCTAATTCCGTCTTATTTAATAGTATATAACTAGAGAAATGAGAGACAGTTGTGCTTACTTCCCCTCTTTCTTTATTAATCTTTTGATTGGGTAATAACTCTAATCCTTTCGTATCCTCGTTAAAATAATAGATTGCTGGATTAAAATTAGAATTGCTAAGTAACTTTTTATCAAATGAAAAAGTCATTTGTGCAGTATCAAAAGATGCTGGTGTATTAAACTCATAAGCTGAACCAATATATCCAGGGATAGCCTCATTTAAATACGGATTGTTGGCGCTAATTTTCGAAATTGAAACACTATCTAAATTCTTCCCCGATAAATTCATCGTTACAGAAGGTTGTACTTTATTATCCTTATTATTTTCATCCACTTTTACAGTCAGCTCAAATGTTTCATCCCCATCTTTCGTGCCATCTCCATCGGTATCTTGCACTAAAGGATTTGTACCTTGAGAAATTTCATTACCGTCTGTAAGACCATCCCCGTCGGTATCTTCATTAATTGGTTCTGTACTATATGTATTTACTTCATCGCTATCTTTTAATCCGTCAAAATCTGAATCAGCATTCAATGGATTTGTTTTAAGCTCATATTCTTTAAGGTTACTTAATCCATCAGCGTCAAAATCTTCTTGATCATCTGTAGTACCATTACCATCAGTATCTTTCTTTAACAAATTGCTGCCTAGATATTGATACTCATAACCATCTGGAAGGCCATCTTCATCGGTATCTGCATTAGTTGGATCACTTTTCAATACTTCTTCTAACGCATCAGGTAATCCATCTTGATCCGTATCAATATTATCAGGAATTACTCCTATTCCAAACTCACTGTTATAAACAGATACTTCATTAGAATCTTTCGTTCTACCATCATGTCCTAGCGCAATAATTTTATATGTATAGACCCCATATTCTTTTATATTGTTATCTATATAATTTGTTGAAGTATGTTCATTAACAATTTCTGTGAAATCCTTTTTCTCAAACTTTCTTAAAACTTTATAAGCTTTAGCGTTTTTAATTTCATTCCATACAAGTTCAAAACTAGCTTCTTGAGCTTTAACTTTCAAAGCAAAGTCATTTGTTAATTCTAATTGACTATAATCAAAATCTATTTCTGCTGTTGTAACAATTTCATATTTTTGATCTTCAAACTGGATCTCATGTGATGTAGAAACAGATACTTTTGATGTTTCTGCTTTCGCATCTGCAAATGGAGCCAAAAGCATTGCTGGGATGAGTAAAAATGTTATATTCTTACTTGCTTTCTTTTTATACATCACTGTAATTGAAACAATAAGAACAAGACTAGATATCCCTAGTATAATTACATATGTTAAAAAATCTGTATCGTCTCCTGTATTAGGAGCACCATCATCAGTATCCGTTATTGAATCTGTTGCTCCGTCTTCAGCTAAATTATCGACCTTACTGTCTACATGTTGGAGTTGTAAATCTAAAGTTATTGTCTCAGATTCTCCAACTTTCTCAAACTCCCAAACTAGTTTCTGATCCTTTGTTACCACATCACCACTTTTACCTTGTAAACTCTCCGGGAGTGTTGTTGTAACTACAAGATTATCACCTGTAATTGGTAGTGTATTTATAATCTGTATTTGTGATTGTACTGGTTCATCAACAGTATAATTTTGTTTATCAGTTGAGACCGTCACTTGCAAACCTGGTTGCTTTTCATTAGCTAAAGCTTGATTTGTTGGTAATAATAAAAAGAAACCAGCTATAAGCACTAATGAAAGTAATCTTTTTAACTTCATGTACTTTTAAACTCCTTACATTTCATAAAATTTACGTTGTGCTATAAATCCTTCATCTTTTCAGTTTGATGTAGCGAAACTACTTATTTTGTATTATTAAGTAATAATTGCTTATTTCATTAATTTCGCATGAACGATAAGTCGTTCGTCATCATCAACTGTACAAGTTGCCAATGTCAGAATCATATCATCTTCAGTTACTTCAACATCTGTCTTTACCTCTGACTGATTTTCAAGCTGTTTGAGATGATTTTTTTGATCTTGACTACTAAAATGTGGATTCATCCAATCTGTATTGGTAGTTGTATAAACAGAAAAAATTTCAAATTCATAATCATTGTCTTGAAATTCCAATTTAATCCTTTTATGAAGGGAATAATAATCAATGTCTAAATAGTTTTTGAGACTTCCAAACATACTTCCATCCTTCATATTGTGCCCATACAAAATAACATTTTTATCCAAATCATCCATTATGTTTCGATAATCCATAAAAATAGCACCTGCGAAATCTTTATTCTTATAAAAATTATGAGAAAGATAAAAATTATTATCTACTGATTGGACAACTGGATAGTCAATTTCTGTATCTCCAATGCTTAGCCAACCTATATAATCCTGATTAATGTTTTCTAAGAGCTTTGAATTACTATCATATTGTTGTTTAGTGTAAACTTCCCTAATACCTTCATAAACTTTTGCTGACTCATGATAATACTTCATATTTACCAATATTGAACTTACTGAATAGATGATTCCCAAACAACTTCCAAATAAAGCTAAAGTTAATAGTACTTTTCTAATAGAATCCCTCCTCACCTTTCCTTACCCTAGGAAAAAAATCACATTATTTCCCTATATTATTTTAACAGAATATATTTTTATGTAAATATTGGATTTGTAGTTAACTTAAACCAATACTTGTTTCTTAATATTTCTATAGCTATTCCATCAATCCCATGATTTATCCGTTTAATATTTTTATTGAATCACTAATTAATAATCCACAAAACTGTTAACTTAGGAGCTAAAACCAAACAATTAGATACTATTGCTTGATTTCTATATAAATTAATGAATGGTTTTATTATGATTTTTTCTTTTTAAAACATATAAAAAGAAATGCCCCATTCAATAAAGTGAACAGGGCATTTCCTTTATATCATGCTTATTTAAATAACTATAATTCCATACATATTACACCTCTAAATGGAGCCATATCTCCATGCTTGAATCTAATTCATTGCTTAATTTCACTTTCCTAAAGTAAAGTTTATTCAGTTCCTCATGATTAAGATGTTCAGCAATCATCGCAGTATCAATCTCACTAATTTCGCTTTCAAGACGTTCAATTTTCGCTAACGTCTTTTCCTTTTCTTTCGCTTTCTTCGTCTCTTCTGGTACAATCCGTTCTTTCTTTACCTTTACAACAGGTTCTTCTATCACGAGTACACTACGCTTTTCTTGCTCTTGCTTATACGCATCATAATTACCAACATACGACTTGAAAGCACACTCCTCAATCGCAATAATTCTGTCACTCATGCGGTTAAGGAAATATCGATCATGCGAAATGAAGAAAATCGTCCCTTTGAAATCTTCTAATGCCGCTTCCACCGTTTCGATGGAATCAATATCAAGATGATTCGTCGGCTCATCGAGAATTAACACGTTAATATCGTGGTACAGAAGCATCGCAAGCTTCAAGCGAATTCGCTCACCACCGGATAGATGCTTTACTTTCTTAAATGGACTGCTTTTATAAAACATAAACTTCGCCAAGTATTCACGGGCCTTCCCTTCTACAATCGAAATCCCTTCCCGAAACGTGTCAACGACTGTCTTCTCTTCATCCTCAAAGAAAATTTTCTGCGGTAAATAGGCCGCCTGTACACTTGCACCTAATTCTACTCTGCCACTATCTGCTTTTTCCTCTCCAAGCAACATCTTTAAGAATGTCGTCTTTCCACTCCCATTCGGACCAATCAGACCAACTCGTTCTCCGAAATGAACCATAAGCTCCGCATCATTGAAAATAACTTTATCATCATACCTCTTCGACAATTGGGTTGCCTTCATCGTTTCTTTTCCGGCGCGGTTCGTCTCGTTGAATGCCAATCGCATCTTACTTCGCTCGAACGTCGGCTTATCAATGCGCTCCATCTTATCTAGCTTCTTCTGCATACTTGCTGCACGTCGGAAGAATTTATTATTATCTGCACGCATCGCCCAGTCACGAAGGCTCATAATTGTTTTTTCCATGTTGACGATTTTCTTCTGTTGCTCTCGGTAATGCTCATATTGGATGCGCATGTTCTCTTCTTTTTGCTCGACAAACGAAGAATAGTTCCCTTTATAGGAAATTGATTCCATATCCTCGATCTCCACAATTTTCGAAACAACATGATCAAGGAAATAACGGTCATGTGAGACAATCAAAACAATCCCTTTATAACTTTTTAAATACCCTTCCAACCACTCAATTGCTTCCATATCTAAATGGTTCGTCGGCTCATCGAGTAACAAAATATCCGGCTGATGAATCAATAACTTTCCTAACACAACCGTCGTCTTCTCTCCACCACTCAGTAAATCAAACTCCCTATCCAAGAAACTATCCGAGAATTTTAGACCAATACACACTTTATTCAATTTCTCTACTCGCTCATAGCCGCCTTTCACTTCAAACAACTGAACGAGTTCACTATACTTCGTTAACGCCTTTTCAAGCGCACGATTTTCTAATGTCTTCATCTGTTCTTCTATGTCACGCATCTCTGCTTCAATGCGATCAACTTCTTCAAACGCAATATTTAATACATCGATTACTTTTAACCCTTTTGGAAATGTTGGTGATTGCTCCAAATAGGCAACACTTCCTCCTCTTGGCAAATGAATCAGCCCTTCATCATAGCCGAAGCTAGAAGTTTGCGGGTAACCAGGGTAGTAATTCATCGGCTCAATCCCCGCAATAATTCTTAGAAGCGTACTCTTCCCGCTTCCGTTCGCTCCGACAATCCCAATTTTGTCCCCTTCATACGCTTCCACTGACACATCCTTCAATACAAGCGTTGCTTCCATATATTTTTTGATACCGTTAATTTTCATCTCTAACATGAGAGTCCCTTCTTTCATCCATAAGATATGTCACGCTTTTATGGACAGGGCAAAGAAGATTACTATTTAGTTGTATAACAAAAAAGACCGTAAGAAGAACGTTCTTCTTACAGCCTACTTATATGAGTACCTATAATTTATCGAATACGTCAAAGCAAACATATGCATAGAAACAAGCACATGTTAATGCTTAACAATCTTGTACTAGCTGCATAAGCAAGTACTTCCATAAATTATCATCTCGATATGAGTAAAGTAAGTGATCTTCTAAATTGCCTGCATTCCATAAAGAGCACAACAAATACACCTACACAAAATAGGCACTTGTACACTCGATACAAAATTTCATATTAATTTTTAACATCAATTAATATTTAGCAATTTATCGGATTCATTGGCTTACTTCCCTCCTCATAGATTTCCTTTATCATCTCACGACTTACAATTTTTGTAAATATTTTTGTTGTATAATAATAAACCTACACCGTCATCTTCCAATTAGAAACAGCCAGCCATCTCTCTTTCTCCTTGTAATCAGGCATAATCTTCCCGACAAGACGCCAGAACGAACGGTCATGGTTCATGTGCATCATGTGACACATCTCATGTACAACAACGTAATCAAGTACTTCACGTGGTGCCATTGCTAGCCTCCAGTTGAATGTCAACTTACGCTCGCCGTCACACGTTCCCCAGTTCTTCTTACTATCCGTAATGCGAATCGAACGTGGCTTCATTTTGAAATAGCTTTGGTAAAATGCAATACTCTCTTCTACTAACGCTTTACATTGCTTGTAGTAAAAGTGGCGTAACGCTTGCTTCACCTTCTCATCCTCTAGCACGTTCACATACACATACAACGTATCCCCTTCAAACACGACGTAATCTTGGGAGATTGTTGTGTCATGATTAATTTGGATTGGATAGTTTCGTCCTAAATAAAGAAACGTTTCGCCTTCATCGTAATTTCGTTGCTTCGGTCCGTTTTGACGTTCTTTCACCTCTCGGACTTTCTGCTCGATGATATCCCATTTTCCTTTTAAAAAGTGCTGTATCGCTTCTTCTGTTGTACCTTTTGGGACGTGGATTTCTAGATTGCCCAAGCTGTCAATTAAAATTCGAATCGAGGTACGGTTTTTATGTTTTATTTCGTAATTAATATGGTTATTGCTCATTGTGTGGCTCCTCATAAAAAAATGCTCTTGTCTGTTCTTGTTTCGTATTATATATACTCCTATCCTTCTAGCGATTTGCCTGTGTACTTCCTTATTATCTACTACATACAAATCTTCTAACTCCATATTAATACACAATCCATAGATTTCAATTACAGTCTGTTCACTTTTTTAAACAAGGACCATATATGTAGAGACTCCAAACATTCTTTTTTTGAAAATTATTGATGCAATGAAGCACCAAAATTACGAAGCGACATAGCCTATTAACAATAGGTGATTATCCATTGGCTAATCTCTATTCCCAACAACACCTAAGTTTAACCCTTCCATTCCACAAACTAAACGTGAACAAGCTAATTCAATTATTAACTCGATTGAATTAGGCTAAAGACTTATTAGATAGTTTACAAAATAGATTGAAGAAAGTTGGTATATGAAGATGGGACGAGAATTTTTAGATATATTTACTGGATGGGCAAAAGACTATGATGCATTTGTTCAAGGGAAAGATGCGGAGTACGCAGACGTATTTAAAGATTATCACGAAATATTAGTGACCATTTCCGATAGAGCTGGCGAAGCTGTTGTAGAATTTGGCAGTGGAACAGGGAATTTGACAACCGAACTACTAAAACGTGGAAAGAAGGTATATCCCTGTTGAACCCTCAGACGAAATGCGTCAAATCGCTACTAGCAAAGAGGAATTAAGAACCGTCACTTTTATTGATGGTGACATGGAAAATTTCCCTTTACCTGATTTTCCAATCGATACAATCGTTAGTACGTTTGTCTTTCATCATTTGACGGATATAGAAAAACAAACAGCTATTAAAAAATATTATGATTTATTAGAACTAGGTGGAAAAATAATTTTTGGAGATACCATGTTCCTATCAAAAGACGTGCACCATGAAAAAATTACAAAAGCCTATGCTAGAAACCATCAAAACCTTGCGGAAGATTTGCAGCGAGAGTATTACCCTCTCCTGCCTAATATGGAACGCTATTTTCGCGAGAATGGTTTCACCACTCGCTTTCAGCAAATGAATGAATATGTATGGATTGTCGAAGCTGTAAAACAAATAAAGAACGTATAAGAATGCTAAGTCTGCATGTAGTCAGACTGTGAGGGATGTATCCCCCACAGTCTTTTCATTTCATACGGTACTCTATTCTAACTCCAATGGTAAAAACGCATACTCTCCGTTCCTAAGAATTTCGCCTTGCCGAACTGGAATAGGTTCTTTAAAAATCGGTCCATCGATTACGGTCGTATGGAACTCCCCACCTTCTCCGCACGGATCAATACCACGATCTTCAAGTTCCTTTATATATTCATGTGTGAACGTTCGTCCTAAATCCTCTTCTCGCATTCCGAGTGACAAGTTAACCGTAACAACGACCGTGACAAAGCCAAGATTGATGAATTCGTCGACTGCTGCGCGATGATCCATCTCCCATAATGGCATCCCAAGCTTTAAGCCAGCATTTTTCGTCACTTTGTCATGCCAACAACCATGTTCAGGCATGTCCAAGTCCCCAGTTACTAACACTTCTGTCCCTTCATTTTTTGCTTTTTCTAATAGTTCCATAAATACTTGTTCATAATCGGCCCAGCTTGCTGCTGCCATATATACAGGCAAACCTAGTGAACTAGCTTGAGCCTGTATCAATTCTGGAGGCATTCCATGCGATCTCGAACGCTGTCCTTCTTCCTCCAACATTACAATGAGTCCAACTGCTTCTCCAACTTGCATTGCTTTATAAAGTGCTAAGACACTATCCTTACCTCCACTAAACGAAGTGATAAATCTATGTCCGTTTGCGCCATTTTTCCAAGCTTTTGATTGTGTCATTTCTCTCTTCTCCCTCGCTTGATTCTTTTACAATATCTATATATCTACATCAATAATAACTACTATATATTCTTCCTGTACATAACGAAAAAAGGAAACAGATTAAAACCTGTTCCCTTTTGTTTATAAAATGATGATTCCTATTAAATTTGTTCTCCATGCTCCGTATCTAATTTGACCACATCTGAATTTCCCTCAATTGTTCCTGGTCCAAAAGAAAACACAAATACACTCATTAGTCCAACCATAGCTAATTTAAGTCCTTTCATTTCAACGCCCCCATTTTCTTTAATATTTGCCTTGCCTCGTAACTCTTACGGAAATATGAACTCGCTTTTAATTCGTTACCAGCATCGTACCATCTATTCGCTAATTCTTCGTTATATATGTGTACATCTTTCCACATTTCCAGTTTTTTCAGATATTCAATTGCTATTAAGAAAATTCCTTCTAATTCTTCAACAGATAAACGATCATTTTTTGCTTTTAACACTAAAAAGTGATGATTGTACTCTTCACTGCAAAACTTTAAACCTTCTTCAATATATATTGATGCCTTTTGTGTTTTCTTTAATTTGTAGTGTTCCCTCGCTAATAGGTATGTTACCCTGATTCGTGGATTCTTTTTATACACTTCAATAAGATGCCTGATTGCAACTTCCGATAAATCCTGATCGGCATACATCAATCCAAGATTATGTCTAGCTTTTATAACGAGTGAATCTTCATTCGCCTCCTTAAAGATATCTAGAGCTTCTAATAAATATTCTTCTGCTAGTTCATATTGTTCTAATACAGTACATGCAGTTCCTAATAAGTTTTTACAGGCGCCCATCTTAATTTCATACCCTTCACGTTGAAAAAAGAATTCTTGTGCCTTTGTAGCATAATGAATGGCTAGTACCGGTTGTGATAAATAGTATTGAAAAATTGCAACACGATAGTTAAATTCTGCTTTTTCTGCTTCATCAGGAATAGTAACTAATAATTCCTCCGCAAGTTGATAATGCTCCTTCGCGTCACTATAATTCCCGATTTCTATCGCATAGATAAATTTAAAGAAATGGTAGTAATACTTTAAGAAGGTATTTGTTTGTTGTTCGGAGATAGGTTTATCGAAATCTGCTTTGAAATCTTCTATTAATATCTTGTATCGAAAGTCTAGTAATGAGTAATAAGTAAGGATATCCCGGTCTTCTTCCATTCGATTAATTTTGCGATCAATCTCTTCTTTCAACTTCCTTGCTTTAATCACATGGTGCACACGCATTTCTTGATACCAGTCATTTAATAACTTTGTAATTTCTTGCTTGGTGATAACCTCTACAGTCAAAAATAATCCTCCTCTCTTATTTTTGATAATAATTCCATTTTATATCGTTCTATCTCACTTTAATAGATAAAATTCTGAATATTTTTTCGATTATTTCACTCTCATTCAATAAATTAGACACCTATGTAAATAATTTGAAGCTTTTCATTTGATATATTGATATAGAAAAAATAAAATAACAATGGTGAAAGGGAGAGATACATATGAAAAAAATGATAGTAATGTTTTTTTGCTCACTTATAATCCTAAGTGGATGCGGTTCGAAAGTATATGATGAACAGGTTGATTTAGGTATCAAAGCAATAGACAAAGGGGACTATACAGAGGCTATAAATTCTTTTGAGAAAGCCAAAAAAGAAAAAGACACAGATGAGGTTCAGAACTACATCCAATTGGTGAATAATCTACAAGAAAGTGCTTCTGCATTGAAAGATGAAAAATATGAAGAGGCAATTACAACTGCTGAAAAAGTATTGAAAGAAGAAATGGATGAGAAAATATCTTCATTCATAAAAACAAAAGCTGAAGAAATTATCGAAGCAGCAAAAGATTCACAAGAACAAGTCGAATCTATCAAGAAAGAAATTCAAGTAGGAAAAGATTTATTAAACCAACAAAAATATGACGAAGCTATTCAAACCTTCAAAACAGTATCTGAAAAAGAAAAACCAGAACAACTTGTGAAAGAAGCAATAAGTTTAATGGATGAGGCTAATACTGCGAAAAAGCAGTATGAAGAAGAACAGAGAAAAGCCAAAGAAGAACAAGCTAAAAAAGAAAAAGCTGAATTAGAAAAGAAACAAGCCGAACAAAAAACAAAAGAAAAAAAGAAAAAGCAACAAGATACAAGTAAAAACGCAGGTACTTTAACAAAAGCAGGAGCTGAGGACCTTGTGCGTAAACAATACCCTATACCAGAAAAAATAATAGCAGAATATTTTCGTACAAATGAACAAGGGGATCATATCATCGAAACGTATCAAATTGTAAGCGACCACCACGCAACTTTCCATGGATACTATAGTGTAAATTCAAAGACAAAAGAAGTAAAGTGGATAGGTAGATAGACCACTATATCCCCTTAAGATAGACAGCAAAAAAGACCATGTGATGTAATGCTCTTAACTGTTATCTTAAGGGGATTTTTGTATGCATATACCTAGTCATTTAACTTCATCACGTATTAACACCTATCGTAACTTTCTCCAACACACGTAAAAACCTCGCTCGTTCCCGATACAATCTCTGAGCCTCTTCTACCGACACAGCCGTAAATCGTACGCTACAACCCGGTAACGCCTGCGCTAACAACGGAATATCAACCGAAATAACCGTAGCTATTCTCGTATATCCTCCCGTTGTTTGCCGATCTGCCATCAAAATGATCGGCTCACCGTTGGCCGGGACTTGTATCCCTCCAAGCGGAATAGCCTCTGAAATAATATCTGCTGTTTCGGCATGCTGCAAGGCTGGGCCTTTCAAACGATAGCCCATTCGGTCTGATTGAGGTGTGACCTCGTAGACAGATGAAAAGAACGTTTCAATCGAAGACTCCAAAAAGGCATGGTGATGTGGCCCTATACAGACACGAACCGTAATCTCCTTTTCATAACGAGGAATCTCTTTAATATGAAGCGCACGGCCCGCTACTACACAAGTCGTTTCTATTCCATGCAATACATCCCCTGTCTGAAGAACGCGCCCCTCTAACCCACCAATATTAGCTTTCACATACGTAGATTTACTCCCCATCACAAGCGGTATATCAAATCCACCAGCTACACTCACATACGTACGAGCACCTTCGATTGGTCGTCCGAATGCCAGTACATCCCCTTTGTTCAAGCGAAAACTTTTCCACATCGGTGCAGGCTCCCCATTTACTGTCGGCGAAAGATTGCCACCGCATATCGCAATTACAACATCCTCTAATACTTGTAAAGTTGGCCCCATCATCGTGATTTCAAGCGCTGCTTCGTCTCTTCGATTACCAACGAGAAGGTTCGCAAGTTGCAAAGCATATTCATCCATCGCCCCCGCTACAACCATTCCATATTGTTGATAGCCAGTACGCCCTAAGTCTTGAAACGTTGTGAAAAGTCCTGGTTTGATGACGCGAAATACACGTTTCGTCATGGACACGCTACTCCAATAGGTTGAATATGTATGTTTTCAGTTAGTAACTTTTCTCGTAATGTTTGTACAAATTGCAACGCTTCCGGTCCATCCCCATGCACACAAATCGTATCCGCTTGAATCGCAATATCTTGTCCGTTCACTGCCTTTACTTTCTTTTCTTTTACCATTCGAAGCACACGCTTTGCCGCAACATTCACATCATGAATCATCGCATTTGGATATGAACGTGGAGTGAGTGTTCCGTCCGGTTGATACGTCCGGTCCGCAAATACTTCTTGTGCTACGGTCAGTCCTACTGCTTCCCCAGCTCGGACAAGCTCACTTCCTGCTAGACCGAATAAAATCAAATCTGAATTCACCGTATACACAGCTTTCGCAATCGCGTCTGCCATTTTTCTATCTGTCGAAGCCATATTATAAAGCGCACCGTGTGGCTTCACATGCTTAACGTTTGTTCCACATACAGTTGCCGCAGCTTGTATCGCACCAACTTGATAGACTACAAGGTTAAAAATTTCCTCTTCTGACATCTTCATCTCACGCCGTCCAAATCCACCTAGGTCAGGAAAGCCTGGATGTGCGCCAATACTAACGCCAAGCGAATGCGCTAGTTTTACCGTATCCATCATGACGTTATAATCACCCGCATGAAAGCCACACGCGATATTCGCAGATGAAACATGCTGAAGTACTTCTTCATCATTTCCGATTGTATACGCCCCGAAGCTTTCCCCTACATCACTGTTTAAGTCAATTGTCTGCATCTTCATCCCCCTATTTTCCCACATGCGTTACTGTATATTCTCCAACATTAATAGCGCTTTCAATTTTAGCGTACTCACTCTCACTTATTGGAACGAAACGAACATAGTGACCAGCAGATAATAGAATCGGATTCTTTCTCGTAGGATCATATAGCTTCACTGGCGTTTGTCCAATAAGTTGCCAGCCACCTGGTGTTTCGAGCGGATAAATGCCCGTTTGATCCCCCGCAATGCCAACAGATCCAACCGGAATATTCGCCCTCGGATTCTCCCTCCGAGGCGTCGCAATCTGCTTCGACATCCCACCTAAATAAGGGAATCCAGGAACAAAACCCATCATATAAATAAGATAGTCTTGCCCAGAATGAATCGTAATTACCTCTTCCTCTGACAGACCATTATACTCCGCGACAAAAGCTAAATCCTCTCCGCTGTAATACGTAGGAATTTCGAAGATAAGCGAAGCCGAACTTTCTACACTTCCTTCTATATTTCTATCCATCACTTCAAGCTGTTCCTGAATCTCACTATAACTCACCACATCAGGGCGATAATAGATAGCTAGTGTTGTATAAGCCGGCACCCACTCTACAATCCCATTAATCGGATGCTTGCTTAAATAATCGACAAACACTCTAATTCGTTGATTCGTCTCTTCCGAAATGACGGTTCCAAATACAAGTTGAATTCCTGTGTCTCCTAGTGGATAACATTTCACACATGCTCCTCCTCACATATTACGAAAATAATTGCGGAAGTTGATTGATTAACGTTATAACCGCTAAATACGCCGTTGCGGCAAAGACAATCACGCCAAAAATAGTTAACCATACTGGATGCTTGTAATCTCCCACGATTGATTTTTTATGTGCCGCAATTAATAAAGCCCCTAATCCAACTGGCAAGATTAATCCATTAAATGCTCCTGCTAAAATAAGCAATGTTACTGGCTTACCAATTAACACAAAAATAATCGTCGAAACAACAATAAATCCGACAATCACTTTCGTATGATTGCGATCCACCTTTTTCGATAACGTACGCAAGAACGATACAGATGTGTACGCTGCACCAATGACGGATGTAATCCCTGCCGCCCATAACACTAATCCAAACATTTTATACCCAACGACACCCGCTGCTTGCTGGAAAACAGATGCAGGAGGATTGGCTGGATCTAGTTTAAATCCTGTCGCGACAACTCCGAGTACCGCAAGGAATAAAAAGATACGCATAATAGACGCAATCACAATCCCAGTAACCGAACTTTTCGTTACATAATGAAGGTTTTCTTTTCCCGAAATACCTGCATCTAACAGACGATGCCCTCCGGCAAAAGTAATATATCCACCGACCGTACCACCTACTAGCGTAATAATTGCAAACATATCAATGGTTGTTGGCGCAAATGTATGAACAATTGCCTCACCTACTGGCGGATTACTTCGAAACGCTACGTACAACGTTAGGAGAATCATCATGATTCCTAATATACGCGTAATCTTGTCCATCGCTACGCCAGCTTCTTTCGAAAGAAAAATCCCAACCGCAATAACTCCCGTAATAACCGCTCCGACGCTAGGATCAATCCCAACTAACACGTTTAGTCCAAGCCCTGCCCCGCCAACATTTCCAACATTAAACGCAAGGCCGCCTAAAGCAACTGCGAAAGCTAAAAAGTACCCAAGTCCCGGCAAGACCATATTCGCAATATCTTGACCACGTCTTTTCGATACAGCGATAATGCGCCAAATATTCACTTGCACACCAATATCCAAAATAATCGACATCAAAATAACAAACCCAAAACTAGCTAACAACTGCTCTGTAAACACAGCCGTTTGTGTCAAAAAAACCGGCCCAATCGCAGAAGAACCCATCAAAAAAGCTGCCCCTAATAACACGCCCCATCTACTCTTTGTAGAAGTATCTCCCATCGTATCCCTCCCCTTTATGATGAAAATAAGACTTATTATTTTATGATAACACAAAATTTTCAGTTTATTAAAAAGGTAAGCATCTAACGTTCGTATGCCTAATTGAAAATGGTTCTAGGCGTAATTAATATAGATAGTATATTACCAACCTAAACTATATTTCCCTACTAAAAATTAAAACCGAAGTCATTCATATTAATGGCGGATATTGAAAGTACTTTTATTCATATGGTTGTGAAAATAGAAAAAAATAGGGGATTTAGAAAAAGAGGATGATTCAATTGTTTCAAGTAACCTTCATTACACACTAAATATATATGATAGTACTAAGACTCCTTTTATAGATAGGACGAAAACGAGCATTACTAAAATTATATTCATACCCAAAAAATGAGTAACCTATATCTAAAATACTTTGTCTATTTCATCGAGCATGGAAATGTTCCTTCTAAGTAAATACTGCCCGAACTTTGAAACAATCTATAGCTTTCTACACAGGTGAACACGAATAAGTACAATAATGGGCTCTTTAAGAGGATTGGGGATTAAAGTAGGAAATACTAAGAGATTTGAGCTGTCCTCTGACTATTAAGCATTTCTAATAATCAAAAGACAGCTCATTGTCTCTCATATGTAGGAATATCAGAAAACTACATAATTTCTAATGTAATTAGTATATGTTTAAGATTTAACTATTTAAGACTTGTATCAACTTCTCAATCTCGATACCTATTGCTTCAAAATTGGTATCCTTATTTCTTTGTCTAATCATTGCTCTTTTCTCTTTTACTTCTACATTATTTAATCTTCCAAACTCCTCTATTAATCCTTTTTCTTTAAAAAACTCAGTTGTATTTAACTCTGAAAAAGGAATATATTCATTAGTTTGATTATGAATTAGGATGCCTTTTATTTTAAATAGCTCCATTAACTCCTTTAAAGCTTTATCATGTGATAAGAAGAAGGGAATATAGTATGATTTTTCTTTATGTATACTAATTTGAACTTCCATAACTCTTGGAACCAAAAAATCCCATGCTATGTTTTCAATTTTTTTCAATAATTCTTTTGAATTACCTCCCTTATTAACTTTATTTAACATAGAAACAGATTTTCCATCCTCAAAATACTTAAAAGCAATGATTAGTTCTCTCTCAAAAATAATACCCACTTCATTTATTACAAAGTCTAATAATTTATTCATTTTATTTTTAGCGCTGGCCTTGCTACTAAACTTTATTTTCCATATACCTATCAATAATAATGTAATATTTGCATGTAAATCGACAAACATTCCCAGCATATCTTTATATTTATTTTTATAAAAGATATCAATCATTTGATCGGTATTTTGTCGCGCTTCATTTGTACTAATTAAAAATTCGATTTTCTTTTCCTCTAGATACTTTTGATGATTAATACTTTTAAAAAGCTCCAAGTAATATAAATTTTCATATACCTTTAAATGATGTGGATTAGAAATGGTGAATGATTTTTCTCCAGCTAAAAATAGATTTTTATAATTTTCCATCAAATAAAAAGTATAATCATAATTAAAGTCCTTTCTAAGTAAATAATCTAAAGTAAGATAGACACTCTCTTGCGAAAAATTAGATTCATTATATCGTTTTAAAAAAGTTCGAATATAACTAGTGTAATTTGTATCCAACATTATAGAATAATCATATTGAATTTGAGCACTTGGATTTTGAAGCATAGTTTGAAGTATATTCGTATCTAAAAAGAGAATTTTTTCTGACCTAAAATATGCAACAAAATCTGTTCCCTTTTTATCTAAGATATCTACTATACCTAAAGGATATATCGCATCTTTATTATATTTTTCAGGTGTCACAATTAATTTATAATCTTTCGTTAACTCATTATACCTTCCCCATATATAAAGAAGTTCTAACGGTTCCTCGGTAGTATTTAATTCATAAAGTAAGTTCCCCATCTCCATTTATAACATTCTCCTTTGTTGAATCATTAATTGCATTTAGGCTTATCACTCCAAATTATTTTTCATTTAAGATTGCAACCTTGCAATGCCCTTTAATTTAAATAAAATCTCAATGAATCACTATAGTTCTTTCAAATATCTAATAATAAAAACATCTATTATATAAAACATATTAAAAATTCCCTTAGTTCTTAATATGCTAGATTTAGATTATACTGATTACTATTCATATATCGTAATCCCGTATGTCAACAGAAAAATAAACAGCTTTTTTAGGTATTCAACCTTTTATTGAATTGGACTCATATAGCCCAATGTTCCGTAAATTTGATGATGATTAAACCAATTTATGCAATCGCTTAATTGTAGTTTTTTTAGACTTTCAAATTTAACTTCTATGATTGCTCTAAATATATTTATATCTAAGCTACCCCTCTATAAAAAAAAACAATACATGCAAATCTCTCTAGAGAGACAATACACATATTGGAGTTTTTCTGACATACTCATTGCTTTATTATTAAATTAATTTCAATAAATCACTATATCACGAGTAGTTTTTAAAATTATCCTCATAAAACAGTTATCGTAATTATTTTGAAAGAATCAATATATATTTTTAGTATAGCCTTTTATGAACTTTGTACCAATGCCTCTTAACTTGTCTACGGATTAAACTATGGCTCTTTAGTCTACTCATTTTAAGATGAGCTTTATAAGCATAAGAAACAAAATTACCATATCCTTGATAGCTATGACCTAAATGTGTATATAAGTCATATAATTCTTTTTTAGGGCCCGGACGTTTGGTTGCTAACGATATCCGCTTACTAGTTTTAGCCTTTCTGTATGCTCTAGAATAATAATTAAATAAGCTTTTTTCTCTTATTTGCATAATTTTTCCGCTCGTTACAAAACCTAAATAATCTAGTGTAGCAGGCTTTAACTGCTCATTTAATATCTCTCCATCTTTATAAAGGCGAATTTCTGTTTTCTCTCCTTGTATGATTAGCCCATCATCTCTATATTTATGAACAAGATCTAGTAGTTCTTCCTTTATCTTATCAAAATTATCTAATTCTTCTGTGGAAAGTGGAATAATTAAAATCATATCATCACAATATCTTCTGTATCGTGAGTGTACATTTTTCTGCCTAGCCCATTTCATTAATTCAGCATCAAAATCAATAAGATGAACATTAGAACAAACCGCACTCATGCCTGAACCTTGTGGTATACCAATTGGTTCTCTATTTACTTCTAAACGCCCTTTTTTAAACTCTCTAAATTCTTTAGGCTCCATAATGTTAGCTAATCTTAGTTTTTTGAACTTTTTAACACCATATTTATTTTTTAAAAACTCATCTATATCAGTTTTATTTATATATGTATACTTAGTTAAATTTTTAAATACCTTGTACCAGTCTTCAGAGAAACTTTCAACATTAAGTACTCTTTTGATATTTCGTTTTAGCGTTTTATGAGATATTTTATCAAAAAAACTAGTAAAATCTATTGAAATAATCATAGCTTGTTTCTGCTCAAACAGATAATCAAATACCTCAAATGCAAAATCAACACTGTTCTTTCCTTTTTTATTATTTCTATACGCTACTGCAATATCATTAATACCATTGTCTCTAGCATAAATATTATAAGCGTTATTTAATAAATCTCCGTAATATTTATAAATGTAACTATCTTTATGTGCTGCATAAAAGATTTTTCGTACTTTACCTTTCTTTTCTTTCCTTTTGCTCTTATTCCCCTGGTCATCTACCTCAGTAATAGTGATATATTTATTAAACACTATTTCAAAATGAATAGACGGCAAAAAAGCATACGAAGCAATCCAATTAGGATCTTGAATGTTAGACTTCATATGCTCTATTTTTATACGCTCATCAAAATGAAGATAGTTTTTTTGTTTATATTTTGACCAGTTAACTTCAGAAGAGCTAGAAAGGTTATGTAATTGTCGTGGTCCCTTACTCTGTTTCATAACAGAAAACCTCCTAGCCTAATGTTGTGGGGTTCGTTCAAATGAACAAAGTGCCCGTTGACCACTGAACCTCGTACTTCTCATAAATTATTACGAAGCGAGATTCTATAAAACAATCAATTATAATTACTATAAGGAGGCAATTATAACCGTGATAAGTTTAAGTAGCTTACCAGAATTACAACTTGCTGTACTGTATCTGGCGTTCAGCTGGTTACTTGTCGAACTTCTTAAGAATAAAACGTTTGACAAATGTGAAACTCATCTCTCCCGCAACCGTTTTCACGGGACTAGTAAAATTATACAATAGACATCCTTAAAAGACAATTAATCTATAATACTAATCTCATAACGTTAAATACAAATGATATCTGGTAAAAACAAGTAGAGTAACCCTCATTTATGGGAATAATTTAGTGCATATATTATTATGGGAACAATATTTTTAAATAGGTAACTATATATTTTCTAAACTGAGGAATGAATTTTAAAAATTATAGAAAAATATGTTCAATGAGCTTCTCACTCAATCATCTAAATCAAAATTTTCTTCGTTATACTTGCTTGGAAGTTCGCTTAAATCGAAATCTTCCTTGTTATATTTTCCACGAACTTGTCTTCTAATCGATGCCCTAAACCGTTCCGCATGACGCTCCAATATGTACGGTACACAATACAAGAAAGAATTGATTTTATCACGGTGGTGCCTTGGTCTATAATGTTGAAAACACTCTTCCATCCATCTGAGCGCATCTTCTCGTGCTATCCCCGTATCCAATACTTCCGTAATACCGTTATAATCGCTCTGTTTCAGCTTACTTCCTGATTTCCGCAACTCCATGAATCGCTGCGCAATGAGCTCTATCTCCATACGACGTACAGAAGCTAACACGTCATCCGCGGAAGATTGCTCTTTTCCTATCTCCTTAACAAATGAGTGGGAAGCGGCGGCATTCTCTGCTGTACTCTCTGAGTTAGTATCTGTAGTACTCTCTGGTATTGGTCGGTTCACCTCTGATTGCAGGGTGGTCAAGTCTGAACCTTCTAGCGGTTCGCTCATACTATGCTGGCTGTTCAAATGGGAATAGTCGGCTTGCTCAGTTTGACGATACGATTCACTTAAATGTGCTAACTTCTCATAATTGATCCGATACCACTTCGTCTTATCCAACTTCAGTCGATTGTAATTGGCTGAAATAATATAACCTTCCTCTTCCAGCTTCCAAACAAGTCGCTTCAACGTCGATATACTCCAGAACGGAAATTGCTTCTGCCAATTTACATAGGAATTATACACCCACGTATAACCATCACGCACATTCTCACTTCTCTGAATCCAATAATGCAATTGCTGCAAAAACATCGCTTCATTTAGTCCACATTCACAAGCTAACACAGGTAACACAAGTAACGGTTTGTCTTCGATTAAAAGATTGCTCATTATGGTTCCTCTTTTCGTGTGATTTGAGTTCGACTATTGAGGTGGGTTCGTGTTGCTGGTTTGATTACAAGTAAAGTTTTTACATCTATACTAAATATATTACTAGCATACTTTTACATCAAATGAAGAGTTTGTGTCTTTTTTTCATAATATACAAATCTAAAGCTTTTCGAACTTGGTTGAATTTGAATAGTTACGCCCTTTCTTTATTATATAAATAAAAGTAAATCCATAAAATAAAGCCTCTCCAAACAGAGAGACTCTCTAATTTCTTATTAATCTTCTTAAGATTCCCACATGATTGGTATACTGAGGTAGAGAAAATAGATTATAACAGCGCTTTAATAGATTTTTTATCCGTTATTGTTACTTATAAATTTATATAAGATTTAAATATCTTATATAAATCATTAGCAGCTTTTTCTCCACTTGCACCATAATTTGTTGAATTAATAGTACCTTCCATTTCCTTCAATCCTTTTAACAGGTGGTTGAAATTCTCAATACTAAAATCTTGTTGTGACTCTGCTTTTTCAAAAACATCTTTAAATAATAGCATTAAAGCATTATAACCTGTTGTTTTAGTCAATAAGCTTTCTTTATTTTTCCAATCTTTTTTCAAAACTATACTGATGGATTTATAATAATTAAATAATATTTTATACATAACAGCTTCATTCTTTTGTATATACAGTTTCCAAAATACAGAGATTGAACCTCTTGCTACTTCGAGATTAGAAATTGACTCGAAATCCTCAGTTAAAATTTTAGTTCTTACAAAATGATATCTTCTATCATCGTATATGTATCCTATTATTGGTTTAACAAAAGCACTTAGACTAATAATACCTTCACTAGATATTTCATCTTTTATACCTAATAACTTTATTTTATTAACCCACGGAGATTCTATATCTTTTGCAAACATAGTTGTAATTGTAGCTGCCATTTTTCTGGGTGTATAAACCTTGTCATGTAATTCTTGAAATATTTGAACTGAAGGGTTAACCTTTGTTTGTTCTGAATTTATTATAGTAAATATTCTTGCCTGTTCTTCAATCGATAATCCAATAAAAATGGAAACTACTAATTCAAAATTAGTTTCTGTATATCCTCTAAAACCTTCTAATCGGTGCTGACCATCAATAACACTAAATGTATTAGTAGTTGCTCTTAAAACTAACGAATCTAATGTTTTTGAAATAACATATTTTTCGTCTACATTCAATATTATCGAATTTGGAAATGTAGCATCCGGAGACTTAATATAATCTTCTAAACTTCGAACTTTACTTTCATTTATCTCTCTTTGAATACCTTTATAAAATAATTCATTTTCTTCTGATTGCATTTCAATCATCAAACGATCTACAGTAGACGCCTTATATAAATCTCTTGCATTAATTTTCGCTATGTAAAAATTCCCTATTGGTTGATTAGTTTCAATAGCGTTCAAAATAATCTCAGACATTTGTCTTCCCCCTTTCCTTAAACCTTATATTCTGCATCATCAATTTTAAATTTATTTTTATCACGACTGTTTTTCGCTGTTTGTTGAATTCTAATATACTCCTTAACATTTTTAAAGCTGTAATTCGTTCTAAAAACAATAAGAAGAGTGATGACAAAAAATAAAGTTGTCATAAAATATACTATATTCAAATTAAAAAATACTTCTTTCTTTTCTATCTGTATTGTCAAAATGAGACTAAGGATTGATGCTAATAAACAATTTCCTAAAATAGAAAACAATGTCCCTTTCCTTATTTTAGCTTTTGATAATTCAAGGACTAATATACCTGCCAACATACTAATACCTGTTGTCAATATCATATTTACAATATCTTGCCTTTTTACAATATCCCCTAATTTAACACTGTCAATTCCAAAAATAATAAATATATTTATAATGATAGATAAATAAGAGATTATCAAAAGAATAAAAATATTACCTATTTCAATTAGACTTCCACGTATAAACCACCATGTTTTTTGCATTATCCATATACACCCTCTCTCTTTTAATAATCACATACGTAAATTAGCCATATGAAGAATTACTAAGTGTACTCCCCATACATTTTGATTTATATCACTATAGAAAATCAAAGCTATTCAAAAATGCAGCGACTTCTCGAACTACTCTAATTCTCAAAAACCTCAAATAGTTTCTCATAAATAAAACTATGATACTTATACCATAGTATAAAATCCAACCTATTTCATAATTCCAATCGAAACTATATGAGCAGTCAAAAAAACATACATGATATGCGAAGTTACAAATACCATGCAAATTACAAAAATAAAAATTCTTTGTTTAACAACTAAATTATAAACCTCACAGATTACTACTTATAAAATCTGCAACTTTCGCATAACCAATAAACCATACATCCTCTCTATGGTTACTTGCAAGCTCACCCATTCAGCAGTTGTAATCTAATTATCTCACTATATATTTTTCCATATTTAAGCATACATTCCCTAATATACCATGTGTATAATTTTGATGATAGTAATAAGTAAATCACATTAAGCTTTAATAGTCACCTTATTTACTATTCTTCTATACTTTCTTTACTAATTTTTTCGCATTCAAGCTCACTTTTTAAATTTCATAATTTTCAATATACAAATCACACTGACCCCCAATGATACAAAAGCATCACCCACGAATTAAAAGGGGCTAACTACCTTATCTCAATGCAATCTCCACCACACACCATTTGTACAAAAGTATATGTAGCAACAAAAAGGTGCTGGTAGGTTTATTACCCTCTCAACACCTTCCTCTTTCCAAAAATAAACTTCATCAAAACAAAAGCTATCCGCTGCAAAAAAACTTAAAAGTGAATAAAATAAATCCACATAAGCCAATACAGTTCATTCTTCCTTTATCTTTCCAACCTTACCTCACTCCACTATCCCCTTAGCTTTCTCATCAAACCTATCCAACATCGCCCTTACCTCATCCGTCGACTTCGTGCTCATCAACTGATTTCGTAATTCGGCAGCTCCTGGGAAGCCTTTGACGTAGATTTTGAAGAAGCGGTGAAGTCCTGTGATGGAACGCGGTAGAACTTCTGCGTATTGATCTTGAAGATCGAGTTGTAGTCTTAATAGATCAAGGTATTCTTGACTGCTATGTTCTCTTGGCTCTTTTTCAAAGGCGAACGGGTTTTTGAAGATACCTCGTCCGATCATAACGCCGTCGATGCCGTATTTTTCCGCAAGTTCTAGGCCGACTTGGCGGTCTGGAATGTCTCCGTTGATCGTTATTAGTGTATTTGGTGCGATACGGTCGCGTAGTTCCTTAATTTCCGGAATTAGCTCCCAGTGTGCATCTACTAGGCTCATTTCTTCTCTTGTACGTAAATGGATCGAAAGGTTCGCAATATCTTGTTTGAAGATGTGTGCTAACCAATCTTTCCACTCATCTAGCTCCTTAAAGCCAAGGCGTGTTTTTACGCTGACAGGTAGTCCACCTGCTTTTGCGGCTTGAATAAGTTCTGCCGCTACGTCTGGGCGTAGAATAAGGCCACTACCTTTTCCTCTTGATGCCACGTTCGGTACAGGGCAACCCATATTAATATCGATACCTTTGAATCCTAGCTCGGCCATGCCAATACTCATTTGACGGAAGTAGTCAGGATTATCTCCCCAAATATGTGCTACTAATGGTTGTTCATCTTCTGTAAAAGCTAAACGGCCACGTACACTTTTGATTCCATCTGGATGACAGTAGCTATCCGAGTTTGTGAATTCTGTGAAGAATACATCCGGTCGACCTGCTTCACTTACGACGTGACGAAAGACAAGGTCTGTCACATCTTCCATTGGTGCAAGTACAAAAAATGGTCGTGGTAAATCACGCCAAAAATTAGTTGTCATTTCAACTTCAAATCCTCTCACGATGGATACAATTTCAAACTCTCGGTCAAAACATAGAAAGTTAACTGTTCCACTTCTTTTATACTTTATATCATGCTTAATCACTTATTATCAAATACATGTGGACATGCATCATTTGTGAAAATCAACACTGTTTATTGTAACGAAAATTCGTCCTGAATGGTAGTTCAAAAAGTGAAACTTCACTCAGCATAGTTTTTCTTCATCCACTTGAACCGAGTATTCTATCTCAGATCATTATTCTCTAGTAATTCCTTGAGCCTTATTACATTTAATGACATAATAGACAAAAAGAGTTATACACAACATACTACATCATACCCCTTAACTCTTCATCATGCATGAAACAGAAAATTCAAGGAGGTAAAAAATGAGTACTTTACTTATTAAAAATGGAACAATTATTGATGTGGAAAATGGGGGTTCTTATGTAGGTTCAATCGAAATAGAGAAAAATACGGTGAAAAGAATAGTTAAAGGTGATGACGTGTTACCAGAAGGGGTACATACGGTTGATGCTGAAGGGAAATATATTATCCCAGGTTTAATCGATATGCATTGTCATATTAATGAACGATTTGCTCCACATTTCGTTGCATCAGGGGTAACGACAATACGAAATACTGCAGGTAATGTTACGTTACTTTCAACATTAATTGAACAACCTGATGATGCACCAATACCACGAATTTATGCATCAGACAGAATGATTGACGGAACACCTGGTCAATGGGGTCCAACTAGCTATGGTGCTCTCGTAACAGACAATCCAGAAGAGGCGAGGAAAGAAGTTCGTAGACAAGCAAAAGTGGGCGCAAAGTTTGTTAAATTGTATGGATGGATTAAAAAAGACGTGATGGCAGCGGCTGTAGATGAGGCGAAGAAGTATAACTTAGAAGTTGCCATTGATTTGGTGAATTCAAAAGATGTAACTGCTTTAGATGCAGCTGAGTGTGGGGTTACTTGGATTGAGCATGCATCTGGTTTTGCACATGAGATGTACAAAGGATGGAATCTATTTGTAGACCAAGAGGAATGGCGTCATATCGATTGGGAAAACCCAGATCAAGAAAAAATAAAGGAACTTTGTGAGAAAATGTTGACATACAATGTGAAATTATGCCCAACATTGGCTCTTTACGATCAAGCTATCAACTATCCTGAATATTGGTCTCCTAAAAATAGTATCATAGAATCCGCTTCAAAGATAAATTTCATCATGCAATATTGGAATCAACACGTGGAACATATAGACGCGATAAAAAAACATAATGCTAAGCCATATAACTTACAGAAAGCCACTGCCAAAATTTACTATGATATGGGTGGAACAGTAGTTGCTGGAACGGATACGCCTGCCTTATTATATACATACCCAGGTATGCTTTTACACCGTGAACTCGAAATATTTGTAGAAATTGGCTTTACTGAATTGGAAGCTTTACAAGCAGCGACAGTAAATGCGGCAAAATCTATCAATCTGGATGGCATTGGTGTAATCAAAGAAGGATCTATTGCTGATTTAGTTATTTTAAACGACAATCCATTAGAGGACATTAAACATACAAAGGATATCCATCTCATTGTAAAAGGCGGTAAGGCTTATACACAAGAGGAAATACTGAGACATGTCCCGAGTGAAGATGAAGTGGAGAAATCAATGGCTACATTCATGGAAGAATGGGAAGCATTAGAGGCATCAACAATTAAATGAGATTAGCCTTAAAGGAGAGGCTTGAACAACTTCTCTTATTACTTAAAATGATAAAAAACAAAGAATCTTCATCAAACGACAGGGAGCCAGCACTGCACTCCGAGTGGACGCTTTCCGCGGGCGAGAGCGAGCCTCCTCGGCAAGCCTTGCGGGGTCTCCCTTTTCTCGCTTTTCCCGCAGGAGTCGCCACTCTCCGTTATGTGCATGAAATGTCCTTCAATTAATGGTGGAAAGCGAAGAAAAAGCACTTCCATATGAATTCAAGCTATACTATAAAGAAAAGACACTAAAACAACAAAAAAGAACGAATTTCCCCATCGAAAATTCGTTTTTTTCATTAGAAAATCAAAAAAAACATAAAAAACAGCGAACCCCTCGACTCGCTGTTTCCTCTAATCTTATCGTAATGTTAATTCCACTACACGCTCAACATGACTTGAATATCCGCCTACTCTACATTCATTTTTTCCAAATAGATGTTGTACGTATAACCCTTCCAAGATAATTAAGCAATCGGGCAGGTTAGTAAACTCTACGGAGCGTTTATTGAAAGGGGCAAACATACTTGATATTCTAAAATTACAGGAGGCGGACAATATGAATTGCATCAAGGTTGGAAGGCTAATTCAGAGTCTTCGTAAAGATAAAAGAATGACTCAAAAAGAATTAGCCCTTCTTATGAATATTAGTGATAAGACGATTTCAAAATGGGAACGCGGATTGGGGTGTCCGGATGTGTCCTTGCTTGGGGAGCTATCCAACATATTAGGCGTAAATATCGAGATGATTTTATCCGGAGATTTAAATCCGAATGAACAGGATGAAGGAAATATGAAGAACGTAAAATTTTATGCGTGTCAAAGCTGTGGCAATATTATGACCAGTACGGGGGCAAGCAGCATTTCATGTTGCGGCAGGATACTGGAGTCGCTGCTTTCCAAAACGGAGAACGATGAGCACAAAATAACCGTTCACGAAATTGAAGAGGATTACTTTGTTACCATTAAGCACGAGATGAGCAGAGACCATTATATATCTTTTGTAGCCTATATTTCGTATGACAGAGTGATGCTCATCAAATTGTACCCGGAACAACTCGCAGAAGTACGCTTCCCCAAAATGCATGGTGGAACGTTGTATATGTATTGCAACCGACATGGATTATGGAAATATGAGAAAAAGAAATTAGGATTAGGGAGGGTCACCTAAGATGAAAAAGGCGCTACTAATTATTGACATGCAGGCTATGCCCTTTGTATGGAAAGATTATGGCGGAAAATCTCTTTATCAGGAAGAGAAACTGCTAGAAAATACAAGGCGATTAATTGAAAAAGCTCGAAAGGGAAGTTCACCCGTATTCTATGTCATGTTTACTGAGCCGCACGGTTCCCTAAGATCGGAAAATCAACCGCTATGGCAAGTACATGAACAGATCGCTCCTCTTGCACATGATCATATCATTATTAAACATTACGCAGATTCGTTTCTAGATTCAGAGCTCCATCCCCGATTACGGGATCAAGGTATTGACACTCTAGTGATATGCGGCGTACAAACCGAATATTGCGTGGACACAACGGTAAAGAGTGGTTATTCGCTAGGCTACAAAGTAGATTTGGTAGAGGATTGTCACAGCACTTACGATTCAGATAGATTAACGGCAGAACAAATCATAAACCATCATAATAGCATTCTTCCCCAATTTGCTACAATAGTTCACTCGAGCGAAGTCCAGTTTTAGAATCCAACTGATCATGAAAAGATGAAAAGGATATTTTCTCCCCTATATAGAACGACTATTAGCAGATCAAGCACTTGTTGTTACTGAAATCGATAGCTCATCGGGCAGAAAAAAACAGCGAACCCCTCGGCTCGCTGTTTCCTCTAATCTTATCGTAATGTTAACTCCACTACACACTCAACATGCGTCGTATGTGGGAACATATCAACTGGTTGGATTTGTTCTGTCTTATAGCCGCCGTCTTCTAAGATGCGAAGATCGCGTGCTAGTGTTGCTGGGTTGCATGAAACGTATACGACACGTTTTGGCTTCATGTCAATGATTGTTTTTAGTAGTGCTTCGTCACAGCCTTTACGTGGTGGATCTACTACTAATGTGTCAGCTTTGATGTCTTCTTCGTACCAAGCTGGGATTACTTTCTCCGCTTCGCCTACTGCGAATTCTACGTTTGTGATGCCGTTTAAGGCTACGTTGCGGATTGCGTCGTCGATTGCTTCTGGAACGATTTCTACGCCGTATACTTTTTTCGCTTTTTGCGCTAGGAATAATGTAATTGTTCCGATACCGCAGTATGCGTCCATTACTGTTTCTTCACCTGTTAGCTGTGCGTACTCTAATGCTTTGTCGTATAGTACTTTCGTTTGTGTCGGGTTCACTTGGTAGAATGAGCGTGTTGAAATCGCGAATTTGATGTCGCCGATTGTATCGTGAATATATTCTGATCCGTGAATCACACGTGTTTCTTCACCGAAGATAACGTTTGTGCGTTTGCTGTTTACGTTGTGTGTAATTGACTTCACATTCGGGAATCGTTTTGTAATTTCTTGTACTAACATTTCTTCATTTGGTAATTTCTTCGTCTTCGTGATGAAGCAGATCATTACTTCACCTGTGTTTTGACCTGAACGAAGCATGATGTGGCGAAGAACGCCGTTATGTTTCTCTTCGTTGTACGGTTGGATATGGAAACGAATGCATAGTTCTTTCACTGCTTGGAATACTTCGTTAATATCTTCTGATTGGATTAACGATGTGTTCATATCCACAATTTCATGGCTACGTTCGCGGTAGAATCCAGCAATGAATTTACCGTCTTTCATGCCCACTGGTACTTGCATTTTATTGCGGTAGTGCCATGGGTTTTCCATGCCGATTACTGGGTGAATAACTGTATCTTTAATGTTACCGATGCGTGTGATCGCATTTTTCACTTGTTCGTGTTTTGCTTTTAGCTGGCCTTCGTATGTCATATGTTGTAGTTGGCAGCCGCCGAATTGTGCGAAGTCTTCGCTTACTACTTCTTGGCGTTCCGGGCTTACTTCATGGATTTCCATTAAGCGTCCGAATGCGAAGTTTTTGTTTACTTTTGTTATTTTAATCGTTGCTTTTTCGCCTGGTAATGCTTTTGGTACGAAGATTGGGTATCCTTCTACTTTCGCAACACCTGAAAATTCGTGTGTTAAATCTTCAAAGACAACGTCAATCGTTTCATTCTTCTCTACTGGTGGTTTACGTTTTGTCATTATTCAACTTCCTTTTCTTTTTATCCTGCGGTTCATTGTATCACATGTCGGAACAAATGAAAAAGAGAGGCACAAATTGTGATCCTCTCTTAGCCTTTGTATCCTTCTGGTACGAAGACACGTAGTCGTTGGTGTAGGTTCTCGAATTCAACTGGAACCTCTCCACCGTATTCTCCGTCTAAGTTCAACTGTAGTTTCTCTTTTGCGGTAATTTTCACACGGCTTACACGCTCGTGGTACACAAGTGGGTGGTTGATGTGGGTTCCTTTTGAAGCACGTCTTAGAAGTCCAACCATTTCTGGGATGCTTCCCTTTCGGACGATAATCATGTCAAACACACCGTCATTCACAGACGCTTCTGGTACAAGCTTCTCGAATCCACCGACAGAATTCGTATTTGATAAAAGGAATAACATAATTTCGTCTTCAAATTTCTTGCCATCGTAATCGATTTCTACGAATGTCGGGTGGATAAATGGCAGTTTTTCTACACCTTTAATCACGTAAGCGAACTCACCTAATACCGTCTTTAGTTTACTCGGTGCTTCATATGAAATTTCCGTTAGGTTCCCCATCGCTGCGATGTTGATAAAGTATTTGTCATTTGCGCGTCCAATATCAACTGGAATTGTATGTCCGTCTGTAATGACTTCTACTGCGGATAAAATATCTCTGCCAATATGCATCGCTCGTCCAAAATCATTCGTCGTTCCTACTGGAATAACACCTAGCTTTGGCGGGTTCTTTACTTGCATTAAACCTGTTACCACTTCGTTAATTGTACCGTCACCACCGGCGGCAATGACAACATCATATACACCGCGTTCTCCAGCAGCCGTCGCAGCTTTCTTCGCGTCTCCTGCGCACGTTGTTGCATGGCAAGACGTCTCATAACCTGCTCGCTCTAGCTTCTCTAGAACGTCTGGCAATTGCTTTCTAAACGCTTCTTTCCCCGAAGTCGGGTTATAGATTATTCTTGCACGTTTCATTTTCATCATCCTATTTTCAACGTTCATTTTTACAAATCTCTTCCATTATACCATTAAGAGCCGCTTCTCTACAATTGTGGGGAATATATCTCTAATTTATCCCGTACAACCAAGCTGTAAACTCTATGAATGAAAGATACACGTTATACGCAAAGAAAAGCGACTAGCTTCACGTTAAGATGACTCTAGCCGCTTATCCAACTTGTGTGTTAGCGCTTGTTGATTTCTTGCATTAATAATTTCGTTACTAACGGCGGATTGGCTTGGCCTTTCGTCGCTTTCATAATTTGACCCATTAATGCTTTAATTGCGCGGTCTTTACCGTTCTTGAAGTCTTCAATTGATTGTGCGTTGTTATCTAACACTTCGTTAACGATTGTTAGTAATGCACCTTCGTCTGAGATTTGAACTAGACCTTGTGCTTTCACAATATCTTCTGCGTTTCCACCTTTTTCAACTAACTCCATGAACACTTTCTTCGCGATTTTCGAAGAGATTGTTCCTTTTTCAAGTAATTGAATCATTCCAGCAAGGTTCTCTGGTGTTAAGGCAACGTCTTTTAAATCTTTTTGTTGCTTGTTTAAGTAAGCTGATACTTCACCCATTAACCAGTTTGATGTTAATTTCGCTTCTGCGCCAGCTTGTACTGTTGCATCGAAGAAATCCGACATTTCTTTCGTTAATGTTAATACCATCGCATCGTAGTCAGGTAAGCCTAATTGCTCCACGTAACGCTTCTTACGTGCATCTGGTAACTCAGGGATTGAGTTACGTACGCGCTCTTTCCACTCGTCGTCGATATATAACTCCACTAAGTCTGGCTCTGGGAAGTAACGGTAATCGTCCGCCCCTTCTTTCACACGCATTAAGATTGTTGTCTTCGTTGACTCGTCATAACGGCGTGTCTCTTGTTGGATGATTCCGCCAGCTAATAATACTTTCTCTTGGCGTACGATTTCATGCTCAAGGCCTTTTTGTACGAATGCGAATGAGTTTAAGTTCTTAAGCTCTGCTTTCGTACCGAATTTCTCTTGGCCTACTGGACGTAATGAAATGTTCGCATCACAACGAAGTGATCCTTCTTCCATCTTCACGTCAGATACGCCAGTGTATTGGATGATTGAGCGTAACTTCTCTAAGTATGCATACGCTTCTTCTGGCGTACGAATATCTGGCTCAGATACGATCTCAATAAGTGGTGTACCTTGACGGTTGAAGTCTACTAATGAGTAGCCATCGCCACTATGATTTAATTTACCAGCATCTTCTTCTAAATGAAGACGTGTAATACCGATACGTTTTGTTTTGCCGTTTACTTCGATTTCAATCCAACCATTCTCTCCGATTGGCTTATCAAATTGTGAAATTTGGTATGCTTTCGGATTGTCTGGATAGAAATAGTTTTTACGGTCGAACTTTGTTTCTGTCGCGATTTCGCAATTTAGGGCCATAGCAGCACGCATTGCGAAGTCTACCGCTTGTTCGTTCAGTGTTGGTAATACGCCAGGGTATCCTAAGTCAATAACACTTGTTTGTGTATTAGGAGGCGCACCAAACTCTGTTGGACTTGCTGAGAAAATTTTTGAGTTTGTTTTTAACTCACAGTGTACTTCTAAACCAATAATAGTTTCAAAATTCATGTTGTCGCCTCCTTATTATAGTGTTGGTTTCTTTTTATGATGATCTGTCGCTTGCTCAAATGCGTGAGCTACGCGGTAGATTGTTGACTCATCGAAATGTTTACCGATAATTTGTAAGCCTAGTGGCATGCCGTTCGCGCCGAATCCACATGGAAGTGAGATTGCTGGTACACCCGCTAAGTTCACAGGGATTGTTAAAATATCATTCGCATACATTGTCATTGGGTCTGATGTTTTCTCACCTAATTTGAATGACGTTGTTGGCGTCGTAGGTCCGATAATGACATCGTATTTCTCAAAGACATTCTCGAAGTCTTGTTTAATTAATGTACGTACTTTTTGTGCTTTCTTGTAGTACGCATCGTAGTATCCAGAGCTAAGTGCAAATGTTCCAAGCATGATACGACGTTTTACCTCATCACCAAAGCCTTCGCTACGTGTGTTTTTGTAAATGTCTACTAAGTTCTCTGCGTTGTCTGTACGAACACCGTAACGGATACCGTCGAAACGAGATAAGTTAGATGATGCTTCAGAAGATGATAATAAGTAGTAAGTCGCAAGAGCGTACTTCGAGTGTGGAAGTGTTACTTCTTCCCACGTTGCGCCCATGCCTTCTAATACTTTTAATGCTTCTAATACAGATTGGCGAGCTTCTTCACCTACACCGTCACCTAAGTATTCTTTCGGAACACCGATTTTTAAGCCTTTTACGTCGCCAGTTAATGACTCTACGTATTTCGCTACGTCTACGTGTGCGCTCGTTGCGTCCATCTTGTCTACGCCAGCGATCGCTTGTAGTAAGTATGCGTTGTCTTCTACGTTACGTGTAATTGGTCCGATTTGGTCTAATGATGAAGCGAATGCTACTAGACCGTAACGTGATACACGTCCGTATGTTGGTTTCATCCCTACTACACCGCAATATGCAGCTGGCTGACGGATTGAACCACCCGTATCAGAACCTAATGAGAATAATACTTCGCCAGCCGCTACAGAAGCTGCTGAACCACCAGAAGATCCACCTGGTACGTAATCTAAGTTCCATGGGTTACGCGTTGGGAAGAATCCTGAGTTTTCGTTTGAAGAACCCATTGCGAACTCGTCCATATTTAATTTACCGATTGTAATTGCTTGTGCACCTTGTAACTTTTGTACAACTGTTGCGTCGTAAATTGGGTCTAAGTTCGCTAACATTTTGCTTGAGCAAGTTGTGCGAAGACCTTTCGTTACGATGTTATCTTTCACACCGATTGGCATACCGAATAATAGACCGTTTGCGTTGTCTGTTCCTAACGCTTCATCCATTTCTTTCGCTGCTTGGCGTGCTCTTTCTTCATCTAATGTAACAAATGCTTTTACTTTATCTTCTACCGCGTTGATGCGTGTATATGATTCGTTCACTAAGTCTGTTACTGAGATTTCTTTGTTGTTTAACTTGCTATGTAATTGGGAAATCGAATAATCAAATAATGACAAGAGAAACCCTCCTTCTATTCTAAAATTGTTGGAACACGTACTTGTCCAGCTTGGTGATCAGGAGCATTTTTCAATACTTCTTCTACTGGTAAGCCTTTTTCCGCAACGTCTTTACGCATGATGTTGCGCATCTTTAATACGTGTGTCGTTGGTTCTACGTTATCTGTATCTAATTCGTTTAGCTGTTCAGCAAACGTAATAATTGCATCTAATTGCTTTGTAAATTTCGTAACTTCTTCTTCTGTAACTGCAAGACGTGCTAAATGAGCAACGTGCTTTACTTGTTCTTCTGAAATTCGTGACATAATAATTCCACCTCCGTGATATTTCGTGCCTTGACAATACACTGATAATACCAAACTTTCTTCTATTGTAGCAACATTTCTTCTTATATTTCACATACTTTCCTGTCGATTGTCCTACGTTCCCTTGAAAAGGTTCCATTCTTCCTATTCCCCTCCTAAAAATCAAATTATTTCTAATTTTACAAACAATTCTATATACTAGCAAAAAGCACAAAGGGGGACCTCAACATGATTCGTACATTAGTCGAAGCAGACAATGAAGTAGTATTCGCTTATTTAACACAAAATCCAGCGCTTAACCTCTTTATCATCGGAGATATTGAAGCATTCGGATATGAACAAGCCTTTCAAGAGTTATGGGGAGAGTTTACGGAAGATGGTTTGGTGAAGGCGGTGTTGCTTCGCTATCATAATACGTTCATTATTTCAGCAGAAGGGATCTGTGATGCAGAAGGATTTGCGTCTATTATTCGTTCGTATGAATTTGACGGATTTTCTGGTAGCGAAGATGCGGTCGCTCAGTTGGAATTACTTTTACCACTTGAAGGATTTCGGAAGACGGATTCGTATTTCGCTGAGTGTACAACAGCAGAACATGCGACACTTTCAACAAATACAGAAGAAGTACAGATGGCTACGTTAGAAGATGTTGATCGTATAATCGAAGTACGTAAGTCTATTAAGGAGTTCAACATCGCATCCGATGCGCGCGGGATGCTACAACAATCAATAGAAACAAAGACCGGCCGTACGTACTATATCGAACAGAACGGTAAGATGATTTCCCTTGCATCCACAACGGCGGAGAATTCGTTATCTGGCATGATAGTTGGTGTTGCGACGGTAGAAGAAGCTCGACAAAAAGGATACGTCACACACCTTCTCGAACATATTATTCGCGACTTAATCGCTGAGAAGAAAACATTATGCTTGTTTTACAACAACCCAAGCGCAGGACGGATTTATAAGCGGCTGGGTTTCGAAGACATTGGGCATTGGAGAATGTACCGTAAGTAGAAAAGGAGTGATACGCCATTCGAATCGAAACAGAACGATTAGTTGTTCGTCTTAGGGAAGAAGATGCTTACGAGGCTTGGCTACAAGGATTTGTAGAGAGACTTCCTTCCCAGCACAAGTATGACAAAGGAAACATCGATATGAGTGAATGTACGAAAGAGTGGTTTTCGACGTTAGTAGCAAACTATAAAAAGTTAGTGGTCGAGGATAAAGCATACCTCTTCGATATTTTCCGAAAAGAAGACGGAGCACATCTTGGATCCATCGATTTCTCTACGTTAGCAAGAGACTACTTTCAATGGGCGCGTATCGGCTATACAATCCACAATCAACATTGGCGCCAAGGATATGCGAAAGAAGCGGTAGAGGCGGCACTTGAACTTGCCTTTAACGAGCTTACATTCCACCGTATCGAAGCGCACATTAGCTTTGATAACGAAGCTTCCATTCACCTCGCAAAAAGTGTTGGCATGGAGTTTGAATGTATTCGAAAAGGATTCCTTTTGGAAAATGAGGATTGGATAGATACACTTATTTATTATATAAACGCACCGGAATAAAAAAGAGGTTGCCACGCTAGTAATAAATGAGCACGGCAACTCTTTTACGTTGACTTATTTTATCTAATAAATATACCGCCTATTCTCGTCTATAAGTGGACACTCTTACTACTAGGACAAACTCGCCTCCACTTTCTCGAATAGAAGAAACGAGTCCTCGTACATCCGTCTTTACATCCTCCTTATGCACCAACCTTCGCACACAGCGTATATTCACTCATTGGATCTGCATGTGGACCTTCTGGATTCAATATGCCGTCCTCGTGAATAATGTAAGATGTAGAATTAACATGGTTACTAGCTACATAAGCGTATGATGACTGTTGTCCACCTATCCACATCCCATATCCGGCGAATAGGATTGCTGTCCCTGAAATGCACATATAAACTTTATTTGGAGTTACTTTTTTATTCGTTAAGTTATGACACCCATAAGAGGATTTTATGAATATGGATTTGCTGGTTATCACTTATTTTCACAGGAAATGGCTAGTGTTCGTTTGTTTTGTAGAAATTAGCTAACCAATTCTTCTTGAATCTCTTCAAACGTATCTCCATAATTTTCAGCTATATTACAAAGTGTACTTTTTGACATAACGTATCATTTTTTAATTAACCCGGTTTAATTGTGGGATATACAAGGATACCCTTTTATAAAATTATGCATACTGGAGACAAAAAAAGGACAAACCCTAAACTATCAAAAGAGTTTAGGGTTTGTCCTTTTTGGTAACTTCAGATAATTCCTTATTATGTTACCTATTGTTGTATAGATTATCCATTATAATAATTATTCTTTTTGTTAAAAATGGTTGGAATGTTTTCTTTTTCTAAGTGTGGTGCTAAATATTTTATTATTATCCAACCAAGTAATCCTCCAGGAATATTTAAAATAATATCATCAATGTCAAATATTTTATTAGGATATTGAGTTAAAAAATTAATCATTAGTTGAATTGTTTCAATAGATACTGTTATTATCGTTATTTTTAAAAATACATATTTAAATGAAATTGCTTTTTTATCTAATAATCCCAAATATACTCCTAAAGGGAATAATAAAACAGCATTCCCGATAATCTGAACGAAATTTCCTGTTTCTTGAATAGTTTCTGTAATTGTTGCCAAGGGAATTAATTGATAATAAGGGAATGTACTTACTATTTCTTTCTCGAATTCGTCTGGGAACATAGTTAAAGGTAAAAATACATATTTTATTAGAAAAATTCCATATAGGATACATGAATATTTATAGACTATTGTAAAAAAGGAGTTTTTTTTCTTTTTTACATATTCATATATACATAGAATAATAGAAAATATAAAGAACAATAACACAATTGTAAAATTGTGAAAATCTATTATTATCATTTTTTTAGTCACCTAAATCTTATTTTTTATTTTAAAACACCATAAACTGAAATTGAAACTTTACCAACCATTCTTTTGTTTGTATCATTACGAAGACGAACTTTATATTCTCCTGTTTCAGGTGCAATTAAACTTTTTGCAGTGTCTGGCTTAAATGCATCATTCCATGTTTTATCTACAGGTGAATAACCAGTAAATGTTTTTTTGAATAAATGAAGATAAATTTTAGATCCTGCTGGTGCTTTGGTAAGTGATTTATTTGGCACAGTGTCAACTTGTACTACATCATTTTTATTAGCTTTGAAAGAAGCTGTTTGTACTATTTCGAGCATATCATAAGTCGAAGTGTAATAAAATGCCATAGCTGTATTAGGAATAAGTAAAATTCCTAACATTAGAAAACTTAATAATTTTTTTTTCATAAAAAACTCTCCTAGATAGGGTCACGTCACCTAAAATGTTAACATTGTAGATTAAGGAAAAAATCTCGTTAATAAAGCTCTATAACTTTATAAACATATTTGGTGATGTGACCGTTATATTATTTTATTATCCATTTGTTATCTTTATTTTACCAGCCATTCTATAACCACTATTATTTTTTAATGTGACTCTATATGTGTCTTTCTCAGGTGCTTTCATTGAACTTGATATATCTTCGTAATAAGCATCATTTGAACTCCTACCTACAACTGACCAACCAAATACTTTTTCTTGCTCTAATTCAAATCGAATTTTAGCTCCTGTTGGAGCGTTATTTAGCTTATTATTTGGTGTAGTTTTGATTACTGCATATTCTCCTTTATTAAAATTTAATTCGCCCGTTCGTAAGATCTTGTCAAAATCGTAATAAGAACTGTAAGTAAATGCCATGGCTAAATTGGGAATAAGTAAAATTCCTAAAAGTATAGAACCTAATATTTTCTTCTTCATATTTCTTCCTCCTTTTTAATATATTTGTATATTATTATATAAATATGGTAATTTTTCAAGAAAAATATAATTTTAAATAAATTATGTAAAGGTGAATATTCCTAATTAATAGGAATCGTCATACCAAAAAAATTCTACGTTTAGACATAATTTCATACTTTGCAGTCTATGATAGTAACTCTGTCATCACCTGTTTTAGATGTATGTCAATGGTGAACGGACAAAAGAGCATCAAGGGTATCATAATTACATTGTTTGTATTTATAAAACTAATTTGATACGTGAAATTTATTTGATAATCAAAATAGTTGCTGGTCCATCTACTGATAAATTCCCCACACTTTTCGTTTCAAACGTCGGTACATCCACACTAGTCACATTCACTTGTAATTTAAGCTGTTCAACCAATTCGTCCTTCTTATCCATCTTTACCTCTCCTCTCAAGAGAATCTTAATATGATTTCACCATTTATACTGATAACTATTCCATCGATTGCAAAAATCTCACTCTCTTCAAATTGTAAAAACTTGTATTATCTTATTGTTATAATTAACTTGTCCTACTAAGTTAGCTAGTTTAATAGGTAAATTAATAAAAAGAGAGAGGTAGATTATGTTTAAAACAACAATTTCAAAAGCGATTGGAGCACTTGCTTTATCAGGAGCTTTACTAACTCCAACAGCGTCAGCTGATGCCGCTACATATGTATGGGTAAGAGATTTACATCCTGATATGTATGATTATTCTTATGACCCTGTAACTAAAAGAGCGCAAGTTTGGACAGATTCACGAAACTACTTCATCGTGTCATGTGACATTGTAGAATATGGTAAATATATGGTGAAAATTTAATTAAACAATTAATAAGAGCGGCGTGGCCTATAATTAGGTTCGTCGCTTTTCTATTTCATATAAAGTAATTGTCTTATTAAGAGATAATAACAGAAACAAGAATTCTTCCTCTTCACAAGAAACCTAGTGTCTTCTATACAAAAAAGAAAGAGCCACCTAGTGTAAGAGGTGACTCTCGTGTTCATCATTTGGCCACTTCCTCAAAAGCTTACCGAATGGATACACGTACATAAATATAAAGTGAACGATTAGAATTTAAAAATTACAAAGTACAGGAAGAACATATCCGTTAGTAATTAACTTCTCTTCCATACTAATACAATATCATGCTTTTCCATCCATTTTGCCATTATGCTTTACCAAATCATGTCATGTTACTTATCAAATAGTGCCATGAATTTTATAATAGATAAAAAGCTTCTGCCACCTGTCTAATGAGATTTGTCTTTTCTCTATAGTAATGGCGATTAGATGTGCCGATTTCTCCTATAACAGCATCATCATACCAATCACGATCGTATCGATACTCCTATACCTTTTAAGAAAAGGTACATCCAAACCGGAACGATAACGAAACCACCCAAAACTATCCATTTATCTAAATGAGCATTATTTATCCAAAAAATAAACCCTAACAACCTAATACATATCAATATAGTAATCATGCTCATGAAACATATAGATGCAATATATATCTTGTTTCTCATTATTCCCTCCTGTTACCAACGCATCGATAATGTTATCAAGCTCTTCTACAACATTTTTTATATATACTACCAGTTATAGCGATTTTATCTAACAACCGATACCCTCATCAGTCGGTTTTAAACTTTTATCGCTGATATATACGCGTATGCGTAAAAATTTTTCCAGACAAAAAAATAAGACAAGCGCTCTCGATTTAACTAGAACCAAAATGAGAGGTGGCTTTGTCTTATTGTCTAATACTCTATTGCATAGATACTTTGGAAAACAACTAAAAACGATAGTGAGAGAGTTCCTTCGATAGCAGCTAGAAACCTATTTCAACGGAATCGGGAAAATCGCACCGAAAATCATCGCGCCAATAATCGCACCACCAGCAACTGGTTTCTTCCATACATAAAATACCGCTGCTCCGATGATTGATCCAATGCCAATCGGGATCGATGCACTACATGCAGAAAGTACGATAAGTGGGCCTAAGAAACGACCTGTTTGATTCCCCGCTCCCATCATCACATCTGCACCAAATGTAGACTTTACTTGCCCGATTGTAAATTTACGAATCCCGATAATAATATAGCCAATTAGCAACCCTAACACGGCACCTGTTAGGAGTGCCAGTGGGAACGATTCAATCGGTGCGACAATATCCGCTGCAAGTAATAATGCGGGCACTCCGATGCCTATTCCCGTTTGAATGGCACCACCAATGTCCAGAATCCCGACGAGTGATCCTTCTAACACACGAGCGAATAAGAAACTTGCGCCAAACGCAGCCGCTGCACCGTACCCGGCTCCTTCAAGACCCGCTTGCAATAACGCTACAACGGCTACATCATTAAAAGCGCCGATTTTGTACACATAATACATATGCGTTCCTGCAAATACACCGGAGGAAAGCAACGCCACAAAAATCGGAAATGACCAGTCTGCATACCAAAAGTTTTTCCGTAAATCTACTTGTTGGTCCATCCTATTTCACCTCGAGTCCTAACATTTTATGAAGATCTTTCAACCACTCTGGCACGTCTAAATGGAAAGCTTTCACTAAATTAATATCAAAACCACGGAAGAATGCACTTAAAACAAATAATAAAATAACTGCTGTTAACAATGTTTTCGTGATTTTGTTCCAACCACCGTCATCGACACCTTTTCCAATTAAAATACCAAGCACAATACCTGGTACTGCATTACCCATGACAAGGTGCGCTACTCCGCCGAAAATCGTTCCCCACATGCCTGCACGTTTTCCTGCATCAAGTGCCGCTAGCCAGAAAATGATTGGCATGATTGGATTAATTAATAAGTTCGCCGCTGGCACTAACACTTTTACTGCGGTAGCTTGGAGAGAGGCTGGAATAGCGGATGCGGTTGAGTTCAAAAACGTAACAACAATTACTCCGACAATAGCACCTGATATCGCCATCTTCTTCGGATTATGAAGCGTGTCTTCTGGCCGTCTCCCTTTTCGTATTAACATAGCCGCTGCCCAGTTTGGGATAACTCGGTGATCAACATCTTGCGTCAACGCCCCTGCTCCGACAGCTGATGCCCATGAGTTAAAGAAGAACCCTAGTCCGAATGAGAAATGAGACGCCGCATCACCAGCACACGCATTTAATTCTCCTAACGTACGAAATGCACCCATTCCTTGTACACTCGGTGCTTTGAACATCCGAGCGGCTCCTGCACCGACACTTGCGCCGACTAGTGCCCCAATCACAATCGATTTCATTATAATAATGAAAACTTCCATCGCTACATCTCCTCTCTATTTTTCTATTTGATTACTGCGGAAGTTGTGGAGAATAGAGGCATTTGATTGCATGTTCTTTTGAAAGTGGATATCGTCTACTTTTAACAAAACAAGACTTACTTCCACATCTAGCACGACGTGAAAATTACTTCGCTTCCTAGGGAGGAAGAAGAAGAGAAAGCGCTCCGTATACTCCATTTCTTTCGCTTCGACTACATCTATATCTAGTGGCTCGATACGGATAACCATACCTTTTTGCATCGACATCACTTTCTTCTGGATTCTTCCTAACGCATTGCCGATAGCTTGTTCTTTCGTCTTCCCTGTCCCTTCAATCCGAACCGTTTGAGTAGTCATCTCCTTCATCTGCTTATCCTCTAACTTTCATAAATTCTTCCGTTAGGCGTCTTCCTAATTCCTCCACATCCATGAAACCAAATCCTAAGACGAGCTTGCCGTTACGAAGCGCCGTAACTCCTTCGTCAACCGAACGCATGCCGTATTCTGCTGGGTACCCGTATTTAGACTGTGCCGTAATCGCTCCTGCACCGCCACTACCACAGAACGAAATACCGAAATCAGCATTTGCAGCTTTCATCTCGTCACCTAAGCGCATATCTGCACCAAATCCAGCAACGACAATTGCTTTGCCACCTGCTGCTTCTACTCCTTTCGCCACATTTTGCCCTTTCCCTAAACGATCCCCAATTACAACCACTACTTGACTCATCTTAATTTCCCCCTTCATTTGTTCGTTTCGCTGATTCGAAATGAATCGATAATAAATACTTTTCATCCTCTTGTAAGCAAGGTAATAAATGACAAACAGATTCTGCTAGATTAATAGAATGCCTCGATACTTCATCAAACATTGCTTTATCGATTGTCGGGATTCTTCCACCATGAACCGAACGATGAACCATGAAAGATATGTGTGACACAAGGGAAATCCATTGCGTTTCTGTCATAGGAATACACTCTTTTTTCAACATATGTTGTACGAATAAAAGTACGTGTGTACACGTCGGAACGTCTCCGCTTCGTTCTATTAATTCCGTGATTTTCGCTTCTACCTCTGCGGCACTCATCGTTTATACACCATCTTTCCCTTCAAAAATGTTATCGCTTTCAAATCAATTCATGTATTGTACTAACGCCGTGATTTCGGCTTCGTTAATTTTCAAGTCTTTCTCAAAGAACAAGCGGCGAATGATTGTAGCTCGCTCGTTCATACATGCTTCTACTCGCCCAGTATACTCATACTGCTGCTCAAAGTAACAACGATGAACAAGTAAACATACGTGCATCATAAAGGCATTTTTTCTACTCTCTTCTAAGTCAGGGCCGAATAAAGATACTAACTCTTGTGTTAATTCGCATCCCTTCAAAATAATTTCCTGGCTTATTTCTTCACTATTCTCTCGCTTATGACTCTGTACAAATGAGCCTTGAAGGCGCGGCGATTCTCTCTTATTCACGTTCTCTACTTGCTGGCGTATCGCATTGATATCTCGTTTTGTCGGCAATGCCTCTACGACAATAACAGGTACATCTGCCGTTATCGGAAAAATACTCACAATCAAATCTACTTCTTCCCGCTTACATATGTCCTCGATTTCCATCATGGAACAATACGCAACTATATCAATGTCTGGAACCTCTCGTTCTACGCGGCTCTTTAGCAACTTCGCAACACCACGGCCAGTTGAACATACATACAACGCCCTTGCTCTCTGCTTTTTCTTGAATGTATTTTCATACGATACTAAAAAGTGAAGCGCAAGAAAGGCAATAAAAGAATCTTGTGCACTAACTGATCTTGTCGTGATATACGTTTGGCATGCTTTTCGAATGTGATGAAATAACGAAGTGTGGTTCCGCTTGATCTCTTCTGTGAAAGGATTGAACTCACTTATATGCATCGTTCCTTTTTGAAAACGAAGCGACAAATGTGCTAGAAGGTTACTATATAACCGTGAATCTTGCTTATAGTTAATTCCTTCTTGTTCACTAACATATCGAATAATTTGTTCGGTGACATGTGCAATATCCATTTGATTCGTTTCTTTCTCAAAGGCACCTGAAACATATAAATATTCATCTTCTAATAATGGAAAACAAGCTTCCTCGTACGTTATCTTCATCAATGTAAGTAAAAATACAGTATGGTTATCTTTGTATGGTGGTGTATGTAGTAGTTTGTATGTTTTGACGGTGAAACCTAGTTGAAGTCTTGTTAACGATATCGTTAAGCGAAGTAAAGTTGTTAACAGCTCGGAATGGTTGAATTGTTGCATGAAAGGTGAATCAAACATAGCGGTCATATGTTTTTCAACTATGTGATAATACGCTACTAGTTGGTCTTCAATAATGAGGTGAATATCTTGCGTTTCCTTCTTCATCATCCGTGTCATGATTTGATAAATATCATAATTACTTAACTCTGTTTGAATAATGTGCTCCAGCAGTAGACGAACATGTATCTCTTCCCCGTAAATCTTATAGCCAGTGCGTTGCTTCCGTTCTAGCGTTACCATCCACGGTTCTATCATTTCTTCTACAAACTGCAAATCACTTAAAATCGTATTCCGGCTAACTTCGAGGCGTTCAGCCAATTCATTGGCTGTTACGTATTCTACCGTTAAAGCTAGAATACTAATAAGCCGGCGTACCCTCACATCTTGATTCGGATATAATTTGCGGCGTTCCATCTGCATGATAGCATGTTTCGCTTCCATCCGTTTCGCTTCGCTACATGCAATCCATATCCCTTTGTTAGGCTGGGAATGAAAATCTAGTTCATGCTGGCGAAACCAATACTTCACGTTGTTCAAATCGTATTTAATCGTTCGTGTACTTACCCCAAACTCTGTAGACAAATCTTTAATCCGAATTTCGTTCCGGACTTCTAACAACTTCGTTACAATTTGATATTCCCGCATCGTTAACATTCTTCATCACCACTTACTTTAGTATTAGTGTGTGAGATTATTTATATATCACATTATATGGTGCGTATACTTCTCTTAACAGACAAAATCCCTTCCCTATCTATTAGGGAAATGTCTGCCATCCTCCTTTGCACCGATAAAGATAATGCCTCACACAAATCGCTTATTCATACTAGTTCTTACTTTATATCCTCTCTCTTTTATTCATTCGTTGCACGAAGTAAGTGCAATACCATAGACATTTCTAACAAAAAATCTATCGTATTACTATATTCCTCTCCAATCTTTATCAATCTTCGCTAATATAGAAGAATAACCTTTTTTTCTCTACAAAAAAGGTCCTCTCCAAAAGAAAGAACCTTCTTCTATGTATTAACGGTAATATAGTACTGTCGCCAAAAGACTAACAATTGCAAAGCCTGTACTTCCAATTACAAACGGTGTAAAGCGCATATGGAATGCTTCAATCCTCATATCTATTCCGCCGCCACTGTGTAACCTATCATTCGCATTCTGGCGATTTTTCCTTTGTTGATTAAAAAGTGGCGTTAACCATACGAAACACAGTAGAAGCATACTGCTTACAAAGAATGTATCGACAACATTCCATTTACTAATGGAAACGATAAGTCCTACAAGGATGCCTTCTAATATAATAATTACAACTGCAAGAATACTCATTCTCACAAAACTTGATGCACCTTTTAGCAATGTTTGATCAAGCCTTCTCTCAATACGAGTCCATACTAACGGTAGGAAAATTACTAATCCAATAATTGCGCATATAATAAACCACTGCGTCACCATTATCCAACCCCTAACTTATTTTCTATAATATGGATAAGATAAGAGAACAAAAGAGGGCCTTAGCCCTCTTTTCATCTATCAATCTATTAAAGCGTTTCTGACGTTGTTTTTCCTTGCATATGAAGAACTAAGTAGTCTGGGCCACCTGCTTTTGAGTCCGTACCCGACATATTAAATCCGCCAAATGGTTGGTATCCTACGATTGCGCCTGTGCAACCACGGTTGAAGTATAAGTTACCAACGTGGAAATCTTCACGTGCTTTTTCGATATGTGTACGATTGTTAGAGATAACAGCTCCTGTTAAGCCATATTCTGTATTGTTTGCGATATCTAATGCATGATCGAAGTCTTTTGCTTTGCAGAACGCAACAACCGGTCCGAAGATTTCTTCTTTCATCAGACGAGCGTCTTCTTTCACGTCAGCAATGATTGTTGGTTGGATGAACCATCCTTTCGAATCGTCTCCTTCACCACCTGCTACAAGTCGGCCTTCTTCTTTGCCAATTTGGATGTAGCTCATTACTTTATCGAAAGCAGCTTGGTCATTTACTGGTCCCATTGACGTCGTTTGCTCATCTGGATTACCAACTGTTAACTGTTTCGTTAACTCAATTGCACGTTCTAATACTGTATCGTATACATCTTCATGGATAACAGCACGAGAACATGCTGAACACTTCTGACCTGAGAAACCAAATGCTGATGCTACAATTGATTTCGCTGCTAATTCTAAGTCTGCTTCTTTATCCACAACGATTGTGTCTTTTCCACCCATTTCTGCGATAACACGCTTTAACCAAATTTGGCCTGGGTGAACTTTCGCTGCACGCTCATAAATGCGTAAGCCTACTTCTTTTGAGCCCGTGAAGCTAATAAAACGTGTGCGTGGATGGTCAACTAAGTAGTCACCAACTTCTGCACCACTACCTGGTACGTAGTTTACTACGCCTGCTGGTAAGCCTGCTTCTTCTAATACTTCCATGAACTTCGCTGCAATAACAGGTGTTGTACTAGCTGGCTTTAATAATACTGTGTTGCCAGTTACGACTGCCGCTGTTGTCATGCCTGCCATAATGGCAAATGGGAAGTTCCAAGGAGAGATGATTACGCCTACTCCTAGTGGAATATAAGAGAAACGGTTGTATTCAATCGGACGGCTTTCTACTTTGATTCCGTCTTTTAGCTGTAACATTTGACGTGCATAATACTCCATGAAGTCGATTGCTTCTGCTGTATCTGCATCAGCTTCGTTCCATGGCTTCCCTGCTTCTTTCACTAATAACGCAGAGAACTCGTGTTTACGACGGCGCACAATTGCCGCAGCACGGAATAGAATATCTGCGCGCATTTCTGCTTTTGTCTTTCTCCATGTATTGAACGTTGCGTCCGCTACTTGCATTGCTTTCTCCGCAAGCTCGCGATTCGCTTTCGATACACGCCCTATAAGCTCTTCTTTATTCGAAGGATTCACAGATACAATCTTGTCCTCTGTATGAATCTTTTCACCACCAATAATTAACGGATAATCTTGACCTAAATACGCTTCAACTGTCTTCAGTCCTGCTTCAAACGCTACTTTATTCTCTTCTTGCGTAAAATTTGTAAATGGTTCATGCTTGTATGCTACTACCATTGTCTCAAGCCCCCTGTTCATTGTGTGAATAATGCTTACAATTTCCTCCTCCATTGTACACAAAATCAGAACATTCTTCAATTTCTTGCATTTCCAAAATTATTATAGGTAAAAGAATTCTTTCATTACCGTTGGAGTACGTAGAGCGACAAGCGCCCACTCGTAGCAAAATTATATACATCATTCCCATCAACAAAAAAACTGCCCCGCCAATCAAATTGGCAGAGCAGTCATATACTTCTTAATCATAGATATGAACGTACGGTTCTTTTGCATCTTTCTCTTTCACAATTAAACTTTTCGGTCCTTCTGTCGTACGAATATATACATTGATATCTAGATGATTCGGGAAGCTTTGCATAATTAATCCAGTCACATATTGTGTGAAAGCAATTACTTCCGCTTGTCCGTAAAATCTCATTGGAATATCAATCGTTAACGATTTCAAATCGTTATTTTGATAAAAGCCTTTCCCAATGACACCTGTGAAATTAGGGAAATACTTCTCTACATCTGCCTTGAAGTTCACAAAGGTTTGAAAGTCTCCTTTATGATCTCTCTCAGCATCTTCTGATGGGAATAAGTAATATTGCTCATCAATAGCTTCCCACTTGCCCATGCTACTGCCTTTTGCTTCAGCCGTTGCTAACATCGTACCTGGAATAAGCGCATTTTTCGGTTGCTGCTTATAAATGACGAACGTAATTGGTACATCTCCTAGTTCATCCATTTTACGCATACTTTCTAATATCGTATCCGCCATTTTCTTTCCATTTTCTAAGATATCTTTATCCGAAATTTTCACTTCACGCGGATAATCATTCTCTTCTTTGAAGTAGTGTACAGAATTCATCGCAAGACCAATGACAACACCACCAAGTTCTAACTGGCCGTTACTTCCTTTTTTCATATAGTTTTGTTCAAGAATATGCGCGAGATAACGCGGATTCGCTGAATTACGTTCTTCTAATGTCCCTTCACCAGGGTCTGCTGGATTTAATCCTTCATTCGGGATTTCTTTCTTTTTCTCATCTTTTCCAAGCGCAGCTTTCTTTTGTTCTACTTGCTCGTCTGTTAATTTACGTGCAAGCCAGTTTGTAATTGTTTCTTTCTTGATTTTCTTTCCTGATTCGAAATAATACGTATCCGTTGGGAACGATTCCTGTGCAATACGCATTAAACTTTCTTCAAAGTGATCCACGTCTAAATGGTTATTTAAGTTAGAAACAACTAGCCCACGTCCTTCCCCAACTTCAAAACCACCTTTTTCATTTAGTGCCATCTTGTAGTATTCATCCGAAATTGAATATTTCGGAATAATGACATCTTGTGAACCATCTTCTTGTTTCACTTCTTCCTCTGACTTGGAACCACATCCACTAAGGATAAGCATGCATGACATGCCGATAAGCATCCATTTCTTCATTCCTATTTTTACACCTCTTATTTATTCAGCTCTTGCAACAGCTGTTCTTCGCTCCATACTTCAATTTGAAGTTTCTCTGCTTGCGCTAGCTTCGAACCTGCTGCCTCTCCTGCAATGACTAAATCTGTTTTTTTGCTGACACTTCCTGCAACGTTACCGCCAAGTGCCTCTATCTTTTTCTTCGCTTCACTACGCGTTAATTGTTCAAGCTTTCCTGTTAAAACAACTGTTTTCCCTGCAAAAACAGAATCACTCTCTTCTATATTAACAGGTTTTGCACCAGTGTATGTGACATTTACACCATGTTCACGTAAAGATCCAATAAGCGCCACCACATCTTCATTGTCAAAATACGTCACGATTGACTGGGCCATCTTTTCTCCAATTTCGTTAATAGCTATTAATTCATCAACATTCGCTTCTTGCAGGCGATCCATCGTTTCGAAATGTTGTGCTAATGTTTTCGCTGCTTTTGCTCCTACGTGACGAATACCAAGGCCAAATAGTACTTTCTCAAGTGAGTTCTTCTTCGACGCTTCAATGGCTTGAATTAAGTTCGTCGCAGACTTCTCAGCAAAGCGCTCAAGTGCTAATAATTGTTCTTTCTTCAAGTCGTATAAATCTGCCACTGTATGAATTAAGCCAGCTTCGAATAGCTGTGCAATGACACGCTCTCCTAAACCATCAATATTCATTGCATTACGAGCTACGAAGTGAATCAATCCTTCACGAATTTGCGCTGGGCAAGAAGGGTTCACACAACGGAGAGCTACTTCTTCTTCCAAACGAACTAGTTCACTTTCGCATTCTGGACAATGTGTTGGCATACGGTACTCTTCTTCATTGCCAGTACGGCGCTCCACTAATACGTTCACTACTTCTGGAATGATATCTCCCGCTTTTTTCACAACAACTGTATCACCAATACGAATATCTTTCTCACGGATTAAGTCTTCATTATGAAGCGATGCACGTTGCACAACCGTACCTGCCACTCTCACCGGCTCTAAGATAGCCGTCGGCGTGACAACACCTGTACGCCCAACACTTAATTCGATATCGATTAACTTCGTCGTTACTTCCTCTGCCGGGAACTTATATGCGATGGCCCAGCGTGGACTCTTCGCTGTTGCACCTAGGCTTTCTTGTAGACGTAAGCTATCTACCTTAATAACAATACCATCAATTTCATATGGAAGTTCTGGACGTTTCGCTTGCCATTCTTCCACATATGCTAGAACGTCTTCAATCGATGGGCAAACACGACGATATGGATTCGTCTTAAAGCCTAACTTCTCTAAGTAATCGATGCCTTCGCTATGCTTTTCCAGCGTGCTTTCTCCTAAGCCTGCTAATGTGTAGACAAAGTACGAAAGGTTACGTGACGCCGCAATTTTTGGGTCTAACTGACGTAATGAGCCAGCTGCTGCGTTACGTGGATTCGCGAATAACATTTCGCCTTTTTCCACACGCTCTACATTTAACTTCTCAAATGAAGGCTTTGGCATGTATGCTTCCCCGCGCACTTCTAAGCTAATTGCATCTTTCAAGCGTAGTGGGATAGACGGAATTGTCTTTAAGTTGTTCGTAATATCTTCGCCGATTGTGCCGTCGCCGCGTGTTGCACCTTGTACGAACACACCATTTTCGTAACGAAGTGATACAGCTAGACCATCAATTTTCAACTCGCATACGTATGCTACATCACCAATCGAATCTTCACGTACTTTACGGTCAAAGTCACGTAGGTCACCTTCGTTAAATGCATTACCTAAGCTTAACATCGGCGTGCGATGGACAACTTTTTCAAATGCTTCTAGCACCGTACCGCCAACACGAACGGACGGCGATGACGGATCTTGTAAATCTGGATGCGCTGTTTCAAGCGCAATCAATTCTTGCATATAACGATCGTACTCCGCATCTGATGCACTTGGAGTGTCTAATACATGGTAATCATAATTTAATTTATCTAAAATCGTTCGCAACTCATGGACGCGAGTTTCTACTTCTTTTCGTTCCATTTTATCCACCTCATACTTTCTCAATTGGTGCGAATTTCGCTAACAGACGTTTAATGCCTGTTGGACTTGGGAAAGCAATATCTAATTCCATTTCATCTCCAGCCTTCTTCACGCTAACGACCGTTCCAACTCCCCATGATTTATGAGACGCTTTGTCACCAACGCTCCAGCCGATTTTCTCGCCACCTGTTGTTTTCACTTGTGGACGAATCGCAGAAGGACGCGTTGCCGTTCCTGTTCTTCTAGGACCACTGTTGCTTCGTTCATTCAATCCTTCAATTAACTCAGCTGGAATTTCTTTAATAAAGCGAGACGGTTGGTTAATGCTTGTGCGGCCAAAAATTGTACGCATCTGTGCATTTGTTAAGTATAACTCTTCTTCTGCACGTGTAATACCAACATACGCTAGGCGTCGCTCTTCCTCCATTTCACTCTCATCCATTAATGAACGTGAGTGTGGGAAGATACCTTCTTCCATTCCTAAAATGAAGACAACCGGGAACTCTAGACCTTTCGCCGAGTGCATCGTCATTAAGACAACTTCATTATTTGGATCTTCATCTTCCTCGTCTAACTTATCAATATCTGCAACTAGCGCTAAGTCTGTTAAGAATGCAACTAAGCTCTTATCTTCACTCGTTTCCTCGAAGTTTTTCGTTACAGATAGGAACTCTTCAATGTTCTCAATACGTGCCGCTGCTTCTAAGTTGTTCTCAGCTTTTAACATATCAATGTAACCAGTCTGATCTAGCACATCTTCTACAAGTTCTGTAACAGAATATTCATCTTGCGTATTGTGCCAACGTCGCACCATCTCATGGAACGAACGGAGAGAGTTTGTAGCTTTTGCACTTAGGCCAATGAAATCAACAACTTCTAGCGACTGTGTAATCGTTAAATCTTGTGACAACGCATAGTTAATTACTTTATCCACCGATGTCGCCCCGATACCACGCTTTGGTACGTTCACGACACGTTGTAAACTAATATCATCATCTGGATTCGCAATTAAACGAAGGTACGCTAAAATATCTTTAATTTCTTTACGGTCGTAGAACTTCGTACCGCCAATAATTTTATACGGAATGTTCGACTTTAAGAATACTTCCTCTATCACACGAGACTGCGCATTCGTACGGTATAGGATTGCCACGTCTTTGTATTGACGCTTCCCTTGTTGAATGTACTCATTAATTTTACCAGCGATGAAGTGACCTTCTTCTTGCTCCGTACCAGCACGGTAATAACTAATCGTGTTGCCCTTCATATTTTCTGTCCATAAATTTTTCGGCTTACGGTTCATGTTGTTTTCAATGACAGCATTTGCCGCATTCAAAATTGTTTGTGTTGAGCGGTAGTTTTGCTCTAAGAAAATTGCTGTAGCATTATCGTAGTCTTTTTCAAATGAGAGGATATTCGTAATATCCGCTCCGCGCCAACGATAAATGGACTGATCCGAGTCACCAACGACACATAAATTCTTAAATCTTGCTGCCATCATATTTACAAGCATGTACTGTGCTCTGTTCGTATCTTGATACTCATCTACGTGTATATATTGGAACTTACGTTGGTAATACTCTAATACTTCTGGTACACGTTGGAACAAGTGAATCGTCATCATAATTAAATCGTCAAAGTCTAACGAATGGTTCTTCTTCAGGCGATCTTGATACATCTCGTACACTTCTGCCGCTAATGTATCGTAAGGCGTCATCGCCTCTTTTTTCACATCTTTAGGTGTATGTAATTCGTTCTTTGCGTTGCTAATTGTTCCTAAAATGCTACGTGGATCGAATTTCTTCGGGTCTACATTCTTCTCTTTTAAAATGTTCTTAATAACCGTTAATTGATCCGTCGTATCTAAAATAGAGAAATTACGGTTGTAACCAATACGGTCAATATCACGACGTAAAATGCGAACACACATCGAGTGGAATGTTGAAATCCAAATATCTTCTGCATCTTTTCCGACAAGTGCATCAATACGCTCTCTCATCTCACGTGCCGCTTTGTTCGTGAACGTAATCGCAAGAATACTCCACGGTGCCACACCCTTTTCCGCCATTAAATAGGCAATACGATGCGTTAATACACGCGTCTTTCCACTACCTGCACCCGCCATAATTAGAAGTGGGCCATTTGTCGTTCTCACCGCTTCTTGTTGACGCTCATTCAATCCTTGTAACAATTGCTGTGCATCACGTAACATGCTATCACTTTCCTTCCTTCACTGCCTTCACCGTCGCTAGAGCAGTTTTTAAATCTGTATATACTGTTCCTTCTACTACTAATGTATCTACGTGTGAGGCAATTTCTCTCGCTTCCTCTATCGTTTGAATAGCTGTCGTATAGAACAATTTCGTATCGTGTAACTCTTCTTTTACTTGCTTGATAATATCTACATCGGTCTTGGTCACATGAAAAATTGGTAACTTAGCGAACTTCTCTGCCATGCGTGCATATGCAACGATGTCATCTTCTCCGATGTTACATTCAGCATGTGCAATCTTTGCCATTGGTGCTGCTTCGTTCACCATACAGTAGCCTTCTCCAATGATTTCATCCATACTAATATGACCATATTCCATCATGACATCATGCTGGACACCTGTAATCCACTTCGCATCTTTCGTATTTAACACACTTGGAATGAAATACGAATCATATCCCGGTGTGTAATTTTCTACGTTAAATACTTCTAATACACATGGAACGGAATAACGGCGAATACGTACAAGTAACATTAAGATGTCATCAATGGCCAGCTCATTCGTTCCACTCACAAAAATTGCATCTGTTCCTGATTCACAAATGCTCTCTAACATATCTTCATCGATTTCAATCGTTGGATCTAATTTAAATAAGTGTTTCCACTCTCTATAATCGTACATAGAATCCTCCACCATACATCTTCTATAAAATAAAACGAAACGCGAAGCCTCGTTCTCGTCCTGCGCGTTCCTTCTACTATATTCTTTCCTTATCTTTAACAGTATAGCAGAAACTAAAGCGACATTGGAGCCAAAAACAGAATGTATATCCTCCTCTTCATGACGCACACTAGATATAAGAGAAAGATATACTTTTTTCTCTTACGACCAACGATAGACACATCACACACAACTGTGGAAGAGGTGTTCCGTTTGAAGCAAAACATAGGATTACTGAATGCATTTTTGCGAATGACCTGTGGATTTACCCTCCTGTCCTGGTCTACAGCCAAACTCGTTCGCAGACCGTGTAATTACATGGCACTCCTCCTCGCCATGCTTGGTGCGATGAAAGTAGCATCAGGAGCATTACGCTTCTGTCCGGTCAAATTTATGATGGGGTTCAAAGACATCTTCGCATTCTTCCCAAAGCCGAAGAAAAATGAGTTCGAAGGTCTGGAAGAATTAGCAAGGTTGATTAACCCTTCGTAATGGAAACAAAAACCCCCCAATTATTAGGAAGAACTAACAATTGGGGGATTTTTATTATAACTGAATATATGTTATACTTTCCAAATTCATTTCAACGAACTTGCTTAGTGGTCTGATACTTCTAATGTAAATACCAACTTCCCATTTTCGGGTACATTTGAATTAAGGTTTGTAGAATTACTGAGGCCATTGACTACATATTCATTCTTACTTGTTTGCCAAATACCCATCATATAATCCATTCGATTTCCTTTAAGTTCTTTTCTCCAAGTAACTTCTCCTAATTCATTATATTTTATTATAAGCCCATCTAACTCGTCCTTATCATTCTCCATATCTTTACCATCAATAGATATTTTAGACCCTACAGTGATAAATCCTCCATCAAACGTTGGAATAGTCGATTGCGAGAGATCGTGTATTCCTTCTCGTTTCCCTAAGCCAATTACTTCTGCATCTTTCATCCATTCTTTTTGTCCATCCTTACCATACTTCACAAGAACTTTAGGTCCCCCCTCTCGTTCTCCTATTCCGATAAATCCACCATCACTAGTCTCTATAACGGAACTAAAATAAACACCTTCCTCTAAACTAAAATATCGACTCCAAACTTCATTTCCTTTATCGTCACACTTTAGAATAAATGCTTTATCTTTTCTGTTATTCGACTTATCAACACCAACAATAACTAATCCATTATCCGTTGTTTCTTTTACGCGCATTGAATATATTCCTTGTTTACTAGGTTGCAATACCTTATGCCATAATAATTGACCTTTTGCACTATATTTTACTAATATTGGTGTTTCTATACGTCCATCTGCTAAATCCGGTCTATCGACAGACCCTAGCACAATAAAACTTCCATCTTTCATTTCAGTAACAGAAGTAAATATATCTGTTCCATAGATACCGTGAGAAGGAAAAGAAAACTTTCCTCTCCATTCTTCCTCATCATTCTTATTATGTTTAACCAAGAGCGCCTCGGAATATTCTAAACCAACTTCCTTTAAGGAACCCATTGTTATATATCCTCCATCAGATGTTGCTAGTACATTTAAAAAATGTTCATAATTTTTTTTACCTCTAATAGAACTAATGTCTTTCCACATCTGGTCTCCATGCTTATTACTTTTCAAAAGATAAGAAGTGTGTATTGCCAGGCCAACTCCGATAGAATGACCATCACGCATCGTCGCTACAGAGTTCACTGTCTCTTCTATTTCTATTCCTTTTACTTCATTTAATAACATCGGATCAATTTGCTCATCTACATTATATGACTTTTCCTTCTCACCATTAAGATTAGTAGTAGCTTCTGTACCTTTACTACTAAATTCATTCGTAATTACAGGAAGTATTTTCATCCCAAACACTCCGATAAAAATTCCACTACCCACCAATGTTGGTAATAACCATTTACTCTTTTTTTCGCTCATCATACTACATCCTTCTTCTATTATATACTTGACTATTCTTTACGACGATTACTTGTTTGCAAAATAACGCATTTCTATTACATTTAAGAAGATTACTATTCATTTAACAACACTATTAAATATTATCTCAAATCATTAAATTGGTTATTTTTTCACATAAAGTATAAAATATCATAAATTTCAAAAAAGAGAAAGGTATATAACTCTATTTCTAAGACCCCTTTACAATATAAAATCCCTTAAGAAAGGTTATTACACTAACTCATTTTAAGGCTTTTCATTTATCCAGTTATGTTATGATAGAAGGTATATTATGAGTAAGGAGCTATATAACATGCTACAAGCTGCATTTATTTTTTTCTTAGCAGGTCTCGCTGAAATTGGCGGAGGCTATTTAATTTGGCAATGGTTACGAGAGGAAGCGTCCCCTTGGTATGGACTAATTGGTGGAATCGCTCTTGTCTTATACGGAGTAATTGCCACATGGCAAACGTTCCCGACATTTAGTCGTGTCTATGCGGCATATGGTGGTGTCTTCATCGTGATGAGCTTATTTTGGGGCATGATTGTCGATAAGAAAATGCCCGATATGTATGACTGGGTAGGCGGCGCTATTTGTTTAGTCGGCGTTACCGTTATGCTTCGGTCAAGGGGATAAACTTGTATCCCCTTACCATAATTTCACTCCTAATTTTGTCATCGCTACTTCTGTTTCATTCTCTTCTAATTTATGAATGACCACTTCCAGCTTACCGCGATAAGCTGTTTCAATATAACCAAGTGCAATTTCCGATCCCGATTTACTTGTATGTGCAATCCATACTTTGTCTCTCATTTTCACATTTGAATCGCTAGGGTCAACCGTTTCTTCTACTTCTTCTCCTACGTTCACTGTTGGCAACGTTCGGAATGTCACCCCTGGACTTAGTTGTATCTCTAGACGATCAATTGGTTTATCTGTCTTGTTCACAATCATTATTTGAATACTAGCATTTTGATAGACATACACTCCGTAAGCAACGCCACTTACAAGAAGTAGTGTAGCAATAATACCAATTATCCAATATTTCTTTTTCATAAGCTGACCCCATCCTTACTTTTTTGGCTTATTCACTATCATAACAATGACGAATGCTAAAATAAGCGAAGCACCAATTGTTGGCCAGGATAAAAGAACATCTCCATGTAAAACATCCAACATAACTAACAATCCCTTACTTAACATGATAAGCAAATAAATAAGAGCAAAGAGCGTAACAAATCCTCTTTTGAACACACTTGGAATCGCAAGCCATTTTGTCATGATAGACTTCGACCATTTATCCATGTTGAATCCCTCCCTTGTCATCTTCTAGACATATTCTAGAAAGAAACTTCCAATCCTTCCCACATCTTTTTGTAACATATATAATAAAAGGGAATGATCTAATTTCTATGTAAAAGGAGAGATTTCATGTGGATGGCGATTAGTATACTAAGTATTATTTTCCTCTTATCTAGTTTATTCATCTTTTTCATCTCAAAAGATGATTTCAAAGACGGAAAGAACCTTGTTCCAATCATTGCAGCGAACCTCATCTTAAGTTCGTTCCTTACATCAACCGTTGCTGCAATGGGCCTCATTGCGTTTCTCCTCTTCAAAGGGGTATCGTATGTATTTCAGCACGTTCTTATTTTTGAAAGTAATATGACCATTTTCGCTGTTGGGCTAATCATTTGCATCATGTATCTCGCTTTAGAGATTACTGTACATACTTTCTTATCCGCCGCTTCCACATACATCTTCAGAAATAAATCCTATGCTCTTATATTTTATTGTGTTAGTCGTATCGCGATCGATTCTGTCCTTCTTTACTATGTACTCATCGCCATTCCTGGTGTTGAACTTCGCAATCCTTATATTGCCATCTTTCTCGCAACACTCTTATTTATTCCGGATTTATTCGTTTCTTCCAAGAAACAAAAAGCATACGAAGAAAATGCCTAATCGCTCTCGATTAGGCATTTTCTTCATTATACATGTAGTTGTCTTATTGCTTTATATCCAATATCGCGTCGATAAAATAACCCGTCGGACGTAATACGCTGAATTTGCTCATATACATTTGCTTGTGCTTCAGCTAAATCTGTTCCTTTGCACGCGATAAATAACACACGACCGCCATTTGTCACAAATGTATCGCCTTCTATCTTCGTACCAGCATGAAATACAAGTGTTGTCTCATCTAACTTTTCTAATCCGTGAATCGCATGACCTTTCGATGCACTTTCAGGATAACCAGTAGATGCTAGAACGACACCAACAAGTGCTTCATCCGACCATTCTAACGTCACGTCTTTTCCATTTAATACATTCATCACAACTTCGGCTAGATCACTCTTTAATAACGGCAACAATACTTCTGTTTCCGGATCACCAAAGCGAGCGTTAAACTCAATTACTTTTGGACCATTTTTCGTTAAAATAAGCCCAGCATATAAAATACCTGTAAAAGAGCGTTCTTCTTGTAGCATTGCCTTTGCTGTTGGGAGAAGAATCGTTTCTGTCGCTTCACGTAACACGTCCGCACTAATTTGTGGCACTGGTGAATATGCACCCATTCCACCAGTATTTGGTCCTTCGTCATTGTCATATGCACGCTTATGATCTTGTGAAATAATCATTGGGTACACATTCTCACCATTTACAAACGCCATGAATGAAAACTCTTCGCCCTCTAAATATTCTTCGATTACTACTTGAGCACTCGCCTCGCCAAACTTTGCATCTTGCATCATTTCTTTCAAACTAGCAAGTGCCTCTTCCACTGTCATTGTGACAACGACCCCTTTACCAGCTGCAAGACCATCTGCCTTAATAACAATTGGGGCACCAATTGTTTCGATATAACGCTTCGCCTCTTCATAGTGTGTAAATGTTTCATATGCCGCTGTTGGAATTTCGTATTTCTTCATTAAATCTTTCGTAAACGCTTTGCTTCCTTCAATGATGGCAGCATTTTTGCGAGGACCGAAAATACGTAAGCCCACCTCTTCAAATGCGTCAACAATTCCGTTCACAAGTGGTACTTCTGGACCGACAAATGTTAGATCAATATGATTTTCTTTCGCAAACGTTATTAAACTCGGAAAATCATTTTCATCGATTGGAACGATTGTGCTTACATCGCGCATTCCATCACTACCAGGTGCGACAAATACTTCATTCACAATCGGTGACTGAGCAAACTTCCATGCTAATGCATGCTCACGTCCACCGCGTCCGATTACTAATACTTTCATTCTCAGTCCTCCTCTTAATGTTTAAAGTGACGAATTCCTGTGAATACCATCGCGATGCCATATTCATTCGCCTTTGCGATTGACTCTTCATCACGAATGCTTCCACCTGGTTGAATAATAGCTGTTACGCCTGCTTTTGCAGCTGCTTCAACTGTATCGCTCATTGGGAAAAATGCATCGGATGCAAGAGCCGCGCCCTCTGCCTTCTCACCTGCTTGTGTAATCGCGATATTCGCTGCACCGACACGATTCATCTGTCCTGCCCCTACTCCAATTGTCATATTATCTTTTGCGAGTACAATTGCATTTGACTTCACATGTTTTACTACTTTAAACGCAAGCTTTAAGTCTTCCCACTCTTGTTCAGATGGCTCACGTGTTGTTGGAATAGAAACAATCGCATCTTCAAGCGTTAACATATCTTCATCTTGGACTAACAATCCACCGTGGATAGAAGTAATACGTTGCTCTACATTCATTCCTTTCTCCATCTCTACTGTTAATAGACGAATATTTTTCTTTTCGCGTAAAATATGTAACGCTTCTTCTGAGAATGATGGTGCAATAATAATTTCTAAGAAAATTTCATGCATTTTTTCTGCTGTTACTTTATCAATTTCACCGTTTGCAGCAACAATCCCACCGAAAATGGATGTCGGGTCTGCATTGTACGCTTTCTCATACGCTTCCAAGATTGTCGCTCCAGCACCAACACCACACGGATTCATATGTTTTACCGCAACAACTGCCGGCTCGTTAAATTCGTTTACGATGCTGAGTGCTGCGTCTGCATCGTTAATGTTGTTATACGATAATTCCTTACCGTGTAATTGCTTGGCAAAAGCAACGGATGATGTTTTCGCTAATGGCTGTTTGTAGAACGTCGCTTTTTGGTGCGGATTCTCTCCGTAACGTAAATCTTGTTTCTTCTCAAATGTTACTGTATACGACTCTGGACTTTCTTCTCCAACCGCATCTGTTAAAAATTGTGAGATTAACGAATCGTATGCCGCTGTATGACGGAATACTTTCGCTGCGAGACGACGCTTCGTTTCTAATGACACGTCCTTTTTCTCACTAAGCTCATGAAGAATAGGATCATAATCAGCTGGATCCACAACAACTGTCACGAACTCATGATTTTTCGCTGCCGAGCGAATCATCGTTGGACCACCGATGTCAATGTTTTCAATCGCATCATCCCACGTTACATCCGCTTTTGAAATGGTCTCTTTAAATGGATATAAGTTCACGATAACAAAATCAATCGGCTGAATATGTAAGTCTTCGATTTGTTTCATATGACTTTCATTCGTACGAACAGCTAATAGGCCACCGTGAATGCTCGGATGTAACGTCTTCACGCGACCGTCCATAATTTCAGGGAACCCCGTTACGTCTGAAATCCCAATTACGTCTAAACCATTGTCCTGCAATAACTTCTTCGTACCACCTGTTGAAATAACTTCAATACCTTGCTCAATAAGACCTTGTACGAATGGAACAATCCCTGCTTTATTAGATACACTAACTAATGCTCGTTTCTTCATCATACTTCCTGCCTCTCTTTTTGAAAGATGTGTTGTAACGTATGGATATATAACGCATGCTCTACCGCATGAACCTTCTTCTCTAAGCTTTGTAATGTATCATATTCGTCTATTTCAACTGCCGTTTGAGCAATAATTGGGCCCGTATCCATTCCTTCATCGACGTAATGAATGGATACACCTGTAATTTTCACACCAGCATGAAGCGCCTGCCAAATCGCATCTTTCCCTGGAAAGCTTGGTAAAAGAGAAGGATGAATGTTTGTCATGCGACCGCCATATGCGTGTAACAACGTATCTCCAATTAAGCGCATATACCCGGCAAGCACAATGAAATCGATGTCGTGTTTCTGTAATTCTTCTAAAATAGCTAACTCGAAGTGTTGCTTTGACGCATATTCCTTTGGGTTAAAAGCAAACGTTGGAATTCCACTTTGTAAGGCGCGTTGCACAACATATGCATCTGGCTTATCACATACGAGTAAGCATACGTCTGCTTCTAGTTCTCCCAGGCGCGTTGCGTCGACAATTGCTTGAAAGTTCGAGCCACTTCCTGATGCGAAGATTGCTACTCTTTTCATACGAATATAACTCCTTCACCAGCTTTTACCGTACCAATAACAGATGCTTTTTCTCCACTTTCTTCTAATACGTGAAGTATGTTCTGTACATCTTCTTGTCGTACCGCTACAACCATCCCAATTCCCATATTGAAAATATTGTACATATCTTCTTCTGGCACGTTACCTACTTCTCGTAAGAAATCAAAGATTGGTAGCACAGACCACGTTCCCTTCTTAATCTCTGCTCCTAATCCTTCTGGCAACATACGCGGAATGTTCTCGATAAATCCACCACCTGTAATGTGTGCCATTCCTTTTACCCTAACTTGCTTTAATACTTCTAACATCGGTTTTATGTAAATGCGAGTTGGTTCAAGTAACTCTTCTCCAAGTGGGCGTGTTAACGGCGCATATGTTTCATGAAGCGAGAGCCCAGCGTCTTGTAGTAACACTTTTCGTACGAGTGAATAACCATTACTATGGATGCCACTTGATGCTAGACCTATTAAGACGTCACCTTCTTGAATCGCTTGGCCCGTGATGATTTTCTTTTTCTCAACAACGCCTACTGTAAATCCTGCTAAGTCATATTCACTCTCGTCATACATACCAGGCATTTCTGCTGTTTCACCGCCAATTAATGCGCAGCCAGCTTGCGCACAACCATCTGCAATCCCTTTGACGATACTTTCAATTTTCTCTGGTGCTGCTTTTCCACACGCGATGTAATCTAAGAAAAAGAGTGGTTCTGCCCCTTGTACGACAATATCATTCACACACATTGCGACTGCATCAATGCCAATCGTATCGTGCTTATCCATCATAAATGCAAGCATGAGTTTCGTCCCAACGCCGTCCGTTCCAGATACCAATACAGGCTCTTTCACACCTGTAGCCGACAAATCAAACATACCACCAAATCCACCAAGTCCACTTAACACTTCTTTTCGCATCGTCTTTTGCACGTGCTTCTTCATTCGTGATACAGCTTCATATCCTGCTTCGATATCAACACCAGCTTGCTTATACGCGTTTGCCACTATGTCCACCTCTTCTTTTATTATCGAAAAAAGTCAGAGTTGTTTCATCAGCTATGCGATGAAACAACTCTATTTCCAACTATTCTACAAAAATCTATCTCACCGTCGTCAAAAACTCTTTCTCGTAATCGTACAGTGCCGTCGGATAATCTCCGTTGAAATAGGCCATACATAGTCCTCCGTATTTCCCTTCATACGGGCGACCAATTGCTTCTACTAATCCTTCTTCACTTAAAAACGTTAATGAATCCGCGCCAATAATTTGACGGATTTCCTCTATTGAATGCTTAGATGCAATTAATTCTTTTCGTGTCTGAATATCGATGCCATAGAAGCATGGATACTTCAGCGGTGGCGATGCAATGCGTACGTGTACTTCTGCAGCTCCTGCCTCTCGAAGTAAACGAACGATTCGGCGGCTCGTTGTACCACGCACAATCGAATCATCAATCATTACGACACGTTTCCCCTCCACTACTTTGCGAACCGCTGATAACTTCATCTTTACACCTTGCTCACGAAGTTCTTGCGATGGCTGAATGAACGTACGACCAACGTAACGATTTTTAATTAAACCAAGTTCATATGGAATACCTGTCGCTTCTGCATAGCCAATCGCTGCTGAAATACTAGAATCTGGCACTCCTGTAACAACGTCTGCTTCAATTGGTGCTTCTTCCGCTAATAATTTCCCCATGTTTTTACGCGCTGTATGAACGTTGATACCTGCAATATTAGAATCTGGGCGCGCGAAGTAAATGTACTCCATACTACAAATTGCATGCTCGATATCCGTTGTAAAAGTATCAACGTGAATGCCGTCATCATTAATAATAACGAGTTCGCCTGGCTCCACGTCACGAATATATGTCGCACCAACAACGTCAAAGGCACACGTCTCAGAAGCAACAACGTACGCATCACCCATTTTTCCAATTGATAGTGGACGGAACCCATTTGGATCTAACGCTGCAATCATTTCATTATCTGTTAATAGCACATAAGCAAATGCACCTTTTACTTTGTTCAAAGCAAATTTCACACTATCCAAAAACGATTCTTGTGGATAACGTTTAATTAAATGCATTAATACTTCTGTATCTGAACTTGTTTGAAAGATACTTCCTTCTTCCTCTAACTCACGGCGTAACATCTGTGCGTTAATTAAATTCCCATTATGTGCTAATGCCATGCTGTGATCGTAGAAGTTAAACAAAAGTGGTTGTACGTTGGCCATTTCTCCACCGCCAGCCGTTGCATAACGAACGTGACCAATTGCTGCCGTTCCTTCTAATTCTTGTAGTTGACCTTGACCAAACGCTTCTGTTACGAGGCCTAAGCCTCGATGGCCTTTCAATGTGTTGCCGTCTTTCACCACAATTCCAGCACCTTCTTGCCCACGGTGTTGCAAACTATGCAAGCCATAGTACGTAATTTGCGCTGCGTCTTTATGTCCCCATATCCCAAATACACCACACTCTTCCTGTAGCCCTTTTATTTCAGTAAGCATGGGATAGCTCCTTTCCAAGCTGTTCTCATTTCCTCTACTGAAAGGTTTACAAGTGTTTCGCCTTGTTCATTGTAAATAACCATCTTATTCATTTCTGTTACTTCACCGATTTGTGTTGCTTCTACAATATTCTCAAACGCTTCTTTATTCTCACGTTTTACTGATACGACAAAGCGTGATTGTGTTTCACTAAATAACGCCGATACTTCTTCGCCAGCAAGTGTTACGGACGTACCTAAGTTTGCACCGAATGTCGATTCTGCTAGTGCAATTGCTACGCCACCTTCTGACACGTCATGCGCCGACTGCACAAGCCCTGCACGAATTGCCTTTAATAGTTGACGTTGACGAACGAATTCCTTCTCTAAATCAATGGACGGAGCTTTACCGAAAATGTCACCGTTGTTTAACACCTTTTGTAGCTCACTACCGCCAAACTCTGCGTACGTTTCACCAATCACATATATAATGTCCCCTGCTTGTTTAAATGATTGTGTCGTAATATGCGCTAAGTCGTCAATTAAACCAACCATCCCTACTGTTGGCGTTGGATACACAGCCTCTCCGCTACGCTCGTTATAAAGCGATACGTTCCCGCCAATAACTGGTGTACTTAACGTACGGCACGCTTCTGCCATTCCTTCTACCGATTTCTCAATTTGCCAGAAGATTTCTGGTTTCTCAGGGTTTCCGTAGTTTAAACAGTCTGTAATTGCTAATGGCTCTGCACCAGAACATACGATGTTACGTGCTGCTTCTGCCACGGCGATTTTCCCGCCTACTTCTGGATCTAAATAAATGTAACGGCTATTACAATCTGTCGTCATCGCAAGTGCTTTCTCTGTCCCACGAATACGGACAACTGCTGCATCTGATCCTGGTGTTACGACTGTATTTGTACGTACTTGATAATCGTATTGGTTATATACCCACTCTTTACTTGCAATTGTTGGCTGTTGAAGTAGCTTCATTACCGTTTCGCCGTAATTCTCGATGTGTGGCGTTTCCACTACCATCGCTTGGAATTCTTGATAGTACGCTGCTTCTTTTGATGGCTTGTTATATACTGGCGCTTCTTCCGCTAATGCATCCGCTGGCACTTCTGCCACCATTGTGCCTTTATGGAAGAGACGTAACATTTTGTCGTCCGTTACTTTACCAATTGAGACTGCTTCTAAATCGTATTTGTGGAATAAATCAACGATTTCTTGTTCACGACCTTTTGTCACAACGATTAACATACGTTCTTGTGATTCTGAAAGCATCATTTCGTATGCTGTCATACTTGTTTCACGTTGTGGTACGTCATCTAAGTACATCTCGATTCCCATACCTGCTTTACTTGCCATTTCTGCTGATGATGACGTTAATCCCGCTGCTCCCATATCTTGAATCCCAACTAACGCATCACTCTTAATTAACTCAAGGCATGCTTCAAGTAATAACTTCTCCATGAACGGATCGCCTACTTGTACGGCTGGACGCTTATCTTCTGAAGCTTCCGATAATTCTTCCGATGCGAATGTTGCACCGTGAATACCGTCACGTCCTGTTTTGGCACCAACATACATCACTGTGTTACCAACGCCGTGCGCTTGCCCTTTTTTAATATCTTCATGGTTAATTAACCCTACACACATCGCATTCACGAGAGGGTTTCCTTCATAGCACTTATCGAACGCGATTTCTCCGCCGACTGTTGGAATACCGATACAATTTCCGTATCCCGCTATACCTGCAACTACTTCTTCAAACAAATACTTTACTCGTGGCGTTTGTAATTCTCCGAAGCGAAGGGAATTTAGTAACGCGATTGGACGTGCTCCCATTGAAAAGACGTCACGGATAATACCGCCTACACCTGTCGCAGCACCTTGGTAAGGCTCAATTGCAGATGGATGGTTATGACTTTCAATTTTGAACACAACCGCTTGGTTATCACCGATATCAACGATACCAGCACCTTCGCCTGGCCCTTGCAGTACCCGTTCTCCTTTCGTAGGAAACTTACGTAATACTGGCTTTGAATTTTTGTAACTACAATGTTCTGACCACATAACCGAGAACAAACCTAGTTCTGTATAGTTTGGCAGACGACCAAGGATGCCTTTGATCATCCCAAATTCTTCGTCTGATACACCCATTTCTGCGTACACTTTGTTCTCTTCAATTTGAGTTGGATTTGGTTCAAGAAGTAACGACATGCGATTCCCTCCATGCTTTTAAGATCGATTTGAATACATTTAGTCCATCATTTCCACCTAATAAACTATCAACTGCACGCTCTGGATGAGGCATCATTCCTAATACGTTGCCACGTTCGTTCGTCACACCTGCAATATCTGCTACCGAACCGTTCGGGTTATTGACATAACGGAATGCAATTTGCTTATTTTCTTCTAATCTAGCTAACGTCTCTTCGTCACAATAGTAGTTTCCTTCACCGTGTGCAATTGGAATACGAATAACCTCACCTTGTTCATATAAAGATGTAAACATCGTATTGTTATTCGCTACCATTAACTCTTCTGTCTTACACATAAATTTAAGGTTGTTATTACGAATAAGCGCTCCTGGTAAAAGACCCGCTTCCGTCAAAATTTGAAATCCGTTACATACACCAAGTACTGGCTTTCCTTCGTCAGCAGCCTTCTTCACCGCTTGCATCACATTCGCAAAACGTGAAATAGCACCGCAGCGCAAGTAATCGCCGTATGAGAATCCACCAGGTAACAAAATCGCATCATACGCATCTAAGCTAGATGCATCGTGCCACACGTACTCTACTTCTTCTCCTAGTTCATCTTGAATCGCATGAAACATATCTACATCACAGTTAGAGCCCGGAAATACGATGACTGCAAACTTCACGGTGCAACGACCTCCTCAACTTCATAACGGTAATCTTCCATCACAACGTTCGTTAACAACTTCTCGCACATTTCTTTCACTGCAAGATCAATATTTTCTACTGATTTATCAATTGTTACTTCTAAATACTTCCCGATACGTACATCTTCTACTGCCTCAAAACCTAGACTATGTAATGAACCTTTTACTGCTGTTCCTTGTGGATCTAGAATACTTTCGCGTAACGTTACAAACACCTTTACTTTGTACATGATAATCCCCCTAAACGTTTTAAAATTTCGTTGTATCCGTCTGTTACATTCCCTAAATCTCGTCTAAACACGTCTTTATCTAATTTTTGATTCGTTTCTGCGTCCCATAAGCGACACGTATCTGGTGAAATTTCGTCTGCTAGTATAATCTCGCCATCGCTTGTTTTGCCAAACTCTACTTTGAAATCTACTAAACGAACATTACACTGTGCAAAATGCTCTTTCAATACGTTGTTAATGCATAAACCAAGTGTACGAAGAGTCTGTAATTCTTCTAGTGTTGCGAGCTTCAAGACACGAATATGATCTTCTGTTACAAGTGGATCACCTAGCGTATCGTCTTTGTAATAAAATTCGACGATTGCCTTTTCTAACTCTGTTCCTTCGTCCATGCCAAGTCGTTTCGACAAGCTACCAGCTACACTATTACGAATAACTACTTCTATCGGAATAATGTCTACTTTCTTTACTAATTGCTCTGTTGCCGATAATTTTTCAATGAAATGATTCTTTACACCTGCGTCTGTTAACTTCTGAAATAGCAAACTCGTAATCTCGTTATTTAATTCACCTTTACCTGTAATCTCCGCTTTCTTCTCTCCGTTAAAAGCCGTTGCACTGTCTTTGTATGATACCCAGACGATATTTTCTACGTCTGTCGTATAAATCTTCTTTGCTTTTCCTTCATAAAGTAACGCTTTTTTCTCCATTTACAATTACCCCCAATACAGAATATTGCGAAATACTTTGCTAGAAAAAAGGCACAGAAGTATATTGTTTCTGTGCCTATGTCATTCGTCTTACAGTCCAACTCGGTCAAAGATTGTATCTACACCACTTAAATGATATGCAGGATCGAAGCATTCTTCAATTTCTGCCTCTGTTAATACAGCTGTAATACGTTCTTCTGCTTTTACTAACTCTTTGAAGTGTACTTGTGTCTCCCATGCTTCCATCGCTTTCGGTTGAACGATATCATACGCTTCTTCACGTGCCATACCTTTATCGATTAATGTTAACATCACACGTTGTGAGAAAATTAATCCATATGTACGATCCATGTTACGCTTCATGTTCTCTGGGAATACCGTTAAATTCTTCACGATGTTACCGAAACGATTTAACATGTAATTTAATAAAATTGTTGCATCTGGTAAGATGATACGCTCTGCTGAAGAGTGAGAAATATCACGCTCATGCCATAGTGGTACGTTCTCATACGCTGTTACCATATGTCCACGAATCACACGTGCCAAACCAGTCATATTCTCTGAACCGATTGGGTTACGCTTATGTGGCATTGCTGACGATCCTTTTTGTCCTTTTGCAAAGAACTCTTCTACTTCACGTGTTTCACTCTTTTGTAATCCACGAATTTCTACTGCCATTTTTTCAATTGATGTTGCGATAAGTGCTAACGTGCTAATGTAATGCGCATGGCGGTCACGTTGCAACGTTTGTGTTGATACTGGTGCAGCTGCTAAACCTAACTTATTGCATACGAACTCTTCGATGAATGGTGGAATGTTCGCAAACGTCCCAACTGCACCTGACATTTTACCAACACGAACTGTGTCAGCCGCTTGCTTGAAGCGTTCAACGTTACGACGCATTTCGTCATACCATAACGCTAATTTCAGGCCGAATGTTGTCGGTTCTGCGTGAACACCGTGCGTTCTTCCCATCATCACTGTGTATTTATGTTCTTTCGCTTTGTTCCCAAGGATTTCAACGAAGTTCTCTAAGTCTTTTAATAAAATCTCATTTGCTTGCGCTAATAAGTATGATAATGCTGTATCTACTACGTCAGTTGATGTTAAACCGTAGTGTACCCACTTACGCTCTTCGCCAAGTGTTTCTGATACAGCACGTGTGAATGCTACAACATCATGACGAGTTTCTTGCTCAATTTCGTAAATGCGGTTAATATCAAATGATGCATGTTCACGCAACTTTTGTACGTCTTCTTTTGGAATATCACCAAGCTCTGCCCATGCTTCACATGCTAGAATTTCTACTTCTAACCACGCTTTAAATTTGTTTTCTTCTGTCCAAATACTACCCATTTCTGGTCGTGTATAACGTTCAATCATGATTGTACCTCCATTAATTCTCTTTCTTTTGACCATATATTCCATGCATTAATCATCTGCAATGCCTCTTCAAGGTTATCATGAAGTACATTTAGATGTCCCATCTTTCGTTGATATTTTGCTTCTTTCTTACCGTATAAGTGAAGCTTCACACCCGGAAAATAAGGAATATGACGTAACGCTGCATCTAAATGCTCCCCTAATATGTTTACCATTACGACTTTTTTTAACAATGTTGTTTCGCCTAATGGCCATCCACATATCGCTCGTATATGTTGTTCAAACTGGCATGTCATACAGGCATCCATCGTGTAATGACCGGAGTTGTGTGGCCTCGGTGCTAATTCGTTTATATATAAATCACCGTAATCGGTCACAAACATTTCAACTGCTAATGTCCCAACTACTTCAAGTTTATTTGCTATTTGCATCGCATAGTCGATTGCTTTCTTCTCTGTTGATCGTGATATTCTTGCTGGAACAATGCTTTGATGCAAAATATTATTCACATGTATATTCTCCGCTACAGGGAACGCTTCGCTTTCTCCTGTTACACTACGGACAACAATCACCGATAATTCTTTGGCGAATGTAATCCACTTCTCGACGATACATTCCGTCGCTTCCACAAGTTGCAGTGCCTCTTGTATATCACGTTGCTTTCGAATCACTACTTGCCCTTTCCCATCATATCCGCCTGTCGTTGTCTTTACGACACAAGGCATTTGGAAATCTTGGATAGCTTTCTTTAAGTCTTTCGCATTCGTCACTCGACGAAACGGTGCAACGTTAATACCCATCTCGGCAATCGTACTTTTTTCGAGAAAACGATTTTGCGTCGTTTGCAACACACTACTACCTTGTGGCAAATTCGCATGTTCTTCTAGCCATGTGAGAGCCTCGTAATTAATATTTTCAAATTCATATGTAATGACATCACTTACTGCGTGTAATTTCTTAATGGCTTGCATATCATCATATGCACCGACAATCTCAATATCTGCCACTTGTGCACACGGTGAATTTGGCGTTGGGTCTAATACCGCAATGCGGTATCCCATTTCTTTCGCTGAAAGTGCCATCATTCGCCCTAATTGACCGCCACCAATAATCCCAATCGTGCTTCCAGGTAAAATACGTGGCATCATACAAGCTCACTGCTTTCTAACACCATAGCTTTGGTTTCTTCTCTTCTTTTCTCTAATCGCTCTTGTATGTACGGTGTATGTGTACCAAGTATTTGTGCTGCTAATAAACCGGCATTTGTAGCACCAGCTTTCCCAATCGCAACAGTCGCAACTGGAACACCACCTGGCATTTGAACGATCGACAACAACGAATCTAAGCCGTTAAGCGCCTGTGATTGAACAGGAACTCCGATAACCGGAAGTACTGTTTTTGCTGCAACCATTCCTGGTAGATGTGCAGCTCCTCCAGCTCCTGCGATAATCACGCGTAAGCCTCGCTCTTTCGCTGTTTCTGCATAACGAAACATATGATCAGGTGTACGATGTGCAGATACAACTTGCTTCTCGTACGGGATTTCTAGTTCTTCTAAGATGTCACATGCATGTTTCATTGTTTCCCAATCTGACGTACTTCCCATAATAATACCAACTAATGGACTCTGCATCTTGTTCCTCCATCTATATAAGTGATGAAAAACTTTTAACTAGAAAAAACGAAAAAGCCAAATGAATCATTTCCACAACAAAAGGGAAATACATTCATTTGGCTATGGAATGCATAGCAAAATAAACTCTCTCCCTCATAGTCCAGCAATTTACGGTTACTGGGTAGAAACTTATGGGCCATATCCCCAAGATTATACGAGGTTCTTTATGAATCTACTAACATAGTACCAAGTTATTCAGTATAATGTCAATTAATATCGAATGATTTTTTATATAATTTTCAAAACGTTCGGATTTAAGGTGTGTTTTTCTTACTTCCCTCTAAAATACGTTGGTGTTTTGGACATATCTCTCCTACTCCCCTTTACCATTTAAACAAATTCTACGTAGAAAATGCAATGAAAAGGCCTTATATTATGTATCTTCTTCAAAGTGATACATGATATTGAAGGAATCTAATTAATTGCAAGGAATACTAAAGTAATTAATAAACGCTATATAAGCAACTAAAACTCCTTGCGAACGATAAATATGCACCGACAACTAATAAGATTCCTAACGAGAACAATAATATAAAAAAAGAACTAACATAATGTTAGTTCTTTTTACGTTGCCTGGCGACGTCCTACTCTCACAGGGGGA
>NZ_BMFK01000004.1 GCF_014638355.1 Priestia taiwanensis
ACGTTTCATGTTTTGTTTAGTTTTCAAAGAACTTCCATCGCTTAAAGCGACCACTTAAGATTATCATTTCCAGGATTGCTTGTCAACAACCTTTTTTTAATCTTTTTTGTTGGTCGAATTCGTTTGTTCCGAACCGACGAATGTAAATATACCATGTGCCATTCACTTTGACAATACCTTTTTTATATTTTTTTCTTTTTCTATGTTTCTCTAAAAAGATGGAAACAATATAGTTCACAAACAGTCTAATCCCCCCTAGCTAGGAAGTTATACACTAACTAGTTTCTATATAAAGAAGAAGGAGCTACTGTCATGTTAAAAAGTTATATCATCTTCAAACGATTCCACTTCTCTTTATTACTTAAGATCATCGCTATCTTACTTTCAATTATGACGACATTCGGCTTCATCATCTATTCTATTGAACCCAACACTTTCGGCACTATTTTCAACGGCATTTGGTGGGCGGTCGTTACAACATTTACTGTAGGGTATGGGGATGTTGTCCCAAAAACAACACTTGGAAAACTATTTGGTATGTTACTCATTCTCGTTGGTACAGGACTTGGCTCTTACTACATGATTTTGTTCGCTTCTCAAATCTTCACGAAGCAAGAATCTTATTTGAAAGGAGAACTCTCCTACAAGAAGAATAACCATACAATTATCATCGGTTGGAATGAGCGAACAAAAAATATGTTTCATCAATTACAACAACTTTGTCCTGATGAAGAAATTGTTCTTATCGACGACTCTCTTTCTGCTCCGCCAATTGATGATATGTTTCTTTATTTCATTCGCGGAAACGCAACAGAAGATACCGTCTTACAAAAGGCAAATATCCATTCCGCAAAACGAGTGATTATCACAGCAGATCAACATAAGAATGAACTAGATGCCGATATCCAATCCATTATGACCATTATTTCTATTAAAGGTATACAACCTTCTATTTATTGCATCGTTGAAATATTAACGAACCAGCACATTCTAAATGCAAAACGAGTAGGAGCAGATGAAGTAATTGAAGGAAACACCCTCACTTCCTATATGATGACCACAGCAGCACTTTATCCAAGTGCTTCTACCCTTTTCGTTTCCTTAGCAAATCAATTAAGCAACCAACGAATTAGTATGATTACCATGAAAGATGAATATTGTAACAAGACATTTGAGCAATGTTGTTTGACTTTGTTGAAACGTGATTTGTTGTTAATTGGTGTAAAGCGAAAAGGAGAACTCATCCTAAAACCTTCTCCTTCATTCCAATTTCAAGAAGATGATATATTCATCGTTATTTCTAATTAAGAAGGCCCCGACAACGTCGGGGCCTTTATTACTATTATTTTAAACGCGCTTCTAACTCCGCTTTTAATTCTTCAAATCCTGGTTTACCAAGTAAAGCAAACATATTCTTCTTGTATGCTTCTACACCTGGTTGGTCAAATGGATTAACCCCTAATAAATAACCGCTCATTGCACACGCCTTCTCGAAGAAGTATACAAGATAGCCAAATGTATATTCATTTAACTCTGGAAGATTAATAATTAAATTCGGAACACCACCGTCACTATGCGCTAACAATGTACCCTCATATGCCTTTTGGTTTACGAAGCCTACTGTCTCACCAGCAAGGTAATTTAATCCGTCTAAATCATTTTCTTCTGCTTCAATCGTTAGCTCATGACGCACTTTCCCTACTGTTAATACTGTTTCAAATAAGTCACGACGACCTTCTTGAATATATTGTCCCAATGAATGAAGATCTGTAGAGAAATCTGCAGAAGCTGGGAAGATACCTTTTTGGTCTTTCCCTTCACTCTCTCCAAATAGTTGCTTCCACCACTCTGAAACATAGTGAAGAGCTGGTTCGTAATTCACAAGCATTTCAATTGTTTTACCTTTGTTATACAGTGCATTACGTACAACTGCATATTGGTAAGCCGCATTTTCTGTTAATTCTGATTTACTGAAGTCATCTGTCGCTTTTGCCGCACCATTCATCATTTCTTCAATGTTTAGTCCACTTACCGCAATTGGTAATAACCCAACCGGTGTTAAGACAGAGAAACGACCTCCAACATCGTCTGGAATTACGAATGTTTCATAACCTTCTTCATCCGCTAATGTCTTTAAAGCGCCACGTGCTTTATCTGTTGTTGCGTAAATACGACGACGCGCTTCTTCCTTACCGTATTTCTCTTCTAATAATTTACGGAACATACGGAAAGCAATCGCTGGTTCTGTTGTCGTTCCTGACTTCGAAATAACATTAATCGAAAAGTCTTTATCTTCTAGAACATCCATTAAATCTTTCATATATGTAGAACTAATATTTTGACCTAAAAAGATAACTTGAGGTGTTTTACGTTGTTCTTTTGATAGCATATTGTAGAATGAGTGGTTTAACATCTCAATTGCAGCACGTGCCCCTAAGTACGATCCGCCGATTCCAATTACTAATAGAACGTCCGAATCACCTTTGATTTTCTCTGCACTTTTTTGAATGCGCGCAAATTCTTCTTTATCGTATGTATGTGGTAAATCAACCCAACCTAAAAAGTCATTCCCTGCACCTGTCTTTTCATGTAAAGAATGATGCAATACTTTCACTAAATCTTGCATATATGTTACTTCATGCTCATTAATAAACGAAAGAGCCTTTGAATAATCAAATGTCACATGTGTTGTCATAAAACATAGACCTCCAACATCTTTTTTATGTTACTTTCTTCACTTTACATAATCTATATACCGAAATCAAGAGAATGTACAAAAAACGAACAAAACCATTAAAAAACATTCAATTCTCACCAAAAAATAGTATATTTTAAGCTACATAAAGCACGCTACATAAGAAGCGTCTTAAAATCTCCAAAGAAAGGGGCATTCCTTATGCGCACTATCAAGCGTTTGATACTACTCTTTACCATTATCGGTGGATTGAATTGGGGACTAATTGCTTTTTGTAGATTTAATCTTGTATCCACCCTATTCGGAACAAACACACCGATGGAACGTATGATTTATCGTATTGTTGGTATTTGTAGTTTCCTTAGTTTAAGACTAGTATACCGATCTTCTAAAAAGTGTTCTGCTTAAACGAGTAACCTCCTTACGAAAAAGCAAGGAGGTTACTTTATGATGTTATATTTCCGCGATGATTCTGCAATCCATTCATCTAACTTATGTTGCAATGTACGGAAACCGCCAGACGTTGGCTTTGGTATTTGTAATGTTGTTTGTCGCTTTGTTGCTTTATGCAAATGAATACTCGGCTCTGCTGCCGCACGGATAGACAAACTAATTTTACCCGAAACGCTATCAATGGATAGGATTTTCACCTCTACCTCATTTCCAACTTCCAAAAATTCTCGAATATCTTTCACATAGCCATTCGTTATTTCCGATATATGCACCAACCCTTGCGTAACACGATCCAATGCAACAAATGCCCCATATGCTTGAATTCCGGTAACCTTTCCTCTCACCACATCTCCAATATTATATTGTTCACTCCTCATATACATAGCTACTAAAAACATAGATAGACACTATTTCTATATCTTCTTATTGTTTCAATATGTTTTTAGTGCATTCTTCACCTCCATCCTTTTTTATGTATAACACTCTTTCATTCACCTTATCTTTTTATCCATTTACTTTCCTACATTTATTATCTTTCATTATCTACATGAATAGTATTCTGAACAGATTGTATTTATCCTTCCAAAATGATGATGATTCACGAAAATGTTTTTTCTAAATTATACCATGCTATAGAACATTCTTTCAAAACCAGTGAACAATGTATATTTTTTTCTACTTCGGACATACTAGTAGCACATGGCTTTCTAGTATTCCCCCTTTTTTTGACAAGACGATTTACTCGTTTTGTCTTTTTTTATGTATACAAAAAGGCATCTTTTTAAAAGATGCCTTTTCTTCTACCTTATTTACAATGCTGATGAACAAATGCTTCAATACGTTTCATTGCCTCAATCAACTGATTCATAGATGTTGCATACGAACAGCGGATATACCCTTCGCCACTTTCTCCAAATACACCACCAGGTACAACAGCTACTTTTTGTTCCATTAACAGTCTCTCTGCAAATTGTTCTGAGGTCATTCCTGTACTCTTAATCGATGGGAACGCATAAAACGCCCCGCCGGGAAGATGACATTCCATACCGATGCTATTTAACGAACTAACAATAAAATTACGTCTTTTGTGATAACTCTTCTTCATTTCAATAACATCGCGGTTCCCCGTCTGTAACGCTTCTAATGCTGCATACTGCGACATCGTCGGTGCACACATTAATGTATATTGATGAATTTTCAACATGGGCTCGATGAAATAAGCCGGTGCTGCAACAAATCCTAAACGCCATCCTGTCATTGCAAAACCTTTTGAAAAACCTGAAATTAAAACTGTATGTTCATACATTCCCTCAATATTAGCGAAGCTATGATATTCTTCGTCATACGAAAGCTCTGCGTAAATTTCATCTGCCACAACAATTAAATGATGCTTCTTCACAAGGACCGCAATTGCTTCTAACTCTTGCTTGTTCAACATCGTGCCAGTTGGATTGTTTGGGGTACAAAGAAGAATTGCCTTTGTCCGTTCTGTAATTGCTTCTTCCAATTGTTCTGGTGTCACTTTAAATTCATTTTCGCCAAGTGCTTGCACCCTCACCGCTACTCCACCAGCTAATTCCACTACTGGCGCATATGAAACGAAGCTCGGTTCAATAACAATTACTTCATCACCAGGATTCAAAATTGCACGGAATGCAATATCAATTGCTTGTGAAGCTCCGACTGTAACAACAACCTCCGTCTCAGGATTGTATGAAACAGAAAATCTATTATTTAAGTATTTCGTTATTTCTTTGCGTAATGCAGGTAAACCCGCATTTGCTGTATATGCTGTAAATCCCTTTTCTAACGACTGAATACATGCCTCACGTACATGCCATGGTGTCACAAAGTCAGGCTCTCCAACACCTAATGAAATAACACCTTCCATTCCAGCTGCTAAGTTGAAAAAACGACGAATTCCTGAAGGTTGTAGTGCTTCTACGGAACGGGATAAGACAAATTCACTCATGGTGTCACCATCATTCGAGTATCATCATCGTTTTGCTCATATACAATACCATCATGCTTATATTTCTTCAGTACAAAATGTGTTGTCGTCGAAATAACCGAATCTAACGTAGATAATTTTTGTGATACGAATGATGCCACTTCCGCCATTGTCCTCCCTTCCACTACAACGGATAAGTCATACGTTCCTGACATTAAATACACAGCCTTTACCTCTGGATAACGATAAATCTTTTCTGCAATCGCATCAAATCCTACACCTTGCTTTGGTGTCACCTTCACATCAATCATTGCTGTTAAGTGTTGTTTCTCTTTCATGTTATTCCAATTAATAAGTGCTGTATATTGAACGATTACTCGCTCTTTCTCTAATTTTTCAATAAGCCCTTTTGTTTCTTCCTCACTTAAGTTCATCATTTTTGCTAAGACATCTATCGGTAAACTACTATCTTGTTCCAAATATTCCAACAATTGAAGCTCTTTTTCTCTCATTGTTACCTCTACCTCCATCTTAAATACATCTTCTTACCCTTTCATTATATACTATCCTTCCCTTTCTTACAGTTGTTTCTTCTAATCAAAGGAAACAATTACTTGTTATATATAAGCATGTATCCATTAAAGCAGGAAAGAATACGAACATAGCACAACTATACTTTTAACGGAGTGAATACAATGTACGATAAGATAACGAATCACTTTTCTACAACCTTGCATGGGATTGACGTTCATTATGAGCTATATAATGAAGAAATGAAGAACAACAAACCTGTTTTCGTCCTCATTCATGGATTCTTATCTTCAACATTTAGCTTTCGTCGACTTATTCCGTTGCTTAGTAGAGAGTATACTGTACTTGCCCTAGATCTCCCTCCATTCGGGAAAAGTGGTAAAGTACGCGAGTTCGTCTATTCCTACGATAATTTCGCTAATATTGTTATTAGCTTATTAGAAAAACTGACTTTCCAACATAATATTTTAATTGGGCATTCAATGGGAGGACAAGTTGCTTTATATGTTAGTCGAAAACGTCCTGATTTAGTGTATAAAAAAGTTTTATTATCAAGCTCGGGATATTTACCAAGGGCTAAATTCCCTCTACTCCATTCTTCCTATTTACCTTGGTTCTCAACCTTCTTAAAGTTACTCCTTCAATTTCAGGGGGTATCTCGAAACTTAATGCGTGTTGTTCACGATGTTTCCTTAATTGATGACGAGATGATGGAAGGATATACAACACCATTTTATGATCGAAATATTTTTGATGCCTTAACGAAAATGGTGCGTGATCGTGAAGGGGATTTACCGGTTCAATTCTTAAAGGAAATTACGACTCCAACACTTCTTATTTGGGGAGAACAAGACAGGATTGTTCCACTCTCGATTGGAAAACGACTACACAACGACTTACCGTATTCGACCTTTATTTCGTATCAAAACACAGGCCATCTCTTACCAGAAGAACAACCACACCAAATATACGAAAACATCATTGGTTTCGCTAAAGGATAATTCACAAAACAAAAAAAGCCTTAAGAAAATACTTTCTTAGGGCTTCATATGTATATTTTGTTCTTGTAACTTCTTCTCTAATTCTTGTGCCTTCTTCATTTCTCTACTCGATACTCGCTTCAAGTAAAAGAAAACTAATAGCGCTCCACAGAAAAATAATAACAAGCTGAGTGCTGCTGGGATATATTCCGTCTTATCTTCTGGAAAATACAAAAATTCCATCATCTTTATCATCCCCTTTCCTTCCTAATTATAACAAAGATATTACTAAACAACCTAACGTGATGTTTCATTCTTTTTTGTGTACAATGAAAGAGAAAGTATGATACTTAGTATAGATAGAAGAGGTGTTCACGATGAGTTCAGAACAATTAGCAATTGGCGATATCGTAACTGGTATATATAAAACAGGAAAATACATCGGCGAAATTACAAACATCCGTCCGGCCCATTACGTAGTACGAGTATTAAGTGTGTTGAAACATCCAACACAAGGTGACCTACATAATCCAAAAGAAACGGAAGGCGTATTCTTCCACGAGCGTCGTGCCCTTGCATTCCGCGAGCAAACAAATATTCCACAAACGATGGTAAAACGATACGAAGGAGATGTAATAGAATACAAAGAGTCACTACGGACTGCACTTGAAAAGCAGGCAGATTCATTACGTGAAGATGGTAGTGAATGGGCTACTAAATGTTTAGAGAATTTACAAACATTAGCCACTGAATATAAGCTATAACAAAAACAAAGCGTCTACAAGAAATATCTCTCTTGTAGACGCTTTAATTTACCGTATTAATGCGGTTCAATAATTTAGAGAAGTCGACACGCTCTCCAATTGTAGTCGGTGCTGGCTTAATTAAATATTGCTTATCCTTCTCTACTAATTTGAAGATATTATATGTTGTCTGTGCATCATCTAATGCACGGTGGTGTCTACCAGTACCCTTCTTTCCGTATTCCTCTACCGCTTTCCATAATCCAGTCTGATTACGATCACCAAAAAAGCGCTTATATTCTAAGGATAAATCTCGTTCTTCTCCTGTAAACGGATACGCTATTTTCGCTAGTTCACAACTTTTACGTAACACTTTCATATCCATATTCCCCCACGTAACAACTGTGCTATTCATTTGTTTATCGTATTGCCTGAGTAGCGTTACCAATTCTGAAAACGATATACCTTGATCCACATCTTCCTGTTCAATATTTAAGAACGTCTTACACCTGTCCGTTAATTGTGGAAACTTCACAGGTTTAACATAACTAGAAAATGTTGCTTGCACTTTCTCATCTGCTACAACAACAATACCTACTTCGATAATTTCTGGATAAAAACCTCTATTTCGCGCCGATCGATCTGGCATTGTAAACTCAAAATCCAAAAATAAATATTGCTGACCGTCCATCTCATTCCGCCCTCCTTTTTCTAAATATTCTAATTAAAACAAGTATACCATACAGAAACGACAGAATATGCTATAGATGTTTAAAAGAACAGAATCTATGCGTGTAACAAAATTATACACAAAGAAGTTTCAGAATATACCGTATCTTCATCCCTTTATTCACATAATGAAGGATTTTTTTACTTCGATAAAAAGAGGGAATTTGTGAATAATAATAATTGGACTATTCTTTAACACTTGTCATCATTTTTTTACATAAATGTAACTGTTAATGTACATATTTTAGTGACATACTGATTAATGAAAATGAACCTCATTAAGGAGATGAATTACTTGGCGACTATAACAAACGAAGTCTCAAACATCCAGTACTATGCTGCTATCGCCATCTTTTTAGTAGCCTATGCAATTATCATTTCAGAGAAGATTAATCGAGCACTCATTGCCTTATTAGGTGCAATGCTCATGGTTGTTATCGGTGTCGTAGATGTACATAAAGCATTTACCGAGCACATCGAATGGGGAACCATTACATTATTAATCGGAATGATGATTATTGTGTATATTACGAGCCAATCAGGTGTATTCCAATACATAGCAATCAAATCTGCGAAACGAGCAAAAGGAAGCCCAATTAAAATTTTACTATCCTTATCCCTATTAACAGCACTAGGTTCTGCTTTCCTTGATAACGTAACGACAGTATTACTCATTGTGCCAGTTACTCTTTCTATCACACGTATGTTACAAGTGAACCCAGTTCCATACTTAATATCGGAAATTCTTTTCTCTAATATCGGTGGTACAGCTACCTTAATTGGCGATCCACCAAATATTATGATTGGATCTGCTAATAAACATTTAACCTTCAATGATTTCTTATTTACACTCGCACCAGTTGTTCTCATTATTACATGTATTACACTTCTTATTATGTACTTCATCTATCGAAAGCAATTAGTTACATCACAAGAACAAATTAATGAACTAATGAACTTACAAGAAAAAGATTATATTAAAGACCCTCTTTTAATGAAGAAATCATTAATTGTTCTCGGTCTTACTATTATTGGATTCGTAACACATAGTATTACACATGTTGACGCTGCTGTTATTGCGATGGGCGGTGCAACAATTTTAATGTTAATCGGTGTGAAGGAACATGATTTAGAAGATGTATTCGCACATGTAGAATGGGTGACTATCTTCTTCTTTGCAGGGTTATTCACATTAGTTGGTGGATTAATAGATATTGGATTAATTAAATCGTTAGCACAATACGTACTTGATTTAACAGGAGGAGACACAACTTTTGCAGCATACTTTATTTTATGGGTATCTGGCCTTGCATCTGCGACAATTGATAATATCCCATTCGTTGCGACGATGATTCCACTTATTCAAGATATGGCTGCAAGCTTAGGACTAAGTGTATCTGATCCTCAAATTAATACATTATGGTGGGCATTATCCCTTGGAGCTTGCTTAGGCGGAAACGGTACGCTTATCGGTGCATCAGCAAACGTCATTGTTGCTGGTATCGCTTCTCGCGAAGGACACGGATTCAGTTACTTCGATTTCTTAAAAATAGGTCTACCAATCATGTTAATTTCTTTAATAATCTCGCATTTATATTTATATGTCATGTTCTTACGTTAAGACAGATAACAAAAAAGAAGCTAATGTTAGCTTCTTTTTTTTGCTACTGCAACTGTACAACGGGAAATACATACTAAATTCTCTTCTTCATCTACAAGACGTATATCCCATACCATCGTTGTTTTTCCTTGGTGTAGGACTGTTCCAATTGCGGTTACAATACCATCTCGCTTCGAACGCACATGGTTGGCGTTAATTTCTAATCCGAAACAAAGTTCGCTTTCTTGATCAATTAAATGATACGTTCCAATACTCGCTACCGTTTCAGCTAATGCAACAGAAGCTCCTCCATGTAAAAAACCAAACGGCTGACGTGTTGCATCATGAACTGGCATTGTTGCAATTACCTTGCCATCTGTTATTTCTTTTACTTCAATTCCTAACGCACCTAATAATGTATGTTCCATCTTCTCCACCTCTTCGTATAGTATTGTCTTCTTTCCCCAAACTACTAACATACCCCATCCAAAAAGGAGGCACTCTCTTGTTACGAAAAATAATCTATGCACTCTTATGCTTCTTCTTATTCACATCAACCGCTTCTGGAAAAAGTGATACTCCTGTTTCTGTCACAACAAAAACAGAATCACAAAAAACACCCGTTCTCTCCTATGAACTTAATATCCCTCTTTTCTCACGTATAAAGGATGAGAAATTACAACGAAAGCTCAATAAACATATGCGAAATGAAATCCATTCATTTAAATATATGTTACAACGTGCTGCAAAAAAAGCATATATAGAAGCCAACAAAAATAACCTCCCTTTTCGTCCATTTGAAGGAAAAGTCACCTATCAGATTAGCTTAAATAAAGGGCGCTTCTTAAGCTTTGTTCTTTCTTTCTATCAATATACAGGTGGAGCGCATGGCATGACAACGTGGAAAGCATACACAATTGATATTCAAAATGCTCATGAACTTACGTTGGAAGACTTATTCCATAACGGCGCATCGTGCAAAACTTTTATTACAAATGAAATTACGAAACAAATTCAAGAAAATCCGTCTATTTATTTTCCAAATGCTGTTCAAACCGTCCAACAGAAAAACACCTTTTCCTTTTACTTAACAGAAGAAGGAATTGTTGTCTTTTTTCCACTCTACGAAATTGCTCCTTACTCAAGCGGAATACGAACATTTCTTATTCCATATGCAACGTGCAAACCTTACGTAAAATAAAGAGGAATGAATACATTCATCCCTCTTCTTCGTTGCTTATTTCTCGAAACGCTCTACTAATGTTGCTAATGTACGGACCATAACACCCGTTCCACCAACAGGCCCTAATTTAGATACTGATTTTGTTGAAGAAGTGCCAGCGATATCCAAGTGTACCCATGGCGTATCTTCTGCAAATTCACCTATAAAAGCACCGCCCATTACAGCATGCCCTTCACGACCAGGTGAATTATTTAAGTCTGCAATTTTACTACCTCGAACACGCTCTTTATCACGGTCAAAAATCGGTAATTGCCATACATCTTCATCTTCTTCAAACGCAGCTTCTAATACTTGCTCATACAGTGCTTCATTATTTGTCATCGCACCAGTTGTATGGTTACCTAATGCCACGATTACACCACCTGTTAATGTGGCCACATCAACAAGATAGTTTGCACCTAATTGCTTCGCGTATGTTACGCCATCCGCCAATACTAGACGACCTTCTGCATCTGTATTTAATACTTCAATTGTTTTTCCACTTAATGACGTAATCACATCATCTGGCTTGAACGCATGACCACTTACCATGTTATCCGTTGATGGAATAACTGCAAGGACATTTTGCTCCGGACGTGTTTGAGCAATAATTTCCATTGCTCCTAATACAGAAGCAGCACCGCCCATATCCGTCTTCATGCCAATCATGCTAGGCGGCTGTTTTAACGAGTAACCACCTGTATCGAACGTAATTCCTTTACCCACTAGACCAATAACATCTGTCCATTCTTCTTTTCCTTGATATTTAAGGACAATCATCTTCGGACGTTCTGTTGAGCCTTGGTTTACTGCTAATAAGGCACCCATACCAAGCTCTTGCATTTCTTCTTTTTCCACAATTGTGTATTCTATATCATACTTCTTCGCAAGTTCGACTGCATAATTCGCTAAGTCTGTTGCTGTTAACTTATTGCTTGGTGTATTCACTAATGTACGTGCTGAATTCACTGCAAGACCGTAAATCTCTCCTACTTGCAATGCAGCTCCAATCTCTTCTTTATCTGCAGCACTAATAATTGTTACTTTCTCTACATCTACTTGTTCATTCTTTTTTGTTTTGAATCCTTCATATGTATATGTACTCATCGGTAATGCTTGTCCAAGAAGATGTGCAACATCTAATACGTCTACCTTATCTGAAATGAATGAATCAGCTAGAACTGTTACTTCGGTTAACTTCGCTACCTTCAATGCTTGGAATAATGCTCCGAAAGCTTCACGCACAACTTCTGTGCTACAAGCTTCTTTCTTGCCAAGTCCAACAAAATAGAAACGTTTAATTGTTTCATTTGCCAATGTGCGGATTTTAGAGATAGCATGTTTCTTCGTTGAAACATCCCCATCTTCTAATAACGTTTGCAACTGACCATTTAATAGCATATTTACTTCTTCTACATTTGCAGAAAAACCTTTACCTTGATCAAATAAACCAACTACAACTACTTCATGTTCTGTGTGACGACTAATTTCTGTTTGAATATGAAACACATTAAACACCTCCATCATTTTGATTTTTATTATAATTTAAATTTTTCTAAAAATCTATGAAGTTTATGTTAAATCATTGATTTCCCTCTATAAAAAAGCTCTTTCATCGTAAAGAACCTCACTTTCACTATTCAATCTGTATATTGCTGGCGGAACACTTGCATTGACTCCTGTTCATTTAACACCGTTAACATTTCTTCTGTAAGTTTGCCTGTTCCTCGTTCCACGATATACACAGTTACTTCTTTCATGCCCCAGTCTTCATATACATCTCGTACCGTCTCAAAATACAAATCAATCTTATTCCCTTTAATTGCACCACCAGTATCCGCAACAACACCGTAACCGTAACCTTGAATGAATAAGATTGTTCCAATTGGGAATATCTTTAGATCAGCAGCAATCGTCGAGTATAAGTCTCTCCTTACCTTTACACCGGAGTATGTAATACCATATGCCGGATCACCAGGACGCTTTCCAGTTGATTCGGCTCCTGCTGTATACCCTGTTGCAATTACCTTCGCAGTCGGATACTTCGACAAATCAATTGCTTGTTCCAGAGATACTTCTTCTGCCTTCCCTTGTTCCGAGTTATCCGCCGTACTCCCTTGCTCTAAGTTATCCACGGTAATCTCTTGTTTCGAATTATCCATTTAAACACCACCTTTACGTTTATATAAAGGTATACGAAATCTATTTTAAAAGTATTCATTTATCCACACGAAAAAAGCCCTTAGATTCCTAAGGACTAATTTTTCGTTACGCGTTTCGTATATTGTTGTCTAAACACTTGCATCGATTTTTGTTCATTTAATTCTGTTAGTGCTTCCTCTGTAAGTTTGCCAGTTCCTCGTTCTACAATATATACAGTCACTTGCTTCTTTCCCCACTGCTCATATACATCTTTCACTGTGTCAAAGTAAAGATCAAGTCTATTCCCCTTAATTGCACCGCCCTTATCCGCAACGACACCATATCCATACTCAGGAATAAATAATATCGTGCCTATCGGAAATACATTTAAATCTGCTGCAATTGTTGAATATAAATCACGCTTCACTTTCAAACCAGAATATGTAATACCGTACGCTGGATTATTTGGATACTTTCCAGTTGATTCAAATCCTGCTGTATAGCCTGTTGCCACTACTTCTGCAGTTGGATATTTCGACCAATCAATCGCTTGTTCGAGTGGTACGTCTGTCTGAGTCTTTTGCTCTACATCATCCATTCCTACTACTTCTACACTACGTAACTTCGCTAAGCCGATTTTGGCGAAAGTTGGTTGTAGCTCTTCTTCGTACCACTGTTGGATATCCTCTTTTGTTACACCTGTAATAGACTGCAAAGTAGTTAACACAGCTAATAACAACAAAAGAATCATTCCAACGCGAATACACGTCTTTGTTATGATTGTTTTCACTATCAACACTCCTATCCACCATTAATGTGAACAAAAGGAGTTTATTTTATACACAAAAAGACTCTCTTTCATGAAAGAGAGTCTAAAACATTTGATAACCTCGATTTCGCAACATACGAATAACGATACCCGATACAATTGCACCACCCATACCAGCTGCCAAAATTATAATATCAGCTGAGGCAAGTCCAACTAGCGTTTGCTTCAATTCCACAAAGGAATCAGATGGATTTGTGAAATAATTACTTAACTCGACTGTACTAATAAAAAGAAGAGCTACAATCGGATAAATAATAACCATTACCCACGTTGCTCGTAATAACATATTTAATAGAAAACCAATTCCAAAAAACAACACAAAAAACAATACCATTGATAAAATCACGACTGGTATGCTCATTGTCATTATAACCAACCCCTTTTTCCCCTTACTACTCCCTAAGTGTACGAAATTTAGGAAAGAAACGTCAAATAAAAAGCAAGCTTCTAAGAAAGAAGCTTGCTTTTATCATATTTAAATTAGAATACCTTGAATTTACCTTTTTTCATTACTAAGCCAGCGCCGCCTAATAAGAATAAGCTACGGTTGTCGATAACTTTCTTCATGAATGAAGCTTTCCAGCCATAGATCTTCTTACCGAATACAACACCCATTGCATCGTCATGACCTAATGAACATACTGTACCTTTGTTGTCGAACTTGAACTCAGTCATTTCACCTTTACCACGAACTAATACTGCTACGTTCTTCGCACATACTTCTGCTTCTTGAAGCGCGATTTGTGCTGTTGGTGGATATGGACGGTCGTTCTCTGGGTTCATGATTGCTGCACAGTCACCGATAATGAAGACTTTGTCATCTTCTGGTAAGCGTAAGTCACCCGTTACCATCACACGGCCACGAACTGCATTGAATCCAGCTTTTTCTACTAATGAGCTACCGCGTACGCCTGCTGCCCATACAACTGTAGCTGCTTTAATTTCTTCTACTTCTTCACCTTTTGCTACAACGATACCTTCTGGTGTACATTCTTTAATTGCTGTACCGATTTTGAATTCTACGCCTTTTTTCTCTAAGTGAGCTACTGCATATTCCACTAAATCAGAATCGAATCCTGGTAATACCATTGGTGCAGCCTCTACACAGATTAAACGTACTTTCTCACGAGGTACTGCATACTCTTCACATAATTGTGGAATACGATTTCCTAATTCACCTAAGAATTCGATACCTGTGAATCCAGCACCACCAACAACGATTGTTAATAACTCATCGCGTTGCTCTGTGCGGTATTTAGAGAACATGTACTCCATGTGCTCACGAATTTCGCGGCATGCGTTAATGTTAGCAATTGAGAAGGCATGCTCTTTTAAACCTTTGATTCCAAAAGTTTCTGATTCAAATCCTAACGATACAACTAAGTAGTCATATTCTAATTCACCGTTCTCTAGGATGACTTTTTGCTCGTCTTTTTTGATATCAGTTACTGTATCTTGAACAAACGTTACTTTTGAGTTAAGAAGACTCTTGATATCTACACACATTTTGTCATGGTGTAATGTACCAGCTGCTGCTTCATGTAACCAAGTTGACTCATAATGATAGCTGTTCTTATTTACTAATGTAATTGCTGCTTCATTTATTCCTAACTTCTTTTGTAAATCTACTGCTGTTTTTAGTCCTGCATATCCTGCACCTAAAATAACGACTTTTGGCTTATTCACCGTCATACAACCACCTTTTTTTAAATTAATAAAGATTGTGAAATTATAAACATAAGAAGTCACTGAAAGACTATCGACCTATGTTTAACATACATACATTACGCAATCGTACAAAATTGTCACAAAAAATTAACAAGTTCTATATTACATATTAGTCATTTTCCCTTAATATTTCAAGTAGTTTCTCTATTATCTGCATTCTAGAAAAATATAGATAATTCCAACAAAAACACTATCTATACTGTGCAAATGAATTATACGATAATAACCCCTCATAATAGATGAAAATCTTCCTTATATCTTTTTTATAGTGTGAGCGATGGATCCTTGCTGTATGCTAGGAAATTTTATGAAAAGTCACGCCTTTTTGCAAAGCTATTTCCTGTAACTTATGATATGATTTACATGTAGAAAATGCTTACATAATTTAGGGAGGGTATATATATGCAAGAGAAGGTTTATGATATTACAATTATCGGCGGTGGACCAACAGGTCTATTTACTGCTTTCTATGGTGGCATGAGACAAGCATCTGTGAAAATTATCGAGAGCTTGCCACAACTTGGTGGACAACTTTCTGCATTATATCCAGAAAAATACATTTATGATGTTGCAGGATTTCCAAAAGTACGTGCACAAGAACTAGTAGATAATTTAAAAGAACAAATGAAAAAGTTCGAACCTACTATTTGCCTTGAAGAATCTGTAAGTACAATTGAAAAATTAGAAGATGGCACATTCAAATTAACAACAAATCAACAAACACACTATTCTAAATCAGTTATTATTACAGCTGGAAACGGGGCATTCCAACCTCGTCGTCTTGAGCTTGATAATGCTATTCAATATGAGAAAGCAAACCTTCACTACTTTGTAGATGATATGAACAAATTCGCGGGCAAGAAAGTCGTTGTGTTCGGTGGCGGGGACTCTGCTGTAGACTGGGCATTAATGTTAGAGCCAATCGCAGAAAAAGTAACAATCATTCACCGTCGTGACAAATTCCGTGCGCACGAACATTCTGTTGAGACGTTATTAAATTCAAAAATAGAAATTAAAACACCTTACGTACCTCATGCACTTATTGGTGAAGGCAACATTACACAAGTTGTCATTGAAGAAGTAGGTACAGGTACACAAGAAACAATCGACGTAGACGATGTAATCGTAAACTACGGTTTCGTTTCTTCATTAGGACCGATTAAAGATTGGGGATTAGAAATCCAAAAGAACTCCATCTTAGTTAATTCAAAAATGGAAACAAACATCCCTGGTATTTATGCTGCTGGTGATATTTGTACATATGAAGGCAAAGTAAAGTTAATTGCATGTGGATTCGGTGAGGCACCAACAGCCGTAAACAATGCAAAAGCACATATCGATCCAAAAGCAAAGCTTCAACCGATGCATAGCTCAAGCATGTTCTAAAATAGAACAAAAATTGATTAAACGTTTAAAAAGTGTGATAATATTCTTATCGCACTTTTTTTGTTGCACAAATGAAAGAGTTCTATCACTCTTTGGCCTATTTCGATAAAGAGAGGATTACATATGCAAAATTCGTACGACAATACATTAAAAATAGAAAAAGCTTCTATTTTAAAAAACCAAAACTTCTTATTTTTATGGTTAGGTGCTCTCTTATCAGGGATTGCCATTTCTTTTTTCACGTTTTCTCAAACATGGTACATCGTCAAAACATTAAACTTAGAGGCATCACTTGGCATTGTATTAGTTGCGACAAGTGTCCCACGTCTATTACTTATGATTGTTGGCGGGGCACTCGCAGATAAATTCCCAAAAAACCGCATTATGGTTACATCCAATATTTTTCGTATGTTATTAGTGCTTGGATTAATTCTATTGCTTCAACAGCATACCTTATCTCTTCTTACATTCACCCTTTTTGGCATTATGTTCGGGATATTAGATGCTTTCTTCTGGTCAGCAGACGGGTCTATCCTTCCAGAAATTATTCGAAAAGATCAGCTAACAGAAGCAAATTCAATCACACAAATGACAAATCAGTCGAGCTTAATTATCGGTCCAATTATTGCTGGATTTATGATTAAACTTGGTACATATGAAACAGTATTCACGATGTCGGCAATTCTTCTTCTACTATCAGCTATTTGTATTTTTTTCATGAAATTACCGAAGAAAGAAATCACATCTGATAAAGAAACAAGTATGCTCACATCCATTAAAGAAGGAATCCTATATGTCAAGGAATCACCTTTCATCTCTGCGTTATTATTTTGTAGCGTGTTCATTAATTTATTCTTAATTGGTCCGATGCAAATCGGCTTTCCACTTTTTGCGAAAAATGTCTTAAACGGAGATTCTGTTACATTCAGTTATTTAGAAAGTTCAGTTGCGGTTGGGATGGCAATTGGCGCGATTGGCGTAGTTCTCTTACGACTCAAGAAAAAGCGTGGTATATTCTGTCTCACCATGTTACTACTAGCCGGAGCGTTTTTCTTCGCGTTAAGCTTTACAAGTACACTATGGATGTCCTTAGGAATGGGAGTATTATTTGGTATATCCGTCGCCGCTGCGGCTATTCCAATGATGGCAATCTTACAAATGATTGTAAGTGAGAACATGATGGGACGCGTCATGAGCTTAATGATGCTTTCTTCCATGGGGCTTATCCCGGTGTCATATGGGCTTACCTCTATCGTTTTATACACAGGAATTGGCATTCAGTATATTTTAGCTACTGGAGCTATTTTCGTTATCCTATTTGCACTATATGCATACATAAGCATTCCCGCAGTACGGAATTTCAACTAAAAAAGTACCTCTCTGAACAATACAGAGAGGTACTTTTTTAGTTTTACCAAACATTTTTTATATTCCTTTTTAATAATTATATATTGAAAAACAATAAATAATTATGTATTATACAAACATACTACTTTACAAAGTATGTGATGAAGCATCACGTTTTTTAAACTAACTATTTTTTGACAGACTAAATAATTCACTCTACTATCGGAGGTTTTAACATGAAGAAAAAATATTTATTTATCGGTATTCCACTACTTCTTACAATTGCTTGTATGATTAGCTTTCAACTCATTGGTTCCGAAGTAGCTCCAGATGGTACACTTGTCGAACCATTCTTCTTACTACCTATTGGTTACTTATTCCTCGCAATTAGTATTGTTTCAGCTATATTAATTGGTATTACATCATTCATGAAAACAGTAAAACAATAACGAAGAAAGTCCCTTTAACTTGAAAAAGTTAAAGGGACTTTCTTCGTTAAAATGCGAGCATCGCGCCTCTTTCATCAAAGATAGAATCTGGATTCCACGCTACTTCCCATAGATTATTTTCTAAATCAGCGAAGTAAGAAGTACGCCCACCCCAAAATGCATCACTTGGTTCACGTAAGATTTTCCCGCCACCTTGACGAACCTCTTCAATTATCATGTCTACTTGTTCTATCTTGTCTACATTAATAGCAAACGTGACACCACGGAATGTTTCTTTATCTTGTGCAAGCGGCACACCAGCATCTTTCGCTAACTCTTCAATCGGAAATAACGTTAACATAATACCTGCTGTCTTAAATGCTGCATACTTATCTGAACTAAATTCTGTTTCTTTCCAGCCTAAAGATTGATAGAACTTTCGAAGCTCAGGTAAATTGTATGCACCAATTGTTACTAAGCTAATTCGTTGTAAAATCATAATTATTCCTCCATTCTCTTCGATACCAAGAGGAAATTCGACACTATGCTTCCTTGTTCCTTTTTCTTATAAAAAATGCCGCTATGATAACTACTATCATAGCGGCATTCTCTTAATAGCTTAACACTCTTCTGGCTTACCGGCGTTTGTTGCCGTACGGAATGACGATCCACACCCACATGATGCAATCGCATTTGGATTATCAATTGTAAATTACACGGTCAGTTTACGTTAGACTAAAACGCAGTAGTATCAGTGTTTCCCCCACTTTTGCTGGGTTGTTTCCGTTCAATATGATTGTGTACACCACTTATCCTCAACGATGTACCTCGTTATCCACATTTTACCCAAACTTTCACGTATGTACAAGCGTTTTTGTGAGTAAGTTTTCGATTTTATCCACATATAAACAAAAAAAGGCGAGTCTCCCGATTAAGGAAGACCCGCCATTTAACGTAATACAATAGGTAATACTTTTACCCGTTAGAATACTAATAGTCGACTAATTATATAGAGGTTGTAATTAGCAGGCTACAATCGAAGGAATAGCCGTTTAAATACGATTCTATACGCCCTATCGTATTACAAACTACTCCTTATTAACCTGTCCTCTTTCGGTAATTACGTACGGATTCTTTTATCTGTCTCTTCCGTACCCTCTCCCGACATCCATCACAATATTTCGCCCGATTACCGGTAGTGATGAAATGACCACTACACTCCACACACACCTTTCCACTCTGCGTATTATCGTTGAAGTAAATCGCGTGTAACTCGGTGTCACCTGGTAATACGTGTGTTTCGAAATAACTACATCGTTTACTTTCGAATGGGATCGTTTTATCACGATACTCCTGCTCATTAAAGAACGGACAACTTCCTTTATATAAGCAGTTGCCCCCTTTTGTTGTATAACCGGCACATGTAGCGCGGATTAACTGTTTTACCTTCGTTTCTGTACGCATTATCTTGCTCCCTTTCGTTTGTAAAATAAAAAGAACGGATACCCGCTAAGATAACCGTTCCTAATGCCATCAATAAGCTCCGCCCATTCGACCTAACGCCATGTCCTGCATGGTCTGTCTCGTCTTTCGTAATATGGTCGATGCACTTTCTTGTTCTGATACCTCTACCGTTACATACTGCGTTATAGATTGCTGCGGTTGATATGTGCTACCACCGTGCGAATCTATTACTCTCATATCTCGTACTGACGACTGTGCTATGCCTATATTGGAGTTCACGTCTAAGCTAGCGTTCAGTCTTTCCGGTGACATAATCCCTGCTAATTCTTCCGTCGTACGCATTAAGTCGCCTTTCATCGTATCGATACCTTTAATCATACCTATAACGATGTTCTTACCGACTAAGTCACGCATTACGCGAGATGGGGAGAAGATTTTGAAGATGCCTGTAAATTTACCGAGTACATCCGACGCCATACTGCCCGCTTTCTTCAATAATTTACCCGCCATCGAACCAAGCCCTCGAATCAGACCTTCGATAATATCTACGCCGATATCGAACAAATCAATTTCGCTAATGGTTTTGATAACCGATGTAGCAATCTTACCTATAGCAATCCAAACGTCCGGTAACATGTCAATCCAACCTACGATAAGTTCACCGATCATCTCGCCCGCCATCGAAAGGAGTTCCGGCAACGAATCGGATAACCTGCGAATTAAGGTTGTGATTAATTTACCCGCCGACTCTACTATCTTAGGAAGATTTTGTACGATACCATCAACGATTTTAAGGAGAATCTTAACACCCATCGATAGTATGCCTGGTAGGTTGTCCATTAACGTTTTAAGTAGAGAATCTACAATTTGAATAGCCCCGTCAACTAACTGAGGAAGACTATCTACGATTCCGTCAACAATCTGCATAAGCATTTCAACGCCTGCATCGAGTATTAACGGTAAATTCTCAGACAACGTATTAATAAACATCGTCACCATTTCGATAACCACGTTTATGATTTCCGGTAGTTTTCCCACCAAACCATCGATAAAGCTACGCATTACTGTAGTCGCCGTCTCAATAATCTGCGGTAAACTCGTTAAGATTGCATTAGTAAGCCCAAGGACAATTGTTAACGCAGCTTCCAGGATCATCGGTAAATTCTGTACGATGCCGTTTGCTAAGGCGCCTATAATCTGAATCGCCCCGTTAATGATGTGAGGTAGTGCCTCTCCAATACCTTGAATAATCGTCATTACCATCGCAAGCCCTTGCGGAATCAACGTCGGTAACTGTTCCGTAAAGAACGTATTAATACTCGATACGATGTTAGTTATTGCTTCGCTAAATCCTTGCGTACCGTTTTCTTGGAAGGCCTTGGCGATATGTGGTGCTAGGGTTGCTATTCCCGTAAGAGCTACCGCCCACATACGTAAAGCATTAGCCGGTAATAGATACCATGCTGCGGCCATACCACCTATTGCCACCGCTAACTTATCGAAGCCTGGTATCGCTTGGTTTACGCTTTTAAATACGTCAACTATCGCACTGCCTACCGTCAACATTGCGGCGCCTAAAGGTGCTAACGTTTGGACAACTGACACAAATACGCTACCTAATCCGCCAAGTATATTCATGAATTTAGGTAGGTTCGTCATACCGTAATCGAGGAAAGCCTTCATACCTTCGCTTTTCTCTAAACCAGCTGACCAATCCCGGAAGGACTGCGAAGACGATACTAACCCGCCGTTTATGGTATCGAGAACAGGAGAAAATGCCGCTAGTGTGTTCATAATACCCATAAATACATTTCCGAACGTTTTGCCTAAAGCAACTAACGAATCGGAGGCGTATACGTCCATAAATTCGAAGAAGTCGAGAACGTCGGGTGCTTGGAGGTTGGCGTTAAATGCGTCGAATAACTCCCCTACACCCTGGATTAATCCGCCGATTGTGCCTTCGAAACTAGTGAGCAAACCTCGCGCACTGTGCATCGACTTGACGAATGTTTCTAGGATAGGCGTTTCAAATTGTTTAGCGAATCCACTGTACCATTCTCCAAACGCCTTCATCTCTTTCGTGGTCGTTCGTTGAGCTTCCGACATTCCCGCGTACGCCTTTTCGAGCTCCTGTAATGCTTTGGCCTTCTCCTTCGCAGTGTCTGCGTTGGCATACGCTTCTTCTGCTTTTGTGACTTCTTTGTACCCGTCGGCTAAATCACCGAAAACAGGAATGGCAACAGTTGCTAGTAATGCTAAACCACTACCCGCCGCTACTGCCGAAGCTGCTACGGCTCCTAGTCCAACCGATAAAGCGCCTGCCCCGGAAATAGCAGACGGTGCAAAGGCGGAAGCGATACCTAGTCGTAGGTTGCTCATATCTTTTTCCATTTGTTTCGCTGCGCTAACTGCCTCCTGGATACCGTCCTTAAAGTTGTCTGTGTCGGGTTTAGGTATAGACTTCTTAACGTTATCGTGAAAATCATCTAAGGCTTTTGACGCCTTTTTCAGAGGGCCTATTAGTCTATCTATTTCAGCAGATATTTCGACCTGGATACGCTCATCCACGATTACCACCACGTTTCTTACGCTCAGTAGTACGTGACATATCGTACTTTATTAAGCGATGTTCCTTCGCTAAAAACGTACGCATCTCTTTGATTTCATCTGCTTGTGAGTAACCTCGCTCAATGACCTTAATTTCTGCCGTGATTAATGGCATCGCTTCAAGTAATAATTCGGATAGTCCTGCTGCATCAGTTTTCGGATGTTTCGCAATCTTATCCATTACTTTCGCTAATTTGTTCATGTTTTTGTTCATTTCGTTTCCCTCCAGTTGTCTATTAAAATAAAAAAGAGCCGCAATTAGCGACTCCTTAAAACTCAATTTTTCTATTTCTTAACCAAGAACACTTCTTCTGAATGTTCCTTCCTGCAATAACTTTTTACGTCTCCATTGCCATAATAAATCTCCCGATTGTTGTAAGATAGCCGTGTATATTCCGACTTTCGAATTTACCTTCGCTTCTGCTTCTCCGATTGATGCGGCTTTTAACTTCTCATATAGACCTCGAACTTTTCCTACCCCTTTTATATGAGCTGAAGGCGTTTTTGCAATGCTTTTCTCAATTGCTTCTTTAATCGTCGGAAAATGAGATAATAGCTCACGTGCTAACTCACGATCCATATTTTCAAGTTTTCCTTCTAAATAAGAAACAGTCTCGGATAGGCTAGTTCCCATAATTACTTCGGTAACAATTATTCCCGCTTCCTGTCTAATGGTCTCGGCATCAAATTGAGGCTTAGATTTAAGATTTACTAGACTCTCTTCTTTCTTCGCCAGTTCTAAACGCGACTCAAGAGTTTCTTTATAACGTTTTTGTAAATCTGCGAAGTCCTTATCGAATTTCTCAGTAAGCTCTCGAATATCATCCTTCTTAGCAACGTCAGTTAGACGTACATTCTTTTTAATTACAGATTCTTCTTCCTGGAATTGTGAGTAAAGCTGATCCGCTTGTGTTCTCATTTGCATTAATCCAGTATCAAACGGGAAAAGAGCCTTCTTTTCATTAACAATTTCGTCCGCTGCGTGTTCCGCTACCAAGTATATGTGCCCTGCGTATCTATAGCTTCCGTCGACCGTTCCGTTCTCTAACATATAAATATCTTTGTATTGTTTCATGAATAATTCCCTCCGTTATTTTTAATATAGAAACTCTTCATCCTCGTCATCTGACTCTTTATATCCATCTTCGTATTCTGCGTCGTCTTCGTCGCATTCAACGGTTGGCTCCACAAATTCGTACGATCCGTCGTTGTAATGAATCATTATTTCTTTCTCCGGTACTGTACCGTAGTTACCGTAATAAACGTTGACTTCCTCACGGTACAACTCAACTTTCTCTGTCTGCATACGTAACACCTCGCTTCACTTGTATGTCTACTAATTTCAAATCAAACTCTCGGCAAACCGTCATTACTTGTTGCATCACATCGGCTACAGACTTAATGATTTCGTAGTTGTAACGCGAATAAGCGTAATCTCTAATGATTACGCCTGTCTCCGTATCTACTACTTGCCAACATACGACTAGCCCTACTTTAACGTCGCTTCGTAGATGTATTATTGCTACCGCTTCTCTCACTCAACCACTCCTTCTAGTTAAGACATAATTGTGATAGTCTCTTGTAGTTCTCGAAGAAATCGAAAAAGGCGTCCGTAAGCTCAAATTTACTAATTAACTTTGCCTTCACATTGGGAGTAACTTTCAAACTACCTTGTTCAATTCGTCCAATTGTACCGTGAGAAACCTCTAAATACTTTGCAAATTCATGTTGGGTCATTTCTTTATATAGTCGAACTGCACGGAATAACTCATTTTCCATCGTTTTACCTCCTTTTCTTACTTTCACCTTAAAAAATAAGGTGTTTGTCTCTCCCTATATATAAAATCTACTGTGGCTAAATTTATTGAGGCTCACTGCCGGAGTACGGCACTATTCGTTTAGGTTTCCGTCTCCCCCCCATCATTTCACATCTATATCTTGCTCCTTGAATCTCTTCCAACTTATAATGAGCCTTAGGCACTTCATATCTCCATTTCCAACGAAACATTGCTTCTTCCGGCGAATAAAATGGGTATTCAAGCATCCACGCATGTCCGAAATCACTTTTTTTAGGCTTCTTCGGCTTTAATAACGCCGTATCCGCACGTTTCTTCGCTCGCTGCATTGTGTCCCAATCGGTCTTACAACCCTGCCCGCAATTCTTACTGTTGTTGGGTTTAGTCTTGTCTCGAAAGTAATAACCGCAGTACACACACCTTTTTATACGTTTATCCGTTCGGTCGTGTAAGTTACCTTTCATTAATGACTGAATTACGGGGAGTGCGTTTGCCCTCGTTAGTCCCTCCATATACTGCATAGCAAACTCGATAGCCCCTTCGCCTGGATGTCGGTAATTTATGCCACGTGGCATAGTTCCCATCAAACCGCCTCCCTTACGAATTTCGCTCCTGGGGTCATCTTACTAATGCCTAACTCCTTCATAACGCCTTGAACTCGTTCAGTTTGAACTGCTTTATTAAATGTACTTCTTTCTAACTCAAGAGACTGATAGATATACGATTGTTTAACTGTAGCGCCTGTCTCCATCTCTCTAAAGAAGTCGATTATAGTATCCGCTGCCGTCTTCTTACCCGTTAACTTTTGGCTAGTTCTATACGGAATGACCCCGCATCCTTCATACGAGTCTGTTATGTGTTTAATCATATCGTCGTCCTTATTGAAGACGTAGAAATTGACTTCTTCGTCCTTTTGATTAGCCCTTAACCTGTTCGTCTCTTGAATCGTATTTACTGCCATATCTAGCTTTTTATAAGCCTCGACTATGGGGTCTTTAAAGAACAAACCGTTTCTATTCACTTCATATCTCGGCGACAACTCAACGCCTAGCCTGTCCCCTACGGTCGCCTGTGCCTTCGATGGATAATATAGCTCTCCTTTGTGTAAGTTCCCGATATAAATAGCCGTGTTAGCCGTTGTATACTCGTTGGAACCTCGCCCGCCGTCAAAGTGTTTTATACGTATCTTCCCTGCTCGGATTTCATCATCTAATCGATATTCTAGCTCTTTTTTGTACTGCTGATACGTGACAATTAAGACTTGTCCTTCGTGCTTCTCTGCGATTTGCTTACATTCATCGGTAATCGTATCTAGGGCGTGAAGGTCGCTTTCTATGCTTGCCTTTGATAAGTTAAAATCCTTACATACGTGGAAAGTTACGTTTGAGTAGTCCGGCTTTTCGATTGGTTCCATTAAATAAAAGTCATCGCCTGCATATTCGGGATCAATCCGCCCCGTTCCGTCTAAGACGAAACTATTAAACTGTGTCCACTCGTAGTGCATCTTACGGGTAGCTTGGATGTTAACTATTCCACTTCGTACAGAGATCAACCCCCCGCATCTAGTTACGTATTCAAACGCTCGTAATCTAGTGAGCTTTTCGATACTATGTACGCCTGCGAAATGGCGTAATAATTCGCGGGGGAGTACGTAATGACGCTCGACTGGAGTAATACGATCGCGCTCGACAACGTCAGTCGCTTCTATTTGATCCCGTAGCTTATTGATTAATTGGCGGGCTTTTTCGTAGTACCGTTTTATCCTACCGCTAGACCTATAGCTACACGCTCGTATATCGTCGACTAGCTCATTTAATTCCCTCGAAGTTAGTTGATAAGGTACGGTTAAACTCGGCTTCTCATCGATAATTAACGTACGTCTTGGGCGTCTATTTTCCCCTCCGTCCCTGAACGAAGCAAATGTATTTAAGTTATCCTTTAACACTTGCAACTCAAATTGTTTAGTCGTCATGATAACGACGTTATAGTTTGCTTGTGTTGTAAATTGTTCCTCATAATGCTCTCGCGTCATAATAGAGTCGTCGAAGCCTCGAATAGAATAAGCGTAGTTATTTCGGCGTACCAACCGCGCATAATTGGTGGAGTCATGATTAATGTAAGTCGCTAGTCTCTCTATGTCGTCAAGGCGTTCTTTAACGATGATAGCTCCGAATGTATCCGGATAAGTACGTACCATGTAACGAAGGAATATCGATAACATAGTCGACTTACCGAAGCCGGGCGGTGCTGCTACGATTGCCGGACGATCCAACACTTCGGGCCGCTTCCATACTTCGAATATGTTGTGTGCAAAGGTAATGTCTTGGGCTTTCGGTTTTGCTCCGTATACCTGTAGCTCATTAACCCAACCATGAAGTAATTCTGCCGTCTCAATATCCGCCTCACTTATAGGCGAAAAGTTAAATAAGGTCTTCGTTTCGTTAAACGTATTCAATGATTTATCTCTCCTTTTCGTAAATTTATAAACTAGCACGGAGTAAAACAAAGACCCTGCGCCTTCACTTCGTTCGTCGCCATCTCTTATTACTTATCTATATAATCGGAGTAAAGTATCACCGATAATAGAATTAAAGATATAGACGGCGCCGAGTGAAGCGTAGCGAAACGATAGGCGCAAGGGTTTAGTTTGGTCACGTTTTTAAAAAGTGTGTAATCGTTATAGTTATTTAATATTCTTTTCTACACTTTTGTTTTACTCCGCGCCGATTAATGAGTTTAAACTGTTTTTTATACTCTCAACTACACAAAATAACTCAAATTCTTACTAAGAGAATAAAATAACCCCTACTATATATGATGCGTGAGGATAGCAAGTCGCGCAGTCTAGAGTAAACTTTTTTATCTCCTACTTTGTATATAATGCGAAACCTCAGACAAATACACAACGCATTGTAGATTTTTTTGATCCCCTATCTTATAGGACGTGGCGACTCGCAAAATCGCGCGACTTATCGTATGTTTTTTTATTTTTTTATCTTCGACGATATTGAATCTCCGCAAAGTTGCGTAACCCCTCACTATTAATGACGCGAAAACACGTGGAATTACACACTTCTCAGTTAATAAAACGAGTCTTACGTCACTTTCGCGCAGGCTTGTCGATTAATTTCGGTAGTCTATACAAGTTCATTACGTTATAATTAAGACAAACTTATTGCGCAAGTAGTAAATAATCTTGGTAGTCACCGAATTGTTGCTCATCGTAACGCTTGGCAAGGCGTTTGAGCTTGCGTAATACGGCCGTATGATGTATTCCTAATTGATTCGCGATGGCATTCGCAGTCAATCGTTTACCTTCATACGAAAGGAACGCTTTGACGATGGCAGTCGTCTCTGCGTCTAAGGTCTGTCCATGACCGATAAGAGAGTCGATTAACTTCCGTTGATCGGCTTTTTTCGTTTTCATAACTTCTTCTTCTAAATTGTAGTCGTCAGCGATAATATCGAACGTGGCAGCGTCCTCAATATCGGCTCCTGTCCAAACCGATTCGTACATTTCGTAGGTACGTCGTGTTTTTAGCTTCCGTAACAAACCGAAGAAATTCCGCTTCAACGCAACTGCAAAATAGCGTACAAAATGACCTTCGGTAAAACTCTCTAGTGTTTTATATAAGGTATCATCGAATACTGCCGTTATATCATGTTCATTTGCCAAGTAAGTGGTATCGCTCCAATACAATAACCTATTTCGACACACCCTTCGTAAGAGCTTGTACAACTCCGCAAATAGATTTTCGTCCCTTGTAGAAATGTAATCCTTCGCTACTTTTTCGATGTTCTTTATTTCTTCAATACTCAATGTTTATCTCTCCCTTTTGACAATAACTTATTAACATATTCATACATTATCATCTAAATGTGTAAATAATTAGAAAATTGAGCATTTTAATAAATTTACATTTTATGCAATCAAAGGACAAATAAAAAAGGAGTAGCTTTCGCCACCCCTCGGTACTTAATTAGTTACGATTTACTGTTCCTCCGCCTGGATCATACATTCTTAACATTTCTTTATTTGTTGTCTCACTTGCTTGTGTAGTACTAGTAGCTCCGAATAATGCTGCACAAAGAGCTAGTATAGATAATATCTTTTTCATTTTGTTTCCCCCTACATTTCGAATAATATTTTACTTGCATCTTTCAATAGTGGACTTTTCTGTAGATGTTCGTAAGCTAGTCGAGCAAAGAACCTGCTTCCCCCTTTAAGGAAAACTGTAAGCGACTTTAACATTAAGTTATCATCGTTTTCGGCTAGCGCTAGGTAATAATACTGGAAGCCACTCCCCCCTTTCTCTTGAATTAAGTTAACAAGGATATTCTTAGCTAGTTCTCTGTTCCCGTGTTTAGCTTCATAGTGAGCTACCTCGGCTAAATCTGTTTTCTTATTTATTGTAAAAGGTTTGTCCCAAACGTTCGCAATGAACGGGAAGTCTTGGAAGTCAACCTTGTTAATCTGTTCTATTCGATTAAATCTTAACATTTCTTCTCGGTGTTTATGTATAAAATGCATGCATAAGTTAAAATCTTTGTATAGAAATGTCATTCCTATATGGTAGTACGCTCCTGCCTTTACGCCCGTGCTATACTCCGTATTAATTATCTTATGGAATAAAGTTCGGGCTTCATTCGGCTTATTCAAATGGTACAAGTAAGCACAACCAAGTAGTAAATTAATTCTGCACTCATACGAATCATGTAGAAATTCATCTTCGACCTTCTCTAACTCTCGTTTTGCTACTTTAGTCAATTCGAAGATATCTGTGTAGTTTTTACGGCGAAAGTGGTAGTAAATCTCTAATACTAGTTTAAAAAGGCGTGTCTCTCGATGTTTCGGCTTATATTCACGAACTGCCTGTAGAAACTCATCTTCCGGCACATCGGTTAGGTACATCAAATTAATACTGTACGCTTCCGTCCAATCTAGGATTTCACGGTTAGTTGTCTTTTTTAATTTATCGAGTAGTCTTCCTAACTCCGGCGACCGCCCGTTGACAGCTAGATATTCTAACGCTTTTTTACAGTTACCTGGTCGCTCTAAGTTCATGCAGCTTTCGTTTAAGAAGTGCGAACAATCTTCATTTGCGTATTCCGAAAGCAATTCAGAAATACGGTATAAACTAATGAAATTCATTTCGGTACCGTTCCGTAAAAACCTCGTAATTGTTCCTGCTGAAATGCCGACTTTCTCCGAGATAACAACGTTCGGTATCTTGCTATTTAATGAATCTAAAATACTTTCGAACCTGTTAGCGATTAACATATTCTCCTCCCGTTTTTTACCGCTATATATTCTTAGACGCGCATACTATTAAAGTTGCGCACCCCTCCGTTATCTTTTTTGCGGTGTTAATTTTGGTTTCGCTTTATATGCTCCGATTAGACGACGTCTTCTAGTTTGATTTAATAGAATTTTCTAATAATTAATGATAACACTTTACTTCGCTTTGACATAGTACAGTAGAAATTCCGCTAAAGACTTGAATTTACTCACCGTTTCTACCTTAACCGGCTTATCCGAAAAAACGTGAATCCCTAGCAAGTTTTCACCTAAGTTTCTCGTTTCAAGAAACGTTTTCAGCTCATACACACCGATTAAATCATCGTTTGCCGTGAAGAACAATTCCTCGTTTATCATCCATCCCTCTAACATACATGTATCGTAAATATCGTCGATAGGAAATACACGTTCCATTTGAAATACATCACCTGCTTTTAGCTTCATAACGTTTCCCTCCTTAGTTATTTTTCAAGTAATCTGCGTATTTTTCGTATATTACCGCTATTAAAATCGAAGTAGAGACAACACCGAGAATTTCCATCCAGTTCATCGTACGTCCCTCCGTAATGCGTCGTCGAATCCTTTAGCGAAGTCACCGATTTCTTTCCGATACCCTTCACTTTGGCACATAAAGTACCGTACCATCGCTTTGAGTACGACCTCACGCGCCTGGGTTTCGTTAAAGAAGCTACTATATCTTACCGAGTACAAATGATTATCTGTTTCGATATACACGTTAATTTCATAGTGAGCCCAGCCGTTCATTTCGTAGTCTCGACGGCTTGCTTCAAAGTGAATTACGCTACGATCCGTGATATCTTCGGCTAATTGTGCTTTTAATACTGGCGGTAACCCTGCGTACGTTGTTGAATCCTCTTCGCTTAATAACGTTTGGAATTTCTCGATACTCTCCATTTCGATTACCCCTTTCGTATTTGCATTGCGTTTCCGTTCGGTGTTTCGATAGCAAGTCGGAGATTTGTCCCGTAACCTATGCAACCGACGATGATTGCCGTCATCTCAGCTCCATAAAACCACGTACCCCTTTTTCAAAGTGCTTGCTTATACGCCCTTGCCATCGACGTACAAACATCACACTTACTCGCTAGCCTCCAATTACGATTTTCGTATTTATAAATTCATTATAATTACGATTTTCGTATTTAGCAAGTATTAATTTACGATTTTCGTATTTTATTTTATAATAAATATAAAGGAGTTGTTCGAATGGTAAAAGTAAAAATATTACTCAAGGAACAGTTAGATAAGTGCGGATTAACACAGAAGGAGCTATCAGAAGCAACCGAAGTTAGGGCAGCAACTATCCATGATCTCTATCACAATAAAAGCAAACAAATACCGATAAAAGTATTAGAAAAAATTGCGGATGAATTGAACATAAGAGATATGAACAAGTTACTAGTAATAGTAGACACCGAAGACAACACAAACTAATTAACAACTAACATCTAGGAGATTTTATGAAGCAGAAAACAAAACACACTAAAGCAATATTTCTTGGGATTTTATCATTAATTTTAGCATTCTTTCTACCAGCGTTTCTTATGTTGATATTGAGCGATTGGATGCCAAACGAAATTACATATCCGAAGATTTCATCCGTATTCATTTTATCTGTGATGTTGCCTATCACAACCTTTATTTTCTACAGTATTTTAAAGGTCTTTGGGTACAAAGATAAAAAGTTAAAAGGCAGGGGTATTATCGGTATTATAGATTCAATAGTTACCGAATTCCTTCATGCATTCGCGGGTTATTTCGTGATTTCGAAACTAGGATTAACTTCTGTTGAGTTAACACTTATCGGAATTTCACTCGTAGCAATCGTGCACTCAATTATTGGAACGTTATTACGAAGCAAAGTAGAAGAAGTAGGAGAGATGTACCAATAATTCACATTACGGACGCTTATTCAGCGTTCTTTTTTATTATCATGCGGTCTAAACTGAACCTTTACGTAGTGTAAAGTCAAAGCGTTTTGATGATAGCCGGACCAAAAGTGCAGGAGAACGAAGGTTTTCACTAAAAATACGCCCCCCCCTTCAAAATTAGGGTCGAGGTATTTCAACCTGGAAGAAATGTTTCGCAGGCAGGGCGTTAGTAATTTCCGTATCCCTCCCCGCGGGGTTCAAACAAGCACGCAAAAAAAAGCCGGTTACTTCACCGACTCCTCGTATTGCTTCACTAACTTATAAAACGTTGTCTTACCTACCTCGGCGTCACGCATCGCCTGCACCGCCGTTATCTCGCTTGCCTTCCATCGGTTGTATGCGTCGATGAATGCGTCATCGATAACCGCCTTCGGTCTGCCTAACTCCTTGCCTTGCGCCTTGGCATTGGCGATACCTTCCGCTTGTCTCGTATGTATCTTATTACGTTCTTCTTCGGCTACCCACGATAACACTTGCAATACTAGGTCCGCTACGAAGGTACCGACTGAATCTTTATACTTACTCGTATCGAGTAACGGCATGTTCATAACGATAATGTCTGCGCCGATGTCCTGCGTTATCTCCGCCCATTCCTTTAGAATAGCGTTCTTATTACGCCCTAATCGGTCAAGTTCGTGTATGTATAATACGTCGCCTCTACGTAAGCTACGTTTAAGGGTAGTGTATTCCGGTCTATCGAAATCCTTGCCGCTTTGCTTATCGATGAAAATATCACGCTCCGAAATGCCTAACTCTCTTAACGCTGCTAATTGTCTACCTTCGTTCTGATCCTTCGTACTTACACGCACATATCCGAATTTCCTAACTTCGCCCACTATCGTTACCGCCCTTCCGCATTTCCTTAATTTGTTACCTTAAGTATACGGAAATCGTTCGTAAAAGTCAACAAATTAAATGAACGTTCGTTAAGTAACTTTTATACTTAAATGGACGCTGAATAGGCGTATTTATTACCGTTAATCACCCGTTCGTAAAGGTACACTTAAATGGACGATAGTAAGGGACGTAGATGAGCGCTTAAAAACAATAACGAATCCCCTATTCAAAAACAAACTTAAATTTTTTTCCACCTATACTTGTATTTCTCCTAATCAGTTTGTCTATAGTGTAGGGATTTTAATTTTAATACCCTTATCCACGACACTCCGCTTATACATACGAAAAATGCACTTTGTACTTCAAGCTCTTTATTGTGCAAAAAATTTTCTTAAAGTATAAGCTTGCAATTTTTCTATCAAATGGTTGAGATAATTGCGAATCAAAATCATAGGAGGAATATTAATGGAGATTAAAGCTAAGAAAACAGCAACAGGTTGTGAGTTAACTTTTAAGATGAGTGATGAGGTGGTAATAGCTATGTTAACATTGTTATTAGAATTATTTATGTAAGTCACAAAGCGACAGAGGCTACAACTTAACTTCTGTCGCCCCTTATTTAGCTCTATTTTATCAGAGTGCAGGGTCGATGTTTTCGGACTCTTTACGTGGTGAACGCGTCGCCTGTTATTTAATAGAATTAACACTTGCTAATCGGAAGTAAATCGGCATACATTACGCTAGTTCTTTCATTATATAGTCGATAAAATACGTAGTTGCCGAAAAGTTACGTGTGAGCGTGTATCTCGACCGTACGCCTAGCGAAATGTAAACGAAAGTAAAGCGAGGGTCACGCATAACCAACACGCACCTAGTGAAAGTCACAACGAATCACAATAGCTAATATGTATTACTTCTATTATGTAGACGGAAAACATAACGTTGTGATTACTCCGAAAAGTATCGATGACGTCCCCGTCTGATCCGCGCGCCTCGTTTTTACTATAATGTACTATAATCGGACAATTACGTTCTTTCTATATAATGCACCGAGAAACGGTCACTTTAGTTCTACCGTAAAAATTCAGAGATGCCCGTCCGTCTGAATCGTGTGCCTTACGAAATGTGAAGTATTGGGAAGTCGTTGTTTTTCGTTACTTCATTATATACATCGAAAATTGACCACTTCCCATTTAACCGTTGAAAGCGTTCGGAGGGTCACGCGGAAAGGACGTGCGCCTGGTGAAATCTAACTTATAACTCCGATGTACTCCGATTACCTAATCGTATCCCTTCATATAATAGCCTCGAAATTACCTATCGGAGTAAGTACGTGAAAACGACGGTAAAAGTCCGATACAGTCCGATTGAATAATCGTAAACCTACATTATATAGCCCCGTTTTTAGTAATCGGACTCTACGCACTGATTTAGTGCATCGGTTCATTTAAAAATAGGTTCCCTTGACGTCCCACATCGAAAGTGCGTCTACTCTTAGACCCACAAGGGATACGGCGTTTGCGTGTGCGTTTGGGATATCTTATGTAAACGCCTTTTCCGTAAAAAGTAGCATTTTCCATGACTGAACGAAACGGGCACCCATCTTACATTTAATTTCGGAGTACATACTCCATTTTTCGATGAGCAATATTTGCACATCCGATGGGGTCGCGTTTCGCGAGATCACCGCAGAAATAAACGCATACCAACGGGTAGCAGGCGAATCTATATTCGAAATAGGTAGACGGCTAAAGCATGTTAAGGAGAACGATCTAGTGCACGGTGAGTGGGAGAATTGGTGTCAATGTAAACTCGGTATGACCCCTAGACACGTCAAACGTTTTATACGGATATATGATCGGTTCGGTAATCAGACATCGATGTCCGGTTTAGGAGTAGCTGCTTTAGAGCAACTCATTGATTTTACGGAAGAACAACGCAATCAACCGCACACCATTCCGTCAACCGGCGCCACCAAAACGGTAGATGAAATGACGGTACGTGAACTACGTGAGGTTTTCTGTAAATAGTCACACTTTCCGATGAGTAATAATTACACATCGACTAACTTACCTAAATCACTCTACAGTGATTAACCCCTCCGTTAACTACGCGAAGGGGTTTTACTATGCGCCTGTACTTTTTCTATGAACGCTTCTATACTTAGTTCCTGTATGATCCGTAGATTACTGTTTATTGTGTAGGTATGTTCGGTGATTAGGAGTATATTCGGGAATTGCTTCTTATCTTGTGGCTGCCACGGTTCTAATTCCCACTCCCTTGAATGATAATAACGTTCGTATCGCTGTATCTTTGCTTCCATTACTTTATTCGAGTAGACTGATCGTTGTACTTCGATAAGGAATGGTCCATTCATCCATATAGCAAACATATCCGGTTCACACATCCCTTTCGAGTATTTCGGTTCTATTGCTACTGAACGCGGTTTGCTATGTGCACACATCTTCTTGTACGTATCTACTATCGATAAGAAATGCGGGATTTTCTGACTGTCTCTACGTATCGGTGACGGCTTAGCGAAATATACAAACTGTCGGCCATCTTTGTTGACTTCGACCGCTCCTTCAAGGCGTAGTCGTTTCATTACATTATTGCAACAGGTCACTGCCTTTTTCAAACCGGCGAAATGCAAATCGATGATGTCGTCTCTCGATAAACACCGAAAGCGAATCAAGTCGTCTAGGATACGTTTGTCTCTAGTATTCATCGCCCACTACCTCCGTCGAAAGCCTCGAATAGTATATCTTCGTTATCTACTTGCTTAGGCTTCGGCGTTACTTTATACGGGGCAAGTAACACCTTCGCTTTTTCCAAATCTAAGTAAGGTGCTTGTATTTCCGTAAGCTCAACCGACTTCATTAAGAAGCGTCCTTTCTCCGTTAACGATTCCGCCCCAGGTACTCCGATTATCTTCGAGTTAATCAAGTCCGCGCACTTAAAACCCATGCGTACCGTTAAATTGTTCTTTAGCTTGCCGTCGAGTACGTCGGCGTCTGGTCGTTGCATCGATAGTATTAAGAAGACGCCTAACGCACGCCCCACCGCCGATATATCCTCGATTACTTCCATTATCGCTTCTTCTTTTTTCAGGAATGCCACTTCATCTATGCATAAGACAAGGTACGGCAATTTATCCTTTCTGGTACGGTTGTAATCGTCAATATGGCTTAGTTCTGCTTCGTCTAGCAAGTCGCCCCTACGTTCGATTTCTGCGCGTACACTAAAAATCATTTTGGATAATTGGTGTACTCGATTACATACCTCTTCCACATGCGCTACATTACGGAACAAATGAAATTCACTACGTTTCATATCGGCAAGGTATAAGCGTAATTGCGACGGATCGTTATGCAAAATTAACGTAGTCAGTATCGAACGTAACTGCGTACTTTTACCGCTACCCGTTTCCCCTGCGATAAGTAAATGTGGTGACGTCACCATGTCGTAGATAATCGGTGTACCTTCGATACTAGTACCGCAATAAATCGGTAGCAGTACCTTTTTACATAATCTGCTTACTGAATCGTAATCGTAGTCGAACGGTTCTACGTCGATAACTTTCGCTCTTACAGTCAACGTAAACTGCTTTACCGTCCCGTCGAATGAAATATGTTCGCCAAATACTTGTTGAAATACGTACAAGTGCTTATCGAATAGCTGCGGATTGATTCCGTCGGGTAGCGTGAAAGTGTACGTAGTGTAGTCGGTGTGTTCTTTTATCGAATGGATTATCGGTAGTATGTGTAGCTCTTTACCTGCTCCGTTTTTATACTTCAAATAAACGCCGGCTAATTCAAAAGCTTTGACTAACGGTTGTTTTAGTTGATACTGACGATGTAAGTTGCGTAGGTATTGGATCATAAGAACAACTCCACCGCCTTGGCTATTGCCAAGGCCCCGAGTAATACAATCGAACCTTTTACGCCTTTATCAACTGCCTTCGAAGCTAACAAATGACCGTTTGCAATCAAATACTTCTCTACGCTATGTGATACGATTACCAACCCACCTACCAACAACACAACACCTATCATGTTGACTCCTCCCTATTAAACACTTTTTCGAAACCCTGCTACACCACACCTTTAACGGCTTATTACCTTGGTAACGTTACTACGGTAGATACCAAGGTCATTACCTTAGTAAGTACAAGCTAAGTTACTGTGGTACCTACCTTGGTAACCATACGTCAACTTGCGTGCGTTCCTACCTTGGTAGTTACCTTAGTAATATATACCACTAAGTTGGAACAAAAATGCCTGTACATTGGAACTTTTATTTTTATAAAGGTTATACGGTACAAGTATCGAATAGTCTATATAAAAACGAAAGGAGCATGATTAATGGAAAGCCGACTAAGACAAATATTAGACGAACGTGGAATAAAATACTCACATGTTGCCAATAAAATCGGAATGCGAAAAAGTAGAATGACTGATATTGTCGGCGGAGCTACTCCGTCTCTAAAAAACGCTTGTCGAATAGCTAAGTTACTCGATTTATCGGTCGAGTATATTTGGTACGAGAAAGAAGAAACACCGGACACCGCTCAACCTACTAACTCGTAATATAACTTGTCCAACTTACGTTGCAGCACTCCGTAGTAATACGCAAATGTGTTACGAACCCTACCGCCTTTCAACTTACGTATCGTCTGTTTAAATGCGTCTAAGCCAACGTTTAATAACACATCGCTATCGTATGCCATTTCGAGGTAGTACGTGGAAATACGGTAAATGCGGTAGTATTCTTCGATCGTTTTAGCATCGGTAAAGAAGCATTTCACTAAATCCGTGAATCGCTTAGGAACATGATCGCCGACGTATGAGCTGTCAAGCGCGTCCATACGTTTATTTATAATACTGTTAGATTCAGTAAGGTTATTAGCTTTAATAGGTGCGTCAATTGTCGTTGATTGCGGTACTTCTTTCGACGTTTCTTCGGCTACTTCGTTGGCTACCTTCTCCGTTACGTATACATTAAATACGTACACGTTATGTGCTTGATACCCACGTTTTGCGGTATTGTGTACTTCTACTAATCCGAAAGCCTTCGCTTTGCGTAGCATCCTCTCGAACGAGCTACGAGATATACCAATAGTATCGTTATGTGTTGCGGATACTAACGTGCCTATCTTCGCGTTACATACGCCTGGTACCTTTGCAGCAAAGCGAATAAGATGCTTAAGCGCTACTACCTCGGCTTTAGTGAACTCCGCTTTAACGTCAACTAGCCACTGTTCTACGTTATTATTAAAGTCCTTTAGATCACGGAACTGCGACAGATGCTTAAAATTATCGATATGGCCCGCTTGCATGATTACGTCCTCCTCGTAAGAGAACGCCCGGCTAGAATCGCTTACTATGTCACCGAAAAGGGCATAGCTAAATAAGCCTTGTTAACATCCATTTTTTTGGATATAATAAGGGTACGATAAATTTTGTTGTGGGATCATTGGTTATTTGCCGTAACCTACCCACCGAGGGAGCGTCTTTGCCGGACGTTCCTTTTTTATTTGTTTTTTATTTCTTACCTCGTTCTTTTCAACTTCGTTAATGGCGAATACTCGTCGTGACTTCTACGCATTTCCTCAACGTCCATCTGTATGTAACGCCTCATAGTACGTATATCCGATCACCCTCCGATTTTCTGCAACGTGAACGCGTCACAACCGTTTAAAATCATATTCTTAGCCCACGTATGCCTATAAACATGCGCCGTTACCTTCTTGCCCCCTACTCCTGCTTTCTCCGCGTAATGTTTCAACCGCTTGTTAAAGTGATTCGCCCCTAACGGTTCGCCGTAGCTAGATAAGAAAATCCTATCTGTCTTGAAATGCGCTTTATTCTCGCCTATAAGCTGCAACAATAGCTTTGTAACGTGTGTAGATACCGGTACTAACCTCGGTCGTCTATTCTTGCTCTTATCCGACTGTATGGTAATAAACCGTGTCTGAAAGTCAATGTCTGCCGCACGTAGCCCCATTAATTCTTGTATACGTAATCCCGAATCTAGTAACACGTTTATTCCAACGTAATCCCTAAACCCTACGAAATCGCGTAAATCGGGTTGTTGTAATATCGCTTTGACGTCCTCATCGGTAAAACAATTCGTAAGATCGTTCTCGTCTTGGCGAAGTAACTTAATGCGCTCCATCGGATTCACTTCGATAAGTTCCTCACGGTACAAATGATTGAATAACGCACGTATTGTACGTAAGTTAATATTTATCGTCGTATCACTAAGTCCTATCCCCTGCTTGTCCGCATCGATAAACTTATGACCGTCGTAACGTTTCTTATCGTACTTCATGTAATTGATATAGTTTCGGAATACTTCCGTCTCTATTTCGTCGACATACGTCACCTCATAATTTCCGGTTAGCCACTCCGTAAAATAGCGCCACATCTTCGTGTAATCTCTCAAAGTTAAATCTCGACAACCTTCCGCCCGCTTTCCCGATATTACAATATCTACCGCCTGTTGCAACGTCAGTTGCGGGTAGCTCTTACTATTACCGCTAACCTTAGTAACCCGTTGTTTCTTCTTTAACGCCAAAATAAAAGACCTCCCTAACGATTAAATTTCATCGCTAAGAAGGTCGGTATCCACAATCGTATATTGAACGTTTTAGGGTCGTTTATATACCCATCGATACTTGTTTTTGCGCGGTCTAAATCGTGCAATTAACAATCCTCCGCCTCAGTTTTCGACTAGACTATCGTAGTCCAAGGCTTAACACTCTTCTGGCTTACCGGCGTTTGTTGCCGTACGGAATGACGATCCACACCCACATGATGCAATCGCATTTGGATTATCAATTGTAAACCCTCCGCCTAACATCGATTCCTTGTAATCAATGATAACACCTTTTACAATTGGTGCACTCTCTTCGTCTACTAAAATATGCACACCGTAGAACTCTAAGACTGTATCGTCATCCTTCTTCTCTTCTTCAAATCCTAAACCATACGAAAGACCACTACACCCGCCACCATGTACCGCAAGACGAACGAATCCACTTTCTTTCTCTTCTGCTTTTAACATATCTTTAATCTGCAATGCAGCTTGTTCTGTTACTGTAATCATATTCTCTACCTCCTACTTAATAATAAAAGACTCCGTTACAAATCACTTCTGCCGGCCCTTTCATAATGACATTTCCCTCGTTTGTCCATGTAATCATTAAATCCCCACCTGCTAAGTGCACAATAATTTCTTCATGTTTTGCGACTTTCTCCATACACGTTGCAACAACCACTGCGGCACACGCTCCTGTGCCACATGCTTGTGTCACGCCAGAGCCACGCTCCCATACACGGAAATGTATTTCATGTTCATTTATAATTTCAATGAATTCCACATTTACACCGTCAGGGAATAAGTCATGTTTCTCTACAACTGGCCCAAGTATTGTAAGCGGTGCTTCTTCAATCTCTTCAACAAGCGTTACAGCATGTGGATTCCCCATCGATACACATGAGAAGAAATAATCTCTTCCATTAAAAGGTAAAATAACATCACTCTTCTCTCCTGCTACATTTACTGGAATACTAGCTGGCTCAAAACGTGGTACTCCCATATCAACAGATATGAATGTTACCACTCCGTTCTCTACAAACACTTCTGCTGTTACAATGCCAGATAATGTTTCAATTGTAAAGACGTTATCCGTTACTAGATTATGCTCATATGCATACTTTGCAACACAACGAAGACCGTTCCCACAGTTTTTTGCTTCCGAACCATCATTATTGAATACACGCATCTTCACCGCAGCTCGATCAGATGGGCAAATTAAAATCATGCCGTCTGATCCAATTCCTGTGTATATATTCGATACTTTTACCGCAATCGTTACTAATTCCTCTTCTAGCAATGATTCTTTGAACATATTGACGTATATATAGTTATTACCCAATCCATGCATTTTAGTAAATTGGAAACTTCTCATCTTATCACCTGCATTTTTTTATTACACTAAGTATATAATGACTTTCTTTTGTTAACAATGATAACATCCCCCGTTTCTCATTATAAAAAAAGGAGGTTCTACTTATTAGAACCTTCTTTTTTTGTTATTCACTGAATCTTAACCAGAACATTCTACCTAACAAACAGACGCGCAAATAATCCCTTTCACCTATCCATAAAATCAAGTATAATATTCCTAAAGTTCTATCATTATCCAATAAGGAATGATTCATTTGACACTAACGATTGAACCAACATATCAAGTAAACATCCATTGTCCGTTGTGTGAACTATCCTTTTCATCTACGAAAGTACGCAGTAGTCACATTCGTGTGACAACAAGAGATGCCGATTTTTGCACACACTTTGTCGATGAAACGATTAACCCACACCTATATTATGTAAGCGTTTGCCATTATTGTGGCTATGCATCTTCACGACATTTCTCCACAACGTTCCATGAAAAAGCTGTACAAATAATTTACCAATCTATTTCTACACAGTGGAAAGGAAAAAATTATAGTGGGGTTCGAACAACAACAGAAGCTATCGAAACATACAAACTAGCTATTTATTGTGGCATTATCAAAAAAGAAAAACAATATGCGTTAGCAGGATTATATATGCGCTTAGCATGGCTTTATAGAAAAGGACAAGATGAACAGAATGAACATCGCTTCCTATCTCTAGCCTTACAAGCATATCAATCATCTTATACGAACTGTGATTTTGAACATTCGACGATGTCAGAACCACTTATTTTATATATGATTGGTGAACTACACCTCCGTTTAGAGAATATCCCAGATGCCATTCGGACGTTTTCAAAGGTTGTTTCTCATCCATCTAAGAAGATGGAACCTATGATTGTAGAAAAAGCTCGCGATCAATGGCAATTTGTACGCCAGCAACAAAAAAAGCAATAGATAAGAAAAAGATGCACATAACGTGCATCTTTTTGTCTTCAAAACATCGGATTTTCTTCTAGATGTGTATATACATTATCGATTAACTCTTCCGGTGTATCGCCCGTTACAACATCGCCATTTACAAGTGCAAACATTCCCTCATAGCAGATACCACAGTATCCTAGACAACCATATTCCATGACATCTAAGTTCACGTCTCTCTCTAGTGCTTCTCTCGCCTTTTGAGAACCGTTTGCTAAATTACTCACACAAAATTCAATTAATGGTTTGATCATCGTTATCCACCTTCTTTACTACTACTTTTTACTGTACATTTATCTATCTTAATCGTCAACTCCCAAGCGAATTACAAACGTTCAAATAATTGTTAAAAATATATTAATTCGTTATAATTTAAATGAGTTACAATATATAGTTTTCATTTATTTTTTTCCATACAAAGGGGATGTCAGAATGAGAAACCTTGTTATTCTTGGAGGAGGATACGGCGGACTACGAATGGTCCAACGCCTACTTTCACAGAACCTACCTGAACATGTCCAAATCACGCTTATTGATAAGAATCCATATCATTGTTTGAAAACAGAATACTATGCGCTTGTTGCAGGAACTATTTCCGAGCAACATATTCGTGTTGCCTTCCCAGAAGACCCACGTCTTGTGAAGAAATACGCAGTAATAGAAAAAATTGAACTAGCAACGAAAAGTATTCATTTAGAAAACGGTGAAACGATTGCATATGATGATTTGGTTATTGGACTAGGATGTGAAGACAAGTATCATAATGTAGAGGGCGCGCGTGAATATACGTACAGCGTTCAATCAATTGATAAAGTACGCCGTGCATACGAGCAAGTAAACAATCTACCAGCACACTCAACCGTTAGTATTGTTGGAGCCGGGCTAAGTGGTGTCGAGGTAGCAAGTGAACTGAAGGAAAGTCGACCTGATTTAAACATCTTACTATTTGATCGTGGGGATCGAATCTTACCGATGTATCCAGAGAAATTAAGCTATTACGTAGAAGAATGGTTCCATACACACGATATCAAAATTATTCGTCATTCTAACATTACGAAAGTAGAACCAAATCTTCTTTATAATCATGATGAACCAATTGCAAGTGATGCAATTATTTGGACTGCAGGTATTCAGGCCAATGAACTTGTACGAAATTTAGATGCAGAACATGATAAGAGTGGGCGTCTTATCATTACAAAACATCACCACCTTCCAGGTGACGAAGATGTGTATGCATTAGGTGATTGTGCAAGTTTACCACATGCCCCTTCTGCCCAATTAGCAGAAGGCCAAGCTGAGCAAATCGTATCTATCTTATTTAAGAAATGGAATAACGAACTACTTCCTGAAACAATGCCTGCTATTAAATTAAAAGGTGTATTAGGCTCATTAGGAAAGAAACATGGCTTCGGCTTATTAGCAGATCGTCCTTTACTTGGACGTGTTCCACGGTTACTGAAATCAGGAATATTGTGGATGTATAAGTATCATAGGGGTTAAAAAAAAACGGAAGCAAATGCTTCCGTTTTTTAATTTTGTAGTTTTTCTATTTCTTCGTATACATCTTTCAGGCGAGGATTACCTTCTCCAACAATTGTTCCGTTCACAACAATGACTGGATAAAATAAATCTTCGTCCATCACACGCGCTGCGAAATCCTGGCGTTCTACTGATTCATTCCCTACATTGAAAATATCAACATACACGAATGAAATCGCATGCCCCTCATACTTACGGTCTATAGCCGCTTGTAACCATTCAAATGTTTCTGTTGAAGAGGGCATCCCAACACAGCTTGGACATGTTGTTTCTGCACCGTATACGACAAGTTCAATTTTGTTCACATTTTTTCCCCCTTGTATACGAAGGAACACTTCCACACTAAGGAAATTCATCTATCCCTATACTTTATGAGTGTTGAATATATTCCTTCTATGAATAAATTGCATAATGGATTTTTCTCTTTAAACCGATTATAATAAATGAAGAGAAAGGAGTCGATTATTATGACTATGCATGAACAAGTAGCAGAAGTATTAGATAAATTACGTCCATTCTTATTACGTGACGGCGGTGACGTAGAATTAGTGGATATCGAAGATGGTATCGTTAAATTACGTCTTTTAGGTGCTTGCGGTAGCTGCCCAAGTTCTACAATTACATTAAAAGCTGGTATCGAACGCGCTTTACTTGAAGAAGTTCCTGGCGTTGTAGAAGTAGAGCAAGTATTCTAATTCGACACGTATGTTAAACTCCTATCGGATGATAGGAGTTTTTTTGTACACAAAAACCCCTTTGAGATGAAAAGGGGCCTTCTGTTAACACGTCTGTCTCACAATTAACTTTGTCGGTACAATCACACTTTTTGGTGCGGTATCTGGTACCTCAATACGATCAATCACACACTTCGCTGCTTCGTAGCCAAGTTGATAAATATGCACGTCAATTGTTGTTAGAGGTGGACTTGCGATTTCGGATAAAATAGAGTTATTAAAACTTACGACAGAAATATCCTCTGGCACTTTTAGATTTTCTTCACGTAGTGCACTTAACACACCTAAAGCCATCACATCATCTGTTACAACAATAGCAGATGGCAATGTTTCACATGCAAGCAGTTCTTCAACTGCCTGTTTCCCACCTTCTTGGACAAACTCCATGTGCTTAATATACGCTTCCTCTATTGTTAAATCATTCAACTTTAATGCATCCGTAAATCCAGCTAAACGATCTTTCGTTACGAGTAAATCTTTGCTACCACCTACGAATGCAATACGCGTATGACCAAGTGACAACAAGTAATCTGTTACTTCCCTTGTCGCTTTGTAATTATCATTATCTATGTACGTAATATTCTCCATCTCATTCGATGGTTTTCCAATTAAGACGAACGGAAAATTATTTTGTAGTAAATATTGAATAATTGAATCATCTTGTCGCGAGTATAACACGACAATTCCATCTACTCGCTTTCCTTGCACCATCTTTACAACATCACGAAAAATCTCTTCTTCCGTTTCTCCTGTTGTCATATATAACGAATAATCTTTCACATGTGCAAACGTACTAATCCCACGAATTACTTCTGGGAAGAACGGATTTAAGAACGTCTTATTGGCAGAACTCGGCATCACAAGACCAATGGCCTGTGTCGATTGATTCGCTAAGCTCCTTGCATTGAAGTTCGGATGATATCCTAGTTCATCCATCACTTTGCGGATACGTTTCTTCGTCTTTTCACTAATGCTTGGACTATTCGCAATGACGCGTGATACAGTAGATGGCGCGACATTAGCTATTTTTGCCACATCTTTAATTGTAACAGCCAAATCACAAACCACCTTTCTTCTCTTTCAGTTGCTACTCTTTATTATTTTCACACAATCTGTATATTCTGTATACCATTTAGTCCATGAAAAAAGAAAAATAACCTTATACTATATAAGGTTATCTTCCTTATAACCACTCTACTTTTCGAATATTCAACTTGCCAATTGGCAGCTGAATCATGTCATAAAATCCCCCTAAAAAACGTTGATGATCTGCTGCACTATCGACAATCTTCTGTAACTTCCGCTCTCGCAGTGCTTTTTTTCCTTCATCCTCTACTGAATAATATCCTTCTACTTCTTCAAAATAATGAAGGGGAAACAACAACCTTGCATACATTAAGCGCCATGCGAATGAAGAGAGTGGCATCACTTGTTCATACTCATTTAGAAAGCGAATAATTTCCGTTGATTCCTTGTTCGTAAACAAAGCAGAACGAACCCATTCAGCAATATCACGTCCTGGATGATCGTATACCCATTGAAATGGTACTTTCACCCGCTGATACTCATTCATTGTATGACACGCATATTTTTGGTAACAGACAGTCGCACCGTCAAATGCCTTTGGTTGGTCATCTAATTCTGTGTCTACAATATACTGGATAGCGTTTTCTGTTAAACCAAGAAAATAAGGAAAACTAGATACAAACAACATATCAAACGAATCATTCGGATGGTTAATTACTTTCGATTGCCAGAAGCGCTCTAATTGTTCTAATCGTGTCTCCCATAGCGTCTTCCATTGTCCAATTCGATTTAATTGTTCTACCTTCTCAGAAAAATGTTTACCACGATAATGAAAGTATGCGAGCTCTCTTCCTTCGCCTTCCCATTGTCGCGTACCATGACGATTACACTTTACTAAAATGTAATCTTTTCCTTGTATCTTACTAACATAATAACCGTGTACATTTGGTACAAACGTTGTTACCATCATATCGCCTTGCGCAATCATATAGTCGCCTAATTTCTTGATTTCGGTTAATTCCTCTTCCTTTCTTCCTAGGAGAGGAACAAGAATATATACTTTATTTCGGATCCAGAACCCTTCATATATACCCATACGGATAAGCTCTGCCGCATGTAGCCCATAATTAGAATAGATCTCGTTAATCATCAGCCTCGCCTACTCTTTTTGTACTCATTATATGAAAAATTTTTTGTAACATGATGAAAAACTGTGCAGGATGAATTTATATATGTTTTACTAGAAAGGAGGAGTTTTTCACTCACATATTCTCATTTGTAACGTATAAAATATTAAAAAAGAAAAACAGGTGATAATAATGGACGCACAAAATAAACAAAGCAAATTAGGAGAAACAGCATTACAGCTTTTAACTGAAAGAGGCGTATCAATTAACGATATTGCAGAATTAGTATTCTTCCTTCAAGAGAAGTATCATCCTAACTTACAAATGGATGAATGTCGCCATAACGTTCTACGTGTCTTATCAAAGCGCGAAGTACAGAACGCGGTTGTAACAGGAATTCAATTGGATATTCTTGCAGAAAAAGGACTCCTAGATGCACCTTTACAAGATATTATCAAAACAGACGAAGGGTTATACGGAATCGATGAAATCATTGCGCTTTCTATTGTTAACGTGTATGGCTCAATTGGTTTCACAAACTTCGGATACATCGACAAGTTAAAGCCAGGTATTTTAGCCAAATTAAACGACAAATCATCTGGTGCGTGTCACACATTCTTAGACGACATTGTTGGAGCTATCGCAGCAGCTGCCTCTAGCCGTCTGGCACACCGTGCAGCAAACGAAGCGTAAATCTATAGAAGCAAAAAGGAGTTGTATGTCAATTGATGACATACAACTCCTTTTTTATTTGTTCTGCTAAGATATTTCGGCAGCTTCAATCTTCTTTCCTAGCTTAAATATCCTTCTAGTTTTAATAAATATTCTTTGCGCCATAAACCACCTTCATAGCCAACAAGTTTACCACTTTTGCCAATAACACGATGACACGGAACGATAATGGCAATTGGATTTCGGCTATTTGCTCCTCCAATTGCACGGACTGCTTTTTCATTCCCTATTTTCTGAGCGATATCCAAATAACTAACGATTTCTCCATATGGAATTGTCTCCAATGCTTTCCAAACTTGCTGTTGAAATACGGTACCTGATGACTGGATAAGTGGAATGGTAAATGTTTGTCTGCTTCCCTTAAAGTACTCATCAAGCTGCGTAATACACTGGGCCACAGCTTCACTTTCTCCTACTGGCTGATGCTCTTCCTCCTCATCCATAAAACGTACAACTTCAACGCCCTTTTCATCGCCAACTACTTCAAGCCAGCCAATTGGTGTTTCATAATACATGCGTGAACAATTATCCATATTCATCCTCCAATTAGTTACAACCTACATCGAAGGGATCCATTCTTCCAATGAATGAACGACATGCGTCGGTTGTACATTATATCCTGTTAACGTCTCTACCGTCGTGACACCTGTATGCACGAGTAACGTATCCATACCTGCATTCATACCTGCTAAAATATCTGTATCATAGTTATCACCGACCATTAATGTATCTTCTTTCGTCGTACCAAGTACTTTTAATGCTTGTTCCATAATAATTGATTCTGGTTTTCCGATAAATGTTGGCTGAACAAGCGTTGAAACAGTAATAACTGACGTTAACGATCCATTTCCTGGCAATAACCCACGCTCTGTCGGAATTGCAATATCTGCATTTGTTGATAAGAATGTCGCACCGTTACGTACAGCTAAGCACGCCCTCGCTAGCTTCTCATACGTAATATCACGATCAATACCCATTACAACATGAGTTGGATTCGCTTCTGTGAGATCAAAGCCTTTCTCTGTTAAAGCATGATGTAGACCTTCTTCACCAATAACATATACACGTGCATCTTGTTGCTGCTCATATATATAATTAGCTGTTGCTATACTTGTTGTAAATACTTGCTCTGGTGTAGCTTGAATATCAAACTGCATTAACTTTTCTGCTACTTGCTCTGGTCTTCTCGAGGAATTATTTGTCACGAATAGGTAAGGGATGTTACGCTCATGTAGTGCTCGGACGAAGTGGCTTGCTGCTTCGATTCTTTCTTCTCCACGATACATCGTACCGTCTAAGTCAATTAAGTATCCTTTGTATTGTTTCATCTGTCTAACGTCCTTTCTTCTAAAAACATAACTACCCTTTTTAGCTTAACCCTTTTTTTGCAAATAGAAAAGCCCACCTGGCATTTATCCACGTGGACTTTTTCTTTATGGCTTAAAAGCAGAGACAGGTCCCAATTCTTTCTCTAAATAACGGCGAATATCTGCTGGAAATGCGTCTAATGTCTCATACTCTCTCTTATAGACTTCTTCTACTAATTCATGCGAAATAGCAACGTATTCTTGCACTAACATTTTACGGAGCCCAATAACATGTTTAAGCGCTTCCGCCCCTTTGCATGTAATTACTTTCTCATCTTCTAAAATATCGATAATATCTTCATAACTTCCGGGATCACGCATAATGAACCCGTCAATCATCATATTCCCAACATCCAAAATACTCTCAATACTAATATGAACAATTCTTTCTAACGCTAAGTTATATAACGGCTCACGATTCCACTCATACGTCGTAAACGTAACGACCATCTTCTCTAGGGTTTGCAACGTTGCTTCTATCTTTTCTCGATCAACAAAGTACATCTTCTTCCATCCCCCAACTTGTAAACGTTTCATTCTTGCTTCTCCTCTTTATTGTACGGTTTCCCTTGTAAAAAATCGACCAATATTGTTTTGCTCGGCACTATTTCTTTGTTATAGTATAAAAGGTACTTAATTACGTATTGGAGGAGAAGTATAGTGGATCGCGAATTGGCATTAGAGATTGTACGTGTTACCGAAGCTGCTGCATTAGCTTCAGCACAATGGATGGGCAGAGGTAAAAAAAATGAAGCAGATGGCGCTGCAACAAAAGCAATGCGCACAATGTTTGATTCTATTAACATGGACGGCATTGTTGTAATTGGCGAAGGCGAATTAGACGAAGCACCTATGTTATACATTGGGGAAAAACTAGGAACTGGATACGGTCCTAAAGTAGATGTTGCTGTTGATCCATTAGAAGGGACAAACATCGTCGCAAAAGGTCATCCAAATGCAATGGCAATTATCGCTGTTGCAGATAAAGGAACATTACTTCATGCTCCTGATATGTATATGGAGAAAATTGCAGTTGGGAAAAATGCCGCTGGCAAAATTTCATTAGATGATCCAATTGAGAAAACAATTGATATTGTCGCAGAAGCGAACAACAAGCGAGTTCATGATCTTACTGTTATTATCCAAGAGCGTCCTCGTCATGACGAGCTAGTAGAACGCATCCGCGCAAAAGGCGCTCGCGTGAAATTCTTCGGTGATGGTGATGTTGCTGCCGCAATTGCTACAGCATTACCACAAACAGGTGTTGATTTATTCATTGGTACTGGTGGTGCACCAGAAGGGGTCATTTCTGCCGCTGCACTAAAGAGCTTAGGCGGAGATATGCAAGCACGCCTTGTTCCAATGAATGAAGAAGAAGAAACTCGTTGCCGACAAATGGGATTAGAAAATCCCCGTCAACTCCTTCGCCTAGAAGACCTTGTTAAAGGTGATGATGCTATCTTTGCTGCAACAGGTGTATCATCTGGCGAGTTATTAGAAGGGGTAACATTCCTTGGCGGTGGTGTTGCAGAAACACACTCTATTATCATGCGCTCGAAAACAAGAACAGTACGTTACATAAAGGCTCATCATCATTTAGATCATAAGCCTAATTTACAAATGGACTTATAGAAATTCCACAGAAATAAGGGAGGATTATCCATGTCAGAACGCTTTTACTTATATGATCAAACATCTGATACAAAAACACGTTTTATAAGTTTCATGGGCGAAGAACAACGTCATGATTTTGCACTTCTTTATTCAGATCAATATTATGGCAAAACAGTTGTACTAGATATTCAGCGTAATCGCTTTGCTATTATTGGGCACGATGACTTAAATGAACCTGGTTACATCGAATATGCATTCCAAGTAGATGAAGCAGTTGCAGAAGAAATGACAGACTTTTTACGTGAAGTAATTTAATTAATAAAACGACAAAAGGATAGCTATTTAGCTATCCTTTTGGTTTTTATTCTCGACATTCTTTACTTTCTTTACAACGAAATAGGGACATCCAAAGTTACAGAATTCATATAAATACTCCGATAACGTACTAATCTTTGTATCATGAGAGGCACGTTGGTTACCGTCCTCAAAAAATCCACGTAAACGTAACTGGCTGTATCCCCAATCCCCGACAATATAATCATATTTATTTAAAATCTCTGCATAACGCGCTTTAAACGCCTCTTCATTAAAACCTTCTCTATAATCCCTTACCAATTCGTACGATACATTATTAATCGTAATCATCTTCTCACCTCTGCTTACTTCCATTAACGACCATTTTCTTAAGATTATCATAAACAATGCAATCTAACAAATTGAAAATACGAAAAAACATCCCCCATTTGCCAGACAGGAAAAAGAGGGATGTTATCATTAATTTGCTTGGTCTTGCTTTACTTGATCTAATCGCTCTTTCGCTGATACAACTTGCTCATCTGCGTGGTAAGAAGAACGTACAAGTGGGCCAGATTCACAGTGGCTAAATCCTTTGCTTAGCGCAATTTCTTTAAACTCTGCAAATTCTTCTGGCGTGTAATATTTCTCAACAGCTAAATGTTTCTTCGTTGGCTGTAAATATTGACCAATTGTCATAATATCTACGTTGTTTGCACGTAAATCATCCATTGTTTCAATAATTTCTTCACGTGTTTCACCAAGACCAATCATTAAGCTTGATTTCGTTGGAATTTTTGAATTCATTTCTTTTCCGCGACGTAAGAATTCTAATGAACGCTCATATGTTGCTTTTGCACGTACACGGTCTGACAAGCGACGTACTGTCTCAATATTGTGGTTTAAGATATCTGGCTTCGCATCTAATAAAATTTGTAGATTCTCTTCTACACCACCCATATCAGAAGGAAGAACTTCTACTGATGTGAATGGACTCTTACGGCGAATTGCACGAACTGTTTCAGCGAATACATATGCACCGCCGTCTTTTAAATCATCACGTGCTACAGCTGTGATAACAACGTGCTTTAAATTCATCATCGCTACAGAATCTGCTACGCGTTCTGGTTCTGCTAAATCAAGCTCTGTCGGCAAACCAGTCTTAACAGCACAGAAGCGACAAGCACGTGTACAAATATCACCTAAAATCATAAATGTTGCTGTTCTACGAACAGCCCAGCACTCATGGATATTTGGACATTTCGCTTCTTCACAAACGGTGTGAAGCTCTTTACCACGCATCATTTTTTTTAAATCTTTGTAATTGTCATTTGTACGCAGTTTAATTTTTAACCATTCTGGTTTACGCATTGTGTTTGTATTTTTTTTCACTATCATCACTCCGAAATTTACTTGAAAAAGTTATCTCCCTCAAATGTAACATATTTTACATACCAGAAACAAAGAAAATGTTTTTTTTTCTAATTTCCAAATTTTTATCCTTATGATTGTACCTAGAAATCACACACTATGTTATAGAAATATAATCATTCACTGATGAAAGAAGGGAGGTCTCTATCAATGAAAAAGGTTATTCTACTCTCTTGTCTATTATGTATCTTTCTTACCTTACAAGTAAAGGCTGAATCCGAAAAAAATGTGCTACAAGAACGAATGGCTCTATATAAAAAGATGGAATCCATAACGTTTGTCCCTTGGTTTTACTATGCTGCCATTGATCAATACGAACGAAACATACGTAGTGTACGTCGTGACATTCCTAAGCAATCCTCTGGTTCAATTGCTATATACATACGACCAGAGATATGGAGTGGTGGCTTAAATCCAACTACAAATGATACAAATCCAGTTACAATTTCGCTATTTGGTGGTGTCGGAAAAGATGGAAATGGTGACGGTCAAGCAGATTCAACAAATGATGAAGATATTCTACGAACGTTTGTTGATTACTTACACCTTCAGCATACAGATAGAGAGCATTTAAAAATAAAGTTATGGCGCTATTACAAACGTGCCAAAACAGTTGAACTCATCACTCAATATGCCCAACTGTATGAAAAATATAATACACTTGATATTCGAGGAAATGCATTCCCCCTTCCTCTTCACTACAATTATAGCTACCGCAGTACATGGGGCGACCGCCGTAGTTTTGGTGGATTACGTATTCATGAAGGAACCGATATTTTTGCTAATTACGGGACACCTGTACGTGCTACGTGCTACGGAATTGTCGAAATTAAAGGATGGAATCGACTTGGTGGCTGGCGTATTGGCATTCGAGATTTATACAACAATTATTACTATTACGCACACCTCGGTGGCTTCTCTAAAGAAATACGACTTGGACAAATTGTTGAACCTGGTACTGTCATCGGATTTGTCGGTAGCACAGGTTACGGTCCACCTGGTACAGCTGGGAAATTCCCGCCACACCTCCACTTTGGGATGTACAAAGACAATGGATATACCGAGTGGTCCTTTGATCCATATCCGCATTTACGATTATGGGAGAAACAAGATCGTCTCAAACAAAAAAGGAAGCATTAATTGCTTCCTTTTGTTTGTTTATCAACCGGAATAGGGATGAAGTTCCCGTTACTTCCTCCAAAATATTGAGGCACCTCTCCTTGTATCATTTGTGTTGTAATAGGAATGGTTGTATCTACTTTGAATTTCTCACTAACGAATGGAAGAATGACCTGAATGTCTACTTGTACAGAAATCCCTATTTCTACAAATGTATTATTAATTCCTGAAGGGGTCGCTCTCTGTACAACATCCGTTTGCACATCACCAATTGTCGTGAATCTCACCGGAATCTTCGGACCTAATGTTGCAAGTAAAGAGTTATTTGTCACCATCCCAAGTGGCATTTCATAAACAATACCATCTGCAAGCTTCTCTTTATCCTGTACTTTCATACTGTCTGCTAACCCTAACTCTTCAAAATTCCCTTTCTTCGCCTCATGGAGGGAATGCTGAATATTCTCTGTTACAGCACTTAAAAGTTTATTTGTAAGCGCCGTATTATATTGAATAATTGCTGCTTTTCCATTTGCTCTCTCTGTCACTTCCATCACTTTTGTCATATCCAAATTTTCTTGTACTTGCTCTTCAACAGCCTTTCGTATCACTGCTGTAGCCATTTCCTTTGATTCTATTTCTGCATAAGCCATTAGTGGCTTTGAAATGCTTTTATTAATCAAAAATAGTAACAAAACAAGAACTGTGAAAATAGATCCTATCCATATCATAACTTTGCGTGACTTTGGCATCGCTCTTCTACTAGAGAAGTTTCGTTTCGGTTTAAATTTATAGGCACGAAATTTACTCATACAAAAACCCCCTCTTCACATGCTTATGCAAAAAGGGGGACAATAATCATATCATTTTTAATAATGCTTCTTTCCCAATCATACCGACTGTAATTCCTTGTTTTTCTGCTTCAATCGTTATCGATTCTAGCGGTGCATGTAATAATTGGTCAATTGTTTTGACACCAACTGCTCTTCCAGCTAAAATACCACGGTCTTTTAGCTTATCATTTAAGAGTGCCACGTCCAACGCCCCGCACATAATGTAACCTTTATCACTCATCACCGCGAGTAGATTTGTCTTTGGCAACTGTACTGATACAGCTGTAAATGAATGATTATCGATCGTAATTGGATACAAAGATACCAATTTTTTCACGCTCCTTCCTTTCTTACTGTATGAAAGGAGCAGAATTTGGTGTCACTTATTTAGTAATTTCAATTTCCATTCTACAACATCACGTAATAACTCTGGCATGTAATATTCCTTCTCTAGCGCTTCTTGTAACTCTGGGAAGAGAAAGCCAAATGTGAACATATCAAGCGTACCTATTGTATATTGCTCCTCATCTTGTAAGCGGGCCCCATTCACATATATGTCGTCATCTTGGACAATCAAGCCGTCATATACCATTCTTCCCATTACTTTCCCTCTAAAGCCAAGGCCTTTCACTTCTAGACGCTCCATCTCCTCTTCCTTAGCTCGCTCCACAACCGTACGTAACGTGCGCCCTAACAAGACCAGACGGCAAGGATTAATAGGATGAGGACAAATACGATGAATATCTTCTTTCGTCACTATACCAGCTTTAAGAGGCTCTAAAAGAACACCAGCATTAATCATGGATACATCCGCATCACACCACTCTTTAATCGCTTCTGCAAGGAGAGAAGTAAAGGGAGAAACATTAAACCACTCTAAGGGTAAATCTTCTTTTAGAAGAAGGTTTGCTTGGTGAAGGTACTGTTTACTTTGTTGTTCTAATGCTCGTAACGTTTCCTGCACTTCGCTGCTCTCTTCTTGTAAACTATCTGTTGGAATCGTTACTGCAGTCTTACTTAACAATCGTTTCGTTATAGTATCTATCGTTAATGTTACATGTCCGATATAATGCCCATACTTTTCCGCACAACATAGTAACGTATGACCAACAAGCTTCCCATTTTCAAATAAGTGATGTGTATGTGCACCAAGAATAACATCAATCACCGGAAAACGTTTCGCAATTTCTTCATCATCTCGTTTGCCAAGATGAGATAAGAGGATTACTACATTTACTCGCCCCTTCAATTCCTCCACAGCCTTTTCTAATGCAACGTATGGATCTTGAATCTCCCATCCGAGCTTCTCATAAAACAATGGATACTGAACCGTAATACCAATAACTCCAATCTTTGTATCATCCTGTAAGGAATAAATTGTATATGGCTTTGTCCATGAAGGAAGCCTTTCTTGTTCAAACAAATTAGCAACAAGCACTTCAAAATTTGCATCTTCATACAATTCATCTAACATGCTTTTGGAAAGAGTAATCCCTTCATTATTCCCTATTGTCACATAGTCATAATTCGCTTGATTTAATAACGCTACATTCCCTTTCCCGTTCGTTCCTTCTGTAATGAGATGCGAACGATCCACATGATCTCCAATATCAACAAGTAACACTTCTTCCCCTTTAGCTTGATGGTAATTCTTCTTATCTTCTATGTATCGAACAATCTTCGGCCACTGCTCAAAGTGACTATGAATATCATTCGTATGATATATATGTAAAACCGTTGTATTCAGATTAAACACCCCCAATACGAAATAGAAAGAGAAACTCTCTATTTTCTATTATAGCGCATTTAAAAAAAGGAACGACAGAAGATGAATCGTCATGCTTATAGACAATAGTTGTACAGTATCTCCACTATGCTGACGAAAAGAATAGAAGAAGGAAAAAGATTGATGAGGATTAGCGAAATATCTCTCCCTATTACACAAAATACGTTAGGTTCGCCAATTAAGTAGACAGTAATTATTCATAAAAGCCCCATCACCCATACAACAAATTCACAATAAACATATAATGAAGGATATATGTACGTAGAAAGGAGAAAGTGATTTTGGTAACATATCGAATCATGTCCTTTGACGGAGGCGGTACTTTAGGTGCTTTAAGTTTACAACTTTTGAACAGGCTAGCTCGACAATCACCCAAATTAATTAGTCGAACCAATGTTTTTGCTGGAAACTCCATCGGTTCATTCACTGCCCTTTCGTTAGCAAGTGGAAGATCGCCAAAGGAAACACTTAAATTTTTTAAGAATAAAATCTTACCAGCATTCAGCGCTGCAAAATCAGGTGGACTTATGTTCAATCAACAGTCTCCTTACTCTCATTTTATCGAAGCGATAGAAACATTTTTCCCACCAACCCTTCGCCTCAAAAACGTAAAAAAACGAATTGTTGTCCCTTCCTTCCAATTATATTCACCAGAGCTAAACCATTCGAATCCTGTACTGTTCCACAACTTCCCTGACTCCCCTTATCTAAATGAGAAAGTAAGTGATGTTATCTTACGCAGTAGCGCTGCTCCGGTAACCTATCAACATTATGTAGATGGTTTTGTCGTTACGACGAATCCTAGTAGTGCTAGCATCGCGTTTGCAGTGAATCAAGAAGGAACGTCATTGGATGAAATTGTGGCATTATCTATTGGCAGCGGTGAAGCCCCACTTCAATTAAGAAAAGATGTAGATAGATGGGGAATGATTGGTACAGATAACATACGAGAAAGTCTTCCTACACATGAGGAAAGCATTTTCAATCGAAGACCTAATGAACTATTACCGCTATTTCTTCAACTTGTTAGCAGTGGTAATGATTATTATGAATCGATGGTAAGTTCTCTTCTTCTAAAAGATCGTTTTTTTCGATTAGATCCAAAAATCCCCAACCTATCTAAAACAGATCCTTCTGTTGTTCCTACCCTTATTAAAATTGCAAACAAAACTGATTTACGAACGACAGTAGCGTTCGTGGAAAAGAACTGGGGATAATCTCAGTTCTTTTCCACAATAGCAGAAGGTGAATTTCAACTATTCCCCTTCTTTCCTCAGAAGAAATCTATTATTCGTACCTTACAGAAATGGATAGAGACTCCACCACCCGACCGAAAAACACTACTAAAAATCGTTCAAAAAGAAGGTGAATGGATTTGTGTGAATTTCGAACGTGAAGTTCTTGTTTCTCCGCAAGCAACCTAAGCCCTCGATTTACATTCACTATCTATACAACAAATACACCACAAACATATATTGAATAATACGTACAATTAGATTAGGAAGGAGAAATTAACCTTGACCAACTATCGAATTATGTCCTTTGATGGAGGCGGTGTCTTAGGTGCGTTAAGTTTACAGCTTTTGAATAGACTAGTTCGACAATCACCCAAATTAATTAGTCAAACGGATGTTTTCGCAGGAAACTCCATCGGTTCATTTACTGCGCTTGCGCTAGCAAGTGGCAGATCACCAAAAGAAACACTTCGCTTTTTTAAAGATCACATTTTACCTGCATTCAGTATCTCCCTACCAGGTGGGCCAGTGTTTAATCAACAACTTCCATATTCCGGTTTTATCGAAGCAATCGAAACATTCTTCCCACCGAACCTTCGTCTCAAAAACTTAAAAAAACGAATTGTTGTCCCCTCCTTTCACTTATACTCACCAGAGTTAGATCGTTGGACACCTGTCCTATTCCACAACTTTCCTGACTCCCCTTATTTAAACGAGAAAGCGAGTGATATCATCTTACGAAGCAGCGCTGCTCCGGCAACACAACAAGCCTATCAAAATTATGTAGATGGATTTGTTGTCACAACGAACCCTAGTACAGCTAGTATTGCATTTGCAGTAGATAAAGAGAAAAAGTCATTAGATGAAATTGCTGTATTATCTATTGGAACAGGGGAGCTCCCACTTCAATTAAGAAGAGATACAGATGGATGGGGAATAATAAGTGCAGATAATCTACGTCCAAAAAATCTAGAGAAACTACCTCCAAATTGGGGAGTTCTTTTCGATCACAAACAAAATGAGCCGTTACTACCATTTCTTCAACTTGTTAGTAATGAAAGTGGCTATTATGAATCGATGGTCAGCTCTCTTCTTCTAGGAAATCGTTTTTTTCGATTGGATCCTCGTATCCCTAACTTTTCTAAGACTGACCCTTCCGTCGTTCCTGCTCTCCTTAAAATTGCGGATAAAGCCGATTTGAAGTCAACAGTAAGATTCATAGAAAGAAACTGGGACTAATATTCGAAATATAAAGCAAGGGGGATCTTCCTTTTTCATAAAAAATAAAAGAAGGCGAACTTCAACAGTTCGCCTTCTTCCTTTAAACCTTTCATATCCAAAGGTTTTCTATTATTAACCGATAGAACCTTCCATCTCAAACTTGATTAGACGGTTCATCTCTACTGCATATTCCATTGGAAGTTCACGAGTGAACGGCTCAATGAAGCCCATTACGATCATTTCTGTCGCTTCTTGCTCAGAAATACCACGGCTCATTAAGTAGAATAACTGCTCTTCTGATACTTTCGATACTTTCGCTTCATGCTCTAATGAAATTTTGTCATTAAGCATTTCGTTGTATGGAATTGTATCAGATGTTGATTGGTTATCCATGATTAACGTATCACACTCGATATTTGAACGTGCACCTTCTGCTTTGCGGCCGAAGTGAACGATACCACGGTATGTTACTTTACCACCTTGCTTCGCAATCGATTTAGAAACGATTGTAGAAGACGTATTAGGTGCTAAGTGAATCATCTTCGCACCAGCATCTTGGTGTTGTCCTTTACCAGCGATAGCGATTGATAGTGTTAAACCACGAGCGCCTTCACCTTTTAAGATAACTGCAGGGTATTTCATCGTTAACTTAGAACCGATGTTACCATCAATCCATTCCATTGTCGCATTCGCTTCACAAACAGCACGCTTTGTAACTAAGTTATAAACGTTGTTTGCCCAGTTCTGGATTGTAGTATAACGGCAATAAGCATCTTTCTTGATGATGATTTCTACTACTGCAGAGTGTAGTGAGTTCGTTGTGTACACAGGAGCTGTACATCCTTCTACGTAGTGTACGTGTGCGCCTTCATCAACGATGATTAATGTACGCTCGAACTGACCCATGTTCTCAGAGTTGATACGGAAGTAAGCTTGAAGCGGCGTATCTACTTTGATTCCTTTTGGTACGTAGATGAATGATCCACCAGACCATACTGCAGAGTTTAACGCTGCGAATTTGTTGTCTGTTGGTGGAATTACTTTTCCAAAGTGCTCACGGAAGATTTCTTCATCTTCTTTTAAAGCTGAATCTGTATCTTTGAAGATGATTCCTAGCTTCTCAAGATCTTCTTGCATGTTGTGGTATACTACCTCAGATTCGTACTGTGCAGATACACCAGCAAGATATTTTTGCTCTGCTTCTGGGATACCTAATTTGTCAAATGTCGCTTTTATTTCTTCAGGTACTTCATCCCATGATTTCTCAGACTTCTCAGATGGTTTTACGTAGTACGTAATCTCATCGAAGTTTAAGTCAGATAGATCTCCACCCCATTGTGGCATCGCCATTTGGTAGAAAAGATCTAATGACTTCAAACGGAAATCAAGCATCCATTGTGGTTCTTCCTTCATGCGTGAAATTTCTTCAACGATTTCTTTCGTTAAACCACGCTTTGAACGGAAAATGGACACGTCTTTATCTTTAAATCCATATTTATAATCACCGATATCAGGCATTTTCTTTGCCATTAACCTGTCCTCCCTTATTCCGATAAATATCAACCAAAAGCCAATACTTACCATTTTAATGAAGAAAGCAGGGGCAGAAGGGCTTATTCGTTAATACCCTTCTCCATCGCTTTCCATGCTAACGTTGCACATTTAATACGTGCTGGAAACTTTGCAACACCTTGTAGTGCTTCAATATCTCCTAAATCAATACTGTCATCGTATTCTTTCCCTTGCATCATATTCGAGAAAATATCAGATAGCTTCAGTGCCTCTTCTAATTTCTTTCCTTTGATAGCTTGTGTCATCATTGAAGCAGATGACATTGAAATAGAGCAACCTTCACCTTGGAACTTTGCTTCTACAACAATGTTGTCTTCTACTTTCATTTGAAGACGAATACGATCACCGCATGTTGGGTTATTTAAATCGATTGTTACACTTCCATCATCAAGTGATCCACGGTTACGCGGATTTTTGTAATGATCCATAATAACTTGGCGATATAGTGTATCTAGATTGTTATTAAAAGACATTTGTGAAGTACTCCTTCGTTTTAATTAGCCCACTTACAAACGTATCAATTTCATCTTTTGTGTTATACACATAGAAACTTGCACGTGCTGTCGAAGATACATTCAACCATTTCATTAATGGTTGTGCACAGTGGTGTCCTGCGCGTACTGCGATACCTTCCATATCTAATACTGTCGCGACATCATGAGGATGCACATCTTCAATATTAAATGTTACAAGGCCTGCACGGTGCTTCGGCCCATAAATTGTTACACCATCCACTTCACTTAGACGCTCTAGTGCATACGCAGCTAACTCGTGCTCGTGGCGTGAAATATTATCCATACCAATCTCTTCTAAGAAATCGACTGCTGCACCTAAACCAATTGCTCCCGCAATGATTGGTGTGCCAGCTTCAAACTTCCACGGAAGCTCTTTCCATGTAGAATCGTATAGATCAACGAAATCAATCATCTCTCCACCAAACTCTACCGGTTCCATTTTCTCTAGAAGAGACTTTTTACCGTATAGAACACCTACTCCAGTCGGTCCACACATTTTGTGGCCTGAAATAGCATAGAAATCACAATCTAAATCTTGTACATCTACTTTCATATGAGGTGTACTTTGTGCACCGTCTACAACCATAATTGCACCATTTTTATGTGCAATTGCAGCCAACTCTTTAATTGGGTTAATTGTTCCAAGTACATTTGATACGTACATAATAGAAACAACTTTCGTATTCGGTGTAATTGTTTTCTCTGCTTCTGCTAAGTCAATTGTACCTTCTGGTGTTAAGTTTAAATACTTTAACGTTGCGCCTGTCGCTTTCGCTACTTGCTGCCACGGAATAATATTACTATGATGCTCCATATATGTGATAACTATTTCGTCACCCTCAGAAAGATTATGACGAGCATACCCCTGTGCTACCATGTTTAACGATGTTGTTGCACCTCGTGTGAAGATTACCTCTTCCACTTTGTCTGCATTGATGAACTTTCTAACCTTCTCACGTGCACCTTCATATGCATCCGTTGCTTTCGTGCCTAACGTATGAACACCACGATGTACGTTTGAATTGTATGAACGATAATAATTATCTAATGCTTCTATTACTTGAATAGGCTTTTGGGAAGTCGCTGAACTGTCCAAATACACAAGCTTTTTCCCATTGACTTCTTGGTCAAGAATCGGAAAATACTTACGGATTTCATTCACATTCATTAGCGAACTTTCCTTTCAATTACCTCGATTAATTGTGTTTTTACTTCTTCAATTGGAAGCTCGTTAACTACTGGAGCTAAGAATCCATGAATAACTAAGCGCTCTGCTTCAGTCTTCTTAATACCACGGCTCATTAAATAGTATAACTGCATTGGATCTACGCGACCTACTGATGCTGCGTGTCCTGCTGTTACATCGTCTTCGTCAATTAGAAGAATTGGATTTGCATCTCCGCGTGCTTTATCATTTAACATTAATACGCGTGATTCTTGTTCTGCGTTCGACTTAGAAGCACCTTGCTTAATATAACCGATGCCGTTAAAGATAGACGTTGCGCTATCCTTCTGTACACCGTGCTTTAAGATGTAGCCTTCTGAAGCTTTACCGTAGTGAACGATTTTTGTTGTGAAGTTTTGTGTTTGATCACCGCGACCTACTGTTACTGTTTTCGTATCAGCGAATGAGTTGTCACCCATTAAGTTCGTGATATTTTCATACACTGTGTCACCTTCGTTCATTAATCCAAGTGCCCACTCAAGCTTACCGTCACGACCTACAATACCACGACGATTTGCGTATGTTGTAATACCTTTTGCTAATGTATCTACTGCACCGAATGATACTTTTGCGTTTTGGCCAACGATAACCTCTGTTACGATGTTCGCGATACCTGCAACTGTATCTTCTGCAATGTAGTTTTCTACGTATGTTACTTCACTGTTATCATCTGCAACAACTAATACGTGGTTGTATAAGTTTGCTTCGCTACCTTCGATGATGAATACAGCTTGAAGTGGCGTTTCTAACACAACATTTTTCGGTACGTACACGAATGAACCACCGTTAACTAATGCTGCGTGTAAAGCTGTTAATTTGTTCTCATCAACGCTTACGCCGTCTTTCATGAAGTACTTTTGTACTAAGTCACTGTGCTCGTTAATAGCTGTTAACATATCTGTGAAGATAACACCTTTTGAAGTAGCCTCTTCAGATAATGCAACAAATCCTTTTGAACCGTGGCGTTGTACTAATACGTTTTTGTTGTCCTCTAAGTTAATAACTTTTTTCACATCGTCACTTAACTCATCTAATGAGCGAACTGGCTCACTTACAACCGCAACAGGACCTTTTCCGAAGAAGTCCCATTTATCGATTTTTGTTTTGTCAGGTGTTGGCATCGCTACTTCAGCAGCCTTCGCAAGGGCTTGTAAGCGAAGCTCAGCCATCCAAGCTGACTCATTACGTTCTACTGAAAGCTTACGAACGTATTCTTGATCAAATGGTAATGTTGTACCGATTGTCATCCTTACTCCTCCTATTCCGCTTACGCTTCAACTGCTTCGTCTTCGATACCAAGCTCTTTCTTAATCCAGTCATATCCTTCTGCTTCTAGGCGTTGTGCTAATTCTGGACCACCAGATTTCACGATACGTCCGTTCATCATTACGTGAACGAAGTCAGGAGTGATATAGTTTAATAAGCGTTGGTAGTGAGTGATCATTAAGCAACCGAACTCACTGCCGCGCATTTCATTGATACCTTTAGAAACGATTTTTAATGCGTCGATGTCTAGACCAGAATCGATTTCATCTAAGATCGCTAATTTTGGTTGTAACATCATTAATTGAAGGATTTCATTACGCTTCTTTTCTCCACCAGAGAAACCTTCATTTAAGTAACGTTGTGCCATTTCTGGATCCATATCTAAGAATTCCATATTCTTATCTAACGTACGGATGAATTTCATTAATGAAATTTCATCGCCTTCTTCACGACGTGCATTAATAGCCGAACGTAAGAAGTCTGCGTTTGTAACACCAGCAATTTCGCTTGGGTATTGCATTGCTAAGAACAGACCAGCTTGAGCGCGCTCATCTACTTCCATTTCTAATACATCTTCACCATCTAACGTAATTGAACCGCTAGTTACCTCATATTTTGGGTGACCCATAATTGCTGAAGAAAGTGTAGATTTACCTGTACCATTTGGCCCCATGATTGCATGGATTTCTCCACCTTTTACTTCAAGGTTAACACCTTTTAAAATTTCTTTGTCCTCGATGGATACGTGTAAGTCCTTAATTGTTAAAGTAGAACCTGACATCATAATACCTCCAATATATCTAGAATGTAATTTTTTTTACTTAATAATTATTACAATATTAATTCTCATTTTATTCTCATTCTAATCTTAATACAAATATAAAGTCTTCGCAACTTCACAGTTTTGTTAAAATTATACGGTCGGGAGAACAATATGTAATACGTATAGCATAGTTATCCATTATAACCAACTTTCAAGAAAATAGCATTATAATAGTGTATATGTTCCCAAAGAAGAACGTGTGCTTTTTCATAAAAAACTACTTTCTTCCTTATTAATAGAAAAAAAGAACCTTCCAAAAAACTATTTCGGAAGATTCTTCATATCCTCTATTTTATTTCCTTGTTCTCTACCAACGAATGTAAACCAATTCGATTGTTTTCTGTAACTGTAACCAAATAAACGTTGTTAAACTTCTTCAATACAGGTTCGCTATCTGGTTTTATAATGTTAAATTCTTCGTACGTGTATAACTTATATTGCGTCTCATTCACACGTTCTGTTTTTTCCAGCTTCGCTGTTACTAGCTCTTCTTTAATTTTCCGATCATATAACGACTTCATATAATCTTTATCTTGTTTATAGGCAGGCCCACTCTCGTCATAATCAGGCTCCACATAAGAGAAAATTCCTGAGTTAATTGCACTTATCGCTGCTTCTAAATGATCTGTAATAAATCTCTCTAAGTCGTCCTCAGATACTTCTTTCTTAAATTCTAACTTGTACCGAGTATTTTTCTTAACCTTTACTTTCTCTGTCTGAACTTTTCCGAAAGGGAATTCTTTTTCTAAGTGAATTTCTACACTACCATCATTCGGTATAGGACCTAATTCCATGGCGCCGTCCTCTAATTTCCCTTTTTCCTCGCCATTTACATACAGTATCCCATCATCTACGTTCGATTGTACCGTAATATAGTGCCCCTTTAATTGTAAATCGACCTTCCTTGGTGTATCTGAATAATTCATTAAGACTACTTCTTTTTCCGTATCTAATGTCACTAAGTCGTCCTTAAACGCCGCTTTAAATTGATACACACCTGGCAAGAAAGGACCTAACTCTTTCGAGAACTCACTTTCATCAGATGTAGCTATTTCCTGCTCTCCGTTATAAACAACCGTTCCTTTTCCATTTGTTGTAACTTCTACATAATACGGTTTCAATTTAAATACATACTTATCAAAAATCCCGAATTTTTTCCCATCTTTCACTAACTCAATTTCTTCGCTTAATCCAAGATTCTCTCCGTTAGTATGATAGACAAATGTTTGTTGTAATCCATTTAAGTACGAAGGGTTTTCTTTAATATAAGATAGAAGAGGCTGTATCCCGTCTTCATCAATCTTCAAGTTAGGATCCTCAGTCATTGCTAAGTCCACGATTGTTTCGGTATCTTCTTCCTGAATCGCTGTCATAAAGCGCTCCATCACCTTCTCTTGGCTGTAATAGCTAGAACCTAACATGTATAAGCCACCGAATAAAATAGCAACCCCTAATCCAATTCCAAGTACTATTTTGTTCTTTTTTGATAATGGCTGTCTCTGTACTTTTTCCGTTGTAAGAATTTCACTTTCTTTCTGTGTTGTTTCTATTTTTGTACCACATTCCTGACAAAACTGAACATCTTCTGTCATCTTATTTCCACATTCTTGACAAAAACTCATGCTGCGCCCCCTATGCCATTCTTTATTCTACATGAAGAAGAACTAGATTCATGTTGCTATGACTCTAGTTCTTTCCTTCCCCTGTACTAACAGGACATACTATTTACTCTATTAAACAATCACTAAAATACCTTAATACTTCTTGCAATAGATTCTATATATGAAGCTAATATAATCCAGTACACAATAACGACCGCTATATTGGCGATTAAAACAGTATATAGCGGATCCAGTCCACCACGATATAGACGAATAAGTGCTAATGTAAAACTCATACTAATTGCTAACATTCCAAGAATAAGGAAAATTGTTGTTAACACAGCTGTTAAGAAACTTAAGACAAATGCAACTGCTAACATAGCAACGACAGGAGTTGCTATTGTTCCCCAAATCGCCAATGTTTCTAAAAATGTATGTTGTGTCTTCATTAGTTTCCCACAAAGGAAGATGATTCCAGCAATAATAGCGAATAAGATTAATAGCATTAAAAATAGTTTAAATGATACTCCAATTGGTGATGGTCCTACATTTCTTGGCATTCCAAAGCCAAACTCACTCACCGATGAACGAAGACCGCTCATCAAACGATAAAATAATGCTGAAAAGAAGAAAGAAATTAAAATTAAACTAATGATACCATTGTTAACTTATAGTGCTTTATTTTGTAGGAAGCGTTGCGGAGAAATCATTACCTCTTTACAAAATTCAACATAATTTCCTGCAAGTTTTTTTGCTTTCTCTACTTGAATGTTTTGTTCATGTTGCACCGCTGATACTTCACGCTCTACATTCACTTGTTGCTCTACTGAAGATGGTGAAGCTCCTGTGTTACTTTCCTGAAGTTTTGCACCACATTTCCCGCAAAACTTCGCATTTTCGGTATTAACCGATTGACAAGAAGGACAATTCATACCTTCTAACACCCCTTTCTTTATACACAAATGTATTTATTACTATATTTATGTAAAATTAACCATATTAAAATTATATCGAAGTAATAATTTTAAATAAAAAAAGCTAGTGTAGTATAACGTACTATACTAGCTTCTTCGATTCTCATTAGTAGCTTAGTTCTTGACTGGGACTACAGAACCTTTATATTCTTCATTAATGAAGTCTTGAATTTCTTTTGAACGTAATACTTCTAATAATGTTTTAATTTCTGCTTTTTCTTTATCGCCTTCACGTACCGCAATAATGTTTACGTAAGGTGAATTTGATTCCTCTAATGCAATTGCGTCTTTCGTCGGAGTAATACCATTATCAATCGCAAAGTTAGAGTTAATTAATACTGCATCACCTTCATTATTTTCAAATGCTTTCGGTAAGAAACTCGCTTCATAATCTGTCGCAAACTTTAAATTCTTTTTGTTTTCAACAATGTGCTTTTGCTCTGCTTTCGTTTTATCTACACCAGCTTCTAATTTAATAAGGCCTGCCTTTTCTAATAATGAAAGCATACGACCATGGTCCGCTACTGAACTGCTCATTAAAATCGTTGCACCTTCTGGAAGTTCTTCTAATGTTTTGTATTTCTTTGAATAGACCCCGATTGGTTCAATGTGTACGCCTCCAGCATTTTCAAACTTATAGCCATGCTCCGCCATCTGCTTATTTAAATACGGGATGTGCTGGAAGAAGTTCGCATCAATTTCTTTATCCGCTAACGCTTTATTTGGTAATACATAATCTTGGAACTCTGTAATTTCTAACTCAATCCCTTTTTCTTTTAAAGCTGGTTTTGCTTTTTCAAGAATAGCGGCATGTGGCACAGAAGATGCACCGATTTTGATTGTTTTTGTTTCCTTTGTCGCTGCGTCTTCTTTCTTTTGTCCGCAAGCTGCTAATGATAATGCAAGTATGGCTGTTAACACGATAAAAATAATTTTTTTCATTTTATTTTCCCCCTTAATTATCGTTTGTCTATCTTTTTCGTAGCATAATCTCCTACGAATTGTATGATGAACACAATTATCAAAATAATAATTGTTGCTACTAACGTGACATCTTCACGGCTGCGTTGGAAACCTTGTAAGAATGCTAAGTTTCCTAATCCTCCAGCACCAATGATTCCAGCCATTGCAGTGAAGCCAACTAATGCAATCGCCGTTACCGTAATGCCAGAAATTAATGCTGGCAATGACTCTGGGAGAAGTACTTTCCACACAATCGTGCTTGTTCTCGCCCCCATTGCTTTTGCTGCTTCAATAACTCCTTTATCAATTTCCTTTAATGCCAGCTCTACAATACGCCCATAGAACGGAGCTGCTCCGAGGATTAACGCTGGTAGTGCCGCATTTGCACCAATAATTGTACCTACCAGTGCTTTCGTAAATGGTATTAATAAAATAACGAGAATGATAAACGGAATCGACCGGAATACGTTAACAAATATACTGACAATCGCATGAATAACTTTGTTCTCCCAAACGTTCTCCTTCGATGTTAAAAATAATAAAAGACCTAATGCTGTTCCTAATATGAATGTCGCAACCGTCGCAATTGTTGTCATATAGACAGTTTGCTCGGTTGCCTCCCACATTTTACTCCAATCTACATTTGGAAATAAGCTACTCATTTGTTATCACCTCTAGTTCTACTTCTTGATTTCGAATATAGGTCGTTGCCTTTTCTATTTCTGCTTGTGCACCAACTAGGTGAATAACAAGTGTTCCATATGCGCCTTGCGCTGTTGGTGAGATTTTCCCTTGAAGAATACTTACATCTACTTGGAAATGTCGAATCAAATGCGTTACAAGTGGTTGCTCCGCTTTTTCGCCAACAAACGTTAGCTTCACAATACACCCGCCTGGATACTTTTTCGCAAATTGTTCAAGCGACTCTTCTGTTCCTTCTTCTCCAGTTAACTGTTGAACGAATCGCTTTGTTATATCTTGTTTCGGATGACGAAATACATTTAATACATTGCCTAACTCAACAATTTTCCCTTTCTCCATAACTGCCACTCGATGACAAATCTTTTGAATAACATGCATCTCATGCGTAATTAAGACAATTGTTAACCCTAAGCTCTTGTTAATCGTTAACAGTAACTCCAAAATAGAATCTGTTGTTTCTGGGTCTAACGCTGATGTCGCCTCATCACAAAGCAACACTTTCGGATTATTTGCTAATGCTCGTGCAATTCCAACACGTTGTTTCTGTCCACCACTCAACTCAGATGGATACGCATCTTCTCTTCCTTCTAAGCCAACTAACTTCACTAGTTCATCTACTCGTTTCAGACGTTCTTCTTTGCTAACACCGGCAATCTCTAGCGGGAATGCAATATTCTCTCGAACTGTACGTGACCAAAGTAAATTAAAATGTTGAAAGATCATCCCAATCTCTTGTCTAGCTAGGCGAAGTTCTTTCCCTCTAATAGAAGAAATAACTCTTCCTGCAATCGTCACTGTTCCAGATGTTGGCTTTTCTAATTGGTTCAATAATCGAATAAGTGAACTTTTCCCTGCACCGCTATAACCAATTACACCAAATATCTCTCCTTGTTGAATTTCTACATTTACATCATCTACCGCAACGATATTTCCTTGTTTTGCTTTATATAACTTTTTCACATGTTCTAATTTAATCATGGTATCTCACCTGCTTCTCTTTGATATCTCCCACTAAAACAAAAAGACCTTCCTACTCATGAGTAGGAAGGTCTTTTCTATCGCACATATATAATAGAAAAATCCTTACCTCTCATCTCTCAAAGCATACGCTTTGCAGGAATTGGCACCATTTCAACTTCTGTTGACGGTTGCCGGGCTTCACAGGGCACAGTCCCTCCACCACTCTTGATAAGAGTATCGTAATATTGTTTATGTTTTAAGTTTTCTAATAATTTGTTATAAGTGTGATTTTATCAGTACACAAAAAAGAAGTCAATTACTTTTTCTAAAAATATTATTTTTTTAGAAAATTGTTTTCGAATGGCTTTGTTAAATGAATAATTGCTTCTAATAATAAAAGATGACGATAACTACCTGTAAATGTGACCTTATTCATTTTTAATAACGTCCGCATTTTCAATGAACTTCCGAGCATTTCAATTACTTCATCCACAATTCCATGAATGACAACATGAGGCAAGACGCCTTCTTTCTCTCGTATATGAATATCCCCTTCTGCAACATGTACCGTGTACGATTCATGTTCTGCGGAAACCTGTACAATCACATCTTGATTTACTAATAGTGGTTGTAAATGAGCACTTTGATGTACCCGATCGATAAGCATAGACAACGCATTCTTTAACATCATCCTCACTCGCCTCTTTTCCATTCTCTTTCTTCTATAATTTCCATGAAAAAAAGGCGAATCCTTTGTCATTCACTCGACATTTACAGACAGATTTATGTACAAATAGCTAAGAAACGCTATATTTTTCTCTTTTATGTAAGTATATGTATTTCATAATTTGTCTCACATTGTTCTCATTCTTACCCCAATCTTCTATCGTCTTCGACCAAGACGGCTTGCTAGTTAGGATGACATGAGTACGATGCTCATCGATTGATTGTAATGTATACGTGATAATCTCACCAAAAGACTCCATGGAATTAGCGCTTTTCACCTCTATGATCCCTTGCTGTTCATCACTATTTAACATTTCGTGTTTCCCTATAACTTGTACAGATTGAAGACATTGTATAAACGCTTCTATGTAAGGTAATTCTATCGTTATGCTTTCAGATGCAACGATTTTCTCCCCAGGTTTCTTCCCCATAGCCTTGTACATCGCTATCGCAAATAACGTCATAAACAGCCCAAATAATCCTCCACTCATCACAGCATGAATTCCTACATCAACAATTGATTTCTCTCCTATATTAAAAAAGAACTGAAAAATCATACATAAACTAGACGTACCTGCGAAAATTTTCACATATGTTTTCAATCTCCCCCCTTACATCCTTTATTCTCTGCAGCATCAAAACTTAATTCTCTTGCTGCTTACGGAAAATCATGTAGTTACAAAATGCAATCATACTTATAGCCAATATGTTTATATAATTATCTTTTACCGCATTCACTAGTCCTTGCATCCATATATCGGCTAGTAGAGCACACACCCACAAAATCATCAAAAATCCCCATATACAGAGGATTATCTTTGTATATTTTTCCATACCGCACCTCAACATACATATTTTAACAAAACATATTAAATCGTACAAATCGACTTATTACACAAAAAAACACCTTACTCAGGTGTTTTCATGTACTGCTTACACGTCATATATACATGTTCAACTGAACGAAACGCGTATACTTTTTCAACCATTTTCCCACCTTGGAAGGCAACTAGGCATGGGACACTTTCAATTTCTAATGCATGTGCTATGGGCTCTACATAATTCACATTGCTCATGCCAATGCACAAGTCTGGAAGTAATTCCTCTACGACACGAAGCATCTTACTCGCCACTTGGCATGTACCACACATCGTTGTATAAAAATATACAAAAACAACTTCTTTCTGCTCTACTACATCTTGTACTTGTTGTAACGTCCATTCTTTCATCAATCGATTACTTCCTTCTCTATCTTAAATACTCCGTATACACATCAATATCTGCACCTAATAGTACACTTGCTAAATGTTGTTTCGGGGCAGTCGCAACTTCGCGATACGATTTATCAATATACAGGTGCTCTGCTTGTGGAAACTCCTTTCGAAATTGCTTCCTCAATTTCTCTCCTGCTTCATCCGCATCCACTAAAACATAGACATCTTTATCATATAATGTATCGACTAATTCGTCTAATTTCGCCAAGCTGATCGTACCATTTGTACATAATATCTCAACAGGTTCTTTGATGAGCATCTCAATTTGTTTCTTATCTGATCTTCCTTCAACAATGATTACTTTTTCCACTTCCATAATCCCCATATTTATCACCAACATTCACATGTTCTTATCTATATAGTTTGTTACATTTTTTTCATTTCATGTTCATACAATTTATTTGTATTGCTTACGAATATCGTCACTTCCTTTCTCTTTTTACTAGTATATTCTTTCTTTTCGTCTTGTTTCCCTTTTTCTCACAAAAATGACTGTACAAAAAAAGAGTAGAAAAGGATGCCTCCCTTCTACTCTTTGCATCTTAACCTTATTCTTTTGTCATTTCCTCGTATTGCTCAGGAGTCATTAAGCCCTCTACTTCTGATGCATCATTTAATTCAACAACAACCATCCATGCTTTCTCGTATGGAGATTCATTCACGAATTCTGGGTTTTCATCAAGATTCGCATTTACTTCTACTACTTTACCGCTTACTGGCGCATAAAGTTCCGAAACAGTCTTAACTGATTCTACACTTCCGAAAGGCTCGTTTGTTGAAAGCTCGTCCCCTACTTCTGGAAGCTCAACGAATACGATGTCACCTAATTCCGACTGTGCGAAATGTGTAATACCGATATAAGCTTTTCCCTCTTCTACTTTTACCCACTCATGCTCCTGTGAATAACGTAATTCTTTTGGTATACTCATTTGATTAACCCCTCACTTTTTATGTATGTGATGAAAACACTATGTGTTTACAACCATTCTTTCTCAAATACATCCTCATTAAAACCAAGCGTGACTTTTTTGCCATCTGTTACGATCGGACGCTTAATTAGCATACCATCTGATGCCAACAATGCTAATAATTCTTCTTCACTTGCTGTAGCCACTTTCTCTTTCACATTAAGCTCGCGATAACGCACACCACTTGTGTTAAAGAATTTCTTTAACTCTAGACCACTGTTCTCAAGTAATTCTTTCAATGTTTCTTTAGAAGGAGTTTGCTCTACAATATGAATCGCTTCATATGCTACTCCCTTCTCCTCGAACCATTTCTTTGCCTTTTGGCATGTTCCACATTTAGGATATGTGTAAAAACGTAACATTTTGTTCACCGCATTTCATTCTAATTTATTGTAGCATGGTACGAGACTTCTTCAACTATGATACGCACCGCTAACTACTATAAATTATAGTAGATTCGCTCTTGATTGCCAAATAATATAAGAAAATAGAATGTATCAAAGACTATTACTACTACTACAGTTTTTTTACTTTATTCATTAGTCCTCTTCATCGTTCATAATTTATTTATTTCAAAAGATAGAATTCATGCCCCTACACAATATAGAGTCAAGCTGGATTTCACTATTTTTATCTATAATCATTTAGATTCGATTCGTTTATTTTCTTGCTTTTACTAAAAAACATTTGTATTCAAATATTATTCAACTGCATTTCATTTCACCTCAACTGTATACTTTGGGGCATAATAAAAACCATATTTATGGTATACAACATATTGAATGAACTGAAGTGAATACATGAAGGATGGACATAACATGGGAGATTTATTATTAATGATGATTGAACGCGTTGGTTTAATCGTTATTTTAGGATTTTTACTTTTACATATTAAGCAGTTCCGTTGGCTACTGCATAAGCAAAACGGCTACAAAGTTAGCTTTATTTTAATTGGCATATTTTCATCATTTACAATCGTAAGTAACTACACAGGGATTGAGATTTCTGGTAATACGATTATGAATAATAATTGGTTACAGGGCGTCTCTTCTTCTAGTACGATTGCCAATACACGTATTATGGGAATTGAGATTAGCGGATTACTTGGAGGTCCGCTCGTTGGAGTAGGGGTAGGATTTATAGCTGGTATTCATCGTTTCGCACTAGGGGGAACTACTGCATTAAGCTGTGCCATTTCTTCTATTTTAGCTGGAGTTGTGACAGGCTATATTGGCTATTTATATCAAAAACGGAATCGCGTTGTAACTCCTAAATTTTCTGCAATGCTTAGTATCTATATGGTATCACTGGAAATGCTTATGATTCTTTTTATAACCGATAACGGCTGGAGTATTATAAAAACTATTGCAATCCCAATGATTATTGTAAATAGTTTTGGAAGTTTTATCCTCTTATCGATGATTCAGTCTATTTTGCGCCAAGAAGAACATGCGAAAGCGATACAAACACATAAAGTATTACTCATTGCCGATAAAACACTTCCGTATTTCCGCCAAGGACTAACGGAAGAATCATGTACCCAGGTAGCACAAATCATTTATCACTTTACAGGAACAGATGCAGTATCTTTAACAGATAGAGAAAAAATATTGGCACATGTTGGATTAGGATCCGACCACCATCTCCCTTCCCACAGCTTAATTACTGAGCTATCAAAAGAGGTGTTAAAGGTTGGGAATATTATGAAAGCTAAGTCACGCGGAGAAATTAATTGTAAGCACGAAGATTGTTTATTGCAAGCCGCGATTGTTATTCCACTCACATCTCGTGGAAAGACAATCGGTACGTTGAAACTTTATTTTAAAGATTCAAATTCATTAAGCCCTGTAGAGGAAGAGCTGGCAGAAGGATTAGCAAAAATCTTCTCAACACAACTCGAGCTTGGAGAAGCAGAACTACAAAGTAAATTATTACAAGATGCAGAAATAAAGGCGCTACAAGCACAAATTAACCCCCACTTTCTTTTTAATGCGATTAATACGGTCTCTGCTTTATGCCGAACAAATGTAGAAAAAGCAAGAAAGTTATTGTTACAGCTAAGCGTTTATTTCCGTTGCAATTTACAAGGTGCAAGGCAGCTTCTTATCCCGTTAGAACAAGAATTAAATCATGTGCATGCATATTTGTCGCTAGAACAAGCCAGATTTCCGAATAAATATGAAGTGAAAACGCACATTCAAGACGAACTACATACTATTTTGCTTCCGCCGTTTGTATTGCAATTATTAGTAGAAAACGCTCTTTGTCATGCTTTTTCTAAAAAACAGCCCATATGTCTAGTTGAAATTCATGTTTATGCCAAACAAAATGGTGTACATTTCAAAGTAAAAGACAATGGTCGAGGGATTGAACCAGGGAAATTAGAACAATTGGGAAAAGCAATTGTATCATCAAAAAAAGGAACAGGAACCGCATTATATAATATTAACGAACGATTAATGGGTTTATTCGGGGACGGCACAACACTTCATATTGCTAGTCAATTGGAAGGAGGAACGGAAGTATCCTTTACCATTCCAACCGAAAGAAAAGAGGGAAGAACGATTGAAAATATTAGTAGTTGATGATGAAATGTTGGCGCGTGACGAATTAAAATATTTATTATATCGAATAAAAGAAGTCGATATAATTGATGAAGCAGACAGTTTAGAAGAAGCATTAGAGAAATTAATAGAGAGTAAACCAGATCTTGTTTTTTTAGATATTCAGCTGTCCGATGATAATGGATTTGAGATTGCTGATTTACTAAAAAAGATGAAAAATCCACCTGCTATTGTATTTGCAACAGCCTATGATCAATACGCTCTTCAGGCATTTGAAGTAGATGCCTTAGATTATATTTTGAAACCATTTGACGAAGAGCGCATTGTTCAAGCAATTAAAAAGTTTCAAAAACGAAAGCAACATGAAATAGAAGAGAAACAAACAGTACTCGCGTCGGAAGTATCTAACAGAATGACAAAATTAGCACTACCGATTGGTGAATCGATTGTATTAATAAATGTAAAAGATATCGTATTTGCGGGAGTATTGGATGGAAAAGTAATTGTAAAAACAACTTGTGATACGTATATGACACATGACACACTTGCCATATTAGAAAAAAAATTGGCACAAGTTGATTTTCTTCGTGTGCATCGTAGCTTTATCGTAAATGTTAATCACATTTCTGAAATCCAGCCTTGGTTTAACTCTACGTATAATTTAATTATGCAAGAAGATTCTAAAGTCCCTGTAAGCCGTACTTATGCAAAAGAGTTAAAAAAGCTGCTTCGTATTTAACAAGCAGCTTTTTTGCATTTCATCCCTCTTTTTCTGTAACTAATTTCGTATATTTGACGCTCTGTATTGCAATTGCTTATACAATGACTTACATCTTATACAATAAAATTATCAAATCAAAAGAAGTGGCAAAAATGAGTACAAAAACGTATACGATTTTCTAACTGTGTTTATAATAAGCGTCGTTAGACGTCCACTGAATAGAATTGAAATACAAAGAGAAGGATGGATGGTATGAAAAAACAATCATCTATTAATCCATGGCTTGTTGTCCTTGGGACAATTATTGTACAAATGGGACTTGGAACGATATATACATGGAGCTTATTCAATCAGCCTTTAGTAAATAAATATGACTGGAGTCTTAACGCCGTTGCTATAACGTTCTCCATTACTAGCTTTTCCTTAGCATTTGCAACTTTGTTTGCAAGTAAATTACAAGAGAAATGGGGAATCCGTAAGCTCATTATGATAGCTGGATTTGCCTTAGGAATTGGCTTAATGCTTAGTTCACAAGTTTCCTCTTTACCAATGCTTTATGTATTAGCAGGATTTGTTGTAGGTTTCGCAGATGGTACAGCCTATATTACTTCACTATCTAATTTAATAAAGTGGTTCCCAAATCGTAAAGGTTTAATTTCTGGTATATCTGTATCTGCATATGGTATGGGTAGCCTAATTTTCAAATACATTAACGCAGCGTTCATTGACTCATTTGGCGTATCACAAGCATTTCTATATTGGGGCTTAATTGTTACCGTTATGATAGTGGCAGGCTCATTTTTAATCCATGCGGCCACTGAACAAACTATCGTTCAGGAAACAAAAAGTTATAACTACACACCAAAAGAAATGTTGCGTACAAAAGAAGTTTACCTGTTATTTATTATGTTCTTCACATCATGTATGAGCGGCTTATATTTAATTAGTATCGTATTAGACCTTGGTGTTCAACTCGTAGGACTTAGCGTAGCAACAGCAGCAAATGCGGTCGCTATGGTTGCCATTTTCAATACAATGGGCCGACTTATTTTGGGGTCATTATCAGATAAAATTAGCCGTTTAAAAATTGTTTCCGCGACATTTGTCATTATCGCTGTAGCTGTTTTTGTGCTCAGTTTCGTAGAATTAAATTATGGTATTTACTTTGTCTGTGTAGCAAGCGTTGCCTTTTGTTTTGGTGGGAATATCACTATTTTCCCAGCCATTATCGGTGATTTCTTCGGTCTAAAAAACCATAGTAAAAACTACGGAATCGTGTATCAAGGCTTCGGTCTTGGAGCACTAACAGGTTCCTTTATCGGTACAATCCTAGGTGGATTCAAACCAACATTTATGGTGATTGGCGTATTATGTATTGTGTCATTTATTATCGCTATTTTCATTCAAACACCTAGTCTTCAAAAAGAACAACAAGAAAATTATCGCAACGTAGCGTAATATTATATTCTAAAAACAACTCCAAAAGATACAGCAAATAAAAGCTGATTTTGGAGTTGTTTTTCATTTTCTTTACTTTTTTCGACACTCTACACCTAGACGGTAAAGTTGTTGCCCAAGAAAAAACTTCATTAGACCTTTCTTTATATTTAATCACAAGAAAACTCCCCCTCTATTTGTTAGATAGGAACTAACAAGTAGAGGGGGAGTTCAAAAAACAAAACCTCATCTTATACTGTATAGCGCTCTCCTTCTAATACAGAAGCAGCAATTTCACGTTTCTTCGGAATAACATTTGTAGGGTTATGGCGCGTTAATTTACGAAGCGCTGATAATAACATACGTAATGAGTCCCCACTTTCTACTGCAATCAATGTTTCTTTCGCATGTGCTTCAATTTCATTAAACGCTTCTTGGCAGAATACTTGCGTGTAAAGAAGTTTTTGCTTCGCTTTTTCTTCGCCTACTTTGTTGATTGCTTTCTCTGTACGTAATACACAAGACTCCATTGCGTATACGTTGCTTACGATATCCGCTAAGTTCACTAATAACTCTTGCTCTTTCTCTAATGCTTTGCCGTATTTTTGAACAACAAGGCCAGCTACCATTAAGCCGATTTTCTTCGCGTTCTTCACTAAATGTTTCTCTTGCTCTAATGCACCTTCGCCTACTTCTTCTGGCATCATCATCATTAATTCTTCTTGTAATAACTGTGCTTTTTGCAATAATGGTAAATCACCTTTCATTGCTTTACGCACGAACGTACCTGGTACAATTAAACGGTTAATTTCGTTTGTACCTTCGAAGATACGATTAATACGAGAGTCACGGTACATTCTTTCGATTTCATATTCTGCCATGAATCCGTAACCACCGTGGATTTGCACACCTTCATCTACTACGTAATCTAATACTTCTGAACCGAATACTTTATTTAATGAGCACTCAATTGCATATTCTGCAATCGCATCTGCTACTTTTAAGCCATCTTTTGCTTCTTCTTCTGTGAATATGCCCATTTTATTTTCAAATAGACCTACTGTACGGTATACAGAACTTTCTGCTGCGTATAATTTAGACGCCATGTTTGCCAACTTCTCTTGGATTAATGTGAAACGTGCGATTGGTTGCTTGAATTGTTGACGGCTATTTGCATACTCCGCTGATAATTCAATTGCACGCTTCGCAGCGCCAACTGTTCCAACTGCTAATTTGTAACGACCAATGTTTAAGATGTTGAATGCAATCTTGTGACCTTTACCGATTTCACCAAGTAAGTTCTCTTTCGGTACAAGTGCATCTTCTAAAATTAATGTACGAGTTGACGAACTCTTAATACCCATTTTCTTCTCTTCTGGACCAGTCGATACGCCTGGATAGTCTTTCTCTACGATAAACGCTGAGAAGTGCTCTCCATCAATCTTTGCATATACAACGAATACATCAGCAAATGCCGAGTTTGTAATCCATTGCTTTTCACCATTTAATACATAGTGCGTTCCTTCTGCATTTAATTTCGCAGTTGTTTTTGCGCCTAATGCATCCGATCCACTTCCTGGTTCTGTTAATGCGTATGCAGCTAACTTCGCACCAGAAGCTAAGTCTGGTAAATATTTATGCTTTTGCTCTTCGTTACCGAATAATACGATTGGTAATGAACCGATACCGACGTGTGCACCGTGAGAAATCGAGAATCCACCTGCACGAGAGAATTTCTCTGCAATTAACGCTGAGCTAACTTTATCTAATCCTAAACCACCATACTCTTCTGGTACGTCTACACCAAGAAGACCTAAGTCTCCAGCTTGCTTTAATAATGTTGCTGAACGCTCAAACTCATGGTTCTCTAAATGTTCCACTTGTGGTAATACTTCATTTGCTACGAAGTCTTCTGTCGTCTTTGCAATCATTTTGTGCTCATCATTGTAATCCTCTGGAGTAAATACATACTCAGATGAAATATCATCAACTAAAAAGCTTCCACCTTTAACAATCATATCTTTTGTCTTTTCCACTGTTTCGTTCTCCCTTCGTTTCTCCCGATATATGAACTATTTGTTTTACACTAATTCAAATACTCCGGCAGCACCCATTCCGCCGCCGATACACATCGTTACAACACCAAATTGCTCGCCACGACGTTTCATTTCATGCATTAATGATAATGTCAACTTCGCGCCTGTACATCCAAGTGGATGACCTAGCGCAATTGCACCGCCATTCACGTTTACTTTTTCTTGGTCTAAGTTTAACGTGCGGATAATACCGAGTGATTGTGATGCGAATGCTTCATTCAATTCGAATAAACCGATATCTGATAGTTCTAGTCCCGCTAATTTCAATGCTTTTGGAATTGCTTCAATTGGTCCGATACCCATTACTTCTGGACGAACACCAGCAACTGCAAACGAACGGAATTTCACTAGTGGTGTTAACCCTTCTCGTAATGCTTTCTCGCGGTCCATTAATAATACTGCCGCTGCACCATCACTCATTTGTGATGCGTTACCAGCTGTAACAGAGCCTTGCACGTTAAACGCTGGGCGAAGTTTACCTAGTACATCCACTGTCGTTCCTTGACGTACACCTTCATCCATCGAGAACATAAATGTTTTCTCTTGTGCCTTGTTATTTGCACCAACGTAATGGTTTGTTACTTCGACAGGAATAATTTCATCTACAAATTTACCTTCTTGAATCGCACGTGCTGCACGCTCATGGCTACGCGCTGCAAATGCATCTTGATCTTCACGCGAGATGCCATATTCTTTCGCTACTTGCTCCGCTGTATGACCCATTCCCATGTAATACTCTGGTGCCTGCTCTACTAAGCGTAAGTTCGGACGAGCAACGTGGCCCATCATTGGCACCATACTCATTGACTCCGCTCCACCTGAAAGTACTGCATCTGCATGACCAAGCATAATGCGTTCTGCCCCGTATGCAATACTTTGTAAACCAGACGAGCAGTAACGGTTGATTGTAATTGCTGGTACTGTCTCTGGTAAACCTGCAAGTGCACCAATGTTACGTGCCATATTTAACCCTTGCTCTGCTTCTGGCATTGCACAACCAATAATTAAGTCATCGATGTTTCCTGCATAATTATTTGCTCGCTTTAATGTTTCCTTTACAACTAACGCACCTAAATCATCTGGACGAACATTTGCTAATGAGCCTTTCTTCGCTCTTCCAATAGGCGTTCTCGCGCCTGCAACAATAACCGCTTCTCTCATGAATTCTCCCCCTTAGTTACGTAATGCCTTCCCTTTAACGAGCATGTGTTGCATTCTTGCTTGTGACTTTGGTTCCCCAATTAAACTTAAGAATGCTTCTCTTTCTAAGTCTAATAAGTATTGCTCATCTACTTCTGTTCCGTACGCAAGCTTGCCACCAGAAATAACATGTGCTAACTTCTTCGCAATCTTTAAATCATGCTCAGAGATGAATCCTGAGTAGAACATATTTTGTGCACCCAATTGCAATGTTGCATAACCTGACTCTCCTACTACTGGAACCTTCTTACGGACTGGTGCTTTGTATCCTGCATCATATAACGAAATGACTTTTTGCTTTGCATCGTGAATTAAGTGGTCACCGTTTACACTAATACCGTCCTTGCTATTTAAGAAGTTCAACTCAAGTGCTTCTTTTGCAGATGTCGATACTTTTGCCATCGCAACTGTTTCAAACACTTTATTTGCTACTTTTTGAAGATCGAACTCCGTATCTTTCGGTAGTGAATTCAAGTATTTCATGTATAACTCCTTGTTACCCCCACCACCTGGGATTAACCCTACACCTACTTCTACTAAGCCCATGTATGTTTCCATTGATGCTTGAATGCTATCCGCTGGTAGACACACTTCTGTTCCGCCACCTAATGTCATACCAAACGGTGCCGCAACTACTGGTTTGCTGCTATATTTCATACGCATCATCGCATCTTGGAAATGCTTTACTACCATTTCAATTTCGAAATAGTTATCATCTTGTGCTTCCATTAAAATCATTGCTAAATTAGCACCTACGCAGAAGTTCTTTGCTTGGTTACCAATTACTAATCCTTTGTAGTTCTTTCCTACTTCTTCTACTGCATAGTTAATCATTTGTACGATATCGAAGCCGATTGCATTGCTCTTAGAGTGGAACTCTAATCCCGCCACACCGTCTCCTAAATCGATTAAACTTGCACCTGTATTTTTCTTAATGACACCGTTCTTCTCTTTTAAACGCTTAATATAAATTTTCTTCTGGTTTTCATGAAGCGCTTTATACTCGCCGTCATGGTAGAAATGTACGTCACCATTGTCATGTTTGTAGAATGACTCATGGCCGTTATCAAGCATTTCTTTCACCCATGTTGGTACTTCTTTTCCTTCTGATTCCATCTTCATAATTGATTTTGAAACGCCAATCGCATCCCAAATTTCAAATGGACCTTGTTCCCAACCAAATCCCCATTTCATTGCGTTATCAATCGCTACGATATCATCTGCAATTTCCTTGTATAACGTTGCAGAATAAAGAAGAACTGGGCTAATAATATTCCAAAGTAATGTTCCTGCGCGGTCATCTGCATATAGAAGCGTTTTCATTTTTGCCGATAAACCTTTTGTTTGTTTGCTCATTTCTGTCGATGCTGATTTTAATTTTTTGCGTGGCTCATATTGCAATGTTTGAGGGTTTAATTCTAAGATGTCTTTGCCTTGTTTTAAGAAGAAGCCTTGGCCTGATTTACTTCCGATCCAGCCGTTTTGTACCATTTCTTTCATAAAAGGAGGAATTTCAAATACTACTTTCTCCTTTTCATCTGTTACATTATCGTATACGTTGTTGGCAACGTGGATAAATGTATCTAATCCAACAACATCTAACGTGCGGAATGTTGCGCTCTTTGGACGACCAACTAATGGACCTGTGATAGAATCTACTTCTCCAACACTGTAACCACCTTTAATCATCTCTTGAACTGTTAATAATAAGCCGTATGTTCCAATACGGTTCGCGATAAAGTTCGGTGTATCTTTTGCAAGAACAACCCCTTTACCAAGCACGTCTTCACCAAATGTCTTCATGAATGACAATACTTCTTCGCTTGTATGTTGTGTAGGTATAACTTCTAATAATTTTAAGTAGCGTGGTGGATTGAAGAAGTGTGTCCCAAGGAAATGCTTCTTGAAATCCTCCGAGCAATCTTCTGACATACGTTCTACTGAAATACCAGATGTATTTGATGTAACGATTGAACCTGGCTTACGTACTTCATCTACGCGTGCAAATACTTTCTTCTTCACGTCTAGGTTCTCTACAACTACTTCAATAATCCAGTCTACATCTTTTAATAACTCCATATCATCATCCATATTACCGATACTAATAAGAGATAAACTTTCTTTCGAAGTAAGTGGTGCTGGCTTTTGTTTCTTTAACTTTTCTACCGCAGACAATACGAAGCGATTGCGAACAACTTTATCTTCTAGCGTTAAGCCTTTTGCTTTTTCCTCATCTGTTACTTCTCTCGGTACGATATCCAATAAGAGTGTCGGTATACCGATGTTTGCTAAGTGTGCAGCGATACCTGATCCCATTACCCCAGAGCCTAAAACTGCAGCTTTTTTAATGCTCCCTATCATTCTGTTTCCCCCTTGTTTCATATCTTGAATGAACACTCATTCAATTTTGGTGCATGATTTGTATGCACGAATGAGTTTCTCTATTACCACTATATGACTTTTTCTGACTTTTCGCAATAAATAAAACATTAAATTATAAATAAAATTACTCAAACAGAGGAAACTATTTTCGAGGTGATTCTAATGGCTAAGTTAAAACGAGATCCTTCAAAAGCTGGTGTAAGTGCAACTAGCGTGAAAGGAAACGCTGGTCCTCACAATCAACCAGAAGAAAAAGGCCGTCAAAGTAATAATCAGCAATTTAAAAAGCATAATTTCTAATATGTACAAAAAGAGCTGGTACTTTTACCAGCTCTTTCCTTGTTATTTCGATACTGTTACATCGCCAAGCTCACTAAATCCTTTAATCACGATAGAACCTTGACCATATACAAAGGAACTTCCAGATTGATTAAATACTTTTACTTTTCCTAATTCCGAACTCACATCAAAGCGTACATTTTTAGGTTCTACCTTCGTCTTAATATCCACATCACCTAAATCTGTATGCGCATTAATGGGATAAGCGAATTCATGTACTGCGATATCAACATCTCCTAGCTTTGTACTAGCGTTAATATCCCCTTCCACTTGTGCTAACTCAATCTTCCCTAAATCACTTTTTGCTACAACAGAGGTACTTTTTACGTCTTGCATGTCTACGTCACCTAACTTAGTAGCTGCTTCTACTGTATTCACTTGTAGTTGCTCTATGTCAATATCGCCTAGTTCTGTTTTCACACGAATTTGTTCATATTGCTTCTTCGGAACATGTAGTGTAACTTTTAATTCTGGATTAAAGAAACCTAGTTGGAAAAATTGAAATGGACTCTCGCTCTTTACCTCAATTATTTTTCCCTTCTCTGCAATTACAGGAATTGATTTCGTGCCATTCGAAACTTTACCTTTGATTTCTATAAGAATATCCTTACTTGTTGTTGGTATAATAACAACCTCTCCAAAACGTAAATCGACTTCAATATCAGTTATATTATCAGCAGAGATTGTCTTCGCATCCGAGACAGCAATGCTTTTATAGTACGGAGAAAATGTGAAAAATGCACCTACTAATCCAATCACAATAAGAAGTACTGCAAATAACTTTAAGCCTTTAGACATGCTTGCTTCCTCCCTTAATGATTGCCTTGTTAGCCTTCACATAACGAGACACTAATCGACCACATGCTGGTGAAATTTTCTTCATCCCATGGAATAAAAAGATACCAATACCGCTTAATGCTACTCCAGCAAAAAATTCAAACCACATAAATGGATCTTCAGAGATAATTTCTCCAATTAATGCAAGAAATGGACTAATAATAAAAGCAACGGAAATAATCCAAAGAGAAAGATAAATAGCAAAAGCTGCTACAAATGGTGCTAATACAAAGATGAGATTTAAGAAGATCAAACCGATTGTTAATAATGTTTTCTGAAGTCCGCTTCGTTGTGGATGTACTTGCGATGATGTTGTGTGACTTCCTTCAATTCCGTACAAAAGTAATTGCTCACGTGCGATACTTTCTGGACTTCCTAATGCCACGATGACTTCTTGTTCTGTCTTACCTTCTTCCAAGCCAGCTTGGAAATGTTCCTGATAGTCGTACAAAATATCTTGCCGCTCTCGATTTGGCAATTCACCGAGACGTTGTTCCAGCCGTGCTAAAAATTGTTCTTTATTCATGGCCAACACCTTCCTCTATAATTTTGTTCACGCCTTCTGTGAACTCACGCCAGTCCTTCAATAAATTGTCTAGCTGTGTTTTTCCTAGCTCTGTTAATTGATAATATTTACGTGATGGACCTTCTGATGACTCTTTCAAATAGGTCGTGAAGTATCCTTCTTTCGTCAATCTCCGTAATAATGGATAAACAGAACCTTCCGATATCATAAAGTTATTCGAAATTTTTTGGACTAATTCATATCCATAACGATCTTTATCATTTAACAAGACTAATACACACAGTTCCAATACGCCTTTTTTGAATTGAACGTTCACTCTTTTCCCACCTTCCACTACTATCTATTACAAGATACCAAATAACATTTATTACCTTATATGTATAATATATGATAAGCTACTGTTTATTGCAAGGTACTTTGTATAAAAAAGATACATTTTTTGAAAAAATGTATCTTTTTCTTCATTATTTCTTCAATACGCCTCTTAATACGAAGGCAACGTTCGCTGGACGCTCCGCTAGACGTCGCATGAAATATCCGTACCAATCTGTACCATACGGCACATACACACGCATTTTGTATCCTTCCTTCGCAATTTCTTCTTGGCGTTCTGAACGAATACCGTAAAGCATTTGAAATTCAAATTGATCATGTGGAATATTATGTTCCCACGCTAATCGTCTCGTATATTGAATAATATGCTCATCATGTGTAGCAATTGCTGTATAATTGCCATTCAACATGTGCATTTTAATGATTTTTTTGAAATTCTCATCCACGTCTTTTTTCTCTGGGAATGCGACTTCAGGTGATTCTTTATAAGCGCCCTTCACTAAGCGTAAGTTCGGGCTATACTCGTTTAATTCTTGCATATCTTGTTCTGTACGATATAAATATGCTTGAATAACCGTTCCAACATTATCATACTCAGATTTTAACTGTTTAAAAATATCAATTGTCTTTCCGCAACGACTGTAATCTTCCATATCAATCGTTACAAATACATTGTTTTCTTTTGCACTGTTTAAAATACGTCGCATATTGCGCATCACAAGTTCATCTGAGATGTCTAATCCCATAGAGGTCATTTTTAGTGATACTTGTGCATCGACACCTTCACGACTAATCGCTTCAATTGCTTCTATACAATTATCCGCCATCTCATTCGCTTCTCTTTCATTATCTACAAACTCACCTAAGTAGTCTAACGTTACCGATAAGTCTTTGTTATTCAGATCGCGAATTGCTTTCATTGCTAATTTAACGTTTTCGCCTGCTACAAATCGAGAAGCTCCGAAGCGTAAACCGTACTTTTTCGCCAGTTTCGTCATCGCTTTATTCTTAGATAAAAACAAAAATGAATCACGCATTACTTGTTCCATACTCTTCTCTCCTTTTACGACAAACTACACTTTAAATTATAAAACTATTTTCAATTATCGTAAAATTTTAAGAGAGCGTTCTCTTGTTTTTTTACAAAACAGCTTATAATTAGCACATTTAAATGAGAAGGTTCGTTCTTCACGAAAAGATATGGATGACCTATGCACTGCAGCTTTCCGCTACTTGCATGAAACTTCCTTCCTTTTTCAAAACAGCCAATGACCTAATTTGATGATAAATCGTGATTTTAATAGTAAGAAACAATCGAAAGAATAGATAACAAAAATAAAGGGATGCTAAAAAAGAATCTCACTATGAAGGAGGCATGTACATATGCAACAACAAAACCAAACGTATCAACAACCACCAAACATGATTACAACGAAAGATTTTCTATATTTAGAAGATATGATGAACTGGAATTTCATCGCCATGAAGAAGGCACATTTCTATGCTAGACACATTCAAGATGCAGAAGTGAAAAGTACATTAGAGAAAGTTGGACAAATGCATCAAGATCACTACATGCGCATTCTACAACATATGCAATCAACTCCTGTTAACCAAAATGCTGGACCACCACAAACACATTAGAAAGGGGGAAAAAAGATGAAAATCGGAAATCCAGAAACACCATTTCCACAAACACCAGACATGAATGATCGTGACTTCCTAAATGATATGCTTGCAACAGAGAAGTACATGACGTCTTCCTATGCTACTGCCTTGCATGAGGCAAGTAACGAAACACTGTATGCAGATCTTAAAACAATCTACGATGCAACGGAAAACTGCCAGCGAGAATTATTTAATCTGATGTTCCGCAAAGGTTGGTATAAATTAGAACCAATTGAAGCACAAAAAATTCAGCAAGCCCACCAACAATTTGCAGGATACTCTAAACAATTTCCTTATCAGCATTAAAAAAATCCAAGGGGGGTTCCCTTGGATTTTCTTTATGTCTTATTTACTTGCGTTCGCCCAGTCAGCCATGAACTTCTCGATACCTTGATCTGTTAATGGATGGTTTAAGAACTGTTTAATTACGCTCGCTGGAATTGTTGAAATATGTGCACCATGTAAGGCTGCATCAATTGCGTGAATTGGATGACGTACAGATGCCGCAATGATTTCTGTTGGAATATCGTGAATTGCAAAGATGTCTGCAATTTGCTTAATTAATTCCATACCGTTATGACCGATATCATCTAAACGACCTAAAAATGGTGATACGTATGTTGCACCAGCACGTGCTGCTAATAGCGCCTGCATTGATGAGAATACAAGTGTAACGTTCGTTTTAATTCCTAATTTGGTGAACTCACTTACTGCTTTTAAGCCATCTGCTGTTACAGGTACTTTAATAACAACGTTTGGTGCAATTTTTGCTAATTCTTTACCTTCTGCAATCATACCTTCTGCTTCTAAGCTAATTACTTCTGCACTTACTGGAGTATCTGTAATTGCACAAATTTCTTTAATACGCTCATGGAAGTCTACGCCTTCCTTTGCTACTAATGATGGATTCGTTGTTACACCTGCTAATACTCCCATTTCATGGATTTCTTTAATTTGTTCTACATTTGCAGTATCTACGAAAAATTTCATCTTGAAATATCCCCTTTGAATTATCAGATTTTTTAGTAATGTATATTCATACAAAACACACTGTAAACCCCTTCATAAAACGCTTCCAATTAACTGAATAATTTTAATAGTCTCATTGATATGAGGTCTGACAACTACATTTTATACCTTTAGGACTATTTTTTCAAGCGCTTTCACCCTTTTTGTATATTTTGCATGAAAGCGCTCTTTTAAGCGTAGAATAAGAAATGTAACCACTTACATAAGGGTAGAAAAATAAATTTTATGCATTTTTTGAAAAAATATTCTATTATGTGATTGATTTCAGGTCCAAAGTCGTATATATTAGGTGGTGGTTAGACGTCAAACTTGCAATCTAGCAAATTACTTACTATATCATCAGGAGGAACAAAATATGCAATTTATTGGAATTTTAGGTATTATTGCTCTGTTTGGGATTGCGTATCTATTATCGGAAAATAGACAAGCAATTAAATGGCGTACAGTACTAGTTGCCTTTGCTATCCAATTAACTATCGGTGTCCTTGTATTAAAATGGGAAGCTGGTCGTCAAGGATTATCATGGTTTTCTGGTAAAGTACAAGATGTTATCAACTACGCAAATGAAGGTATCGCCTTCCTATTTGGTGGTTTAGCTGATCCAGCTACAAATAACCTTGGATTTATTTTCGCATTTAAAGTATTACCTGTTATTGTGTTCTTCTCTGCCCTAATTGGAGTATTATTCCACCTAGGTATTATGCAATTTGTTATTAACATCTTAGGAGCGGCAATTCAGAAGCTTCTAGGAACAAGTAAGAAAGAATCATTATCTGCAACAGCAAATATTTTCTTAGGCCAAACGGAAGCTCCGCTTGTAATTAAGCCTTACATGAACGTTCTAACTCGTTCTGAAATGTTCGCTGTAATGGTAGGAGGTCTTGCATCTGTTGCCGGTTCTGTACTTGCAGGTTATGCAGGTCTTGGTGTCAAATTAGAGTATTTAATTACGGCTAGTTTCATGGCTGCCCCTGCTGGTCTATTAATGGCTAAATTAATTGTACCAGAAACAGAAGAGCCAAAAGATAATTTAGATGAGTTAGACGAAGCTGCAAAAGAAGACAAAGCTTCTAACGTAATTGACGCTGCTGCACGCGGTGCATCAGACGGATTACAAATCGCACTTAATGTTGGTGCAATGTTATTAGCATTCGTCAGCTTAATTGCATTACTTAACGGTATCATTGGTGGTATCGGTGGCTGGTTCGGTTATGGAGACATTACGTTACAAGTTATACTTGGTTACTTATTAGCTCCAATCGCATTCCTTATCGGTGTTCCAGCAGGTGAACTTGTTACAGCTGGTAGCTTCATCGGACAGAAGTTTGTAATGAATGAATTCGTTGCATATGTAGACTTCGCGAAGTACTTACCTGGTAACGAATTATACGGTACATTATCAGATCGTACTCTTGCAATCATCTCATTCGCTTTATGCGGATTCGCGAACCTTTCTTCTATGGCTATCTTATTAGGTGGTTTAGGAAGTATCGCACCAAAACGTCGTACTATTATTGCACAGTTAGGATTTAAAGCAGTAATTGCTGGTACATTAGCAAACTTAATGACAGCAACTATTGCAGGACTACTTATTTAGTGGTAACCTATTCTTCCAATAGTGCACCACATCACTGTTGATATGATTTTTGAACATCTCAATGTAAAGGGAGACGGTATTCATGAAAAAAGATCAATTAATTCAAGAGGCAATTGCTGGGCGTGAAATGGCGTACGTACCATATTCAAACTTCAAAGTTGGCGCTGCTGTTTTAACAAAGAGTAACAAAGTATATCGTGGTTGCAACGTAGAGAACGCTTCGTACGGATTATGTAACTGTGCAGAACGTACTGCTTTATTCAAAGCTTACTCAGAAGGCGAAACAGAAATTGAAGCAATTGCTGTGGTAGCAGATACAGACGGACCTGTTTCTCCTTGCGGAGCATGTCGACAAGTGATGCTTGAACTATGTGCTGAAGATACAACGGTTATTTTAACAAATCTCAAAGGTGAGACGAAAGAAACAACACCTGTTGAATTACTTCCAGGCGGATTTTCACCGAAAGACTTAACTAAATAATTATCCATGAAAAAGCAAGAGAACATTATACGTTCTCTTGCTTTTTATTTGCACGATGCGCATCGTTTAATTGTTTAATTTCTGCGATGATCTTCATCATCTCCCCTTTTGCATCTGGGTATTGCTCATTCCAATGCTTCGCAAGCGCTGGCATTGACTTGGCAATTGCAGAATAGAGCGCCCATTTCTCTACCTTCTGCTTCAACTCTGGATTTGTCTCACCTAATAACAACTCCGTATACTTATTCAACAATCCATCCATTTGATCTAGGAATTTTTGTTCCATTCTTACTCCCCCCTCTTCTTCATTCTCTTTAGTATATGTTACTTTTTTCCGTTCTTACAGAAAAAAAGATACGGAAACCCGTATCTTTTCATCCTTAACAAGAAATCGCTTGTGGATCTAAGAAATCATCTTTTCTCTGTTCCACTTGTACTTGTTTTTTCTTCATTACTTCTAAATATTTGATATGCAAGCCTTCCATATCTAATACTTTAAACGTATGCGATCCCAGTTGAACTATTTGGCCTTTCTTTATATCGTATTTCTGGGCCATTACCCAACCACCAATTGTATCAACATCGCTATCATCAATGTCTATCCCAAGCAATTCATTTACTTCGCTTACAAGAACTTTTGAATCAATAATGTAGTGACCTTCTTTCACAGTACGAACTAATGGAATTTCATCTGCGTCAAATTCATCTTGGATTTCACCAACGATTTCTTCGACGATATCTTCAACCGTCACAATACCAGCCGTACCACCATATTCATCTACAAGTACTGCCATATGAATACGTTCTTTCTGCATCTTCAATAATAACTTTTGAATTGGCATTGATTCAATGACTTGAATGATTGGACGAATATAATCATCCATCTTTAGATTTTTTACTTCTGGATTGGCAATAATATCAGTAAATATTTCTTTAATATTCACCATTCCAACAACATGGTCTTTATCACCATCTGTAACTGGATAACGCGTGTACTTTTCTGTACGAATAATATGCAAAGCTTCTTCGAGCGAGCAATTTTTGTCTAAGCTGACAATTTGAGTTCGTGGTACCATAATTTCTTTCGCAACACGATTATCAAATTCAAATATCTTATTTACATACTTAAACTCAGATTGATTGATTTCACCACTTTTGTAACTTTCCGATACGATTGCACGTAACTCTTCTTCTGTATGTGCTAATTCATGCTCTGATGCTGGCTTCAATCCAAACATTCCTACAATAAGACGTGCAGAGTTATTTAATACCCAAATGAATGGGAACATTAATTTATAGAATAACATTAATGGCCTTGCTAGCAATAATGTTACTTTCTCTGCTTTTTGAATTGCTACTGTTTTTGGAGCTAGTTCTCCAATAACAACGTGAATGAATGTCATGATAATAAACGCAATTGCAACAGAAATAATACGTTCAATCGAATCACTTAACGCTAAATGTCCTAAAAGTGGGTGCAACAATCGCTCAATTGTCGGTTCCCCTAACCAACCTAATCCTAATGCCGTAACGGTAATACCTAACTGACACGCTGATAAATATTCATCAAGATTAGAGATTACTTTCTTTGCAGCAACTGCACTCTTATTTCCCTCTGCTACTAGCTGATCAATACGAGTGCTACGAATTTTTACAATCGCAAACTCTGATGCTACAAAAAACGCAGTTAAGGCAATCAACAGCCCAACTAATGCTAAGTTTAATATGTCCAATAACGTTCCTTATCTCGTCAAGACGAGTAAGGAATCACCTCCCGGTTTTCAAAAATTTTATTTTTTGTCTAACATGAACTGAAGCAACGACTGAACAAGTGTCTTACTTTGTGGAGTAAGTTTATTGGAGATTACACGCTGTCTTTCTTGGTTAATCTTCTCTAATACTGGCATTATTTCACTTAATTCGTTATGCAATTGCCTCATTAATGCTTCGACATGTTCTGCTTTGTTGTATAAATCTTCTTCTCCTACACATTCTTTGCGGCATTGAATTTTTTCTTTAATTTCTTCTAACGGAATATGACTTTTCTTGCATTCTTCAATGTAACGCAAATCCGCTAATACATCTTCTGTATAATAACGATAATTAGAAGGAGAACGTTCTGCTTGTAGTAATCCAAGCTTCGTATAATAATCGATTGTACGCTTTGTTACATTTGCTAACTCCGCTAACTCACCAATTCGATACACTGCCCCATCTTATCACCTCTATATCATTCTATTAATCTTAATAATATATGATTCCAAACTGTACAGTCAAACGTTTCAGTTTAAAAATTGTTACCATTTTTCATGTAATGCCTTTGCCGAAGTAATAATGCCATCCTCATCTACGTACACGTATTCACCAGTTCGCCACGTCACGCCTCCAAACATAACATTCATGTCTGTCGCACCTCTTCCAATCTTCTGGCTTCTTACTGGCACCTTATTCAATGCATAAATACCGATGTTCATCTTACACAGTTCCGCAACATCTCGTACACATCCATGAATAATAATACCTCCCAACTTTCTCGTTAGTGCAATTGCTGCAAGGTTATCTCCTAATAATGCACAGCGCATGGACCCACCGCCGTCTACGATAAGAACTTCCCCTTCTTCAATTGTTTCTAGTGCTTTTCTTACTAATACGTTATCTTCATATACTCTGACTGTACGAATGTTCCCATGAAATTGCTTCTTGCCACCAAATGATTGAAAAATCGGCTCACATACTTGTAACTGTTCTCCAAATTCATCATGTAAATCTGTTGTTTTCATTTGCTATTCCCCTTTCGTTTCTTGTTTCATATGTTCATGACACATACATATAATTCCTTCCTAATCCTTAAAAAAGCCTAATTCATCAACAAAAGACACATGAAGACTATGAACACGCCACTCTCTGTTCATTCATTACCCCTTATAATTGTAATAAACAAAAGAAGACCTTTTCTCCCATATATATGGGAGAAAAGGTCTTCTTCATGAATGTTACACATCAAATTTAACAACGTAACGATGAATCTCTGTATTGTAGAATCCTTCCGAATACTCGACAAGTCTATCCTCTTCATCATAGACAGAACGGATACGTTTTAACAATGGCTGCTTCTCCATTTGTAAATGCTCACGAACAATTTCATCTGGAGAAACAACATCAAATTCATCAACAAAACGATTGAATGTTACACCTTCATTCATTAATAAATGATACAAAGAGGCTGTATATGTTTCTTCTTCTTTCGGTAAGTCAAGCCAGCTTGGTAAATAATGAGCGAAATAAATGTAAGGTTTACCATCTAATAACAACAAACGACTAACACGGTAACAAGTCGCACCGAACTTCTCATATAAGACTGTTTCTTCTTCATTTTTAAGCTTTTCTAAGTGTGCTTTTGTCTTCTTAATTGTAAATCCTTGCTCCATAAGTAGTTCGGTGAAGTTCTGTCCTTTTGATAACTTCGTAATGACGTTATTGTTAATTACCTCTGTTCCTTTTCCACTTTGTTTTCGCAAATATCCTTCCTTCACTAACTCTTCCACTGCATTACGAATTGTAATTTTGCTCACACTGAATTCTTCTTCTAGTTGCAATTCAGACGGAATATTTGTGTGTATAGGATACTCTCCGTATAAAATACGTTCCTTCAAGATATCTTTGATTTGTAAATAAATCGGACCTTTTTTGCGTAATAACTTCATTTTCTATCTACCTTTCCAGCTCCTGAAACGCCCCATTCATGAACGCTTCTACTTCTCTTAGAGAGGCGACTGGAGAATCTCCGTATGTTGTATGTGCTAGAATGGCTGAAGCAATGGAAAACTCAGCGATTTTCTCTTTTGGCCATTGCATCATGTACCCATGAATGATACCACTTGTATATCCATCGCCACCACCAATGCGATCAAATACATCAAACGTATGGCTCTGTGAATATGCTATTGCACCATCTTGCACGATAAAGCCTGTTAGCTTCTGGACCGTTGTTGAAATTGTTTCTCTCATCGTGCCAGCAATCGTGTGGATGTTATATGTAGCCGCCACTTGCGGTAATAAATCTTCTAGTTGCTTCTCGCGTTCTATTTCTGCTGTCTCCATGCCTAAAATATGTATTGCATCTTTCTCTGTCATTAAACAAATATCAGCAAGTTCTAACATTTCTTCATACAGTGCTTTTGCCTGTTCGTAACTATCCCATAATTTCGGTCGATAATTACAATCAAAACAAACAGTAATATTTCGTTTCTTCGCCTCTCGCGCTAACATTAATACTGTTTCACGTACATTAGGAGTTACAGCTAAACTAATTCCACAAAAATGGATTAACGTAACACCTTCTAACAGTGTATCATACTCATATTCTTCTTTACGAGCTCGGCAGAAAGAACTGTCTTTCCGGTTTGTATACGTTACACTCGTTCCTCGTACCCCGAAGCCATTCTCTAAGAAATAAATCCCTAAATACTCTTCACCACGAAGAACATGAGATGTCCCTACCCCTAACGAACGAATATAGGATAACGCTGCATCACCAAGATTATTATCTGGGAGCTTCGTCAATAATTCTGTACCATGGCCATAGCGACTTACCGCGCTTAAAATGTTCACTCCTGTACCAGAAAAAAGATAATCTAATGTTCTACTTTGCTCTAACTTCTTGTAGTTTGGCACTTGGAGACGCATCATTACTTCTCCAAATGCCGCTACCTTGTTACGCATATTTATTCACCAACTCTTTTGTTACCGCTAATAGTGTTTTCACATCCTTGATGTTAGTTGCACCAGTTTCTTTATCTACAATTGATGAATACACGTGTGGAATAACTTTCTTCACACCGGCTTGCAGAGCAATTTCAACAATCTCTCCAAAGTTGTGCAAATCAATACCACCTGTTGGTTCTAGGAAGAAATCTTCTTCCGCACATGCTTTTGCTACTTCTTTATATTCTTCTACCGTCTCCAATCCTTTCATCGGGAAGAACTTAATCGAATTCCCACCCATGTCCTTAATCATCGCAATTGCTGTATGAATTGGAACGATACCCGCCTCTTCTTGTTCACTTAATGGACCTGTCGAAATCTTCACATGACCCGGCTTTCCAGACGGAGAGACTAAACAATTAATAAGCGTTTCTTTATTATCCACTGTTGCTCGTGTATAACCGACTGCTGTAAATACTTGATTAATATGCTGCGGTTTATATGTACGTACAATATCTGCTACCATATAACACTGTTTCGGATCTCCTGCACCTAATCCAACCGACACTGCATTATCAATTTCTTGTGCATATTTCTTCATATCTATAACTGCTTCTTCTACCGTTGGATAGTTCTTTGATAATACTCCTACTAATACGTGACCTTCTGCTGCCTCGTATACTTCTTTCGCATTATCGATACTATTTGCTAACACGTTTAGACATACACGCTCTTTATAAAAACTCGCTGTTACATTCATTTCGTTTCTCCCCCTAAGATCGCCTGTACTCGCTCCACAATCATCTCCATATCTCCTTGTTGAAGCGGTCTTGTATCAATATCAAAGCTACCAATATTCGCAAGATAATCTCGTGTGTAAATCGCTACTTCACCATTTTTCAACATGTGGACAACTTCTAGTGCGTTCATCTTCGTTACAGACCCGTCTATATGAATACGACCTCTATAAATTGCACGACCACTCTCATCTTGCTGAACAGTTACCTTCACACCAGTGAGTTCATTTAGCACATTTAATTTCTCTAGCTGTTTCAGTTGCTCTGCTGATGTATCTGTTTTTTCTTTGTAATTTTCAAGTGCTTGCAATAAACCAAAGATTGACTCCTTACCTACTTTCATCGCACGGCCAATTCCTTTGCCATGAGCACGTATGTAAGAAATATACTCCTTCTTCCCAGCAACAATACCAGACGTTGGTCCCTCTAATGCTTTCGAACCACTAAAGATTGCAAGGTCACTATTTTCTATATAATGATGTAAGTCTTCCTCTGCTGCGGCATCGACAATAAGTGGAATACTGTGCTTCGTTGCTACCTCTTTCACTTCGGCAAGTGTTGGCATTCCTTTCTTCACACAATGATTCGATACGATGTACAAGATTGCTACCGTTTCACTTGTAATAGCCGCTTCTATTTGCTCTATCTTACATCCGTTTGCATAGCCAACCTCTTTCACTTTTCCACCAGCAAGGTTTACCATCGTTTCTACTGGTGCACCGTAATCAACATTATGCCCTTTTGCCATAATAACTTCATTCGGAAGTGTATGTACAGATTGGTATAGCTTTTCTACTGCATAACGATTATCCTTTGCAATCAATCCTGCAATACTTAATACGATACCACTTGATGCTGAATTGACGATGGTCGCATCCTCTGCACCAAGATAATTCGCAACAACCTCTCCAGACTTATGCACAAGTTGTTCCATTTCTATATATTGTTGTGCCCCAGTTTTCATTGCATCCACAACAGAATCATGAATTGTGGATACACCCAGTATGCTCATTCGACCACTTGCATTAATAACTCGCTTCAATCCATATTTATTCGATACCAATGTATTCACCACCTAAAACGACTGATTTTGGAACAATCTTTCGGTCGTATTCCACTGTTTCACCAGTAGAATCTACTAATGTTACCTTTTCTTTTTCTACTGTAAATAGCGTCAGATCTGCAATATATCCTTTTTCAACTTTTCCTAGCTTCTCTTGTTTAATAATCTCTGCAGGCGTTTCCGTTACTGCCTTCATAATTGTCTGTAAGTCATATCCTAAATATAAAAACTTTGTTAGGACAGAAGCCATACTATACACAGGTCCGTTCACACGGTTCCCTTCATATATATCGGTACTAATCGTGTGAAATGGAATGTTAGCTGCTTTTGCCTTACGCGCTGTTTCAAACGAAAAACTCTCTCTCCCATGCCCAATATCAAGAAGTACTCCTCGTTTTAATGCATCATACAACTGTTGAACAGGTTTCTCTTCATTTAGGAAAATATTATTCTTTTTTCCATTGAAGCAATGCGTAAGAATGTCTCCTTCTTGTAGTTCATCAAGAATATCTGTAATTAATGGTGGCTCGCTTCCTACATGCACCATAATTGGAAGTTGTAGTTCATCAGCAAATATTCTCGCGACTTGAAGCGGCTTAATTCCATTTTCTTTCACGACACTTGCACTAATTCTTGCTTTTAATCCAACGAGAAACGGTGCATATTTTTCGTATGCTTGACGAAGTGGTTCATGCTGTACATTCGTTAAATCAGCTAGTTCATCAATTCGTCGTAAACCAATTTTTGATATATTCAAGAAGGCTAATACCCTCGTCTTACTCGCCTTCGCAATACGATAAAAATCTGCTATATCATCACACCCGCTACTCCCCGCATCAACTACTGTTGTGACACCTGATTGATAGCCAATAACATCAGGTTGTGCGAAGTAAGGAGGAAACTTAGGAAAAGCATGTGTATGAAGATCAATCCATCCACCCGATACATATACTTCTCCCCTCAAATCTATTATATGCCCTTCTCCCTCGTATCCTTCTAGGACATCGATTATTGTGTGACCGTCTATGACAATATCTTTAATTGTTTCATCTACTAATCTGGCATGTTTTAGAATGAGTTTCATTATTTTCTCCCCTTAATCCTCAACTGTTATTTTTCTCGTAAACGGAACGTCCCCCACGGCGCAATATAGTCAATTAAGAAATGCTCTTGTTCATCGACTGTCGCAATAAGATTCTTTCGTTCATCTAATGGCATCTCTTGCAGGACAACTTGTAATTCTCCTTTATATTTACCGAATGTATTGTTCCCGATGAAAATATCACCTTTCACTTGCGCCTTGCTTTCCCGTTCTGGAAAATCTTCCTTCGCGTACTTCTTACGTACTGCTACGGAACGAATCATGTACGCACTAATATCCCCTCGACGAAGGTGTACTTCATCTAACGTTACTGTCTTCTCTAACTCTGTTGTTTCTTCTGTAAATGTTACTTTTAGTTCGATCATGTCACGTTGCAGGGAACCTAATAAGCGAAGCTCTTCTTCCGATGCGTATGCATTCCCGATAATGACATCATCAATTAAACCTGTCGCCCATAGGTGCTTTGCCTGCACATCAACTGGTAACGTACGATGCTCTTCTAATGTACATAGACCATCGTTAATACTCCATGGACCAAGTGGTGCATCGCTTGCTGTGACAAAAGCAGCTGTACGAATACCGTGCTTTCTAAAACGTTCACTACAACGAATAAAGAAATCATATGGTAATCCTGTATAACGTTGTGGATAAAAGTTATGACAGCCTAGTAAATTCCCTTTATTCGCATTGAATGTCAAAATGTTATCCAGATAGTCAACATCATTACTCATGTTTAATTCAATCTTTAGATTATATTTGTTGTAGGTCATTTGTGCTTCTTTCAATCCATCAAACCCCACATCAAGCCGTACTCCATCCGCTCCCAATTCTGCAAAGAAACTTAAATCATCGTAACTAATTTCTAGTTGATCAAATACAGCCGGAGCCACATCTAAAATAACTTCCATTCCTAGCTGCTTCGCATGTGTAATAATTTCTGTAAACTCCGCGACAATCTCTTCTTTTGGCTTATTCACAGATAATAAACAAGTGAACACTCGATCGAACCCATGTGTACTTGCTAACGTTAAATACGCGATATCCTTTTCTACTGTTGAATGCTCTGGATAAATAGAAACACCTAATCTACGAGTCATGTCATTCCCTCACTTCTTTGTTTTTTCAATCTGTGGATAGTACGGTTTCTTCATGCTAGATAAGAAGCCACGATATTTTGTTGACATATATGCTCCACAAGCAACCGTCACAATAATAACTAAAGGTATCAACACCGGACTAGTAATCGCAACGAAGATAACAGCAAGTAACATAATAGCAATACATATACCAACATCCCTCACCGGCCTTAACTTACTCTTAATTGGATAGCGGTGTAACCAAACTTGTGTTGCCAAAAATGTTACAACGGCACATATAACCTCTATCATGTTTCTCTTCCTCCTTCTCTTCTTATCTATATACATGTGTAAGGAAAGAATAGGATTCCTCCTATTCTTTCACTCTTTTATGCGCTTGCTTCCTTTAAATCGTTCTCTTCTTGTTTTAATAACTCTTTCTCATACATCTTCACAAATGGATAGTAGATTGCTAATGAGATAGCGAAGTTAATCACTACAATGACACCCGCCATAATTGTCCAGTTCGTACTAATGACGGCTGCTATTGGTGCTAATACAGTAAATGGTAATTTCGCCATAATCATCGGTATCATGCCACTTACAGTTGCGAAGTATGCAACTGTTGTTGTCACAAGTGGTGTTACGATGAATGGAATCATTAAGAATGGATTCATTACAATTGGTGCCCCGAAAATAATTGGTTCATTGATATTAAAAATACCTGGTATGAAACTTAGCTTCCCAATGGCTTTTAAATGTTTCACTTTTGAGAATAAGAACAAGACAGCTAGCGCTAATGTTGAACCTGCTCCACCAATCCAAACAAACCATTGTAAGAACTGCTCTGTGAATAAATATGGTAGATTAGTAGCATCGCCTGTTTCTGCGAATACTTCCATGTTCTCCGCAATTGCAGAATCCCACATCGGACGAATAATCGGTCCTAAAATAGCCGGTCCATGAATACCTAACGACCAGAAGAATACGATTAAGAATACCGTCAATAATCCACCGAGTAATGTATTTCCAACTAGTAATGATTTAAGTGGTGATACAAGTGTTGTAATAAATGAGTTAATATCAAACTTTAAGCCGTAACGAATACCGATGAACAGTAATACAACAACCATTGTTGGGAATAAAGCTATGAATGAGTTAGAAACTGCTGGTGGTACTCCATCCGGCATTTTGATTGTAATCTTCTTTTCTAACATGAATCGGTATATTTCAACCGTAATAAGTGATGTTACAATGGCTCCAAATAATGAAGCAGAACTTAATTGGCTAATAGATATGTATCTTCCTGCGTTAATAACACCATCTACTGATTCTGTTACTTGAACCGGTACAACGCATGTAATTAAAAATGCTAACGTAGATAAAAACCCTGCACTTAGTTGATCTATCCCGTACGACTGGGCCAAGCAAGAACCTACACCGTATGCTGCATATAATGCTAAAATACCGAACGTAAAGCGGAACGGAATATCAATGATGGCACGATATGGAGCAATCCATTCATTATAACCATCAATTGGCATATTTAAGAAAATAACAAAGAATGATCCGACGATTGTCAGTGGTAATGTGGAAATAATTCCGTTTCGGATGGCTAACATGTGCCTTTGTGAACCCATTTTATGAGCAACAGGCATGAGGTACTTTTCTAAAAGCTTCATGAATTTGTTCATCGTGTTTCTTCCCTTCGCGTGTAAATTTCATCCCCTTCTACCTTTATGATAGCGCTTTCTTAATAGAAATACAATATAACATTATAATGTTATATTGTATTTCTATACAGGTCAAAAGTCCCGTTATTCACAAACTAAATAAAATAACCATTGATAGATGGATATTTTCAATCTCATAATCTATACTTTTCACAAATATAACTACGTCCAAAAACAGGAAAATAGACTTATAAAAATAGAAAAATCAAGAAAAAAACAAGCATTGTACTCGCTGTTTTGTTTATGAAAGTGATAAACTATTATTAGATAGATAATAAAGTCAACTTTATACATACGAACAAAATATATAGTTACTGGAGGAGAAAAGAATGAAAATCTTTACACCTTTATGTACGAAACTAGGCATTACATATCCCATTATTCAAGCAGGCATGGCTGGTGGGCCAACTACAGCGAAACTAGTTGCACACGTTTCCGAGGCTGGTGCTCTGGGAACATTGGGGGCTGCTTATATGTCACCAGATCAACTACGTCAAGCGACTAAAGAAATTAAGCAACAAACATCAAAACCTTTTGCTGTTAACTTATTTTGTACGAATATGGAAGACAATACGAAAGGCATTGAACGTGTCCAGCCAATCTTAAACCGCTTCCGTGAGAAATTAGGTATCTCTGACGGCAATTTACAAATTCACACGCAACAATGGTTTGAAGAGCAATTTCAAATTGTAATAGAAGAAGCAGTGCCTATTATTAGTACTGCATTCGGCGTTCTTCCTCCGTATACAATGAAACTAGCAAAAGAACGAGGAATAACCGTCACAACGATGGTGACAACAATTGAGGAAGCAATCTATGCAGAAGAACAAGGTACAGACATTATCGTGGCACAAGGAAGTGATGCTGGTGGCCATCGTAGTACATTCGATATGACAAAGCACCCAAACGGCGCAAATATCGGTACTTTCTCCCTCGTACCACAAATAGTGGATCATGTTTCTGTTCCTGTTATCGCCGCTGGAGGAATTATGGATGGAAGAGGCCTCGTTGCTGCGCTTGCCTTAGGTGCACAAGGTGTTCAAATGGGGACAGCTTTCTTACCAAGTGTCGAATCTGGTGCCCATGCCAAATATAAAGAAGCACTTCTTCAAAGTACAGAAGAAAGCACAGTTATAACGAAGAGTTTCTCAGGGCGTCCTGCACGCGGAATAAAAAATGAATTCATCCGCCAATTTGAATTTGCTGGTATCGCACCACTTGCATTCCCATCACAAAATACAATTACAAGCGATATTCGAAAAGCTGCGTCCCTACAAAACGATGCAAATTACATGTCGTTATGGGCTGGACAAGGTACACGTCTGTTAAAAGGTGAAAAACATGCAAAAGATATTATCAAGGACATCATTCAACAAGCAGAAAGTATTTTCCAATAAGAAAAGGTGGCTCCAATGAGCCACCTTTTCTTATTTATATATATTATTGTACTGCTTCTTTTTCTTTAACATACCAAATGAATTTGCCTGTGTATCCATAAATAATAGCAAGTGCAATAGATACAAAGCTTAACCACATAAATGGCACATACGCAAACGTCGATACCCCAAGAATACCAGCCATGAAAATACCGTTATCTGACCAAGGCACCATACCAGATGTTAACGTACCACCAACTTCAGAATTTCGTGCTAATACACGTCGATCGATATGAAGTTTGTCATAACTTTCCTGCATGATTTTCGGTGTTAAAATAAGGGATACATACATCGCACAACCGAATACGTTCGCTAAGAAAGCAACTACGATTGTAGATAATGTTACGTTTCCAGCTGAGTTCATTTTCTTCTCAAACTTAGACACAATTACTTTTAATACGCCTAATTTCTCTAATAAACCACCGAAACCAAGACCTAAGATAATAACCATAACAGATCCAAGCATTCCGTTAATACCGCCACGATTTAATAGATCGTTCATAAATTTAATATCAGACTCAATCGCGAATCCGTTATATGCTGTTCCAATTGCCGCTTCCACATCCATACCTTGGAATACAACAGCCCAGATTGCACCGAGTAGTGCTCCCGCTGCAATTGTTGGCATCGACGGTTGCTTTAATGCAAGCAATCCAATAACGATAACTGCTGGCGCTAGTATCCATACTTCAATCGTGAATTGATCTTGTAATGCCGCCTTCAAGAATTCAATATTTCCTAAATCAACATTACCCCCACCGTACATAAATCCTGCTACAGTGAACATAATTGCCGTAATAATATACGCAGGTACATCTAAGTAAAGCATCGCACGCACGTGCGCCATTACCTCAACTCTTGCCATCGTTGCCGCAAGTACCGTACTATCTGATAATGGTGATAACTTATCACCAAAGTATGCACCAGAAAGAACCGCACCGGCTACAAGTGGTAGTGGGAATCCTAAACCTTCACCAATTGCCATCATCGCAATACCAGCTGTTCCAACCGTTCCCCAAGACGTTCCAGTCGCAATCGACGTAATCGAACAAATCAGTAGAGTAGCTAATAAGAAAATACTCGGATGGATAAATTCTAATCCGTAGTAGATTAATGTTGGTACAACTCCACCAGCAATCCATGTACCGATAAGCGCTCCAACAGCGATTAGAATAAGAATTGCTTCAAGTCCATTCGTAATCCCCTTCGTAATAGCTTCTTGCAATTCTCCATATTTATGTCCTAAATACAGTCCAAGAATAATAACAAAAAACCATGAAATAAATAATGCAAGTTGAATCGGTAACTCATATATCGCTGTAAACGAGAATACAACACCTAAAAACATCGTTAACATTAACATGATTTCTATCATTGATGGTAATCTTGCTTGCTTCATGTTCATTCGCCCCTTTAGTGTAGTGTTTAACATTTTGAAGAAAATATAGCTTTGCTGTTGAAAATGCTTGGAATGTGAGAAAAAGACAATAAAAAAAGCCCTTCATCCCCTAAAAAAAGGGACGAAAGGCATAGTTTCGCGGTACCACCCAAATTAACAATAAAAATTGCTCACTCAATCAGCACAGAGCACTCCGCTCGATGCTGTACTTCTTTTAACGGTGAAGTTTCCGGCTGAGTCTACTCTCTCCCCTACAAGATTTCGGTCAGCAACTCCAGGATGTTATTCATAACAGGCATCGTATCAGGCTCACACCACCCCTGACTCGCTTTGACTACTTCCTCTTACTACTTCTTCCCTTCTTCGTCTTTCCTAATGACATTCCGTTACATCTTAACTAATAATCATTTTATCTGAATAATAATAAAAGTCAATGTAAATTTTTTCAATATTATTACCAACCAAAAAACTGCATATTCCAGTACCATCTACGTATCCTATACATGAAAGAAGGTGAATACATATGGCAAAGAAATCATCCAATAGCAAAGCTCAAACTATTCAAGAGAAACAAAATAACAACCAATTCGCTAATCAAACAGGGTATGGAGATAAGAAGTTAGAAGGTCCAAATCGTCCTTCTACGTGAATAGGGAAAGCCGTCATGCGCAGCATGACGGCTTCTATTTATTTCAGTTTTAATGTGAATTCTTGAGTTTCTTCGCGGTAAATTTCACTAGGTAAATCTACTTCCAACGAATACGTATTCATGTTAAATTTCTTAATTGGAGGGAACATTTGTGTGCCATCTGCTAGATCCAATTGGCCTTCTAAATTAAATACCGCCTGGAATTGTAGCTTATCTAAACTTCTTGTTTCTGTTTTCTCCACCCAGTTTAAGAAAGTCCCTGGTTCTACCTGACCTTTCTTTTCTGGATTATATACTTTTTCTCCAGTTAGATAGGCCGTTTCATACAATCCTAACGGGGAAGCAGGATGGTTCATATGATTAATAATGAACTCTTTTCTCGCTTCTTCATTCATTTTATATTCGTAATCAACAAATAACTTCCCATCTTTGTGCTTAATATCCGTAATAATTGTTTTTCCTTCTTTCCGTTTACTTGAAAACTCAAAAGGAAGTTTTGTTGTTAAAGGAAAATGTACACTCTCTTCCCTTATTTGCTGATTCATATAAATATGTAAATCCTTTGTACTAGCTGGCACTTTCTCTAATCCTTTTCTTACTCTTATTTTATACATATCTCCTACTTTGTTCGATTTCCTTATAACATTCCCACCATTCATTTTTACTTCTTTTCCATCATTCGTATAGAAATCGTTGATATAAAGTGTATCTTTTTCATATTTTGTTCGTATTGTCATATCAATGAAAGACGTTTCTTCTCCAGTTACCAATCGATCAAATGTGACGCTATATTCACCCTCTTTATCCTTATACGTCTGTTCTTTCAAGTCAACTGACGTATGTGCTAACTGTTGAACAGGAATATCAAACTTCCACTCACTTGTTGTTCCACCAACATCTGTTAACGTGATTGGTAATGTATAATTATCTGGTAATTGTTCCTCAGAAGGATAGAACTCAATAATCATAAGCCCTGTATCCTCGGTATATTCGGTATTGAAAGAAGCATCCAATTTCCAGTTCTTCCCGTCCTTCATCGATTCAAAATCAAATGGAAACTTCTGAATATCTTCATGTAACTTGGCTAATTTCGATTTATCTACTTCAAAGGTAATTGCTATCTTTCCACCGTCATAATAGGCACTCGTTGCCGTTACTTCAATACCTGCGCTTACTACTTTCTCATCTAATTTCTTAATTAAATTACGGTTTGATAGTTTTTCCCCAGTTGAATCGTGGAATGTAGCATACATGTTTCCGATAATAGGTATTTCCGCTAATACTCCATTCATATATGAGGAGAAGAATCCTGATCCAAGAATACCTATAGATACAATTGCTGCAATTCCGACTACCTTCCATCTTCTCTGCTTCTTCCAACCTTTCAATGGTTTTTCTTGCTTTGCCCTCGTAATTCCGTTCTTAATAGCACAATTTAAATCAGCAATTGGCACTTCTAATTTATTCATTTCGTCATTAAACCACTGTTTATCCATATAGGATCACTCCCCCCTCCTAATATATTTCTCAGTCGCTTTCGTGCACGGTGCAAATACGTTTTGACCGTTCCTTCTGGTACACTAAGTTGCCACGCAATTTGGCTTATCGGCAAGTCATAATAATAATATAGGAGAATAACAGTTTGATAGTTTTCATCTAGCTGCATGATGGCATCTTTTAAGTCCATGTTTTGTTCCACACGATGCAACTCGTCTGACATTCCTTTAGGAATATTCTCTTCTTGCATCTCCTGTATATTCATAACCTTCTTCTTTTCGTTCAATACTTGGTACGCATGATGAATCAAAATGCGTGTTAGCCATGTTAAAAAGTACTCGGGTTTCTTTAATTGCTCTATAGACATGTACGCTTTGTACACCGTTTCTTGTATAACATCGAGCGCATCTTCTTTGTTTTGGACGTACATATATGCTGTTCGATATAATCGCTCTTGATGCATGCTAATTAATTGTTCGAATGCTTCGTCGTCACCTTTACGCGCTTTTTTCACTAAGGCTATCGTATCCATGTTACGCCTCCTCTCGTTTATTACGTAGAATTGTTCGCTATTTAAAAGAGACGATTTATCCCCTATTAATCCAAACCCTACTTTAAATCCAACTTAAATTCTTGAACGCTAGCTGCACTACTGTGCATAAATTGAATTGGTATTTCTACCGCATAATTTTTAAAATCAAACTCTTTAATAGGCTTATTAAAACCATCGCCAGCATCTAAATCAAATATTGCTCTAAATTGTAAAGTATCTTCATCAATAATTTCATATCTCTGATTCCCACTTAAATGTTCTCCGCTACTAAAAATTTTTATTTCTTTATTTGATTCCATATGTTCTATTTCTAGCAAACTAAATCCCCACTTATCTAAAGTGTCTCGTAAATATTCCTTATTTGGGTTAGCCATTACAAATTGATAATCTACCAATACTTCCCGTCCCTTTTTTTCAATACGGTTAATTACTACCTTATCATCGCTACGAGTACTCTTTGCTTCATATGGCAACTTTGTTTTTAATGGAGCTATTACATTAGATACCTCTTTAAAATGCTCCATATTCACCGTTAAGAACTCTATATCCTCTGGTACTTTTTCCATCGTCATTCGGTACTTATATTCGAAGCGGTCTCCTACTTTTTTATACTTACGTTCAAAGTAGTCACCCACCTTCTCGTTTTCTACATCTGACTCTGTCGCTCTGTATTTTCTCCCATGCTGATCGTATACCTCTATGAACGTTATATCATCATTCTTATAATCCGATAACACCGTATACTCCAAGCTTGTTGAACCTTGACCATGTATTACCTTGTCAAATGTTACTGCATATTCACCATTTTTATCATTAAATGTTTGGTCTATTTTTGCTTCTTTATACTCTAATTTCTCTACAGGAATATTAAAATTCCATTCTCCTTCTGTTCCAGCAATATGTGTAAAGACGATTGGTATTGTATAATTTGAGGACATAGCTTCGCCAGTTGGGATGAAATTAATGATTATATACCCTTTTTTTTCATCATAGCTCATATTGAAACCTTCTTTTTTAAAGCTATGTCCATCCCCGAGCACCTTAAAATCTACTCCAAACATCTCTAAATCTTCTTCTACAGTAACCATGTCTTCTCTATCCACTTCAAAGGTAATTGCGATTTTCCGATTATCATAATAAGCACTCGTCGCTTTTATCGTAACTCCATTGCTTACTACTTCTTCATTTAATTTTGTCAATAAATCCTTATTTGCCAGCGCCTCTCCAGTTTTATCATCAAGGGAGCCATATACTTGCCCCAGGTATGGAAAGTTCGCCAATATACTACTCACCTGAGGGAAAATAAATCCTGATCCTAATACACCTACTGTTATCGCTGCTGCAATGCCCGAGCTTCTAATTAAGTTCTTCTTGTTCTTTGCTGGTTTTTCTTCTTTTTCTTTCTTCGCTCTAGCGATACCGATCTTAATCGCATCATGCAATTCTGAAGTTGGAACTTGTACTTGATTTAGTTCTTCAATAAGTCTTTTTTTGTCCATGTAGGATCCCCCCTTCTTCCAGATGCGGTAGTAATTTTGTTACGTTTCTCATATATGTCGAAACAGTCACCTCAGATACATTAAGATGCCATGCGATGTGATCAATTGGAAGATCATAATAATAAGATAAAAGAATAACAGTTTGATAATTTTCATCCAATTGCATCAGTACACCTTGTAGGCTATCCGGTCCTTCCATTTCATCTATTTCTTGTTTAGCTCTATATGCATGATGGAGAAGAATACGTGTTAACCATGCTAGAAAATAATCTAGTTTCTTTAAATCTTTAAACGATATGTAAGCTTCACAAATCGTATCTTGTACGATGCGAAGTGCCTCTTCTTGATTTCCCGCATACATATATGCCGTTCGGTAAAGTTGATGTTGATACAAACCTATCAACCGTTCAAATGCTTCATCATTGCCTTTTCGGGCTTTACTTACTAACTTCAAAACATCCATCTTATTCCTCCTCTCACTTATTAGAGAGGTATATATATCATTCGGTTTCAAAAAAATAGTAAAAATGCCAAATTATTTTTTCGCCATAAAAAAACAGACTTCCGAAAAAGTCTGTTTCATCTCTATTATTCGCCTAAATCTACGTTGTGGTATACTTGGCGCACATCGTCTAACTCTTCTAGTGCATCAATCAGTTTCTCAAACTGTACGTTTGCATCTTCTGCAAGCTCTACTTCGTTTTGTGCAAGCATTGTTAATTCGGCAACTGTGAATTCTTCTACACCAGCTTCTTTGAATGCTGATTGCACAGCATGGAATTGCTCCGGCTCTGCGTATACGATAACTGCATCTTCCTCTTCTAGAATGTCACGTACATCTACGTCTGCTTCCATTAAAATTTCTAATGCATCATCAGCTGTCCTTCCTTCAAGTCCGATAACTGCTGTTGCATCGAACATGTATGCAACAGAACCATTCACACCCATGTTTCCACCGTTTTTGTTAAATGCTGCGCGTACGTCTGCGGCTGTACGGTTTACGTTATTTGTTAATGTATCTACAATGACCATTGAACCATTTGGTCCGAATCCTTCATAACGAAGCTCGTCAAACGTTTCATCTGAACCACCTTTTGCTTTTTCAATTGCACGGTCGATGATATTTTTTGGTACGCTATATGTTTTTGCACGCTCAAGTACAACTTTTAACGCTTGGTTTGATTCTGGATCTGGTTCTCCTTGCTTCGCTGCTACGAAAATTTCGCGGCCGAATTTCGCATAAACTCGACTAGTATTTGCATCTTTTGATGCTTTTTTCTCTTTAATGTTATTCCATTTACGACCCATTCTTGTTCCACTCTCTTTCGACTATATACTCATGCCAACATGCGGCAGAAAACATTTACTATCTACCATCTATTATACCTGAAATATAGCGTTTGTTAAGAGCAGAATGATTTCCTATAACCTTACAAAAATGTAAGATACACTTCTTCTTTTGTCAGTTAATTCGATGTTTATATTCTGGCTATTCGGATAAACTGACATTAACAAAAGAAGAAAATAGAAGGAGCGGATAACAATGGAAAGAAAGCAAGATTTATTATTTTCACAATTGGTAACGAGTATTTGTTTAGGTGGATTTGTATTACTAACAGGTATAACTATTGTAGCAAACGTTATTACACAGCTATTTAACTAACCACCTTATTCTACTAATGTTCCATCTTTCATATACACAATACGATCGCACAGATCTAATATACGTTCATCATGCGTTACCATTACCGCAGCTTTCCCGCGGGACTTCACTTCATGTGCTAACATCGCTGCAACATCTCGACCACGCTTCGAATCAAGGCTAGCTGTCGGTTCATCTGCTAAAATAATTTCCGGATCATTCATAAAAGCACGTGCTATCGCAACACGCTGACGTTCTCCACCAGATAACTTCTCCGGATAATGATTCATTCGATCACGTAAGCCAAGGCGAGTCAACAATCCCTTGGCTTTCTCCTCCACTTGTGCTGTTTCTGTTCCGGCTAGCTTCGGTATAAGTAATAGCTGATCTATTACAGACAAATACGGAACTAAGTTAGAAGATTGAAAGACAAAGCCAATATGGTGCAGCCTAGCTTGTTGCAATTGCTTTGACGAAAGATTCGTCACATCTTCCTCATTAATAAAAATTCTCCCACTAGTCGGTGATAACAACGCACCTGCAATCGATAAAAACGTACTCTTCCCCGATCCAGAAGGACCAACAACCGCTACAAATTCTCCTTCCTTCACACGTAATGATACATTATGCAATGCTGTTACGGCATTCTCTCCCTGACCGTATACTTTTTGAACGTTTTCTAGCACTAACTTTTCTTTCATCATTCAACCCTCCCTATAGCTTCAATGGCATCGATTTTGGCAATGCGTCGTAAGGATAACAAAGCACCAAGTACCGCTACACCTATCAACAACAACGCATACTTTATAATGACGTCAATTCCTAATTCGAATGGCATACTCTCTGGAAATAAAGCACTAATACCAAACGTCAATGTAATACTAATTCCAATCGCTACCGTTGCCAACAATAGTACTTGCCCAATTAAATTTTTTGCTAAATAGGATGTTTTAGCTCCGATTGCTTTTAATACACCAAATTGATTTGTTTTTTGCAATGTAATGACATAGAAGAATACTGCCTGAATGAATGCCGCAATAATAAGAAGAAATGCAATCATCATCGTCAGTGATCCTTGTTCTTCTTTGTAACCTGGAATCCCTTGCATTGCACCGTCTTTTGTCAACACTTCTACATGTGTATTACTCTCACTAATAGACGTTTCCCCTTTTACAACTACCGCATTGTATGCAGGCTCTTTCTGCCTTCCTGTCTCCTTCATCATCGTTTGAAAGCTTTCTGTATCTGTATATAAAACCGGCATATGACTAAACATTTGCCCTTCTGCAAATCCAACAACAGTAAATGTTATGCCGAAATCTTCGTTTATTAACGTATCCCCTAGTTCAATACCTTGCCTCTTCAAAGAAGCATCTACAACTGCCTCATGTTCCCCTACATTCTGGATGCTAGATCCTTCCACATCATCAGGCATAATCATACTTGTTCGTTCAACACCGAAAACAGTGACATCTACCTTTTTCTCTTCTCCATTAGGAACGAATGACATCGTTGCAACAGATAGTGGTACTGCCTCTTCTACACCGTCTTCCTTTCGTATCTCATCAAGTGTATTTGTCTGTATAGACGAACGTGCTAGCTTTTGTTCCGCACTCTTTTGTAAGACGAAGTAGTCTCCATTCATATTTTTCATTGCTGAAGCGTTATCTAATGCAAGCCCGTTCGCTAATCCTGAAACAATAAAAGTTAACCATGCAACGAGAAGCATGATACATCCAATTAATAAATAACGAAATTTCGCATGTTTCAATTCACGTATCGCAAGAAACATCGTGTTCATCTCCTTTTTTCTTATCTGCTCTGATGTCATCTTAAAGAATGAAGATGAACAGAATATGAACAACATGTTACGAATGAAAAAAAGAGATAACATGTTGTTATCTCTTTTTTTCGTTTATTTTTTATGAAGGAAGTATGACTTCAAAGCGTGTTCCCTCTCCTACAGCACTTTGTACCATGACACTTCCTTTATGTAGTTGGACAATCTTGTATACGATCGATAACCCTAAGCCACTACCACTACCCTCACGCTTACGTGATTTATCACCTTTATAATAACGTTCAAAAATATATGGCAAGTCTTCTTCTGTAATTCCCTGTCCTGTATCCTCTATCACTACATGTACCATGTCTTGTTCATCTTCCCATATCGAAACAGATATCATTCCCCCTGCTTCTGTGAACTTCATGCTGTTATACAGAAGATTCATCCACACTTGATAAATGAATTGCTTATTCCCTTTTATCCACACTGGGGATAACTCTAGCTCAAGCGCCAACTCTTTCTCTCGCCAATACCATTCCGTTGCTCTTATTACTTGCTTCATCTGCTCAGATACATTAAACGTATCGATGTCGATAACATTATGCTCTTTATCTAAATAAGAAAGCACCAACAACTGTTTACTCATCACAGATAAACGTCTACTTTCCTCTTCAATGATAGATAAATAATGTTCTCTCTCTTCATTCGATAAATTTTCCGTTCGTAATGCTTGAGAGAATCCTTGAATAGACGTAAGCGGCGACTGGATTTCATGCGATACGTTTGAAATAAATTCTTGTCGCATCTCCTCAATCTGCTTCAAACTTTCCGTCATCCTTGTGAAAGATGTTGCTAACGTACCAAGTTCATCCTTCCGTTCTACATCTAATTGAATACTATATTCTCCCTCCGCAATCTTCTTCGTCGCAGCTGTTAAATTCCGTATCGGTCGTACAATATACGTTGTCCCAATGAAAATAAAAAGAATTGTTATTGCCACACTACATATTAACAACTGTGCAAAGAAAATTCGCATCTCACCAAACTGTAATACAATATCTGGACGTATAAATAGCGCATACTTCTTGTCCTCGTATTGGAATGGTACTCCCACTGTATTTTGCAGTTCGTTATCAAAAAAACCTGTAATAAATAGCTTCTTCGGGTACTGTGCAATACCATGATATTCTTCACCATTTAATACAGCATTTACAACGCCACTCTCTAACGACTCGTTCTTAAATGCATTTCCATAGAATACCGCACTTCCAGAATCATCTTCTACATATAATTGATAACCAATGTTAGCAACCGTATGGAAGTAATCATTCATCTGTAACTCTGGTGTAGATTCCAACAATGCCACTGTTTCATTGGCAATCCCCATCATTTTTTTATCATTATAAGACTTCAAATTCACTTGATAATATACATTTGCAATGACAAATGCTAATAGACTACTTACTACAATAATAAGCGTAACTATCACAACAAAGCGTACATATAGCGTCTTCACACTTTTCTCACCTCAAGTTTGTAGCCCATTCCCCGAACTGTCACAATCGAGAAGTCATCTGTTCGTTTCGAAAAACGTTCTCGTAATCGTTTAATATGTACATCCACCGTTCGCACATCCCCTTCAAAGTCTGCTCCCCAAATAAGTTCAATTAGTTCCTCACGAGTAAAGATACGCCCAGGATAGCTTGCTAACTGTGCTAGTAGTGTAAATTCCTTTAGTGGCAACATAATTGTATGGTCATGGCATTTCACTTCATAGCTTTTTCGATCAATAACCGTATGATGTAGAACAATTTGTTCTGAACTAATCATTTTATATCGTCGAAGCAATGCCTTTACACGAAATAATACTTCCTTCGGTTCAAACGGCTTCACTAAATAATCATCCGTTCCCGCGACAAATCCCCGTTCTTTATCAATGATTTGATCTTTCGCTGATAAGATAATAACAGGAATATCGTAGTACTTTCGGATTTCTTCGCACAACTCATACCCATCTTTATATGGCATCATAATATCAACAAGTGCCAAGTGTATTCGCTCTTTCTCTAAAATGGCCGATGCAACATCACCATTTTCTGCTTCAAACAGTACATAACCTTCTTGTTGTAAATAATGACGCAGTAACTTTCGAATATGTATATCATCATCCGCAATTAATAGATGTATCATCTTATCTCCCCCAAAGCATATATACTTCTTCCATAATAGAAGCCTCGTATCTCGCTTCCATTATACGTCTAGTTTTCTCTTTTATAAACAAATGGTGTATGCTTCTTTAGCTATCCTAACGTTTATAAAAAACTACTCGTTCCTTTTATACATCAGCTACTTGGCTACAGACATGTGCACAGAATCTCGAACATAGAAATAAAAAGAATAATGCATATAGTTTCTTCTTTAAGCGTTAGTGCTAGCTCAAAATTAACTAACGGGAGCACAACAAGCCCTTATTACAGTGATGCTTCTTTTAATGCTACAACTGGTAATTTTACTGTTCCTGCGACCGGATGATATGACCATTAACTACTCCACAACCGCAGCAATTAGCATTGCCCTTGGTCCTGGTATCGACCCATCATTCGTTATCCGTCCAAACTTCCCCCAACTACAACAAACTTAATAACTGGCAAACGTGAACGTAGCGTTGTTTCTCACTCTATGAGCAATACTTGGCTCTGGAATAGTAACAATCAGCGAGGATCTTAACTTAAGAGCTGCTTATGTGATGGGAATTTTCTATATAGCAGATGGTTTGACCGTGAATCTGGATTTAGGTGGAGCCACTCCTACTGGTATATATTGATCTGTCCATCATCTCACTTATATTTAATTTAGTTCTCTTTAAAAAATATACCACTTTATTCCATTATATAAAGTACAAAGTCCCTATTTAATACCTATATTAAGCTATAAAAAATCATCATATTTCGAAAATGTTCCTTTTGACTAAAACCTTTTTACTCTTCACATCATTTACTAAATATAAAGCACATATTACGATATGTGTTTTATTAACGAAAGGAGCGAAATGAATTGACTATTTTTAAATTAAATGACTCCTTATTCCCACTACCATTCTTCTCTATCCCAGGACCTCCAGGGCCTCCGGGACCAATCGGACCTCCAGGACCTCCGGGACCCCCAGGAACTGGATCTGCTGGACCTCCAGGACCTCCAGGACCTACCGGAGAAACCGGTGCTGCTGGATCTACTGGGCCTATCGGTTCTACTGGCGCTACTGGCGACACTGGACCTACTGGCGCTACCGGCGACACTGGTGCTACCGGTGACACTGGACCTACTGGCGCTACCGGCGCTACTGGTGCTACCGGCGACACTGGACCTACTGGTGCTACCGGCGCTACCGGCGACACTGGCGACACTGGACCTACCGGCGCTACCGGCGACACTGGACCTACCGGCGCTACCGGTGACACTGGACCTACCGGCGCTACCGGTGACACTGGGCCTACTGGCGACACTGGTGCTACTGGTGCTACCGGCGCTACCGGCGACACTGGCGACACTGGACCTACCGGACCTTCAGGAGGACCTCCAGGACCTACTGGTGCTACTGGCGACACTGGACCTACTGGTGCTACCGGCGCTACTGGCGACACTGGTGCTACTGGCGCTACCGGCGCTACTGGCGACACTGGTGCTACTGGTGCTACTGGCGCTACTGGCGCTACCGGCGCTACCGGCGCTACTGGCGACACTGGTGCTACTGGCGCTACCGGCGCTACCGGCGCTACCGGCGACACTGGACCTACTGGTGCTACCGGCGCTACTGGCGACACTGGTGCTACTGGCGCTACCGGCGACACTGGACCTACTGGCGCTACTGGTGACACTGGACCTACTGGCGCTACCGGCGACACTGGACCTACTGGTGCTACTGGTGACACTGGTGCTACTGGTGACACTGGACCTACTGGCGCTACCGGCGACACTGGTGCTACTGGCGCTACCGGCGCTACTGGTGCTACCGGTGACACTGGACCTACTGGCGCTACCGGCGACACTGGTGTAACTGGAACATCTCTCACAGCTACACATGCATTTGCTAACGCCTCTAGTACCGTTGTTGCTGTTGTTCTAGGAGGAACCGCTATCCCACTTCCTCTTAACCAAGTACTATCAGGTATCACAGTTAACGGAGCAAACACGATATTTACAATCACTCAAACTGGAACATACTATATCGAATACTCCATTAATACAACAGCATCATTACTAGTGAGCTCTCGCATTGCTTTAAATGGTGCCCTTCTACCAGCCTCTGACATTAATGCTATTCTCGGTTTAAGTAGCTTTAACAATGCTGTTATTGCTACCCTAACTGCCGGAGATACCATTGAATTACAACTATTCGGATTATTAGGAGCTGCTACACTACTTGCTGGTGCAGGAGCTACACTTGATATCATTCGCTTGAGCTAAGAAGCACGTAGTATAAACAACCTGAACCCAACGTTTTAGATACACTTAACATGTTGGGTTCAGGCTTTTTATGAATAAGATCATTACTTATCTCTATAATCTTCAACAAAAAAAGCATGAACTCATCTTCTCAGACAAGTTCATGCTTCTATACATTCTATTTTACATACCTTTTCACCATAACTGTTTGAGCAATAACAAATATTCCTCCAACACACCAATATAGCGCTAAAGCCGATGGTGCATGAAAACACATAAATCCGATCATGATAGGTGAAATGTAACTCATTAATGTCATTTGTTTCCGTTGTGCTTCTTCCATATCTATCAAACTAACTTTTACCTGAATATAGTAAATCACCACTGTTATCACAAGAAGGGTAAGATCCACCGCTCCTAAGTTAAACCAAAGAAACGATGCATTTGCTATTTCTGGTGTTTGTCTAATCGCATAATAAAGAGCTGTTAAAATCGGCATTTGTGCTAACAACGGTAAGCACCCCGCCACCATATTCATCGGGTTATAGTCATGCTTCTTATATACGTCACTAAGTTCACGCTGCATCTTCGCTTGACTTTCCATACTCTTAGCTGCTTTATACTTTTGTTGAATCGCATCCATCTCTGGTTTCATAACTGCCATTTTCTCTTTCATTATCTTCCCGTTTTTTGCTTGTTTAATCGCAAATGGGAGAAGTAACAAACGAATAATAATCGTAATTCCAACAATCCCAAGCCCGTAATTATCATGAAATACATAAGCAATTTGCTTCATCAAAAATTCGATTGGATAAACAAAATATGCATCAAAAAAACCTGTCGATGAAGAGTCAATGGAAGTTGTTGTACAGCCTCCAAGCATAAGTAAAGCTACTATTAAAATACTATATTTTCTAAACGTGGTGAATAAGTTGTTTTTAAACACGTTCTTCCTCCTCTTATTTTAACAATCTGGTTAAAATAAGAAGATGTATCGGCTTCTTTATCATCACGTTCATCTATTCGCTTGAAGATGAGCGTAATCCATTCCATGACAGATTCATGCTTGGAACGTGGTATTTCTATACACGCTCTATTAATCTTCATGTTTGTATGCTTATTTACATAGAATTGCGCCTGCAATACCCAATTTCGTTGTTGTAAACGAAACATGTAGCTCATTCCAATAACAACAAGAAGCAAACTTAGATACATATAGAACATCGAAGAACTAATTAACATATCATTCAACAAATCGAAAAACACACTTATTCACCTCCTTACAAGTAAATTTATCTTATTGTTATTATACCAATAAACATCTATATAACCAACCGGTTATAACCATGAAGTAACCTTATTTCTTTTTAATACAAATCCAAATTTCACTTTTTTGATCTTGACTAGCTAGAATTTCAGGACCTTCTGCCAGCTCATAAGAAGATGATGGTAACCACTCTGAATATATTCGTTGCCATTGTTCTTCTACTTGTGTCCACTCTCCATCTACTTCAAAAATAGCCCACAACAAGGAAGGGACTTCTAACGAAGAATATGCACCTAACACTTCTTTTGTCATGACCGCTCCTATATATTGATTGAATGTTGCTCTTCCTTTCTCATCTTCCTCGTAATTAACAGATGCATGAACAATACCATAAGGTTCTTTATCCGATAAGGATGCTAATTCTTTCATTGTTTTATCACTAATAGCCGTTAGCATCTCTTCATAGGCTGGTGTAAGAATTTCATCCACCATTTCCACTTCATACTTAACTCCCACTATGTTAAATGCTTCTTTTTCAACAATACGATACTTCATTTCGACTCCTCCTTGAATAGTTAATTGAAAGGCCATTCTTGGATATGCTTTCAAGCTTTGCTCTGGATTCCTTGCTAAAGAAGGTGTAGCTCCATGAAAACCTTGAAAAGCTCTTGAAAAAGCATCTGGAGAATGGTATCCATATTTAATTGCTATATCAATCACTCTCGCAGAAGTATCCTTCAGTTCCAAAGCTGCAACTGTTAGACGACGCCTACGAATGTACTCTGATATCGTAATACCCGACAATAGAGAAAACAATCGTTTGAAATGATACTCTGAACAAAATGCTCTTTTCGCTACTTCCTTCAAGTCAATCTTGCCATCTAAATTCTCTTCAATATAATGTAAGGCTTCATTCATTCCTTTTAGCATATACATTATTCCACCGCCCTTTCACTTCTAACATAACAAGGAAAAACACATTATACCCGACTTTTCATGCTCATTCTAGTCGGCTTCATTTATATTCTGCATAAGAAAAAGCCACAACCTTACATTTCAGAAGCTAGAACGTTATAAAATTGTTATTCCAATGAAGTTCTCCTAAAAACTTACAAAGAAAGATGACTTATTCCCTAAATAGTATGACTATGCTTTTTTCACAAGTTCATATTCCTTGTTGAACGTTCAAGAATACCCGTCTAAAACTGAATTGGAACAATATATTCACTACTACAATAACGACCAAATTAAAAGGCATGAGTCTTATACAACACAGAACTCACACCTCCCAAACTACCTAAAAATATATATTTAACACCATTCTGATTTGAAGACAGGTATGCAATCAATTTGATATGAAAACTTCACTTAAAAATACAAAACTAAAATCTATTTGTTAGTAGAAAACGCCTGACTAATTACTTTTGTAGCTTGTGCGATGAGCTCATTATTAAAGCTTGCATTCGCTTCCTTGCGACTTGACATAACCGCAATAATAATTGGCTCTCGATTTGGTGGCCACACAATTGCGATATCATTTCGCGTTCCATATCCACCAGCTCCAGTCTTATCTCCAACCACCCAATCTTTTGGTACACCAGCTCGAATAAGAGCATCACCTGTCGTATTCCCTTTTAACCAGTTTGTGAAAATTTCTTGCTTATCAGCAGAAAGGTAATCACCAGTTCCAAATACCTCAAGGGTAGTTGCAAGTGCTTTAGGAGTACTTGTATCGCGTAAATCTCCAGGAGTCGCTTCATTTAAATCTGGTTCAATACGATTAGCCATTGTAGTCGTATCACCAATTTCTCGTAACGCTTTTTCAAATCCACGTGGTCCACCCAATTCTTCAAACAAAAGATTTCCAGCCGTATTATCACTATACTGTATCGCTGCTTCTGCTATCTTCCCTAAACTCATCCCTTTGTTCACAAATTTTTCTGTAACTGGAGAATAGGTAACAATATCTTCATCAGTGAATATCCTTACTTCCTCAAGCGCTGATAGTGGCTTTTGCTTTAATAAAACAGCTCCAGCTAACGCTTTAAATGTAGAGGTGTACGCAAATCGTTCATCCTCACGAAATTCCACAGTTTCTTTTGTCCCTGTATCAATAGCATAGACCCCAAGCTTTGCATCATATTCCTTCTCAAGTTGTTCAAATTTCTCCACTATGTTTTCTTTTGTCATGCTACTTTCTGACGATTGGTTAGCCTCTGCTTCTACTTGTTGAACAATCTGTTTTGGCCCATCTGAGCACCCTACAAGCATAAACATCAAGCCTACCGGTGCTACCATTTGATAAAACCTTCTTTTTTTCATGATATAAAACCTCCTAATTAGTAGATTAGACTCTTATGTACAAAGTGAAAAAGTATCCTTTTTCAAGGAAGTTAACTGGATTACTTTTGTAGTCCAACTACATCTGTAGTATAGTATTACATATGTAGTCAAGTTGAGTCAACTCTTTATTTTTTATCATCAAGCTACTGTATGCTATCTACTTTTCTAAAATTTAAGAGAGTTGAGGTTGATAGATATGTTTTTAACTTATTTTATAATTGGCTTATTGGTATCCTCCTTTTCTATTGCTGTTATTCTACTTATACGAAAATGGTTCGGAAGACAACTAACAGCCAAATGGCACTATCATTTGTGGATGTTTCTTTTTATCACTTTAGCGATTCCATTCCTACCTACTCATCTATATAATTTTTATTCTCTTTTTAGTGGTGGCGGTACATATCAGGCTAATGCATTTAGTTCTGATATAGAAACAAACAAAAATAATGTGATACAAAGTCTACATGCGATACAAGACTTTTCTGTATCTGTCAATCGGTTAGACCTATCTTTACTTAATATAGGAGTCATGGGGTTATGGATAGCTGGTTCACTATTTTTTACTTTTACTACAATTCGTGGATGGATGAAGCTTAGAGCGATAAAGAAGTATTCTCGTGCGCTTTCTAATCAAGAAGTTCTGGCAGTTTTCGAAGAATGTAAGGAAAAGCTACAAATTAAAAAATCGATACAAATTGTCACTTCCAACAGAGTCCAATCTCCAATGATATTCGGACTTTTTCAACCATATATCGTCTTGCCTTCGCAGCATGAACACTGGCTCAGCTTAAAACATTACGAGTATATTTTTCTTCATGAACTGAGTCACTATAAAAATAAGGATTTGCTGACAAATTACGTAATATTGTTCTATCAAATCGTTTATTGGTTTAATCCTCTTGTCTGGTTTGCTTTTAGAGAAATGAGATTAGATAGAGAAATCGCATGTGACACATCTGTTTTACATTTACTAGATGATCATTCTGTTAATGAATATGGGCATACACTCATTAATTTTGTAGACCTTTCAAAACAATCAAGGCTACCATTAGTAACACAAATAAATGGTTCCAAAGGTCAAATCAAAAAACGAATTGAACAAATTTCTACCTATCAACCTGGGGTAAAGAAATCACGAAGACAAAGCGTCTTTATTTATGGATTAGCCAGTATCATTTTAACAATGCAATTACCTGTCATTTCCGCATTTTCAACGGAGAACGATCCATATTATTTTCATCATGAAGGAACAATCTATGAGGATTTACATCCATTCTTTAAAGGCTATGAGGGAAGCTTTGTTCTATATAATTCGGATGCAAACCAATATAGTATGTATAACGAAGAGAGAAGTACGTTACGCGTATCACCTGATTCCACATACAAAATCTATAGCGCCTTATTTGCACTAGAATCAAATGTAATATCACCCGAAGAATCCACTCTTTCATGGAATGGTACGGAGCAACCTTATGACGCTTGGAATATGGATCAAGATGTCTCATCTGCGTTAAAAAAATCAGTAAATTGGTATTTCCAAGAACTAGATCGTAGGACAGGACTTGAAACAATACAATCTCATCTGCGAGACCTAACCTATGGAAACACAGATATGTCTGGAGGATTAAGTGAATTCTGGCACGAATCCTCATTGAAGATTTCTCCAATCGAGCAAGTGCAACTATTGCAATCCTTTTATAACAATCAATTAGAATATAAGGAAAGTCATATCCAAGCTGTTAAAGAAGCATTGCTCTTAGAAAAAAAGGGAGAAACTCACCTATCAGGAAAAACAGGTACAGGTACAGTGAATGGAAAAAACCTAAATGGTTGGTTTATCGGGTATGTAGAGACAGAAGACAATACTTATTTCTTTGCTACCAATATACAAAATGAAGACGATGCCTCTGGAAGTAAGGCTGCGGAAATTACTTTATCAATTTTAAAAGATTTAGGAATCTATTAAAGACAATGGAGGAGATAACGATGGAGAAAAACATTCCTAATATATCAGAATCAGAATGGGAAATTATGAACGTCCTTTGGGACAAGTCTCCTCAAACAGCAAATGACATCATACTTACCTTACAGGAAAGTACGGATTGGAAGCCGAAAACGATACGTACTCTTCTGGATCGATTAGTTCAAAAAGATGTAGTAGGAGTTAATAAAGATCTAAGGGTTTACACCTTCTATCCTCTCTATACACAAGAAGAATGCCAACGCGCAGAGGCTAAATCATTTATTAAGCGTATCTACGGAGGAACCCTAAAATCAATGCTTACCCAATTCATCCAAGAAGATAACCTATCTGATGATGATATTAATGAACTACGATTTATGTTAGATAAGAAACCTAAAAAATAAGATTAAAAAAGGCGATTTGAATTTTCTCAAATCGCCTTTTTTCGGTTAAAATAGAAGAGATATCTTTCTCATATAAAGGTTAATACAGAAAAGCTGGGAAATAACGAGTAAATCAAAGAGTTAAAAACTTGTTGGATTAACGATGTATAAAATTCTACATAGTAGAGAAAAAACAGAAAAAAGCCAAACCCCTATGTATCAACGGTTTGCCCTTTTTGCTAACTTCCGAGAATGCTTTATTATGTTATTTATTAAAGAATAACCTATTCATTAGTAGACAATTCTTAAAAAATATAAATTATAGTTGCGATAAATAATACTATAATAAAAATTCCAAAATAGAGATTTATTTTCATTTTATTTAAGTATTTTGTGCTTAATAAAATACTTAATCCTAATCCAATTATTATTGAAAAATTTTGAGCTAACTCTGTATCGAATAACTTTATAGATGATAATGCTATTAAACACATGACGAAAAAAAGTATTATGTTACTTAAATACAAAACATATCACTCCTTCCATTCACTTTTAATTATTATAACATCTTTATTTACTGAATATTAAGAAATTAAAGTGTGGAAAATTTTAAAAAGGTATCTGCTATTGCGTCATCATCTATGATTTGTTTATGGGGAGCGTCAGGGTTATGCTTATTTACCAATGATAGCGAGAGAAACCTAGTTATATCTAAGATTCTGAATAGAGTATGTCTCATTATTTTCTATCCAAAATGTAGTAGTCACAACAGATACTGTCTCCCCTTCTACATCACCCAGTAGATATAAGAAAGCCCCTTCTTTCACTACTTGTATAGACCCATCTGATGCAAATCTTATATGGTCTACTACTTCTCTTAGCCCTTGATATCACTCACTATTTAAATCTTGGAATGTAGCAATACAATATTTTGGATGAAAAGTAATTGTTCCATGGGCTCCCTCACTGTCCTTCATACTATAATTAACGCCATCCCAAGAACTTTCTGGATACTGAGCTATACCAATTGCATAGGCAATAGATCTTAGAATACACTCCATTGGTTTCTATAGATTTTTTCCCAATAGATGAAGTTATGATATTGTGCTAAAGTTAAAATACAACCATTTCTTCTATAAATAACGAAAAGAGCCGTCTGGATAGATGGCTCTTTCATGTTATATAGTATTCAAAGCGTTAAGAAAACGTGTAATAACAACAATTCCTGCGCTGGAATAACTAGTCGCTGCTATAGTAAAAAGCCCCATCCATCTAATCTGGACAGAGCTTTTATTACTAATCTACTTTTAATTATTTAAATTATCAATTGCATACTGTGCTTCTTCTTTTGTGAATTTTTCACCGTGTTTAGAAGTCAGTTGATCTTTTATCGCTTTTGGTGACATGCTCATTGTTTCTTGATACGTTTTTGCTTTTTCCAAGGCATTTTTATTAAAATCTGCTTTCATATTGTCAATTGCATACTGTGCTTCTTCTTTTGTGAATTTTTCACCGTTTTCAGAAATAAGTTGGTCATAAATCCCTTGTTTTGACATGTACATCGTTTCTGAATACGTTTCAGCCTTCTTCAAAGCATTTGCTTTCCAATCAAATTCAAGGTTATCCATTGCATATTTAGCAGCCTCAGCAGAAAATTTCTCACCATTTTCTGAAGTTAACTGTTTAGAAATAGCTACTTTAGACATGCTCATTGCTTTTGCATAGGATTCAGCTTTTTTCAAAGCAGACTTATGTTCTCCAGGAACGTTATCCTCTTTTTTAGGCTCTTCCTTCTTCGTACTATCGTCCTTAGCTTCTGTAGCAGCTGGTTTAGCTTCGTCTTTCTTGTCGTCTCCAGAACCACCACTTGCGGCCGCGCCGATGATAATGATTGCGATTAACCAAACCCACCACTTTTTATAAAACGGCTTTTTCATGTGCTTCAATCTCCCTTCAAATCTCTTATGAAATCATACTTGTATTATAACAAATATATAGGTATAATTACATATTTTCCAAACGAATGAAAATTTTCACGAATTATACATTTTTTGTTCACATAACGTTAAATATTTGTATATAAAGTGTGCGTACTGGAATGTTAAGATGCAGGGTACCACCCATTATAATAGTGGCTAGTACATGAGAAGAAGTCATTTGTAGAGAAGCGGCTTTTTCTTTTTGAAAAATACTCATCTGAATGAGTACTTTTTAACAATATAGATCCACTGTTACCTAACCTTAATTACATCATAACTTCCTATATGAGAATGAACGAAACCTACTTTGTCTAACACAATTGTATTAGATTGTGAGCGATAACCAAGCCAGAAAAATTAAGAATTATCATGGGCAATTGCATTTAAAAAAGTTGCTACCTATAAAATGCAGGTAGCAACTTCAACTAGGGCAGCTATTATGATCTATGTAAGCTGCAGTATGTATATACTTTGATTTCCTATTAGTTTTTTGCATACTCATTTTTTGAGCCGTTTCTTTTTTAACTAATAAACAGCAATTGGGCCATAAGGACCATCGATAATTTCTATTTTTGTTTCAAAAATATCTGTCAAAATTTCTGAGTCCATAACCTCTTCTACCGTTCCAAAGGCAGCAATTTGCCCATCTTTCATCGCACAAATTTTATCAGAATATTTAGCCGCAAAATTTATATCATGCATAACAGTCACAATTGTTCTTCCAAATTCATTAGCTGCACGTCTCAAATGCTCCATCATTTGAACAGAACGAGCAACATCAAGGTTGTTCAGGGGCTCGTCCAAAAGGACATACTCAGTCTCTTGGCACAATACCATCGCTACATATGCCCTTTGTCTTTGACCACCAGAAAGCTCATCTAAATATCTATTCTCTAAATCAGTTAAGTGTAAGAAATCGATATATTTCGAGATAATACTCTCATCCTCTTTCGTCAATCTTCCCTTTGAATAAGGAAAGCGTCCAAATCCAACTAGTTGTCTAATCGTAAGCCTCGTTACAAAATGATTTTCTTGTCGCAATATCGTCAAAATTTTTGCTAAGTCTTTTGATTTAGATGCAGAAACATCCATATTTGCTACTTGAATTTGACCTTCATCCAAATCTAAGAGTCTTCCAATCATCAAAAGTGTCGTGGACTTTCCAGCGCCATTCGGTCCAATTAAAGAAGTAAAACCTGCTTTTGGTATTTCAATATCCAAAGGTCCTATTTTCACCTTATCAGTATAGAACTTTTTAACATTAGCAATTTTTATCATAAAGCCCTCTTCCTTAAAATTATAATTAAGAATATTACTCCACCAAATAATTCAATAATAACTGAAACGACACCTTGAGCATTGAATACATGATACATTAAAAAGTATGCACTCGTTAATATCAAAAACCCTATAGCAAGAGCCATCGGGAAAATATATCGATGATCATAAGTTGATGCCGCCTGATAGCTCAAAGTTGCTACTAAAAAGCCGTAGAACGTAAGTGGTCCAATTAAAGCTGTTGAAATGGACATCAAAATAGCAACTAATATAAGCGTATAAATGACACTAGGTTGATATTTAACTCCAACAGAAGTAGAAACATCCTTTCCTAGTGACAATAGATTTAAATTCTTAGAATGAGCAAACAGTAATAATGCTACAAGTATGACCATAGGAATTACAACAGGAAAATATGCAGAATCTGCATTATTAACAGAACCAAATAACCTTGCTTGTAAAAGATCAAATTCCGAAGGCGCAAGTAGTTTTCTCATGAAAGTGGACACAGAATTTAGCCCAGTACCAATAATAATTCCAACTAAAAGCATAAGTTGGAAATTCCCGTATTTACCAGAAAGTAACCATCCATAAAGGATCAAACTCATTAAAATCATAAGAAAAACTTGAAATAAAAATGGTCCGATTCCACTAAAACTTACCAATGCACTAGCACCAAAGAAGAATATTGTGCTCGTCTGAATGGTTGAATAAAGTGATTCAAAACCTAAAAGCGAAGGAGTTATAATCCTATTATTCGTAATAGATTGGAAAGCAACAGTCGACAAGCTATGGCAAACTGCGGCAATAAGCATTGAAACAACAGCTACTATCCTTCTTTCAACAACTGGGATAAAAGAAGGGGAATCTATCGGAACTGGATTGTTATAAACTAAAAGTCCGTAGGTAGAAAGGACACCTAAAGCAATGAATGTTAGTAGTAAAATCCAATAACGTCTTTCTTCCTTCTTCGAACGAAAAGCCCTAGCTGACCTATTTCTATGATGAAGGCTAGAATCGATTTCGACATTTTCTTTATTTCTATATGCTAATGTGGTCATCACAGCCTCCTTGTTTTTCTTTGTTTTAATAAAATAGTAATAAATACGACCGCTCCTATTGTTCCAAGTATTAAAGAGACAGGTACTTCAAAAGGCATGATAATTGTTCGAGAAATGATGTCACAAGCAGTTATTGTCCCCATTCCTATCACACATACCCACGGTAAATTACTCCTAAGATCATCCCCTCTAAACATGGAAACAATGTTCGGAACAATTAATCCTAAGAAAGGTAAGTTTCCAATAACAGCTGCAACAATCCCAACTGCAACAGAAATAAGGGCGGTCCCAAAAAGAACAATCCTATTATAATTAACACCAAGGCTTGTTGCGACATCTTCCCCTAGTCCAGCTAAAGTCAATCTATTAGCATAAATGAAAATAAGCACAGTAATGATAACAATTAGCCATAAATATTCATATCTTCCCACCTGAACGGCAGCAAATGAACCTACAAACCACGTTTCAATACTTTGCGACATTTGAAAAAGGAGTCCCGTAAAAGTGGACACGGCAGAAATAACTGCTCCAAGCATCAATCCAATAATTGGGACAATTAAAGACGAACGAAGTTTCACTCTTCGTAAAAAGAAAAAGAAAATCATCGTTCCTATAAAAGAAAAAATGATTGCACCAGTCATTCTTTGAACCAAAGTCGGGGCAGGGACTAATATATACACAAGAAGTAGCCCTAAACCTGACCATTCAATCGTCCCTGTTGTAGTAGGTTCGACAAAACGATTCTGTGTAATCAGTTGCATGACGAGTCCTGCCATTGCCATTGCAGCTCCAGTAAGCATTAATGCAACGGTTCTCGGAACACGAGTGATGAAGAACATCTCCATTCCGTCCTCTTGTCCGCGTATATCATAAACGCCAGTAAACAGTGATAGAACGCCTAAACTAATAACAACTAAAAGCGCTATTATAAAAGGTTTTGTCCATATTTTATTGTGGGTATAAAACTGGGGTTGAGAAAAATTCTCAACCCTAGAAATGATATTTTTTGGCACTATTGTGTACTCCTTTACACTACTTAGTTAAAGTTTTTGCAAGATTTCCAAATAACTCTATATAAGTTTGAATTGATTCATTTGTGTAAGTATCCGCTGGTGCATAAACAATTTGATTTTTAGAAACAGCAGTTGTCTTTTGAAGAGCAGGTGAGTTAGCAATAACATCCTTAGCAGGAGGTGACGTAGCTGCGTCAGATGTTGCTGCATCACGATCTAGTACGAAAAGCCAATCAGGGTTTTTTTGTGCAATAGCTTCAACAGAAACTTCATCACCTTTATGACCTGCAGTAGAATCGGCAACTTCTAATGCTGGAACCCAACCGAAGATTTCATACATTGGTCCCCAAACACGTCCAGACTTAGGAGCTGCGAAACCAATATCTCCACCAGTAACGATAACACTCATAATTGTATCTTTTCCATTATAAGCAGATTTTGTATCTGCAATCGCTTTATCAAAATCAGCTACCATTTTTTTCGCTTCATCATTTTTATCAAAAATTTTGCCTAAAGCAATTGTAGAATTTTTAAGTCCATCTACTAAGTTTTTCCCAGGCGTAGCAGATTCTTTCGAAACATCAAAATTAAGATCAATAACAGTTGCTTTTGGCACTAATTTTTTGATTTCTTCGTAACGGTCACCAAATCGTTGACCGATGATTACAAGTTCAGGGTTTGCCGCTGCTAGAATTTCAAGATTTGGTTCGCGGTGGTTTCCAATATTTTTAACTGAATCATCCTTTGCATATACTGAATCAGCAGGCATGATATCTTTTGGAGCAGCCGCTAATTTAATGTCCCAATCAGCTAACGTTTCAAACGTTCTACTATCCAAAGCAACGACATTCTTTGGATTTACAGGAACAGAAACAGTTCCATGAGCATCATTGATTTCAACCGTCTTTGGCTTCTCACTATCGTTAGTCTTTGACGCTTGAGTTTCCTTACTTGAATCTGTACAAGCTCCTAACATTAAAGCCGAAACTGCTAGAAGACCTGCTAACTTTAAAGACAGAGATTTTTTCATACCTATACCCCTTATAATGTGATTTATTTCGAAAATGATGAAGTCCATAGATTGAATTAGATGGTAACTGCTAGTCATCTAAATCGATATTGATAATCATTTTCAATTACATGTCCTGTGGACTAGTATAGTCTTTAATTATGTGAAAATCTTGTGAATGATGTAAGTTAATAAATAAAATTGCTTTTTCACATCAAGCATAACTTGGATAGAAAAGTAATATGTGCAGCCAGGTGTATTGATTAGCCTTTACAGATTCTGTCTCTTTACTATCTTCCAGAAACTATTTGATTATCAGATTTAATAGAACAAAAAACGAGTAAAACTGGATGAAACAGTTTTACTCGTTTTTTCTATATATGCTCAAGATTGATTATTATCTTACTTTTACTATTCAATCATTGAATAGCCTCTGCCATGTATTGTTTGAATATATCTGTCTTTCTTCTCACACTTTATCTTTTTTCTTAAATATCCAATATATAAATCTACTACATTTGGATTTACTACTACGTCATATCCCCAAACCTGGTTCAAAAGCATTTCACGGCTCAATATTGTATTTTTATTCTTAATTAAAAATACAAGTAAATCGTACTCACGCTTAGTAAGTGAGAGATTTTCACCACCTTTTGTCACCACATTGCGAGATGTATCAACAAAGAAATCTTTAAACTGAAAAAAGCTTGTCTCATTTTGTTGGATAGCCTTACTTCTTCTTAAAATAGCTTTTATCCTTGCTACTAATTCTTCTTTCACAAATGGTTTTCTTATATAATCATCTGCTCCTGCTTGTAATCCTGCTATGCAATCTTTGCTAGAAATATTATCAGTCACAATAATTATCGGTGTCATTTTAAAAAATCGTATTTGTCTGCAAATTTCTGGTCCAGATATACTTAATGAATCCCAATCCAATATGATAATATCCCAATCTTTCTCATGTATTATGTTTAAACCTTGGTTTTCATTATGAAGTGTTAAAATGAAATAGCCTTCTTGCTTTAGACCGCTTATGATTTTCTTTGCTAAAGACCGTTCATTCTTAATTACCAACACCTGCTTCATAGATGATTCACCTCTATTTCAATATAACTTAGTTAGATAAAAAATTTATCACAAAAAAAGAATTTAAGATTTATAAATCGGAAACCCCTAAAAAACCCATTATAACAGCTTATTAAGAGAACTCTGTATAATTTTATAATAAATGTGAGTAAAAACACAAAATATATGGAAGGTTAAATAAATCCTATTTAATCATTAAGGGCTCATCGGCAAAACGCGGAAATTATACGCTAATGAGTATTTTGAGGATTTAAGCCCTATTTTCTCTACACTAAGGCATTTTTATAATCAAATTTCAAATGCCGATTATTTCATCATCGCAAATGTTTTTCATATGGTTCTTAAAGTAGGAAAATATTAAAAGTCTTATCGATTTATGTCTAATATATAATTTTTGCGAAATAATGACGGTACCTCTCTTTGAGGTTGAATCAAAGTTTTCAACAGGGATGTGTGAACCTGATTATCTTTACCGTATTTTTATTGAAGTGTAGCGATCACGTTATTCTAACAGCACCATGCAAGAGAAAATAAGGAGATACGGAGCGTACTATTATTCAAAGCAGTCCGAGTCATTAGAATGGCAAACATCGAAAACAATGTTTGCCATTGTGTTACGAGGTTAGTAACGCTTGCGCTCGTATCATACGAATGCCTGCATCCATACCCAATATAAAAACCCCTTCGTATGTGTAACGGAGGGGGAGATTTAAATCTTGATAACGTCCGCTAATCTTTAATTATCAGTCCCATTAAGGTTGCAAACTGAGTAGCTTGATGGGGCGATACTTTACATCCTTTTAAATCATTCATTGAAACCGTAAGTGAATCGAAATTAGAAGAACTAATATCAACCCCATTCAGTGATGTTTGCTCAAAACTTGCTTCGTCAAGACTACATATCATAAACTCGACTTTTTTTAGGTTACAGTCAAAGAAATCTGCACTATTTAATGAAGTTCCCTTAAATATAATTTTTTCTAGTTTAGATTGCTCAAATACTGCTAGATTCAATATTGAAGTCTCAAATTTAATATTCCCTAATCTAGATTCAATAATATTAACTCCAATTAATTTGCTATTTTTAAATTCAACTCTGTGAATAGACGAATTGCTAAAATTAACATTTGATAAGTCACAGTTCTCAAAACAAACATCAGTGATATCAATATTGCTAAAGTTTGTATTAGTAAACTTACAGTTCTTTATTACAGTATTATATAGTCTTACTTTATCTATAGATTCATTTTCAAAAGTGGAATTGACGACTTCACACATTTCTAATGTTAAATCTTCGTCATAAAAAATATCGGTAAAATTCCTTGAAGTTAGCTCTGTTGAAATTTTTGGCTTATCAATTTTCATAGTATATCCTTCTTTCATTTTAATTGTTTTACTAGCGAAAAAACATATCTGTAACTTTAAGATCATTCCAGGTGTATTGCTAGAATTCTGAAAAAACACCGTTAAGAGTTTATAAAATCACATTGCATTAACAGCCATTCGGCACTGACTTTATTGTTAAAACAATCATGAGCTGTTTTCCTCCTAGAAAACAGGGATAAAAAGGCGCAAAAAACCACAGGTAATCTACCTGTGGCATCTTATTCTAAAGTTTGTTAACGATAGCTAACATTCAGAAATTATTCACGTAAGGCACATCTTCTTGGAAACTGTTCATATGTTGTAGTAGTGTTAAAAATAGACAGACTTATCCCGTTGAAAGATTTTTTGCCATTAAATAAAACTGTTTTCGCATCTACTACAGACCAATTTGGAGCAGTTCCAAACATATAATTTCACCTCCTAAAATGTATTTCCTTCACTATACATAAATAATTTAGAAAATTAAAGGCTAGATTTTCAAGCATACTTGTGTCTCTGAGAAGGGTACCGCAAAGTAAAAATAAAACACAGAAATACTTTGCTTGTCTTTCAACATCATTTATTCCCCCATTTTCGATTCCACATGATAACAAATGAAATTCCGCTTGTTTTCTAATGACTTTTCACTACTTACTCTGCTTCACCAACAACAGTAAAACGTTCGTTTATATGCTGTGGATTTTCAATTTCGTCTAAAACTGCAATTGCGTAATCCGCATAACTTATATAACTCTCCCCTTTTGAATTTACAAGAAGATGATCTTTTCCTGACTTATAAGAGCCAGTTCTTTTTCCTTCCGCATCAAATATGGCGGAAGGACTCATAAATGTCCATGTAATATCAGTTGTTGTCTGTAATTCTTGTAAATTCCGCCCTTGACCTTTTGCCGTTGGTTTCACGAAATCTGGAAATTCAGGTGTATCAATTAGCTGAACAGTTTTATTTTTATCGACATAAAGACTTCCAGCACCACCGACAATGATCCCTTTTGTCTTAGTTTCTTTTAAAGCCTCGATTAAAGCATGTCCAGCATCCACATGTGCTTGCTCTTCTCCAAGTGGAGCACCAAAGGCATTTACAACTACTTCAAACTGCTTAACATCATCTTGTGTAAGTTCTAATATATTTTTTTCAATCACCACAACATTTGTTTCATTAAGTTTTGCCTTATCCCTTACGATAGCTGTTACTTGATGTCCCCTACTAACTGCTTCTTTTAAAATAAGACTACCTACTTTTCCACTTGCACCAATAATTCCAATTTTCATTTTATAGTTCTCCCCCAATGATAAATTCATTTGTAATCAACATCATTACATGTAATCACCTTTATTACATGTAATCATTATAGTTACATGATGAATAGCTGTCAACATTACATAAAAATATTTTCTTATTATCATTAACTTTTTCAGTTATAATAAACTTGTAATCGAATGAATTACATGATGAATATAATTAATTTTTTTCTCATAAAAAAGTAAAGAAGGTGACTGAAGATGTCCATCAGCAGCAGATTTGCCGTTGGAATTCATATATTAACTCTAATTGAAATGAATAAAGATGGAGTAAGTTCATCTGAAGTTTTAGCAGGAAGTGTTAATACGAATCCAGCTGTAATCAGAAAAATTATGGGGATGCTTAAAAAAGCAGGATTGATAAAAGTACAACCTGGTATTGCAGGAGCAGAACTCGCTAAGGACTTATCTGATATTACATTGCTTGACGTTTATAAAGCGGTTAATGTTGTCAAGGACAAAGAACTGTTTAGCATCCACGAAACAAACCCTGATTGTACCATCGGAAGGAATATTCAAAGCTCAATTGAACCTCTCTTTTTTAGTGCTCAAACCGCACTGGAGAAGGTTTTCGAAAATGTGACCATTGAAGATGTAGTAAAGGATATTAGTGAAAAAGAAAAATTAAACGGCTAGATATTAGTAATTAGTTTAAGACATTCTTCTGTTAGGAATGTCTTTTTATGTTACCAAACCTTGTTATAAACTACGGCTTACCTGAGTTTAACCTGCCCCCTTAGCTCGACAAGTCTTCCTCCATTAAATGGCCCTTTAGTGGAGGAACTTTATTGCTATTCAATAGTTCCTTAATCCACCTTTCAGTTCAGATCTTCTTTTCACTATAAAAATATTCCTGTAGATAAATAGATTCAAAGGGACAAAAACATCGCGTCTTTTTTATAAACACAGTGACTTTATTTAAAGGCGACATTAAAAATATTTTCTAAATCCTAGAAGTATAAGTTTGCCGCAAAAAAAGAACCGTAAGCTTGCCGTTTCAGCAAAATCATGGTTCTTTTCACACATGTGACTTCAACCATATAAATACTAAAAATCAACCATAAGCCTTCCAATCCTTAGAGAATCAAGGATTGGAAGGCTTAATTCAAAGTCTAAAGACTGTAAGTAAGTCTAATACATACGAGTTTTGTCAGCAACATATACTTAATAATTAATACTCGGTGCATATTTATAGTTGATTTAAATACTTTATGAAAATATATGATTTATCAAAAACAGATATTTCTTCTATAACTCAATAAAAAGGGCGCTATTATGTAATTTATCATATAAATCTTTATTAAGAATCTGAAACATAAATATTCGCGTCCAAAAATAATGCATATCTTTTATTCCTGGATTCTTATGAGTAGTACGATTATGAATACCATTTTCGAGAAAGTATTTTGTAATATACCCCATTGTTTCCATACCAAAAACTTTCTTAATATCACTTATATCTTCTCTATTTAATTTCCCAAAACATTGTTCCTCCTTATAAAAAGAAATGAAATGCCTACCTTTATAATTAAGAGATAATAATAAACATAATTGGTTAATAATAATCTCTTGTGCATTTCTTTCATGGATACTAAGGCATTCAATACTTTTAGGAACAACGTTACTTAATTTATAACCACAATGATGACAAAAATCGATACTTAATTTAACTGATAATACTGGATTTTTTCTACTGCACCCAGGACAGCGCGTTTCTAAAAGACACTTATGAACATTACAAATTTTAACAAACTCTAAATTCCATAGTAATCTATCATAAACCAACGCTAAACTACTTTCATCTTCCTCAAAGCAACTTGGGCACCATACCCTGTACTTCTTCACATCCCTGCCATATATATACTCAGGAAAAAGGTACAAAGAAAGGAAGGCAATATCAAATCTCTTGGTTAACTTACCTAGTGCTGCGGTTATTTCCTGATTATAAAGCATTTTCCCTCGATTAAAATAATCTGATTGAAAAGAGATTGGTTTACTCACTAACCTTTGCTTATATATATACGTAAAAAGTGCCCTTATCCTAATGTGATGTACCTTACATAAACGCATAATAAAACTGGTCAAACTCTCAACATTAGCTGTCCCTATGCCTATAGGATCAAGGTTATAGAAAGAACTCCTACTTTTAAAATATTCATGCTGTATTAACATCGAAATTAACCTCCAACAGCATCTCTTTTAGGCTTTCGTTCTCCCACTTTCCTATTGTTCTTATTTTTTCCTTCATTATATATAGTTTTAATTTCTGGATTATGGTGAATATCCTCATCTTCCTCCTTAAGTAGTAAATTCATCACATCATCACTACTCTTGTTTGTAGCATTTACACTGGCTTCTCCGTTGATTGCCTCGTTAGCTAATTTATAAGCTTGATTCGGTGTCAACGCAAATTCTTTAAAATCCTCAATTTTCAACTCCTGTATATGAGGATTTTCAAGTAACTTATATTCTAATGTTGTTGAAACTAAATCCTTTAGGATTCCTATACATCCAACGCTAACTTGATAAAAATACTGCCAATGCTCCTTTAAATTAGGCTCTATAGCTATCGGAATATGTTTTTGTAGATTCCAAAGGGTTTTAATAAATATTTCTTGTTCTTGTCGTTTCTTTATATCATACCGTCTAAAGTGTATATCTAATCCACGTCTTGATAATTGTCCCTGTGAATCTCGAAAATCTAAAAGTTCATATGTTCCAAATAAAACATGTGGGGTTTCTGTTGTAGAAGCTAAAGATTTTATCATATTCATTTGATTATTCGAGGATCTTGCAGATGAATTAAATGTAATATGTTGGGCCTCGTCAATGAAGAAGGCTAGCGTTTCCCTATGCTTAAGTGCCTTTTCTAATGAACTCCTTAAATTACGATTTACATCTTTTTTATTAATTTCCATACCGAAATCTACATCCTTTTTATGATTAACTAATGGCTCATTTAAAGCTAATAAACACCTAATATAATGATCTCTCCAATCATAATAACCTTTATCCGGTGCTCTCGCTTCTATTCCTGTTATCGGAATAAATCCTGGATCTTCTGTTATCCGTCCCATTAATGCATCAATAATTCGCTTTGCTACTTTCCTAATCAAAGTAGACTTCCCTACCCCACTTGGTCCGTAAACCAAAAAAATACTTTTCATTGAAGGGTTCATGATTCTCTGAAATAAAGTATTATAGGCCACTATAAAAAATGGGTGTGCAACAGTAAAATCATTGAAGTAATTAACACGTTCAGCTAATGGTTTCTCAAGTAACTCTATCGGAAACTCTCTACTCATTTATTCACAACCCTTCATATGATTCAAATTCTACATTTAAAATATCAAGATCATTCTTAGCAAGCCTTTCTTCTTGGTTATTAACAACTAACCTGATGTTCTCACTTGTAAGTACCTTTTCTACTTTCGGTTCTTGTTCAACTTCTTCTGATTTACTCTTTCCACCTTCTATAACATAAAGATTTCTCATTGCTCTATCTTTAAGACGTTGTGATAACAATAATTCTTCACTTTCAATTGAATTTAAAAACTCAGCTAGCATTTTAATAGTAATATCTTGTTTTTTCTCACTTAGTACTGTTCTTCGCTTTAATTCTTCGAAAGCAATATTAACTTCTTTTTCCGAGCGATTTTTAAAAATATTAAATTTCTCCGATTCCAGCTCAATCCATCTATTATTAATGAATGCATATGCAATTCCCATATTAAAAGGGTCGTATCTAACAAAGACCTGACTATTTTCAATCAAACCGTTTCTTAAAACAGGTGACCAATAATAAATTCTATTAATCTTTACGCCATACCCTGGCAATACCTTTGCTGTACCTTTTTTTGTTGTTGGTAGCGTTAAAGTCTTAAAAGTTTCATCATATGCTACTCTTACTATTTCTCTCGCTCCACTAGTTTTAACACTTTGTTCATACATATCATGTGGGGATATACCTAATCCAGTATGTTCAGTCTGATCATAAATCTCATATGTCCATTTGTTTAATACTCTAACAAAATCCTCCAACGTCCAAATTGATGTATTTTTAGGATTTATTTCTTTAACAACTTGTCTTACATTTTTCATAATTTGTGTATTGCCCATCAAATTATTAATGAACATTTCATTTGTTGTTCCAAACAACCTTTCAATAACATTTCCAAATCTTGCTTTTGCAGCTGGTCGTCTAAATTTCACACAACGATTTCTAGTAAGTAGCGTTTCAAAATATACGCTTTCGAATTCTTTTCCCCCATCTACCACAATCGTACTTGGGAACCGCGAATATCTCTTAACACATTCCCTTAAAACCATCATACAACTGCGATAGCTCGGTGGATCATATGAAATATACGTTGCCAATACCCTTCTGGAAAAGGCATCTACTAAAAACGTTGCCCAAGGTCTTCCAAGATTTCTATCTGTTACTGAACATCTTAATTCTATATCCAGTTCAGTATGGTCTAAATGACAGATTTCAAAAATTCTATCTCCGTGCCTTGGAGTATCTGGCCATAATTCATGAAAAAATTCTCCAAATGCATAGGCTGCTTTTGGGCCTTTTCGTTTCTTCACTTGATCATAACGTGGTGTTTCTTTCACTTTCTTTGTAAACGTATAATAACTCGATGGATCATAACCTTTATCCATACAAGCTTGGCAAAATTGTAAATAAACCTTCTTCATGCTAGATTGCCTTATATTTTCATATTTCTCCTTGATATACGTTTCCATTAATACTTGCACATCATCATCAATTCGCTGGGTTCTATTACCCTTTTTATACTCCTCAGACAATAAACCAACATAACCAGATCCATACTTTTTCTCTGCTGACCTGTATTTCCTTATCCAATTCCATATCGTCCTTTCCGATATGGACTCTTCTCCTGTATATTCCTTACCATTAAGATAAGGCTGAATCGTAGTAAATCTTTCATTCGCTCTTTCGAGTTCTAAAGGGCTTGCTCTTTTAATAACTTCTAACTCTTTATTATCAAAATCATTTCTCGATATCCCTTTTATTTTTCCTTCTTTTAATAAATATTCAAATGTAGCTATTGGGACTTCTATCGTTTCTTTTTCATCATTAATTAGAACTATGGATGTATTACCCGCATTTAAAATATCCCAAATAACTCCATCCCAAATGATTTTTTCACCTGAACTAACTTTGAAAGAAACACTCATTTCAGAGCTAAATACTGATGTAGATAAAGTCATATTACTTAAAGCATCCTTATATTCTTTACTGATGTATAACCTTGCAGAAAGTTCTGGAATCGATTCATCCTCGATATCCATATAAAAATCGCCCAAGATAAATGCAATATATAGGTTATCCACCTGAAAATCTTTAATTTTTTCCAATAACTCTCTAATAGTGATCCCCGGATTTTCACTAATCACTTTACATATGTAGTCTTTCTTTTCCTTTTCAATACTGAGATTTCCTTTTAAAAGATAATCTTCTAGAAATTTAATATTTCGGACGTAATTCATATTTAAATCCTTTGAAATTTTCACTCTAAAAGAAAGCCCATAATTTTCTGCATATTGTTCAGCAGGAGGACATCTCCATAACCCCTTTTCATCTAATTGATATCTTTCTGGATATTGAATAGACAACTTTATTATTTCATCTTCGGTTTTCCATTCTTCCCATCCTATCCAATCTTCACTAATTACAAAGAAATCGGCAGTATAAAGATGTGCTCTATTTCTCTCATTAATTTGATACGATATTTTAAACGAAGGAGGTTGATCATAATACTCTTGAACACTTTTGTCATGCTCTTTCTCAAAAATTGCTGGAAGTTCAAGAGTTTTACTTTCAAATTGAATGGACAGACCCATCTTTTTACTTGGGTACGTACCTACAACATTTTGTCCATTACTTCTTACACGCCGAGCCGGTTCTGAATCACGAATTCTTTTTATATAGGCTATTGTTTTATCTTCCAATCCTTTTGATTTTAGAAAAGTCTCAATATCCTTAATCAATTAGTTCATCATCTCCTTAAAAATATCTAGCCAATTAAAATTTAAACTAACTAACCTAATTTAATGCTCTCTTTTTCTTTTAATGAATTCCATTTTTGCTGTAATAAGCTCTCTTGAAGTACTCCCTCACCAATTATTTTTTCCATCTTCCTTCTACTTGGATATTCATTTTTTCTAATCAATTGATAGAAAACTTCTTCTACTTCTCTTAACTTCTCTACATCTCTACGATCTTTCATATATTTTAAATGCTTATTATAAATTCCCTTTATCTCACTACATTCTTTTGGATACCGCCGAGAAAGTAATTTCCGATCACATCCAAGCTTCCCTGCTATTTCACTTATTGATAACGGTAATTTATCCGTTATCACAAGATTCAAGTAGTCATTAATCTCCTGATGATTGTGCCTTTTTCTTTCTTTGCTATCAGTTGTTCTTACTATAGGATTCTTTATTACTTTTGATTTATAGTTCACTTCTTTATTATTTAAAAATTCAGATAAATTTATACGTAAAAATCCACAAATTTTTATTAATGATTTAATCTCAGGTAGACTCCCTCCACTAAGCCAAGTAGCTATTGTCGACAAAGGAATATTTAATTCTCCAGCCATTCTAGAACTTTTCCCTTCAAAACACTCATTAATATAATAATTAATTGCACCGATTACATGCTCTCTGTTTTTCTGTTCTCTATAAGTATTATTCTGAGCTACGATATCTTCTATAATATCAATTGAAGCATGATTTTCGTATATTGGCTGAGCACCATTATTTAATATTACTCCTAACCATTTTTCACAGATAAAGCAACAACCAGGCATAGACTTCCTAGTCAAAATTGGATTCGTTTTATTACAAAAAGGGCATCTAAATGATAAATAACAATTATGCTTAGTACAAATATTTACCATCTCAAAACTCCAAATTAGGCGTTCATATGGTATTCCTTGATTCGATATATCATCCTCATAGCACGAAGAACACCAGGCCCTTTGTTTTTTTAATAACCCCCTGGAAGGTAAAACACTTAACCAACTTAATAATGTTGTCGCGCTTAAATCTTTTCTACATGTTAACTTTTCAAAAGCAACTATAAAATTTCCCGCAAGATTTCCTATACCATTCAATCCACTTGAAGATTTATAAATACCTTCTCCACCCTTGATTGCCTGATTCACTAAATATCTCTTATCCAGCATAGGTGTAATTATCTTTGCCATTAAATCACCCGTGCTTATTGAATGTTGAATAGCTAAACGTGAAATATAACCACTAAACGACTCAACATAAGGTGTACCTATACCAATAGGTTCTAGATTATACACTTTACTTCTTGCAAAATCAGCATATATTTGATCAAACATAACAAACATCTCCCATATTTAAATTAAAATTCATTTTTAACAAGAATGAATTTTTTAATACAAATTTCTAAATAAAAAAGCCTCAAAAACAATAGTTTTTGAGGCTCACTAAATTATACATATAAACGTTTTAATACTTCTTTCATTTCAGGGTTAATATTAATGATTGAACGAACTTCTTTTGCTTTTTGTTCAGCTTCTTCCACAGTAGAAGCCTGACCTAATTCCAACAAAATTCCTGTTGCAACTGTACCTGTACGGTTACGTCCACCTGAGCAATGGAAATATACTGTCTTACCTTGTTCCACAGCTTCTTTTACAGCTCCTATCGCATTTTTTACTGACTCGTCTTGCCCTTCTACACCTTCTACAATTGGACAAACATGGCGGTTAGCTTCGATTGGAAATCCTTCCGGTTCTTGGCCTCCTGCACGTAAATCAAACACTTCTGTAATACCCTGTTTTTCTACTGCTTCTTGTATAGCATCAACGCCACCAATATATATTTTTCCTTTAACTAGTTCGTGATAGTTAGTCATGTTTGTTAGTCTCCTTAATCAATATCAATATTTAACAACAACTAGATCCGCCACTCATAACAAGGCCGGCACCTTGTTGGTCTTCTACATAATCTAAAATAAGAGTGTTTACTATATCTACTACTTGCGGGTCAATAGCAACCTCAATACCATTTACTGTTTCTTTCACATCATTTTCTTGTGCTTCTGCTAAATTAACATTGTAACTTGGGCCACAACATCCAGAACCATCAAATGCAAATCTTAATGTTGAAACACCGTTTTCTTTCATAATATTTTCGATAAACTCTTTTGCTTTGTCTGTAATATTCATTTCTACTTCTTCCTCCCCAGCATTAATATAACTAATTGAAAACTTCTTTTTATTTAATTAAAGCTTTAAGTTTCTCATATCCCAAAATATCCTCAGGCTGCCATGGGATAATAACACAGTTACTATCTGATTCTCGTTGAACTGCTTCAATCCATTTCACTTCAGATTGTGCTCTTCCTTTTAATACAGGATCACTTGTATCTGTGGCATAAAAACTTTGATTTATAACCCACCATTTTGGATTAATATCCGCACGCTTTAAATCTTCTTGTAAACGACTTGCCTCATGCACTGGTGTAGCCTCCGCTAGCGTTACAATGACAACACTTGTTTCTTCTGGATTACGAAGACGTGGTAACAAGTTTTTTACAGACTGTGGTACTTCACCAGAAGATCTTGCGATTTCTTTATGATACGTTTGTGTAGCATCTAATAACAACAACGTATGACCTGTTGGTGCTGTATCAATTACTACAATTTCATCATTCGCTCTCTCAACAATATCTGCTAAAGCCCTAAATACCGCAATTTCTTCCGTACAAGGAGAACGTAAGTCTTCTTCTAAATACTCCAAACCTTCTTCATCTACCATCTCTTGCGCCTGTTCTATAACTTCTTTACGGTAATTTTCAACTTCTACTTTTGGATCAATGCGACTAATTGTAATGTTTCTTTGTTCATCATGTAAAACATAATCAATATGTGCCGCTGGATCAGTTGTAGTTAAATGTACACGATGTCCCTTTTCAGCAAGACCAACTGCAATGGTTGAGGCTATAGTTGTTTTTCCTACTCCACCTTTACCCATTGTAAAAATAACTCTCTTCCCTGTCTCAGAAAAGTCTTTAATCAAATTTTGAAGAGCAGGTAAATTAATTTCTTTTTGTTCTTCATCTAAGATTGAAAGGTTCTCTATTGGCTGAACCAATTTCCTCATATTCTCTATCCCAGTAACATTGAATGGCACTAATGGAACTTCATATGTTGGAAGCTCTTTTAACTCTTCTTCCATATTTTCTAATGCGCCCGATTGCCTTGTAAACAATGCCTTAGAGATACTATCGTTAGGCATATGATTCATGAGAATCCCATTAACAATTAAATATTGATTACTAACCCCAATCTGCCTTAACTCCTTAGCTGCTCTTTCTGCTTCTTGTAACGGTGAACTATCAGGACGTGTAACAAGTAACAATGTTGTCTGCTTCGAGTTAGATAAAGCCTCAACAGTTTGACTATACAACTCTTTTTTATCGCCCAGTCCTGCTAATGGACCTAAACAAGATGCACCATGTGTGCTTTCTTCTAAGAATCCACTCCAAGCTGTTGGAAGCTGAAGAAGGCGTAGTGTATGGCCTGTTGGTGCTGTATCAAAGATTATGTGATCAAAATTTGTTGTTAATTCTTTATTTGTAAGTAATGTTGAAAACTCATCAAAAGCTGCAATTTCGACTGTACAAGCCCCTGATAATTGTTCTTCCATTGTAGCGATAACTGCATCAGGTAATTTTCCCCTATAAGGACCCACAACACGTTCTTTATATTCGTTCGCTGCCATTTCTGGATTAAGGTTTGCTACCTGCAAATTAGGAACATTAGGAATTACTCTCGGCTTGTTAGTTAACTCTATTTCAAATACGTCTTGTAAATTAGATGCTGGATCTGTACTAATTAACAAAACACGTTTACCCATATCTGCTAACGTAATAGCCGTCGCACATGCAGTAGATGTTTTCCCTACACCACCTTTACCGGTGAAGAATAGAAACGGTGTAAAGGTCATTGTACTTGGATTATATAGGTTTGCCATTGCCGTTCACTTCTTTCTTTATTTTTTTACATTTAGATTTAAACGCACCCTTGGCTTCTGGCTCAATTCTTCTTCTGTCAAATTCGTTAGCTCTGCTAATTCTTCATTTGAAAGATGCTCTTTTTCTTTTACTACCTTTCCATCGACTAAAGTAACAGGTAATACATCTGCTCCTTTATCCGTTAATAACTGGTTAATAAGACTGTTCGTTACAAAAGCATCCGGTTCACTGGCAAGATTAAAACGACTTACATCTATCCCTTTATTCTTTAAATTATTAACTGCTACTGAAATACGGATTAACTCAGGATCAACACTTGGTCCACATACTCCTGTAGAACAACACATTGCAGGATCAAAAATTTCAATCTTTTTCATCTTTGATTTCTTCCCTTCTTTAAAAAATAAGCCGAGAAAAAATTCTCGGCTATTTTATATACTTGTTAATTATTCACCTGTCTCAGCGAACTTCTTAATACGTGCACCAATTTCATCACGTACACGTTGGAATACAGCCCACTCTTGACCAGCTGGATCTTCAAATCCCCAGTGAACACGTGTTACGTGTGGTGGAGTTGTTGGACATACATCATTCGCATGACCACAAAGTGTTACAACTAAATCAGCGCTATCTAAAATATCACGGCTAATGATATCAGATGTTTGATCCGTAATATCAATATCCACCTCATTCATTGCTTTAATTGCATTTGGATTTACTCCATGTGCCTCAATACCAGCAGAATATACATTCCATTTGTCACCTAAATATTTTTTACCCCAAGCTTCTGCCATTTGGCTACGACAAGAGTTTCCTGTGCATAAGAAATAAATTGTTTTTTTGTTTTCCATAGTAATTTCCACCTTTAGTATGAATAATTATTTTAATTGTGTTTGAAAGTATTTACGTCGGAACCAAAACGCTACATTTACTAAGGCAATCATAACTGGTACTTCTACTAAAGGACCGATAACTGCTGCAAACGCTGCGCCAGAATGAATTCCAAATACACCTACTGCTACAGCAATAGCTAATTCAAAGTTGTTACTTCCAGCTGTAAAAGCTAATGTTGTCGATACTCCATAACTTGCACCAACCTTTTTCCCCATGTAGAAAGAGACAAAGAACATTAATACAAAGTAAATAAGTAATGGAATCGCAATACGTACAACATCAAATGGGACACTAACAATGGCTTCCCCTTTTAATGAGAACATCATGATAATTGTAAATAACAATGCAATTAATGTAATTGGGCTGATTTTTGGAATGAATACTTTTTCATACCACTCTCGACCTTTGGCTTTTACAAAGATTAAGCGTGTTAATATTCCAGCGATAAACGGGATTCCTAAATAAATGAAGACCGATTGCGCAACTTCTCCCATTGTAATATCTACAACAGCACCTTCAATTCCAAGCCATTCTGGAATTACAGTTACAAATACATACGCATATACTGAGAAAAATAACATTTGGAATACAGAGTTAAAAGCAACTAAACCTGCCGCATACTCTGAATCACCTTCTGCTAGATCATTCCAAACAATAACCATTGCAATACAGCGTGCTAAGCCTATCAGGATTAAGCCCACCATATATTCAGGCTTATCTGGCAAGAATATAACAGCCAAAGCAAACATCAAAACAGGACCAATAATCCAGTTTTGCACTAGTGATAGCACCAATACTTTTACGTCTTTAAATACACGCCCCATCTCTTCATAACGAACTTTTGCAAGTGGTGGGTACATCATTAAAATTAAACCAATAGCAAGTGGGATAGAAGTTGTTCCTACCTGTAAACTGTTCAGTCCATCAACAAATCCAGGAGATAGATAACCCAGTCCAATTCCTACTGCCATCGCAAGAAAAATCCAAAGGGTTAGATACCTATCTAGAAAGGATAGACGCTTTTTTCCTATGTTGCTCATTCTTCTCACTTTCCCTTCTAAATTATTTATTAACAACCACACTTAAGTGTAGGATTGCTCTTTTCAATTTGTTGGATTTTCTCTACTTGATCTGGCACATGCTCTAAAATGTCTTCCAGAAGTGTATATAAATCACTTCCATGATTTAAAGAATAGTAAATCCATTGTCCTCTACGTTCCTCCTGGACTAAGCCTAAATCCTTTAATTTACGAAGATGTTGGCTGATAGAAGGTTGACTCATATCAAAGACTTCAAGGAGTTCACAGACACAACATTCACGGTGTTTTAGAATAGACACAATTGTTAATCGTGTTTTATCTCCTAGTAACTTCAATAATTGTGACGCTCTCGTTAATTCTGTAACTGTTTTTTGCATTTTTACACCTACCCCTTATAATGATATAAGTATGTACTTATATGTCGGATAAAAAAATAAACGTTGAACATAGCAACTCACCAAATAAGTATATAACTAAGTACTTATATATTCAACTAAAATAATAATTATTTATAGAACTTTTACTCTTATATCCTTCAATCGAAATTTAGGCTAACTACTCTTCTTATTTCTATCTAAAATAATGTAGATAGTAAATGCAATTGGTCCCGTTAAAAAGACAAAAAGTAACCATATTAAGAAATGCTGTTTGCTAATTTTCTCTTTTTGATATTCATTCACAATATACATACACAATAGAAAAATTAGAACATATATACCCAAGATAAATAATTGATCTACCAGAACTATCCCCCACTTCATACTATAATAAGTTTTTTAAAGTTAACTATTAACATAATCGTACTATAAATTAACATCTATATAACCCCTGATAGCCTAAGATAAAGAATTGTCTATTCTGTCATTAGCAATTTTTCCATAATCATAACATCTATATGCTTGCCATCCATTACTCCTTGTTTTTCAAATACACCTACTTCACGATATCCCATTTTATGATACAATCCTTGACCTAGATTATTGAAAGGAAAAGTAAACAAAACAAATTTATAAAATTCATTTTGTACCCCTATCCTTTCTAAAGAAGTAAGTAGCTTTTGTCCTACCCCTTTGCCTCGATATTCTCTTTTTATATAGATAGATACTTCTCCTACCCCCCGATAAGCACTCCGTTGATTATATGGATTAATTGAAGCCCAACCAACAACCTGAGCATTCTCTACTATTACAATTACTGAATACCTTTCTTCTCTCTTAAATAGCTTTTCTTTGATATAAATATCTGTCTTTGTATCTGTTTCTAAAGTTGCAATCCGATCCTCAATACCCTCATTGTAGATAGCCGTAACTTCTTGAATATCTTGTTCAGTAGCATACCTAATCTCCATAGCCTATCTCCCATCGGTTTAATTATTAACACCAATGTCCCCATGCCCCTAAATCCAACCTATGCCAAGCAGAATTCGTAATCAGCAATAATAAATTTACTTCTTCATTAAGAAATGGGGACGGTATTCACCGTAATATCAAACCCTCAATTTTTTAGATAAGACAATAACTTTTTCACAACGAATTCAGCATCTTTTCCTACTCCTCGTAATGTTGCAGAAGAAAACGAACGCTGACCTTCTAATCCAACATAGTAAACACCTTGTATATTTGTACTTATACCAGCTATTTGCAAGGGTTTCCCTTCTGAATCCAATGCGCCAATAGAATTAAGATAAGAAAGATTAGAATGGTATCCAGTCGCAAAGATGACTACATCTACTGGTTCCTTCCTTCCATCTGGCCAGATTACACCATCAGCATAAAAGGAGGTAAACATTGGTTCTTGTTTCGGATTCCCTTTATCTAATCGTGTCTTATAGTCACCTAAATCGATAACTCCACCTGGATTAGGTGCCATTTTTCTAAACCTCCAAAATGGAAAGGCATCTAGTCCGAAGACCTTAAACCAAAAGTGTATATCTATACCTAATATCTTTTGCTTCACGAATTTCACAGGCTTTCGTACAGCTAAAGAAGTTCTACTTACATCGGCTAGTTCAAGTGCAATTTGAACAGCAGAATTACCTCCCCCAACTACCAATACCCGTTGTTCACTAAAACAACTTGGATTTCGATACATAGACGAATGAAGAATTTGTCCTTTAAAGAGTTCTTGGTCCTTTATTATCGGTTTAAACGGGTTCTTGAAAGAACCCGTTGTATTAATAATAGTTTTTGCCTGAAATATATCTCCAGAGACGGTTTGAATTCTAAATACGTCATCATTCTTCTCTACAGACTCAACTTGTTGATTTATCCTAATTGGTAACTGAAAGTGATTCACGTAATTATGTAAATAACTAATTACTTCATCTCTCGTAGGATAATCATTAGGACCACTTGAAAACTTCATTCCAGGTAACGATGAAAAACGTGCTGGAGAAAACAATTTTAAGCTATCATAGTAGTTGGGCCAAGATCCAACAGCTTGTTGACCGGCTTCTAAAATTAGAAAGTTTAAACCTTCCTTTTGCAGATGGTAACCAGACGCGAGCCCAGATTGCCCTCCTCCTATTACAATGGAATCTAATATTGTTTCCAATTTAATTCCCCCTTTTCATCTCCTAGATACGCTGACAATCAATGTTACTTGAAGGTAGTATTTTAAGGAAATTAAACTGTTCCACAACAAGAATCATCCACTTGATTAGGCTTTAAATTAATGCTACAAACGCCAGTCTCTGGTAAATCAAGCTCCACTTTTGCAGCTGCCTCATAATCTCCAGAAAGATAAGCAACAATTGACCTAACTTGTTCATAACCTGTTGCCATTAAGAAAGTTGGGGCTCTCCCGTAACTCTTCGCACCCACAATATAAAAGTCCTTTTCTAGATGACGAAGTTCTTTTTCACCATGCGGTCGAACCGTACCACAGCTATGAAGATTAGGATCAATAAGTGGTGCCAACGTCTCTACACTTTCAGTGCTAGAATCAATAGAAGTACGTATCTCTCGTATCATCGATAGATTAGGACGATTACCCGTATTTACAATCATCTCATTGATATCAGTAAGTTTCATCTCTTTCTCATCTTTATGACCTACAATATCCATTCCATTCTTTGTGCCAGATACATATTGAATTTTGTATGGTGTAACTACCGTTATCTTTCCTTCATCAACTAAATGATGAATACGGCTACCCAAAGCGCCACGAGCTTCTAACGCATCTTTTTCTTCGCCTCCATAAGCTTCCTCAACTCTTTGTTTTCTCATAATCCAAACTATATTAGTTTCTGGATAAGATTCTTTTAATGTAGCTAAGTCTAATAAAGTATTAATGGCTGAATGACCACTTCCTACAACAGCTACACGCTTATTTATATATTTTTTTTGTTCTTTCCCTAAAATATCTGGAATGCCATAAAAAATATGCTCTTTAAGGGATGTCTCTTCTTTTAACCAAATACCATTAGAATTTGCAGGATTAGGATTTCCCCAAGTACCAGAAGCATCTAATACAGCTCTAGCTTCAAACACTTGAAGTACCCCTTCTTTTTCTGTATAAATTATAAATGGCTTATTTTCACGATTAGCCGTTTTCATTTTATCGTTATCTTTCCTGCCTACAGATAAAACCCTTGTATTCAAATGAATAAATGGTTTTATTACAGGTAGGTTTGCTAGTGGCTTTAAGTATTGTTCAACAATCTCTTTTCCTGTTGGCAAAGCTTTCAAGTCTGGAGATTGCCATTCATGCTGTTCAAGAAGATTCACAGCTTCTTTATCTATGTTATATTGCCAAGCTGAAAATAAACGTACATGTCCCCAAGTTAGAATATTAGATCCTATACTTTCTCCAGCTTCTAATAAAATAAACGACTCTCCATTTTTCGCTAAGTGAGCCGCTGCTGCAAGCCCGATAGGTCCTCCTCCAATAATAGCTACTGGTAATGGTTTAACCTCCGGCAAACACGTATCTACTTTCAATGATTGCGTTTTTGTTCCACAACAATTATTTGTTTTAAATGGGATATGAATAGATTCCATAAAAATTCTCCTTATCTCTTTTAGAATATTTTATTTGCATTTAACTCACTTTAAATCAAAAAAAATTGATTTATTTTGTAGATTACTGCATTTTCCGCCCACCATTATGACATAGGACGGAAAATACAGCATAATTGTTCAGATAATAATGCATCGACTTCTGCTTTATTAATGTTGTAATAACTCCAAGTTCCTTTTGTTTCCTTTGTAATAAGATTGGCATCCAACAACATTTTCAAATGATATGAAAGCTTCGATTGTGGTAAACCAAGAATTTCTGTTAAATCACAAACACACGTTTCTCCACGCTGACATAATTCATATAAAATATGCAGACGTTTTTGATCAGCTAATGCCTTGAACTTCCTTTCATAAATTTCAAAATATTGTATATTAGATTGTTTATATAAATTTAACTCTTCCACATTATTCTCCTTAAATCAATTTTTATTGATGTTTCTATTATATGCCTACATTCCTTATTTCACAACTAATTAATCAAAAAAAATTGATTTTATATTTATTAACCTTATCACAACCATCCTATTCTTTTTAAAGGCTTACATCCATTTCTGATTAAAACTTCGAGATCAAGATCTATCTTTACTTTCCTGCTATTATAGATTAACAGCGTAAAAAACGGGCTCGTTTCCCAAAAATCCCCTTAATGTATATCGTCAGCAAGACCCTTATGTGGAGAATCAAGAGAATTAAAGTTGAAGTGCTTAGATTTCTATATCACAATTGATTAGATTATCAACTATTCAAGCCCTATCAATTAGAAATAGATATAAAAACTAATATAATTTAAATTCAATAAAAAAGGCCATCTAATTTGATGGCCTTTTTTATTGAATTTAGCTAAAATTACTCATCATGTGACAAGTTAATATATTCTCCCGAAAGTTCCAATAATCTTTTTAATGTAATAGCAATATACGCTGGTACTTTTTGTTTTTGTAAGTTCTCACAATTTTTATTAATCTTATCTAAAATTTCTATTCTTTTATGCAAATTAACATACCGTATATCAAATAATTCTGAACGAAGTTGTAACAGTAAATCTGTTTCTATTTGTGAAGTAATTACAATAATTCCTTCTAAAACTTCTGGATTTTCTTTTGAAATCTCTACAGATAATTCTTTAAAATCATTTTCCATTTCTCGAAGAAGCTCTTTTAAATCTTCAATGAATTTCTTATTATTCTGTAACTCATCCTTTATTCTACTACTCAATCTATCTTGAAGTTTTTCTTGTTTAGTTTTCTCATTTTGCGTTTGAGCATGTATCTGACCTAGGGCAACACGATAAGCAACCAATCCACCTATACAGCTACCAGCTATTGTTCCTATAAAACCAAGAGAACTTGTCCAAATAGCATCCCACGGCTTTTCAAACTTATGTTGTAAAAAAAACACTGTTAAATATACCACACAAAAAGTACCTATAAGCAATCCAAAAATAAAACTAATACGATTCAAACTTTTATCCATCTTCTATCCTGCCAATGATTGTATTTTATTTTTAAACTTTTCTACAGCCGATATAACAGGCATTCCTGTTTCAGTTGAAATTTCTAAAACTACCTCTAAATCAATTCCAGCTTCCCTTTTCTCCCCTCCATCACAAGTTGGAGCATTACTTAAAGATGGAGGGGATTGTTTCTTTAAATTTGGATGTAACTCCCTTAAAGCCTCATATGCTGAATTTGGATCTCTACGTGATATCCTTTGGGCTTTATCCGGAATTGTTATTGATTCTTTGAGTTTAAATAAAATTTTAATATGTCTCTTTATGGTATCGAATGAATAAATCTTTCCACATTCTTCACAAAATATTTGTTCATCTACATTGTTAATATCAAAGTAAATTCTACTGTTAAAGCATGATGGCTTAGAACATTCTGCATAAGAAACAATATCAAAAATCCCTTCATCACCTGTAAAATACATAAAAAATTTAACACTATCATTTACCGTTACACTTTGTTCTAAAGCAAACTTATATGGACTTATATATTTATCATTGTATACTAGTTGTTTTCTAATGAATTTATCAAATTCATCAAGTGAAATATTAGGAAATTGCTCTTGAAGCTTCATCTTTTTAAAAATATGAGTTAATTTTTCGTAATACAAATTCTTCCTTCTCCTTTCTGTCTGATGTCCTCATTTTATAATAGTAATGGAGAATTAATGAATCATTTCTCGATTCTAAGCGTACTTCAACATACTTTGCTTCTTCAAATTCTCCTGGATTTTCTAAATACCATAAAAAACCTGCTTCATACATTTCTTCACTTTTAAATATAAGCTCCTTCAAATGCCAATATACTTTTGAACCGTATATTGGGCTTCTATCATCTGTTCTCGAAGAAGCTCTAGTTAATCTTCCTTCACGAAATACAAATCTAAAAACCCAGCCATTTGCAAAGATTGTATCTGCACAAGTTTGCGAAATATCCTGATAAAGCACAGATTTTATCTGCTGTACATAATCTTCTTCACATGGTAAGCCTTTGTTCTCTAAAAATTCTCTTATATCATTCTCAGTATTTTCCGGAACACGTGCATTTAAAATATCTTCAGCTTCGGAACTTAACTCCTTAAATAAAGTAGAGATTATTCTTTTGGATACTTCTTCGTTAAGCCCTATGACATTTAAATTCAAGGATTCAAACGGACTAATTACTCCATCTCTCTGAGATGCACCATTTAACAAATCCTTCAATTTTACAAGTACATCAGATGGATCCTCTTCAAAAGATTCAAGTGAATTTTGATTAAATCTAATTATAACTAAATTATGTTCTAAATCGATCGTAATAGCTGAGAAAAAATAACAGTTTTCAGAATTCGATTCCACATCTCCAATCTTAATTAAAAAATTTATACTCTTAAGGCAATCATCAATTACCTCTATCCGAGTAGTACATAATAAATACCTCTCACTCCCAAGATTATCAGTAAGTGGTTTATTGAAATTAAGTGCTGGATGCATTTCTAAAAAATATATAACATCTTCTAATGATGTATTACTATTAAATATACAATCTTCATTTTTATACACATAGTGCCAATTATTAATTGAATAAAATAATTGTTGGTACATAAATTCATCAAAGCTTGTATCAGAAAATTTTTCTTGAGATTCCAATTCTTCTGTAATTATATTCTGAATAGGTGTATATCTATCTTGTCCCGTTTCTGGAACAATACGTACAGAGCGCCTGTGAACCTTATGAAGTCGAAAGAAATCTTCAAAGTCCTTTTTATAAATATTTCTAAGTGTATTATGAGTTAACAAATCTAATCTCCCCCAAAGATATTAATTCGAAAAACTTTTATATTATCAATATTACAATAAATAACTAAATTAAGCATATTTAACTAATTATATTTTAACTAAAAATCACTAGTTTTTTCTTTATACTAAAAAACCCCTTCACTTTATCCAAAGCTACGTTATCTTATGTTAAGCTACAATTTTAACTTTCTCCTTAAAAAATAAAGCATGACCTAATGGCCATGCTTTATTTTCATTTCATATGGTTACTCGAGATATAAAATAAAATTATAATAACGGAAGCATAAATTTGCCAAACATAAAAAGAACCATAACCTTGCCATTTGGCAAATTTATGGTTCAAATCACAATTTTGCTAGAAAAAATAAACTACTTGTATTTAACATAGGTAACCAATTTATTCTCTTAAAAATAGCTATTTTTTTGTTTTTGTACATTATTCAAGCATAAATTTTCACCAAGTATTTTCAAGCATAAGCTTTCATTTTAGGAAAACATATGGTTGAAGTCACAACACAAATAAAAAAACCACCAAATATGTATTTGGTGGAGACGGTGGGAGTCGAACCCACGTCCAAAAGTATCGGCACTTAAGCTTCTACGAGCGTAGTCGATTTATTTGAGTTTCGCTAACGTATATGCCAACCGACGGGCGTCCACGTAGCTAGTCTGATTAATCTCTTCCTTCGCCCTCAGACGGCGAACTCCAGCGTAGCCCACTAATAAGTGAACCTCTCTAAACTAACCACATGGGCGATGGGTAGGAGAGGCCTTTAGCATTAAGCTGCTAAAGCGAAATTGTTTTGTTTGCCAGTTATAGGCTTTGACGTTTTAACGAGGCCGATCCCCTCGACTCGCGACTTAAGCTCGAACTACCCCTGTCGAATCCGTAACGTCCCCATATATAAGATATGTGACACTTACGAGAGTGTTCAATGCTTGTTTCATTTCATACTGGCAACTTATTCTATTATAACACATGTTCGTTATGCATTCTATACTTTGTTCGTAGCTTGTTGCTGACTACATTTCTTATTATAGCATAACTTCCAAAACAAACAATTGTAAGTTATTGTAAATTATATTTTTTGACGATCGCGGAATGCGCGCTCAATTTCACGTTTTGCTTCTTTTCGCTTTAAGTCTTCACGCTTGTCGTAGTTTTTCTTCCCTTTACCAAGACCAACTAATAACTTGGCAAAACCATTCTTTAAGTAGATCTTTAATGGAATAATCGCATAACCTGTTTCTTTCGAATAACCCATTAATTCAAGAATTTGTTTCTTATGTAGTAACAATTTACGAGAACGTAATGGATCGTGATTATAGCGATTCCCTTGCTCATATGGACTAATATGTAAGCCTAATAACCATAGTTCACCGTTTTTGACTTGCGCATAAGAATCCTGTAAGTTCACACGACCTGCACGTAAGCTCTTAATTTCTGTACCTTGAAGTACCATACCGGCTTCGTACGTTTCTTCAATAAAATAATCGTGATGTGCTTTCTTATTTTGGGCAAGAACTTTTCCTTCTCCTTTTGGCATCTCATTTCCCCCTTTCTCTGTTTGTATTATTGTAGCAAAATACGGTAAAAGAATCTACATAGCTTATAGTTAAAAAGTAGGCTTCAGTTAGATAACCGAAACCTACTTGTATTATCTTTATTTACGCTTTTTCTTTTTCTTCTTGAAGCCTGGGACACTTTCAAAGAAACCTTTTTTCTTCTTATCTGTTCCTGGCTTTCCACTTCCGCTTCTGCGTGCTTTAGCTTCTTGACCTTGTGTGCCTCTTCCGCCTTCACGTGGTTTTAACTCTCTTCCTTGAGCTTCGCTTCCACCTTCAGCTTGCTTCGCACCTCTACCACGAGATCCTCGGTCGCCTCCACGTACTCTTGACTCTTGGCCTTGAGAACTACGTCCGCCTCTACTTCGACTACCACGGCCACTTGAACGCTCATTCTCGCGATCTCCACGTTTCTTACGTCCACCTCTTGAGCTATCAATTACAACTGGACGATCTCTTCGCTCACGACGTGGCGAACCTTTCATACCGACAATTTCAAAATCGATTGCACGCTCGTCTTTATTAACGTTCACGACACGAATCTTGATTTCATCACCAATACGGAAGACGTTACCTGTACGCTCTCCAATCATGGCATACTGACGCTCATCATAACGATAGTAATCGTCTGTTAAGTAGCTTACATGTACAAGACCTTCAATTGTATTTGGTAATTCAACAAACATACCAAAATTCGTTACAGAACTAATAATACCTTCGAACTCTTCACCAATCTTATCAAGCATGTATTCTGCTTTCTTCAAGTCATCTGTCTCACGCTCTGCATCTACAGCACGGCGCTCCATGCTAGAAGAGTGATCAGCAATTTGTTGAAGCTTATCTTTCCATTTCGCCTTGGTTCCTTCATCTACTTTTCCTTCGATTAAATACGTACGAATTAATCTGTGGACAATTAAATCTGGATAACGGCGAATCGGTGATGTGAAATGTGTATAGAATTGTGTGGATAACCCAAAATGTCCAATACTTTCTGCATCATACTTCGCTTGTCGCATTGAGCGTAGTAATACAGTAGAAATAACCGCCTCTTCCGGCTGCCCTTTCACCATATCAAGCACTTGTTGCAGTGAATGCGGGTGAATATCGTTCGCTGAACCTTTTACGACATATCCAAAGTTTGTAATGAACTCGAAGAAACGTTCTAACTTCTCTTCTTTCGGGTCTTCATGGATACGGTACATAAACGGTACATTCATCCAGTGGAAATGTTCTGCCACTGTTTCATTCGCTGCAAGCATGAACTCTTCAATTAAACGCTCTGCTACAGAACGTTCACGCAAGGCGATATCCACAGGCTTTCCATCTTCATCCACAATTACTTTTGCTTCTGAGAAATCAAAGTCGATTGCACCACGGTTCATACGTTTGTTACGTAAGACACTCGCTAGCTCTGCCATCAACTCAAACATTGGCACAAGTGACTCATAACGCTTCATTAGCGCTTCATCTTTGTCTTCTAAAATCTTATTCACATCAGTATACGTCATTCGTTCTGTCGTTTTAATGATACTTTCGAAAATCTCATGACTCACGACTTCACCTTGTGGATTAAATTCCATCTCACAAGAAAGGGTGAAACGATTCACTTGTGGATTAAGGGAACAAATACCGTTCGACAAACGATGTGGAATCATCGGAATTACGCGATCAACTAAGTAAATACTCGTTCCACGGTCTGCCGCCTCTACATCAATTGATGAACCTTCTTTTACATAATGTGTTACATCTGCGATATGAACACCTAGCTTATAATTACCATTCGCTAATTTCGTAACTGTAACTGCATCATCTAAGTCTTTCGCATCTGCACCATCAATCGTGACGATAACTTGATCACGAAGGTCACGACGTTTCCCAATATCTGCTTCATTAATTTCTTCTGGTACATCATTTGCTTGTTCTAACACTTCAACTGGGAATGCTTGCGGCAAGCCATGCTTGTGGATAACGGATAAAATATCAACACCTGGATCATTTTTGTGACCTAAAATGTTAATAACTTCTCCCTCTGCACTCAACCGTCCTTCCGGGAAGCTTGTAATTTTCACAACTACTTTATGTCCATCCACAGCTCCCATTGATACCTTCTTAGGAATAAAGATGTCGCTGATAATACGTTTATCATCAGGAGTAACAAATCCGAAGCCTTTCGATGGGGAATATGTGCCGACGATTTCTGTCGTTCCGCGCTCAATAATACGGACAATCGTACCTTCTCTTCGTGAGCCAGAAGATTCTTCACTTACACGTACAAGAACGATATCTCCATGCAGGGCACCATTTAATTCATTTGGTGGAATGAAAATATCTTCTGCTCCTTGCTCATCTAATACAACGAATGCGAATCCTTTCGCATGACCTGTTACTTTTCCACGCAGTAAATTCATTTTCTCTGGTAGACCATATCGATTACTTCTCGTACGTACGACTAATCCTTGGTCCTCCATTGTAATTAATGCTTTTACAAAAGCCTTGAAGTCAGCAGCCTCTTCAATGCCAAACGCTTCTTCAAGCTCTTGTACCGTTAATGGTTTATATGCCTCTTCTTTCATAAAGGCTAATAATTTGTCTATATTTTGTTGGATGTTGTCCATTACAGACCTCCTTCTCTCTATACTACTAGCTTTACCAATCTAACGTTTCTAAAAACGCATAAATATCTTCATGTAGTTGTTCTTTTTCTTTATCTAATGTAATAACATGTGATGATTCTTCATACCACTTCAGCTTCTTATCATCCGTTTCTACATTATTATAAATAATATTCGCACTGTCTGTGTTAATCATATTATCGTGACGTGCTTGCACAACAAATGTTGGTGTATAAATCATATCAATTGAATTACGTACATCCGCAATTAATGCTTGTAATTCTTTCAACGTACCCATTGGTTCAAATGCCGAAATTTCTTGTTCAATTACTTCTGGTGATTTCCCTTCACGCTTTTTGAATTCACGTGCGTAGTCTAATACACCTTGATACATGATTTCCTCGCTCTTTATGTACATTGGTGCACACATTGGTACAATTCCCATTACAGGCATTGTATATCCTAGTTTAAGTGAGAATACGCCACCAAGTGACAATCCTACAACAGCAATTTTGTCATGTCCTTTTTCTTTTAAGAAGTTGTATCCATCTACTACATCTTGCCACCAATCAGCTGGACCTGAATGTACTAACTCTTCCGGCGGTACACCATGTCCTTTATAATGAGGGGCATGGCATGTATAGCCACGCTTTTCTAAATAACGGCCAATCATACGCACATCCGCTGAACTTCCTGTGAAGCCATGTAATAATAATACTGCCTTGTCTCCACCTTCAAATGTGAATGGTTTTGGTAATGCTATTTTCATTTGCTAAGCCACTCCTTTTTCTACGTTGTTTATATTGTAACGAAAGAATATATAGAAACCAACTAACCTGTTTATAAATACAATTGGCATATGGAAAAGAATGAACGATTATTCCACAACTTCCCTATTCGCATGGTATAAGAAAAACCGTCCGTAATTACGGACGGTTTCCTTATTATACTTGAAGATACGTCACTAATATTGTTAATACAAAGAATAGTACCGCACAAACAATTGTTAAACGGTGTAATACAGCATCCACACCACGTGCTTTTTGCTTACCGAATAATTGCTCTGCTCCACCTGAGATCGCACCAGATAAGCCTGTGCTCTTACTAGATTGAAGCAATACTAGTAGAATCATTGCAATACTTACAATGATTAATAAAACCGTTGCAGCTGTATGCATCACGTATTCCTCCTACACACTTATACATTACTTCCAATTTACCATAAATAAGTATGTACCACAAGTATAGGTTTTTGCCTCTTACTGTTTGCGAAGGAGTCCTCGTTCTTCTAATACTTCTTGTAGATACATTCTACGCTCTACTGATAAGAAATCAGCCATACTTCCAGTCCATGTCATATCCTTTTGATTTGTAAGACGTGTCTTATAATATTCTCGCATCGTTTCATCGTATGCAGGTAGTGTTTGTGTATATTGTTCCCCGTCGTATGTATTTTCATGTAGAACAGCACTTACTGGTAAGCGTGGCTTCACTAATTGTTCTTCATCCGGCACACCAATTGTCATACCGAATAATGGTACTACTCTATCTGGAAGGTTTACTAATTGACTAATTTGTTGAGGGTTGTTGCGGACACCACCAATGTAGCAAATACCGTATCCTAATGATTCGGCCGCTAGTGCGATATTTTGTGAAAGTAATGTAACATCAATTGTTGTAACAAGTAAGCTTTCCATCGTATCCGCTACTAATTCTTTGTCATGCATCGTTGCTGCGTGTGCCAAGCGCTTGAAATCTGCACAGCATAACAAGAAAGCACCACACGTACTTACGTGCTTATTGCCTGAAAGCTCAGCTAGTTTCTCTTTTAACGCTTGATCTGTTACGTGAATGATTGAATATGCTTGCACAAAGTTAGACGAAGCCGCATGTTGCGCTGCATATACAATCTTCTCTACTGTTTCTTTCGGAATCATTTCCTCTTTATACTTGCGTACAGATGCATGATTCATCATTAAATTAATCGTTTCATTCATTCCTAATCACCTCTTCTTTATTATAATACAAATGTAAGTTCTCCACAGCATTTACCTAATTGTGGAGAACTTTGTGGATAAACGGCACGTATGTTCGCAAAGTTATTAACATGTGGATAACAAAAAGGCCTCCTGTCCATGTGAACAAGAGACCTCTCTCATATGACTGTTACTAGACAATCAAATCGTATCTAAACTTATTTCTTTAAGTTGTAGAAAGATTTAGAACCGTCGTATACAGCTAATTCTTGTAACTCGTCTTCGATGCGTAATAATTGGTTGTATTTCGCAACGCGGTCTGTACGAGACATAGAACCTGTTTTGATTTGTCCAGCGTTTGTAGCAACTGCGATGTCAGCGATTGTAGCATCTTCAGTTTCTCCAGAACGGTGAGAGATAACAGCTGTGTAACCAGCACGTTTAGCCATTTCGATAGCTTCAAACGTTTCAGTTAAAGTACCGATTTGGTTAACTTTGATTAAGATTGAGTTAGAGATACCTTTTTCGATACCTTCAGCTAACTTCTTCGTGTTTGTTACGAATAAGTCGTCACCTACTAATTGAACTTTTGTGCCTAAGCGCTCAGTTAATAATTTGTGACCATCCCAGTCGTTCTCATCTAAGCCGTCTTCGATAGAGATGATTGGGAATTCGTTGCATAATTGCTCGTAGAAGTCTACCATTTCAGCTGAAGTTAATGATTTACCTTCGCCAGCTAACTCATACTTGCCAGTTTCTTTGCTGTAGAACTCAGAAGAAGCAACGTCCATACCTAACATGATATCGTCGCCAGCTTTGTATCCAGCTTTCTCAATAGCTTCGATGATTACTTCTAAAGCTTCTTTGTTAGAACCAAGGTTTGGAGCGAATCCACCTTCGTCACCTACTGCAGTGTTTAAGCCTTTAGCAGATAATACTGATTTTAACGCGTGGAATACTTCAGCACCCATACGAACTGCTTCTTTGAATGTTGGCGCTCCAACTGGTAAGATCATGAATTCTTGGAAGTCAACGTTGTTGTCAGCATGAGAACCACCGTTGATGATGTTCATCATTGGAGTTGGTAATTGCTTCGCGTTGAATCCACCTAAGTAACGGTATAATGGAAGACCAGTGAAATCAGCTGCTGCGTGAGCTACTGCCATAGAAACACCAAGGATTGCGTTAGCACCTAAGTTTCCTTTGTTTTCTGTTCCATCTAATTCGATCATTGTACGGTCGATACCAACTTGGTCAGTTACTTCGAAACCGATGATTGCTTTTGCAATTGTTTCGTTTACGTTCTCAACTGCTTTAAGAACACCTTTACCTAAGTAACGAGACTTGTCTCCGTCACGTAATTCTACTGCTTCATATTCACCAGTAGATGCACCTGATGGTACTAAAGCGCGTCCGAAAGCGCCTGAATCTGTGTAAACTTCAACTTCAACTGTAGGGTTACCGCGAGAGTCTAATACTTCGCGAGCATATACGTCAGTAATAAATGGCATGAGTATCTCTCCTTAAAATTATGTTTTTGGAATGTGGATTACACGTAAGAGTCGATAAGCCGAATTCGATAGCCGAATCCGCCTGTTAAGCCTACCTAACTCTTCTTGCAACCTTTATTAGAATAACCTAGAAGGTTAATTCTTACTTTTTGATTAATGTTTCGCCTGTCATTTCTTTTGGCTGTTCTACCTTGATTAAGTCTAGAACAGTTGGAGCAAGATCGGCTAACTTCCCATCTTTACGTAACTCAAGACCTTCTTCCGTTACGATGACTGGTACTGGGTTTGTTGTATGTGCAGTCATTGGTCCGCCTTCTAAAGTTACTACTTCATCAGAGTTTCCATGATCCGCTGTAATAATAGCTGAGCCACCTTTTGCAAGGATTGCATCTACTACTTTACCTAAGCACTCATCAACAACTTCAATCGCTTTGATTGTTGGCTCAAGCATACCTGAATGACCTACCATATCAGGGTTTGCAAAGTTTAAAATGATTACATCTTGCTTGTCAGCTTCGATTTCATTTACTAATGCTTCTGTTACTTCATAAGCACTCATTTCTGGTTTCAGGTCATATGTAGCAACCTTTGGAGAAGCGATTAAAATACGCTCTTCGCCAGGGAATTCTGCTTCACGTCCACCACTAAAGAAGAATGTAACGTGAGGGTACTTTTCTGTTTCTGCAATACGAAGCTGCTTAAGGCCTGCTTGAGAAACAACTTCCCCTAATGTATTATCAAGGTTTGTTGGCTTAAATGCAACATATCCTTTAACAGTTTCACTAAAATGCGTCATACAAACGAATTCAACGTTCTTAGGGAACTTCTCACCGCGATCGAAGTCACGGAAGTCTTCGTTTGTGAATACATTCGAGATTTGGATTGCACGGTCCGGACGGAAGTTATAGAAGATAACTGCATCTTCGTCATTCACAGTCGCCACTGGAGTACCATCTTCTTTCGTCATAACAGAAGGAAGAATGAACTCATCATGGATACCGTTCTTGTACGAATCTTCTACGCACTCCATTGCGCTCTTATAAGAAGGACCTTCTCCGTACACCATTGCACGGTAGCACTTCTCTACACGATCCCAGCGCTTGTCGCGGTCCATTGAGTAGTAACGGCCAGAAATTGTTGCAATTTCACCTACGCCGTATTTCTCAATCATTTCTTGTGTTTGTTTTAAATAAATTTCAGCTGTTTGCGGTCCAACATCGCGACCATCTAAGAAGCCATGAAGATATACTTTCTCTACACCTTGCTCAGCAGCTAATTTTAATAAAGCAAACATATGGTTAATATGGCTATGAATACCACCATCAGATAATAAACCGAATAAATGAAGAGCAGAACCTTTTTCTTTTACATGGTTAATTGCATGTAAGAATGTATCGTTTTGCTCGAAATCACCTTCACGGATTGCTACGTTTACACGAGTTAAACTTTGGTATACAACGCGTCCAGCGCCGATGTTTAAATGACCAACCTCTGAGTTACCCATTTGTCCTTCTGGTAGACCAACCGCTTCTCCACACGCTTGTAATGTTGCATGTGGATATTTGTTGTAATAACGATCAAAGTTTGGCTTATTCGCTTGTGCAACCGCGTTACCTTTTACTTCATCACGGAATGCAAAACCATCTAAGATGATTAAAGCAACTGGTTTCTTAGCCATTCTTAACAGCCTCCAATAATGCTAAGTAAGATGCTGGCTCAAGGCTAGCTCCACCTACTAAAGCACCATCGATGTCTGGTTGTGCCATATATTCAGTAATGTTCTCTGGCTTAACGCTTCCGCCGTATTGAATACGAACTGCTTCAGCAACGTCAGTTGAGAATGTTTCAGCAACTACTTTACGGATATGTGCACATACTTCGTTTGCATCAGCAGCTGAAGATGATTTACCTGTTCCGATTGCCCAAATTGGCTCATACGCGATAACAGTTTCTTTTAATTGTGCTTCCGTTAATCCAGCTAATGCTTTCTTCACTTGGTCAGCAACTAAATCGAAAGTTTTGCCTGCTTCACGCTCTTCTAATGTTTCACCACAGCAAACGATTGGAATAATTCCGTTCGCAAACGCTGCGATTGTCTTTTTGTTTACCGTTTCATCTGTTTCTGCGAACATTTCACGGCGCTCAGAGTGTCCTAAGATTACATAGCTAACTTTAAGGTCAGCTAATGCAGCTGGGCTCACTTCACCAGTGAATGCACCAGAAGTTTCGAAGTGCATGTTTTGTGCACCTACTTTTAAATCTGTTCCTTCCGTTGTAGCTACTAAACGCTCTAAGAATAAAGCTGGTGAACATACAACAGAATCTACTTTATCAGAAGTTGGAACTGCATTCTTTACTTCTTCTACGAAGCTAACCGCTTCAGAAAGAGTTTTGTGCATTTTCCAGTTACCTGCAATAATTGGCTTACGCATTGAAAAGCCCTCCTCTTATGTTATCTAGAAATAGTTGCCCTTTGCTCATTTCCGTTCCCTACGCTCGAGTGATCAAGTCGAGTTGGGCCCATGCTTCGTAGGGAGTGGAAACGACATCAATATGGCTTACTTATCGTTTAATACATCTACGCCAGGAAGAACTTTACCTTCCATGAACTCTAATGATGCACCGCCACCAGTAGAGATATGGCTCATCTTGTCAGCTAAACCGAATTTCTCCGCAGCTGCTGCTGAGTCACCGCCACCAATTACTGAATATGTATCTTCAGAATCAGCTAATGCTTGTGCTACTGCTTTCGTACCGTTAGCGAATTTGTCAATTTCAAATACGCCCATTGGTCCGTTCCATACAACTAACTTAGAAGACTTGATTACATCTGCATACACTGCAGCTGTTTTTGGTCCGATATCTAAGCCTTCCCAATCAGCTGGAATAGAATCGATATCTACAGCTTTTGAGTTTGCATGTGCGCCGAAGTCATCTGCAACGATTACGTCGATTGGCATGTAGAATTTAACACCCTTCTCTTCTGCTTTCGCCATGAATTCACGCGCTAAGTCTAACTTGTCATCTTCACATAAAGATTTTCCGATTTCGTGTCCTTGTGCTTTCACGAATGTGTAAGCAAGTCCACCACCGATGATTAAGTTGTCAACCATTTCTAATAGGTTTTCAATTACACCGATTTTGTCTTTAACTTTTGCTCCACCAATGATAGCTGTGAATGGACGCTCTGGATTAGAAATCGCCTTGCCTAATACATCTAATTCTTTCTCCATTAATAAGCCAGATACAGCTGGAAGATGTTTCGCGATACCCGCTGTAGAAGCGTGCGCACGGTGAGCAGCACCGAATGCATCGTTCACAAATACGTCAGCTAATGCTGCGAATTCTTTTGCTAATGCATCGTCGTTTTTCTCTTCGCCTGCGTAGAAACGTACGTTTTCAAGAACTAATACGTCACCTTCAGTCATTGTTGCGATTTCAGCTTGAACAGCTTCGCCATAAGCCTCATCTGTTTTCTTTACATCTTTACCAAGAAGCTCTCCTAAGCGAGCTGCTACAGCAGTTAGACGCATATCTTCGTTTACTTGGCCTTTTGGACGACCTAAGTGAGAAGCTAAGATTACTTTTGCACCTTGCTCCATTAAGAATTGAATTGTTGGAAGCGCTGCGCGAATACGAGTTTCGTCAGTGATCTTTCCATCTTTCATTGGTACGTTGAAGTCTACACGACAAAAGACGCGTTTACCTTTCACATCAATATCACGAATGCTTTTCTTGTTCATTGAGATAACCTCCGTTTAGCATATGTCCGAATCATTTCTATATCTTCTAGCCTGTTTAGGGAATATCCCTATAGAACATATAAAAGTTTCGATTAATATAATAGCCATTTTTTCGAATACATCTAGTGTATTTCTATCTGTTACCTTCAGCCATTCACTGGAAGGTATGGGTCACAAAAAAGTGTTGGGCTTTGACTACGATCGTGCATCCACTTAGGTTCTGACATATCCATATGAATTATTCAACAACCAGCCTGTTTAGGGAGTATCCCTTGGTTGATAAACAGTAACAAATGGAAGGGTAGTCCCGTTCGCGCTATGCAACTAGTTCGTCTCTCCCGAAGGAGCTTGCTTCCCATCGCCTATTCCATTTGAAGGTGCAGGTCGCAAAAAAGTGTTGGGCTTTGACTGCGATCGTGCATCCACTCATGTCGAAAAGGCTTAAAAAAGAAAAGGGGGAGGGATCATTTTCCCTTCCCCCTTTTGTTACAGGTTCTATTTTACCTTATTAAAGGTTAAAAATTAAAGACCTTTAGAAGCGATGTATTCAACAAGGTCTACTACGCGGTTAGAATAACCAGACTCGTTGTCGTACCAAGAAAGTACTTTTACCATGTTGTCTTCCATTACCATTGTAGATAATGCATCGATTGTTGAAGAGTTAGGGCATCCGTTATAGTCAACTGATACTAATGGCTCTTCAGAGAATCCTAAGATTCCTTTTAAGTGGCCTTCAGAAGCTGATTTGAATGCAGCATTAACTTCTTCAGCAGTTACGTTCTTCTCTAATTCAACAACTAAGTCTACTAATGAAACGTTAGCAGTTGGAACACGTACAGAACCACCGTTTAATTTACCTTTTAATTCAGGTAATACTAATGATACAGCTTTCGCAGCACCAGTAGATGTTGGGATCATGCTTACCGCAGCTGCACGAGCACGACGTAAGTCTTTGTGTGGTAAGTCTAAGATTTGTTGATCGTTCGTGTAAGCGTGGATTGTGTTCATCATTCCACGTTTAACGCCGAAGTTCTCATGTAATACTTTCGCGAATGGCGCTAAGCAGTTTGTAGTACAAGATGCGTTAGAGATAACGTTATGGTTAGCTGCATCGTACTTGTCGTTGTTAACACCCATAACGATTGTGATATCTTCGTTAGAAGCTGGTGCAGAGATGATAACTTTCTTAACTGATCCACCTAAGTGTTTCTCAGCGTCTTTCTTATCAGTGAAACGGCCAGTAGATTCTACTACTACTTCTACACCGTAGTCGCTCCAAGGTAATACAGCTGGGTCACGCTCAGCGATAACTTTAATTTCTTTTCCGTTAACAACGATGCTGTCGCCGTTTACAGATACTTCAGCGTCAACGCGTCCGTGAACTGAATCATATTTTAATAAGTGAGCTAATGTGCTAGCGTCTGTTAAATCGTTGATTGCTACTACTTCTACGTTAGGGTTTTTTAAAGCTGCACGGAATACTACACGTCCGATACGGCCAAAACCGTTAATACCAATTTTAGTTGCCATTTGAGTTTCCTCCTTGGTTTTCCTTACATTTCCATAAGGTATAGGTTTTATATATTAAGGGTTATAAATCCCTTAGTAACTCTTTCGCTGCTCCTTCATCTGTTATCAAGATGGAATTATGGCCTTTCTTCATAAACGAAAGGATTGCCTTTCCTTTTGAAGTGCCTCCAGCCACCGAAATAACTGTTGGAACATGTTTCAAATCTTTTAGTTGCATCCCAATCGTTAATACTTTATGAACAATTTCACCCTGCTCATTGAAGTAATAACCGAATGCTTCACCAACCGCTTGCCCTTGTTCGATCTTCATTAAGTCTTCTGCTGAAGTATTACGACGCTTCGCCATCGTGAAGGCTTCTCCGATTCCGTGAATAACCATATCACTTGCTTTAATCAAGTCCAATATTTGCTTCACAGACGGCTCTTCAACGATAGATGCATACGCTTCGCTACTTACTTGATCTGGTACATGGAGTAAACGATGTTGTCCTAATGTTTTCTGTGCCATATTCGCACAAATCGTATTCGCTTGATTCGCAACATCTTCACCAAGCCCACCTCTTGCTGGAACGAATAGAAGATTTCTATCTTTGTCTTCTGGCTTCATCATTTCAGCAACTTCCGCTAATGTTGTTCCACCAGTCACAGCAACGATATTATTTGCGGTAAAATGCTTCTTTATACACATTACAGCTGCACGAGCCATCTCTTTCTTGACCCATGGAGATTCGTCACTATCGCCAGATACAATAATAATTTGTTTGACGTTCAACTTCTCTTTCAGCTCTTCCTCTAGCGTTGTTAGACCTGTCAACTTTTTCATGAACTCTTCTAACGCCACTAGTAACATCGCGCCTTCTTCCGTAATTGTCATTCCTGAAGCTTCAATGTTGATCAAATGTTGCTCTTTCAGAAATAATACCTCACTACGCAAAACTCGCTCCGTCAATCCTAAACTTGCCGATAAACTACGTCGACCAATTGGCTGCATAATTCGTATGTACTGTAGGACTTTGTATCGACTTTGCATAACAGGTAGTAGATCAGGCAATAATTTTTTTTGATACTTTAACAAAGAATCCATCTTCATTACTTCCTTTTCCATGTTATATCAGCACGTTTCCACAAGACGTGGACTATTAAAGTCCCTCTAAGACATTTTATGTCCCGGTCTTGCAAAAAAAATTATCCCTGCTACGAATTCATTGTAACAGGAATAGATAACTCATTCAACCTTTTCCAGTTAAAAATATTTGACTATTTTTTGTCGGAGGTGCTCTTCTTTAATAATGCCATAGGCTAACACCTCTTCACTTACTTCGATAACCGGGATCATAATTTGATACTTCTCTAACAATACATCATCGGTATAAATATCAATTTCTTCAATCTCAAATGTCATTTCCTCCTGCAATTTGTGCAACACTTTCTTTGCATCCTCGCATAAGCAACATTTATCTTTTGAATACATTTTTAGTTTTACCATATTTTCCTTCCTTTATGTATTAATATGCTTTTCTTTTTGAAGATGATGGAATATGTAGCTGTTCTCGGTACTTCGTAACAGTTCTTCTTGAGATAGTAACTCCTTCTTGTGCCTTAATCACATCTGCAATTTTTTGGTCAGAAAGAGGCTTCTTCTTCTCCTCTTCCTCAACAAGCAGCTTAATAACGTACTTCATTCGTGTCGAAGAAACCGAATCATCATCTGTTGTCGCTGCCTGACTAAAAAAGAATCTCATCTCATATACACCAAGTGGAGTTTGTACATACTTTCCTTTTACGGTCCTACTTACCGTTGATTCATGAACGTCGAGCGCATCTGCGACTTCCTTCATTGTTAATGGTTGCAAGAAAAGTGGTCCCTTCTCAAAGAATGCTGTCTGTCGTCTTATCATTTCTTGCATCACATTTGTAATCGTTCTTCTTCGTTGCTCTAAACTTTTTATAATCCAATCTACTTGTCTATACTTCTCTTTTACATATGAAGCTACTTCATTATCACCATGACGCATAAGCGATATATATTCCTCTCCAATTGAAATTGTTGGAATATACTTTTCATTCAACTTCAAAACAAAATTTTCTCCGTCCTTCGTAACAATCGCATCAGGAATGGCATACGTTGGTCTCTCCACATGAAACGCAATACCAGGCTTCGGCTGCAACGATGTAATAAGATTCATTGCTTCTTTTATATCATCTACCGATACTTTACACTGGGATGCTAACTTCTTCGTATTCTTTGCGACCATTAAATCAAAATGATTTGCGATGATTTCTTGCGCTACTGTATGTCGTGGATGAAGGCGTTGTAACTGTAGCAATAAACACTCTTGTATATCTTTTGCACCAATACCAGCTGGGTCAAAAGAGTGAACAATCGCAAGAACTTCCTCCACCTCTTGCACCGAAATAGTAAGATGGGCTGCAATATCTCTCACACTTTCTTGTAAGTAACCGTTACCATTAATAGTGAAAATAATATACGTCGCAATTTTCTTCTCTCGTTCCCCCATGGATGTATCTTGTAATTGCTGTTCCAAATAATCATGAAGTGACATCTCTGCCCCACGAAATAATTCTACTACATCTTCTACTGAGTGTTTCATAGACTTTGGCTTTGATTGAATAGAAGTAAATTCTCCTAATTCAATAAGAGGATTTTCGGCTGCCTGCTCATGCAGAAATTGATCAAGCTCTTGAATATTATATTGTAGTAAATGAATCGCTTGACGTAGCTCTGCAGTCATCGCTAGTTTTAATGACTGTTCTTGAAGTAATACTGTTTTCAACCTTGTCTCCCCCATCCTTTTGCACATCGTTTTCTCCATTTTACAATATTAAGAAAAAAAGTAGAACGCAATATTCGAATTTTTCTACACTGTAACCCCTTACTTTTTGGTACAATAAGGGAAGAGATAAAAAAGGACATTTGAACCATGTTGTTTTTCCTATTTTTTACTTTCAAAGGTCTAGACAACTAAACAGTTGTTATATGCATATACTATTTTGCAAGGAACGTCCGAGGGGTGATACATAATGACAAGAAAAGAACTTATTTATGAAGCTGTCAAACAACATCAAACAACAGGAGGTATAAGCGCTGCTGAGATTGCGAATATTCTAAATTTAGACCGTGCAAATGTGAGTAGTGACTTAAATAAGTTAACAAAAGAAGGCCTATTATTGAAGACAAATACTCGTCCTGTCCGCTTTTCTACATCAACACTAATAGAAGAACAAGACGCACCAACATTACCAGCATCTGATCAACCTAATCCTACTATTCCAGCATTCGATGTATTTGCGAATAATAATAAGAGCTTACAAACAGCAATTGAAATTGCCAAGTCCGCCATTCTCTACCCACCACATGGTATGCATTCACTTATTCTAGGTGAAACAGGGGTTGGTAAATCAATGTTTGCCTCTCTTATGTATCAATATGCACTTGAAGTAGAAAAATTAAAAGAACAAGCACCATTCATTACCTTTAACTGTGCCGATTATGCGAATAATCCACAGCTTTTATTAGGACAACTATTCGGTGTCAAAAAAGGAGCATATACAGGTGCCATTGATCAAAAAGGATTAATCGAAAAGGCAGATAATGGTATTTTGTTCCTAGATGAAATTCATCGTCTACCTCCCGAAGGTCAAGAGATGCTCTTCACCTTTATTGACCGTGGTATTTATCGACGACTCGGAGAAACAGAAAGTGAACGTCAAGCAAAAGTACTCATTATTTCTGCAACAACAGAAGATCCAGAGTCATTTTTATTAAAGACATTTACAAGACGTATCCCAATGGTAATCACACTTCCGTCTTTAAAAGACCGTACGTATGAAGAACGCTTTACGTTACTGAAATCATTTTTCTCGGAAGAATCTGTTCGCTTAGGAAAAGAATTATATGTGACTGCTAACTCGATGCGTGCTTTCTTGTTCTATCATTGTCCAAATAATATTGGACAATTAAAAGCAGATGTCCAAATCGCATGCGCAAAAGCATACGCTGACTTTGTCACAAAACGAAAGCCAGACGTAACAATTAGTAGTTCTGACTTACCTTGGTATGTGAAAGAAGGATTATTTATTGAGAAGAAATTAGGATCTATTTTCCCGATTCCGAATCAAGCATTCTTATTTAGTCCAACAGAAGGATTGCAACAGCACGATATTGATATATACCAAGAATCCGTATATGACCGCATCGATCATAAATATGAAGAGCTGAAAGTACGGGGGATTGATAATAAAGAACTTGGTGTCTTAATGGAAAATGATCTACAAAGTTACTTCGTTCATTATATTAAAGAAATGAATAAAAAGATGAGCAAAGAAAACATGCTCAAAGTCATTGAACAACATATCGTGGAATTGACAGAGAAAATCATTCACCTAGCTGAGACTAATTTAGGGAAAACATTCGATGAAAAACTATTTCTTGGTTTAGGATTACACATCCAAACGACACTGCAACGTATTCAATCCGAGAAACAAATCTATCATCCGAACTTAAATAATATTCGTTCGTTACATAAAAAAGAATTCAATGTGGCACTAGAATGTATTCATATCATGGAAGAAACCCTTGGCGTTACCTTTCCGATTGATGAAGCCGCATTTTTAACAATGTTCTTTGTACTCGAACAACCAAAAACACAACATTCAACTATTAAAGTACTCGTTTTAGCACATGGAAACGGTATTGCAAGTGAAATGGCGAATGTCGCAAACCAGCTACTTGGAACAGAAGACGTAGTCGGTATTGATATGCCTCTACACGAATCACCAAAAGAGTTTCTAGAACGAGTGAAGAACTATGTAAAAAGCTTAGGAGTAATTGACGGGCTCTTTATCCTCGTAGATATGGGATCGTTAACATATATCGGAGAGATTCTCTCTACCGAGTTCAACATTCCTGTCCGCGTCCTTTCGATGGTAAGTACACCACACGTACTAGAAGCATCTCGAAAGGCGAAAATTGGATATAATTTAGACTCGTTATATGAAGATGTTAAAAACTTAACGTCCTTCTACTTGCATAACCAATCAAAGAAGAAGGAAAATGACGACCCATTAACATCCGTTATTATTACAGCGTGCTTAACAGGAGAAGGTAGCGCCATCGCTATTAAAAACATGTTGCAAAACTACTTGCACTATAACGAAGATTTAATTGAAATTATTCCACTAAGCATTGTAGACGAAAAGGATTTAGTACAAGTTGTTCATACAATTGATAAAGAGCGAAACGTTCTCTGTGTTGTAAGTAACTTCAATATCGAATTACCTTACTTAACATTCCACTTCCAAGATATCTTGAACATGAAAGGGACAAAACAAATTCAAGAATTGATTACGCACGAAGAAGCGTACATTAAGATGGGAGAAGCATTACAAGCACAGATGAACATGACAGACAGTAATCGTATGATTAAGAAGGTTCGTCAATGTTTAAAAGATATCCAACAACAAGCAAATATTTACTTAAATCAAGAAAATTTGATGGGTATCGTTCTTCATTTATGCAGCATGATTGATCGTCTGCAAAAACAACAAGAATCTATCACATATAAAAATAAAGAAGCAAAAATTAACGACCATTACTTATTGTACATGCGTGCGAAAAAAGCATTGGCAAATATTGAAGAGCAATTTCACATTACCATTCCCAATGATGAAATTTGTTATATCATGGATTTCTTCTTACGTATTGAAAAGAGAGAAGTTACCACACCTGAATAAATAGGGGAAATCCGCTCCACTTAGTTGGAGCGGATTTTTTATTTCCGTTTCTTACGGAACACTTTTTGTACAATTTCCTCTACTTCTTCTCTCATCTTCTTCAGTTTTTCATCAGCCTCTCCAGCATATCGCTCAATTTCGTCTAAAAAAGTTTCTTTCCTCGTCGGTGGCTCCACTACTTCTGTAGATACCTCTTCGCTTTCCACTACTTTCTTATCCTTTCTTTTAAACACCTTCTTTTGCAACACTTCTATTTCTTCATTTAACCGTTTCATCTGATCATTGAATTTTGCTTCTTGTCTTTTTATATTTTCTACTAATGATCCTTGCTTCTCTTGCGCAGATGGTACTTCTTCAGTTGATGTTTCTATTTCTTCATCGGTAGTCTCTGCCTCAAACCGCTCTTTTTTATATTTCCCTTTAAAAACTTCTCTTTTCAACACTTCTATCTCTTCATTTAACTCATTAAGCCGATTATCAAACTCTGCTTCTCGTCTCTTTATTCTTGCAAGTAATGTTTCATGCTTTTGCTCTTCCATCTTCCCCCATCCCCTCCACTTTTTCATGCTCTTATCCACATCATATGCATAGGAAGAGGTGCTGTGTACCACTGTTCCAAAAGAAAAACGACCTTCCCCCGATTCATTATCAAGAGAAGGTCGTTGCTTCTTATTTTTATTTCTCCAAGCGTTGGTACAATTCAACGAACTCAATCGCTAAATCTTTCACGACGATCGCATTCATTAAATGGTCTTGTGCATGGATTAATAATACGTTAATGTTGTGCGCTTCACCGCGTGCTTCTGCTTGAATAAGCGATGTTTGATGATGATGCGCTTCGTTTAATTCTTTCTTCGCTTCAGCAAGTTTCTCCTCTGCAATTGCGAATTCACCCTTTTTCGCATGCATTAAAGCTTCCATTGCCGAACTTCTTGCGTTACCACTGTGTAAAATTATTTGAAACGAAATTTGTTCAATTGTTACCATTTTTACTTCACTCCTGCTTTAAATATTACGCGCCTGTTTTTTGCGCTGTTGCTTCAGCACGTTGCATTTGCTTATCCGCTGCAATTACGAATGGAACATAAAGCAATACTGCAATTGCTAAGTTTACTACTTGAAGTACAATACCCATTACGTCTCCACCTGTTACAATCCATCCACTCATGATTGGTGGTGCTGTCCACGGTGCAATCGCAACCGTTTTTGATACCCATCCCCATGAAATTGCGAAGTAAGATGTTAATGATAAAACTAATGGTGTAAGGATAAATGGAACAAGCATCATTGGATTTAATACGATTGGGAAACCGAACATTACTGGCTCGTTGATATTGAATAGACCAGATGGTGTTGCAAGTTTACCTACAGAACGTGCTTGATTTGATTTTGCAAAAATCAGTACTGCAATTAATAATGCTAATGTTGTACCTGATCCACCCATGTATACGAATGCGTCTAATAATTGCTTCGTTACAAGGTTAGGAACATCTGCTGCATTACCTGTTTCACCGAAAACTTTAATATTTTCTTCAATTAACGGTAAGTAAATCGGATCGATAAGACCACCTAAAATGTTTGAACCGTGTAAACCGAAGAACCATAAGAAATGGTTTAAGAATGCAATAAGTAATAATGCTGGTAATGAATCACCAAAGCCTTGTAATGGTTGCTGAATTGTCGTAAATACCCATGTAAATACGTTTCCACCGCTTGTTGCGATAAAGTATTGAGCAAGACCTGCAATTAATAATACCGCCATACCTGGTAATAACGCTGCGAAAGAACGCGCTACTGCTGGTGGTACACCGTCTGGCATTTTAATTGTAAAGTTCTTTTGAATTAAGAATCGGAAAATTTCTGTTACAAAAATCGCTACGAATAATGCTACGAATAAACCTTGTGCACCTAAATACGAGAATTGAATACCAAATGTATCATTTCCTGTTAATGGTGAGAAAATAACGAATACACCAATTGATAATGCGGCTGCCGACATACCGTCTACGCCGTATCCTTTTGCAAGGTTATAGGCAACTGTACCGGCAATTAATAATCCCATAATTGCAAATGAACCAGTCCAGATGTTACCTGCGATTGCGTTATACCCATTGTCTGCTAACCATTTTGGCCATCCATCAATTGGGAAATTGTTGAATAATACGGCTAACGCCCCAGCGATGATTAATGGCATGATTACCATGAATCCATCACGAATTGCAACTAAGTGACGTTGCGCTCCAATCTTACCAGCTACTGGAATAAAATACTTTTCAAGAAATTGAATCATTTTATCCATTGTTCTGACCTCCTAATACATCATTTTTTTAATGTGCTATTTTTTCACTAAACCTACTGCATGCTCTAATACTGCTTCTCCATTTAACATACCGTAATGTAAAGAGTTAATTACCTCTACTGGGATGTTATTGAAGTCTTTAGACATTTGTTGCATTTGAGATAACATGTAACGAACTTGTGGTCCTAATAATACAACATCGGCTTCGCTCATATTGGCACGAGCTGCGTCTCCTGCTACTGCCCAAATCTTTCCTTCCATTCCTTTGGCTTTTGCAGCCGCTTCCATTTTTGTTACTAGTAAACTAGTAGACATACCTGCTGAACAAACTAATAAAATATTCATGTTAGTAGACCCCCTGATACCTTTTATTGTTTCAAATAATTTTTACTTACCCCTGAATAATGCAAGTACCGTGCCAACTTTCCAACACACTGTAAAAACAATTACATTTTTTCGTTAAACTAATGTTTTCCCCATTATTTTTACCATTTTGCACTATTCTCTTTTATACTCACACTATAATGCAACTATCGTGCCAACTTTTGCAGAAGATTGATATTTTTTATAAAAAATTAGCGAAAATTCATCAAAATCCTAGTTTACCAACATTTTTTGGTATCTACTTTTTTTAATGTTTTTTTGCTTCCATTTTCCCTCTTCACCAGTGTGTTAACGCTTTCTTTAGTGTGTTATCGCTTTCATTATTAGTGTGTTCCTTTTCCTGCCTCCTTTCTTTCTAGATGAACACACAAATACTAAACACAACACGTTGTTTAGACATCTGTATTCATCCTTCCCTTTTTATATATGCAAAAATAAATGATACTTGCCTACGTATCATTTATTTTTTTCCATACAATGCTTTCCTTTACATAAAGAAAAGCATCTCTTTTCCATAAAGAGATGCTTTTGTATTTACCTTATCCTAAGAATGCTTTTAACATCCAAACATGTTTCTCTAAGTCTGCATAAATGTCTGCTAACATACCTTCTGTCACATCATCACCTGTGTTACCCGCAATTTCAATTCCCTCTTTTAACTCATCTAACATTTTCTCAAAATCTGCTGCGATTGCTTGTACCATTTCTTCAGCTACTTCATTGTTTGTTGCTTCTTCAATAGAAGCAACTGCTAAATATTCTTTCATCGTTGCAACTGGCTGTCCACCTAATGTAAGAATACGCTCTGCTAATTCATCAATATGCGTTGCAGCTTCTCCGTAGAACTCTTCAAACTTCTCATGTAATGTGAAAAAGTGTGGTCCTTTTACATACCAGTGGTAATTGTGTAACTTCACAAATAATACGTTCCAGTTCGCTACCTGCTTATTTAATACATCTACAACTTGTTTATTCATCATTCATACCCCCGAATTTTATATATTTATTTTCTTATTTAATAATTATTATAAACTAATATTAATTCCTTTTAAATAAAAAGTCAAGGTTAAAAAGAGATTTTTCTAGAAATTGTCACGATTATCTTCCCCATTTTTGTCACATTTATACAAAAATAACCGTCCAAGAATTGGACGGTTATACCCATTTGTTTGACATATCCTTGTACGTACTGACATCAATAGTACGAGGGGGGTGTGTAATACGCGTATACTCTTCACGCAATATCTTACGAAAAAACTTTGTCTGGTTAATTTCTTGACCGTATTTCTTTAAATATTTATCTTGAAGCTCCTTCAACATTTCGATTTCTTCCTCTTCTAATCGGATCGTCATTGTTTTTGGCATACATATCCCTCCCTCTTAACCGTAACAAATAGCAATGAAAAAGGGTGTAGAACGGCGGAAAATTTCTTGTTTTTTCTTGTCCTATTTTCGCTCATATTCATATTGATTGATGATTATTCTTCTCTCTTCATACAAAAAAGCACGCTTTCTCTCATCAAAAGCGCGCTTCTTTCTTCTATATTATACTGCTTGATTTAACGATTGCTCTAAATGTTCACGTACAAATCGTGCAATCGTTATATCTTGATGACTTTCTAATTCAACATGCTTTGTGCCAGCGGCTTCATAAATACGAAAAGCAACTTCATGTTCCTCTTCTTTAAAATGAATCGTCACTGTATATGTATTATTCGTACTTTCTGTACATTTTAATAATCTCGCATCTGTTTTGCGTAATGTTTCTTCGATTTTATGTTTGATCTCCATTCTCTTATCCCCTCTTCAATTTCTGCATTATTCCCCATCTTGTTTACTACTATTCGACATGCATTCGTATATTCCTGTTAAATCACCACTTAATGAAAACCCTTTCATTTATTTATGGGCCTTCACATGAAAAGTCCCTTCTACATGATGATAAATCATCATGTACAAGAGACTTTCAATAAGCGCGCCCAAAGGGATTCGAACCCCCGACAGACATGGTACCGGAAACCACCGCTCTATCCGACTGAGCTATAGGCGCATGGAATATACGATGCTAGTGTATTGCATATGGGTATTATATCTCGCTATCAGCCTTAGGCGCAAGTATAAAAACTCTTTTCCCTCCGCCTGTTTAGACATACTTACAAGTAACTTTTCTCCTTTTTAGGAAAGATAACGTATGACCACGTGATAATCGTATCTATTACGAAAATAACTCCCCATATTTGACTAATACGACTTGCACCTTCATGTTTAACAATTCCTATTCTTCCCCATTCCATCCACTCACTTATTGGAATAAGGCCGTATGTAAAGAAAAAGAAAACATGCACACCGATAAAGGCGAGAACATGAACACCCCATTGCTTTAATTCTCGCTTTGCATACGCCCATCCTGTCAATTCCACGACCTCTTCCATTACTGGTGGTTCTTGACCACGCTGCTTCGCTACCCTCTTCTGTACAAAGAAGTCTAGCTTACGTAAATCCTTCTTCCCATAAATAATTGCATACAGTAAAATAAGAGCAATAACCATTTGGAACTGCGAAATCGTCCCCGTCTCCACATAATCAATAACTGCTAACGTCAAGATAAATAATTCATTTATTAATAGAACAATTCCAGCTATGAAACTAGCTTTCTTTAATTGAAACATATAGCGAAGAGCAAAGAATCCTATAATAGAAATCCAAAAGATAATTTCAGCTCCAATTAAAAAATACCAACGATAATCTACAAGTATATCCATCTCTTTACATCCTTTCTGTAATAATCTCTTATTTGATATATTCATCATACAAGGTTACGTAACGTCACCTACAAGCCTTTTTTATTAATTTTATTCTTTCTACAGGACAAAAAATTGTCGAAAAGCTAGTTTTTTTCATCATTTTAAAGATATATGTTTAAAAACGAGGAATTCGGTCATTAATGAAGAATAGTGTACATATTGTCGAGCAGTTTTGTTTGACCTTTATTGACCTTAGTTGTATTATTAAGATACATCATTTTAACCTTATATAAGGAGGAGAAAAAATGAATTTAATTCCTACAGTTATTGAACAAACAAACCGCGGTGAACGTGCATACGATATTTATTCTCGTTTATTAAAAGATCGTATTATCATTCTTGGAAGTGCAATTGATGATACTGTGGCAAACTCAATTGTGTCACAATTATTATTCTTAGCAGCTGAAGATCCAGAGAAGGACATCTCACTTTACATAAACAGCCCAGGCGGTTCAATTACAGCTGGTATGGCAATCTACGATACAATGAATATGATTAAACCGAACGTATCAACAATTTGTATCGGTATGGCTGCATCAATGGGAGCATTCCTATTATCTGCAGGTGCAAAAGGAAAGCGTTATGCTCTTCCAAACGCAGAAGTAATGATTCACCAACCACTTGGCGGTGCACAAGGACAAGCAACAGAAATCGAGATCGCTGCGAAGCGCATCTTATTCTTACGCGACAAGTTAAACCGTATGTTAGCTGAGAACACAGGACAACCTCTTGAAGTAATCGAGCGTGACACAGATCGCGACAATTTTATGACGGCTGATCGTGCAGTAGAGTACGGATTAATCGACAAAGTATTAGTAAAAGCCTAATAATGATAAAGGAGTTGCCACATACGAAATGGCAACTCCTTTTTTTGAAACACTCTTCCATCACTTTATGAAATATTTAGAAAACCGACTAAGTTGTCAGCCATCTGGCCTCATTTCTTTGCTACAGATTCTCCTATACGTAATTTCTCAGCAAGTTCATCAATTTTGCGAAGGCGATGATTAATACCCGATTTACTAATGCTTCCCGTACTAACCATTTCGCCTAGTTCTTTCAAGGTCACATCTTCATACTTTACACGTAATTCGGCAATCTCACGCAACTTGTCCGGCAAAATGTCTAATCCAACCGTTCGCTCAATATAGCGAATGTTTTCGATTTGGCGTAATGCCGCACCAATCGTTTTATTTAGATTAGCTGTTTCACAGTTCACTAAACGATTTACTGAATTACGCATGTCACGAACGATACGTACATCTTCAAAGCGCAGCAATGCGTTGTGTGCTCCGATAATATTTAAGAATTCTGTAATTTTTTCTGCTTCCTTCAAATACGTAATGAATCCTTTACGGCGCTCCAGCGTCTTACTATTCAATCCAAACTCATTCATCAACTCACAAACAGCTTGATTATGCTCTTTGTATAGGGAGAAAACCTCTAAATGATACGAAGATGTTTCCGGATTATTGACGGATCCACCAGCAAGAAAAGCACCTCTTAAGTACGAACGTTTGCAGCACTTCTTACTAATTAAGTTTGGTGCAATATTATGAATTAACGTGAAGCCACCAGCTTCTTTAATTTGTAAATCTTCTAAGATTATACTCGTATTCTCCTTTAGTCGAACAATATACACATTGTTCTTCTTCAGACGCATCTTCTTACGAACTAATAGTTCGACAGATACATTGTAAATTTTCTTCAACAACGTATATATACGTCTTGCGATAGCCGCATTTTCCGTTTGAATATCAACAAGCAAGTGACGGTTCGAGAAGGATAAAGAACCATTCATTCGAATTAATGCGGATAACTCTGCTTTCGAACAACATGCTTTTGCCTCTAAATTCGTAAGCTCTTTCTTTGTTTCCGATGCAAAGGACATCTTTTCTCACCTGCCTATTCTTTTTTATTATGTCTAAACGGTACGATACCCCCAATCACAATTGGGGGTATTCCATCTATTGCTTTAATAACGAATACAATAATTTTGCTACCTTCGTCGTATCATGACGAATCACTCCATTATGATGCGTAAGAATACGATCATGAACAATCTCTAGCCCTAGTCCCTTTAATTCCTTTACATCATAAATAACCGGTCGCGATAGCTCTTCTTTGTATTTCTTTATAATTTCTTCTGGTACTTCTTCATCATTTACTAAAACATAATCAATGAAAGGACAATCTAAATGGTCATATAATGCACGAACATGATCACTCGCCGAATAATCTAATGTTTCTCCCGCTTGCGTCATGACATTACATACATATGCTTTCTTTGCTTCTGAATCTTTCACTGCCTGACCAATCTTCGGTACAAGTAAGTTTGGTAAAATACTCGTATACAAACTTCCCGGCCCAATAACAATTAAATCAGCACGTCTAATTTCTAGCAGTGCATCTCGAAGTGGTTCTACTTTTTGCGGTGTTAAGAAGACGCGCTTAATCTTCTTTCCTGAGAACGGAATTTTCGACTCACCTGATACAAGCGTTCCATCTTCTAGCTCTGCATGCAAAATGATACTACGATTCGCTGCTGGAATAACACGACCACGTACGTTTAATACTTTACTTAGTTCACGCACTGCATGGAAGAAATCCCCCGTAATATTCGTCATTGCAGACAGCATTAAATTTCCTAATGAATGGCCACTTAGGTCCCCACCTGTCTCAAAACGATGTTGCATTAATTCTTCTAGTAAAGGTTCTGTATCAGAAAGTGCTACAAGTACATTTCGAATATCACCTGGAGGTGGAATCTTTAATTCACTTCGTAATCTTCCCGAACTTCCTCCATCATCTGCTACCGTTACAATTGCAGTAATATCAACTGGATATTTTTTTAACCCTCTAAGGAGAACAGATAGCCCTGTTCCGCCACCAATAACGACAATTTTCGGTTGACGTGTCTTCGCCATAACGATTAATGTCCTTTAATCTTCTCGATATCTCGGTGAGATACGTGTGTCTTATATTCGTTAGAGAAATGCTTTCCAAGATATTCAGTCAATGTAACAGAACGGTGCTGTCCACCTGTACATCCAATCGCTAGTACAAGTTGACTCTTTCCTTCTCGTTTATAATGCGGCAGCATAAATTCAATTAAATCTAATAATTTCTCCAAAAATTTATGTGTTTCATTAAATTTCATCACATAAGAAGATACTTCTTCATCCAGTCCTGTCATCGGACGCATATGTTCAATGTAAAACGGATTTGGTAAGAAACGTACATCAAATACTAAATCAGCATCGATCGGTACACCATGCTTAAATCCAAACGACGTTACGTTAATTCGGAATACTTCTGGCTTATCAACAGAGAAGTATTGAATAATACGCTCACGTAACTGCTTCGGCTTTAGATCAGACGTATCAATTGTGAAATGTGCTCGCTCTTTCACCTCATGTAATAGCTCACGTTCTAACTGGATACCTTTTAAAGGTGAATCCGAAGAAGCAAGTGGATGCGAACGACGTGTTTCTTTGTAGCGTGTTACCAATGTCGTATCTCGCGCATCTAAAAATAGAATACGAGGTACAATCCATTCGTTTTCTCCTAATTGATCTAGAGCATCACAAATTTTGTCAAAAAATTCTCGACCACGTAAATCCATTACAAGGGCTACCTTGTTCATCTTTCCATTTGATTCCTTCATTAATTCTAGGAACTTCGGAAGAAGTGTAGGTGGTAAATTATCTACACAGAAGTATCCCAAGTCCTCTAAACTTTGTATTGCTACTGTCTTTCCAGCTCCAGACATACCTGTAATAATAACTAAGCTAACATCTGAACTCATTTTCTAACATCCTCCTCATCGCTCTTATACTTTTTAACTTGGATCTAAACGATACGAGAGTAATTCAAAATCTGGCGTGTAGAAGAATGTACCGTAAATGATGCCTCTTCCTTGCAGCATATAATCAATAATATGATAATCACCAGGCGCCATCGGTAATTCTTGTACCTCATCTTTGTCGTGCCATGCTAGAATACCTTCTTCACATACCTCTTTGTTATCTCCATCGAATTGCGTCGCCAAGAAAGAGAACATCATCCATTCTGATACGACTGTATCTCCTTCTTTAATGACGATAGTAAAGACACCTTTTAACATAGGGTCTTTAATATAAATGCCTGTTTCTTCACGATATTCACGTGTAACAGCTTCGCGGATTGATTCACCAAGCTCCATCTTTCCACCTGGAGCTACCCACCAATTACGACGTGGCTTTTGAAGAAGTAACACTTTATTGTCTTTATATAGCACACAGTTTGTTACTCTCTGCATATTTCCACCTCATCTGAAAAGAAATCATTCTTTCACTAGTCTTCCTTTCATTATACTATCAAAGAAAACAAGTAACAATGAAGCAAACAATACATATGCAAGATTATCTCTTCCATATGACAAAAGAAAACTGACTCAAAAGATTGAGTGCCAACCTTTTGAGTCAGTTTCTTATTTACCTTCTTGTAACGATTCCATCAATGATTCGATGTAGTGTTGTGCACTTTGTGCTGCAATACTACCATCACCAGTTGCTGTTACGATTTGACGTAACATCTTCTCACGAATATCACCCGCCGCGAAAATACCAGGTACTTTCGTCTCCATGTTATCATTTGTTTCAATATAACCATTTTCATTCATAATACCTAAGTTCATGAATGGTTCTGATAGTGGAAGCATACCGATATAGATGAAAGCGCCATCTGCTTGGAAGTTTTGTTCTTCTCCATTGTTTACATCAACTAATGTTACGCTACCCACTTTTCCATTACCGTTATCGTTAATTTCTTTCACTGTATTGTTCCAGATGAATGAAATTTTTTCATTTGCAAATGCACGGTCTTGTAAAATCTTCTGTGCACGAAGTTGGTCACGACGGTGAACGATTGTTACTTTTGATGCGAAGCGAGTTAAGTATACGCCTTCTTCAACGGCTGAATCTCCGCCACCAACAACAACTAATTCTTTATCTTTGAAGAATGCACCGTCACATACTGCACAGTAAGAAACACCGCGTCCGCTTAATTCTTTCTCGCCAGGAACACCTAACTTCTTGTATTGTGCACCAGCAGCAATGATAACTGCACGAGCTTTGTATTCTTTCGTTCCAGCTTGAATTGTCTTGTATTCTTTGCCATCGGTAATGCTTTTAATATCCCCGTATGCATATTCTGCACCAAATTTCTTCGCATGCGCGAACATTTTATTTGATAATTCAGGTCCTAAAATACTTTCATAACCAGGATAATTTTCTACATCTTCTGTGTTTGCCATTTGTCCACCTGGCACTCCACGCTCAATCATTAATGTGCTTAAATTCGCACGAGATGTATACACAGCCGCTGTCATTCCAGCTGGTCCAGCTCCAACGATTACGACATCATAAATTTTCTCTTCCATCATTTTCACTCCTTACTTAGTTTCGATCTATATCCTATTCTTCTTATATGAATATTCATTACCTTCCATCCATTTCATTATAACACTCGTTGAAATACGATAGCAAAAGGTAGGATTAGTGTACCCACGGTTCTTTTCCTTGCTTAGTCATATCCAATTCCGTAACCATTTCCCATGCTCGTTCTGCCATACGAAGATTGCCAACTTCATGTGCTGAATACGCTAACCAATAATAGAAATTCATATCTCCATCATATCCTTGCGCTTTTAAAGAACGTAACCATTTATATGCTAATTCATATTTACCAACCACACCGAACGTGATTCCTAATTTCAAGCGATGATCCGCTAGAACTGGATATATATTTTCTAGACGTTCTATCAATAAATCCGATTGTTTTATACGACCAATGTTACGTAAAAACAGGCTCATATTACACATACCATGTAAATTACCTGGATTCTTCTCCAATAATTCATCAATAACAAAGAGCGCCTCGTCTATTTTTCCCAATTGAAATAAAGCAATTGCCAAGTTATTTTGTGCTGACCAAAATTCTGGGTAGTCCTTTATAATCTCTTCTAATAAGACAATTGCTTCTTCGAACTTCCCTTCACGAACAAGGTCATTTGCCTCTTCTTGCTTCACAATCAATTCATCTTCAAATGAATACTCTTGTTCTGTTTCTTCTATACTTAAAAGCTCTAACAGCTCTTCTGTCTCTTCGATGAATTCCTCATCCTCTGCATGCTCTAAATAATGTTCAGCATGCTTCTTCGCCTCTTCAAATAACCCTAAGTGAGCATAGTTATTCGCCATGAAGTAATAAAGTGCATGATAGTCTTCCACTTGTTCCTTCACTAATCCATGGTAAATCTTATTTGATTTATAATATTCTCCCACTTCCGTCAATGCCGCTGCTAATTGGCATGACATATAAGGCGTTGCACCTTTCACTCCTACTGCCCTCTCAAAAAACTTAATAGCACGATACACTTCATTTTTGTTGTAACGCTTCATTCCTTGTTCATATAAAAAACGAGCAGATGGCGTGAATGAAATAATATTATCATCTTCCCAATGTGTCTGTTTTTGATTCGCCATTCGTTCCTCCAATGTCTATAAATATAGCTTCATGTAGTATATCATACTTCTAGCATGAATTGAGTATTTCCTCACTACACAGCACCATTTTCCAATAACATGGCAAAAAAAGAAAATAGCCTTATAAAATTACTTATAAGACTACTCTTCTGTTGCGAATGATTTAATCATTCTTATACTATTTCAATCTTTTATAGAATTCTCTAACAACTATGATGAGTTTCCCTAAATTGTTATCACTTATTCTTTAACAATCTGTAATAAGTCACTCATTTTCTCTAACATATAATCCGGATTATACGCTTCTAAATACTCTCGTCCTTTTACTGTCCATGCGACAGCCGCTGTCTTTGTTCCAGCGCGCTGACCACTTACGATGTCGTGATGATTATCACCAACCATAATCGTTTCTTCTGGCTTTGCATGTAATAACGTTAAGGCTTTTTCCACTGGTTCTGGATGTGGCTTTGCATTCTCTACATCGCCAATCGTCACCACAACTTCAAAGAAATGATGTAGCCTCGCTAACTTCATTCCCATATCAACAACAGGTTGCGCTTTTGTTGTGACAATCCCTAACTTATAACCTTGTTCATGCAACGTTTTAATTGTTTCATACACTGTCTCGAACTCTTCAACTAACTCATCATGATGTTCGATGTTGTGTTTGCGATAACATGCCACAAGCTCATCTGCCTTTTCGCTATCGATATTCGCAAATGATCCGTATAAAGGCTCTCCAAAGAACGGAACGACATCTTCTCGCTTGTATTTACCAGGATAATACGTTTCTAATGTATGTAGAAACGACTGCATAATCAATTCATTTGTATTAATTAGTGTTCCGTCTAAGTCAAAAAGAAGTGTATTGATTTTCATCTGTCTATCCCTTCCTGTCTCTATATTAAGAAAATAGGATGGCTACACACCATCCCATTTTTTACTATGCATCTAAATAACGGACTGGTTCCTTACTCATTTTTCGACGAATGACAAGCAGAATAATTCCAGCCACTACCGTGACTAATGAAATTACTTGCGCCACACGTAATGCTTCCGTCAACATTAAACTATCTGTACGAAGTCCTTCAATGAAGAAACGTCCGATAGAATACCAAATTAAGTACCCAAGGAAAATTTCACCTCGACGAAGGTTCACTCGGCGTAAATATAGTAGCAAGAACAACCCAATAAGATTCCAGAGCGATTCATATAAGAACGTCGGATGATAGTATGTACCATTTATGTACATTTGATTGATGATAAAATCAGGTAAATGTAACCCTTCTAGGAATTCTCTTGTTACAGCCCCACCATGCGCCTCTTGATTCATAAAGTTTCCCCAACGGCCAACAATTTGACCAATTAAGATACTTGGTGCCGCAATATCTGCCAGCTTCCAGAATGACAGACCTTTCTTCTTACAGAAAATATATCCTGTTACAAAAGCTCCGATTAATCCACCGTGGATGGCAAGTCCGCCTTCCCATACTTTAATGATATCTTTTGGATTTGCCGCATAATGATCTAAGTTAAATAGAACATAATAAAGGCGAGCACAGATAATTGCAATCGGGATTGCGTATAACACTAGGTCCACAAAGATTTCTTTATCCATCCCTAAGCGCTGTGATTCGCGAACAGCTAACCAAAGGCCAAGCATTGCTCCGAATCCAATTAAGAATCCGTACCAATATACTGTCAGTGGTCCAATTTCAAACATGACCCGATTTAACGGTTCAATCTTGTCTACCATTTATTTTAGCCACCTTTCTCCCCATTTTCCTTCTATTAATTATTGCTCATCGTGATCGACATTTAGCGCATTCGATAAACGATTCGCGAATTGTTGCGCCGCATTCATTCCCATACGCTTCAAGCGGAAGTTCATCGCAGCCACTTCAATAATAACTGCTAAATTTCGGCCTGGACGTACAGGAACCGTTAATCTCGTTACATCAGTATCCAAGATTCGCATTTTTTCTTCATCTAATCCTAGGCGATCGTAGTTTTTCTTTGAGTCCCAAAGTTCTAAATTCATAATAAGCGAGATGCGCTTATGATTACGTACACTCCCTGCACCGAATAACGTCATAACGTTAATAATGCCTAGTCCGCGAATTTCAAGTAAATGTTCAATTAATTCTGGAGAAGAACCAATTAACGTATCATTCTCATCTTGACGAATCTCTACACTATCATCAGCTACTAAACGATGTCCACGTTTTACCAATTCAAGAGCTGTCTCACTTTTACCGACACCACTTTGTCCAGTAATTAACACTCCTACACCATACACATCTACTAATACACCGTGCATTGCTGTCGTTGGCGCTAACTTCCCTTCTAAATAATTCGTAATACGGCTGACAAGACGTGTTGTCTTCAAAGATGAACGAAATACAGGTACATGATTTCGCTCCGATGCTTCTACTAATTCTTTTGGTACCTCTAAATCCCTCGAAACAATAATTCCAGGTGTTTCGTCACAACAAAGGCGTTCCATAATGTCTTTCTTCTGTTCATCACTTAAATAATTTTTGAAAAACGAAAGCTCTGTCATCCCTAAGATTTGAATACGATCTGCTGGATAATATGTAAAAAATCCGGCTATTTCTAAGCCCGGACGAGAGATATCACTCGTCTCAATCGGTTTCGTGATACTTTCTTTTCCACTAACTAACTCTAATTGAAACTCTTCCATTACGTTATTCATGCGAACTCTAGCCATCATTGACCTCCATCTGGATGTATCGCGTACAAGTGTACGAACATCTTTTACTACTAAGTATTAACGTATCATTACTTAGGTATGATACCTACTGAAACAACTTATCCTCTATTTTATCATCTTTTTCCATCCGATGAAACAACACAAAAAAATCATCCTTTAGACTATGATACAAAGGATGATCTCTTCATTATTTCTTTTCTGATAAAGGTCGAACGATTATTTTTTGAACTGCAAAATTTAGGATTGATAACATAATCGCAGCTCCTAACGCCATGCCAAATCCTGAAATTTCAAATGCACTGCCCATTAAGCTATCCGCAATTAACAACGTTATCGCATTAATGACAAATAGGAAGAATCCTAGTGAAAGAATCGTTACCGGTAACGTTATTAAAATAAGGAATGGCTTTACCAACACATTTAAAATTGATAACAAGAAGCTCGCCATTACCGCTGTCCATACATTTTGCACAAAAAATGTATCTGGGAAGAATCCAGCTATAACAAGTAATAAAACACTATTTACTAAAACTGATAATAACCATCTGATCATCTCTATACCCTCTCGATCTTCTTTACATACTCGTACAATGTACCTCTGTCCTATAGTATATGTCCGCAACCACTAGAAATGATACTGGGTACATATGTATTTCTTCTTTTCTCTATTGTACCTTACTTTGTCCGATGGCTAAAGAGGCTTTTCTCACTTTACAGATGAAGTTAACTTTGTCGCCAAGACGACTCCCTCTATTCATAAGAAAACCTACAGAAATGTATTCTGTAGGTTCATTCATCTATTTCGACATACATTCAATTTCTTGCAAGCGACTCTCCATTTTTCCTTTGTCACGTTCAAGAACAATGTTTAAATATTTACCCGTATGGGATGCTTCTACTTTCACGACTTCTTCCGGTGTTCCAGTGACAACAATTGTACCACCTTTGTCACCACCATCTGGGCCTAAATCAATCATGTAGTCAGCTGTCTTAATAACATCTAAATTATGCTCAATGACTAATACTGTATCCCCGTTATCAACAAGACGTTGCAATACTTTCAGTAAGCGAGCAATGTCGTCTACGTGAAGGCCTGTTGTTGGCTCATCTAAAATGTATAACGTACGCCCATTTGAACGACGATGTAACTCAGAGGCTAACTTCACACGTTGTGCCTCTCCACCTGACAATGTTGTCGCTGGTTGACCAAGTGTAATATAACCTAACCCAACATCTGCTAACGTCTGTAACTTCCGCTTAATTTTCGGGATGTTCTCAAAGAACTCTAGCGCATCTTCAATCGTCATGTTCAGCAATTCTGAAATATTCTTCTCTTTGTACTTCACTTCTAACGTTTCACGGTTATAACGTTTACCATGACACACTTCACACGGTACGTACACGTCTGGTAAGAAGTGCATTTCAATCTTGATAATACCGTCGCCACGGCATGCTTCACAACGTCCACCTTTAACGTTAAAACTAAAGCGACCTTTCTTATAGCCACGTACTTTCGCTTCATTCGTCGCCGCGAATACATCGCGAATGTCATCAAATACACCAGTGTACGTCGCTGGATTCGAACGAGGTGTTCGTCCAATTGGTGATTGGTCGATATCAATTACTTTCTCTAGATGCTCCATCCCTTTAATTTCTTTGTGTGCACCTGGCTTCGCTTTTGATCTGTATAGATATTGTGCTAACGCTTTATATAATACTTCGTTAATTAGCGTACTTTTTCCTGAACCTGATACACCTGTTACCGCAACGAATGTACCTAATGGGAAGGATGCTTTAACATTCTTCAAATTGTTTTCTTTTGCACCAACGATGGCAATTTCACGTCCATCTCCTTGGCGTCGTTCTGTTGGAACGGAAATGAACTTTTCACCTTTTAAATACTGACCTGTTAGCGACTGAGGATTATTCATTACTTCCTCTGGTGTTCCTGCCGCAATAATTTCTCCACCGTGAATACCGGCACCTGGACCAATATCAATTAAGTAGTCTGCAGCTAACATCGTATCTTCATCATGCTCTACGACAATTAACGTATTACCTAAATCGCGCATATTTTGCAGCGTATAAATTAAACGGTCGTTGTCACGCTGATGTAGTCCTATAGACGGTTCATCTAAAATATATAATACGCCCGTTAAACGTGAACCAATTTGTGTCGCAAGACGAATACGCTGTGCCTCTCCACCTGATAACGTTCCTGCTGAACGTGAAAGCATTAAATAATCTAGACCGACATTAATTAAGAAGCCTAATCGTTCTTGGATTTCACGTAAAATAAGGCGCGCAATGCTCATTTGCTTCTCTGTTAGCTGCAATGTCTCAAAGAAATCGTATGCTTCTGCGATGGATAACTGTGTTACATGACCAATATGCTTATCATTAATGAATACAGCCAATGTTTCTGGCTTTAGACGATACCCTTTACACTTTGGACACTTTTGCTGAGCCATGTATTTCTCCATCTGCTCACGAATGTAATCAGATGATGTTTCACGGTAGCGACGTTCAATATTGTTCATCACACCTTCAAACGTAATCTTTCCTTCGCGCACTTGGCCGAAGTCGTTCTCATGGCGGAAGTAAATTTCTTCTTTTCCGCTTCCATATAACACTTTATCCATTAGTTCTTTTGGAATATCCTTCACCGGCATATCCATATCAATACCGTAGTGTGTACATACCGCTTCTAATAATTGCGGATAATATTGCGAACTTGTCGGTTCCCACGGAGCAATTGCATGCCCTTTCAATGACTTCTCCCAATCAGGAATAACAAGCTCCAAATCCACTTCTAACTTACTACCAAGCCCATCACAAGACGGGCAAGCACCAAATGGGCTATTGAACGAGAACATGCGAGGTTCTAATTCACCGATTGAGAAGCCACAGTGTGGACATGCATGGTGCTCACTAAATAGAAGCTCTTCTTTTCCAATAACATCAACTAAGACACGTCCATCCGCTAAGCGTAATGCCGTTTCTAACGAATCTGCTAGACGAGAAGCGATACCATCTTTCACAACAATACGATCAACAACAACTTCAATGCTATGTTTCTTGTTCTTCTCTAATTCAATCTCTTCACCGACTTCATGCATCTCGCCATCAATACGTACACGTACATATCCTTGCTTCTTAATATCTTCTAACACTTTCACATGCGTACCTTTTCGCCCCGACACGATAGGTGCTAACACTTGAATTTTCGTACGCTCTTCATATTCCAAAATACGATCAACCATTTGCTCAATTGTTTGTGATGTGATCTCGACACCGTGTGTTGGGCAAATAGGCGTTCCAACACGTGCATATAATAGACGTAAATAATCATAAATCTCTGTTACCGTACCAACTGTCGAACGTGGGTTACGGCTCGTCGTCTTTTGATCAATTGAAATAGCAGGTGATAGGCCTTCAATCGCATCGACATCAGGTTTATCCATTTGCCCTAAAAATTGACGTGCGTATGCAGATAGAGATTCAACGTAACGACGTTGCCCCTCTGCATAAATTGTATCAAAGGCAAGGGACGATTTTCCCGAACCTGATAATCCAGTTACGACTACTAATTTGTCGCGTGGAATTGTTACATCTATGTTCTTTAAATTATGTGCGCGTGCACCTTTTACAATAATATGTTCCATTGCCATCTTGCTATCATCCCTCCGCCTTTAACTCTAATAATAAATCGCGAAGCTCTGCGGCACGTTCGAAATCTAATGCTTTCGCAGCTTCCCTCATCTCTATTTCCATCTTCGTAATTACTTTCTCGCGCTCTTTCTTCGTTAACTTCTTCGTATCGACTGCTTTTGTTTCGTATCCTTCTTGTTCTTCGGCAGCCATTGTCGCACGAATCACACCACGTACTTCCTTCTTAATCGTTTGTGGAATAATACCATGCTTCTCATTATAGGCTTCTTGAATAGCACGGCGGCGCTTCGTCTCATTAATAGCAATTTCCATCGAGTTCGTCATTTTGTCTGCGTACATAATAACATGACCATTCGCATTACGCGCTGCACGACCGATTGTTTGGATTAATGAACGCTCCGAACGTAAGAATCCTTCCTTATCCGCATCTAAAATTGCCACAAGTGACACTTCTGGTATATCAAGTCCTTCACGCAATAAGTTAATTCCTACTAACACATCAAACTTACCTAATCGTAAATCACGAATAATTTCAATACGCTCTAACGTCTTTACTTCTGAATGTAAGTAGTTTACTTTAATACCGATGTCTTTCAAGTAATCTGTTAAGTCTTCGGACATTTTTTTCGTTAATGTCGTAATTAACACACGCTCATTGCGTTCAATACGAGCTTGAATTTCACCTAGTAGATCATCAATTTGCCCTTCAATTGGACGAACATCAATCAATGGATCAATTAATCCTGTTGGGCGAATAATTTGTTCTACCATTTCTGGACAATGATCTAACTCATATGGGCCGGGTGTAGCCGATACGTAGACAAACTGAGGCCCTTTTTCTTCAAACTCATCAAACTGAAGCGGACGGTTATCCAATGCTGATGGTAAGCGGAATCCATGATCCACTAATACTTGCTTACGCGCTCTATCTCCGTTATACATCCCTCGTACTTGTGGTAACGAAACGTGTGATTCATCCATAACAATAAGAAAATCATCTGGGAAGTAGTCAATTAGTGTATACGGCGTTGCTCCAGCTGGACGTAACGTTAAGTGACGCGAGTAGTTTTCGATGCCAGAACAGAAGCCCATCTCACGCATCATTTCCAAATCGTAACGTACGCGTTGTTCTAAACGCTGCGCTTCTAATAACTTATCATTCTCACGGAATTCTTTTAACTGTTCCTCTAATTCCGCTTCAATATTCTCAATCGCTACTTTCATTTTCTCTTCACGTGTAACGAAGTGAGATGCCGGGAAAATAGCAACGTGGTCACGTTCACCAACAATTTCCCCCGTCAGTGCGTCAATTTCACGAATGCGATCAATTTCATCCCCAAAGAACTCAACACGAATACATTGTTCATCTCGTGAAACAGGGAAGATTTCTACTACATCTCCGCGTACACGGAACGTTCCACGCTGGAAATCAATATCATTACGAGCATATTGGATATCGACTAATTGACGTAATAACTCATCGCGTCCTTTTTCCATTCCAACACGTAATGACACGACTAATTCACGGTATTCTTCCGGCGATCCTAAACCATATATACACGATACACTCGCAATAATAATGACATCTTCTCGTTCAAATAAGGAAGATGTGGCAGAGTGACGTAATTTATCAATTTCATCGTTAATTTTGGCATCTTTTTCAATGAAGGTATCTGTTTGTGGTACATATGCTTCTGGTTGATAGTAATCGTAATAACTTACGAAATACTCGACTGCATTGTTTGGGAAGAATTCTTTAAATTCACTGTATAACTGTCCAGCTAATGTTTTATTGTGAGCCATCACAAGCGTTGGCTTCTTCACTTCTTTGATGACATTCGAGATTGTGAACGTTTTACCCGTACCAGTTGCTCCGAGTAACGTTTGGTATCTCTTTCCGTTCTGTATTCCTTCTACTAACTGCTTAATTGCATTTGGCTGATCGCCTTGTGGAGAATAACTCGACACTATTTCAAAATCTTTCATATTCAACCTCCGTTCTTCAACATTTCCTCTACATCTATCTTACCACATTTTATCATATCTCAACCACGAAAAACAAAACAAACGTTCGTTAAAAAGAAAAGAAAAAACCATGCAGAGCATGGCTTTTAATCAAATCGTTTTTGACGGTAGACAACAATACATGCTACTAGCAATCCAACAAACCAACCTGTTAATACAAGTATGTGTGTCATCAGGTCGTTCATTCCACTTCCAGCAACAGCTAAATTTACACTATCTATAATACGTGTTGATGGAAAATTACTTACAATCATTCGTACAAGTTCATTTTCTACACCTTTCGTAAACATGCTACCGAGCATAAGGACCATTATAACTGGCATCATCATTGTATTTAATGCCGAAACAGATTGAGCAAGTAATCCAAAAAGTGTCCCCATACAAACGAAAAGTAATAAACCGATACATACAACAATTGCTACATTTATGTTCACTGATACTTCCGCGAGAATTAAGCAGAAAGTAGATACAACAACTGTTAAAACACTTGTAAGAAAGCTTTTACCTGCTAGTACATCTAACACCCCTGCCGGTGATAACATAAGCCCACGTAATGTTTCCTTCTCTTTCTCTTCCGCAATTGCATTTGCTTGGAGAAATGTAGTTAAAAAAACAAGCGTCATCATGATACACATGCTTGCGATTCCAGCAGGTTCCATCCCCATACGTTTATAAAATAATGCGTATGCAAGCGGAAAGACTAACATAATAACCATTTGGTAATTCTTCATTAAATCCATATATTCTTTACGTACAATCGCTGATACTCGTTTTAGTGAAAATGTCATCATTATAAGCCCCTCCCAGTTAATTGGATGAAAATATCTCCTAAATTCGGTTCTTTTGAGTGAATCGTTAAAATTTCTCCACGGTTCAACCATTCAAAAATGCGTTGTGCTCCTGCCTCGTCTTTTGTCACCATTTCTTTTTCTCTATTTGTTAACGTAATTTCGATTGTATTTTCCGCATACTGAAGGCGTAAATTCTCTGGTGTATCAAGTGCAGCGATTTCGCCATTATGTAAAAACGCTATTCGGTCACATAGAATTTCGGCTTCACTCATATCATGTGTCGTTAAGAAAATTGTTGTGCCTTCTTCATTTAATTGACGAAGTACGTCATGCATCTTTTGTCTATTTACTGGGTCTAAAGCAGAAGTTGGTTCATCTAAAAACAATAGTGCTGGTTTATGAAGAATAGCTCGGGCAAGTAAGACACGCTGCTTCATCCCTTTTGATAACTTATTCACAGCTGTTTTCTTCTCTTCAATTAAATTCACATCTTGTAATACTTCGTCAATTCGTTTGTTATTCACATCATATAAATCACAATATAATTTCAAATTATCGTACACTGTTAATCTGTCATATAGTGCACTATTATCTGTTAATATGCCAATTTCTTTCATATTCTCTTTCTTCCACTTTGTAAGATCCTGTCCAAATATCGAAATATTTCCCGAGGAATGTTTTAATTGCGATGTTAAGATTTTCACTGTTGTTGTTTTACCAGATCCACTCGGACCAAGGAAACCAAATATTTCACCCTTCTTAATATTGAAGCTTACATCAGTTAATGCTTTCTTCGTTCCAAATGCTTTCATCATATTTTGTACGGTAATGATATTCCCCATTTTCTCCACCCCTGTATTTGATTTGATTTTTGTTTACCGTGCTTCTGACTCTACAATAGGACAATTACAAACTGACAACATTATATTTTCTTTCAAAAGAGTAGAAATCGGGATGAACGGAGCATATGAAAACATGAAAAAACCATAGGAACATTCCTATGGTTACAATGATTGGCGTTTTTTATAAATAACTAGACAGAAAACACATGCAGCGACTGTCCATCCTGTTACTAGGAGACTATCTGACCATACGCCTGTCATCTCTCCTCCTAAAGAAACGAATAAGCCATTAAATATCGCTTGTCCAGGTAACATGTTATTGATAGTCGTAAGCATGCCGTTTTCCTCATAAAAATTTGCAAACATAGGCAATAAAAGGAAAAAGGCACACGGAATTCCTTTAACAGATGTATCCATTGCATTTTTTGAATAAAAACCGACAAGTGTCCCTGCACATATAGAAAATAATGTGGTTGCTATTGCTGTATAGATAAAAAGCAACATATTCTCTATACTGAAGCCACCCATTACCGCTATTAAAATCGTTACAAATAATGCTAAAAGAATCGAAACAATACCCTTCGCTACGATAAGATGCCCCTGATGAAAAGGCGATACACGATAGATAGTAAAGGAACCTTTTTCTTTCTCTTCTGCAATCATAATTGGTTGAATAACCATTCCAATGAAGGCGTACGTTATCAATAACGGTACTAAGAATACCGTTTCGTCCTTTACACCTTTTAATTCATACATAAAAGCTATAAACAAAGGCACCATCATCATCGATAAAATCACATAATTCCTACTTACATCTATACATTCTCGCTTCACTAATACAAATAAACGACTCATCTTATCACCTCACAACCCCATAATTTCTTTCAGTTCGTCATAGCGCCCCTTAGATAAAGGAATAGAACTCTTCTCTTTATTATCTAAAATCAAGCTATAACTATTACGTGTCCACGTAATAACTTCTCTTACACGTTGTAGATTGATAATATACGAGCGATGGCAACGGAAAAATCCAAACACTTTTAACTTCTCCTGCAGTTCATTTAACGTGTATGTACATAAGAAGCGGCCTTCTTTCACATGAATGTATGAATTTCCTTCTTGGCTCTCTACGAAATAAATTTCCATTGGATCGAACAGGATGAGCTTCTCATTTACTTTTGCAGGGATTTTATCGATGCGAATCGGCTTCGCAATAGTAGCTTCCTCTTCTTCATGTTGTTCTTCTATTTCTACCGGTACGAACTCTTCTTGTACTACCTCTTGCTCACTTTCAACTCGCTTAAAGCCATCTTCATTCAATATATATACATCATCTGTAATGGACAGTGCTGTTTCTAAAGAAAATGTCGTAATTAAAATTCCTTTTTTCTCTTGTCGCAATGATTCAATTGTTTTACGGATAAGAATTACACTCTCTGTATCTACATTTTGTTCAGGCTCTTCTAAGATAACTAAAGACGGATTATGGATGAACACCCTTGCAAGATGAAGTCTTCTTAACTCTGAATAAGTCAGTCTCTCAAGCTTTATCTTTTGCTTATCAAATAAACCTACTTTTTCTAGTGTCTTTTCAACAGATAGCTCACTTCTATACATATCTTTAAAAAACGAGAGAAACTCTTTTACCGTCATTCGTTCGTAATGACCATCTTCAAGCATGAATACACCTACATACGTACTATGCTTATTCGGATGAAGTCGCTCTCCTTTAAATAAGACCGTCCCACTCGTTGGTGAATCTATATCAAACAATAGATTAATAAACAATTCTCCTGTTTCTTTATTACAAACAAGCACTTTGCATTCCCCAGCATCTACCGTAAAGGACACATCTTGAATAAGATGTTTATTTTTATGAATTTTGTTCACTTCTTGTACGTCTAATAGCAACATTATTCTCCCCCCATCCCTCTAAAAATTGGTAATACTTTATATTGTACTAGAAATTTTCAGAATTTGTAGTTTTATCCCCTTTAAAAATTGGAAACAATATGCTATGCTACTCATATGATATAAAAGTGATATCATATTAATATCGAAAGGATGATTTTACATGAGAGAAAAACAAGTATTTGCAATGAACGGTTTTCTCGCTATTTTCTTCATATTAGCATTACTCGGAGGAGGCGCAGCTAGTTTCCTCGTATCTGAATCCCTTGTCTTCCCTATTATTGCAGTAGTTGTATCTGCTTTAATTGCTTCAGGAATTGGCATGGTACAACCAAACCAAGCGAAAGTCGTAATATTCTTTGGTAACTACTTAGGAACAATCCGCAAGAGCGGCTTATTCTTCACTGTACCACTTACAATTCATTCAAAAGTCTCTCTTCGTGTAGAGAACTTTAACAGTGAAAAGTTAAAAGTAAATGATATTGAAGGAAACCCAATCGAGATTGCAGCGGTTGTTGTATATAAAGTAATTGATTCTGCTAAAGCAAAATTTGATGTAGAGCATTATCATAAATTCATTCAAATCCAAAGCGAAACGGCTATCCGCCACGTTGCAACGAAATATGCATATGATAACTTTGATGACACAGACAAAATTACATTACGCGGAAATCCAGACGAAATCTCAGAGGAATTAAAACGAGAATTAGAAGATCGTCTACAAATTGCTGGTATTGACGTAATTGAAACACGCTTAACGCACCTAGCATACGCAACAGAAATTGCACACGCAATGTTACAACGTCAACAAGCAAAAGCCGTCCTTGCTGCTCGTAAAGAAATCGTAGAAGGTGCTGTCCAAATGGCAAAAGCTTCTATTAATCAATTAGAAGCAGATGGTGCATTCGAATTAGATGACGAGCGTAAAGCAAATATGGTAAATAATCTATTAGTGGCTATTGTTTCTGATAGAAGTGCACAGCCAGTTATCAACACAGGAAGTCTATATTAAAGAAGGCGATAAACATGGCAAAGAAAAAAAGTTTTCCATTACGAATCGATCCCGAAGTATATGCGATTATTGAAAAGTGGGCAAATGATGAATTTCGTAGTGTAAATGCACATATCGAATTTTTGCTACGCGAAATAGCAAAACAAAAAGGAAGATTAAAGAGAGACGAAGAACAAGAATAATTCTGTTCGAAAGAGAGGTTACGATACCTCTCTTTCTCATTTTACTTCGTCTTAATAGAAGCGAAATAGGACATACTATACAAAAAGAAAAAGGAACGAATACTATGAAGCACCCAACACTAAAATGGCTCATCCTGACACTTATTATCTTAAGCGCAATCATATATATGTATATTAAAAAACAAGATTCACAATCGTCTGCTGAAGCAACAACGAAGCAAGAAGAATCTACTGAAACAAAAACAAAACAAGAAGAATCTACTGTTACATTAGCGGCTGTCGGCGATGTCCTTATTCATAGTCGCCTTTATATTGATGCCCAGCAAGCAGACGGTACATATAACTTCCATCCAATGTTTGAAGAAGTGAAGCCATTCCTAACACAGGCCGATATTACAATCGCTAACCAAGAAAGTGTGGTAGGTGGAAGTGAGATTGGTATTTCTTCTTATCCAAGTTTTAATTCTCCTTATGAAGTAGCCGATGCAATGAAGGATGCTGGAATTGACATTGTATCCCTTGCAAATAATCACACGTTAGATCGCGGCGAAAAAGCAATTCGAAATGCACTTGCTTATTGGAAATCACTTGACGTCCTGACGATAGGTAGCCATACATCTTTTGAAGACGCAAAACGTATTCCTACTTTGAAGAAAAACGATATTACCTTTTCTTTCTTAAATTACACATACGGTACAAATGGAATTCGTGTACCAAAAGGAAAAGAATATCTTGTCAATTATATTGATGAAACGAAAATGAAACACGATATACAACAAGCGAAAACCCAATCAGATGTTGTCGTGGTGGCCCTACATTTCGGTAAAGAGTATGAAAATATACCAAACAAAGAACAACAAAAACTTGCTCAATACTTAGCTGATGAAGGAGTGCATATTATTTTAGGTAGTCATGCACACGTTCTACAACCACCAGCCTTTCTTACAGGTAAAAATGGAAACAAAACGTATATCACATACTCAATGGGGAACTTTTTAGCTGCACAAACAGATGGATTTGATGATAGATATACAGGTGGGATTTTCAATATTCGCGTCACAAAGAAAGAAGTCGATGGGAAGCAAATTATTGAGTTAACTGATTCATCTTTTATCCCTACTTATATCACAAACGAACAAGAAAACAATTATCGCATTCGCCCTTTAGAGAGCATTCCACAGGAAGAATTGCCACAGAAAGAGCAAATTTCTTCGTACTTAAAAGACCATATGCCACAATATATGGAAGAACTAAAAATTGAGTAGCCACACAAAAAGTGATGTATCCTTTGTGTCACTAATAAAGAAATAAATTAACTAAAAATAATATACAAATATAAAACCCGCAGTTCATTCTGCGGGTTCTTTTTACGACCACTCTGGATTTTCTCCAACTAACAAGATTCCAAGTTCATGATGCTCACCTTCATATAATGCCGTTTGAGCAAATCGCGGTTCATTATTAATATCCACTACTTCTAATTTGCAAAATGCACGGTTCTTCTGCAATGCTTCATAAAATTGTTGCTCCGTTTGAATAGCTACACCATTTGCTTTCGTAATAACTTCTCCAATTTGTAGTTTCATTTTTGATGCTGCCGAATTTGGTAACACACCTAAAATAACAATTCCATTTGGACGTGAAGAGAAGTAAGGTTGTTTGCCCTCGTCTTGTATATGCTGCACAATTGAAATTGCCTCTCTCCCAATAATTGCAATAGATAAGGCAAGCAAGCCAACCAATGTACTCCAATAACTAATGATTGCAAGCACACCGATAACGGCCGTCAACATCCATACAAACGTTACTGTTTTCTGGATACCTACATGTGGCAACATACTCTTCATCTTCTGCATAATGCCAATTGCAAATGGCACGAATACAAGTGAATAAGTTCCTTCACCTAGTGGAATAACCGGCCACCAACTAGCGATAGCTTGTACCCCTTCACCTGGCACGAGAATGAAAAGTGGTATCATCCATATTCGTTTCGCAATATACTCTCCTACACGCTTCCCACGATTACTCGTCGAGATAAGAGGTGTCGCCATGTTATTTGCACCACGCTTCAATACAATACCTTCTATCATTAATAAAACAACAAGAAGTACAACAACACCTGTCACATGGAACTCATTAGCTCCTGCTATTATATCGTTAATTGTTCCAATCCCAACGTTCACTTCTTTTAACAAAATAACGAGGAGAACTGCAATGCCGATTGTATAAGCCGGCGATAGCCAACGAACGAACAAGCAAAGTGCTGCAAGTATTGATAATGTTTCTATTACAAGAAGTAGCTCAAATGGAATGACAACTCCAATCCCTACTGTTACGAACGAGAATAGTAGACCAAGAACAAGTCCAATTCCAATTGTTGTTCGCAACTCATACCACATATCATAGACACGTACTGATAATTGCTTACGTTCTCTCCCCATTCGTATATATCCAAGTAAAATACTACATAGTACATATACATACACAAACGGGTGTACAAATAACTTCCCTAATGCTGTTCCGATTTCCAACAGCCATGTACTCATAAACTCTACCTCCAGCCAATTCATTCTTCCTCTATTTTAACAAAAGATTCGACACTTCAATAGGAAAAAATTTCATTTTACAAACAAGTCAATGACTCATTTCTACATATATCGGACACTTTGCATACTTTGTCTACTTCTTTCGCCATTTATCCGCCTGCATAGCTAAAAATCCCCGCTTTTTTATTGACTCTTCCATTATTAAGCAGGCGCATTTGCAAATAAAAAACCTAAGCTGTTGTGTATCATAAACAGCTTAGGTTTCCCTTTTACTTTGTTAAAATTTCTAATGCTTTTTTCAACTGCATATCGTTCTTTTCATTTCGTATTTCTTCTACTAGCTTCGTTTCAATAGAAGAAGCTGTTTTCTTATCAACGATTCCTGTGACTGGTAGGTTGTTTGCTTGTTGGAATGCTTTAACTGCTTTTTCTGTTTCTTCACTAAAGTACCCATCACGTCGACCTGGATCAAATCCAACACCCTTTAACATCACTTGCATGTTCTTAATTTGTTCGTCATTCATATCACGCTTCAATTCGTCTTTGAATTGGATCGGTGTTGCATAGAAATATTCTGGCTGCTTCACCGCAACTGTTGGTTCCACACCCTTTTTATGAATCCAATTCCCATCTGGCGTTAACCACTTATACTGCGTTAATTTTAGATTACTTCCGTCCGGCATTTCAATTGGTTGTTGTACTGTACCTTTGCCAAATGTGTTCTCTCCAATAACAGGGTATCCTTCTGACTCTTTTAATGCTGCTGCTAAAATTTCAGAGGCAGAAGCACTACCATCGTTCGTTAATGTTGCGACTGGATATGACTTACGACTTTTTGTTTCTGATTTTACAATCTGCTTTTGTCCCGCACGATTCTCTACTTGGTAAATCGGCTTACCATTTGCGACAAATAAGCTTGCGATATCATGCACACTTTCTAAATAACCACCTGGATTGCCGCGTACATCAATTACAAGCCCTTCCATCCCATCACTTTCTAACTTCGCTAATACATCCGTAAATTCTTTCGTCGTTCCTTCACCGAATGATGTAATTTGGATATAACCAATTTTCTTACCTTTTGATTCTTTCATCGAATGATGAACAGTTGACATTGGAATATCATCACGAACAATGTCAAATACAATGGCTTCTTCCATACCAGTACGTTTTATTTCAATTTTAACGGTTGTTCCCTTTTTACCACGGATTTTCATAACAGCATCCATTTGAGACAGACCTTCAATACTTTCACCATTAACCGTCAAAATTTGGTCATTTGGGCGTAATCCTGCCTTCTCCGCTGGTGATCCCTTAATTGGAGAAACAATCAGTAATTTCCCATCTGTCAAATGTACTTCTGCACCGATACCCTGGAAGGAAGAATCAAGCGACTGATGGAATTGATCTGCTGCTTCTTTGTCCATATAAGCAGAGAAAGGGTCTTTCAATGTACCTACCATCCCTTGAATAGCTCCTTCAATCAATTCATCTTTGTTCACTTCTTCTACATAACGAGAAGAAATAAGTTCATAAATTTGACCAACCTTCGCAATATCTGTATTTCCACTTGATTCAATCGCCGTAATAGGAGATTTGGAGAAAATCTTTGTCCCTACTAGTGTACTCGATACCCCTAATAAGAACGCAACAACAGCAAGCATAATGGCAAACTTACGATTCATATGTATCCTCCTTTTTCATCTCATCTATCCCTATTTTCTTCATTATCTTTATGAAAAAAGCATCACACAACTTGTGCGATGCCTTGCTCTACTTCTACTATATGATAAGCTTGTACGCTTTATGCTTCAAGTGTCTTGCTTAGAAATTAATATACTTTCTCGGATCTACGAAATAACGCTTATCTTGTGTCCAAGGACCGGCGTGTAATTCAAAGTGTAAATGTTGCCCGAAAGAATTACCTGTATTACCCATTAAACCAATTTGTTGACCTTTTTTAACAGACTGACCTACCGAAACAGAACGACTACCGCTACGCATATGTGCATAAACAGATGTCATCGTCTTTCCATTCACATTATGTGTAATGTAAATAACTTCACCGTAACTTGGGCTATACTCCGAACGACTGACTCTTCCATCTCCTGCAGCTACAATTGGTACCGTGCCACTACTTGCGATATCAACGCCTTTATGCCCACGTCCATCTCCAATCTCCGATGTTACTCTTCCAGCTGCTGGACGCATGAAGAATCCAGAAGATACTGGTGGTGTTGGTCCAACTACTGAACCTCCGTTACTTCCACCATTGCCTTGGCTTGGTTTATTTGCTTCCGCAGCGGCAGCCGCTGCTTCTTGACGCTTACGCTCTTCTTCTAACTGACGCGCCGCTTCTTCTTGGGCTTTAATAATTGCCTCTTCTTCTTGAGCAAGAAGGTTACTCTCATAACCTAGGCGCTCTACTTCACCTTCCGCTTGTTGCTTCTGTGCTTCAATCTTATTCACAATTTCCTTCTTTTGCTCTGATTGAGCTTTTAGCGTTGCTTCTGCTGCTTCTAATGCTTTTAAATCTATTTCATTCATCTCAAGTTTAGCGTCCACTTCTTTCTTATTCGCTTCTACTTGACTTAAATCCTCTTCATTTTGTCGAACAATTTCATTATCCGCCTGCATGATTTTCGCCACGCTATCAATACGTGTAATTAAATCAGCAAAACTTTCTGCACTTAATACAACATCAAGATACGGAACTCCACCACCTTGCTCTTGGAATGACACAGCACGTTGCTTTAAAATCTCTGTACGTAGCTCAATACGTTTTTCTAATTCAATGATTTCTTCTTTTAACTTCTCAATCTCTTCTTTTGTCTTCGTAACTACTTCACGTTTCTCTTCAACTTGTTGCTCGGTTTCCGCTAATTTCTCGTCCATTAAGCGTAATTCTTCTGCTAACTTAGCCATTTCTGTTGCTAATTCATTTACCGTATTTTGTGCTTGCTGTTTCTCTGCTTCTACTTGTTGCTTCTTTTCCTTTACTTCAGAAAGATTTCCCTCTGCATATACAGTTGAAGACGTAATAGTTGCTAGACTACTAAACCCTAACATAAATGCAGTTACGACTGTTGCTGTTTTCTTCATATCTATCTCCTTTCCGATTACCCTTTATTTGTTTATAAAATTAAAACTATTATGTATAAAGCAAACCTTCTAGTCGAAAGATACACATCTTCTACTAGAAGGTCAAAAGTTATGATTTATTTTTTCAAGAACTTGCGAATTGACATTACGCTTCCCCACATACCGATGCAACCACCGATTAATAATAGGATAAGTGAAATGACCAACGCGTATGGGAACAACGGCATTAATTGAATGATGTTGTTCGTCTTATCAGCAAGCATGCTATAACTTGACTGATACGTTGTTAATACGAAGATAATTGGAATGATTGAACCTAGAACTCCTAATAATAAACCTTCTAATAGGAATGGCCAACGAATGAAACTATTCTTCGCACCTACTAAGCGCATAATTTCAATCTCATCTTTACGTGCAAAGATTGTTACTTTAATTGTATTCGAGATTAAGAACATCGCTGTGAATAATAGACCGATGATTAATACAATACCAACACTGCGGATTGTATTTACAACATCAAATAACTTTTCTACACTCTCTTGTCCGTAGTTTACTTTTGTAATATACGTAACTTTTTCGATTTCTGTTGCAAGATCACCAATTTCTTGTGGGTTCTTCGGCTTCACGATAAACGTATCATGTAATGGATTATCTTGCTCAATTAATTCTAATGCTTTCGCAGAATCTCCAAAGTTATCTTTTAACTTCTCTAACTCTTCTTCTTTCGATGAAAAGACGATTGAATCCACTCCATCTAATTTCTCAATGTCATTCTTTATTTGATCATGCTCTTCCGGTGTTGCAATAACATCAACATATGCATGAATTTCAACATCTTGTTCCAATGACTTTGCCATATGATCTACGTTCATAATAATAGATAAAAATGTTCCAACTAGCATTAACGTAATTGTTACTGCACTAATTGATGCAAATGTCATCCATCCATTACGGCCTAAGCTCTTGAATCCTTCACGTATATGACGCTTTACCGTATTAGTCTTCATATCCGTACTCCCCTCTTGCTTCATCACGTACAATTCTACCTTTTTCAATTGCGATTACACGCTTCTTGATTGTATTTACGATTTCACGGTTATGCGTCGCCATGATAATCGTTGTTCCTGTATCACTAATCTCCTTTAAGATATCCATGATTCCCCATGTTGTCTCTGGATCTAAGTTTCCTGTTGGCTCATCGGCAATTAACACTTTCGGTCTGTTCACAATTGCACGCGCGATTGCAACACGTTGTTGCTCTCCACCAGATAATTCATTTGGTTTCATGTTCGCTTTGTGTCCAATCTTCACTTGATTTAACACGTCCATTACACGTTTTTGAATTACTTCAGGCTCTTCTTCAATTACTTCCATCGCAAACGCTACATTCTCATATACCGTTAGCGTCGGTAGTAATTTAAAATCTTGGAAGATAACGCCAAGGTTACGACGGAACATCGGCACTTCTGTATCCTTAATTGTGCCAACATTCATTCCGTTCACTAGCATTAATCCTGTTGTTGGCTTTTCTTCGCGGTACATCATTTTGATAAACGTCGATTTACCAGCACCACTTGGCCCTACTACATATACGAATTCGCCTTTTTGAATCTTTATATTAATACCATTCAACGCACGAACACCATTTGGGTACGTCTTATGTACTTCTCTCATTTCGATCATAACAATCACCTAACATACCTTTCTTGTTTTCTCTTCATTTATATTCATTACGACACGTTTCTACAGTAATTTGCATTTATCCATACACCAGTATACCATTATTTACTTTTCAAGAAAGCTATAATTATATTACAGTTTCATTTCAAAAGGTTGCAGAAACAAACAAAGAATATAAAAAGGCGGAGAAATTTTCTTTTCTCCGCTACTTCTTACTTCTTCTCTGCTAACCACTTTGCCACTTCTGTCGCATCTGCTCCTTGTAGGAAGCCCCCACGCATATTTCCTTGGCCCTTTAAAATGATTTTTTCAATTTCTTCTGCCGAATATTTATTTCCAATTTCCGATAACTTAGGACCTGCATTCCCCTCTAAATTACCACCATGGCAACTTGCACAGCTACGTTTAAATAACTGTTCACCAGATGCTGTTGGTGTGGTACTTGATGCACCATCTGGTTTTTTCGTATCTTCTTTTCCACATGCCCCTACTACTAATGAAACACCTAGTAATAATGCCACTACTTTCTTTTTCATTCTTCTTGCCCCCTTATGTACAACTACCACTTTCATTATACAATGGAAGTTTGTTTTGTATAACTACAGCACAAAAAAAGCTTTTTACTTGCTTTTGCTTGTGAAAAATGTTCATTTTTGAACACATATGTGCGATACGATAAATAATACTTATCGAAATGATTTCTTTTCTTCTTTTTACACCGAGCTCCATATTTACTACAATAAAAGCAAATAAATACCTCGTTTTATCCCTCTATATACCCCAAAGAGATAGAAACACACAACCAACCCCATTTACCCACATTTTTGTATGAAGTTATCCTACCTGTCACATGATGCTGCAAGGATAACTTCTTTTCTTTTTGTTCATTTGATAGGAAGGCTCCTACAATGCAAACGAATGTTTCAAGCACAACTATAAAAATGCCCCCACCTCGTCATGAAGTGGGGGCTACATGCATTAATTTGTCTTCAACTGAACAACTAACTTCTCTAATTCTTCTACTACTTGTGTCATTTGTTGCGATGTCGCTGCCATCTCTTTCATGACTTCTGTTTGCTCTGTCGCATCTTCTGATGATTTCATTGTTTGTGCCTCTACATCTTTTGAAATAGATGAGATTTCCGATAATGCTGCATTTACTTCTTCTGCTCCAGCTGACATTTCTTCCGCTGTTGCAGATACTTCTTGTACTTGGTATGTAATTTCGTTAATCTTGCCTACAATCGAACTAAATGCTTGTTCAGCTTCACGAATTGCCGTCATACCACTCATTGATTCATTTTGACCTCGCTCCATCGCTACGGTTGCTTCTTTCGTGTCTGTATGAATCTGTTGAATTAACGTTGTAATTTCTAATGCTGATTGCTTCGATTGTTCTGCTAGTTTACGAACTTCATCTGCTACAACTGCAAATCCTCTTCCATGCTCACCAGCACGTGCAGATTCAATAGCTGCATTTAAAGCTAATAGATTCGTTTGATCCGCAATTGTTGTAATGCTTTCTAACGCTTTATCAATTTGTTGCATACGTGTCACAAGACGATGTACGACATCAGACGTTTCACCAACAACTGTATGAATCGTTGTCATTTGAGATAATGATTGCTCAATGACTTCCTTCCCGTCATTTGCTTGATCTGATGTAACTACCGCTAATTCTGCTACCGTTGATGCTGATTCCGCAATTCGTTGAACACCAATTGCCATCTCATCCATCGCAACCGAACTTTCTTGAATACTCGCTACTTGTTGTTGTACTCCTGTTGCTAAATATGACATCGTCTGTGCCATTTCTGTCGTTGCTTCCATTGACGAAGATGTGCCAATATTCACTTGCTCGGACGATTCCTTCACATTCACCGCTGTCTCTTTCACATTACTAACAAGGTCTTGCAAGTTATCCAACATTTGATTGAAGGATGTAGCAATAGCACCAATCTCATCGTTGCTCGTTACATCCAGCCTCGCAGTTAAATCACCTTCATTTGAAGATAATTCACGTAACTTCCCATCAATTGCTTGAATTGGTTCTACTAATTTATGTGCGAACCAGAAAGCTAATGCAACTGCAAGAAGTGTACATACAATCAATGCTATCAATACAATTGTCTTCATGTTTTGAGCAGATTGCTCAATTTCGCCAAGGGCTACTTCTTCTTTCTTATCTTCTGCATCACGATAGTTAGTGAAGTTTACTTTAATATCTAAAATTTGCTGTCTAGTTTTCGCTGCTAAAGCTGTTGCTTCTTCCCAGTTACCTTCTTTCGCCGCAGTAAATACAGTCGATTCAATTAACTTTCTCCACTCCGTAGAAGCGTTAATTGTATCCTTCACTTCTTTTGCTAGCGTTGGATCATTTAATAATTCTTGCTGTGTTTTACTTAAAGAAGCTGTTATTTGTTCAAAACGCTTTAATTGTTCATCATCCTTATATAATAAGTACGCTCGTAATGCACCTAGTCTTTCCTCTGTTTGATTCGCCTGATCACGATATAATTTCGACTTTGGTACAATTTCTTCTTGTAATACCGTTATTTTCTCTACCTTTTCTGCTGAGGAGAAATAAACAAACGTTAACGCTATTCCAAATAGTGCACATATACCAAGGATCATCCCTAAGATTTTCCCTTTAATACCTATGTTCCTCATACTCTCATCTCCATTCTACTGTAACATATCACTATACACCGCTTAAAAAAAAGAAAAGCAGCATTTTTCAATTAAAAAATGCTACTTCCTCTACTGAAATAGTATACCAAATGCACTTTTACATAGAAAGGTAAGATACCTTAAAGAAAACCCTTACAACCGAAAACAGTCAAAACTAATCACTATTTACCATTTTTTATCTATCGTAATCCGTTCTTTTTTCTTATAAAAAAGAAAAAAGCTAGTCATAATAGACTAGCCGATTTTAGAACGTAAGTATGCATCGATGAAGATATTAATATCTCCGTCCATTACTGCTTGTGTGTTCCCTACTTCTGTATTTGTACGATGGTCTTTCACTAATGAATATGGGTGGAAAACGTATGAACGAATTTGGCTTCCCCAGCCAATTTCCTTCTGCTCACCACGAATTTCATCTAACTGCGCTTGTTGCTCTTCTACTTTACGTTGATATAACTTCGCTTGAAGCATCTTCATCGCACGGTCACGGTTTTTGATCTGTGAACGCTCTGTTTGGCATGATACAACAACACCTGTTGGAATATGTGTAATACGAACAGCTGAATCTGTCGTATTGATATGCTGTCCACCAGCACCACTTGCACGGTACGTATCTACTTTTAAATCTTCTGTACGAATATCAATTTCAATCTCATCATTAAATTCCGGCATAACATCACATGAAACGAAAGATGTATGACGGCGACCTGATGAATCGAACGGCGAAATACGCACTAAACGGTGTACACCTTTTTCTGCTTTTAAGTAACCGTATGCGTTATGACCTTTGAATAGCAACGTTACACTCTTAATACCTGCCTCATCGCCAGGTAAGTAATCTAACGTTTCTACTTTAAAACCTTTCTTCTCGCCCCAACGAGTGTACATACGAAGAAGCATCGAACCCCAATCTTGCGACTCGGTACCACCAGCACCTGGGTGAAGCTCAACAATTGCATTATTCTTGTCATATGGCTCGCTTAATAATAACTGCAATTCATATTCATTCATGCCTGCTGTTAATGCTTGTACTTCTTCTACTAATTCCGCTTCTAAGTCCGCGTCTGGCTCTTCTTTCACTAACTCATACGTTATTTCTAAGTTCTCATATGTTTCATCTAGCTCTTTAAACTTGTTTACCATTTCTTTCAGTGCATTAGCTTCGTTAATAATCGCTTGCGCTGCACGTTGGTCATCCCAAAAGTTCGGAGCTAACATGTCGTTATCTAACTCTAAAATTTGTGCCTCTTTTGCTTCTAAGTCAAAGAGACCCCCTAAACATTGTTAATCGTTTGGACATCTTCTCTAATTCTTGCTTAATTTCTACTAATTCCACGAGAAAAACCACCTTTTCTTTGTTTACCTTTTATACATCACACACTCTCTTCTTAGAAGAGAGTGTGTGATCATTTTACCATAGTGTACGCGTTCTTATCGTCCGCAGCACGATTTGTATTTCTTTCCACTTCCGCATGGACAAGGTGCATTACGACTTGTGGTATCTTGCTTCACAACTGGCTTGCGCTTCGCCTCTCCCTCTTTCGGGTTAACGGCTTCACCTTTCGCCACTTCTTCACGCTCTAAGTTATTATCAATTTGCGCTTTCATCACGTAACGTGTTACATCTTCTTCAATCGCCGCAATCATTGCTTCAAACATTGCGAATCCTTCCATTTGGTATTCACGTAATGGATCAATCTGACCATATGCACGTAAATGAATACCTTCGCGTAAGTGATCCATTTGATCAATATGGTCCATCCACTTCGAATCAACAGAGCGAAGAACGATTACTTTCTCAAATTCACGCATTTGATCTTCTGGCAATTGTGCTTCTTTCTCATCATAATAAGCCATTGCTTTTTCAATAATAAGCTCCGTCATTTCTTCAGGATCTAGACGACTTAACTCTTGTTCTGTTACGACACCTTCTTCAAGAATGTTCGCATTCACATAATCAACAAGACCTTTTACATTCCAGTCTTCTTCTAATTCTTCCGCTGGTGTATGCATCGCAACAACTCGACCGATCGTTGCTTTCACCATGTTCTCAACAATTGTACGTAAATTCTCCGCATCTAGTACTTCATTACGTTGACCGTAAATAACTTCACGCTGTTGACGAAGAACATCATCGTATTGAAGTAACTGCTTACGCGCATCATAGTTATTTCCTTCTACACGTTTCTGTGCAGATTCTACCGCACGAGAAACCATCTTACTTTCAATTGGTTGTGAATCATCCATACCAAGACGATCCATCATTGCCATCATATTATCTGCACCGAAGCGACGCATTAACTCATCTTGCATAGATAAATAGAATTGTGTAACACCTGGATCCCCTTGACGACCAGAACGACCACGTAACTGATTATCAATACGACGCGATTCATGGCGCTCCGTACCAATAACTGCTAATCCACCAATCTCACGAACACCTTCGCCAAGCTTGATATCTGTACCACGACCGGCCATATTCGTTGCTATTGTTACAGCACCTTTTTGTCCTGCCTCTAAAATAATTTCCGCCTCACTTGCGTGGTTCTTCGCATTCAAGACGTTATGCTTTACGCCATTCTTTGTTAATAATTTCGAAATTAACTCCGACGTTTCGATTGCAACTGTACCAACAAGAACTGGCTGTCCTTGCTTGTGGCGTTCTGTAATATCTGCTACAACCGCAAGGAACTTCCCTTCCATTGTCTTATAAATAACATCTGCACGGTCATCACGAACAACTGGTTTATTCGTTGGGATTACAAGTACGTTCATATTATAAATGTTACGGAACTCTTCTTCCTCTGTCTTCGCTGTACCTGTCATACCAGCTAACTTCTCATACATACGGAAGTAGTTCTGGAACGTAATTGTCGCCAATGTCATGCTTTCATTTTGAATTTTTAAACCTTCTTTTGCTTCAATTGCTTGATGTAGACCTTCACTATAACGACGACCTTTCATTAGACGACCTGTGAACTGGTCAACAATTACTACTTCTCCGTCTTGTACAACATAGTCAACATCATTATGCATTGACACATTTGCACGAAGCGCTTGGTTAATATGGTGGTTAATTGTTACGTTCTTCAGGTCGAATAAGTTCTCTACTTGGAAATAACGCTCTGCCTTATTCATTCCTTCTTCCGTTAACTGAACACTCTTCGTCTTCTCATCAAATGTATAATCTGTTTCTTTTGATAACGTACGAACGAAACCATTTGCCTGCATGTAAAGAGATGCTGACTTCTTCGCTTGTCCTGAAATAATAAGTGGTGTACGCGCCTCATCAACTAAAATTGAGTCAACTTCATCGACAACTGCATAATACAGTGGACGCTGTACTTTTTGCTCTTTATATAACACCATGTTATCACGTAAATAGTCGAATCCTAATTCGTTATTCGTGCTGTACGTAATATCTGACGCATACGCATCCTGCTTCTCTTCACGAGAAAGGCTATTTAAGTTAAGACCAACACTCAGTCCTAGGAAGTTAAATAACTCACCCATTTCCGTCGCGTCACGCTCTGCTAAATATTCGTTGACTGTAACAACATGTACCCCTTTTCCTGTTAGGGCATTTAAATATACTGGAAGTGTCGATGTTAACGTTTTACCTTCCCCTGTCTTCATCTCAGAAATATTACCTTCATGAAGGGAAATACCACCTAATAACTGTACAGGGTACGGGCGCTTACCAAGGATACGCGTTGACGCCTCACGCGCAACTGCGAACGCTTCTACTAAGATGCTATCTAACGATTCACCTTTTTTCTGAACACGCTCTTGGAACTCCATCGTCTTCTCTACTAATTGATCATCTGTTAATTTTGCGATTTCTGGACCTAACGCTTCAATCTGGTCCACTTGCTTTTTCATACGGTTTAATTGACGCTTATTTCCGTCAAATACCTTTTTCAACATTCCAAGCATGTATTAAACGCCTCTCTTCTCATCATCATTTGCATTATTTTGCACCGTACCTGTGAACATACGATGAACTTTCTTCGTTCCTACTATTTAATAGATAGCTTAATTTTACCATTATCATCAAGCAAATGACAATAACACTTACAACACAATAAATAAGAACAAAAAAAGCGAGAGAAATATCCCTCGCTCTTGTATATTTATTTCGTTTCAATTAACCCATATTTACCGTCTTTACGAGAGTAGACAATGTTTGTCTCATCTGTCTCTGCGTTCGTGAAGACGAAGAAATTATGTCCTAACATGTTCATCTGCAAAATTGCTTCTTCCGCATCCATAGGCTTCAAATCGAAGCGTTTCGTACGAACAAGCTCTAATGCGTCTTCTTCCTCATGAGAAATAACTTCTGCCTCATGAATAAATGTATACTTAAGCGCTCCTTTTTCACGAGCTTTGCGGTTTACTTTTGTTTTATGTTTACGAATTTGTCTTTCTAGCTTATCAGTAACTAAGTCAATTGCTGCGTACAGATCGTTGTTTGCTTCCTCTGCACGAAGTACTAAATGTGGAAGTGGAACAGTTACCTCAATCTTTTGATGATCTGCGTGGACCTTCAGATTGACTTTTGCTTCTGGAGTAGCATCGAAATAACGATCAATCTTACTAATCTTCTTTTCCACATACTCTCTAATTGCTGGAGTGACTTCAATGTTTTCACCACGAATATTAAATTGCATCATAAGTTGAATTCCTCCTTCAAAGCTATGTTTTCTAGCTATGAATACTATATTCTTGGTTGTGGACGAATATTCCTGCTTATTTTTCTAAAAAAATAAAAAAGATGCTGAAATTTATCGCATCTTGTTGAAAAGTTGTCACAATTACATAGCGAAGGCTCATCCCTATAAAAGGGATGAGCCTGTTACGTGCTTTTTCATTATCTATGGTAGTAGGTTTCCCTACCCAATAAGCATATTAATGAAATTAAAGCTTAGTTACGTTCGCTGCTTGAGGTCCACGGCTTCCTTCAACGATTTCGAATTCTACTGATTGACCTTCTTCTAAAGACTTGTAGCCTTCTGATTGGATAGCTGAGAAATGAACGAATACATCATCACCGTTCTCGCGCTCGATAAATCCAAAACCTTTTTCTGCATTAAACCATTTTACTTTCCCTTGCATTAAATCCATTCCCTTCAATCATAAACTATGTGGAAAATGTGTCCACAACTTGAATATATAGTATTTAATTCCTAAAGTCAAAAAAGGATTATCGCCTTTTTCTTAGATTATTCGACATTATGTAAAATATTTACTAAAGTTATATTTCACTTTATAAAAAAACTTCCTCGCCCACTAAGACGAAGAAGTCTCTCCTTAATTACGCTTATCAAGAAACATTCCGTCCATCGACGTATTCCCATACGGATTACGATATTTCTGACCGTGTTGTTTCTGTTTGTTCAATTGTTGAATATCAACTTTCACTTCTTGCTTCAAACGTTGTAAGCCCACTTTCACATGTTCATTCATCTCAACAATTTGTAATCCCATCATTCGCTCTTCACGCGAATAAGGAGGTTCTAATTGCTCCAAAAGCGCATCACGCTTTTCTAATAAAGCTTCTACAGATTCAATATGTGCATCTCGATTATCTTTCTCATATGCTGCGTCTACTAGTTCATGTAATTCTTTCGTTACTTCATATACTTGCTGCACAATACCCATTAAGCCTGTCCACCTGTTGTATGCTGTTGCTGGCGATAAATGTGAATAACTTGCTTCCATGTGTCACGGAACTCACGTACGAATCCTTCTACCTCTTCTATAAGCGCCACATCATTTTTAATGTTCGCTTGAATAAGTTGACGATTCATATATTCATATAAAGAAAGTAAATCCTTCGATAATTCTACTTCTTTATTTAAAGTGACCATTAATTCATGAATAATAGCCTGTGATTTTTGGATATTTTCATTCTTCACTTGGATATTTTTCTGATCCATTGCTACTTTTGCACGGCCTAAGAACTTTAAACACCCTTCATATAACATAAGTGTTAATTCCCCTGGTGACTTCGTTGTCACCGTATTTTGTTGATACGCTTCATATGGATTTCTCATTCCCATGGTCTTACATTCCTCCGAATTGTTGCATTAAATAAGAAGATTGCTGGTTAGCTCTATCTATCGCTTTCTCCATCGCAGTGAATTGTTTCCAATAACGGTTCTCGACTACCTTCAATTTATCTTGCATACGCTTCATTTGTTTGTCTAAATCATTTAAACCTCTACCAATTTCAAACTGATGGTTAACACTTGTTGTTTTACCAGCTTTTTTCTCAATACTATTTATTGTTTCTTGAGTAGAACTTATAATACGCTTTGCAATACCTTTTTCTCCCTCAGTCTTACCATCAGCAGTAAATAACTTAGCCACACTGCTAGGATCTGCTTTTAGAGCTTCTTCTAATTTTGTTTTATCTAGCACTAGTTTACCATTTTCCGTATAACTTTTCGAAAAATCAATACCAATATCTTTTAATGTCTTATATGCACTATCTGTTGATTGAAGCATGTTCGACATATCATGTCGCATCTTTGTCAGACCACTATTAATACTAGAATCGTTTCGAAGTAATCCACTACTTGCCTTTTCTTCCCATAATTCGATTTGCTTCTCCGACATATCTTTCTTCTGCTCTTCTGTTAATGGCTGAAAATCACGATAGCGCTTTTCTCTTACTTCATCATTCATCTTCTTAATTGCATCATTATATGCATTAACCCATTTTTCTACCGTTTTGATAATGCCATCAACATCTGATTCTGTTGAAATACGTACCGGTGCAGTCGTTGTTTCCTTTAATGTTAAATCCACGCCACTTACTTTTACTTGATTAGAATGACTTGTAAATTCTACACCATTTACTTTAAACTTCGCATCTTCCCCTGCTGTAGTTGGTGTAAGTTTCCCATTACCATCTGGTGAAAAACCTAATACTTTAAAGAACTCATTTGTTTTACTATCTACAACACCAGCATCAGATTTAATAGCAATTTCGCCACCTGCTCCTGTATCTTTACTTGTTAAAGCTAATTGTTTACTAGTAGAAGAATAAACAGCTGTTACTCCAAGGTTCGACCCGTTGATTTTCTCTATAACAGATTCCAGTGTATCTGTATTAGGATTAATCTTTATCTCAACCTCTTCTTCTTTTGATGCTCCTGGCTTTTTCACCTGGAACTTCAGTGAGAATTCATTATCGAATTTGACTCCATCACTAAACGGAACATCTTTTAACTTCGTTTTCGAATCTATAGCTCCATCTACTTTTATACCGCTTGATTTCCATGTAGATGCCGATGCTAATTGACTCACTTCTACATCTAGGGAGACATTAGCAGTACCCCCTCCACTTGCACTTACTGCTTTATCATTAGAGTTCGATACTTTCTTTGCTGAAAACGTACCTTGCATCCCAACTGTGTCAAATGTAAGCTTACGTAAATCTTCCAATGTTTTATTAATTTCTCGGTATTGATCACGTTGCCATTCATATACTTTTTTCTTACTAGCCATTTTATCTAAAGGGATTCTCTGTGCTTTCATCATATCCCCAACTAATTGATTGATATCCATCCCACTTGCAAAACCACTTATTCTCATTACTTCACAACCTTTTCGCTACATTTTTTTATCTACTAATAACCCAACAAATGTTATCATTTCTGCATGCATATCCAATAATTTCTTAGAAGGTATTTCACGTATCACTTCTTGCGTACGATCATCTACAAGTTCTACATAATATTCATTTGACTTCTCATGCAATTTAAATTGAAGGTGTGTACGTGAAGGTTCTAGAAATTTATTCATATCTCCCGTAACACGCTCAATCTTCTCTTTTGTGATTTCTTTTTTTATTGTCGCCTCTTTTACTTCCGACCTTACTTGTGCTTGTTGTTTCCCTATTTGTTCTAGATGTATGTTATTCTTAGCTGCAAAGGAAATAGGTGAATGCATATACCTCACTCCTTTTTTCCGAGCTTTCTATTATTAATATCGGTAATAATGAGGAATTGTTTAGATATCATTCTCTATCTTCAACATAACATTAGATATATTAGTAATAAAAAAAGAAAGCTTTATAAGTCTATTTATTGACTTATAAAGCTTTCTTTTTTATTTTAATGTATGTACTCTGTCTTTTGCTTTTTGATATCCATAGCTCATGCTCTGTTCGAAACAATTTATAGCTTGATCCTTAAAACCAAACAACTCATAGTATAGACCTAAATTATAGTACGCTAAAAATGTTCCTGTTCCTTCCATACCATCGTGATGGACAGAATCACCTAATTCGATACACTTTTCATAAGATTTCTCAATTAACGGCACGTATTTCATATACATATTCGGATTATGAATACTCATTTCCATATATAATAATCCTAGTAAGAAATGAAAATCTACGTAATCCTTCAAGGAATTCATCTCCAAATGAATAACATCTAAGGCAACATCGAACACTTTTACTTCTTTCATCACATATAAGAAATCTACAACTAAAATATTTCTAAATGAGTCTTCCATTCTTACGTTGTTATACGATTGAATAAAATATTCAAGAGATTCTTCGTATTGACCTGCTAGTTTATACTGTTTAGCCACTTGGTATAATATATATGCATCATCATTTTTCCTTTGTAGTTCTTTTAATAATATTGGTAAATTCCGATCCACCTTATTATTTTCAAAATACCCGTCGTGATGTATCAACACTTCAATATTTTTTCTCGGTAATGAGGAAACTATTTGTTCGTGTATAGCCCCTTCGTAATAGACGCCTTTAGGTATAATGCGCGAAATCCAGGAGATAGAGTTCACCTCTTCTCCACTGTGATTCTTGAATATATTCTTACACTTTATTCGTCCAATCACTCGTTCCCTATTCTTAATAAATTCATGTATTCTTTCATATGAATCCTCTGTCATTACCTCGTCCGCATCTAATACTAATGCATAATCCATTGTAGACTGCTTCAATGCATAGTTCCTTACCTCTGCAAAGTTATCGTTCCATTCGACAGTATAGATCTTATCTGTATATTCTCTAGCTATTTCCTTTGTTGTATCTGTAGATCCTGTATCGACAATAATAATTTCATCTAGCATTTTATGTACAGATTCTAAACATCGACTTAATACTTTCTCTTCATTTTTAACAATCATGCATAGTGAAATAGTGGACATTCTATTTACCTCATTCATATAAAATTGTTTAATTAATTTTCAAGGAATTAGATAGGCAAAAAACTAATAATAAAAAATAATCCTATATTAAAATCAATTAAGATTTGCGAGCTATAATCCTTGCTAAATAAGGATCTTCTCCTTTATAGATCGAAAAACCAGTCCCTTTGGTATATTCTAATACTTCAAATCTGTAAACTTCTTCTAAGTTTTTGACTAATTGCTCCGAGTCCACAAATCTTCTATAGTGATTGTTGTATACTTTTTCTTTATTAGCATCTTCAATTGTTCTAAATTCCGCAGCGAATAAATCGCCATTATCAAGCTGTTTAGCAAGAGTTTTTAACAAAACTTCTTCCGTTTGTTGGTTAATTGAATGAAGGAAAAATCTACTGTATACGAGTAATTTCTTCTTTCTCCCCCTAGCTTCTTCCAACTTCTCTTGTATAAATTTAGATAATTCACTTTCAGAAGAAATATCTACCTGTTTAAAATCAATAGAATCTCTATATCCAGCTTGCTTTATTACATTATTATTTGAATTTATCACTTCTAATGACCTATCGATTCCAGTAACACAAAATCCTTCTCTATAAAATGAGCGAATATCCTGTCCAGTTCCACAGCCAATATCAATAATAAGCGTGTCTTTGTCAATTCTTGATTTAATGTAGCTACAGAATGTAGATTCTTCTTCTATATAAAACCTCTTATAAAATTCATTCCAATATGCTAGATTAACAGTTTCACCAACTGGTTGATTCTTTTCTTTAACTAACTGCATTCTGTTTCCTCCCTGCAAAGTACAACACTACTAATTAAATTATGTGATAAACTATATACGTTACATGATTTCTTCTATACATTTTATCGTATGAACCTCTTTCATCTAGAAAGTGTATGTCACAATACCCCCTCTAATTACCTTCTTCCCAAACTGTAAATTTTTCAAATCCACTCTTCTTACACAGTTCTCCTAATCAATTATCACGAGTAAACCTTTCACTTAACTCAAAATAATTAATTTATTTTTTCCCAAAAACTACTTCTCTTAAGCTAGTTAACAATCTATTTTCATCTGAACAATTATCATCTATCACTTTAATAATTTCATCTGCTGCTCTCTTACCACAATCACCATCTAAGTAAGTGTACAATTCCTTTTGCAACGTATTTATCCTTGCTTTTTGCAAAGTGAATAAGTTATCATTTTCCAACACTTCTTTTATGTCCTCAGTCATATTAATATTAATGATCTGTGAACGTGCTTTTTGTTCTAAACTTCTTTCATCGGTAAGCTCTGATGAAGAAGTTGTATTTAATAATAAAATGTCTTTCCCCGCTAAAATTGCGTCAAAAATCATACCACTATTGTCAGTTACAACATAATCAGCAATTTTTAAAAATGGGAATAAATCTTCGGTACTTACTGAAATATTTTTAAAATGTAGATTAAGATAATCTCTTCTATATTGTTCACTTTCTTTAAAGGCTGTGCCATGATGAAGTTTAATTAAGACATTATAATGTTCTTGAAGCATGTTTATTTTTTCTATCCAGCTATCGATTGAACTTAAGTCCCCATAAGTCGGTGCATACATAATTGTTTTTTTATTTCTATCTAAATCTAATGCTTTTTCAATTGATTTAAGATTGGAAATATCATTTTTAAACCATTTGTCAAACTTTGGATTCCCTATAATCACACAATTATTATCTATATTTAATTTAGAGTAATCATATTGACCATAATTTAAAATACGATCGTAAACAATATTCCACCAACCGTAAATCCATTTCTCTTTCGCTAAACTATACATTACACGAACATGTTTTTTCGCTATTCCCCTTAAATCTTTTGCAAGATATGGACTAACAAGACAATCATATTTAAAACCTGCATCTTTAACTGTACTCATAGTATATGCATCTATATCACTTCTATCTATATCTTCTATAAACGAAATCATATCATTATACATATGGCTAAACTCTGATTGCTTTCCCATCTCATCATTAATAACTATATGACATTGAACTCCTTCTTCTAACAAGCTATCTATTATCGTTTCATATAAATAATAATGAAATGATGTTTCTATATAAAATCCTACTACATTTGAATTATTCATTTTTTCTCCTCATTTACAAACCTGTCATATCTTTATATCCTACTAACCAATTTATGAATACCCTCATAATTATCAATAACTATTTCATGATATTTTATTGTAAACTAACTAAGGGCTCGCTAACTGATAAAGAAAAAATTTTCCAAATACCACCTTGATTAGACAACGTTACGGAACAATTCACCTTCTCATCTAATATGTTCCCAAATTCCTGACCAATATTATGCAATACAAATTCTACATTTGCTTTCGTACAAGTATAATTTATAGCTGTTACTTTCGGGGAACAGACAGTTGCGCTTAGCTCTACGTCTACTTGGCTATCCATGTCATTTTCAATAACTTCAATAAAATCTAAAGAAAACCATTTCACTAGTTTATCTCTCTCATTGGAAGTAGACGAAGAGCCTAGATATTGAATCCCATCAATTGTAGTCTGTATCGCCAGATTTACTATCTCTGATTTATAGATTAAATCATCTTTCACAACGTAATTTTCAAGGGAACTATAGTTCTCTCCTTCTAAGCTTACACGGTAATAATAATTTAAAATCTGCTCTATCTTATTAATGACGTTTGGAGCTCTAAATTTTTCTACTGATTTTTCACATATTTCAGCATCTGGCAACCTTTTCTTCCCGTCCATAATCTGCTGGAATGTTTCTGAAAATCCTTGCCAATCGCCAACTGTGACTAACCAACCATTTTCATGTTCCCTTACAATATCAATTGGACCTGCACATTTCGTCGATATAACTGGAATACCTCGGCCCAATGCCTCTACTAAAACTAATCCAAATCCCTCAAAGTCCGAAGATAGAACTAATACATCAGCACACTCTACACAATCCCAAGGATTCCTCTGCCAGCCTAACCAGTCAATTTTATGAAAAATATCCAACTCTTTAGACAGATTCTCTAAGTAACCTCTATCTGGACCATCCCCAATTATGGATAATGACCATTTACCTTGAAGCTTCTCAAGCCCTCTAAAAAGTGTACTTAATCGTTTCTCATGTTCACTCAATCTCCCTATATATAATAACTTCAAGCCGTTATTACTACGAGGGATTCTTTTGAAATCTCCCATGTTAACAGGATTACCAATATAATAAACCGGTATGTCTTCCATAACATTTTCCTGAATGCTATTTCCAATTATTGTAGAAATAGCTAGATGAGCATCACTGTATTTTAAAGAACGTTGGCCGCCAAAGTATTCCGGAGGACCATGTAACCAAGATATAATAGGAGGTTCTTTTATATCTAATTGAGCAATCGCATTGCGACAAATAAAGCTTAGATTAGGGGCATGCGTTGCCAGTATTACATCTGGTTTTTCCAGTTGGCTTAATATATTTTTGTATCCATTGGATAACGAGAGTGAATCCTCCGAATCAAGATCCCCTTTCTCCCCATAATAATATATTTGTTCTAAAGTCCCACACCATTCCATATATTGCGGGGGGTACGCTTGAAATATTCTGACTGTATGCCCTCTCTTCACTAATTCTTTACTAGTAGTTGAGATTACATCTTCCAATCCACCTTTACCCATAGCATAAACTAAGACAATATCAATAATCATACATGTCTCCCTAACTATTAAAATATAAACCTGTCTAAAATTAAGCTTTTGCCAAATAGCCTCTCTGCTTGATTTACAGTAGATTGTATTTGCATTTCATCCGTTGAATGATTAATAATAAATTGGTAAAATCTGAAGTCTTCTGGCCATTTTGTACATCCATAATTAGCAACTTGTACCCCGTTGAACACATCGTTAGCAGCGAATAATCCATTAATAATATTTAAAAAATCTTGTTCATTCATATCGAGCCAATTACTATCATTATAATATTCCATTGCTTCTACCCTAAAATCATTATCATACAAGATCGCTGCAATATTATGAGAAATACTCACTTGTTGGTCTTTGTTATTATTTAATAATATGTTTACTTGCTCATACTTCCTATAAGTTAAGCATATCGTCAAAGCTGTTAATAACAACTCACTATCGGTTACCTCAAATGAATGGCTTGTTAACATCTGCTTTAATTGCTTACACTTTTCATCTTCAAAGATTTGTTGTAAAAACTCATTTTCAATATTATTACTCTCTAGAATATGATATATGAAAGCATAATCACCGATGTTTAATAATGCTGTTTTAGAATACTCACTTATATTCTTAATAAGTTCTTTTATTTCATCGTTCACGATTCCCGTATCATAAATCGCTAATTCTTTTAATTTAACTAAATGAATTAGCGTATCTTTATTTGGTTGGATAGCACGAACTACCTCTTCCACTATTCGCGGATTGCCTATATCAAAGCATACTCTTACATAACTTACTAAATTACTCTCACTCACTAATCTATTTTTAATAACAAACTCTACTATTTCCTCTTTTGTATGGAACTTATTAAGTATAAATAAAGTATTTCGCATACTTGTCGTACATTGCTTATTAATATTTAATACACTTACATAATGAAAAATTGCTTTTTGATAATTTTTCTCTATAAAATAAATATCCGCAATATCTCGATGAGGTAAAACTTCTCTTATATCCGGACTAAAGATTGTATTAATATAGTAATCCTTATTGTTTAAAATATGATTGAACGCTTCTTTGGCATCTTCATATTGTCCTCTAGCTTTGTATATAGTACCTTTTAAATAAAGGAAATCCGGCGCTGTACTATATAGTGATTCTGCATCTTTAATAACATTTAAAGCTTCATTATATCTTTGCAATCGTATTAAACAATTAACTATATTCACCATGGCATATGCAATCCAAGATGCTTTAAAATTAGTCTTTAATTCATATGCTTTCACGTAGTTATTTAATGCTTCTTCTATATTCCCCTTCGATATACTCTCATTGCCTAAATTAAAATAATCAAACGCAATATTATTTTTATTACTTATTTCATCATTAATTAATTGCTGATTACGTTCTTGCTTGTCTTTCTCTTTCACCGTCGCATTTAAATATCCCGAGTGGAAAATCGTCAACGCTGATTTTTTTAACCGAAGCTCTGTATTACTCTTACTATAAAATTGTTCATGAATTTTCCTAGTATATGCAATATCTCCATCATTTTTATATACACGTTCATGATGGTTTTGAATCATCCTTTCACCATGTACACCTGTGAAGTTTAAAATCATTATCGCGTATGCATTAAAGTTTTCCTTATCGTCTTTTAACTCTAAGAGAAACGACTTGAAATTTTCTTCCTCTACATATTCATCTGCATCGAGTACTAGAATCCATTCACCTGTCGCTTTTTCTGCAGCATAGTTACGTGCTGCAGAGAAATCATGCACCCACTCAAAGTCATAAATATGTTTCGTATATTGTGTTGCTATTTCTTTCGTATTATCTGTAGATCCTGTATCAACGATAATAACCTCATCTACCAAATGAGCTACGGTACTTAGACAACGATCCAATACTTTTTCTTCATTTTTCACAATCATACATAATGAAATAAACGGCCTCATTTTGAAAATTCCTCCAATTAGGTGATAAATATAAGAGAAACACCGTATCAAAAAGACACGATGTTTCGATAAATTTACCACATTAAGATTAACGTAATAATTGTAGTACGCCTTGTGGTTGTTGGTTAGCTTGTGCAAGCATTGCTTGAGCTGCTTGGTTAAGAATGTTGTTCTTTGTCATTGTCATCATTTCTTTCGCCATATCTACGTCACGAATACGAGATTCTGCAGCTGTTAAGTTTTCTTGAGAAGCACCTAAGTTGTTAATTGTGTGCTCTAAACGGTTTTGTACAGCACCTAAGTTAGAACGTTGTGTTGATACTTTTTCTAATGCATCGTTGATTGTTTTAATTGACGCACTTGCTACTGCATTTGTTCCTACTGAAACAGTTGTAGTATTTAATGTTAAGCTAGCAGCTCCCATTCCAGAAATGCCAACATTGATTGTTTGACCACTGTTTGCACCGATTTGGAATGTACCACTGAATTTACCACCTAATAAGTTTTGCGTATTGAACTCTGTTGTGTTAGCAATACGGTCAACTTCTGACATTAATTGGTTTAACTCATCTTGAATCGCTGTACGGTCAGCTGTTAC
>NZ_BMFK01000005.1 GCF_014638355.1 Priestia taiwanensis
CGCCTATAATTTCAACAGATGTTCCTGTTTTCAACGTCGTAATGATTTTCCCGCTCGTGCTGTTTGTCGCTCGCATATTTAAATTCGACGTTGTTGTTCCTGCCTTTTTCGTCACTTCTGGTTGTGGTTCTGGCTTTGGCTTCGGTACACTCGTCACTTTCACAAACTCTGCTGATACCCAACCCGTCTTTCCTGCTGCCTTTACTTGGTACCAACCACTTTTCTCGCTTATAATTTCAACAGCTGTTCCTGTCTTTAGCGTTGTAATGATTTTTCCACTCGTGCTGTTCGTTGCTCGCATATTTAAATTCGACGTTGTTGTCCCTAATGACTTTTCACTTCTAAGTTCATAGTTAAATAGATTAGATGTGACTTTTACAAAATCAGCTGAAACCCATCCACCGTCAATTCGATACCATCCATTTTTTTGCTCATGAATCTGTACAGGCGTTCCCTGTTTTAATGATTTTTCGATATCACTTTTGTTACTTGGCTCCTCTCGCACATGTAACCATGTTGCATCAACTACCCCAGATAACCTATCATGATTAGATGTAGCCTCTGCAGATTGTATACCAAATACACTCGTTGCTATTACTCCTATAGTGGCGATTCCTACCGTTAATTTTTCCACAACTTTTCCTCCCTTTACTAGTTTTATACTTTGCTAATTTTATGTACATTACACTGAGTATATCGGTTAAAAATAGACTTTTTATATAATTCTAGCAAATAATCTACCTCTTTACTTACTGTAAAATCTATTCACTCTCCCAATCTATTTCACCCATTGAAAATAATTATAACTAATACTTCCTTACTATTTAATAAAAGTTAGTTTATTTATTAAATATACATAAAACAGGAAAATATCGGCATAATAATATCTGTCTCTACTAGGCTAACATACTTATGGAATTAAATTAAATAAAATATAGAAAATAAATGTACAATTTAAAGTCAACGAATAATAGATATCTCCCACACATTTCGAAAATGCTTAACTAGTAAATAATACCCCTTTGAAGGGTTAATAAAATAAGTAATTACCAGGTAAGATTTAACAGTTGCAAGAAATTAGCCTTGGGCATATTCGATACTATAATACTAAAAAAAATAAACTATCCTTTCCTCTAAATAGTTTTCGGAAAGGGTAGTTTATTTTTTATGCAAGCCTTATTTTAAAAATGTCGGCTTTTTTATCTTGTATGTTTAAACACATCTATACGGTTCACCGCACGTTTTAATGCTAACTCTGCACGCTTGAAATCAACATGATCTTGACGTTGTTGCAGACGTTGTTCTGCACGTTTCTTTGCTTCTTCAGCACGAGGAACATCAATGTTAGCAGATACTTCTGCAGCTTGCGCTAAGATGGTTACTTTATCAGGACGAACTTCTAAGAAGCCACCGCTGATTGCAACATATTCTGTATAGGAACCTTTTTTAATGCGAACTGCACCAACAGCAAGAGGAGCAACCATCGCGATATGACCCGGAAGGATTCCAAGCTCTCCACTTTTTGCTTTTACACTTACCATTTCTGCTTCGCTAGTATACACAGGACCGTTCGGAGTTACTATACTGACTTCTACTACTTTCATCAAAAACCCCTCCTAAAATCCTTAGTGTACCATTGACTTTGCTTTTTCAATAACATCTTCGATGCGACCAACTAGACGGAATGCATCTTCCGGTAGATCGTCATGTTTACCATCTAAGATTTCTTTGAATCCACGAACTGTTTCTTTAACTGGTACGTAAGAACCTTTTTGACCAGTGAACTGCTCTGCTACGTGGAAGTTTTGAGATAAGAAGAACTGTACGCGACGTGCACGGTGTACAACTAATTTATCTTCTTCTGATAACTCATCCATACCTAAGATAGCAATGATATCTTGTAATTCACGGTATCTTTGTAATGTTTGCTGTACTTGACGAGCGATTGAATAATGCTCATCTCCAACAATTTCAGGAGATAAGGCACGAGATGTAGATGCTAATGGATCTACCGCTGGGTAAATACCCATCTCTGTTAAACGACGCTCTAAGTTTGTTGTCGCATCTAAGTGAGCGAATGTTGTTGCTGGCGCCGGATCCGTGTAGTCATCGGCAGGTACGTATACAGCTTGGATCGATGTAATCGAACCTGTGTTAGTAGATGTGATACGCTCCTGTAATTGACCCATTTCCGTTGCTAATGTAGGTTGGTAACCTACCGCAGATGGCATACGACCAAGTAGGGCAGATACTTCTGAACCTGCTTGTGTGAAACGGAAGATGTTATCTACGAAGAATAACACATCTTGTCCTTGCTCATCACGGAAATACTCAGCCATTGTTAAACCAGTTAAGGCAACACGTTGACGTGCTCCAGGTGGTTCGTTCATCTGACCGAATACCATCGCTGTTTTCGAAATAACGCCAGAGTCTTTCATCTCATGGTATAAGTCGTTTCCTTCACGTGTACGTTCTCCTACACCTGCGAATACCGAAATACCACCGTGCTCTTGCGCAATGTTATTGATTAATTCTTGGATTAATACTGTCTTACCTACACCGGCACCACCGAATAGACCAATCTTACCACCTTTGATGTAAGGAGCTAATAAGTCTACTACTTTGATACCTGTCTCAAGAATTTCTACTTTTGTAGATAATTGCTCGAATGAAGGTGCTTGACGGTGAATTGGATCACGACGAACGTCCTTTGCAATCTCACCATCTAAGTCAATGTTATTACCTAGTACGTTGAATACACGTCCTAATGTAATATCACCAACTGGCACAGAAATCGGTCCACCAGTATCTACTACTTCGATCCCACGAACTAATCCATCCGTAGAAGCCATTGCTACTGTACGAACTGTATCATCACCTAAATGAAGCGCAACTTCAAAGGTTAAGTCGATACTTACTTCATTTTCATTACGCGCTTCTTGCTTAACTGTTAATGCGTTGTAAATTTCAGGAAGTTTCCCGTTTTCGAACTTTACGTCGACAACAGGTCCCATGATTTGGATAACGCGTCCTGTATTCATCGCTTGCCCTCCTCTTGAATCATAAATTCCATTTTCATCTATTAGCTCAGTGCCGCTGCACCGCCAACAATTTCTGTAAGCTCTTGCGTAATCGCGGCTTGACGCGCACGGTTATACGAAAGCGTGTATGTTCCGATAAGTTCGTGAGCATTATCCGTCGCATTTTTCATCGCTGTCATACGAGCAGCGTGCTCACTTGCTTTACCGTCTAATAAAGATCCGTAAATTAAACTTTCCGCATATTGAGGAAGTAACACATCTAGAATCTCTTCTTCAGATGGTTCAAACTCATAAGAAGCTACTGGTTTTTTCACTTCATCGCTCGATAACGGGAAAATTCTCTTCTCCGAAACCTCTTGCTGAATTTTACTGACATAATGATTATAATGTACGTATAACTCATCAAATGTACCATCTTCATACATTTGAACCGTTTGAGATGTAATTCGTTTCACATCATCAAATGATGGCTGATCAGGTAAAGCTAAAATCTCATTAATAATAGGGTAATTACGTTTTCTAAAGTAATCACGTCCAACACGTCCAACTACGATAATCGCATACTCATCCGAAGATGCGTGGCGCTCCTTAATCGTTTGAACAGACGTACGTAAGACATTACTGTTGTAAGCACCAGCTAATCCACGATCAGATGTAATAACAAGGTATCCTGTCTTTTTAACAGGACGCTTCACTAACATCGGGTGTTTCGCATTGTTACTTCCACTCGCAATACTTCCTACTACTTCTTGAATCTTTTCCATATATGGTACAAACGATTTCGCATTACTTTCTGCGCGGTTTAGTTTCGCTGCTGAAACCATTTCCATCGCTTTTGTAATCTGACTCGTCTTCTTTGTTGAATTAATTTTCGTTTTAATATCGCGTAAAGATGCCATCGGTTCTCACCACCTTTTCCGAAACCTTCTGTTACACATTGAGAGAAGGGAGATATACCCCCTTACTCAATGGATTGAAATGTGTCGTTATTATTCAGAAGCAACAAATGTTTTCTTAAAGTCATTAATTGCAGCAGCCATTACTTCATCGTCTGCTAACTTCGTTGTCGTACGAATCGTATCTAATACATCAGCACGATTTGCATCTAACCAACCGTAGAATTCATCTTCGAAACGAGTAATGTCTACAACTGGGATATCATCTAAGAATCCACGTGTTAATGCATATAAGATCATAACTTGTTTTTCTACTTTAAGTGGTTTATGTAACCCTTGCTTTAATACTTCAACTGTACGAGCACCTCGGTTTAACTTCGCTTGCGTCGCTTGGTCTAAATCAGAACCGAACGCCGCAAATGCTTCTAACTCACGATATGAAGCTAAGTCTAAGCGCAGTGTACCCGATACTTTCTTCATCGCGCTAATTTGAGCTGATCCACCTACACGTGATACAGAAAGACCTGCGTTAATTGCTGGACGTACACCCGAGAAGAATAAGTCAGACTGTAAGAAAATCTGTCCATCTGTAATTGAGATAACATTCGTTGGAATATAAGCAGATACGTCTCCTGCTTGTGTTTCGATGAATGGTAATGCAGTGATTGAACCGCCACCTAAATCATCATTTAACTTCGCTGCACGCTCAAGTAAGCGAGAGTGAATATAGAACACATCCCCTGGATACGCTTCGCGGCCTGGTGGACGGCGTAATAATAATGATAGCTCACGGTATGCCGCTGCCTGCTTTGTTAAATCATCATAAATGATTAATACGTGCTTACCGCTAAACATGAATTCTTCTGCCATTGCTACACCTGCATATGGAGCTAAGTATAATAATGGAGCTGGTTGTGCAGCTGATGCTGTTACAACGATTGTGTAATCTAAAGCACCATGCTTACGTAATGTTTCTACTACGTTACGAACCGTTGATTCTTTCTGTCCGATTGCAACATAAATACAAATCATATCTTGGTCTTTTTGGTTAAGAATCGCATCAATCGCAACAGATGTTTTACCTGTTTGACGGTCACCGATAATTAACTCACGTTGCCCACGACCGATTGGTACAAGTGCATCAATCGCTTTAATACCTGTTTGTAATGGTTGATCTACTGATTTACGATCCATTACTCCTGTAGCAGGACTTTCAATTGGACGAGTTTTCGTTGTATTGATTGGGCCCTGTCCATCTACTGGTTGACCTAATGAGTTTACAACACGACCAATTAATTCTTCCCCTACTGGGACTTGCATGATACGGCCCGTACGGCGAACTTCATCACCTTCACGAATGCCTGTATATGGTCCTAGAATAATAATACCTACGTTATTTTCTTCTAGGTTTTGAGCTAGACCCATAACACCGTTTGCAAATTCTACAAGCTCACCAGCCATTACGTTGTCAAGCCCATGAGCACGTGCGATACCGTCACCAACTTGAATAACTGTACCAACATCGCTCACTTCAATTTCAGACTGATAGTTCTCGATTTGTTTCTTTATCAGCGCACTGATTTCTTCAGCTTTGATGCTCATGCATTTCACCCCTGTCTACAAACTATTTATTTCTAATTCACGTTGAATGTTCATTAATTTACTGCTTAAGCTACCATCATAAATACGATTACCAATACGTACTTTAATGCCGCCTAATAATGTTGAATCAACAATATTTGTAACGCGTAATGTTTCTTTGTTCACTTTCTTTGCAAATAATTCAGCTAAAGCTTTCGTCTCTTCTTCCGTTAGCGGACGAACAGAATAAACCGTTGCTTCTGCAATATTGCGATATTCATTTGCTCGCTCGATATAATCATCTACCAATGCTGGTACGATATCATCACGATGACGGTCGATTAACAAGAACAGAAGATTCAATACAGCATCTGAAATAGATGCAAACGTTTCACGAATGAATTGTTTCTTCGTTTCTTTTGTGATCGTTGGAATTTGTAAAAACTTTTGTAAATCGTGGTTTCCTACAAATTGTCCCTTCACGACACGAAGACTTTGTTCAATTGTATCTACGACATCTTGTTCTTTCGCTAATTGAAAAAGAGCTGATCCGTAGCGCTTTGCAACAACATCTTTGTTCATCGCGCTTCGCCTGCCTCTTTAATATATTGTTGTACTAATGCTGCTTGGTCTTCTTCTTTTAATTCCTTCTCAATTACTTTCGAAGCAATTAGTACCGATAACGAAGCAACCTGTTTTTGAAGAGCCGTAATTGCTTGAACTTTCTCGCTTTGGATTTCCGTAACTGCAGCTTCTTTCATACTAACAGCTTCTGCTTTCGCAGCAGCAATAATGCCTTCTTTTTGGTCTTCCGCTTGCTTTTTCGCTCTTTCAATTAACTCTTGCGCTTCAACACGTGCTTCTTTTAATAATGCACGTTGTTCTTCTAATAACTGTTTCGATTCTACATGATTTCTCTCTGCTGATTCGATTTCAGAAGAAATGTGTTGCTCACGCTCTTTCATGATACCCATTAAAGGTCCAAACGCATATTTCTTAAGTAATGCTAATAAGATTAGGAACGTTACTAACTGGAAGATGATATCTCCAGTATTAATACCTACGCCTGCTCCTAATACGAACATATTCGTACTGAACACAAGGATTCACTCCTTTCACAAGTCTCTTTTATTTACAATAAAGCGTATTTACATACTCTGTTACATGACAATAATTTTTCTCATGATAAAGGAATGGCGAAGTTCCGTAAGAAACGTTCTTCGCCATTTATGTATGGGATTATCCCTTACTTGTTCATTACCATGAATGCGATAACTACTCCGATGATTGGAAGTGCCTCTACGATACCAACACCGATGAACATGATTGTTTGAAGTGGTCCACGTAATTCTGGTTGACGTGCAACACCTTCTACTGTACGAGAAACGATTAAACCGTTACCAATACCTGCTCCTAAAGCTGATAAACCAATTGCAATTGCAGCTGCGATTACTCCTAAACCTGTCATTTAAAATTTCCTCCTTTTTGTATCTACAAAATTTTATTTGTTTATTACTTATATTAATGGTCGTGACTCACTTTATGAGCCATGTATACCATTGTTAACATTACAAAGATAAACGCTTGAATTCCACCAACGAAAATACTAAACGCCTGCCATGCCATCATGGCGATTCCACCACCGATAATTCCTGCTGCACCACTCGAGTATAAGCTCGCAAGTAATGTTAACAAGATTTCTCCAGCGAAAATATTACCGTAAAGACGAAGACCTAACGTTAAAGTACTCGCAAATTCTTCTACAATCTTTAACGGAAGTAAGAACCACATTGGTTGAAGGAACGATTTAGCATATTCCTTAGCACCTCTCATTTTCACACCATAATAATGTGTGAGTGATACAACTAAAATAGCCAATGTTAGCGTAATAACTGGATCAGCAGTAGGAGATTTCCAGATGATATTGTGATCATATGTAATACCGAAAGGCAATCCTAGTAAGTTTGATATAAAAATATACATGATTAACGTCATTCCTAACGTTAAGAACCTACCACCTGTTTTCCAATCCATTGTACTGCCAATAATCCCTTTTACAAAGTCCATTATCCACTCCATAAAGTTCTGCATACCTGTTGGACGGAGCGCCAATTGACGTGTTCCAACAACCGCAAGGATAAAGACAATTAAAGAAGCAATTGTAATCATTAGGACGTTCGATAAATCAAAAGTTAATCCTAGAAAATCAAACGTAATAGTTCCATGTTCCATTTATCATTCACCTCTTTTCTCAGCTACGTGTGTATTCAAAATAGAAAAAATTTATGATTATGACAAGATTACTTGTCATCCATCCAGATAGAAGACCTCTATATACGCCAATTATGTATTTTGCTTTGCTAAGAGGACTAGTTGAGAAGACATGCTTACTACCACCACTTGTCCACAACGCATACAAAAGGAGCGCGAGCATAGTAAACTCCCGAGTGAGACAAATAGCGGTATTTATTTTTCTTTTGAGTAGAACTGTTGAACGATACGTATCATCCCGTATATTCCTGTTCCTAAACCGAATAATAGACCAAGAATCAAGAACAATGGATCCGTATCAAAACGTTCATCTATCCATTTCCCAAGAAAAATCCCGACAAGAATCGCCCCTACTAATGTAGATGAAATGCTCGTCATCAATCCTATGGACCCCATTGGATTTCGATTGTTTCCAGGCAACAGTGTCTCCCTCCTATAGATGCATTCTATCCTTAGCCACTTCTGTGCTAATACATTAGAAAGACTATACTATTCACTTTGTTCACTTCATTAACTATACATCACACTTTTCTAATCTTATACCGTTTTTAATAAAAATGGTACAACTCTTTCAAAAATGTAACTTTTCGTTCATATTTTTGACACAATTCACACTATGAAAACCTTACCAACCTTTCCGTTGTTAGAATACAATGGTAAGGATAAACGTGTCAATTGATTCGAACTGAAAATTGTAAAGTATTTTAAATTTTTACATTAATAGATTTTTTGTGAATTAATTAACAAATTCTTTCCTGAAATCCAACATCGATTCGAATGCATTTTCCCTATTATTTTTACGTGCAAAGACGATTACTTTATATACTCCTTTTGCCTCATCCTTTGGAACAGAAATTGTCCGCTTCACAACTCCTCTCTTCACATTACGTTGCGTATCAAGTGTACGAATATAAGTAAACGTATACGGATCGTACAAAGCAACAATTAATTCATCTGCACCCTCTGGTAAATACACTTCATATTGGTAGTTCTCTTTTTTCTTCCCAAAACGAAAACCCATTACACGAGAATACGTTTGCTCTCCCACTAATAGTGCATATGGAACACGCCTCTCCTTCGTCCCTTCAGCGATATGGATAAACCCTTCTACTATATTTTTCTTTTCCTTAGTAGGCGAGATACTCACAATCAATTTCACACGTTTTTTTTCTTTCGGATTCACTTCTACCGTGCGTGGTACATTCCAGACTACCTCACTCCCTTGGTTTGGCGCATGTATCTTATATACTTTTTTCTCTTTCGATTGATTTTGAACCGTCACATATAATTCCTTCTTCATTACATGCCCCTCACGCCTCATTATCCCCAGCGAAATCGAACTAGGATAAATAAGCGTCGTTGCTTGCAATGCCTCTCTTACTTGAATCCTTCCAGCACCTTGCTCGTACAAGTGATACAAATCTCCATTTTTCTTTTGTAGTACCTTTGCATTATTCATAAGTGCTGCCTTATACTGCTCTGCTTTCCATGTTGGATGTACTTCTTTTAACAAAGCAATTGCCCCCGCTACATGTGGTGAGGCCATACTCGTTCCTTGTAATGATTTATAGCCACCCGGAATCGTACTTTTAATTGCTACTCCTGGAGCGACAATGTCTGGCTTGATTTCCCATGAAACAGTTACCGGTCCACGTGAACTAAATGGTGCTAAACGATCTACCTCATGACGGTGTCTTGTCACAAGATTACCTCTTTGTTTCTTTAATTGTCTCTTTAACCATTGGCCATCTTCATACGTAATCGACACAATTGGGATGTTTACTTTTTCTTGAATCTTCCCAATTAACACTCCTGGTATATTATTCGAAATAAGAACAGCCTTCGCTCCCGCTCTCTCGGCATTTTTCGCTTTCTCTGTAAACGTAATGCGTCCACGCTCTAATAAAACGACCTTGTTCCGTATCCACCGCATTTTCCGCTTGTCACCTAAACCACCAAAAATAATCCTCTCTTCCCCTGTAAGCTTCCACTCTTTCGATCCTTGCATTGGAATAATATCAATTTTTCTTTTTGTCGCTTGAAGTTGTACATATGGAATATCCATTGGTGGTAACGAAGCTCCGACTGAAATAGCATGTGAAGACGTTCCTGGTGAACCAATCGACCACTTCTTTGGACCTGAATTACCTGAAGCTGTAACCGCAACAATACCCTTCGAAATAGCACGCTCCAATGCTTTGGTCGTAGGCCAATCTGGACCATTGACTTCATTTCCAAGAGACAAGTTAAGAATATCTACTTTGTCTTCAATTGCTTTATCAATTGCAGCAATGACAGATTCCGTTGTTCCTATCCCACCAGGTCCTAGCGCACGATATGCATAAATCTCTGCTTCAGGAGCTACACCTTTTATCTTCCCATTTGCCGCAATAATACCCGCAACATGCGTCCCATGAAATGTCGGAACCCCTTGCTTTTTCGTTGTTTCCATCGGGTTATTATCGAAATCAATAGTGTCATATCCACCGCGATAATTCTGCTTGAGGTCTGGGTGAGTATAGTCTATTCCCGTATCAATTACACCTACTTTTACTCCTTTTCCTGTTACTTCTTTGCCCCGATGAAACAATCTTTTTTGTTCATTCCCCATAATAAATGGAACACTCTCATCAAGCTTCATTTTGTAAACTTGAACTGGAATAACACTCTTCACACCTTGAATTCGCTGCACGTGCTGCAAAGAACTGCTCTTTCCTTTGACAGATATTCCGTAAAATGAATGCTTATAGACATAACGAATATGTATATCTGGATATCTTTCATTTATCTCTTCCCGTACAGATTGTAAATGTTGTTCATCTACTTCAATCATCATAATTTCTTCTGATTCTTCACTAAGGCCAACAGCTGTACTCATTAGAACAGATACAAGAAGCAAAGAAAAGATGGTTTTCATATATTTCCTCCTTTTCTCCTAGCATGCCTCTTCCAATTATTGTTTATGTAAAAAAAGCGATGAGGTATCCCTCATCGCTTTCCTTACTTAAAATGTATCTGGTTTTTCATTACGTTTGCCAAAGTGATATAGAATCGCTTCTACAATTCGTTTCGATGCATAACCATCTCCGTATGGATTTGATGCTTGTGCCATCGCCTCGTGTGCAACCTTATCTGATAATAACTCATCTGCTAACGAGAAAATTGTTTCTTCTTCTACACCTGCTAGTTTTAATGTTCCTGCTTCGATACCTTCTGGGCGCTCTGTTGTATCACGAAGTACAAGTACAGGCACACCTAAAGAAGGCGCTTCTTCTTGAACCCCACCTGAATCCGTTAAGATTAAGTGTGCACGTGATGCAAAGTTATGGAAATCAATTACATCAAGTGGTTCAATTAAATGAATACGGTTATCGTCACCTAAAATGTCATTTGCGATTTCACGTACAACAGGGTTCATATGCACGGGATAAACGACTTGAATATCGTTATACTTTTCCACTAAGCGCTTAATTGCACGGAACATGTTGCGCATAGGATCCCCCTGATTTTCACGACGGTGTGCCGTCATTAACACAAGACGATCATCTCCAACACGCTCTAATACTTCATGCGTGTAGTCTGCTTTCACCGTTGTTTTCAATGCGTCAATCGCCGTGTTACCAGTCACATAAATATCTGCTTCTTTCTTATTTTCTGCCAATAAGTTTTGAGCAGATTTACCCGTTGGAGAGAAATGTAAATCTGCAAGTACACCTGCTAATTGACGATTCATCTCTTCTGGATACGGAGAATATTTATTCCACGTACGTAAACCTGCTTCTACGTGGCCAATTGCGATTTGATTATAAAATGCAGCTAATCCTGCAACGAATGTTGTCGTTGTATCACCGTGAACAAGTACGATATCAGGCTTCACATCTTGCATTACTTTATTTAGACCATCTAAGCTACGTGTTGTAATATCCACTAATGTTTGACGGTCTTTCATGATATTCAAATCATAATCAGGTGTAATATTGAAGATTTCTAATACTTGATCAAGCATTTGGCGATGTTGTGCTGTTACTGTCACAATTGACTCAATGCTTTCTGGATACTTCTGTAATTCTAGTACAAGCGGAGCCATCTTAATTGCTTCCGGTCTTGTTCCGAATATTGTCATAACTTTAATACGTTCAGTCATCGTTATAACCCCTTTTTCATTTTCATTCATTTCTATTCTCTATTTCGTACCAAACAAGCGATCTCCAGCATCTCCTAAACCAGGGATAATATATCCATGGTCATTTAACTGTGCGTCTAACGCAGCAAGATAAATATCTACCTCTGGATGCGCGTCTTGCACAACCTTCACACCTTCTGGCGCTGCACAAATACACATTAACTTAATGCTTTTTGCCCCACGCTTCTTTAACGAATTAATTGCTTCTACCGCTGAACCACCTGTTGCAAGCATTGGATCTAGAACAATGAAATCGCGATCTTCAATATCTGAAGGTAATTTCGCATAATATTCTACTGGTTGTAATGTCTCTGGGTCGCGGTACAGCCCAACGTGACCTACTTTTGCAGCAGGGATCAAATTTAAAATACCATCTACCATTCCTAAACCAGCACGTAAAATTGGTACTAGACCTAACTTTTTACCAGCAATAACTTTTGTTTTCGCTTTTGCTACTGGCGTTTCGATTTCAATTTCCTCTAGCGGTAAATCACGCGTTGCTTCAAATGCCATTAATCCCGCGACTTCATCCACTAATTGACGAAACTGCTTTGTGCCTGTGTTTTTATCACGGATATATGTAAGTTTGTGTTGAATTAACGGATGATCAAATACATAAAGTTTTCCCATTTTTCTCGCTCCTTGTTGTTAGCTAACATATTGTAACAAAAATCTACACTAAGCACAATTTTACAGAAATTACTGCTGATATTCAAGAGGAAGACCACAATACCTCTTTTCTCCATAGAAAAGAAGGAGTCGGTTAACCAACTCCTTCCTTCTATTGCTTATAATGTTGGATACATTTCGAATCGAGACGTTAACTCTTCAACACGCTTACTTGCTTCTGATAACGCTACCTCATCTTCATGATTCTTTAATGTGAATGCAATAATTGACGCAATTTCATCCATTTCTGCTAATCCGAATCCTCTTGATGTAACTGCTGCTGTTCCAATACGAACACCGCTCGTGACAAATGGACTCGCTGTATCGAATGGGATTGTATTCTTGTTTACTGTAATACCTACTTCATCTAGTACATGCTCTGCCACTTTACCCGTTAAGCCTAAGTTACGAACATCAATTAATAGTAGGTGATTATCTGTACCACCAGAAACAATTGTTAATCCTTCTTCTTGTAACTTTTCTGCTAGACGCTTTGCATTATCAATAATATGTTGTGCATATTCTTTGAAGCTGTCTTGTAACGTTTCACCAAATGCTACTGCTTTCGCTGCAATTACGTGCATTAATGGGCCACCTTGCACGCCTGGGAAAATAGATTTATCAATTTGTTTCGCCCACTCTTCTTTACACATAATCATGCCTCCGCGAGGTCCACGAAGTGTTTTGTGCGTTGTTGTTGTTACGAAATCCGCAAATGGAACTGGATTTTCATGTAATCCCGCTGCTACTAATCCAGCAATATGCGCCATATCAACCATTAAATATGCGCCAATCTCATCCGCAATTTCACGGAACTTCTTGAAATCAATTGCACGTGGATACGCACTCGCTCCAGCTACAATCATCTTCGGTTTATGTTCTAATGCTTTTTGACGTACATCTTCATAGTTAATTGTAAATGTTTCTTCATCTACACCATATTCAACAAAATTGTATAATGTTCCACTAAAGTTAACTGGGCTACCATGCGTTAAATGACCACCATGTGATAAATTCATCCCTAATACTGTATCACCAGGACTTAACACTGTGAAATACACTGCCATGTTCGCTTGTGCACCTGAATGTGGCTGCACATTAACATGCTCTGCACCAAAAATTTCTTTTGCACGATCACGGGCAATATTCTCCACAACATCCACATGCTCACAACCACCGTAATAACGCTTCGCTGGGTATCCTTCTGCATATTTATTTGTCAGTACAGACCCTTGCGCTTCCATTACCGCTTCACTTACAAAGTTTTCTGAAGCAATTAATTCAATTTTCGCACGCTGTCTTCCTAATTCTGCTTGAATCGCTTCAAATACTCGTACATCGTTTTGCTTTACATGTTTCATGATAACTCCCCCTTTAAATACGAACATTTATATATATATACATATAAAACATTCTTTTTTAATATTAGAATTTTTTCTATTTTACCACAAATAATAAAAAAAAGTATAAAATAAAGAAAGACTCTCTCTTCTTTTTCATTTGAGCTAGTCTCCCCCTATACCTTCTATATGTTATTACTACATGTTATTTATCCACACGTAAAGGTCTTTTCCTTCATCGAATACACTGCACGCTCTCCACCAATCAACTTCGATCTCGTTCGAGCTAACGTTACATGTGCATGACCCAATTGTTTAGTTGTCGTGCGGACCGGTACTGCAACATGTTTCAAGTGCATACCAATGAACGTATCACCAATATCAATTCCACCTGCCGCCTTCACAAATTCAACAACAACAGGATTCTCCATATTATGATATGCATATGTCGGTAATGCTCCACCAGCTGAACGGACAGGTGTAACCGTTACACTCTCTAATTGATATGCTTTTGCTGTGTCTTTCTCCACAACTAAAGCCCGATTTAAATGCTCACAACACTGGAACGCTAAACGAATATCTTTGCTATCAGCATAAGATTTCAACTCTGTGAAAATAAGTTCTGCTACTTCCATCGTGCCACATGTACCAATTAATTGACCAATAACCTCACTTGTACTGCAGCCAACGACAAAAATATCGCCTTGTTCTAATGGAGCTTGTCGATTAAAATCAGCAAGTATTTCACTTAACTGACCTTTCAACTGCTCAAGACTTTCATCCATGGAATAATTCTTCCCTTCCTTATGCAATTAACTCAATTATACCATGTACATTTTATACAACAAAAGATGGATTTGCACACATTTTTTATTCTGTCTATGCCATCCATCTTTTTATCAAAATAATGTATTATTCACTTCTTGTCCAATTGTACTTATCCTTCGTATGATTTAATTTTGTTCACACGATTTTCGTGACGCCCACCTTCAAATTCTGTTGTTAACCAAATTTTTGCAATATCACGCGCAAGACCAGCTCCAATTACACGTTCTCCCATTGCTAACATATTTGTATCATTATGTTCCCTCGTCGCCTTTGCACTGAATGTATCATGTACTAATGCACAGCGAATACCGTGAACTTTATTTGCAGCAATTGACATACCAATCCCTGTTCCACAAACAAGAATACCACGATCTACTTCACCTTTTGCTACCATCTCTGCAGCTGGAAATGCATAGTCCGGATAATCAACAGACGTCCCACACTCACATCCTAAATCAACATATTCAATGTTCATTTCTTTCATTAAGTTCATAAGTTCATTTCGAATATTCATTCCACCATGATCTGACGCGATAACTACTTTCATGTATAATTCCTCCACTATACTCATTATTGTTGAAATGTGTTTATTACTTTCGTTAATTCTTCCGTCTCTTCTAGCAATTCCTTCGCTAACTCTTCCACCGCTTCAATAGCTTTTGCTTGCTCTTTTGTCGCATTCATAATTTCTTGTGAACTAGCAGATGTTTCTTCTGAGACGGCGCTTACTTCTTGCACTTGGACAAACGTTTGCTCAATGCTATCCGATTGCTTCTTCGCTAATAAAGTAATCCCTTCTACAGACTCAGCTACTTGTTTCACAGATAATGTCATATCATCTACAACTTTAAAGGTTTGAATTCCTACCTCTTGCTCATTCGTTACAACTTTGGACTGTTCTGCAATATTTGCAACTGTCTTATCAATGTCGTCTTGGATATTACGAACTAATTCACCAATTGACTGTACGGCTTGGGCACTTTGATCCGCCAATCCACGTACTTCTTCTGCAACAACAGAAAAACCTCGCCCATGCTCGCCAGCTCGTGCTGCTTCAATAGATGCATTTAACGCTAATAAATTCGTTTGATTTGCAATATCGCCAACAAGATTTACGATATGCTGAATCTCCTTCGCCTTCTTCTCTAGGCTTCCGACTGCTTGCAAACAATAATTATTATTCTCTACTAATTGCTCAATTCCCTTTAACAAATGGTGAATCGACGTTGTTGACTCTTCTAAATTTTCCAACATTTTAGATGAGAGATTTTGCGAATGAACAGCTTCCTGTTGCATCTTCTGTGAATAAGAAAGTACTTCATCCATCCGCTCTGTTGTTGATTGAATAGATAACGCTGAACTTTCTGCCCCACCAGCAATCTCTTGCATCGCATATGCAATATTTTCAGCTTGCTTCGATGCAAATCCAGCTTCATGCGACATACCTTTTACTTTGTCATTTGTAAGAATAATTGTTTGCTCCAACTTATATATAACCGTTCTTAATTGGTGCACCATCTTAGAAAATCCAATGCTTAGCAATTGGATTTCATCATTGGACCTAGGAATAGCCACTTCTACACGTAAGTTTCCTTCTGCCACTTTGCTAGCAGCACTTTCTAATTTCTTTAGGGAACTCGTAATATACCCAGAGGCTAAGAACCCAAGAATTCCTGACCAAATAATCCCCAAAATGAAAATAATAGTGGTGTACGATCCTTGCGAAAAAGAAACCATGAAGTCGATATAATCATACCCAATAAAAATAAAAATTGCACTAATGGAATACGTGATAGTAGCAAGAGTCGTAATAAATAATACAATCTTCCATCTTAAACTAATGTTACGCATACTCTCTCTCCCCCTTATTGAAAGCCCATTCAAAAGATGGTTTATTTAAATCATCTTTTGAATTAAGCGTTTTAACTCGTCATACGTATGACGATACATCTCTACCGTTCCCCCAAACGGATCTGAAATATCATATGGACCTTCTCCTACAAACTCACATAATGTATGTATTCTCTTCTCTACATCTGGAAAATGATAAGCAAGAACTTGTTTATGCTGCTCCGTCATTGTTAGAATAACATCAGCCCATTGCATAAGCTCCTCATGTGCTTGTTGCGAAGAATGATGGAGCTCAATGCCCTCTTCTTTCAACACACTTTTCGCGTAAAAAGATGCATCTTGCTTTCCTCTTACACTAATACCTGCCGATTGCACATCAAATGCCCCGTTCCCTAGGTGACACAATAATGCAGATGCCATCGGACTTCGACATGTATTGCCAGTACAAACAAATACAACCCTCTTCATCTCCTGCCCTCCATCTACTATACTAACATATTAACTCAGTGATAAATACTGAATATTCCCTTTTAACTATATACAAAAAAAAGAGGAAGCTCTTCCTCAAATTTGACTAAAAAACAACAATTTCATGCCAAATCCGACTAACACAACACCACCAATAAGTTCGCCATATACACCCGTCAACCGCCCTACATATCGACCAATAAATAAACCAAGCCACGTTAATAACATACTAATGGTCCCAAATAACACAATAGCTAACCAGATCTCAGCCCCGGTCATCCCTAAACTAAGTCCCACAGAAAAACTATCTATGCTGACACTAATAGAGAAGATCCATAAACCCACACCAATAGGCACTAGTCGTTTCTCCTCTTCCTTGCCAAACATAGAAAAAATCATATGGAATCCTAATCCTATTAATAAGATACTACCCACGAACATCGTAATATGACCAAGCTTATCTGATAAATACCCACCAATTAAAATGCCGCTTAACGGCATAATCATATGAAAGAAACCAATAACAACACCAATCATCACTAATTGTCTCCTACGTAGACGAACTAGTCCCATACCAAGCGCAACAGAAAATGCATCTGCACTTAACGCAAATGCCATAACGCTTAACGAAATAATTTCTTCTATTAGGTGAACATCACTCATCTTCTCCCCCCTAGGACGTGCTACTTCAACATATGCTCATCCTAGGGTTGTTAGAAGATTAATTTTCAGAAATGAAGCGGTGTCCGCTCGCCTTTAGTAAACGATTCATGACCGCACTGCCAATGCCTTCTGTAGGAAACTCTTCGCTATAAATAACATCTACATTACGCTCATCAAATGTTCGCAACGCATCGTATAAATGTGCTGCTACTGTGGATAAATCATCTCGCTTCCCACAACTAAGCACAACGTCTGCGTTATAACTAGCGCATTTCTCTTCCGTTGTTAGTACCCCTACTTTCTTTCCTTCTCGCTTAGCTCTGTCCACAAGTTGCTGCATAAACGATTCGCTTCCTTGAACAATTGTTAACGGTGCATCTGGTGCATAATGGGTATATTTCATCCCCGGTGACCTAGGAGCTTCCACCTCATTTAACAAAGCAGGGTCTACCTCAACCTCTCCAGCCACTTCTTCTAACTGTTCCTTCGTTACACCACCTGGACGCAAAATAACAATCGGTTCTACTGTACAATCCACAACTGTCGATTCCACACCCACTCCAGTTGCTCCTCCGTCCACAAGTCCCGCAATACGACCTTTTAAGTCATCATGCACATGTTTCGCAAGTGTTGGACTTGGTTTTCCTGAACGATTCGCACTCGGTGCCGCAATTGGTAAATTTGCTTCTTTAATAAGTGCTAATGCGATAGGGTGATCTGGCATCCTAACAGCCACTGTAGATAAACCAGCAGTTACTTTCTCGGATACACCACCCTTCTTCTCTAATACAAGTGTAAGAGGCCCTGGCCAAAAAGCTTCCATTAATTCCTTCGCCACAGACGGTACATTTTTTGTAATATGTGTAAGTTGCTCTGTTGATGCGATATGTACAATAAGAGGATTATCACTTGGCCTTCCTTTTGCTATAAAAATCTTTTCCACCGCCTCTGTATTTGTTGCATCTGCCCCTAATCCATATACCGTTTCTGTCGGGAAGCCAATAACCTCTCCTTGTTGTAATAATTGCGCCGCCTCTTGTATTTGTGGATATTTTTCAACGTTATACACATCATTATCCACATACCATTGTTTTGTTTCCAATATTAACACGTCCTTTTTACCCTTTATTCATCTATATTTTTTTCCTTTTAAAAAAACAAACAACTTTTATCCACAAAATGTGGATAAAAGTTGTTAAACTGTGGATATGTTTGTGCATAAGTCACATACTAGCAAAAGACTATTTTTCTGTTGCTTAGCTGCCTGATAATGCTCAATTTCTTGAATAGATTCTGGTAAATCATACTCTTCTATGCTTATAAATCCAAATTCTTCGAAGAAATGAATTGTCGCTGAACCTTTCGTTACTAAATACACACAGTTTATCTCTTTTTGTCGTAACAACGATAATACGTATGAAAAAAACTTTATAAATACCATTTTATCCACAGTTGCGGAAAATACAAAGGTTTTTAATAAACAATTTTTCTCTACTTGTTCATACCCAATTGTCCCGATGACCTGATCATCGTGGCACACAAGAAAAAAAGGCGATATACTTCCACCTTCCTTTCTTTTCTTATCTTCTCCTAAAAAACGATACAACGCTTCTCTATCTTCTACTAATCCTTCTCGCATTACATACATACTCTCTCCACCTTTTTAGTTAGATACTTACATATATGATAGAGAGAGTAATTATATTCTAGTATTAAAAAAGAGAGTCCAGCAAATCTTTAAAGAAAAAGCGTACCTCTACTTCTTTTGGCTCTTCATCACGTATAATATCTTCTTGATTAACTAGTGATTCTTGTTCTTCTAGCTGTTCTACCGGTACTTCTCCTTTTACTTCACTTGCTTCTACACTTGGCACTGCTTCTCCATTTGAGAAATCAAGAAAACATAATGGAGGAAATAATACACACCACCAGTTCGCACCTTTCGCTTCTCCTAACGTAATGAGAATAGCTTCATAATTACCTGCCGGATATACAAATTGACCGTACATCTTTGTCGGAAATGCAACTTGCTCGTTATATTGAACCGTAAATGACTGTTCGATCCCTTCATCACGTAACGTACTCTCTACAATCTTTTCGATCTTATCAATACTTTCTTTCATCACGCGTCTACCTTCTTCAATAGAACGCAAATCTTTCACCCATTCGGTAATGTTAGCATTCACACGATCACGAACAATACGTTTCAATGCCTGATCCGTTTCTGAATCGCTATTCGCCAAAATCCGAAGACGAATTGCCTCATCTGGAATCACCTTAAATTCACTCGCTCTCACATATTCTCTCCCAAAATATGAAAATAGGTTTGCACCTATAACTATCAAAACAAAAAAGCTAATCACATATTTTTTCATGTCCACCCTGTCCCCCTTCACTAGCTACAGTATGAACAATTCTAGCTCCTTCTAAACCAAATCTATAAAACTATTTTTTAGATATATATAAATATACAAAATAACTATTCCTTTTCAAAAACGAGCCCCACAAAAAAAAGGACTCTTTAGAATCCTTTTTCCATGAAGACCATACGATCCTTCCCGTTTATATCAAAGACAACGTTAACATATGCATCAGGGAACGTCATTTGAAGCAACGTTTTCACATCGCCTCCTTGGCCATGACCAACTTCAAATGCAACAATTGCCTGCTCTTTTAGAACAAGTGGTAATTCATCCATGAAACGACGATAGAAATCTAATCCATCAACCCCACCAACAAGTGCTCGCTCAGGTTCGTAATCTTTTACAACCGGTGAAAGGCCCATATATTCTTCTACTGGTATATATGGTGGATTAGACACAACAATGTCTAACTTCTGTCCTTTTTGAATAAAAGGCTGTAATAAATCACCATGAATAAATGTCACATCGACCCCTAAATTAGTTGCATTACATGTCGCTACTTCCAATGATTCTTGCGCAATATCAACAGTTGATACATGTAACTGTTGGTTTTCTAACGCTAATGTAATGGAGATAGCACCACTACCTGTACCAATATCCGCCACTTGTAGCGTTTCTTCTCGTGAGAATAACCGTTTAATACGCTCTAACACACCTAGCACCAATTCTTCCGTTTCCGGTCTTGGAATTAGCACTTCTTCATTCACATGAAATTTTCGTCCATAAAAATACTCATAGCCAATTAAATATTGGATAGGTATTCCTTGTATATGTTCTTCTACATAATGCATGAATTTTTCTTGTTGATCGGCTGTTAATTGTTCATGCAAATTCATTAATAATCCTGTTCGATTCGTTTCAAGCAAATGGCATAACAAGATTTCGCCCGCATTTTGATCTCGATTTGCTTCTTGTAAAAAAGAAGAAGCCCAGTTCAGGGCTTCGATTACTTTTTGACTCATTCTGTCGCTGCTTCCATCTTTTGTGCTTGGTCTTCCATGATAAGGGCGTTAATAACGTCTTCTAACTTCCCTTGTAGGATTTGATCTAGCTTCTGAATTGTTAAGCCAATGCGATGATCCGTCACACGGTTTTGCGGGAAATTATATGTGCGAATACGTTCTGAACGGTCACCCGTACCAACTGCCGCTTTACGGTTCTGAGCATATTCTGCTTGCGCTTCTTGTTGCATTTTATCGTAAATACGAGCACGTAATACTTTCATTGCTTTTTCTTTGTTCTTAATTTGAGATTTCTCATCCTGACACGATACAACTGTACCAGTAGGTAAATGTGTTAAACGAACAGCCGACATTGTCGTGTTAACACTTTGTCCACCAGGACCACTTGAGCAGAATGTATCTACGCGGATATCTTTATCGTGAAGCTCAAGCTCTACTTCTTCTGCTTCCGGTAATACTGCTACTGTTGCTGTCGATGTATGGATACGGCCACCAGATTCCGTTTCTGGAACACGTTGTACACGATGCGCACCGTTTTCGAATTTCATCTTCGAATACGCACCTTTACCATTAATCATGAAAATAATCTCTTTATAGCCACCAATTCCTGTATAGCTCGCTTCGATTACTTCTGACTTCCAGCCTTGAGATTCTGCATAACGACTATACATACGGTATAGGTCACCAGCGAATAATGCTGCCTCGTCTCCACCAGCAGCACCACGAATTTCAATAATAACGTTCTTGTCATCATTTGGGTCTTTCGGAAGAAGTAACACATTCAAGCGTTCTGATAGTGCTTTGTATTGTCCTTCTAATTCAGACAATTCTTCTTTTACCATTTCGCGCATCTCTGCATCTAATTTATCTTCGAGCATTGCTTTTGCATCCATTAATTGTTCATGAACACCTTTATATTCACGGTACGTTTCTACCGTTTCTTGTATATCAGATTGTTCCTTCGAATATTCACGAAGTTTCTTTGAATCATTTATAATTTCAGGGTCACTTAATAATTCATTTAACTTATCATAGCGGTCTTCAACAGCTTGTAAACGATCTAACATAGCTCTCACCTCAACTCTTTTATACACATTCTAATATTTTATATTATAGTTCATTTTTTACGTCAAAATCAATCACAGTAGTAATTGTGCTTCCTTACTTTGGTACTTCATGACAATGACGACAACGTGGTTCATATGACTCCGAAGCACCGACTAAAATAATTGGATCATGGAATGATGCTGGCTTCTCGTTAATTAGACGTTGCGTACGACTTGCAGGCGAACCACACTTCGAACAAACAGCTTGTAACTTCGTTACATGTTCTGCAACTGCCATTAAGTTCGGAACTTGACCAAACGGTAAACCACGGAAGTCTTGATCTAATCCGGCTGTAATGACACGATGTCCTTTGTCCGCAAGAATTTGGACAACCCCTAACACTTCATCATCAAAAAACTGCACTTCATCAATTGCTACTACTTCAACATCTGGTGTAACGCGTTTCAAAATTTCCTTTGAATTCGGAACCGCAATTGCCTCTACCTTTGTCCCATTATGCGAAACAACGTCTTGATCGCTATAACGATTATCGACGCATGGCTTAAACGTCATTGATTTTTGTTTGGCAAACTGCGTACGCTTCACGCGACGGATAAGCTCTTCTGACTTTCCAGAGAACATGCTACCACAAATAACTTCTATCCATCCATTTCGCTTCATCAAGTACATCAAACAAACCCCTACCTTCTTCATTAACTCAATCTATTTAAAAAGAACAAAGCGTCCTTATTCCTAATACAATGCCGCTTTCTTTTATTCTTCCCACTCCTTATTATGGAAGGAAATCCTACGAAGCCATTCCTCGCCAATAAGGATGCTCGCTTTCTCTTTTCTAGCATAAGAAAGGAAGCAAAAGGACCTATTCCTTCCGCTTCCTTTCTCACCTGACTCTTTACAAGTAAGGTTGCATAGGTTTTCTCTTTCAAAAAAAAACAGGCAAGAGAACGAACGCTTGCCTGCTTTTAGACACTTATTACTTAAGGCCGTATTTTTTATTGAATCGGTCTACGCGGCCATCAGCGCTAGCAAACTTCTGACGTCCAGTGTAGAATGGATGACATTCTGAACAAACCTCAACGCGGATTTCTTCTTTTACAGATCCTGTTGTAAATTCGTTACCACATGCACATTTAACCATACTTGCTTTATAGTTTGGATGAATTCCTGATTTCATTACTTTTCATCTCCTTCCGCCCTGAATCATGTTGAAACAGAGTTATCTACTCCATTTAAGAGTAAAACACATATGAGCAAATTATAACAAGTGATTTACTCTTTTGCAACTCCCTCTTTTTATGAAATAGAGGAAATATCATGTAATCATTTATTTTGTTGTTGCCGCACCTTTTCGTTGCTCCGAAATTCGTTCAAAGAACTCTTCATTTGACTTTGTTTGCTTTAACGCTTTGAAGAACCTCTCCACAAAATCAGGCGAGTCTGTCATCGATTTACGAATTGCCCATAGCTTATCAAGATGCTCTTTCGGAATAAGCAGCTCTTCTTTACGTGTACCAGAACGACGAATATCAATCGCCGGGAAGATACGACGCTCTGCTAACGAACGATCAAGATGCAATTCCATATTACCTGTACCTTTAAATTCTTCATAAATAACATCATCCATACGTGATCCTGTATCAACTAATGCAGTTGCTAAAATTGTTAAGCTTCCACCTTCTTCAATATTACGTGCCGCACCAAAGAAACGCTTTGGACGGTGGAATGCAGCTGGATCAATACCACCAGATAGAGTACGACCACTTGGAGGTATTACTAAATTATAGGCTCTCGCAAGACGTGTAATACTATCCATTAAAATAATAACATCTTTTTTATGTTCCACTAGCCTCATCGCACGCTCTAACACAAGCTCTGCCACTTTAATATGATTTTCTGGTACTTCATCAAACGTCGAACTTACAACGTCTCCTTTTACAGAACGCTCAATGTCTGTTACTTCCTCTGGACGCTCATCAATTAATAATACGATTAACTCTGCATCTGGATGGTTTGTTGTAATGCTATTCGCAATTTCCTTTAATAGCGTTGTTTTACCTGCTTTTGGAGGGGCAACGATTAAACCACGTTGTCCGTAACCAACAGGTGCTAACAAGTCCATAATACGCGTAGAAAAGGCTGTTGGTTCTGTTTCCAACTTCATTTGACGATCTGGATAAAGCGGTGTCAAAGCAGGGAAATGAACACGTTCCTTCGCTGTTTCTGGATCTTCCCCGTTCACAGCCTCTACTTGTAGTAATCCGAAATAACGCTCATTTTCCTTCGGTGGACGTACCTTGCCAGATACACGATCCCCATTTCGTAAGTCAAAGCGACGAATTTGGGATGCAGATATATAAATATCCTCCGAACTCGGCGAATAATTAACTGTACGTAAAAATCCAAACCCCTCTGATTGAATAACTTCCAGTACACCTTCCATAAATGATAATCCATCACGCTCTGCTTGCGCTTTTAAAATAGCAAAAATAAGTTCTTTTTTTGTTAATTTACTATAGTAAGATATTTTAAAATTTTTCGCTTGCTCATAAAGTTCTTTTAACTTCATATTTTCTAAAGTTGAAATTGTTAAACTCATTTAAACACCACACTCTTTATTATTTTCAATTATAATTGGAAGATGATAAAAGAAGATTCTCATTGGAAAATGGAGATGGAAATACAATAATCATAAGGGTGAAAGAAATATCTAATTATGTTTTATTTTTATGAATATTTCCTATTCTAACCTTATTTTGTCATTTTAATCAACTTATATTACACGAAAAGAGAGAAAACATCTTTTTCTGTGCTTCTCGTACACATTCTTTTAGTGAACATACACTCTATGTGAATCATTTATTACTTCAAAAAAATATTGATGTGAAAGGAAATAAACCATGAGGAAAGTTTGACTTTCTTGCAAAATCATACACTAATCGTCATACCTATACAATCCCTAATTGTCCATATTGACAAAATAGATATAAACTTCTTCTAAAGATAAAGGAAGAGGAGCAACATACCTCGCTCCCCTTTCCTTCTTTATGCAGAAAAGAACCTACTTACTTCATAACAAGATTGGGCTTTTTATGCAAACTATGTGCACCATCAATGAAGCGAACTGTACCTGACTTTGCACGCATAACAACTGATTGTGTTGTTCCAGTTACTCCTTTGAACTGTACACCACGCAATAATTCTCCGTCCGTCACACCTGTTGCAGCAAAAATGGCATCATCTCCACGAACAAGGTCATCCATGTATAATGTTTTGTTCACATCGTCAATACCCATCTTCTTACAACGAATTAATTCTTGTTCATTTTGCGGAAGAAGTTTCCCTTGGATTTCACCACCTAAACACTTTAGTGCAACAGCCGCTAGCACACCCTCAGGTGCACCACCCGATCCAAATAAAATATCTACGCCTGTATGATCAAATGCCGTATTAATCGCACCAGCTACATCTCCGTCGTTAATTAATTTAATTCGTGCACCTGCTTGACGAATTTCTTCAATAAGCTTCGCATGTCGAGGACGATTTAACACTGTCGCTACAACATCTTCTAAATTTTTATTCTTAGCTTCAGCTACTGCTTTTAAATTATCTAGTACAGATGCATTAATATCAATTTTGCCAACCGCTTCTGGCCCAACCGCAATTTTCTCCATATACATGTCCGGTGCATGGAGCATATTTCCATGGTCTGCCACTGCAATAACGGCTAATGCATTCCATCCACCAGTTGCAACGATATTCGTCCCTTCTAACGGATCAACTGCTACATCTACTCGGGGTCCATAGCCATTCCCAAGCTTCTCACCAATGTATAGCATAGGTGCTTCATCCATTTCCCCTTCACCGATAACAACTGTCCCTTTCATCGGAATCGTATCGAAAACATCACGCATCGCTGTTGTCGCTGCATCATCTGCTTCGTCTTTCTTTCCTCGTCCCATCCATCGTGCTGAAGCTAATGCTGCTGCTTCTGTCACACGAACTAATTCCATGGATAAACTTCTTTCCATTTTAATTCCCCCTTGTTCTCCCTTTACTTCTATCCTTTGTACATCTAAACATCATCTATATTCACGAATTTTGCAGCTGCTCAATCTCCACCGAAGTCATTTTTTCACGCCGGATTCTTGCGCCTAAACCAGTTAACTTTTCTACTAACTGTTCATAGCCACGGTCAATATGCTCAAGTCCCGTCACTTCCGTAATACCTTCAGCCATTAAACCCGCAATAACTAAAGCAGCACCCGCCCGTAAATCACTTGCTTTTACTTTCGCTCCTTGGAGTACAACAGGTCCAGTAATAATTGCTGTTCTTCCTTCTGCTTTAATATTAGCACTCATGCGACGAAGTTCATCAATATGTTTGAAGCGTGCTCCGTAAATCGTGTCGGTCACAACCCCTGTTCCTCTTGCTTTCGTCAACAACGCTGTAAACGGTTGTTGAAGATCCGTAGCAAAACCAGGATAAACAAGTGTTTTGACATCTACTGTTTTTAACTGTCGACCACCATATACCGTTATTTGATCATCATCTATATCAATACGGACATTCATTTCGCGTAACTTTGCTGTAATAGACTCAAGATGCTGCGGAATAACATTCTCGACTGTTACTCTCTCTCCTGCTGCCGCCGCTAATGTCATATATGTACCTGCTTCAATACGGTCTGGAATGATTGTATGGTGACATCCTTTCAAAGAATCCACCCCATCGATACGAATAACATCCGTTCCAGCACCTTTAATTCTTGCCCCCATACTTGTTAACAACGTCGCAACGTCGATAATTTCTGGCTCTTTAGCAGCATTTTCAATCACTGTACGCCCTTTTGCTCGAACAGCAGCCAGCATAATATTAATTGTCGCTCCAACACTTACAACATCTAAATAAATCCGTGCTCCTCTTAATTCCTCTGCTCGTAAATAAATTGCACCTTGTTCATTGGTAACCGTTGCCCCTAAAGCTTCAAATCCTTTAATATGTTGGTCAATTGGCCTTGGTCCTAAATGACAACCTCCTGGCAAGCCAATTACCGCCTTCTTAAAACGTCCTAACATCGCCCCCATTAAATAATAAGATGCACGTAGTTTTTTTACTTTTCCATTTGGAAGCGGCATGGATACCATGCAGGAAGGATCTATCGTCATGTCCTCACCATCATAGGAAACCGTTCCACCAATCTCTTCAAGTAAGTCTCCTAGCATCTTTATATCAGAAATAGTTGGTACTCCACCTATTGTCACTGATGAATCTGCTAAAATTGTGGCAGGAATAAGCGCCACTGCACTATTTTTCGCACCACTTATACGTATAGAACCCGCAAGAGGGACTCCACCTTCAATGATCAATTTTTCCATTTTTTTCTCCCTTCTAGCGACAATGTCTTTCATTATTTCATATTCATAGAAATAATGACCAATACACATATTTACTAGTTTGCACAACACACGTTCCTATCATGTACAAACATATATGTAGACACCACTCTTTTTCTTCTCCGTTCTTTACTCAGAGTAAACAGAGATGTAACGAGCTATAATATTTCGAGTAGAGCAAAGTCTCGCTTTATGTATTGTATTCGTGAAAGAAGTGAAGATATCCTTTTTCTCTATCAATAACAAAGACAAAAAGACACCTCCCTATTCTAAAGCGCTTTCACGAAAGATACAAATAAAACCGTCTAACAATAGACGGTTTTATCATTATCGAACAACTTTAATTATGCTTTGTTGCTTGTGCCGAATTCACGGATTTTGCCGATAACAGTTGCTTTAATTGCATCGCGACCAGGAACCATAATCTTACGTGGATCGTAAGCTTCTGCGTCTTTCGCTAATACTTCACGAACAACTTTCATGAACGAGATTTGGTTCTCTGTGTTCACGTTAATTTTCGCTGTACCTAAAGCGACAGACTTCTGGATGTCCGCTGTTGGGATACCAGTTCCACCATGAAGTACTAATGGTAAGTTTGTAGAATTTTTGATTTCTTCCATTTCTTTGAAACCTAAGTTTGGCTCACCTTTGTATGGTCCATGAACAGAACCTAAAGCTGGAGCTAAGAAATCAATACCAGTTTTCTCAACAAGTTCTTTACACTCAGCTGGATCAGCGTAGATTACGCCTTCTGCGATAATGTCGTCTTCTTGTCCACCAACTGTTCCTAATTCAGCTTCTACAGAAACACCTTTAGAATGAGCATATTCAACTACTTTCTTTGTAGTTTCAATGTTCTCTTCAAATGGGTGATGAGAAGCATCGATCATTACTGATGTGAAACCAGCATCGATCGCTTCTTTACATTTTTCGAAGCTTGAACCATGATCTAAGTGAATCGCAACAGGAACTGTAATGTTCATGTCGATTAATAAACCTTCAACCATTTTTACAACAGTGTTGAATCCGCCCATATGACGAGCAGCACCTTCAGATACACCTAAAATAACTGGCGACTTCTCTTCTTCAGCAGCTGCTAAGATAGCTTGAGTCCACTCTAAGTTATTGATATTGTATTGACCTACTGCATAATTACCTGCTAACGCTTTGTTTAACATTTCTTTTGCTGAAACTAAAGGCATGTTAAATCCTCCTTATAACGACACATTTTCTACCCGATATTGTTCCTCTACATGATTAAAAACCACCTAAATATATACAAAACAAAACCGGATGAACCTCTTACATTTTATAGGATAACAATTTCATGTCTAAATCTCAACCGCATTAAACATAAAGTTTGCCTTTTCAAACGCTTTCATTCATTTTTTTTTGTCTTTCATGTGAACACTACCTAATTTTTAACAAAAATCTCCTCTTTTACAACGCTTTTGATTTCATCGATATCAAATGGTTTTGCAAAATGAGATAATGCTCCTAATTGTTTCGCTTCTTGAATCATATCGAGTTCCCCATATGCCGTCATCAAGATAACTTTAATTGTTTGATCGATTTCTTTAATACGCTTTAAAATTTCAATTCCGTCCATTCCAGGAATTTTCATATCTAAAATTACAAGGTCTGGTCTATCTTGTAAGACAATGTCGATTGCTTGAAATCCATTTGCCGCTTGATATGTATGGTACCCTTCTTTTTGGAATACTTCATTTAATAAAATACGAATACCATATTGATCATCCACAATAAGTAATTTCGCTTTCAATTTCAAACCCCCTTTGCCTATCTATTTCTTTTCATCTTGAAAACTTTTCTACTTCTGTTATATCATTTCCTGCCGTTTTTTACAAAACATGTATTAAAAACTATGATGCTTTTTCTCATCTTTTTCCTCTTTACCTAAAAGAGGGTAAAGAGGATTGCGTGAACACTTCCTTTTAGATATGATAGAAGCTAGATTTTCTACGAAAGAAGATACAACAAACTCGCTATCTATATCACTGTATCACGACGAGTGCACATAATTAACCATTTCTAATATCACTAGAACGGAGGAATACACTATGTTAAAAATTTTTTCGACCCAACTCCTTGGCTGCTTAAAAAAAATCACAGAAAAAGAAGAGATAAACCTAGAAGATAGTGCTCGCTTAGTAGCACAAGCAATTATCGGTGATGGTCACTTATACATATACGGAGCAAAAGAAATGCATGCTGTTACACTAGAAGCAACAGACGGACAAGAACCATTTCCAAAAGCAAAAGCACTTCATCATGTAGAAGAACTCTCTCCAATGGATCGCGTATTACTTATTAGTCGTTATTCAACAGACGAAGAGATTGTCACATTTGCAAAACAACTGCAAGAAGCAGGAATTCCTGCTGTAGGGATCTCTACAATCCAAGACGGTATTGAATCATTAGAAAGTTTCGTTGATGTTCATATCGACTTACAACTTATCCGTGGATTAATCCCCGCAGAAGATGGTACACGTACCGGTTTCCCAACGAGTATGGTCGCTTTATTCGCTTATTTTGGACTCTTCTTTACCGTACAAGAAATTGTAGAAGAATATATGTAAAAAAAGACTTGTACACATTTGTGTACAAGTCTTTTTTTTCTACTTATTTGCTTTCTCTGTATGATAATGAAGCTTGAACGAACTCTCGGAATAATGATTGTGGACGGTTTGGACGTGAAATAAACTCCGGATGGAACTGTGCTGCCACGAACCATGGGTGATTTTTAATTTCAATGATTTCTACTAAACGACCATCTGGACTTGTTCCAGAGAAGATGAATCCTGCCTCTTCCATTTGTTGACGGAATTGGTTGTTGAACTCATAACGATGACGATGGCGCTCATACACCACTTCTTGTCCATATGCTTCGTATGCTTTCGTTTCTGCTTCTAACTTACATGGATATAATCCAAGACGAAGTGTTCCACCTAAATCTTCTACGTCTTTTTGTTCTGGTAGTAAGTCGATAATTGGGTACTTCGTATTTGGATCAAGCTCTGATGAATGTGCTCCTTCTAGCCCTAGAACGTTACGCGCATATTCAATAGAAGCTACTTGCATACCTAAGCAAATACCGAAGAATGGTACCTTATTCTCACGAGCATATTGTGTTGCGATGATTTTTCCTTCTACACCACGGTCGCCAAAACCACCTGGTACTAGAATACCGTCAACATGACCTAATACTTCGTGAACATTTCCAGCTGTTACTTCTTCAGAATTAATCCATTTCACTTCGATTTCTGAATCGAATTTGTATCCAGCATGACGAAGTGCTTCTACAACAGAAATGTATGCATCTTGTAATTCTACATATTTACCAACAAGTCCAATTGTAGTTGTTTTTGATAAATTCGTTACTTTCTCTACAAGAGCTTTCCACTCATCCATATTTGGCTCTTCGCATGTTAATTTTAAATGCTTGCATACAATATCATCTAGATGTTGCTCTTGAAGTGCTAATGGGATTGAATACAGTGTGTCTGCATCCACACATTCGATAACTGCTTTTGCATCTACGTCACAGAACAGAGCAATCTTGTCCTTCATTTCTTGAGGAACTGGCGCTTCTGAACGTAATACGATTACGTCTGGTTGAATACCTAAGCTACGTAATTCTTTTACGCTATGTTGCGTCGGTTTTGTTTTCATTTCACCGGCAGCTTTAATATATGGAAGTAATGTACAGTGGATATACATCACGTTGTCACGACCAATATCACTCTTCATTTGACGAATTGCTTCTAAGAATGGTAATGACTCGATGTCACCAACTGTCCCACCAATCTCTGTAATAACAACATCCGCATTTGTTTCACGACCAGAACGGTAAACACGCTCTTTTAATTCATTCGTGATATGCGGAATAACTTGTACTGTTCCACCTAGGTAATCTCCACGACGCTCTTTTTGAAGAACTGTCGAATATACTTTACCAGCTGTTACGTTTGAATATTTATTTAAGTTAATGTCAATAAAACGCTCATAGTGACCTAAGTCTAAGTCTGTTTCTGCACCATCATCTGTTACGAATACTTCACCGTGTTGGTATGGACTCATTGTCCCTGGGTCTACGTTTAAATATGGATCAAATTTCTGAATTGTTACGTTTAATCCGCGGTTTTTTAACAGACGTCCTAAGGAAGCTGCTGTAATTCCTTTTCCTAAAGATGACACTACGCCACCTGTTACAAAAATATACTTTGTCATAAGTAAATCTCCCTTCTTCTACTTCTTATTTTCTATTTTTACCCGTCACAAAATGAGATATGTAACGAGTCAATTTATCTTAATATATAGGAGGAATAACCCCTAAAAAACAAAAAAATTGCTCCCCTCATATAATAATCAGGGAGCAATTGGATCACATCATAATCATGTTAATAGCTTTTTTAAGAGCCCAAACATGATTCTACCCATTCTCTTACGAAAAGTCAAGGACGTTCGTGAAATGAATAATTACGTATTTATTATGCGGTAACTTATAATTCCTCTTCTTCCGCATCTGACTCATCATACTCTAATTCTTCTTCCTCTTCTTCCTCTTCAGAGAAATCTTCTTCTAAGTCTAAATCGTCTTCTAATAAATCTTCTTCTTCTTCCTCTTCTTCGTCTTCTTCAAACTCATCAACGAAGTCCTCTTCTTCATCTAGATCCTCATCATCTAGCTCATCCACTTCTTCTAAATCATCTTCTAATAAATCTTCTTCATATTTCTTCGCACGTTTCTTCTTCGTCTTCGTTTGTGGTAATACTTCTTCATCGATTTGCTCATATGGATACCAGCTACGTAGCCCCCAACGATTGTCACCTAAACAAATAAAACGTCCATCGATATTTAAATCTGTATAAAATTGAGAAATTCTCGCAACTAATTCTTCACGAGATAATTCTAAAATAGAAGCAATTTCTTCTGTAACTTCTTGAAATACAACTGGTTGCTTTTTTGAATGCATAATTTCATATGCAAGCTCTATCATTGATAATTCTTTTAATTCTTCTGGAGAATATTGACCTAATTTCAAAGAAAGCACGTCCTTTCAATCCTTAATGGTAATATGTAAATTTCCTTATAGATACAGTAAGTACAGTAGTGTAACATTATTCCAAATCTAACAGAATACATATCTTTCATTATAAACAAAAGTACTAGAAATATGCTAGGGCCAGTAAGGCTTTTTTTTGCTTTTTTTTCATCCGACCAAAATAAAACCTTTGAGCTCACTAAAAATCCTTGTTACACTAAATATATGGAAGAAAAGGAGAGGGTTATATTTTTAATCCTTTCGCTGCTATTTGACAATACTATAAAAAACAAGGAGTGATTTGGTGCACAAAAAAAGAAACAACGTACTATTAACCACACTAACAATTACCATTTTATTCATTTTTTGGGGAATAACCCCTAACGATTGGTTAGGTCCGTACTCATTAGAAAACGTGACAGCCTTTATGAATACGTATATCCTCCAAAAATTCGGATGGTTCTATTCATTGCTTATGACCTCTCTCGTCGTACTAGCCTTTTATTTAGCCTTCTCTAAGTATGGATCAATTCGACTTGGGAAAGACGACGACAGACCGGAGTTCTCGTACTTGACCTGGTTAGCCATGTTATTTGGCGCTGGAATGGGAATCGGCCTTATCTTCTTTGGAATCGCCGAGCCAATCTCGCACTTCTATAACCCTGTCCAAGGAGACCCTGCTACACACGAAAGTGCCCGATTAGCCCTACGTTATTCATTCTTCCATTGGGGACTACATCCATGGGCATTATATGCAATGGCAGCATTAGTAATTGCGTATTTCACGTTCCGTAAAAACAAACGCGGAAACATTAGCTCGACAATTACACCGCTATTTAAGAATCCATCCACATCCTCTATCGTTAGTCAAACTGTTGATATTCTTGCAATTTTAGCAATTATATTTGGTATCGTTCCGACGATTGGGATTGGGGCACAACAAATCTCTGCTGGTTTAAGCTATTTATTTCCATCCATTGAAAATACGTTAACAACGCAACTTATCCTAATTGCGATTGTAACAGTGCTTTATTTACTTTCTGCACAAACTGGTCTACAACGGGGCATCAAACATTTAAGTAATGCAAACATCACTTTTGCAGGTTTGCTGCTTCTTATTGTACTAGTGACTGGACCTACGACCTTCATCATGGACTACTTTACGACAACAATGGGAACCTATATTCAAAACCTTCCTAGTATGAGTCTTAGTTTAAGTCCATTTAACGAAGAAAGTGCACAATGGATTCAAAATTGGACAATCTTCTACTGGGGTTGGTGGATTTCTTGGACGCCATTTGTTGGCTCCTTCATCGCCCGTATTTCAAAAGGTCGTACCATTCGTGAATTTATTGTCGGTGTCATGCTTGCACCTACTTTTGTATGTCTTTTATGGTTTGCAGCCTTTGGTGGCACATCTATCTACCTTGAGTTATTCTCAAATGCTGGAATCGGAAATGAAATTGCAGCTAAAGGAAATGAAATTGGTATTTTCGCTGTACTGCAACACTTACCGTTATCTAGTATTTTAATTTTAATCACACTTTGCTTAATTACAACATTTTTCGTGACATCTGCGGACTCAGCGACTTTTATCGTTGCAATGCAAGCAAGTAATGGTAGATTATCACCAAGTAATCGAATGAAGTTATTATGGGGAATCATCATTTCTGTACTAGCTGCCACCTTACTAAATACTGGTGGATTAGCAACATTACAGACAACCGCTATTATCGCAGCCTTCCCGTTCTCGTTCGTCATTATTTTGATGGTTGTTTCATTATTTAAAGAATTAAAAAAAGAAACAGTCGTAACAAAATCTACTGCCAAACCATTGCCGAAACTAAATAAAGCCAAGTAACAAGCTAAACAAAGAGAGAGAAAAAAGAGTGTCATCCACGTAACAAACCTGTTACATGGATGACACTCTTTTTATTTACTAATTAATTCTTTTTCTTGTAAGAAATCTTTGGCTATATCAGCAGCGCTTTCCCCTTCTACATTCACAAGATAATTCATCTTTCTCATCTCATCATCTATAATTTTCCCAGCTAATTTATTGAGTACACCCTCTAGCTCTGGATACTTCGCTAATGTTTCTTTTTTCATTAACGGCGCACCTTGATACGGAGGAAATAGGGATAAATCATCGTGAAGTACATGTAAATTATACTGTGCCAATTCACTATCCGTCGCATATGCATCAATTACATCAATTTCATTTGCTTCGATTGCCGTATAACGAAGTTTTGGTTCCATTGTCTTTAGTTGTGCAAACGTAAGATGGTATAAATCTTGCATTCCTTTATACCCATCTTCACGATCTGAAAATTCAAGTGTAAAACCTACCCTTGCGTCTGTCTGTACTTTTTTCAAATCAGAAATTGTCTGTAAATTATGTTTCGCTGCTAGCTCTTTCGTTGTCGCTAATGCATACGTATTATTAAACGCCATTGGTTGCAATAGCTTCATTCCGAATTCCTTTTCCATTCCTTCTGCTGCTTGTTTGTACACAGCAGCTTTCTCATTAGAGGTATTTGTTTCTTTCAAGAATGTAAAAAGCGCTGTTCCAGTAAACTCAGGGTAAATATCAACTTCCCCAGCTTCTAACGCATTAAAAACAAACGAAGTCTTTCCGAACCCTGGTTTTAGTTCCACCTCTAAGTCCGTATACTCCTCAATAAGCAGCTTATACATATTAATTAATATTTCTGGTTCTGATCCAAGCTTCCCAGCAATAACTAAATCTGCTTTGCTCGATTTAGTTGCTAACATAGGAGCTGCCATTATCATAAAGACAATAACAACAACGATTCCAGTCGTCCTCATCGATTTTGCAGAAGATATTTTTTCCACAATCCGAAGGAGCCCATCAAAAATAAGGGCAAGTAATGCAGCTGGAATCGCTCCTAATAGAATCAACAGATGATCATTTCGATCGATACCGAGTAAAATAATTTCTCCTAAACCACCTGCTCCAATTAAAGCTGCCAAGGTTGCTGTTCCAACAATTAACACCATCGCCGTTCGAATGCCTGCCATCATAACTGGAAATGCAAGTGGTAATTCTACTTTCACAAGACGTTGAAGACTTGTCATTCCCATCCCTTTGGCAGCTTCGACAAGTGCGGTGTCTATTTCTTTAATTCCTGTATACGTATTACGTAAGATTGGTAATAACGCGTACACAACAAGCGCAATAATAGCCGGTACTTTTCCAATTCCCACAAGTGGAATTAATAGACCTAATAAAGCTAATGAAGGAATAGTCTGAAGAACTGCTGATGCACCGATAATACCCTCCGCAATTTTCTCTCTTCTCGTTAAGAAAATCCCAAGTGGCACCGCAATAACCACAGCCATAATTAATGCAATGAGTGATAGCTGAATATGCTCAAGTAACGCTTTTATCACTTGCTCTTGCCTATCCTCGAATACTTGAAACAAACTATCCATTACTACTTACCACCTTTTCTTGCATGGAGCGGTGTAAATATCGAACCACACTCTCATTTGTGATGACTCCAATTACTCTTCCTTCTTTCTCTACAGCTAGCATCCCCACTTCCGTTAACTTTTTCATTACTTCTTCTATATTCGTATCCATTGAAAGAACTGCTTCTGTCGATCGAATTTCCCCATTCTCTGTTATTCCGCGAACAACACCTTGTGCATCAAGTACAAAGAACTTCTCTCTTGTCACATTTACTTCCGCTTCTGAACTAAACGGTTTGAAATCTGTGTCTATCATTTCTTCTATGTTATATGTATTCGTATGCGTACTGAGAAACTCACGAACAAAGTCATTCGCCGGTTGTTGTACAATCATTTGCGGTGTATCACACTGTACAATTTCCCCTTTTCTCATCAAGCAAACCCTATCTCCTAGTAAAAGTGCTTCGTTCATATCATGTGTAACGAAAATAATCGTTTTCTTGATTTTCTGTTGTAACTCTTTCATTTCATTTTGTAATTGTTCTCTTGTGATTGGGTCCAGTGCACTAAATGGTTCATCCATTAACACTATATCCGGGTCTGCTGCTAATGCACGAATAACTCCTATCCGTTGTTGCTGACCACCGGAAAGTTCATTGGGCTTTTTATGCCGATAGACTTGAGGATCTAATTCGACCATCTCTAATAACTCTGTTACGCGTTTGTGGATTTTTTCTTTTGACCATTTTTTTAGTTCAGGTACAACCGCAATGTTTTCCTCAACTGTCATATGTGGAAATAACGCAATTTGTTGTAGAACGTAGCCAATATTTCTACGTAGTTCGTGGATATTATAGTCGTGGATTTCCTTTCCATTAATAAGAATTGTTCCCGAAGTCACCTCATTTAGACGGTTCATCATTTTCATCGTCGTTGTTTTCCCACAGCCACTTGGTCCAATAAAGACGAAGAACTCTCCTTTTTCAATATGTAAATTTAAATCGTTTACCGCTTTCGTACCATCTGGATAAACTTTTGATACATGTTCAAATGTAATCATACGTTCACTCCTTTCTTTCTTAGCATTGTGAAGTGTATAGCTATCAATTTCAACTAATATGCATTAGCTTACCACAATCCCCCCTATTCCAACACCGCACCCTCCTAGTAAATAAAGCAGGTATATTCGTACATGAATATACCTGCTCACCATTACATATTACGGCGATATTGTCCACCAACTTCATATAACGCTTTCGTAATTTGCCCCAGGCTCGCAACTTTTGTTGTTTCCATTAATTCAGCGAATATATTGGCGTTTGACATCGCTGCCTCTTTTAAACGTAGGAGTGCTTCTTCTACTCTCTCCGCATGTTTCTCATGGAAGGATTGTAAATTGATTATTTGTAATTCTTTTTCTTCATATGTTGACCGTGCTATTTCTAAATTATCTAATTCCTCAGCTAACGATTCATTTGGATTCAAATACGTGTTCACACCAATTATCGGTAATTCCCCGCTATGCTTTTGCATCTCATAATGCATCGATTCATCTTGAATTTTCCCACGTTGATACTGCGTTTCCATTGCACCTAATACGCCACCTCTGTCATTCATCCGTTCAAACTCTTGTAGCACTGCTTCTTCTACAAGATGTGTTAACTCTTCAATAATGAACGAACCTTGCAAAGGATTTTCATTTTTCGTTAATCCATGTTCCTTCGTAATAATAAGTTGGATTGCCATCGCACGTCGCACAGATTCTTCTGTAGGTGTTGTAATTGCTTCATCATATGCATTTGTATGAAGTGAATTACAGTTGTCATGAAGAGCCATTAGTGCTTGAAGCGTCGTACGAATATCGTTGAAAGCAATTTCCTGTGCGTGCAAGGAACGGCCAGACGTTTGAACGTGATACTTCAATTTTTGACTCCGATCATTTGCTCCGTATTTATCACGCATCACAATTGACCAAATACGTCGTGCGACGCGACCAATTACGCTATATTCCGCATCCAATCCATTGCTAAAGAAGAACGATAAGTTAGGTGCAAAGTCATCAATATGCATTCCTCTGCTTAAGTAATATTCAACATATGTGAAGCCGTTTGCTAGTGTAAAAGCTAATTGGGAGATTGGATTCGCTCCTGCCTCTGCAATATGATAACCAGAAATAGATACAGAGTAATAGTTACGTACTTTTTGTTGAATAAAGTACTCTTGAATATCTCCCATTAAACGAAGCGCAAACTCCGTCGAAAAAATACACGTATTCTGGCCCTGGTCTTCTTTCAAAATATCCGCCTGAACCGTACCACGTACCGTTTGCAATGTTTTTTGCATCGTTTCTATATATTCTTCAGTCGTTAACATTCTACCAAGCTCTTGCTCACGCTTTTCCACTTGCTGATCAATTGCAGTATTCATAAACATCGCTAACAAAATTGGAGCTGGGCCGTTAATCGTCATAGATACAGAGGTCGATGGATGGCATAAATCAAAACCACTATACAACTCCTTCATATCATCTAACGTACAAACATTCACACCACTTTCTCCAATTTTCCCAAAAATATCTGGACGATATGAAGGGTCTTCTCCGTATAATGTTACGGAATCAAATGCAGTACTTAAACGTTTCGCTACGTCATTTTTGCATAAATAGTGAAAGCGTGCATTCGTCTTTGAAGGTGGACCTTCTCCAGCAAATTGTCGCTTTGGATCTTCATCTGTTCGTTTAAATGGGAATACTCCGGCTGTATAAGGGAAAGAACCAGGTACATTTTCTGTACGTACCCACGTTAAAATATCACCATAGTCTTTGTATGTTGGTAAGAGTACTTTGCGGATTTTTGTTCCAGATAATGTTGTTGTGATTAATTTTGTTATAATTTCTTTGTCACGAATTTTCGTTACATACGTATCAGAAGTATAACGTTCCTTCATATTGTTCCACGAGTCGAGGATATACTTCGCTTCTGTTGACAAGGTATTTTCATATCGTTTCTTTTCTTTTGTAAGTACCGTAGTAACGGTAGCAGGTTGCTCCTGCAGCGCATCAATTGCTCCCTCTAATTGATATACCTTTGATGCGATCTCTGCTTGCTTGTTGCTATCACGATGATATTTTCTTACTGTATCACTGATTTCGCGTAAATAATAACGACGATCTGTTGGGATAATAACATTTTGCTTTTCTACTTTTCCTGGTTTAATCCATTTCGTTGTAAGAGAATTATTTGCCTTTTCATTCATTAAATCAACAAGCTTCAAAAAAACATTATTTGTACCTATATCATTGAACTGACTTGCAATTGTTCCGTATACAGGCATCTCATCTAGTTGTTTCTCAAATAACACACGACTTCGCTGATATTGCTTCTGTACCTGCCTTAGCGCATCCTCTGAACCTTTACGCTCAAACTTATTAATAACTATTAAATCCGCATAATCAATCATGTCAATTTTCTCTAACTGCGTTGGTGCACCGAACTCACTCGTCATCACATACATACTAATGTCACTCACTGTTGCAACTTCTGCATCCCCTTGTCCGATACCACTTGTCTCTACAATGATTAAATCAAAAAGGGCTGCTCGCAATACACGTACTGCATCTTTCACAGCTGGTGATAACTCTGAGCGCGATCCCCTCGTTGCTAAACTTCGCATGTATACGTTTGGTGAATGAATAGCATTCATACGAATACGGTCACCTAATAATGCCCCACCTGTCTTTTGTTTTGTCGGATCTACAGATAAAATCGCAATTTTCATTTCAGGAAACTCTTGCAAAAAACGACGAATTAATTCATCTGTTAATGAGCTTTTTCCAGCCCCGCCTGTCCCCGTAATACCAATGACTGGCGCTTTTCCTTCTTGAAGCGTGATCCGCTCCAAAACATCCCCTTGCTGGTTCCCAACATTTTTCTCCACCCATGTAATTAATTTCGCAATTTGTAAAATATCTAAATGTCCGTTTCGCTCTAAATCGTCTGTCAAATCTCGGATTGTTGGGAAGTCACATTCCTTCAACATTTCATTAATCATACCTTGCAACCCTAATTTCCGGCCATCCTCTGGTGAAAATACACGAGCAATACCGTATTGATGTAGTTCCTCAATTTCTCTAGGAAGAATAACTCCTCCTCCGCCACCATATACGCGAATATGCGATGCTCCTTTTTCTTGTAGCAAGTCATACACGTATTTAAAATATTCCATATGACCACCTTGATAGGAAGAAATACAAATACCCTGTACATCTTCTTGAATAGCAGCTCGCACAATTTCTTCGACAGATCTGTTATGTCCAAGGTGAATGACTTCTGCCCCACTTGATTGCAACAAACGACGAATAATATTAATTGAAACATCATGACCATCAAATAAGCTAGAAGCTGTAACAAAACGAACTTTACACGTCGTTTCATATACATCTGATACAATCATTTGTTAACCCCCGTCCCTTTGCTTTGGATAAACTCTGTTAACCATGTTGCTTGCATCGTAATATACTCTTCCATTGTGAAAAGCTTCTGGATCACCCAACGACGAAATGCCCACATTTGTCCTTGTACAAAAATAGTATTAGAAAGAAACTTCACTTCCGTTTCTGTTAAAGAAGCTACATTGTTCTTAACACATTGAGAGAGTAACACTTCAAACATTCTAACCATGTCTAATTCTTTTTGAAGTACATATTTCCTTGATTCCTTAGAAAGTGAGTGCACTTCTTGATACATGAATAACACTTCATCTTGCAAGTCATTCATTACTTTAAAGTAGTTCGACATTGCCACAATGACATTTTGCAGCGAACCGTCACTACTCGTAATGACACTTTCAAGGCGTGTTCGTACTTCTCCATAAATACTGTCACATACTAAATACAAAATATCTTCCTTCGTACGAATATATTCATATAACGTACCAATACTAAATCCTGCTTCTTTTGCAATTTCTCGCGTTGTTGTGCGATGAAACCCTTTTTGTTTAAAAAGGCTCATCGCGCCATTAATGAGTTGACTTCGTCGTAGCGCAATGAGCTTTTCATCTTTCACAGAGGCATGTATGGTTGGCTTCATTGTTCTCAACCACCTTTTCTCGAAAATACTCCTTCTATAACATTCTTGAAATAACAAGCCTTTGTATTTCTTGTGTACCTTCATAAATTTGCGTAATCTTCGCATCACGCATGTAACGCTCAACTGGATAGTCTCTTGTATAGCCATATCCACCAAATACTTGTACTGCCTCTGTTGTTACTTGCATCGCGATATCTCCCGCAAATAACTTTGACATTGCCGATTGCTTTCCATATGGTAGCCCTTGCGACTCTAACCAAGCTGCCTGATACGTTAATAATCTCGCCGCCTCTACACTCGTCGCCATATCAGCTAACTTGAACGCAATTCCTTGTTGCTGAATAATCGGCTTTCCAAATTGATGACGCTCCTTCGCATACGAAACAGCCGCATCTAGCGCTCCTTGTGCAATTCCTACTGCTTGTGCTGCAATACCATTTCGACCTCCATCTAATGTTTGCATCGCAATTTTGAACCCTTCATTTTCTACTCCTAATACATTTTCAACTGGTACGTTGCAATCTTCAAAGATAATTTCTGTCGTTAAGGAAGAACGAATACCCAATTTGCTCTCTTTCTTACCAACTGAAAATCCTGGCGTATCTTTTTCAATAATGAATGCTGTTGTCCCTTTATGTTTCGATGATGGATCTGTTAGAGCAAACACAACATAAATATCCGCTTCGCCACCGTTTGTAATGAAGATCTTCGAACCATTTAATACGTAATGATCCCCGTTACGCACAGCTGTTGTACGCATGCTTGCTGCATCCGATCCTGAATTTGGCTCAGTTAAGCCATATGCCCCCATCTTCGTTCCTTCTGCCATTGGACGTAAATATTTTTGCTTCTGTTCTTCTGTTCCGAATGTATAAATCGGCCATCCAGCTAATGACGTATGGGCCGATAATGTTACGCCAGTAGATGCACATACACGAGATAATTCTTCTACCGCAATTACATACGCTAAATAGTCACTACCGATACCGCCATATTCCTCTGACCACGGAATACCTGTTAAGCCCAGCGATGCCATTTGATCAAAGATTGTTCGGTCAAAGCGCTCTTCCTCGTCACGAATAGCGGCTGTCGGTTCCACTTCATTTTTTGCAAATTCGCGTACCATTTTTCGAATCATTTCATGTTCTGCTGATAAGTGAAAATTCATTTTCTATTCCCCCTGGTTCATATATGTTTACTAATCACGATACGTTGTATTTCACTCGTACCTTCGTATATTTGGGTAATCTTCGCATCTCGGAAATAACGCTCAGCTGGCGTCTCTGTTGTTGCACCGTATTCACCAACTAATTGAACAACTCTCGTGGCTATATCTACTGCCGTTTTGGAAGCAAATACTTTTGCCATCGAGGCTTCTTTGCTACATTTCACCCCTCGTTCCCTCAAAGAGGCAGCCCGGTAGACTAATAGTTTCGCAGCTTCAATAGTCGTCGCCATCTCGGCAAATATACCTGCGATAAGCTGATTATCTAGTAGTAATTGTCCTTCTCTGTACGTTTCCTTCGCATATCGAAGCGCATATTCAAATGCTGCTTCTGCTATCCCAAGTGCTTGTGCTGCAATACCAATACGACCTACATCAAGGTTAGCCATGGCAATACTAAAGCCTCTTCCTTCTTCTCCTAGCAAACTCTCCTTTCGTAGTTTCATATCTTCAAATGTTAATTGCACCGTCCGAGAGCCGTGTAATCCCATCTTCTTCTCATCTTTACCAACGATAAATCCTTCCGTATCGGCATCTACAATAAAAGCTGAAATACCTCTTGCCCCTTTATTCAAGTTCGTCTTCGCAAATACGATATAGACATTTGCTTCTCCACCGTTCGTAATGAATACTTTGGAGCCATTCAATACATAATAATCATCTTTTTTGACTGCTGTTGTGCGAATATTCCCTGCATCTGATCCGGCTTGCGTTTCAGTTAAAGCAAAAGCGCCTATGTACTCCCCAGACGCTAACTTCGGCACGTATTTTTTCTTCTGTTCCTCTGTACCGAAGTACAAAATAGGATTTGTACATACAGACGTATGCACAGCAAGAATCACCCCTATGGTAGCGCTTACTTTTGAAAGTTCGTGTAATCCAATAATATACGATGTAAAATCCGCCTCCATGCCACCGTAGATGTTAGGGATAGGGATACCCATTAATCCTAATGTACCCATTTGTTTCACTACTTTTGTCGGAAACACTCCTTGCTCCATCTGTGGCACAAAAGGAGCTATTTCCTTTTGTGCAAAGTCTCGGATGATACGTTGCATGTTTTGTTGTTCTGCTGTAAACACACACTTACCCCCTCTACGTGAGCAAATTAACTGTATTCATAAAATCCTCTTCCACTTTTCTTACCAAGCCATCCTGCATGTACGTACTTTCGTAACAATGGACAAGGGCGATACTTATCATCCCCTAATCCCTCATGTAGTACTTCCATGATATAGAGGCATGTATCAAGGCCAATGAAATCAGCTAAGGTTAATGGTCCCATCGGATGATTCATCCCAAGCTTCATAATGCCATCAATGGCTTCTTTCGTTGCCACACCCTCATATAACGTATAAATGGCTTCGTTAATCATCGGCAGCAAAATACGATTGGACACAAATCCAGGGAAATCATGCACAACAATTGGCGTCTTACCAACACTTTTTGTTACTGCTTCAATCGTCTCATACACCGCATCCCCTGTTTGCAGGCCACGTATAATTTCTACTAACTGCATCACTGGTACTGGATTCATGAAGTGCATACCAATTACTTTTTCTGGCCGCTTCGTTACTGCTGCTAATTCTGTAATAGGAAGAGACGATGTATTTGTCGCTAAAATAGTATGTAACGGTGCTAATTCATCTAATTGGCGGAAAATAGCTTTCTTAATGTCCATCTTTTCAATCACTGCTTCGATGACAAGTTCTACGTTTTTTACTGGAGAAATGTCAGTAGTAGGTGTAATACGTTGCAAAATATTCACTTTCTCTTCTTCTGTTAAACGTCCCTTTTCTACTTGTCTTGCAAGGTTACGTGTAATTGTTTCGAGTCCTCGTGTCACTTGCTCTTCTTGAATATCTTGTAACCAAACACGATAACCTGCCGCTGCACATACATGGGCGATACCAGCCCCCATCTGCCCTGCTCCAATAACCATGATATTTTGTACGTTCATTCTTCTCGTCACATCCCTTTCGTTAAGATACACACACATCACAAGGAATACAGATGTATGCCTTGTGACAGTATGTTTAGACAAAAAGATTATTCACTTTTCGGTACTTCAATCATAATTGCATCACCTTGACCGCCGCCGCTGCAAATCGCCGCAATACCAATGCCGCCACCACGTTGCTTTAATGCATGCATTAACGTCACAACGATACGACATCCACTTGCGCCAATTGGATGCCCTAGTCCAACAGCACCACCATTTACATTCATTTTACTTAAATCGACACCTGCTGTTTCTTCACACGCTACTGCAACAAGCGCAAATGCCTCATTTACTTCAAATAAGTCAATTTCGTCCACTGTTTTTCCTGTTTTCTTTAATAACGCATTAATTGCGTATCCTGGCGTTAGAGGGAAATCTTTCGCTTCTACACCAATTGCCGCGTGACCCAAAACATATGCAAATGGTTTTTTTCCTTCTGCTAACACACGTTCTTCACTCATTAACACAACTGCCGCTGCTCCGTCATTAATAGAAGAAGCATTCCCTGCTGTTACCGTTGCATTCTTATCAAAAGCAGGACGCAATGTTGACAACTTTTCTAATGTTGTATCTGCACGTGGACCCTCATCCACCTCTACTAACAATGGGTTTCCTTTTCGTTGTGGAACTTCGACTGGTACGATTTCATCTTTGAATAAACCTTCCTTTTGCGCTTTTACAGCTTTTAAATGACTATTAACAGCCCACTCATCTTGACGCTCTCTTGAAATGTTATGTTCCGCAGCAACATTTCCACCGTAAATGCCCATGTGTAAGCCCGAATATGCACACGTAATACCATCTGCTAAAATGGAATCTTTTGCTTCACTGTTCCCTAAGCGATAACCCCATCTTGCATTTTCTAAGTAGTATGGTGCATTGCTCATTAACTCCATACCACCAGCAACAATCAATGATTCGTCACCACAGCGAATGATTTGATCTGCTAATGTAATGCTACGTAAGCCAGATGCACATACTTTGTTAATTGTTTCTGTCTTTACATCCCAATTGAGACCAGCTTTTATTGCTGCTTGACGTGACGGAATTTGTCCTTGAGAAGCCTGCAATACTGTACCAAAAATTACCTCTCCAACATCACTTCCATCAACGTCTGCTCGCTTCAAGACCTCTTTAATAACGATACCACCTAAATCAGCTGCCTTTAACGAACCAAACGCACCACCAAATTTCCCAATCGGTGTTCTTGCTCCACTTACAATAACAGTTCTAGTCATTCTTTTTCCCCACTCCTTCTATTTGAGCGAACGCTCAATCAGTAATATGTATGAAAAGAAGGCATACACTATGACGAACAAAACAGATTTTCATCTTGCTCTCTACGGTGTATGCCTTCTACTTCATGATTCATATAACGTGCAACACATTCCTCTATAAAGGAGGCCTCTATCGACTCAAAGGTTGCACTATAGACCTAGGACTGATTTTTCTAGAATTTCTGTTACGTCTAAAGTTTGGACAGATTCTTCGACTTCTTTTGCTTTCGTTCCATCACTTAACATCGTTAAGCAATATGGACAGCCAGAACTAATAACAGTTGGGAACACAGCTAATGCCTGCTCTGTTCGCGTTACGTTAATACGATTACCTGTTGTTTCTTCCATCCACATTAATCCCCCACCAGCACCACAGCACATTCCTTTCTCACGATTGCGTTCCATTTCCACTAGTTTCACGCCAGGAATAGCCTTCAAGATTGCACGTGGTGGTTCATATACTTCATTATATCGGCCAAGGTAACATGAATCGTGGAATGTAATTGTCTCATTCACTTCATGCATCGGCTTCAACTTACCTTCTTTCACTAATTTCGCTAACAATTCTGTATGATGATAAACTTCAGCTTCTAAGCCAAAGTCTGAATACTCATTCTTAAATGTGTTATAGGCATGTGGATCAATTGTAATGATTTTCTTCACACCAGCCTTCTCAAACTCATCAATGTTCTTCGTCGCTAACTCTTGGAACAAGAATTCATTTCCTAAACGACGTGGTGTATCTCCTGAATTCTTTTCTTTGTTTCCAAGTATTGCAAACTTCACACCAGCAACATTCAATAACTTCGCAAACGATAAGGCAACCTTTTGGCTTCTGTTATCATAGGCTCCCATTGAACCAACCCAGAAGATATACTCAAATTCTTCTCCTGCTTTCGTTGCTTCTTTTACCGTTGGAATATGCACATCATCACGTAATTTACGCCACGCTTCGCGCTCTTTACGATTCAATCCCCATGGATTTCCTTGACGTTCAATATTTGTCATGGCGCGTTGCGCATCTGGTTCCATCTTCCCTTCGGTTAACACAAGGTAACGGCGTAAATCAATAATCTTGTCTACATGCTCATTCATAACTGGACATTGATCCTCACAGTTACGACATGTCGTACACGCCCAAATTTCTTCTTCCGTAATAACTTCACCAATTAAGCTAGGACGCTCAAGTGTTGCAGCTGATTCTTGATGACCTTCTGTTCGACTTATCATTGCCAACTGATTTCCTTTTGTCTGTCCAAATGCAAATTGTGGAACCCACGGAGAACGTGACGTCACAATTGCCCCTGTTTCCGTTAGATGGTCACGTAATTTCAAGATTAAATCCATCGGTGACAGCATCTTCCCTGTTCCTGTTGCAGGACACATACTCGTACAACGACCACATTCTACACATGCGTATAAATCAATTAATTGATGTTGTGTAAAGTCTTCAATCTTCCCTACACCAAATGATTCCTGAGATTCGTCCTCAAAGTCTATTTTTTCTAATTTTCCGACATTTGTCAACCTATTAAAAAAGACATTTGCTGGTCCTGCGATTAAATGTGCATGTTTTGATTGTGGAACATATACTAAAAATGTTAGTAAAATAACAAGGTGAATCCACCATGAAATATAGAAAATAACGATTGCCGCCGTTTCTCCTATACCACTAAGTACCCATGCAATCGAAGACGCAACCGGTTCTGACCATGTAAATCCTTCATTATGCCAAACCAAACCTGCTCCGTTTCCAACTAAAACAGAAATCATTAATCCCCCAATAAAAATCAACACTAAGCCCGATTTCCATCCACGTTTTAAACGAACAAGTTTCTCAATATAACGACGATAAAATGCCCAAACAACCGCCACTAAAATTAAAAATGTCACAATTTCTTGGAAGAACGTGAATCCTTTATAGAAGAACCCAAGTGGTAAATGTCCTCCTGGTTGTAATCCCTTCCAAACAAAGTCCATCGCCCCTAACTGAACAAGAATAAATCCGTAGAAGAACAGAACGTGAATGATTCCACTCTTCTTATCTTTCAACAACTTTTTTTGCCCGAACACATTGATCCAAATCTTATTTAGACGCTCTTTGTACTGCTTATCAAACTCTACCTTCTTCCCGAGCTTAATGTATTCCATTCGCGTCTTAATTAAATATCCGAATAAGTAAAGACCATACGCCGTAATTGCAAGAAACGCTACCCAGTTCACTATTAACCATGTGCCCATTTGCTCCCCCTCCTTCTAAATCATGCTAAACATTATTTCACTAAATTTTCTGAAAAGAATATCTATTTCTATTATATACTGAATGAATGTTCAGTCAAATTTTTTTCCATTAAATTTCAATCATATTCACCTATATTTTTCTTGTTAATTCGACAAAATAGAAGGAAACAAAAACGAACATTTATACAACTTACTTTGAATGGATGAGGATGACATGCGATGGCTGTACTAAAACTGCTGCTCATTTGTTTACTTTTCCTTTTGTTATGGCTTCCTATTGACTTCATGTTAGGAAGAAAAAAACAACTACAAAAAGTGACACAAAGAACATTTCCATTACGACATGGTGATATCTCACTTATTACATATGGAAAGACGCTATACGAAACGTTATTTTACGAAATTGAATGTGCCACGAATCATATTCATATTTTGTTTTATATTGTAAAAAATGATGAAGTAAGCCAGCAATTTCTTGCATTATTAAAGCGGAAAGCTAAAGAAGGCGTAGAAGTGCGTCTATTACTTGATCGAATCGGAAGTTACCGATTATCTCAGCGAACGATTAAATCACTACGTGCCTCTGGTGTACACTTTTCCTTTTGTCATAAAATACGACTTCCTTTCTTTTTCTATTCCTTAAATCAACGTAATCATCGAAAAATTACAGTGATCGATGGGAAAATCGGCTATTTAGGTGGTTTCAATATCGGAAAAGAGTATTTAGGTTTGAATGAGGAACTAGGGAAGTGGCGTGATTATCATTTACGAATCGAGGGAGAAGGTGTACAAGATTTACAAGAACAATTCTTGCACGATTGGTGTGATGATACAAAGGAGGACCTGTTGAAAGAAACGAGGTACTTCCCTACGCTTCCAAAAGGTTCTATGGCTCACAAATTTGTTCCAACAGATGGTGCATATTTAAAGCACACCTTCCTAGAGCTTATTCATAAAGCGGAGGACAACTTATTCATTGGTACACCTTATTTCATCCCTAACACTGAAATTATAGAAGCATTGCTACAAGCCGTTAAAAGAGGCGTTACAATTACAATCCTTGTTCCATTAAAAGCTGATCATCCCCTTGTACGTGAGGCTGAGTTCCCTTCCTTCCGTCAATTGTTAGCTGCTGGATGCAATTTATACCATTACAAAGATGGATTCTTTCATGCAAAGGTAATTCTTGTTGATGATGTAGTTTGCGATATCGGGACGGCAAACTTTGACTTAAGAAGTTTATTCCTAAATCACGAAATGAACTGTTTAATTTATGACAAACAATTTATCTCACATGTAAAAGATGTTCTGCAAGAAGACTTAGCAAAGTCTGAAGAAATCCCTCGTGATTACTTTGCTCACCTTTCCTTTGCAGAGAAAGTAAAAGAAAAGATTGCAAAGTTAGTTGCAACCTTTATGTAAGGAGGGAAAACAATGCTCGTTCGATTTGGTTATGTTGCACACGCCACTTCTTTGTGGGATTCTTCTCCTGCAAAGACGATGACCTTCAAACGATGGCAAACGCTTGAAAAAGAAGAACGCCAGCAAAAAATGTATGCAATCACGAAACAAAATATTACGAATACAAAGCGTGCCCTTTTCTATAACATTGCACATGGTATTCCCTTATATCGCATATCCTCTACCATTGTCCCACTCGCTACTCACCGAGAGGTAGAGTTCGACTATATCTCTCTTTTTGATAAAGAGTGGAAAGAGCTTGGAGAGATTGTGAAAAACCATAACTTGCGCGTCAGTTTCCATCCGGGACAATTCACCTTATTTACATCTGATAAAGAAACGATTACCCAAAATGCTGTTACAGATATGACGTATCACTACAATGTATTAAAAGCGATGGGGCTTGAAGAAGAATCCATGTTGAATATACATGTAGGAGGTGCATACGGAAACAAAGCAAAAGCAATTGAACGTTTCCATGAGAATATTCAATTACTTCCTATACCTATTAAAAAGCAAATGACATTAGAAAACGATGATAAAACGTACACAGCCGAAGAAACACTTGCTGTATGCGAGAAAGAAAATATCCCACTTGTATTTGACTATCATCATCATCTTGCTAATAGGAGCAATGAGATACTTGAGAACATGCTTCCTCGTATATTCAATACATGGCAACATATCAAACTCATTCCAAAAGTACACATCTCCTCCCCAAAATCAGAAAAAGAATTTCGGAGCCATGCGGAGTATGTAGATATGACCTTTGTACAACCTTTCTTCGAGATAGCTAAGACATGCAAGCTTGATTTTGATGTGATGGTAGAAAGCAAAGCAAAGGATAAAGCAATGCTTCAATTAGTGGAAGAACTATCTAAACTACGTGGATACAAACGAATAGACGGGGGCGTCCTTGAAATAAAATGAGGATTGGTACACACCAATCCTCATTTTATTTATTCGTCTTTATCCTCATGTCCAAATAATGCCATAAAAAACAAGCCCGCTCCAATACCAATTAAAACTCCAGGTGTTGTGTGCCCGAATGCCATCCCAATCCCTAATCCAAGTAACGTACAAGCTGGCATAAAGTAATATTTCGTATAATTCATATTATCCATCCCCTCTCTTTCGCACGTGTAATTGCTTCAATCCGATTTTTCACTTCTAACTTATTCAAAATCTCAGACATATAATTTCGTACCGTTCCTGCTGATAAATAGAGCGCCCCTGATACTTCTTTCGTTGTCATCCCATCTGCAATTAACTTCAATACTTCTCGCTCTCGTTCGGTTAATGGATTATCTTCTTTTAAGACACCAAAAACAAGCTCCGGTGCAAATTCACGCTTTCCTTTCATAATATTTCGTATCGAATCAGCTAAATCATCACTTGAGCTATCTTTCAATAAATACCCCATTACTCCAGCCTTCACCGCACGTTCAAAATAACCAACACGCGCAAACGTTGTTAAAATAACAACTTTACTAGAAATCTTCGCCTTGTGAATTGCTTCTGCCACATCTAATCCGGTCTTAATTGGCATTTCAATGTCCATTAAGCATATATCTGGCTTCAATGTTTGTACTAACTTCCACGCTTCTTCTCCATTTGACGCTTGACCGATCACTTCAAGATCCTCTTCTAAATCAAGAAGCGCCCCTAGTGCACCAAGCAACATACGTTGATCTTCAGCTATTACAATTGAAATCATCCCATCACCTCAGTTTCTCCTTGTTTTTCTATAATTGGCACGGTAATAGTGACAAGCGTTCCTTGTATCGAGGAAATGTTAACGAATCCATCAATAATGGACAAGCGTTCCTCCATACCATGAAGTCCGTTTCCCTTCTGATACGTCTCTCCTACTCCTCGCCCATTATCCTGTATATGAATAGCTAATTGCCCTGTTATTTGCTCTAATATAATGGAACATTTCGTTGCACCGCTATGTTTGATCACATTCGTTACAGCTTCTTTCACACACATACTAATCACATTTTGTTTATACAACGATACTTTTGATAAAGAGGTATCTCCCCTACACGTAAACGAAATGTTCGCCGCTTCTAAAATACATTCTACTTCAATTAATTCTTCGACAACTTTTATCGCTCTCATTTCTGATACGAGCTCACGTACTTGTCTAAGTGCAGAGCGAGAGGTTTGTTGTACTTCATTCACTTCTCTTTTCGCACGCTCTGGATCTTTATCAATTAACTTTTCTACTAATTGGCTTTTTAATGTAATGAGCGATAACGTATGCCCAAGCGTATCATGTAAATCACGGGCAATACGCTGACGTTCTTCTTGCTTTATAAGTTGTTCGATTTTTTTATTTGCTTCGTTTAATTGTTCTTGAAGTCTTGATTTCTCTGCGATAGAACGCATACCAAATGGCGCTACTAATATGATAAAGAAAAATAAAAGGTGGCCTAAATTGTTATCTGAAAGAAGGGAATCGATATGAGTAACGATGGTTATAACCATAACGCCAACTAATATAAGATATGAAACAAGAAACCCTTTTTTCTTTTCATACCATCCAATAAAACTAGCGGGAAAAAACCCCATATATAAAAATAGATAACTATAAAATATACTAAGATAACAGAGAATACCTAGTTGTATTCCTACCCACAACGCATAATGTTTTGTCGCAAAGTAAGCATTCCGATACGAAATAGCAAAAATTAGTAGCAATATATACCCAACGATCATTTGCATCGTTGAAAATTTTGTTAAATTATACGCCGGGAGGAGCAAATAACTCATCCATATAAGCGGGAACCACCCTACGCTCTCCGGAAAAACCCGAAATCTTTCTTTCTCCATTTACACCGCTTCCTGTCTTCTTCTTATATATATAGATAGTGCCATAAATAAAACTAAGTAGCCGAGTAAAATCCCAACACTTTCTATAGTAGGGGTATTGCCTTTGATAATTCCCCATGCCCCTGTACCATATTGATAGGAGGGTAACCATTGCCCAATATTTTGCATCATGTCTGGTAATACATAAAACGGCATCCATAACCCTCCAAGGATCGCTAATCCTAACTGCAAGACATTCCCAATAGCGGCCGCTGTATCAATACGCTTAAATGTTCCAATTAGCGTACCTAATGCTAAAAAAGGAATCGAACCGAGTAAAATCCATGTGCCACTCATTATCCACTCATACGCTGATAATTCGACACCATTTATGAAATACCCTGCTAAAAAAATGGCGATAATTGTAAAACAGTTAATCACTAACTGAGCAGCAATTTTCGATCCGAAATACGCTGTGGATGATAAAGGAGTGATACGAATAAGTTGTGCCCATCCAGCTGCGTTCTCTTGTACAAGACGAAGACCTAATGCAAAGATAGATGAACTAATAACACTAAAGACCGTCATAGACATTAAATACTCTGCTTGCCATGCATCTTGATCTGGAACTTTCGTATTCACAACATTTGTGAATATATAGTAAAACATAATTGGCATTAAAATCGATGCCCCTACAAAAATTTTGTTACGTAACGTACGCTTCACTTCCATCTGGCATTGCATCATAAACGCCTTCATCATTTATTCCTCCCGCTCTCTAATAATTGTTTGTAAACCTCTTCAATTCCGCCTTGCTCCATTTGAATCTCTGATACAACTAACTTGCTTGATGTTAACGCTAATAATGTTGCATCACTATTGTCTGTATAAAGCACCCATCTCTCTTTTTCTTTCTTTACATCTATTACCGCAGCTAGAGATTTTAATTGTTCCTCTGTTGCATTAATTGCTACACATGAAATTGCTTTCTTCGTTAACTTGTTCTTTAATTGTTGTGGAGTTCCATCTTCAATGATTTCACCATCATTCATCATAATAATTCTATCGCTTACTTTTTCAATTTCTTCTAAGTAGTGTGTTGTTAAGATAATGGTTTTTCCTTCGTTCGTTAACTCCTCCATTCGCTCCCAAAAAACTTGTCTAGACGTAACATCCATTCCAACTGTTGGTTCATCTAGAAAAAGGATTTCTGGATCACCTGCCATCGCTAAAGCAAAATTAAGACGACGCTTTTGACCACCTGATAATTTATCTGTCTTTACCTTCTCCTCTTTCTCCAATCCTGCTAGTTGTAATAGCTCACGCTTTGGGAGTGCGTGTTTGTAATAGGAGCGAAATAAATCAATTGTTTCACCTACTGTTGCATTGTCGATAAAGCTTACTTGTTGTAACATCGCTCCAAATCGTTGACGAACTAATAGTGATGTTGGATTTTCCCCGAACATTTCCACCGTTCCACTTGTTGGTTGTACTAACCCTAGCATCATCGAAATTGTTGTTGTTTTCCCCGCTCCATTTGGCCCTAGGAGAGAAACGATACTTCCCTTTTGAATTGAAAATGATATATGTTGTACTGCTTTTGTTGTTCCAAAATTTTTTGTTACATTGTTCACTTCAATGATATTTGCGCTTGTCATATTGACCGCCTCCTTATGACTTTATTGTAGTAACTTTCAGATGCGCTCGTTAGTCATAGGTGTCATGAATGTCATATGACATTTGTCATAAAATAAAAAAGCTAGAGCCTATATAGACTCCAGCTTGTAGTTATGCCTTGAGTTATACCTTGAAATAACTTACTGATTTCTTCAATTCCCTCGCTGTTTCTTCTAAATCATGAACCTCTTTCTCATTTTCTTTCATCGTTATTAATTGCTCTTGTGTTGAGGCGGTAATTTGTTGCGTACTATACAACGCACTTTCTGTAATAGAAGTCGTTTCTTCTAGAGACGCACTAATTTCTTCTGCACCAGCTGCAATTTGTTGCGTAGCTACTGAAGCCGCATGTGTCTGAGCATTTACACATTCAATCATACTACGTAACTTACTAAATGCTTCTCCTGCTTCATTTACAAGTACAGAGCCCACGTCTACTTCTGCTTTCATTTGCTTCATCGCTTCGACTGATTTATACGAATCTTCTTGGACACCTTTTAACGAAGCTGTAATTTGACTAGCTGAAACGGCAGATTGATCTGCCAATTTACGTACTTCATTTGCTACCACTGCAAATCCTTTCCCATTCTCTCCTGCTCGGGCCGCTTCAATTGCTGCATTTAACGACAACAAGTTAATTTGACCTGCAATGCTTGTAATAATAGATGCAATTTCTTCGATTTCTTGTGTTCGACGATTCATTACTTCCATTATTCCCACTGATTTGGTTGATGTATATAGTACCAAATTCATTTGCTTCATTGCATGTTGAATCGTTATATCCCCATTCTTTGCTTCTTCTGACGCAAGTTCCGCCTGCTCCAACACACTCGTTGAAGACTCTGCAATACCTTGAATACCTTGTGTAATCTCCTCCATCGCCTGTGCGTTCTCCTCTGACACATTCACAATTGCTTCACTACCTGAAGAAATTTCTTGCGCAGATGCTGCCGCTTCAAGAATTTTCGTCTTCATTCCTGTCGCTCGCTCTGCTAATAGATGAGATGCAGTTGCAACAAGATTCGATGTTGTCACTACTTTTTTCATCATATCGCGTAACTGTTCATTCATATTGTTAAAGCTACTTGCTAGCTGTGATAACTCGTCTTCTCCTGCTACTTCAATAGCAGTTGTTAAGTCTCCATCTGCCATCTTCTTTGTATGTTCTAGTAAATAATTAATTCGTTTCGTCAGTGGCTTTGCAAAAAGATAACGTGCACATATTCCTCCAATTACAACCATCGTACCAGTTAACGCAATACACACATATAAAATAAGGTTGTTTAAATCATCGATAAATGTTGCATCCATATCAATTCCTAAAACAAACTGTTCATTGAATTGTTCATCTATTTGCGTAAAGCCAGACTTATGTACACCAAACTCATCGCGACGCAGATCACTTAACATCGGTGTTCCAGAAAATGCGGTGTTTATTTCTTCCGTGAATGAGTAAGACGATTTAACTAGTTCTAATGCGGATTCCCCAGTTCTTAACATAAACTCTTCATTATCTATTTTTCCTAATACATAAATTCGATCTACACCATATTGTGCTTCTTTTTCACTCAACCAGTGTGCCAATGCTTGTTTATCCGATTCTCGCTCGTCCTCTACCGCTCTCTCTACTAGTGACAAGTCAATTTCTTTTTTGACAATTAACATACTGGACTGAATCGTTCTCTCGAAGTTCGCTAATACATGTGATTTCACGATGTATGAAGATATACTATAAAACACTCCACTAAATACTAACGCAAAGATAATAATGAAAATAGAAACCCCTTTAAAAATCTTTCTCCCTATTGAACGTTTACGCTTCTTCTTAAGCATGTATATACCCCTTTATCATCTTTAATCTATTTATCTTTATTATATCTGAATAATCAGATAAAACAAAATATACAGATTTATCACAAAGGGAAAATATTTCATTGTTTCTATTTAGTATTATCCGACAAACGTATATAATTACATAAAAAAAGACTTTCAAGCTAAAAAATAGCAAGAAAATCTTTTTTATAGCATATAAATACGAGCTACCATCCATGCATAAATCGTGATTTGAACTAATCGTATTAAATTATTTCTCTCTTGTTCAACTATACTTTAAAATAATCTACTGTTTCTTTTAATTCTGTCGCCATATTATTTAAATCTTCCATATCTCTTTCCGTTTCTTCCATCATTGCTAATTGTTCTTGTGTTGCTGCTGCAATCTTCTGCGTACTATTTAATGCATTTTCCGTAATGGAAGCTGTTTCTTCTAATGATGCATTAATTTCTTCTGTACTCGCTGCAATTTGTTGTGTTGCTACTGAAACAGCATGCGTTTGTTGATTTACCTGATCAATAATTGTACGTAATTTACTGAAAGCTTCTCCTGCTTCATTTACAAGTACTGAACCAGTATCTACTTCTTCTTTCATTTCTTTCATAGATTCCACTGATTTCAATGAATCTTCTTGAATACCTTTTAATGATGTCGCTATTTGGTTAGCTGAAATTGCCGATTGATCTGCTAGTTTACGTACCTCATTTGCTACAACTGCAAAACCTTGGCCATGCTCGCCTGCTCGTGCCGCTTCAATTGCTGCATTCAATGAAAGTAAATTAATTTGTCCTGCAATAGTTGTAATAATTGTTGCAATCTCTTCAATTTCTTTCGTACGACGATTCATTACTTCAATAAGTTCTACAGATTTCATTGATATATGTAATACAGCATTCATTTGCGTCATTGCATTTTGAATAACTACGTTCCCTTTCTCAGCCTCCGTCGATGCAAACTCTGCCTGCTCAAGCACATTTGTAGAAGATACGGCAATTTCCTGAACACCCTCTGTAATTTCTTCCATTGCCCTTGCATTTTCCTCTGATACACTTACAATCATTTCACTACCTGAAGAAATCTCTTGTGCAGATGATGCTGTTTCATGAATCATTGTATTTATATCTTTCGCTCGATTAGAGAGTGAATGAGAAGAATTAGCCACGACATCAGATGTTTCCATAACTTTAATCGTGACTTCTCTTAATTGTTCTATCATGTCATTAAAACTTATTGCTAGCTGAGATAATTCATCTTCACCTTTTACCTCTACCCTATCCGTTAAATCCCCATTAGCCATTTTCTTTGTTCCCTCTAACACATACTGAATACGACGAGTAATAGGTTTAGCAAAGATAAAATGCGAACATATTATACAAGCTGCTATCATTAATAATGTTAAACCAGTGCAGATGTATAAGATTATACTTTTTAACTTAACTATAAAAGTAGCATCCATATCAATACCTAATAGAAAATGATCATTTATTCTCATGAAACCTGATTGATGTACCCCATACTCATCTTCGTAAATCTCGCTGTATGTTATTTTTTGATTAAATGCTTCCTTCATCGCATCAGTGAAAGAATAGGATGTACCATATGCCACATCTGTACTATCGGCAGCTCCTACTACATATTCTTTCCCACCTTTTTTCGTTAATATATATACATTCTCTACTTTGTATTCTTGCTTTTTCTCTTCTAACCATTTAGATAGGTCACCTTGAGTAGCGATTAATCCTTTATCTGCATCTTCAACCTGTGCCATATTAAGTTCCTCATGTATGTCCTTTATACTTAAATGAAGGACTTGTTCAAACTGAGGTAATACATATTTATTAACAATGTTTGAAGAGACGGCATAAAATACTCCGCTAAAAAGGATTGCAAATATAACGATAAATATTGTAATACCTACCATTATTCTTTTACCTAGTGAATGCTTTACTTTAAACACCACTCAACACTCCCTCATTGTCTTCGACTTGTTTTATCTGTTCATGGAGAAAATGAATAAATGTATCTATCGTTTCTACCGTTGTATACGGTGAGATGGAGAAGAACTTCACTACTGAAATCGGAGATACTTCCTCTTTATCTACAACGTCTACCAAACAATGTCGTGTTGTATCGCCAAAGAATACCTTATCCCTTTCCGCACCGATTTGTTCAAAGATTAAGCTATTCCACTTATTTGTTTCATTAATCTCTTTCAAAGACATACGTCCCTCACATTCTTCTTCCCACTTAGGCAGGCCTTTATAAAAACGGAATGCAGTAGCTGGACCTGGATTATGATTATTCGTTACAGCAACATTTGAAAAATTAGCTAGTAGCTTATTACGGAACGTGTGGTTCACTCGAACATAGTTTGCTAATATTTGTTGATAACCCTCAATACCAAATGCCAACAATGCTGCATAAATACTAATTGCACTCCCCATTCGACTACACTCCAACGTATAACTCGTATGATAGTTTCCATATCCACGGTTACCAACATAGGGAGTCTCACATTCCTGTAAATCTAGTAACTTAAAGTCTTCCCCATTCTTCGTTACTATCAAATTGGAGATATAAGGAGTCTGACCTAATTTATGAAAATCGAAACATACACTATCCGCTACATGTAGGTATTTCATCTTTTCGCGAATTTGCATCAATCCTTGTTTGACTTCCTCTTCAAACGATAACGGATTTTGTTCAAAATCATACTCATTAAATACGCAATACATTCCGCCCATCGCTGAATCTGCGTGAATATATACCGAATTTAATGAGTATTTCTCTGTTAATTGATCAGCAATCTCCTTCATTCCTTTTACATCATCTATACCAAATGAATCAGTTGCACCTGTTGTTGCTGCAATATAAATTGGTATACCACCTTGTACTATTACTTGCTCCATTTTGTCGTGTAAATCTTGAAGATCCATTGCATGGTTATGTGGATTTGCTTTTACTGTGATTAAATGACTGCTACCAATTCCTGTTGCTTCTACAGATTTTAGTAGGCTATAGTGGGCATTTTCGGAAGCGAAGCAGTATAGATTATTCGGTATACCTTCTTCTTTTGCATGAGGAAATTGCTTTGCAATTGCTAATCGTAAACTAGTGAATACTGCACCTTGTCCGCCCCAAGTTGTATAACCCGAACTAGATTTTTCATCATATCCTACTAATTTAGACATCATAGTAACAACCTTTATCTCTGCCTCTGCCGCAGCTGGTCCATATACATCCCATAAACCATTACTATTTAATAAACTTGCTGTTAATGATCCTAATAAACCTGGAATGCTAGCCATAGGGATGGCATTTGTCACATAGTTTCTCGTTTGATAAGGATGGCCTTCACTTAAACTTACCAACGTATCTACCACTTCCTCTAACGCAATACCTTTGGAGGGCGTTTCACTATTTTTAATAATAGATTCGTAATAGTCATCTGACTTTTCCTTTAATTCCCCGAGCATCGTTTGAGCTGGATTTTTAAGTGAATCGATATTTTTCACTAACATTTCTATCAATGATAGGAAATGTCTCTGACTGTCTTCGTTTCCATCTTCACTTGGAAATAATCGTTGAATTTGTTGTAACTCTTTCATATTCTATCTCTCCTCATCTCTCGTTGTAGTTTATAACAAGCAGATAGAGCAATACTATCTACCTATATTTATCGGATACAAGACATATTACCTATCACATCCAATAGTTCCTATATCGGTATAATGTATAGAATATGAAGAGAAAAAGAATTTCTTACGAAAGTTGTAACAAAATCTTTTAGCATTTTATTCTCTTGTTATCTGTCAAAAGTATTATTTTATAAACAAACTAAAAAAGACTTTCTTACAATAAATTGTAAGAAAGTCTTTACTACTACATTTTTTCTGGTGCAGATACACCAATTAATGCTAGTGCATTTTGAATTGTAATTTGAACTGCTTTCATTAAATCATAACGAGCTTTTGATTTCTCCATATTTTCTGTGTCTAATACTTTTTCTGCATTGTAGAAGCTATGAAGTGTTTGTGCTAACTCGAATACATAATTTGTCATACGGTGTGGAATACGCTTCGTTGCTGCTTCAGATACTGCTGCTGGGAATTCACCCATTTTCTTCAGAAGATCGAATTCTTTCTCTGAATCGATTAATTTGTAATTCACATCACTTGCATTCGCTAAGCCTAGCTCTTCTCCTTGACGAAGAATTGAGCATACACGTGCGTGTGCATATTGTGAGTAGAATACTGGATTTTCATTTGATTTCGATACGGCTAAGTCCATGTCAAAGTCTAAATGCGAATCACAACTACGCATTGCAAAGAAGTAACGCATTGCATCTACTCCTACTTCTTCCATTAACTCACGAAGTGTAACAGCCTTACCCGTACGTTTTGACATTTTCATCTTTTCGCCGTTTTGGTATAGTTGAACCATTTGGATGATTTCTACTTCTAACGTATCTTTTTCGTGACCAAGCGCTTGAATAGCAGCCTTCATACGTGGAATATATCCGTGGTGGTCTGCACCCCAAATGTTAATTAACTTGTTAAAACCACGCTCGATTTTATCACGGTGATAGGCAATATCTGGTGTTAAATATGTGTAAGAGCCATCTTGCTTAATTAATACACGATTTTTATCATCTCCGTATGTTGTAGAACGGAACCATGTTGCTCCTTCTTCTTCATAAATTTCATCACGTGCTTTTAAATCAGCTAGTGCTTCATCAATCTTACCGTTTTTATATAATGATGTTTCTGAATACCATACATCAAACTCTACACCAAATGTTTTTAGGTCGCGTTTTAATTTTTCTAATTCGTATTTTAATCCATACTCACGGAAGAAGTTATATGCTTCTTCACCGTCTACATTTGCATATTTATCACCGAATTCTTCTGCTAATTGCTTTCCGATTCCAATGATATCTTGGCCATGGTAGCCGTCTTCTGGCATTTCTTTCTCTAATCCTAGTGCTTGCATATAACGAGCTTCAACAGAAAGAGCTAAGTTATGAATTTGGTTACCTGCATCGTTAATGTAATACTCACGAGAAACATCATATCCTGCTTTTGCTAGGACGTTGCAAAGTGTCGCACCAACTGCCGCACCACGGGCATGTCCTAAGTGAAGGTCTCCTGTTGGATTCGCAGATACGAACTCTACTTGTACTTTCTCATTGTTACCAACAGTCGTTTCACCGTATTTCCCACCAGCTTCAAGAATAGTAGGAATGATATCTGTTAAATAACTATTGTCCATGTAAAAGTTAATGAATCCTGGACCAGCAATCTCAATTTTCTCAACAGATGCTTTCGCTTTATCCAAATTAGCTACTAATTCTTCTGCAATCATACGAGGTGCTTTTTTTGCTACACGTGCTAATTGCATTGCTGTATTTGTTGAGAAATCTCCGTTCGCTTTATCTTTTGGTGACTCTAGCATTACTTCTGGTAATTGCTCTTCCGTTGCTAAGCCAGCTTTCAGCACTGCTTCTTTAATTTCTTGTTTAAGTATATCTTTTACTTGTTCTAAACTATTCATGGTGATCCTCCTTGAAATTAATCGTAATCGTATATCTACCAGCTTCATTTCCTTGAAGAAGTAACTGATACGTCACAAATAATGATCCTTTTTTCGTTTTTTCCGACCATTGAACAAGAACGTTATCTGTTTTCGTATCCATTGAAAATTGTCCTAACGTATTTTGGTATGTCCCCTGCGTCCAATGTCCTTTTTTATACACCTGGCGCATCGAAACAACACCCGAACGCATGATTAACACTTCATCGTCGTACATTTTCACAATCGTCTTTATTTCCCCTTGTTCATGAGGCTCTTGAAAAGTTAAATATCTATTTTTACCCTTTTCATAGTATAGACCATTTGTATCAAATGCAACAGTCTCTTTTCGCTTGCCATCTCGTATTTCTGTTACAAATTTAAGTTTTATTGGTAAACCTTTTTGTTCATTACTCACCACTTGCAACACCTTTCCATTCCTGTGAATACACTTAAGTATAATCGTTCCCTATCATTCCTTCAACAGCGACTAAAACATTCCTATTAATATAAAAAAAGGCGTCTTATCGACGCCCTTTTTTATTCTAAAGCTTAAACTTCTTCATTTCTTCTACCATTTCTTCAGTAACTGCCTTTAATTGTCTAGAAGTCGTTGAAACTTGGTCAGAAGATGCGTACATCTCTTCAGATGCACTTGCTATTTCTTCCGAAGAAGCAGATGTTTCTTCTGCCATCGCTGCGCTACTTTCCATTTGTGCTAAAATTGTATCCTTTTGCTGATTAATAAATTGAGAAGATTCTCGAATCGCCTCGATTTTCGGATTAATTCGCTCCACTTCTTGTGTAATACCTTGGAAAGATTGAATGGCAACATTAATATCCTTCTTCTGTTTCTGCAATTCCTCATTTACTTGATGCGTATTTTCTACCATCTTGTCTGATTCTTGCATTACTTTACTAATTAGTTCTGTAATTTGCTGAGATGAATTACGTGATTGCTCCGCTAATTTACGCACTTCATTCGCAACAACCGCAAATCCTTTTCCTGCTTCTCCTGCACGCGCCGATTCAATGGCAGCATTTAATGCTAATAAATTCGTTTGGTCGGCAATTGTATTAATAAGCGATGTAATATTCGTTACTTCTTGTAAACTCTCTCCAACATTCGCCGTCATTGTTACTAAATGTGCAAAAGATTCATTCACATGTTCAACAGATTGGACAACTTGCTTCATTTCACGATCACTTTCATGTGCCACTGAATGAATCGCATATGTATTCTCACCAATCTCACGAATATCACTAGACATTGCTACTAACTTCTCATTAAACTCATTTAATAATGACGTAACGTGACTTGCCTCTTCTGCGTGTACATTCGTTCCTTTTGCAATATCTTGAATAGATGCAGTTACATTCTCACAAGACGATTTCATTTCATCTGAAATTTGATGTAAATTAGTAGATTCTTGGTCAATTGTAAGTGATTTTTCTTTAATTGCACCAATCATACTAGCAAAATTCTCTACTGAAGACTTTAATGCACTTTTCATTTTCCCAAACTCCGTATTGCTATCAACATGAATTTCAGTAGATAGGTCACCTTTTGAAATCTCTTGCAATAAATAAATCATCTCTTTTGATGATTTACGAATAGAGTAAATCACCCAACATGCTAATAAGCAAATAAGTACACTACATATAATAGCCATCGCCATGAATAAACGTTGACTTCCATTATATACATCAGCACTATCACTGACTAATTCTTCTACTTCTTTTACTTGTATATCTCTAAATTCACGAATAGACTCTTCTGCTTTCGCCCCAAGTTCTAACAGTTCTTTTTGTAAGTCTGCTGGTACTGCTTCATTTTTCTCTAAATAGACAACTGCTTCTTTCCATTTAGTAAAATAACTTTTTCCAACCGCCTCAACTTTTGTTACTACTTCCTTTTCTTTATCAGATAAACCAAATGAGCGTAGTCTATTAACACTCACATCAAGGTTTTTTGCATACTTCTCCATTGTTTCATTCGCTTTATTATCGTACTCATGCAACGCATTTGCAAATGAGACGCGCATATTTAAGAACATTGCTCGTAAACTAATTGTTTCCGTAATTGGTACTGTTCCTTCTTCGTACATAGCTGTTGTATTTTCATTCATCTTTTTCATATTTGTATACCCTATTACTCCAAGGGATACTAAGAAGAAAAGTGAAATTGCCGCCATCATTATAATAAATGTGGATAGTTTCACATGTTGTAACTTTTTAAGCATATTTGTTCTCCTCTCGTTGCATTTGTTATAATCCACCAAATGTGTTTTTATTTATAAAAACCACATACTATTTATCGGTCTACTAAAAAGGATTTTTAACAACATGCGAAATAGTCGCACAATTAATCTGTGTGCGACTATTTCTTCCTAAAAGAAACAAGTATACTGTTAGATTCTAAATTTCTTCACTTCTTCTAACATTTCAGTAGTCATGTGTGACAGAGTCGCTGCCGTAGCGGATACTTGCTCGGAGGACGCAAACATTTCTTCCGATGCTGCAGCAATTTCTTCTGCTGAAGCTGATGTTTCTTCTGCAATGGCTGCACTTTCCTCTACCTTTTCTAAGATACTATTCTTTTGATGATGAATGAATTGCGATGCAACAGTCATTGATTCAATCTTCGGGTGAATAGCCTCCACTTCTTCACGAATACGATGGAAGGAACCTATAGCAACATGAATATCCTTCTTCTGCTTGTCTAACTCTTGCTTCATTTGTTTTGTGTTCTCAATCATATCATTTGCTTCGACTAATACTTTCGTAATTAAATCTGTAATATGTTTTGATGAAACTCTCGATTGTTCAGCTAACTTGCGTACCTCATTCGCTACAACCGCAAAGCCTTTACCAGCTTCCCCTGCACGAGCTGATTCAATTGCTGCATTTAATGCCAATAGATTCGTTTGATCTGCGATTGTATTAATAACATTTGTGATGTCGTTCACTTGCTGAAGCGTACTTCCTACATTATTCGTTAGTTGAATTACTTCATGGAACGCAACATCTACACCTTCTACCGACATTACTACTTGCTGCATATCATGATTGCTACTATTGGCTAGTGTATGAATATTCTTCGTATTTTGATCAATTTCTTTCATTGCCTGAATCATCTCTTCTAACTTTTCATTAAATGCATATAACACATCTGTCATTGCTATAGAATCCTCTGCCTGCGCAGCTGTTCCCTCAGCAATATCTTGAATAGAAGAAGATACATTTTCACAAGAGTTTGACATCTCTGTTGAAATTACTTCTAGTTGATTCGAAGATTGGTGAACAAACATTGATTTTTCTTGAATTAATGCCACCATTACCGCAATTTTTTCTATCGCTTCCTGTAGAGAGTGTTTCATTTGACCAAATTCTGTTACCTTTTCGTCATTCTCTATTTGAATAGAGAAGTCACCTGACGCCACTTCATCTAACGTAGTAATCATTTCTTTTGAAGTACGCTGTAAATGTCGAATGATAATAATTGCTAATAATGCGATTATTATTAAACACACTACTGAAATAATGACGAATATGCGTATATTGCTTTTATAAATATCCTCACTATCTGCTGCTAATACTTTTGCTTCTTCTACTTTTTCTGTACGTAGAATCCGAACTTTCTCTTCTGCTAGATCCCCTAATTCTGTTATTTCTTCTTTCAATTCCGCTGGAACAGGCTCATTTTCTAGTAAAAATGGACGACTCTTCTCCCAATTCGCTTCATACTTTTCTTTCAAATCTTCCAATTCATCCATCATTTTTTTATCTTCTTCTCGAATGTCATACTTACGGAAATTACTCATATGCATATCAAGACGTTCTATGTAATAGTTCATTTTTTCATTTGTTTCTGTACTATATCCAAGAAAACCTTCTTGTGCTACAAGCCTCATATTCAAGAACATTGCTCGTAAGCTAATCGTTTCGACGAGCGGCAATGTTTGCTTTTCATACATGGCTGTTGTATTCTCGTTTAATTTCTTCATACTGGAATAGCCAAGAAAGCCAAGAGAAGCAATAGAAAAAAATGCTAATATGACGATAACCCGCATCTTGGTGGCTACTTTTAGTTGCTTAATTCGCTTGAACATATGTTTTACCCCTTTGTTTATATAGACTACAGCTCAACTTCTCCATCTAGGTACAAGACAAAAAAACAGCAAGCCAGTGTATAATTTAATAACTATGGCTTACTGTTTCTTTCATTACTTATTCTTTTGAACCCATCCTAATAGCATTTCACGGATGAACTTAGACGCAGCAATTTGCGTTTGTTCACTTGAATCGTATGCTGGAGCTACTTCTACTAAATCTGCACCAACAACACAAATATCTGACTTCGTAATCGCTGTAATCGATTCTAATAATTCTTTTGATGTAATACCACCAGCTTCTGCTGTTCCTGTTCCAGGGGCATGAGCTGGGTCTAATACGTCAATATCAATTGTCACATAAACAGGGCGTCCCGCTAATGTTGGTAATACATTTTTTAATGGTTCTAACACGTCAAACTTGTACATGTGCATGCCTGATTCCTTCGCATATTGGAATTCTTCACGCATACCAGAACGAATGCCAAATGAGTAGACGTTCTCTGCTCCAATTAATCCACATGCTTTGCGAATTGGTGTTGAGTGAGATAAAGGCTCTCCTTCATACTCTTCACGTAAATCTGCATGAGCATCAATATGGATAATTGCTAAGTCTGGATACTTCTTGTACATTGCCTTAAAAATTGGCCATGAAACAAGGTGTTCTCCCCCCATACCTAATGGGAATTTTCCTGCTTCGATAATACTCCCTACATAGTCTTCAATCATATCAAGACTGCGCTGTGCATTACCGAATGGAAGTGGAATATCACCTGCATCGAAGTATTTTACTTCTTCTAGATGACGATCGATGTATGGGCTGTACTCTTCTAATCCTAATGATACTTCACGGATACGAGCCGGACCGAAACGTGAACCTGGGCGGAAACTAACTGTCCAGTCCATTGGCATACCATAAATAATTGCCTCTGCTGTTTCTACATCTTTGTGACTTCCAATAAATACATTTCCTGAATATGCTTCATCAAATCGCATCACATATGCCTCCTTACTTCACTAAATCGCCAACGAATCGTGGTAATACGAATGCTGCCTTATGAAGCTCTTTCGTATAGTACTTCGTGTCGATTTCATGGAAGCGCTCTTCACTTACCTCTAATGGATCGTGCTTCTTAGAACCCATTGTAAATGTCCACATACCACTTGGATACGTTGGGATATTTGCAATGTAAAGACGCGTTACCGGGAAGATTTCTTTCACATCACGTGATACTTGTGAAATTAAATCTGCTTTGAACCACGGGTTGTCCGTTTGCGCTACAAAGATTCCATCTTCTTTTAACGCTTTTGAAATTCCTGCGTAGAAACCTTTTGAGAATAAATTCACAGCTGGTCCTACAGGCTCTGTTGAATCAACCATAATAACATCATACTCGTTCTCACTTTGTGCAATATGCATAAAGCCATCGCCTACTTTTACTTCTACACGTGCATTGTCTAACTCGCCTGCAATAGAAGGTAAATATTTCTTCGAGTATTCAATTACTTTGCCATCAATTTCAACTAATGTCGCTTTCTTTACACTTGGATGCTTTAACACTTCACGAATAACGCCACCGTCTCCACCACCAACAACTAATACGTTCTCTGGGTTCGGGTGTGTGAATAAAGGTACATGTGCTACCATTTCATGATACACAAACTCGTCTTTCTCTGTTGTCATTACCATGCCATCTAATACTAACATGTTACCAAATTCTTCTGTTTCAATCATATCAAGCTTCTGAAACTCCGTCTGCTCGCTATGTAAAGTGTTTTTTATTTTCGCGGTAATACCAAAACTCTTGGTTTGCTTTTCTGTATACCATAATTCCAATTTTCCTTCATCTCCTTCAATTTTACATATGTGAGAATTTTCTTCACTAATACAAAATAAAATAAATCTTCGAAAAAGTACAGTATTATTTTCATTTCAAATTTTTTCGCTACTAATCTACCATTTTTCAATAGATAAAAGACGTTTAAAACAAGCCTCCTCATTCCATACTGAATAAAGAAAAACAAACGGTCGGAGGCGCTTTATATGAACACAAAAAGGAAAATAAGCAGTAGAATACATAAATACATTCGAGCACTTACTATTATTAGTTGCTTCACTACTTTCTTTTTAGCAACAATTATTTTATCTATCTATTTGCTAGCAAAATTAGCTGGCCCTCCATCTCTTGCCGTACCCGAAACGACATTCTTTTATGACGATAGCAATAAACTATTAGAAACTGATTATCACAATGAAAAAAGACATTGGATTCCTTTAGAAAAAATGGCCCCTGCTATTATCGATGCAACCATATCTATTGAAGATCGACGATTTGAAACACATCACGGATTTGATTTCCATCGTATTGTCGGTGCACTTATTGCAGATATAAAAGCAATGGGGAAAGTACAAGGAGCAAGTACCATTACCCAACAATACGCTCGCAACTTATATTTGGATAAAGAAAAAACATGGAAACGAAAATGGATGGAGGCTGTATACACAGTACGGTTAGAAGCTAATTATGCGAAAGAAGATATTTTAGAAGGGTATTTAAATACCATTTATTATGGACATGGTGTATATGGCATAGAGGCTGCAGCAAATCTATATTTCCAAAAACAAGCACGTGATGTCACGCTTGAAGAGGCTGCATTACTTGCTGCTATTCCGAAAGGACCAAGCTATTATTCCCCATTTCTTGATCCGATAAAAGCAAAAGAACGACGAGATTTAGTCTTACAGGCCATGCATGACAATAAGCTCCTCTCGGAAGAAGCGTTAAAAATGGCTATTCAAATACCTTTACAACTTGCTACTCCTCAGCATGAAAAGGAAAAGAGCATGGTTGCACCCTATTTTCAAGATGCAATGAAACAAGAATTACAAACGAAGACAGGTATTGATGCAGAAACGATAAAAAAAGGCGGCTTACATATATACACAACCATTAATACTCCTCTACAGCAACTAGCAGAGAAACAACTACACACATCGATTCCACACACATCCAAGCTAGAAGCATCCTTCCTCGCTATGGATGCACAATCAGGTGAAGTAAAAGCACTTATTGGAGGGCGCTCTTATGAAAAAAGTCCTTTCAACCGAGCTATGCAAGCCGTACGCCAACCAGGTTCTACCTTTAAGCCATTGTTATATTACGCAGCACTAGAAAATGGTTATACCTCTGCAACAAAGTTAAAGAGTGAACCAACCACATTCAAAGAAGAAAGCAGTCCCGATGCATATACGCCACATAACATAAACAATGTATATGGAAATAGATTCATTACACTAGCTGAAGCACTCGCTCTTTCCGATAATATTTATGCAGTAAAAACCCACCTTTCTCTCGGAAAAGAAACACTCGTTGAAACGGCAAAGCGATTTGGTATCCACTCTCCACTAGACGCTGTTCCATCACTCGCATTAGGTACCTCCCCTGTCACACTAGCTGATATGACAAGTGCATATGGCATGATTGCAAATGGAGGAAAACATATTTCTCCATTTTTCATTAAACGAGTTATCGACCAAGCTGGGAATGTTTTATATGATGCACACATCGAACAAGAAAATGAATTAGATAAATCTGTAACATTTATCTTATCCCAACTCATGACAGGAATGTTCGACCATCGTTTGAACAGTTATCATCCTGTAACAGGCCATGCGATTTCTTCTAAACTAACGAGACAATATGCAGGGAAATCTGGTACAACAAATACTGACAGTTGGATGATTGGATTTACACCAACTCTCGTATCCGGAGTATGGATTGGCTACGATGAAGGTAGAAAACTAGAAACAAAACAAGAACAACAATTAGCCAAAAACATTTGGGCAACCTTTATGGAAGAAGGGTTAAAGCATACCGAACGAAGCACATTTGAACAACCAGCCAACGTCGTTTCTCTATCTGTCGACCCCCATAGTGGTCTTCTTGCGACAGAAGCATGCCCAGCTGCAAAGCCAATGTATTTCGTTAAAGGAACCGAACCAACTGAACATTGTACAACTCAAAAACAACAAGAAGAAACACCATCTCAAGAAAAATGGTATAGAAGATGGCTACCGTTCTAATATTTCCTAATAATAGAAGAAAAAGCCCAAGTGATGGGGGTCACTTGGGCCTTTTCTTTGTCCTAGTTCTATCTATGGATAGACTTTCCTATAGTGTACATAATTTAGAACGAAATGTACAAATATATGCGTCGTTTATGCTTGCAGACCTTGCTTTAATTCTTCTTTCGAACGCTCCCACATGCCTGCATCATGATTTACTAAAAACTGTGCTAATACTTTCTTTGATTTCTCATCCATGAAATCAACCATAATGTGACGCTTTAATGACTTATCCATTTTATTAACGTGCTCTGGTAATGACTTATAACCACGGCGAATTTCACGGTCTACTGTCATTTCACAAGCCGTCACACCTGCATAATATGGGCCTTCTTCCGTGCGTTCAATCGTTACCCATACAAGCCAATATGGTTTCCCATTTGGTACTTCTTCTTTATTCATTAAAAATTTAATCCCTTTTTCCACCACACTACGTGCATGCATTGCACCTAAATCAACGAATGCTTCTTCTTCTGTTACATCTACAATAACAGGAGACATGTTCTCTAAACTAAGCGCACCAACACCGAATCCACCATGTCCACTTGTTGAATCATTCTTTAAAATGTTAAAACCAATGCTTTTTTTCTTTTGTTCAGCCATATATATACCCTCCTTCTAATAACCGAATAATGGACCTATAATACCATATAATACGCTAATTACAAACGGAATAGCTACCTTGAAAATTGGTGTGAAAATATATGAGCCAAGTGGTGTAATAACTAAGAATAAGAAAATAAAGCCACCGTACGGTTCAATTGAAATCATTTTCGAACGAATATTATCTGGAGCTAAATCTTCTAAAATACGGTATCCATCTAATGGTGGGAATGGAATTAAGTTAAACACAAATAACATTACATTTAAAAAGACTAGCATGTTGAATAAATCTCGCACGAATTCATCCATTCTTGGTAAGATGGCATCTAGCGCCTGTACTAAATGAAAATTAATTAGTGCTTCCCATATAAAAATGCCAAGGAATGCAATAATTAAATTACTTAATGGGCCAGCGAGTGCAACTAACACACCCGCTAAACGAGGGCGTTTAAAATACGAACGATTGACAGGTACAGGACGCGCCCAACCAAATCCAGCGATGAAAATAAGCAATGTACCAATTGGATCTAAATGTGCGATTGGATTAAGTGTTAATCTCCCCTCATTCTTTGCTGTTGGATCTCCAAATTTATATGCAACATATGCATGTGCTAATTCGTGTACAGTAAATGCAATAATTAAACTAATTGCAACAAACGGTATTTGGTCCAATTGAAACCGAAGAAATCCTTCCATATTTCTTCCCCTTTCTTCCTTTATAATCTAATATCTTCTATGTAAGAACACTACTTTCTATGCAATGGTCTCTTCATTGACCAAGAAGTTATAACAATGCTACTATGAAATTGGCTAGGCACTATAACTGCCATGCCAAAACTACCTTTACCCTCAAAGAGACAAAACAATGATCATATAGAAAGCAAATATGTTGTCACTTTCTATCAACTTGTTACAGTCAAATGGAGAGGGTTCACTTTATACATAAAGGAGCGATTGCGTATGCCATATGTGACAGTTAAAATGCTTGAAGGGCGCACAGAAGAGCAAAAAAAAGCTCTTGCTGAGAAAGTCACACAAGCAGTTAGTGAAACAACAGGTGCGCCAGCAGAAAAAGTCGTAGTATTTATCGAAGAAATGTCAAAAAACCAATATGCGGTTGGCGGAAAACGCCTAAGTGACGAGTAAATATCCACTACTCATCTTACCATACTTCGTTGAAAACTGCTTTAACGAAAGCGTTACGAATATGTTTTTTTCTGATGTCAAAAGGATGTCAAAAAGCTTTATATATCAACATATATACACATAAAGAGCCAATATTCGATATGAACATTGGCTCTTTATCCACCATTTACCTTATTTACTTTCTAGTAAACGGATGATTCTATCTTTTACATCGCGATTGTCTTCACCATTATAAATCAGGTCGTGTGGATAGAATAACTTCTTATCCGTCTGCTTCTTCCCTGAGATTGCTTCTACAATATATGACTCACGCGATAATTCACGTAATTCACCACTCGGCATTAGAAGGAGGATTGGCAGCCGTTCTTCTCCCTCCCCTTCTCGGTAGAAATCATAGGGTAAATCCGACGTAGAATCGACAACTAAATAATAAGCAGGATCGATATTTGCTTCTTTAAATAAGTGTAGAAGTTCTGACCACTCTTCTACCTCCCACTTATCTGTAAAATCTACGTACTGGAAAAACTTTCGATTCAAGAAACGGCGACATAAGTCACTTAAAATTGCATCGTCTTCTTCTTGCCACATATGAAAATAATAAGTCATGACTGCTTCATCTAATTTAATGTAATCTTCTAACGTTACTTCTTCTGCAAAAATAGAATAAAAATGAATTGGCTCATGTTTAAAATTATAATACTCGTGATGCAATTTCTTCGCCCGGTGCAAAATCTTTGCTAAAATAACTTCTGCACTGCGACTTACCGGATGGAAATAAATTTGCCAATACATTTGATAACGGCTCATAATGTAATGCTCTACTGCATGCATCCCACTATGCTTAATAACGACTTGATGCTGCTGTGGTCGCATGACACGTAATAGTCTTTCCAAATCAAAATTCCCATAACTTACACCCGTAAAATGTGCATCACGCAATAAGTAATCCATCCTATCCGCGTCAATTTGGCTGGAAATCATACTCGTTACAAGTTTATTCTTCGATGTTTTCCCAATAACCTCCGCTACTTCTTGTGGGAAAGTCGTACTTACTTTTGTTAAGACCGCATGAATTTCTGTATCCCCTAGAATAATCTTCTGTGTAAACTCTTCATGGTTTAACTTAAATACTTTTTCATATGCATGAGAGAAGGGACCGTGTCCAACATCGTGAAGCAATGCTGCACATAAGCATAACAAGCGATCATCATCATTCCACGCTTCTCTTCCTGTAAATACGTCATCAATCATACGACGAATAATTTCATATACGCCTAATGAATGACCGAAGCGGCTATGTTCTGCCCCGTGAAATGTAAAGTACGTCGTACCTAATTGTTTAATTCTGCGTAAGCGTTGAAATTCTTCCGTACCAATTAAATCCCAAATCACCTGATCACGTACGTGCACATATCTATGTACAGGGTCTTTAAATACTTTTGTTTCGCTCAATTTTTGATTGCGATAAAGCATGCTATTCCCCCTTTCTCATCTTCATTCTTACTCTCTATTATATAGCCATGGCTACAAGAAAAAAAGAAGCCGAAAAAGGAAGAAACCTTCTCTTTTCGACTTCTTTTTAAAAAGTTATTTCCCTAACTTCTTTTCAATTTTTACAATTAACTCGTCTTCTGTTGGCGCTGCTACAGGACGGTTATTAACAAAAGCAAAAGATTTCTTACGACCAGGACCACAATACGATTGACATCCAATTTTAATTTCTGCTTCTGAATCTATATTTTTTAAGCGAGGCGTTAATGTCTTAATATTTGTCGCCTGGCAATCATCACAAATTCGAAATTCGTTCGCCACGATAGACAATCCCTTCTATACAATAAACATGTTTTTTCCTAACTTTGCACTATGTCGTATTGTACCGTTTCTCTTCTATACATGCAAGTATCTGTCGAACATACCAATCTATTAACACATTAGAGTACGATGTTTGTATATTTTTCTTTTTCTCTGTCTATTCTAATACTAATTAGCCTACATAAGGTCAATAAATGAAGAATGGGAGAATACGAACTCCCTTCATGTAAAGGAGTCGAAATCATGAAAACAAGACAAGATGCTTGGACAGAAGAAAATGATTTATTGTTAGCTGAAACAGTCTTAAAACACGTACGAGAAGGTAGTACACAACTTAACGCCTTTGAAGAAGTTGGGGATATATTAAATCGAACATCCGCTGCATGTGGTTTTCGTTGGAATGCAGTTGTACGTCATCAATACGAACAGTCCTTAAAGCTGGCAAGAAAGTATTGGAAAGGAAAACAACGTACATCGAATGGAGACGAGGCTAAGAAAAAGCCATTATATCAACCTTCTATGCCATTAGTAGAGTTCCATGAAGAGGAAATGGAAACTCCAATAACTCCTACCGTTATATCACATGCAACACCTATGGTACATGCTACAGCCCCAACTACATTAACGATGCATGATATTATTGTATTTTTGCAAAGCATGGCTCATGAACATGTAACTATTCAAGCACTCCAACAAGAAAATATACGCTTGAAACAAGAAAATGAACTTATAAAAGGAAAAGCATGCGAATTAGAGGGCAAAATCGGTAAATTAGAAGCAGATTCTACATTTATTCAAGAAGACTATGAAACCCTTATGAAGATTATGAATCGTGCCCGTAAAATGGTATTATTTGATGAGGAAGACAGAAACATAGTAGCATCTTCATTTCGAATGGACAAAAACGGAAATTTAGAACGAATTGCAGAGTAACAGGAAGCCTAGCATAGACTTCCTGTTTTTTTTTCAGTACAATTTGAAAAGAAACAATCTACTAGACTTATTTCATAGGGGAAGAAACAATGAATAAAAGTACTTTATTGCACCAAGAAGCGTGGCGTTTCATCGATCAATCGACACTTGGCCCACTCTTCCATGGTATCCAATCATTTGCGATGGATGATACACTATGCACATCAGTCGGAAATGGAACCTCCCATGCTACATGCCGTACGTGGGTACATCACAATACAGTCGTTCTTGGTATTCAAGATACGAAACTACCTTATTTAGAAGATGGTGTGACATTTCTTAAGGAACAAGGTTATAACGTTATCGTACGCAACTCTGGCGGGCTTGCTGTTGTATTAGATGAGGGCGTATTAAATATCTCGCTTATTCTTCCAGAAGCAGAGAGAAGCATTGATATTGATGCTGGATATGACGCTATGTGGCAGCTTATTCAAGATATGTTTGCTGATTTTGATGTAAATATTGAAGCAAAAGAAATTGTAGGATCATACTGTCCAGGAAGCTATGACTTAAGCATACGAGACCAAAAATTCGCGGGTATTTCTCAACGTCGCATCCGAAAAGGAATCGCGGTCCAAATCTATCTTTGTATTGATAACAGTGGAGCAGAACGTGCAGCGCTTATTCAGCATTTCTATGAGAAAGCGTTAAAAGGCACTGAAACAAAATTTGAATATCCAACAATCGTACCAAAAACGATGGCTTCATTAAGTGAATTGACAAATACAAACTTAACAGTAGCAGACGTCATGTTACGCCTCATGAAGACATTGCACGGATACGGAGGAGCTTTGCAACCAGAAGGATTAACTGAAGAAGAACATACGTTATACGAACATCATTTAAAGCGCATGATTGATCGTAATGAAAAAGCACTAGGTTCCCTCTTTTCTACTTACAGATAAATGGATCTAAATAGAAAGAAGGATGTACACGTGAAATTCAACTTTCAAGTAATTTGTTTACTCGCTATTATCTGTAATACGGTTATGTTATATGTAGGGACAACGACAATAGCGGAAGTAATTCTTGGCATGTTAAGCGTACTGTGGCTTAGCCTATTCATGAAAAAGAACCGTAACAAAGAAAATATTTTCAAGTAACAACACAGCATGTACTAGAAATCGTAACTTCTCTGTCTGTACAGCGACAGTACATATGAACAAAAAAAGCGAGTAGAACACTATGTTCTACTCGCTTTTGATTTATTAGATTGCTTGTGCTGCTGTAATTAATGTTAACTTGTATACATCGTCTGTGCTGCAGCCACGAGATAAATCATTTACTGGCATATTTAGACCTTGAAGGATTGGGCCTACTGCATCAAATCCACCTAAACGCTGAGCAATCTTGTAGCCAATGTTACCAGCTTCTAAGCTTGGGAATACGAATACGTTTGCATCACCTTTTAATACTGAACCTGGTGCTTTCGAAGCTGCTACAGATGGTACAAATGCCGCATCAAACTGGAACTCACCATCTAATGTTAAGTTCGGTGCCATTTCTTGTGCGATACGTGTTGCTTCTACTACTTTTTCTGTTTCAGGAGATTTCGCTGAACCTTTTGTTGAGAAGCTTAGCATTGCAACGCGTGGGGCAATACCGAATAATTCAGCTGTCTTCGAGCTCTCGATTGCGATTTCAGCTAAGTCTTGGCTGTTTGGTGAAATGTTGATTGCACAGTCAGCCATTACGTATTTCTCTTCACCACGAACCATGATGAATACACCAGATGTTTTTGAAACGCCTGGTTTTGTCTTAATGATTTGTAATGCTGGGCGCACTGTATCTGCTGTTGAATGTACTGCTCCACTTACTAAACCATGTGCTTTTCCTGTATATACTAACATTGTACCGAAGTAGTTTGCGTCTTTTAAGATTTGACGTGCTTGCTCTTCTGTTGCTTTTCCTTTACGGCGTTCTACGAAAGAAGCTACTAACTCATCCATGCCATCGAAGTTTTCTGGATCATAGATTTCTACACCATCAACTGATACATTTAATTCTGCTGCTTTTGCTTTAATCGCATCTGTATTACCAACTAAAATCGGCTGTACTACTTTTTCAGATGCAAGACGAGCTGCTGCTCCTAGAATACGCTCGTCCATTCCTTCTGGTAAAACAATCTTAATATCTTTGCCTTGCACTTTTTCTTTCACTGCATTAAATAAATCGCTCACTGAAAATCCTCCTAAGTATATATAGCATTATTATTAGCATAAAACTTTTTCATTATAATTTAAACGTATTGAGAAGAAAAAATGTCAAAAAACCAAAAATTTATATTTTCAGACTTTTCGAGCATCCTATACATAATATTTGTAAGTTCCTCGCCACATCTATATACTGAAGAAGATGGCAAGCTACTTTTTCAAATTGTGTTATAGTCTTTTTTCAATTTTGCTATAACAGTTCAAGGAGTGAATATACAAATGAGTGAAGCTGCAAAAACATTAGATGGTTGGTATTGTTTACACGATTTCCGATTAATCGATTGGTCTAGATGGAAATTATTAACGAACGATGAGCGTCAAACAGCATTAGCTGAATTTACTAACCTCTTAGAAAAATGGGGATTAGCAGAAGAGCAAAAGCAAGGAAGCCAAGCATTATATACAGTTGTTGGACAAAAAGCAGATTTCATGTTCATGATTCTTCGCCCGACAATGGAAGAGTTAAATGAAATTGAAATGGAATTTAACAAAACAATGTTAGCAGAATTTTCAATCCCTGCTTTCTCTTACGTATCTGTGGTAGAACTAAGCAACTACTTACCAGCAGATGAAGATCCATATCAAAACCCACATGTTGTGGCACGACTATATCCTACTCTTCCAAAAGCAAAACATATTTGCTTCTATCCAATGGACAAGCGCCGTGATGGGGCAGATAACTGGTACATGCTACCGATGGAAGAGCGTCGCCAACTTATGTATAGCCATAGTAAAATTGGCAGACAATATGCTGGTCTAGTAAAGCAAGTCATTACTGGTTCAGTAGGCTTCGATGATTATGAGTGGGGCGTAACATTATTTGCAGATGACCCGCTTCAATTTAAGAAGTTAATTTATGAAATGCGCTTTGATGAAGTAAGCGCGCGCTACGGGGAATTTGGTTCTTTCTTTGTCGGAAATATCCTACATGCAGAGAATATTCCGCAGTTCTTCCATGTTTAATTGAATACAAAGTCATTCAAGCCCTTTCCACTTCCGTGGACAAGGGCTTTTTTTGTATAGGTGTTTGTCATAACTTATTCCTTTCATTCATACCTATAATTAGTGGATACAGAAAAATCCAAGAGCAAATAAACGTTCAACGACCTATTTCATAAAGGGGTGTTGATGTGAGCGTAATAAAGTATACGGAGAAAGATCTTCAACTATTAGCAAGGCTCATGCGGGCAGAAGCCGAAGGGGAAGGTACATTAGGAATGTTGATGGTTGGAAATGTTGGCGTCAATCGTGTCCTTGGCGATTGCTTAGACTTTAAACAAATTACAAATATCGAACAAATGGTATTCCAAAATCCTGGTGGTTTTGAAGCAACACAAAAAGGATACTTTTACCAAAGGGCGCGTGAATCTGAAATTGATTTAGCACGACGTGTTGTAAACGGCGAACGCTTCCACCCTGCATCAAATGGTCTATGGTTTTTCCGTCCTGCAGGAAATTGTCCGCCGACATGGTTCAATCAAAAAAATTCAGGTAGGTATAAAAAGCATTGCTTCTATCAGCCTACAAGTAAAGATTGTCCGAAAGTGTATAGTATTTAAATTAAAGGAGGCTCTTACATGGCGTATAATCCATATCAGTTCAGTCAATTCGGTAGTTTTTATCAACCATCTGGTACCTTTTTGCCACCTCAACAACTAGGAGGAGGGCAACCTGGTGCTCCTGGACAAAACGTACCGGGAATGCTCCCTATGGAACAATCATATGTAGAAAACATTTTGCGTTTGAACAAAGGAAAGATGGCAACTGTTTACATGACATTTGAACGAAACTCCGAGTGGAAATCAAAAATATTTAAAGGGATTATCGAGGCAGCAGGACGCGATCATCTTATTTTGAGTGATCCTGCAACAGGTATGCGTTACTTATTATTAATGGTTTACTTAGACTACATTACGTTTGATGGGGAGATTAATTACGTACCTCCTGGCTTTCCAGGTGGAGCAGATAGCGGTTTACCTGGAAGATAAGAAAAAGAGCTTGAAGCAGCGCTTCAAGCTCTTTTTCTCACCCTTTTATCATCGCAGTTCCAATTAAAATCCACGCTGCTAAAAATGCAACTCCACCAATTGGTGTAATAGCACCTAACACTTTAATACCAGTTGTACTTAATACATATAAACTACCTGAGAAGAGTAGAATACCAGCAACCATTAACCAACCAGCCCATACTAATGTACTTGAGTTCGGGAACTTATCAAGCAAGAAGGCCACTACAAATAATCCTCCTGCATGAAACATTTGATATGTAACAGCCTTTTGCCATATATTCATCATTCGTTCTGATAGTTTACCTTCTAATCCATGTGCACCGAAAGCCCCTAACGCCACAGACAAGAACGCCATTGCACTACCTAGTATAATAAACAATTTCATAAAATCACCTTTTTCTGCTTTTCTTTCATTTTATGAAAATAACAGGATACTGCCAACTAATACACCTTTTAGAAATCGAGTAACGACTCACCTTGCACTTCCTTTGTCGTGCTTGGCATCACAATTGGCTGTTGCACAGATTGAGATGGGATGTGAACTTGCGCCGGGATCGAAACCGGAGTTGGTGCTGGACTTGGTATCGTATAGCTCGGTGCAGTGTACCCTTCTTCCTTATCTAACATAACATCACAAAGAGAACGAACAACTAGCATATGTTCACGCACTTTTTGTTCATTCCCATTCTCCACAAGTGCTCCTTGTAATTCTTTCATCATTTTTTGGATTAATTTCTCTGCTCCAATTTGCATGATTTCACCTCTATCAAAACTTTCTTCTATATTTAGTCTCATACCTATCTTTCATCTTGAACATTCATTATAAATGAAAGCCACATCTACCGTCCAATCGAGCTACCATCCTAACTAATTTTTACTATTGCTAGAATAAGATTCGGCTGATACGATAAAAATAGATTTTCAACGAGGGAGAGGACACAAGCAATGGGATATAAAATGATTGTGCTTGATTTAGATGATACATTGTTACGTGATGATCATACAATTTCACCACGTACGAAAAAGGCATTAATGGATGCACAAGAAGCAGGTGTAAAGGTCATACTAGCTTCTGGACGTCCAACGTATGCGATGATTGATATCGCAAAAGAATTACAATTAGATGCATATGGTAGCTTCATTCTTTCGTTCAACGGAGCAAAAATTACGGATTTCAAAACGAAAGAAGAAGTATTCAGCAGTACACTTCCGCCAGAAACGATTCATAATCTATACAAGATTAGCAAAGAAGAAGGTGTATGGATTCATACGTACGTAGGAGATACGATTGTAACAGAAGAAAACAATCGTTATACAGAGGTAGAAGCACAAATTACCGGCATGCCAATTGAAGAAGTACCAAACTTTGTGAATGCTGTAACAGAACCTGTTGTTAAAGCATTAATGGTAGCTGATCCAGAGAAACTTATGGCCGTAGAAGCTAAATTACAACAAACATTAGCTGGTGAATTAAACGTTGCTCGCTCAAAGCCATTCTTCCTAGAATTCACAGAAGCTGGCGTAGATAAAGGAACAAGCTTACACCAACTGATTCATAAACTAGGTATTAAGCAAGAAGAAGTTATTGCAATGGGGGATAGCTACAACGACCTTGCAATGATTAAATTTGCGGGGCTTGGCGTTGCAATGGGAAATGCTCCTGATGATATTAAAGCAATCGCAAACCATGTAACTGATACGAACATGAATGACGGCGTTGCCAAAGTAGTAGAGACATTTATTCTAGCAGAGCTAGTAAAATAAGAAAGAAGAAGGACGGTACGCAAAGTATATAACTCATGTACCGTCCTTTTATCATTCTGGAATGCCCCAATCTATTTCTGCTTCTCCCAGTTGACGTAGTGTATTATTAATAGCCGAGAATGGCTTACTACCAAAGAATCCTCGTGATGCAGATAATGGGCTTGGATGAACCGATTCCAATATAATGTGGTGGCTGTTCGTAATCATCTTTCTTTTTTGCTGAGCTGGTCTTCCCCATAATACAAAGATAATTGGTTTTTGTCGTTCATTTAACAAAGAAATCACCTTATCTGTGAACGTCTCCCATCCCTTTCCTTTATGTGCATTTGCTTCTCCTTGACGTACTGTTAGAACCGTGTTCAGTAGTAATACCCCTTGCTTTGCCCAGTACTCTAAGTTACCGTGACTTGGAATAGCTACGCCAACGTCTGCATGTAATTCTTTAAAGATATTACGGAGTGATGGTGGAATACGTACGCCCTTTTGCACAGAGAAACTTAATCCATGTGCTTGTCCTTCCCCGTGATATGGGTCTTGTCCAATAATGACTACTTTCACATCCTCATAATCCGTTACTTCAAGTGCATGAAATCTATCTCCCTTTGCGGGATAAATAGCATACTGTTTCTCTTCTTCTTGCAGAAACACTTGTAGCTTTTTAAAATAATCTTTTTCAAACTCTTCACGAATGAGCCTATACCATTGATTATGTAGCAATTTTGGTCTCCCTTTCTTTTTTACCGCCTTATCCACATCTCTACAGATACTTCCTTTTTATTCACATGTGGATAACCACTTTTATCATACCATTTTTCATAACTCATCCACATAATGTGTATCATTTCATCATTTTATACACAAAAAAAGTCGCATACAAAAGAAATGCGTGCGACTTACCCTATTACTATCCACAATTATAGCCGAAACAAACCACGTAAATAATCATTCACAAATAACCCTTGTGGATCAAGCTCTTGCTGAATAGCTAAAAACTCTTGGAATAATGGATACGATTCATTAATTTTATCAAATGAAAAGGAATGCATTTTCCCCCAATGAGGACGCCCTTCATACTGTTGAAAAATTTCTTCCATCACACGAAAATAATCTTGGTAGCGCATCCCTTTATACATATGGACGGCAATATAAGCAGAATCACGCCCATAAGCGGGACTTAAAAGAATATCATCCCCTTTTGCATAGCGGCATTCGATAGGGAAATGAACATCGAATTTATATGTCTCTAAGGCTTCTTTCATCTCCAAGATGACAGATTTTAATGCATCGGCAGGAATGCTGTACTCCATCTCATTAAATTTAACGAGACGAGGCGTCGCAAATAAACGATGACTTGGTCCTTTCTCTGTTATTGCTGGCACTACTTTTGCTGATAAGCGACTGACAGATTTGCTTAACTGGGGAATAAGGCGACAACCTTCTGATAACATCCAGTAAACACCGTTCTCTACCGCAACCTTCTTCCATTGATTCCACCTGTTTTCTCCAGTCTCTGTCTGTTCCACCTCATTCATCATTTTCACTTGTACCGCATCTGTATGCGGAAACCAAAAAAATTCAAAATGACGGTTACTTTCTTTCCACTCATCTAAATGCTCTAAACAAACATCCAATGTCATCCGTTTACTTTCGTGTACAAAATGGAGTGCTGGAACAACTCGCAACTCGACTTTCACAATAATACCTAATAAGCCAAGTGATACTTGCATTGCTTTGAATAAATGCTTATTCTCTGTTTCTGAACAAGTCACTACTTCTCCACTTGCTAATACAACTGTTATACTAATTAATTGTGTCGCAATGTTCCCAAACTCTCTTCCAGTACCGTGTGTTCCTGTACTAATTGCACCTGCGATAGATTGGGTATTAATATCACCTAAATTCTCTTGGGAAAAACCATGTGCATACAATTCATCTCCTAAATATTTCAGTTTCGTCCCGGCCCATACTTCTGCTATTCCACGCTCTTTATCAATGGAAATCACTCCTGTTAAATAATCGAGCGCTACCATCACTTCATCTGTACTTACTAATGGTGTAAATGAATGGCCGGAGCCCACTAACCTCATTTTCTGTCCATTTTCCTTACATTCTTTCACAAGTCGGACAACCTCTTCCATACTCGTTGGACACTGAATATGAGCTGGATAGCACGTTACTCCTCGCGACCAATTCCGCCACTTCATCTTCTTTTCTTTCATAGAAAGCATTGTCCATCCCCCCGATATGTTGTTAACTTATCTACAATCTTCCCTTGTGATACACATACTAAATGCGTAAAACGCTCACATATTTCTCCTGCTTTGCTATGGCGCATAAAAACAGGGTATCCAAGTTGTAATACTTCTTTTCCTTTGTATAAAATCGGCGTCTGTACTTCTCCAGCCCCTTCTGTTTTCAATAACGAAGCCCCTTCGGGCAAGTACGGGGACGGTAACTTATCCTCTCCAACTGCGCCAGAAGCAACATAACCTCCTCCTAAACACGTATAGAAGTGTAGCGCTGGCTTTCTTACAACCTCTAATGCAAATCCTACTGCTGGTTGATAGGAAAAGGCTTTATAATGGTCAAATAAGGTTGGTGAGTAGAATGCCGATCCAACCGTTACTTCCGTAATGCAAGCCTCCCTCGTCGTTGTATGAAGACTACCTGTTCCACCACCATTAAAGAATCGGTATGTTATGCCTTTTCTATTCAATTCACGTACCACTTCAACTCGTTTCTCCATTACTTCTCGTGTCGAATATTTTTTTAACCGCTGAATGATATGATTGCGAAGGAAATGATCACGGTTATTATCGCCAATACCTGCAATCTGTGCTTCATATCCCATTAGCCCATCTAGATACATGTAAGGAGATGAAGCAATACATTCGGCAATATGTAAAATTTGTTCTTTTGTTTGTAATGGAGAACGACGAACACCGAAGTGGAAAGAACCAATTACAGAAGACATATCTAAATCAATACAAATTGGCACACGTACCGCTTCACTTTGCGCCAATTTTTCTAACTGCTTCACATGCTCATAGCAGTCTACCATAAAGGTAATAGGAACATATTCTTTACTTAAGCGAAGTAACTTTTTGATAACAAATTCATCATAGACAGGATAAGCCAAGAGTAAATCAGTAAATCCTTGTTTAGCTAAATAGAAAGCTTCTTGAGGAGAAAAGCACATTAGCCCTTGAAATTGAGGACTAGATTGAAAAATATATTGTATCACCCCAATACTCCTCAATGACTTTGTCGCAATCCGGATCTGCTTTCCATTACTGTTGTCTAATACAGCTTCAATATTTTTATCTAATAAATCAAAATCCAAAAAGGCAAATGGTTTTTCGATTTCGCGAAAGACTTGTTTGTAGTACGCATAATCTTTGTCCATCTTCTACACCTCTTTTAAACTGAATATTAAGAACATTTTACGCGATTATACAACTAAGGTAAATAATATCCCTTTTAATTCTGAAAATAAAAATAAATGTAACACTTTTCACATGAAGTTCACACAGAGTTCAAATGACCCTTGTATGATATACATATTCACTCAGATTAAAACTACGTCTGTTTTACATAAATAGAAGAAAGGATGTTGAAAATGTTCATTCGAAATACAGGACAAATGATTATATCGTTACTAACTTCTTTGGCATTTATTATCCTTAGCTTCACGTATTCTGGTACTCATTCTTTTACAGAAGCAGTTATTACGTTAGGAGCTTGGATTAGCGCCCTAAATATCGTCATGTTAGCAAGTGTGACGATGTTATATCGAACATTTGGAAAGAGCGCAAGTCAATCGTAACCGACTTGCGTCCTGCATCATGAATCTCCCCGTATCACAAGTTAAATAAACACACACTCCCACATAAAAAAGAGGTTGCCATCTGGCAACCTCTCTTCTTTAGTTCAACATATCTTGTCGCGTAAAGACCACAAACGAAATGATAAGTGATACAATTCCCCATACAGCTAAATTCATTAAAGAGAAACTAAGTGTCATCCCTTCAATCATAGGAAGTTGTCCCGCCAAATAATCTGTTAACTCTAAGTTCACGCTGAAAATATACTTTGCATCTTCCCATGCAGTTGCAAATCCTTTTAAGATATTCCCTGCAATAAGTGCTGCTAACATAATCCCCATTCCTGCTGGCGTATTTCTTACTAATACAGATACCATGAATGAAATTGTTCCGACAACAACACACACGAACCAGGCTAAACCCATTGCCATTAAAATGTATTGCCATTGCGGAATAAGATGCACGTAATTTGTATTTAAGCTTCCATTCTCAATAACAAACCCTGATAAGACAGGTAAGTCCCACCCTTTGTAGCCAAAAATAATCCCTGAAATAAGATAAGAAAGCACGCCTAATAAGAAAAGAATAAGCGAAGCTAATAAAATAACCGTCACATACTTACTCAGTAGTATCTTCCACCTTCGTACCGGCCGCGTTAACAGTAGCTTAATTGTTCCATCACTCCGCTCACCCGATACAATATCAATGGCGACAATCATGACAAGCAACGGAAGGAATAACGTAATACTTTGTTGTACAAATTCACGCACAAAAGTCGCCGCTCCTGGTGAATTTGGATCGATGTCATGATCTAAGTAATATTGCCATTGTTCAACCTGTACTTTTAACCATTTCTTCCATTCTTCTGGCATGCCGGAACTATTTAAGCGGTTTTGTGAATCAACAATGCGTTGCTGCAGAGCAATACGCCAATCGTCTGTACCTAAGCGATCCACAACAGTCTGTACTTGGCGGAACTGTGCATACACAAACATCGGAATAAGGACTAAGAGGATAAGAACAATAACCGCTATACGCTTCTTACGATAAATTTTTTCCATTTCGTTATATACTAATGAACCGAACTCACGCATTCCCCTCACCACCTGTCAATTCCATAAATAAGTCTTCTAAAGTCACTGCCACCGTACGGACACCTTGAATATGCATACCTTGTTCAACAAACATTTTCGTATAAATAGGAATGTTCTCTACTGGCATGCGACACAGTAGTTTTCCGTCTTCTTCCACCACATCATAGACATCCTCTTCTTGTTCAAGTAAAGCTTTCGTTGCTTGCAAAGGCTCAATCGTCCATTCTACTCTCTCTGCCGTTCTCTCAACTAGTTCATCCATCGTCGCGACCGTTACCGTCTCACCGTGATTAATAATCGCTACTCGATCACACATCATCTGTACCTCATGTAGCATATGACTAGAAACAAAAACACTAATATTCTCTTCTTCTACTAAATAACGAACAAATTCACGTAATTCACGAATACCAGCCGGATCTAATCCATTTGTCGGCTCGTCTAAAATAAGCAACTTCGGATTTCCTAATAATGCCTGTGCAATACCAAGCCGTTGTTTCATTCCTAGTGAATATGTTTTCACCTTCTCATGAATACGGTGATCTAAATGTACTTTTTTCGCCGTTTCACGAATACGTTCATCTGATACATCACCTAACATTCTCGCAAACTGCTTCAAATTCTCCCACCCTGTTAAGTATGTATATAACTCTGGATTCTCAACGATACTACCCACTTGACGCATCGCCTCTTTAAAGGACTTCCGAACATTGTACCCAGTAATTGTGATACTTCCTTCCGTTGGTTTAATTAACCCGACGAGCATACGAATTGTTGTTGTCTTTCCTGCACCGTTAGGTCCGAGAAACCCAAATACTTCTCCTTCTTTGACATCAAATGAAACATTTCGGACAAGCGTCTTCTTTCCAATTTTCTTCGTAAGTCCATTAACAGAAAGTACCGATTTCATCAATCCTCTCCACCTTTCTGTAAGTTCAGCTGACTTGTAACTTTTTGTGTAAGGCGCTCTGCCATGAGACGGTATCCTTCTTTATTCGGATGGAAATGATCCGTATAAAGGAAGTCTTTTCCTTTCCCGTGGAATAAATCAAAAGTCGGGATTACATAGACATCTTCGTATGTAGTAGCAATATGTTCCAACGCTTTATTCCATTCCACAACAAATTGTGATGAGCCATCTAGTCCTTCTACCTCTTCAAACGGATCATATAGTCCAAGCCAATAAATAGGCGCTTGTTCATTTAACGTACGAAGAGTCGTTAAAATTTCTTTCGTATTCTTCGTGAATGAATCAATATCAGCCTTATATGTTTTTAAATCTAGCTGCTGTAACTTGCTAGCACCTGGGAATAAATCATTGCCACCAATTGTTAAGACGAGCATATCAGCTTGCTTCACCGTATATTGAACGCCTTCCTTTTTCAATTGGGCAAGTAAATCTGGCGCCTTCTCACCGCTCACTGCCAAATTAGCCACTTCTAGCTCCTGCTTCCACACAGTAGCCATCTCATCACGAAATCTCCCGATATACCCTAAACCTTTGTCATCACCTACTCCTCGCGTTAACGAATCTCCTAGTGAAACAACTTGAAGCGGTTCATCTGTTGCTCTTTCTTTTTTTTCTATTTGTAATTTTTCAATTGCTGCTCCCGTTGGATACAGAACACTCCTTGCTCCTGTTACAAGCCCGTATCCAAATAGACCTGTACATAAAACGGCTACTACGATGACACCTCGGAGTAAGATTTGCTTCATTGCCACCACCCTCACTTCCATCCTTTTTCTGTATTTCAATTTATTACAACCTTTACGAAAAATTCCTAGTATACAAAGTAGTATACCAATATTCAGACTTGAAACCAAAATAGAAAAAGCTATCTCTCCGAAAAGAAATAGCCTTTATCACTTACTTTAATTTGAATGTAATTTGAACAGGATTGTGATCACTATGTTGGAAATCTAAATCAATTCCTTTTGATTCTGTAATTTCCACATTTGGTGATACAGCAAAGCCATCGATTACCGATACGAATGTTTCACCTTTTTTGTAAGGTGTATCTAAGTTACGACTTGTTGGGACTGTTACATCACTACCCCACTGGAATCCTTCTGGAAGGAAATCTTCAGGGAGGATTTGAAGCCAAGATGGCAATTCTGCTACTTTTTTGTTATTTAAAGAATCTACATTTGTTCCTGGGAAGAGCTGATTCCAGTCACCACCAATGACTACATAGTTACCATCTTTGTATTCTTTTTCAATAAATTCTTTTGCATATGCCATTTGTTGCTTACGTACTTCTCCACCCTTATCATATGCAGAGAAATGAGCGTTGATAAGTACTAGCTCTTTTCCATTATCAACAGGTAGACGATGAACAACCATCGCACGGTCTAACTCAAATAATTGACGTAGCCAGTTTTCTTGACCTGGTAGTGCATAACGTGTTGCTTTTTCCATCTCGTATTTCGAGAATGTTAATACACCACTATGTGCTCCCCCCATAGGGTCAAACACCGGAACTGGCACCCAAGGTACCTTGTAGTTTAAACCAAATACAGAGCTATGTGATGTTAAAATGTCTTGTAAATACTTCACTTCATTCACGTGGAAACTACGATACGAATCAACATCAATTTCCTGTAATAAAGCAAATGATGGGTCTGCTTGCTTTAAGTACTCTCCGATATGTTTCATATTCTCTTCTGTTTTTTCTTTGCTTTCAGAACGAGACATTTCCCCACCATCTTCGAAGAAATCGCGACTTTCGTCTAAACCACCATATCCAATGTTAAATGTAATACCCGTTAATTCTTCCCCAGCTTGTATTACTTTTTTCTGATTGTTTTCAATCGTTACCTCTTCTACTGACTGCGGCTTATAATCTGTCATTACCATATATAGAATGAATCCACCTATAGCTAAGCCTACAAAAAGAATAAATCCTAAACAGGATAAAAGGATTGTTTTTAGAATGCTTTTTTCATTTCCCCTCTTCATCTAAGATGCTCCTCTTCTGTTATTTTTACATGAAGTAATTTGTTCCTTTTCTACAATATACTAAACAAGATTTTTTTTCATGTAAAATAACCTTATTTGCACGAATATCTTTGTAAAAAGGGAGATAACTCTACCATAAAATGTGTTTTATGCACTTCCTTCTTCATATCTCCTCTCCTTCAAGAAGAGCGTCAATCACTAAATCTACCTCGTCTTCCATAATCGTTCGGAAATCAAATACGAGATTACTATACTCTGTTCGTGCAATAATACTTAGCTCTCTTGTAGAAAGAAAAGTTGCTAACTCTTGATTGCTTTTCCATCGGTGTGAAACAACCGCTACATATGTAGGTATCTCCACCTTCGCTATAATATTCCCTCCGATATCCGAAACAGCTTCTTGTATTTCTACATCATACTCCGTGCTTTCCCCTACTAACGTATACATAAATCGCTCTGCACGGTCTTTAATCGCTTCTTTTTCCTCTAAAATGGCATGAACAGTCGGAATTTGCATCATTTCTTCTGTACCTTTTGTATAGGCAAGTAGTGTTGCTTCCAGTGCAGCTAGCCTCATCTTGTCCACTCGTAAGGCACGGGCCAATGGATGCATTCTTAACTCGTCAATATAACGCTTTTCTCCTACGATAATACCTGCCTGTGGTCCACCAAGAAGCTTATCTCCACTAAATGACACTATACCTGCTCCTAATGACACTACTTCTTTTACAATTGGTTCATTCCCTATGCCATACATATGATAATCAATTAATGCTCCACTTCCCATATTCTCATAATAAATACAACGATGTTGGAGGCAAAAATTAATTAATGATTGTCGGTCTGGTAGATGAGTAAATCCATCTATTTGTATGTTACTTGCATGTATGTTCATCAATAATGTGGTGCTTTCATTTAGTAATCGTTCATAATCTTCAACATACGTTCTATTTATGGACCCTACTTCTTTAAGAATAGCACCGCTTTCCTTTACGATTTCCTCTACTCGTAAACAATTGTCTAATTCAATAAGGTTACCACGTGATACGAGTACTTCCTTATCTTTTGTAAATGTTCTCAAAATGATATACATAGCCGCCGCATTATTATTGACAACCATTGCGGCCTCTGCACCTGTTACTTGCTGAATTACCTTTTCCACTGTAACATCTCTTGGACGCTCTATCTTGTGTGCACCTTCACACCCAACATTCGTATAATTAGCCGTAACTTCTGTTATATGGCGAATAGCTTCTTGGCTCAGTCTTGCTCGCCCCAATGATTCATCTAAAACTATACCTGTCCCATTAATGACACGTTTTAATGAATAATGAACATTACCAAGCGCTACTTTCTCCACCTGTAAAAAAATCTCATCTAAAAAAGCATGCTTAGAGGGAATAGAGATTGTACATGTACCTTCTAATATTTGCTTACGGTGTACTGCAAGCTCCTCCTCAATCAAGGCCAACAAAGTTGCTTCCGTCATGTCGTACCTTCCCATCATCTCAAGAAACCGTGTGTCTCGTTTGAACTCTTCTATAACCGGCAATTGACGCAAATAATGAATCATGTCCGCTCTCCTTTCCTCACTCTATCTTCCGTCTATTTCCACACCCTCCTTTCTGACTCCTGCATGAATCCATAAGAAAAACGACCTTTCACTAGGTCGTTTATTTTTGAATTGCATCTTTTACTTCTTTTGCTTCTTCTTTTATTTCATCTGTTAAATTGCCAGTCGCTTTTTTAAATTCTTTTAACATATTACCGAATGAACGCCCCAACTCTGGTAACTTTTGTGGCCCAAAGACAATAAGCGCAAGAATTAAAATAAGAATTAAACCCGGGATCCCAATATTAGAGAACATCCCGATCCCCTCCTTTTTTGTATTAAAAATAGCTCCTATGAAAGAGTATTCCCTTCCCTTTTCCATCATACCATGAACAGATAGAAACTACCCGTTCACTCTCTTCCTCTTATTTTACCAGAAAGTAACCTTTTCTACACAATTTCACGATACTGTCGAACGGTGACCATTCTACTACTATATGCTACTTCTTTTTCCTATATTCCTTCTAATTTCGGCATATTTTTTGCTCATATGTGTACAAGCACTCTCTCACTTCGACTAAATATAAGACAATGTTACATTTATTTTACAGTTTCTTAACATCTCAACTAAACAGATTTTTTTATTGCTAATTTGTGGTATAAAGAATATAGCAAACTAAGAAGAAGAAGGGTGTATGAACTAATGAAAGGTAAACGCATAATTTGTTCGTCAATTTTAGCAGGTGTTATGATGTTCTCTTCTTTTGCTCCAGTGGCAAAAGCGGATAATGAGAAAGAACAATTACAACAACAAATTAACTTACAAAAAGAAGAAGCTAATGCTATTACAAAAGAAATGAATGACTTGAAGACAGAAGTCGAAGCAGTAGACAAAGATATTAAAGAAAATCAATCCACATTAGCTACTACACAAAAGGACATCGAAGTCACAGAAGCTGATATTCAAAAGAAATTAAAAGAAATCGAAGAGTTAGAGAAACAAATCGAAGCTCGTACAGACATTTTAAAAAAGCGTGTTTCTGCTTTACAAACAGGTGATAAAACAGACTTAGTTGTTGATGTATTATTAAACTCTGAAAATATTGCAGATATGTTCAGTCGTCTTGATTCATTAACACTTATTTTCCAATCTGATGAAGAGATTATGAAACAATTAGATCGTGATCAGAAGAAAGTAGAAGAAGAAAAAGCACTTGTTGAAGCGAAAAAGAACGACTTAGTGAAATACGAAGAGTTATTACAAGCGAAGAAACAAGAATTAGAAGATAACAAAAAGAAGAAAAACGATGTATTAGCAACGTTACAAGCTAAGTTAGAGAAAATCGTCAATGAAATGGAATCTTCGACGAACCAATTAGACCAATTAAACATGGAAGAACAATTACAACGTCAGGCACTTTTCGTTCAAAGTAGCCAAGAAGATGTTGAAAATGAGGCTCCTGTAAATAAACAACCAACACAACAGCCAACAACACCTCCTGCTAGTGGTGGCGTTATTGGAAAAGCAATGGCCCAATTAGGTAAACCATATATTTGGGGTTCTGCTGGTCCACGTGGATTTGACTGCTCAGGATTTATTTCTTATGTATATGGTGTAGGTCGTACAAATGTTGTAGGATATTGGGGACAGGTACAAAAGATTTCTTCTCCTCAACCTGGTGACTTAGTATTCTTCCAGAATACATACAAAAAAGGTCCTTCTCACATCGGCGTTTATATTGGAAACAATCAAATGGTTCACGCTGGTGATAAAGGAATTGCTGTCTCAAACCTTAGTAGTTCATACAATAAAAAACACTTCTTAGGATACGGTCGATTCTAATATAGATAGAATCATATAAAAATAGGGTCTAATCATTACGTAATGTAAAGATTAGACCCTATTTTTCATATTGTTTATAACGTAATCGACGCAAGTACATTTACTACTACTCCTAACACGATTGCTGCTCCTACTAATCCGAAGAACTCTCCTGCACTGTATTTCATAATTTGTTCTGTTTGCATATTCACTCTCTCCTTTTCTATTTATCTTATATTACAGAATTGTTACTAAGAAACTAACTACTGTACCTAATACGATTGCTCCACCTAATACTCCTACGAAATCCATTGCTCCGAATACTACCATTTCTTGTTTGTTTTCCATTTTCTATTCCACCTTTATGTATATTTTTTGTCTTCTTTCTATAACACTTTGTTTCTATTAAGTTATGTTATAGTAACAAAAGTAATCTTTGTAACATTAATGTAACATAAGAAAAATAAAAAAACAAGCCTTCTGCAATAGAAAACTTGTTTTTTTATTTCATTTTTATTTCAATTTAAGTTGAGCAAGTTTCTCTGCTAGTACCGAATTAAACGGCTCGTCGTTTTGTTGGTTTTTCATATACTTTGCAACATCTCGTTTTGAAACATTTTTGTTTTTGTCGTTCTTTTTACGTTCATTGAATGTAGATAGTTTCTCTTTATGGCGACAACCAACACCGACACATACGAATACTTGGGCATCACCTTCACCACGTAGCTCCAATCGTTTGTAACATTTCGGACAACGTGCATTCGTTACTTTTGATACTCCTTTACGATAACCACATTCTCTGTCTTGGCAAACTAGCATTTTACCTTTCTTACCGTTTACTTCTAATAAAAACTTTTCACAATCCGGACATTTCTTACTTGTTACATTATCGTGCTTAAACTTCTTACTACCATTTTTAATTTCTTGTACAACTTTTTTTGCGTATTGTGTCATGTCTGTTACAAAAGCTTGCTTACGTAGAGAACCTTTTGCAATCATACTCAATTTCTGCTCCCACTGTGCTGTCAAAGTAGGAGATTTCAGTTCATCCGGCACAAGGGAGAGCAATTGTGTTCCTTTTGACGTAATGAAAATATCTTTCCCTTTCTTTTCAAGCAAGAAGCTATTGAATAACTTTTCGATGATGTCAGCACGTGTTGCAACTGTACCAAGGCCACCTGTTTCGCCAATTGTTTTCTTCAATTCTTTGCTTTCGCCAGCCATATACTTTGCTGGATTTTCCATTGCTGATAGCAACGTCGCTTCTGTGAATAGTGCAGGTGGCTTTGTTTCTCCTTGTGTTTGTACAAGTGACGCTACACGCAGTGCCGTTCCTTTTTCTATTCCTGGTAACTGCTGATCATCCGTATCTTGCTCGTCGAAAGAATTATCATATATTTCTTTCCACCCTTGCTTTATAATGCGCTTTCCTTTTGCACTGAAGCGCTGGTCACCAATCATTGCCGTAATAGTTGTTTGTTCATATTCAAATGCAGGCGAAAGCACCGCTAAGAAACGCTTTACAACTAAATCATATATTTTACGCTCTTTATCACTTAAAGATTGTAATACAACACTTTCCTCTGTTGGAATAATCGCATGGTGATCTGATACTTTCTCATTATTCACAAATGATTTATTCGCTTTAATTGGCTGCATCACTAACTTATTTACATGTTTTTTATACGGTGCTGCTGCACATGCATGCAAACGGTCTTTTAACGTATCAACAATATCAGAAGATAAGTATCGTGAATCAGTCCGTGGATACGTTAATACTTTATGTGTTTCATATAACTTCTGCATAATTGATAATGTTTCTTTCGCAGAATAACTGAACAGCTTATTCGCGTCACGCTGTAATTCCGTTAAATCGTATAAAAGTGGTGCATATGTTTTCTTCAAGGACTTTGATACTTCTTTTACTGTCATTTCTTTTCCTTGTAATGAATCCATTAACTGATCACAGCTTGCTTTATCAAATGTTTTTGTATCATTTGTTTTCGCATCTTGCCACGTAAATCGAATATTGTCTGTTTTCGCTGTGATGCCGTAGAAAGGTTTCGGCTTAAAGTTCTTGATTTCTTCTGCTCGCGTTGCAATCATTGCTAATGTTGGTGTTTGTACCCTTCCACATGATAGCTGGGCATTATGCTGACATGTTAATGCTCGCGTTGCATTAATTCCTACTAACCAATCTGCTTCTGCACGCGCCACCGCAGCTGCATATAAATTTTCATACTTCTTTCCGTCCTCTAAACGTCGGAATCCTTCCTTAATCGCTTTATCTGTGACAGATGAAATCCATAGTCGCTTTACAGACTTTGTTACACGTGCTTTTTCTAAAATCCATCTTGCAACAAGTTCTCCTTCACGTCCTGCATCCGTTGCGATAATAATTTCTTTTACATCTTGACGATTCATTAAAGACTTCACCGTTTGGAATTGCTTGTTCGTCTTCTTAATCGTTACTAATTTAAGAGGAGAGGGTAGCATCGGTAGGTCCTCAATACGCCATGCTTTATATTTCGCATCATACACCTCTGGATCCGCTAGTGTGACTAAATGACCGAACGCCCATGTCACAATATACTTATCCCCTTCCATATAACCGTTTCCTTGCTTATGGCATTGTAAAACGCGCGCTATATCTTTACCGACAGACGGTTTCTCTGCTAATACTACTGCTTTACTCATTGAATAAATTCCTTTCTCTCGTGCATTTTTTCTTTCATCTGCTATCTATTGTACCATACGAAAGAAAAGACAAAAAAATCCCTCTATGTATAAGAGGGATTTCGTCTATTAATTTGCTTCTTTATATTTACCATTCGTTCTCTTAGCGATAAGTGGAAGGATTAAGCCCAAACCAATCAAGATAAACGGTGTCAAAACATTTAAAGCTAATTGGAAGTACCACTCACTCGTAAATGCTTCTACTTTCGGGAACATACCCATTAAGCAGGCGAACGCTGTAAATACAAAACACCATAAACCAATAAAGAAACCAATCTTATTATTCTTCACAAATTTATATTCTGATCCGAATTTATCAATTGCCTTCACTAATGCCATATACGCCAGGAACACCCATAAGTAACGAAGCGGCATTACAATAGAGTTTAAATCTAATAACCAGTTAAATAAAGAATTCATGTTACCAATACCAAACACCGGAACAATAATTAAAATACTTACTAATACTGCTGTCATGATATACCCGTTAATTGGCGTACCATTTTTATTTGTTTTTGTTAATCCTCTTGGAACATAACGATCATCTGCATCTGCTAATAATACTTTCAATGGCGCATCAATAGAGAATGCTAACGCTGAAATTTGCGCTAATGTATTCGCAACAGCATATAAAAGTAAGAAGAAATTACCGAATCCATAATACTCCCCTAACATTTGAAATGCATAATATTGACCATTCATCTTTAAATCAGCTGGAATATTATTCGCATCAAATAAAATCCCCATGGCAAATGAACCTAATAAGGCACAAAGTGCGACCATTCCTGCTAAGACAAGCATTCCTTTAGGGAACTCTCTTGTTGGATTTTTTGTATTGTTTACGTATGGTGATATTTTCTCACAACCACCTACTGCAAACACCAACATCGAAATAGTCGTAAAATATGCGAAGTTGAAATCTGGAATAAATGTATCTACACTCATATTTTCAGTAGCGACCTTAATATCGGTCATCATTGGAGCTGATACCGCCAATACAATAAATAAGAGCGACATAATAAACATCGCGATACCAGCGACTGTTCCAATTCGCTTTAAAGAGGAAATACCTTTTGAAGAAATCCATAAGAAAAATAAAAAGACAACTAAACAAATAACCTGTAAAACGAGAGGTGAAAATTCTTTTACGAAACTTCCATCTCCTTTAATTACCCACCCTAATGCAATCATAATGCCTTGTGGCTTTTGGGCAAGATATGGAATATGAACAACCCAATATGTCCACGCTGCTAAATATGCGAGCGTCGGCCCCATTGTTTCTTTAATCCATGTACTTACTCCACCACGTCCATCCTTAAATGTTGATCCCAGCTGTCCAACCATTAAAGCGTACGGTACAAAATATAACGCAATAATTAATATCCAAGATGTCACAACTGTCAATCCTTGATTGGCATAGTTGTTTACTACATTACCGAACCCCCAAACAGATACAAAGGCCATTAATGCAATGTTATACCATCTCAAATTCCTAGCTTCCGCATTGCTCATTATGAAGAAATCTCCCTTCTACTTATCTAAATCATTTATTTATAATATTACCTTTATACATTATTATAAAATAGTTTATATATATATATTTAACATGATTAATTCCTAAAACTTTCACAAATTCATTGTATCTACATAAAAAAAGAACAACCTATATGTGCAATGGTTGCTCTTTTTCGCTTTATTTATTCGTATCTGCTGGGAAAACTAATCCGACTTGTTTTCGTGATTCTTCTAGAAGGTTCATTACAATCATCGAATGTTTGTGTGAATTAATGGACGATTGCTGTGATTCAGATTGCACAAGTGAAATAAATTCTTCTACTTCATAACGCATAATATTTGTCTCTTGTGGCACTGTAATGTCTTCAACTCGACCATCACGATAACGAATTTCTATTTTCGTAGGCGTGTTAATATGGTCGATTACAATCGTTCCTTCTTCTCCTTGAATTTCAGATGGCAAATGGGAGTTTGTAATTTTTGAATACATGAGGACACCTTCCATTTCCTCATACGTCGCTAACATACTTCCCTCACCGTCGACACCCGAGTCTAACATGAAAGCATTGGCTTTAATAGCCATTGGTTCACCAAATAACACAACCATCGGATACACGCAATAAATACCGATATCCATAAGTGATCCATTCGAGAATGTTGGATTAAATGCATTCAGAACCGTTCCTTGCTTATACTTATCATAACGAGATGAATATTGACAAAACTGTGCAAAGTAGCGACGTACTTTGCCGATTTTTGACAAGTTATCAAGGATACTTTTAAAGTTCGGGGTCATCGTTGACATCATCGCTTCCATTAACACAACATTATGTTTCCTCGCTGTATCAATCATTTTTTGTAATTCAGCTGTATTAGAAGCGATTGCTTTCTCACATAAGACATGTTTTCCATGTTCCATGCATACAATTGCTTGTTCAGCATGCAAAGCATTCGGACTTGCGATGTATACTGCATCGATGGTGTCACTCGCTACCATTTCTTCTATATTCGTATAAATATGTTCCACTTCATATTTATCTGCAAACGCGCGTGCTGTTTCTTCTTTTCTTGAATAAACAGCTGCAAGATTAAAACCTTCTACCGTCTTTGCTGCTTCTAACAATGTTTCTGTTATTTTATTTGTACCGATAATTCCAAAACGCACCATATACATGCCCCCATACCTTTTGTTCTTATTCTACTATAATAACGCTATCCACCTTATATCTCAAACAAACCATGTATCATTTACGACTGCTGTTGAATGCTTTCTAACGTTTGACGTATCCCTTCTTGATAAGAAGTACAGGGAAATAGCCCTATTTCTCGCTCATACTTTTCTCCACTTAAAATGACCGGCTCTTCTGTTAAATAGAACATCTCTACTACTTCACGCATATTTTTATTAAACATTCCTAACATACGAATAAATCCTTTTTTCACAACAAATGCTTTCTTTTTATATGCGATTATTTCTTGTGCAAGAGAAACTATTTCTGTCCCCGTGATCAAATCACTAGCTGGTATATTCCAGTTCTGATTATACGTATCGTTACGCAGTGCTAATTCGACTAACGCCCTCGCTCCATCTGGTGTGTAGATATACTCTCTTGCAATGTGTAAATCCCCTACAAACATTGCACGTTTATTTCGTACAATCTGCTCAAGTGTAAAGTGAAGAAGCGTATTCGTTGCATGTGGACCATAAAAATCGGGGAAATGACAAATTAACACATCCACTCCTGATTGTTTCGCCATTTTCTCTAATTGGAGGCGTATCTTTCCTTTCTTTGTATGAGGATTCTTCTGAACATCTTCCGTGACTTTCTTACCGTTACTTCTTCCATATGCGTAAATATTGTCTACCATTACTAATTTAGTAGCTCGTTGTTTCGCTACATGTAAAATATTCGCTAAAAGCTGTGGTTGTTTATCCGTCCATTCTTCATATGGGACATTAATAGCATGAAAGATGATTTCTACACCTTGTGCCGCTTTCTCTACTTCTTCAAGATTAAAAACATCTCCTCCAATAATCTCTACAAGCTTTTCCTGCTGAAACAATTGACGTAATTTCTCCTTTCCTCGTGCAAATGCTACAACACTAATTCCTCTTGCACATAACTCCTTTACAAGTGCATACCCCATGCCGCCAGAAGCTCCTAATACTAATACCTTCACCTTTTTTCCTCCTTTTAATTAACCATCGTTCAATTAATAGTAAAAAAATAATTGTATCGTATATTTATCCTCGTATTCGCAGAAGTATCTCTCCGCGAATACGAAACTTTACTTCTCGTTCATTCGAGATACAAGTATTTGCATTAAAAAATCCACATGTGCTTCAGCCATTACTTTGATGCCTTCATACGTTTGATCCAATCGACAATAATGTGCAACAAATCCATGCAATGAAAGGAACACAGACCAAATCTCCTTCAAGTCTATCTTTTTCTCACACAACGTATAAATAGAAGATGCGAATTTGTCATAACTCTTATTAGGACCTTCTGCGAAATAAGAATGCACAGTCTCATCCTTTAATAGGAACATCATTTCATAATGACTTGGATTCTTAATACCAAATTCGATAAACCCTAATAGAATTCCCCTTACTTTCACCTTTGAAGGTATCTCTTTATTCAACACATCATCCAGGATTTCCATTAACATAAGAAAATCTTGATCAACAATTGCATAAAATAATTCTGCTTTGTTTTGAAAATGATAATAAATTGCACCATGGCTATAGTTAAGCTGCTTCGCAATTTGTCTCATTGATGTATGCTGATAACCGTGTTGAACAAATAAACGTCTCGCTGCCTCTATAATCATGTCTCGCGATAGTTCTTGTGCTACTACTTTTCTTGGGGACATCTTTTTCACCTTCTTATTGACCACTGTTTAATTAACAGTATATTCTGTTTGTTTCGCTCATGCAACAAATTATAAAAAGAACTTTTCCAAATCAACGTTAATCTGGAAAAGCCCCTCTATCTTCACTTATGGAATAAACGTGAACGTCTTCATCACTTGCGGTACGGAATTAACATACTGTTGAAGTTTCTTTAATTCCTTATGGTACTTATCTTGATAAAACTTGTCTGGAGCTTCGCTTCGACGAATATATACGTACGTTACATCATTCACTTTCCCTAATTTGTGGAACATACCTGAATTTAAATAATTATTCGCTAATGCCTCGTTATCCACTACAACAATACTAGCAATCATATGCTCTTCATTTGCAATGGAAACCGTGAAATTAATACTCGCTTTTGCCTCTTTTTGTTCATTACGGTAATTAACCTTTACATCTTTCCACAATTCAGGTAATTGCAATGTGAATTTATGTTTTGCGTCTTTATACACACGACCTTGGTTCAAATTGGCAGATTGTTTCTCTTTTTTTGCAGGTACTACCTTACCTTCTCCCGTCGCATCCTTACCCTTTCCTTGTGGCACCTGTTGAACAGGTTGTTTCTTTGTTTTCCCTTGTTCCATTTCTTGTTTGCTCGATTCTTGCGGCACTTGTTGCTTTATCTCCTCTTTTTGAACTGTGTCCTTCTTCTCTTGTTCTTTCACTGTACTATCTTCCTTCTCTTTTTGTTTTACTTTCCCCTCATTTTCGCTTGTTTCTAATGCTTTCGGTACTTCTTCTGTTGCCTCAGCATTATATAGTTCACAGCCTGTTATAAATAAAGTAAAAAATAAAATAAAATAAATCCCCTTTTTCATGCGCCTTACTCCAACCTCTCCGTATCAAATTTGTACATGTAAAACATCCACTATAATCGCACATTTGGTCGTTATAACGAACTTCACGGCCGGTTTTCATATGTATCCCCTCAAAAATTACATATTTCCCCCTTTATTCGACAAAATTATAAGAATATTCTATCATAAATGCTATTTCAATACGAGTATTGTTCATTATAAAAAACAAACTACCTGTCTAAAAAATAAAAAAGCTTAACCTAAAATAATAATAGGTTAAGCTTCTTCTTTTAATTACTACTAACTCTTCTTTACTTACGGAAGGAGTTTAAATGTTTTCATTACTTGCGGAACGTCTGTCTCAACAAACTTGCGAAGCACTTCTAAATCTTCACGGTATTCGTTTGTATAGAATTTCTCAGGCGCTTCACTCGGGCGAATATATAAATACGTTAAACCATTCGCCTTTCCTAATTCATGAAAAACACCTGAACTTAAATATGTATCTGCTAATTCTTCATTATCAAATACAAGAATACTACTAATAGAATGATCCTCGTTTTTAATATTTACTGTAAAGTTAATACTTGCTTTCGTATCTTCATTCCAATTGCTATGATTCACTTTTACATCCTTCCAATGAGCAGGAAATTGTAGTGTAAACGTATGTTGTTTGTCTGTGTATATAAAATCTTTCTTTGTCTCTTCAACTTTTTTCTTTTGCTCTCCTTGTACGACTTTCACCGCACTTTCTACCTTTGGCTTTTCCTGTACTTTTACTTCTTCTTTTTTAACAGGTGTAACGGTTTTCGTTGATTTCTCTTCTTTCTTCTTTTCCTCTTTACTTGCTAATTCTTTCTTTTCCTCTTTCTCTTTCTTTACTTCTTCTTTATTTACTGTTGATGCGGTAGCTTCTTCTTTCGCCACTTCTTTACTCTCTGATTGACATCCTGTTAATACCAACGTAAAAAACAAAATCGAACTGAATAGTTTCTTCATTTTCTTCACTCCAGTCTCTCCATTTACACGACATACTTTGCTACTTCGATGAAACTTGGTAGCACAAAGTAATGTTGTCTTGCATTAAAGTGTCTTAAAAGTAATCTTCTCTTTTTATATCGACACAATAACGCAAATATTGTACCATATCTCTTCTTTTGATATGAATATCGTCAATGTTGGTAATTTATTCTGTATTTCTACCTCCTATCATTCATTCGATAAATGAAAGTAACGCTCTATCTGCTTCTTCAACTCTTCCGCTTCGGGATATGTGCGTAAATTACTTAACATACCTTGTATAACTGGGATTCTCGGCTCTTCCATTTTCAACTCTAGCTCGACTACATCTAACGTAATGTATAAATAACTATCGCTATCTAATGTATTTTTCATCGTAATAATATGCTCGACTAACGTTCTTTTATCTACATATCCAGCACAGATTAACTCCATTTCCTTATACTCTACTAGAACTGGTTCTTCTCTTGACTTTTCTAATCCAGCTACTATATCATCCATTCGATGTAAAATAAAGGACGCTACATAATGTAAATCGATTGTAGCTTTATTAAAAATAAGCAATTCTAAATAAGCATGGCACATTCCATGCAAAATCGTAATTATATCATATAAAAATGGTGTAATACGTTCACCATATAATGATCGTAATCCATTCTCATAAAACGCTGTCGTTTCTGTCTGCATACGAAGGATTAATTGTTCAATTTCTCCAGTGAAAGATCCTGTATGCTCTCTCATGTACATCATAATAAATTCTTTTTGTTGATGAATCCCATCAAACTGACACCATAGCTGTTTTTCAAACTTCTCACGGGGTGCTAAATCTAGCTTATCCATTTCACTCACCCGCTCCGTGAATTGTGTGTAATAGTAATGGAAAATCGCAAGTAATAACGAATCTTTCGATGAAAAATATAAATAGAATGCTCCTTTTGATATTCCACACTCGTTCACAATTTCTTGAATAGATGTCGATTTATATCCTTTATTCGCAAACAACTTCATGGATGTTTCTAAGATTAACTTTTCCTTTTCCTTCATCTTCTTCTCTCCTAAAAACGCTCTTATTCTCCATTATGACCGATTAGTCATAGAATGCAACCCTTCTCCTTCTAGCCATTACCCATACTTTCTTGTTGACTACTGACCTAATAGTCACTTATATTTAGTATACTATGACCAATTAGTCATTTTTAATAAAGGAGGAAAACGAATGAATAGCATTATCAACTTTACGTTGAAAAATAAATTTGCCGTTTGGTTGTTAACAATCATGCTTACGGTTACTGGTATATATGCAGGATTAAATATTAAGCTTGAAACAATCCCGAATATCACAATGCCTATCGCAACTGTTTCAACTGTTTATCCTGGAGCAACTCCAGAAGAAGTCGCAGATAAAGTATCTGAACCAATTGAGAAGAAACTACAAAACTTACAAGGTGTAAATACAGTTAGCTCTTCTTCTTATCAAAACATGTCCCTTATTCAAGTTGAATATAACTTCGATAAGAACATGGAAGAGGTAGAGGAAGAAATTGAAAAAGCACTTTCTTCCTTATCTCTACCAGAAAAAGTGGAAAAGCCTAGCGTTTCACGCCTAAACTTCAATGCTTTCCCAGTTATTGCACTAAGTGTTGCCAGTGAAGATGGAAACTTAGCGGAATTAACGAAGGTCGTAAATGAAGAACTTACTCCTACACTTGAAGGATTAGATGGTGTCGCATCCGTTCAAGTATCAGGACAGCAAGTTGAAGAAGGAAAACTTGTCTTCAACAAAGAAAAGTTGCAAACATTAGGTCTACAAGAAGAAACAGTAAAGAATATCATTAAAGGATCCGATTTATCGATTCCACTAGGTCTTTACACATTCAATGATACAGAGAAATCAGTCGTTGTGGACGGCAAGCTTGCAACAATAGACGAGCTAAAAGGTATGAAGATTCCACTTATTCCTTCAGCGTCTACAACAACTTCACCTGCACCAGCAGCTAATGCAGGTAACATACAAGGTGGAGGCATCCCAACAATTACATTAGGTGAAATTGCTGATATTCAATTAGTAGGTAAAGCTGAATCCATTTCTCGTACAGATGGAAAAGAATCAATTGGCTTACAAATCGTAAAAGCAGCAGATGCAAATACAGTAGATGTAGTAAATAAAGTAAAAGAACAAGTAGAAACATTTGAAAAAGAACACACAAACTTAATTTTCAAATCAACATTTGATCAAGGGAAACCAATTGAACAATCAATTGAAACGATGTTGAGCAAAGCATTATTCGGAGCATTATTTGCAGTTGTCATTATCTTGTTATTCTTACGTAACATGAAAACAACGTTAATCTCCGTTATTTCAATTCCGTTATCGTTATTGATTGCGGTTATCTTATTAAAGCAACTAGATATCACCTTAAATATGATGACGTTAGGCGCCATGACGGTAGCAATTGGACGCGTTGTCGATGATTCCATCGTTGTTGTTGAAAATATTTATCGTCGTATGGCTTTAAAAGAAGAAAAACTAAAAGGAATGGACTTAATTCGTGAAGCAACGAAAGAAATGTTCATGCCAATCCTATCATCAACTATCGTAACAATCGCTGTATTCTTACCACTAGGACTTGTAAAAGGAATGATTGGTGAATTATTCTTACCATTCGCCTTAACAATTGTCTTTGCCTTACTTGCTTCTCTTCTTGTCGCAATAACAATTGTTCCGATGATGGCACATTCGTTATTCAAGAAAGAGATGGAGAGCGGTACAGCCGTCCATGAAGAAAAAGTAGGTAAGTTCACACTTGGCTACAAACGCGTACTTGAATGGGTATTAAACCATAAAGTCATTACTTCAACGATTGCCATTGTAATATTAGTAGGTAGCCTTGCGTTACTTCCTATCGTTGGTGTAAGTTTCTTACCTGCTGAAGAAGAGAAAATGATCATGGCTACGTACAAACCAGAGCCAGGTCAAACATTAGAAGATGTAGAAAAGATTGCAACGGATGCAGAAAAATACTTCCAAGATCGAGAATACACTGGAACAATCCAATTCTCACTTGGTAGTGAAAATCCGATGAGCCCAGGTAGCTCAAATCAGGCTCTATTCTATGTCCAATATGATCAAGACACACCTAACTTTAATGAAGAAAAAGAAACCGTTATTAAAGATTTACAAGCATCTGTAGAAAAAGGTGAATGGAAATCGCAAGACTTCTCTTCAAGCGGCAGCAGCAATGAAATGAAAGTATTTGTATACGGGGAAAATGTAGAAGCAATTAAACCAATTGTTGCCGATGTACAAGCAATGATGGAAGATGAATCTACATTAAAAGACGTGAAATCAAGTCTTTCAAAATCGTATGAAGAGTATACACTTGTCGCAAACCAAGAAAAGCTAAGTAAGCTTGGTTTAACAACTGGCCAAATCGGCATGGAGCTTAGCCAGCAACATACTCGTCCTGTCCTCACAACAATTCAAAAAGACGGCGAAGAAGTGAATGTATACGTAGATGTACCGAAAGAAACATACGCTTCAATTGATGACATCTTAAATCGCAAAATCAAGTCACCACTTGGCATGGAAGTAGCAGTCAAAGACGTCGTTGATGTGAAGGAAGGAAACACAGCAGATACAATTACACGACGCGATGGACGTGTATATGCAGAAGTAACTGGAACATTAACAACAGATGATGTTTCCAAAACAACTTCAAACCTTCAAAAAGGGATCGATGAATTAGAACTGCCATCAAATATTGATGTTTCAATGGGTGGTGTATCAGAAGATATTCAAGAGTCATTCAAGCAACTAGGACTAGCGATGTTAGCAGCAATTGCGATTGTATACTTCATCCTTGTTCTAACATTTGGTGGAGCATCTGCGCCATTTGCAATTCTTTTCTCGATTCCATTTACAATTATCGGAGCTGTGCTTGGCTTATTAGTTTCAGGAGAAACATTAAGCATTTCAGCAATGATTGGTATGTTAATGTTAATTGGTATCGTTGTAACAAATGCAATTGTCTTAATTGACCGCGTTATTCATAAGGAAAATGAAGGTATCTCAACACGCGATGCATTATTAGAAGCAGGTATAACTCGACTTCGTCCAATTTTAATGACAGCTATCGCAACAATTGGAGCATTACTTCCACTTGCGCTTGGATTTGAGAGCAGTGGCTTAATTTCGAAAGGACTTGGTGTTACTGTAATTGGTGGCTTAACAAGCTCTACGCTGTTAACACTTCTAATCGTTCCAATTGTATACGAGGCATTAAGCAACTTAAAACGTAAAATGAAACGTAAAAAATAAGTAATATCTCATGAACCACAGGAGCAATCCTGTGGTTTTTTCATCCCTCTATATGCTCCATTCATCCCAATTTCTACTCTTTTGACAGGAAATATAATGCTAGGATTTTCAAATTTTCATATTGTAGAGTCAGAAGCACGGCAAACAATAAGAAAACAAAAAAGGAATATAGGGGTGGAAAGAATGGAAAACATTATTATCGTACAAAACATGGTTAAGACATTTGGGATGAAACAAGCAATTAACGATATAAGTTTCAACATTCAAAGAGGGGAAATATTCGGTTTCCTCGGACCAAGTGGCTCTGGTAAAACAACAACAGTGAAAATCTTAACATCACAAGTAAAACATTCCTCGGGAAATATTTCGATATTCGGACAAAATGTGACAAGTTGGAAAAAGGAAAGTATGAAAGAAATCGGCATCTTAACAGATAATAGTGCACTATATGAAAGATTAACAGTGTACGATAATTTGAAATTATATTGTGATTTATATGATGTAAATAACACACGAATTGATGAAGTATTACAAGATGTGAACTTATTTGAAGAGAAGAGAACGGCTGTAAATAAATTATCCAAAGGAATGAAGCAACGTGTCTTACTTGCACGAGCTATTCTTCATAAACCAGCACTACTGTTCTTAGATGAGCCAACTTCTGCATTAGATCCCGTAAATAGACAGAAGATGCACGATGTACTTCGTCAATTAAATGAAGAAGGCACAACAATCTTCCTAACAACGCATGACATGAGTGAAGCAGAAGTATTATGTGACCGAGTAGCTTTCTTACACAATGGGAAAATTGCTGCACTTGATACACCTGAAAATTTACGTCTTCAATATGCAGAAAACACCATTGAAATTACCTTAACAAATAAAGAAAAAGAAATTATAACGAAAGATGAAGCCGGAGCTAAGCATATTTTTGACAAATTGAATCGTGGAGAAATTTTAACGATTCATTCAAAAGAACCGAATTTAGGAGATATTTTCATCCAATTAACTGGGAGGGGTTTATAATGATGACATTCTCATTGAAACGAGTATCGGCAATTGTAAGGAAAGAATATATGGACTTAATGAAGAATTATCAAATTACTATCATGCTAGCAGTCCCACCCGTATACGCAGCTATTTTTCTACATCTAGGGGCAGAAGGGGCAGAAATTGCACGTACATGTATCATGATGGCACTTCTTATGGTCGGAATGTTTATCCAAGCAAATATGATTTCAGAAGAAAAAGAAAAGGATACATTACGTGGACTTATGTTATCACCAGCGAGTGTGGGAGATGTATTAGCAGGAAAAAGCTTTATTACATTCATCCTAACAGCTGCAGTATGTACTTTCTGTCTTGCTTTAGCAAATATATCAATGAATATTAGCTTAATGGTATTAGTTATATGTATAGGAATTTTATTATTCATCTCCATGGGAACACTTATTGGATTAATTGCCCAGTCTGTTTCGGCATTAAATACAATTATCGTACCAGTTATGTTCTTCTTAATGTTTGGTTCCATGTTCGCAGAAGGTGTAGATAATGAAATGATACGAACAATTTTAATGAATTTGCCAACAACACATATTATGAAAAGCGTAACATCTGTTATTGAAGGGAAAGCTATTAGTGAACTTACAACACCTCTACTTGTAATGACAGGCTGGTTCCTCTGCTTAGTAGTAGCAAGTGTCATTGTCTACCGTAAGAAGAATATGGACTAACAACAAAAAACCACTCTTGCTACTTTACTAACAAGAGTGGTTTTTTATAATCTTCTGTTTACACTTCTCACTTCTTCCAGTTAAACAGAAAAGTGAATTCCATTTATGGTAATAATGTGAAACTATCCATTACTAACGGAACATCTTCCATAATCATTTTTTGAGCCATTTTTAATTCTTTTTCATATTGCTCTCCATATAACTTATCTGGTGCTTCACTTGCACGAATATACGCATACGTTAAACCATCTTTTTCACCAAGCTTTTTGTGTAGGCCAAATTCAATATGATTCATTGCTTCTTCTTTGCTACCAAATGCGAAAATACTTGCAAGTCTAACTTTCTCTCCACCAATAGTAGCAATGAATGTAACAGCCTCTTGTGTATGATTATCAAACTGCTCTCTCTTCACCTCTACGTTCGACCATGCTTCTGGTAATTGTAGTGTAAATGGATATTTCCCATCTTTATATGAAATACTTTTTTGTTGCTGCTCTTCTTTCTTTACCGTGTTTTTCTTATCGGGTTGTTTTCCTTCTTCTTTCTTTACATTCGCCTTAATTTCTACTGACTGCTTAAATGATACATCCGCTTTTTCTGTCTTCACTTTTTTCTGTTCCACCATTTCACCCACTTGCTTATCATTTTTCTCTCTATATACTGCTTCATTTTGTACTTTTTGCTCTTCCATACTTGTCTCGTTCGATTCAACAAGTTTCGCTTCTGGCGGAATAGTTGCTACTTCTTGCTCTTGGCCATTTGATTGAACAGATTGATTTCTGTCTTCTTGGCATCCTGTTAACAGTAACATTCCTGTAGCTACTAAAATAAATCCTTTTTTCATAGTTCTTCTCCCCCTAATTCTATAATTCTATGTATCTCACAAGCGACGCTCGTTATATTTCAATAAAATGTAACATTATTAATATTTGTAATGTCTTTGTAACACAAATGTAACATAAGGAGTGGGATAACGTCAAATATTTTTTCAAACCTCCCTTCCAATCAAACAAGATGCTCTTTTCTTCCAAAAGAGCATCTCACTTCTACCATTTCTTCATATAACCCCGTGTTGTTATCGTATATACTTCCTTATACTAACTTGTAGAAATGCAATAAGTGGCCATGTACATAACACAAATACCAACGCCATAACAATATATTCATTACTTACAGCACGAAGATCCAGCCAATCACGTGTGAATGGGAAAAAACATGCCAATATAAATAATGTTATCATCCCTAGAACAATTGATACATTCATCATATTATATGGTCTTGCTACTCTCGCTAAAACAACGAGACTTCCTCCGCCCAATACAAGAACGACTAGCGTTCCCATTTCAGCTAAAGATAAACTAAAGAAACGCCCCATTAGATAAATTGCAAATGTGCTAAACCCCAATACTACTCCATTTGGGATAGATAACGATAAGATTCGTTTTAGAAATTGGCTTTTCACAACATCTTTATTAGGACGTAATGCCAAGAAAAATGCTGGGATACCAATTGCTAGCGTTCCAATTAACGTCAGTTGAATTGGTTGCAATGGAAACGGTAATAGAAATACACCAAATAATAACGACAACATAATAGAATACGTTGTCTTCGTCAAAAACAGTTCAGACACTCGTTCTAAATTATTAATCAACCTGCGTCCTTCCGCAACAACTTCAGGCAACGTACTGAAGTTTGAGTCTAGTAAAACAAGCTGTGCTACGGCTTTAGTCGCATCTGAACCATTTGCCATTGCGATCCCACAATCTGCTTCCTTTAAGGCGAGCACATCATTTACTCCATCCCCAGTCATCGCAACCGTATGACCTTTTGACTGCAATGCTATAACCATTTGCTTCTTCTGCTTCGGGGTTACACGACCAAATACGGTATACTGATGGATGAGCTCAGCAAAGGCTTCTCCCTCTTCCGGTAACGTTCTAGCGTCAATATAGTTCTCTGCTCCAACTAAACCTGCTTTCTTGGCAACAGCGGCAACGGTAACTGGGTTATCCCCCGAAATCACCTTAATCGTTACTCCTTCTTCTGCAAAATAACGAAGTGCTTGTGGTGCCTCTTCTCGGATAATATCTTCAATAAACAACAATGCACCGACACATACGTTTTTAAAATGATGCTGCATGAGTGCTTCTCGTTCTACATGTGCCAGCAATAACACGCGCCTTCCTTTCTCTGCTTCCTGTTGAATCCGCTCTCGAATCGCTATATCCATTTTTTCTATAATTACTTCTGGTGCACCAAGCACCCATGCTCCCCTTTCTTTAAATGTCACACTCATCCACTTCTTATCAGATGAAAAAGGGATTTTATGTGTAATCATTAACGCTGGGGGATCTGTGTAAGTAGAAACAATTGCCTGCTGTGTAGGATTAATAACTGGAAATGCATGTGCAATACCCGCTAACACTTCATCTATTTGTTCTTTTGTATATATACCAATCGTTTCTACCTCTCCAAGTCGCAAATTACCTTCTGTAATTGTTCCAGTTTTATCAAGACATAATACATCTACACGCGCCAATACTTCCGTAGCTGGTAACTCTTGTACTAACGCGTTCCACTTAGACAAGCGGATAATTGCTACAACAAACGTTGCACTTGTTAACAACACAAGTCCTTCTGGTACCATTCCAATAATACCCGTAACAGCACGAACAACAGCATCTTGCCAGCTACTATTCGTGAAGAATAACTGAGTGCTGACGAGTAGTACCCCAATAGGAAGAACAAGCCAAATAATAATCTTAAACAATGTATTTACTGCTGTTTGCAATTCTGAATTAATAAGTTTGAATTTCTTCGCCTCTTCCGCTAATTTTGCCGCATATGTATCTGCTCCGACTTTCGTTACCTTTGCATAACCACTTCCGGCTACAACAAAACTACCGGCATAGAGAGGGTTACCTCCTTCCTTAAACACAGGATCTGCTTCTCCTGTTAATAAAGCTTCATCCACTTCCACTTCAGAAAGAGACATTACTTCCCCGTCCGCAACTATTTTCGTCCCTGGATTTAAAATTATTACATCATCTAAGACGAGTGATTCTACAGATATATCTCGTTCCTCACCATCTCTTTTCACTTTGACTTGTGCCATGTTCAACACGGATAACTTCTCTAACGTTGCCTTTGCTCTCACTTCTTGAAAAATCCCAATTAACGTATTCGTAATAATAACACCTGCAAATAAAGCATTTTTCGGTGAACCCGCAAGAATCACAGCAATCGCCAAAATGGCATTTAAAGCATTAAAACTCGTAAATAAATTTGCCCGAATAATTTGTGCTGTTGTACGTGACGGTGCTTTTGGTAAAACATTCACTTGCCCCTTGGTAACTCGTTCTTCTACTTCTTTCTCTGTGAGCCCATGAATATTATTCATGAAAATTCACCCCCTACCTATTTGTTATCATCTCCCATCCATCAATTTTTCATAAAAAAACCACCTATGCATAAGAGCATAAGTGGTTTCACACTTATTTAAATAAAATCAAAAAATCACCGTAACCTTCTTCTTCTAACTTATCTTTTGGAATAAAACGAAGAGATGCTGAATTAATGCAGTAACGTAAGCCATTTGGTCCTGGTCCATCCGGGAAAACATGGCCTAAATGTGAATCTGCTTCTCTACTCCTCACTTCTGTTCTCGTCATATTATGGCTCACATCCACTTTCTCTTTAATACTAAGCGATAACATCGGCTTCGTAAAACTAGGCCATCCACAACCACTATCATATTTATCTAATGAGCTAAACAACGGTTCCCCAGAAACAATATCAACATAGATTCCGTCTTGCTTATTATTATAATATTCATTTTGAAATGGTGGTTCTGTGCCATCTTCTTGTGTTACATAATACTGCGTCTCGGTTAGGCGCTCTTTTAGTTGTTGATTATCTTTTGGCCAATGCTTCTTAATAAATGCATCTCTTCCTGATCCTTGACGATAAAGCGCATAGCGGAATCCATTTTTCTTATGATACCCTTGGTGATACTCTTCCGCTGGATAGAACGTAGATGCAGGTAGAATGTCCGTTACAATAGGATTTGTAAAGCGTCCGCTCTTAGCCAGTGCTTCCTTCGACGCTTCTGCTTGTACCTTCTGTTCTTCACTATGATAGAAAATTGCGGTTTGATACGATTGACCACGATCATGAAATTGTCCACCTGCATCGGTAGGGTCAATTTGTTGCCAATACAATTGTAGCAATTTCTCATACGATATCTTCGTTGAATCAAACATAATTTGTACCGCCTCGTAATGACCTGTCGTTTCTTGACATACTTCTTTATAGGTCGGATTTTCCGTATGTCCTCCCGTATAACCTGAGACAACTTGGATAATACCATCCATCTCTTCAAACGGTGAGACCATACACCAGAAACACCCTCCTGCAAACGTTGCCTTTTCACTCATCTTTCTTCACCCCTATCTAAATTCTTCTTGCATATTATAGCTTTTCCATTCTTTCTTCCCAACTATGTTGCCTATCGAAAAAAAGCATCGAACATTCGATGCTTTCCCTCTTTCTTATCCAACTTGTTCATTTGTAGTTTCGTCTTTCTCATCCTCATCTGTCGTCACTTCGAAGACATCTAATAAGAAGATAAAGATTGGAATACCAATAATTAATCCCCATACGCCTAAGAAATGTTCTGAGAAGATTAACACGATAAATGTATAGAAAATAGGTAAGTTCGTTTTCACTGACATGAACTTTGGATTTAAGACATATGCCTCAATCGCATGAATCACTGCAATGTATACTAAAATGTAGACGATATAGATGAATCCACCTACATTATACGCAATCATACAAAGCGGGAAAAGCGAAATAATGACCCCAGCAACAGGGATAAGACCTAACAAGAAGATCATAATTCCTAGCCCTATTAATTGTGGGAAATCTAATACCCATAGTGCAATAACGGATAATACACAATTTACAACAGCAATTAAGAACTGTGCCTCGATTACTTTACCAAATGAATTTGCAAATTTTCTTCCGAAATATGCAATCTCTGTGTAGAACACAGCAAGATAGCTATCTTTGAATTTTGATGTAAATTGGATAATTCTAGGTTTCTCTAATAGGAAGAATAAGCTCAAAATAACCGATAGTAAAAATTGAACTCCTACCTTACCAATATTCGCTACATACTGGTAGAAAAGGTCTGCACCTTGTTTCATATAACTCGAAAAGTCTGTCTTACCAATCAGTTCGACAACGTATAAAACCATTGCATTATCAGGTGGGTTCTTCAAGAAATGCTGTACCTGTACAACTAACTCTCCTATTTGTATACTGATAACCGGCAAGTATCTATAGAGTGTATATGTAATTCCACCAACAAAGATTAGATATAGCAACCCAATAATTGCTCTACGGTCAATTCGTACAATGGGATCGAGTTTACGAGAAATAAACACTTGGAAACGATCCATTAAATAGGTCAAAATAAACGTTACTAAAATAAGGTTGAACATGCTTCGCGTCAAATAGAGCAACAGCGCAAATAATCCCAATATCGCAAATCTTCTTACACTTTTATGTTGAAAAAAGTTTTTTATTAGCATAATGTTAGGTTACTCTCTCCTATCTCCTATGATTTCTTGCAGCGCATACATTTATAATTAACATCTCTCTATTCAATCTATATATGTATTACGTTGTATTTATGATAACATCCCTTGCTAAATTCTGCCCTATACTTCCATTAAACGTGCTATTGCAACCCCATAGCTACTATCTTTATATTGTACAACAATCTCCTCCACTATTTATTACAAATTTACTACAAAATCACATCTTTGTCCTATTAAAAGAGATACATAGCCAAAAGGAATATCTATCCCTTCCCTTCAACAAGATTTTATTTTTACAGTGACAGATTACTACGTGATAGAGATGTCTTTCTCTCAAAGAATATATTATAATAGTGGCTATACAATGGAGACGTTACAGGTAGCTATGCTGCCATTGTTATTTTGAAAGAAGAAAGGATTCGATGATATATGTCAAATGAACAAAAAAAGATGAGCTTACAAGAAGCAATGATGCAAAAGCTTGCAAGTAAAAAACAAGCACAAGATATGGGAAAAGGAAATAATTCTTTCTCTACAGAAACAAAAAGCATGAAGAGCCAGCAAACGAAAAAAGCAAATAACCAACGTCGTCGTACAGGTGTATAAGTGAACGGACAATACCGTAATAATCTTATCCCTGGCATGCATGTCCAGATTGTCTTAAAGAAAGATCAACGAACAGGTGCGTTAACAGCAGGCATTATACAAAGTCTGTTAACGAAATCTTCCTTTCATCCTCACGGGATAAAGGTTCGATTACAAGACGGACAAGTTGGACGTGTGAAAGAAATTATCTCAAACAAATAAAAGGCTGTTCCCACTATACAATGGGAACGGCCTTTTATTTACTTTATTTTAGCTTCTTAACAAATACGACTTTTAAATAGTTTCCTTCTTTAAATTCTGAAGTTGTCTTAAAGTCCTCCGGAAGCGAAAATTCTTCTAATAATGTATACTTTCCACCCATTTCACGAAATGCCGTATCAATAAACCCTTTAAATTTACTCATTCCAAACGAACTACAATTTGTAGAAGCAACAATTACACCATTCGTTTCTGTTATCGTAATCGCTTCTTTTAACAAGTCTTTATAATCTTTCCCTGCACTAAATGTATGCTTTTTCGAACGTGCAAAGCTTGGGGGATCGAGAATGACCATATCAAATTGTAATTGTTTCTTCACCGCATACTTGAAATAATGAAACACATCTTCAACAATAATACTTTGTGCCTTCGCATCGATGCCATTTATCGTAAACTGTTCCGTCGTCTTACTTAAACTACGATTCGCTAAGTCCACACTTGTTGTTTTCGTTGCTCCACCCACTGCCGCGAAAACAGAGAATGCACCCGTATAGGAGAATGTATTTAATACATTCTTGCCATCTGCATACTTATCTCGAATTGTCCTTCTTACATCTCGTTGATCAAGAAAGACTCCGACCATTGCACCATCATTTAAGTATACAGCGAAATTCACACCATTTTCCTTCACAATAAGCGGAAATTCACCGCGCTCTCCCATTACGAAATCATCATCTTCAACATATTGACCTTTCGTATCAAAGCGCTTCTTCTCATAAATCCCTTTATACGTTACTACTTTCGTAAATGCACGGATAATCTCTTCCTTGAACGTATAAATTCCTTTGCTATACCAACTAATTACATAATAACCGTCGTAATGGTCAATCGTAAATCCACCAATCCCATCACCTTCTCCGTTAAATACACGAAATGCAGTTGTCTCCGTATCTTCAAATAACTGTTTTCTAGCATCTAGTGCTTTCTTCAACTTCTTCATAAAAAAATGTTCATCAATGTGCTCTTTTTCTTGCTTCGTTAATATCCAACCATATCCTTTATTTTGTTGACCGTAATACCCTTTTCCTACAAATTGATTGCGCTCATCTACTAAACGAACAAGTGCGCCTTCTTCTTTTAAATCACGAATATTTACAATCGCTTCTTTTTGGATTAGTGGATACCCTTTTTTCAACTCTTGTACAAATTTTTGTTTTATTTGTAAACGAACTTCTGTTTTCATTTTGTCATCCTGTCTATATCATTGTATTTTAATATTTCCTACTAAAACATTATGGATTTATTTTAACATTATTTTAAATTTGGTTCATTCTTACAATCTAACCTACTGTATATTGTATCCGTAAAATTACACAGCGAACCCGGATTCACCTCATTGTAAGGCTATTTTGGAAAAACTTTTGATTATGTTATAATAAACGAATTAAATGTACAATTAATTTGGAGGCTACATGCTAACTTTTGAAGAAAAATTAACGATTATTGAATCATTTCCTGAATTAACAAGAAACAACGTATCGCTTGGTCGCGTAAATTTCCATTATGAAGAAAGTTCTTTTGATAAGAAAAACGTTGTCTATCACTTACACCCAAATGGGAACGGCTTTGTTTATGGTGAGTTCCTACAGGGATACGATATGAATGATAAAGGCATGGTTAACATCCGTGACTTCTCTGCTGAAGAACTTCGTAACATCGTAGAGAAATCTATTCATTCATTAGCACCACGTACAGTTGCTGAAGAAGCAATTATCGGCGACAACAAAGATGAGACATGGATGAGCGGTGAGGGACACCTGTTAACACTTGTACACGAAGATGACATGTGGAACGTGTACGCCGGGATTAATTTAGATGGTTGCTTTAACTCATACGGTGAAGCAGCAAACTACTTAGAAGAAGAAGGTTTCAGACGCGTATAATCAAAAACCCCCTTATGGATAACCATAAGGGGGTTTTTGATTTTATGCTACTTCATTCTGACAAGCACCGCTTGTTAAATAGCTATATAAATTGTCATATGAAATTTCGACCATATTTGTTAATGCTTCATCTGTATATGAGCCAATATGTGGTGTAACAAGTACACGTGGGAAATGACTCATTAATTTTTCAATTGTCGGAGATGGTAATTCTTTATTTTTTAAGTTTTTGAAGAAGAAAGCAGACTCACCTTCAAATACATCTGTACCAAATCCACCAAGTGTATTATTTTCAATTGCCGCTAGGATAGCTTCATTATCTTGTAGTTCCCCACGAGATGTATTAATTAAAATCGCATCGTTTTTCATTTTACCAAGGAATTCTTCGTTAATCATTTTATAATTTTGATCTTTAAAGAATGGCACATGAACAGATACGACGTCCGACATCTTTAGTACATCATCTAATGACATATAATCAACAATCTCTTTTGCTGCTTCATTTTCAAATACATCAAATGCAACTACTCGTGCACCTAATCCTTTAAATAATTTTGCAGTTGTAAGACCGATTTTACCTGTTCCTAAAATACCGACTGTACAATTACGAATTTCTTTACTGAACATCGCTGCATCGACCGTGAAGTCTTTATCTTTTGTTTTATTTGATGTATAGGCAGTGTTTCGAACAAGCATCATTCCTAACGTTACTGCAAGCTCTGAAATAGCATTTGGAGAATAAGCTGGTACACGCGCTACTTTAATACCACATTCATCTGCTGTTGCTAGATCAATATGGTTAAATCCAACTGTTCTTGTTAAAATATATTTCACACCATAACTTGCTAGTTTCATAATATTTGCTCGTGTTGCTTTACAGTTTCCACGAATCATAACTGCTTCAGCGTTTTTCGCTTCTTCTACATTCTCATCATTCATTAGGTCTGTTACTAATGTTAAATTATAATTATATTTATTTAACTTCTCAAAGAATGCTTCTTCTACGTCACGTACACCATAACATACTAAATTTACTTTCATTTTCCCCTACCTCCTATATTTTAAGCAAAGATATTAAAATTTCGAATAATTTCTAGAACGACAATCCAAAATGGCATTGCAACAACACCTAAAATTGTTGATAATAACGAACAGTTTGATGTTAAGATAGCCTCTTTATCAAAGCTAATTGCATAAGCTGCTGCTACTGTTGCAGTTGGTGTTGCCATCATAATAACAACTGTTGCTAATGCAACGTGAGAGATTGGTAGAATACCAGTTGCATTTAAAATCATTAATAGAACAATGTTAATTACTGGAACAATTAAAATTTTATTGAAGCTGTAGTACCATGCATCTTTTGTTTTCATTGCATCTTTCAGTGAAATCTCTGCTAATGTCGCACCAATTGAAATCCATGCTAGTGGTGATGCTAACTTCGCTAAATAATCCATTGGTTTAAATAACCAAGGTGCTGTTTGATCAATTCGTAAGAAAGCAAACTCAGATACTTTTCCATTCACCATTACTTCTACTTGTGGCAAGAGTCCTTGGCATAACCAGATGAATAAACCAGCAAATGTTGCAATAACAATTGGATTTAAAAACATCGTTTTGATGTTTTTCTTCTCCATTTTTAAACCCGACATTTTGATATATCCGTATGAATAAAGGAAGATACGGTATCCAATATTAAAGATAGAAGCATACATAACACCTTCTGCTCCGTACACAACACCGATAATCGGAATACCGAAGAATGTTGTTGAACCGAAAATTGTTAAGACACGTAACACATCTTGTTTATCGCCTTGATACTTCATAAATAACGGTTTTGTCACAACAATTAAAATAACATAGATAGCAAGACCCCAAATAAGTAAGTTCATTCCTTGCCTTAATGAATTTGTATCAATATTTTGCATGAATGCTGTAAACGCTAATGCAGGTAATGCTGCTGATAGAATAACACCACTTAATACTTTTGCTGCTTGCGCATTTAAAATGTTTTTCTTTCGTAAATAAAAGCCTAGAAAAATAATAAAGATAGATGATGTAATAGCACTAATAATCTTCATATCTGTTAGTGTATTACTAATTATTTGACCAATATCCATTAATAAGGACCTCCTCATTCGTGAAACATTTCACATTTCAAATTAAAAAAATAAGTTCAGTTTATATTGTGAAATATCGAACAAAGTAATTTAAAAAAATAATGTGTTTTGAATGTGATTATTTTCACAAATGTTTTTGTTTTTGTTTACTCTTATATAGTAAACCTGAATTTACAATTTGCATACGTTATGTAAGTTTTGAAACTTTTTATGAAATTAATGTAAGTGAAGAGCTGAACAAAAATACCTTTAATGATGAACGAATACTTATGCTCTACTCATAAGTATTCGTTCATCATCTCTTCCTTATCCTGTCGATAACGATGCTTGCGAACAGGTCTTCCTACTGTCCCATATTCAATTTGTCCTTCAATTACGCCAAGGTCCTCCATAAAGTTCAGATACTTGCGAATGGATACACGTGATAAATGCAAGGTCGTTACTAATTCTTCTGTTGAAAAAATACGTCCTTCCATACTCTTAATTCGCTCCCAGATAAGTTGTAACGTATGTGTTGTTAAGCCTTTCGGCAACTCAACAGACGTCCCACCTCTATCTTTTGTAAATAGCATTGTATCAATTTCATTCTGATTCAACGTATTTTTCTGTTGTATTAGTTCTATTTGCTTCGCATACCTAAGCAATGATTTTTTAAAACGTTCAAAACTAAACGGCTTCATAATATAGTCCATCGCTCCGTATTGAATTGCTTTTCTCAGATTGCTCGTATCTCTAGCAGCTGTAATAAAAATAATATCAATATCCATTCCTTTTTCGCGGAGATACGCTGCTAATTCAAACCCCGTTTCACCACGCATATATATATCCAACAAAATCAACTGTATATGATTGTGTTCCAAAAATTCAATTGCTTCCTTTATCGAAGACGCACTACCAATACATTGAAAAGATTCTACTTGCTCCACGTAACACTTATTCAATTCAACAACCATTGGATCATCTTCTACAATTAATACGTTAATCATTTGGTCCTATCCTCCTCCTTCGCAGGAAGTACTCCACTATACAAGTTCTATATATAATTGCTGCATTAACTCTTTCTGTTCACCTTGTGTTAGGTATCGCCATTCCCCTTTTGGTAAATCACCTAATTCAATATTCATAATTCGTACACGCTCTAACTTTGTCACTGTATATCCAAAATATCGGCACATACGACGTATTTGACGATTTAAACCTTGTGTTAAAATGATTCGAAAGCTGTTATCACTCATACGCGTCGTAGTACATGGCTTTGTTCTTCCACCAACAATATTTACCCCTTGTGACATTCCTTCTAAAAAGTAATCACTAAATGGTTTATCTACAGTGACGACATATTCTTTCTCATGTCCATATTGTGAGCGCATCATACGATTTACAATATCTCCGTCATTCGTTAACAAAATAAGTCCTTCTGACGCTTTATCTAGACGACCAATCGGGAAAATACGTGCTGGATAATTCACGAAATCAATAATATTCCCCTCAATATGATTGGCTGCCGTACATGTAATACCAATTGGCTTATTCAGTACTATATAAATAGCCTTTTCTTTCTCTGGAATCGTCCGACCGTCAATTAAAACACAATCCCCTTCTTCTACAACACTGTTTTTATCACACGGATAACCATTAATCGTAATACGCTTCGCATCAAGGAGTCTTTTTGTTTCTCGCCTTGAACAATACCCTGTTTCACTAATAAACTTATCTATTCGCATACTATTAACCCTTTCTATCATCAAACAACATTATACTATTCTAACATAAATGATTGATAACGCTATTCTTGCATAGTATATCCATCTTTCACCTTCATATTGAACATAAAAAGACCACCAAGTGTAGACGAGGTGATCTTCTTATTATACATGTTATGTTGTTTTAAATTTCTCAGTCGTTGCACGCATTTTAATAACGAGCTGCTGATTAATATCTGCTGATACCTTCTCTTCAGATTGTTGCAATTCTTTGCTAAATGCGTGTAAATATGCTTCTAATTCTTTCTCTTTTTCAGCACGTTGAGAAGGAGAAAACTGTGTCATAAGTTCGAGCATCTCTGGCAAATCTTTCGTTAATACAGTTTCTAACTTATGCGTGTGCTCATACATACGTCGTTCTTTGTAATAAGGAATATTTCGTAGTGAAACTTCTACAATTTGTTCAATCTTTTCACGTAAATTCTTATTCAGATGCCTACTATGGTGTTGAATACGGTGTAACGCGGGTCCATACTCTTCATGAAAATACAACGCATACAGACCTAACTCAACTTTTTGATGAGGATTTTCTAACTCACGCTTCATATACTCTTTAAATATACGAGATGCATCTATTACTTCTTCTTGTGTAAGTTGTTTTGTTCGTTTTAATTGATGGTGAAACTGTCGCTTCGTATGTTTTGGTAAGTGCTCCATTATTTTTACACGCTTACGTTCATCACTTGCACAGTAAGCAATAGCTAATGTGTCTAGTTCATACTTACCTCGTCTTTGAAACCAATCACCAAATGTACGATGTTGGACAAATGCTTCAATAAATGACCTAGAAGGCGCTGGAAGGTGATTAAACGACTCTATCGCTTCCTTATACGGCTTCTTCCAAGATAAATAAAACTTTCTACCGAGGACCGCTACAGTAATAACCGCTACAACCCCTAAAACAAACAAAAATCCGAGTATAAACAAGAAAACTTTCACAATTGTCATCATGTTCGTTCTACGTCCTTTCTATTTGTTTAGTTTATGTTGGATTAGCTTATTTTTCATTTCGTCATTAAATGTATCTAATTCTTTCACGAACGCTTTACTTGACTGAATAATTCGCTCTGAAGACTCTTCTGAGGCCTGAATGGCCGCAAAAACATTTTGGAATGATTCACGTAGCTTATCCATTCCAATCGCTGGATTTTCCAGTAATCGTGTTGTTTCTTCTGTATTTTGCTTCAATGCACGAGAATTGCTTACTAGCATGGATTCAATTGCATCATTCGTTGCATTTACTGCATCAATAGTATTTCGTTGATTATTTAGTGCTAATTGAATAGAAGCTGATACTGTAACGACATTTCGTGTCATTGTAATAGCATTGCGAATCGCTTCTAATAACTTTTCATTGTTCTTCTTAATGATATCAATAGAGGCAATCGATTGTAACAAAACAGCCTTAGCTTGCTGCATATTTCGAGTTCGAACTAATACTTTTTCTAATGCATCATTAATCAGTGGAACATCTGCTTTTCGCTCTTCTTTCGTTCGCTCCATTTCTAGCATTTCGCCTAATTTCTTACCAAGATATACTTGTCTATCTAACGCGTGAATCTTTTGTTGGGACTGCTCTTTCAATACCCCTAAATTTACGCTATCTTCTTGTAAATTATCACGGCCTATTAACAACGATTTAATAATTTCCTCCACCTGTTTTTCAATGGACTGATATTTATGCATGTATGTTTCGATTGGATTTTTACGGGTTAATTTATTTATGAGGCGTTTCATGCCAGATGCTTGTGTTTGATTTGGATCTAGTTGCGCAACAACGTGACGAAGTTCTAATAATGTTTTCGGGATTTCATCATTCTTCCCACTCATCATTGCAGTAACAGGGCGCTTTAATGTTGTTAATGTTTCACCTGCTTCTTGCTGTTCTTTATCTCCTAGCATAGATAGCTGTTGCAATACATTTGAAAGATCTGTACTACGTTCACTATTCAATTTCTCCACGTACGCGTCAGCCTCTTTATTTAAAGCTACTAATTCTTCTTCTTTAATTACGGTATGAACTACCGGATCTAGATTTTCCTGCTTTTCTGTCATATCTACTAGAATCCCTCCTTCTATATGATACTTTTATTATCTTGTATAACCTCTTTTGTTTCAATATATTACATCAAAAAGAAATTTTCATTTTATTTCCTCTCTTTTTTTTCAACACCGATTGTTGTTCCGATTGCTGTTATAACAGATCCAGCTGCTTGTATCCAACTTCCCGCATCGCCAATCGTTTCATCTTTCCCTTCCTTTTTATCTTTGTTATTCATCCCGTTTATATTACTATTTTCTTTCATTAGCTCTTGCTTTTCTTCTTTCAGCTCCTCTTCTTTAGTCCCTTTTGCACCTTCTTCTTTCTGTGCTTCTTCCTGCTCATCCTCTATATTATATATTCCTTGAAGCGCTTGTAGACCGTTCCCAATCGATTGTAGCGTATTACCAATGGCTTCAATTTGTGAACTAACTACCACGTCCTGTAATTCCTCAATTGCAGCTAACCCCGCCCCTATTGACTGTAAAGAATTCCCTACAATCTCTAATACTTCATTTATCGTGTCTTTCTCATATATATCTAACGTTACACCGATAATAACGGACGTATTACCCAACGCCTGCAGTTCGCCTCCCATTTTTTCAAGAGACTTACCTGGCTGAACAATGACTTGTAGTGCATTCCCTATCGCCTGCAAAGCATTTCCGGCTATCTCATACTTTTCTTTCGCATATTGCTCCTTCGTTAATTCCTCAATTGTCGCAAAAGCAGCGATAACTGTTCCGACAGCTTGTATCCACGCACCACTTACTGTCACAAATTCTTTCCACATCTCCATCGCCACCTTACAGTAAGATATACTATTGTATTCACTCCATAACAGGTGGTTCAAGAAGCCCACATATGATGGGCTATATGTTTGTGCTAGGCGTTAATTCTCTGCTCAAAAAATGTCGCAACAAGCTCTCTGTCCTCACTAGTTATAACCATATTAATTCGTCCTTGAAGATACCCATATAATAACCAGTTAGAACATTCCCTTAGTTCATCGTATTTATCTTTTCGCGCCTTGAAGCATAGGATAATGCAATTTTTTTTCTTCTTGTAATAATACTTAGAAATGTCTTTGTAATCGATTATATACATCCGTTGTACCTGATTTAACTCTCTAACCTCGTATATAAGTAGTTTTTTTCTTGTCCCAAATACGATGAATCGATGTCCAATATCCATCATAATCATCGGCATTATGTAATAATTAGCTGAAAAAAACATCGCACTCAAAAAATTTCCACCTGTTTGAGCAGCATAAAACTTTACTTCTAAAAATTCATCTTTATCAAGTTCAGCCATCGCCATCTCTTCAATCTCTTGTAGATTCTCCATAGCAATTAATCGCTTAACATCTTGCTTCTTTGTCGTTAAATCCCCTACATAACTTTCACCAATCCGCTCAAACTCTTTAATTTTTGCTTCATCCCATTGCTCAAATGTCACATTGTCAATGTTCCACTTTGTATGACTCATCGTATCCCTCCATTCTCTTCTTTAACTTAGGTTTTCCACGTGATATACGTGTATAAATGGCACTCGTACTCATCTGTAATGCTACGGAAATATCATCAATACTCTTATCGAGTAAAAAACGTTGTTTAAATATGTATCTATCTATTTCTTCTAACTCGTTAATAGCTTGTAAAACAAGTATCCTCTTCTCTTTCTTAACAAGTAATTTCTCCAAATCTATATCATCTTGTATTATTACTTCTTCCATCTGTTGCTCGATTTGCTTTGTCTTATATTTTCGTTTGTAATCGAGTGCTTTAAACTTTACGACCGATATCAACCAGTTTTTAAAAGACCCCTTCTTTTCGTCATAATACTCGCTTTTATACCAAATAAGTAATAACACATCGTTATAACACTCTTCTATACTGCTTTTTTCGTTTGGTTCATTCAATATACTCCCAATGACTCCGTATACTAGCTTACTGTATTGAAAAATAAATTGGTTCAATGCATCTAGTTCTTTATCCGCCAATCCATTCAATATCCTTCGCTCATTCATCTACCTTCCCCCTTCACTTATATATACGGATAGTTTTGTTAATTTCTTACACAATTTTGTCGAAAAAAATAAAAAAGGCAAGCAAGCAAGTTCACAATGAACTTACCCACTTACCTTTTTCTTATACTTTCTTTCTACGGAAGAAGAATCCTACTCCTAGGAAGAGTAGACCAATACCTGCTAGCATCATGTTAAAGATGTTTGTACTTGTATTTGGTAATCCACCATCCGGTGTTTTATTAGGTGATATTTCATCATCTTTCGTTTCACCATCTGGTTTATGTTCCTTTTCTTCCGGGTAACTTGTTTTTGCATTCTCGGCTATAACCGTAACATGCTCTGTTTGACCTTTTTCAATTGTAAAACGTAGCTGTGTCACATCTATCTCATAACCTGTTGGTGCTTTCGTTTCAACAAACTGATATTCACCTGGCTTCAAACCATCTACAATGATTTTCCCATTCTTATCTGTCGTTAAGTCTGACTTCAAGATATTCCCTTCCCCATCTTGTAATGCAAACTCTGCACCTGCTAATACAACTTCATGATTATGGCGATCTACCTTCGTTAGCTCAACTGTGCCTGTTGACAACTTATTTTCTGCTGTCACAGTTGTCGCTTTCGTTTGACCTTTTTCAATCACGAATTCAATTGGCGTTTCATCTAACTCATAACCAAACGGTGCTTTCGTCTCAACGAACTGGTATTTGCCTGGCTTTAAATTAGGAACAACTATTTTTCCTTGATCATTTGTTGTGAATCCTGTTGCCAATGTGTTACCGTCTTGATTCTGTAACTCAAACTCTGCATCCGCTAATGTGATTTCGTTGTTCTCAACATCTACTTTCGTTAGCTCAACTGTGCCTGTTGACAGCTCATTTTCTGCTGTCACAGTTGTCGCTTTCGTTTGACCTTTTTCAATCACGAATTCAATTGGCGTTTCATCTAACTCATAACCAAACGGTGCTTTCGTCTCAACGAACTGATACTTGCCTGGCTTTAAATTAGGAACAACTATTTTTCCTTGATCATTTGTTGTGAATCCTGTTGCTAATGTGTTGCCGTCTTGATCCTGTAGCTCAAACTCTGCATTTGCTAATGTGATTTCGTTGTTCTCAACATCTACTTTCGTTAGCTCAACTTCACTTGGGATCAATTCATTTTCTACCGTTACAACCGTTTCTTGACTTCCTACAACCGTAAACTTAATTGGTGTTCCATCTAGCTGATACCCAAATGATGCTTTCGTTTCAACAAATTGATAATCACCAGGTACTAGACCTGAGATAACAATTACACCAGCTTCATTTGTCATAAGTCCTGATTGCAGAACATTTCCGGCCATGTCTTGAAGTCGGAATTCAACACCTTGTAGCTTAATTTCTTTGTTGTCTTTATCAACTTTCGTTAATTCTACAGAACCTGTAATTAACGTGTTTTTTGCTGTGATTGCTTTCGTTACTATTTGACCTTTATCAATTGTGAATACAATTGGCGTCGTATCTAGATGATAACCATTTGGAGCTTTTGTTTCGACAAATTGATATGTGCCTGGGCGTAAACCAGGTACTGTTATTTTACCATTTTCATCCGTTATAAATGTTGATTTCCCTTCAACAACTACTGCTTCCCCTGTACTATCTTGTAATTCAAACTCTGCATTAGCTAACGTTGCATTACTATGTGTAGACACTTTTGTTAACTCAACAGTACCCGGGATTAATGTATTCGGGTGTACAGGAAGGATAAGCATCTCCTTCTGCCCTCTTACAACTTCAAAAGAAATCTCTGTATCATCTAATTCATAACCAAACGGAGCTTTTGTTTCGATAAACGTGTAGTTCCCTGGTTTTAGATTTTCTACAATGATACTACCATTTTCATCTGTTTTACGTATTTCTGGTTCAACTACTTTGCCTGTACTATCTAGTAGTTTGAACTCTGCGTCTTGTAACTTCTCTGCCTCATCATAGCTATCTACTTTAATAAGTTGTACAGCACCTCGAGCTAGTTCATTCTCAAAAGATACGTGTAACATTTCTTGCTGACTTCGTACGATTTCAAATCCAAGTGGCGTTTCATTTAGCGCATAGTCAGTTGGTGCTTCTGTTTCGACAAATTGATAGTCACCTGGCGTCAGATTTTCTACCTTTATTTTGCCATCCACATCTGTTATTTCCTCTTTTGAAATAACTTCAACCTTACCATCCTTTAACTTACGCTCTAAACGGAACTTGGCACCTTCTAATGGTGTTTTCTTGTCATCTTGATCGATTTTTGTTAATTCAACAGAACCAGGAACTAACTCGTTCTCTGCTATTACTTTTTTCACTTCTGTCTGACTCTTACTAATCTCGAATTCAATCGGTGTTTCATCTAACGTATAGTGTTCTGGCGCTTTCGTTTCAATGAGTTTATATATGCCTGGGCGAAGGTCTGTTACTTCTACTTTTCCACCTTCTCCTGTTGTAACTTTTTCTTTCACAACATTTCCATCCTCATCTACTATTTTAAATTCTGCGCCTACTAACCTAACTTCATGATCATCCTTATCCACTTTTGTTAGTTCTACTGCGCCTGGGATGATTTTATTTTCTGCTATTACTTTCTTTACTTCTGTCTGACTCTTACTAATCTCGAATTCAATTGGTGTTTCATCTAACGTATAGTGTTCTGGTGCTTTCGTTTCAATGAATTTGTATCTGCCTGGGCGAAGGTCTGTTACCTCTACTTTTCCACCTTCTCCTGTTGTGACTTTTTCTTTCACAACATTTCCATCCTCATCTACTACTTTAAATTCTGCGCCTACTAACTTAACTTCATAGTCATCCTTATCCACTTTTGTTAGTTCTACTGCACCTGAGATTAGTTTGTTTTCTGCTGTTACTTTCTTTACTTCTGTCTGACTCTTACTAATATCGAATTCAATTGGTGTTTCATCTAACGTATAGTGTTCTGGCGCTTTCGTTTCAATGAATTTATATGTGCCTGGGCGAAGGTCTGTTACTTCTACTTTTCCACCTTCTCCTGTTGTGACTTTTTCTTTCACAACATTTCCATCCTCATCTACTACTTTAAATTCTGCGCCTACTAACTTCATTTCATGGTCATCTTTATCCACTTTTGTTAGTTCTACTGCGCCTGGGATAATTTTATTTTCTGCCTTAACACGAATTATCTCTTTTTGTTCTTGTTCAATCACAAATTCAATTGAAGTTGTATCTAATTCATAGCCGAATGGAGCTATTGTTTCGATAAAGTAATATGTGCCTGGACGAAGATCTGTTACTTCTACTTTTCCATTCTCTCCTGTTGTAACTTTCTCTCTTACAACATTTCCGTCTTTATCGACTATTTTAAATACTGCATCTTTCAACACAACGTCTTGTTTGTCTTCATCCACTTTCATCAGCTCAACTGAACCTGGAATAATTTTATTTGTTGCTTCGACTACTGCCTTTTCTGTTTGACCTTTTTCAATTACAAACTTAATTGGGCTTTCATCTAATTCATATCCAATTGGTGCTTTTGTTTCGATGAAGTAGTATATGCCTGGACGGAGATCCGTTACTTCTACTTTACCGTCATCTCCTGTTGTAATTTTTTCTCTTACAACATTTCCTGCCTCATCCTCTACTCTAAACTCTGCATCTTTTAGGACAATTTCTTGTTTATCTTTATCGACTTTTGTTAATTCTGCTGAACCTGGAATTAGTTTGTTTTCTGCTGTTACTTTCTTTATTTCTGTCTGACTTTTACTAATCTCGAATTCAATTGGTGTTTCATCTAACGTATAGTGCTCTGGTGCTTTCGTTTCAATAAACTTGTATATGCCTGGACGAAGATCTGTTACTTCTATTTTCCCGTTTTCTCCTGTTGTGACTTTTTCTTTCACAACATTTCCTGCCGCATCTTCTACTTTAAACTCCGCACCTACTAGTGTAATGTCATTTTTATCTGCATCGACTTTTGTTAACTCCACCGAACCTGGTGTTAGCTTGTTCTCTGCTGTTACAGATACTTTTGCTCCACCTCGTTCAACTGTGAACAAAATTGGTGTTCCATCTAACTCATAATGCTCTGGTGCTTTTGTTTCTATAAGCTTGTACGTACCTGGCTTCAAGTTCGGAATAGATAAAATCCCGCCATCCTCTGTCTTCAAACCAGATTGAAGTAATGTATCATCTTGGCTGTATAGGCTAAACTCCGCTCCAGCAAGTTTAATTGCTTTATCATCTTTATCCACTTTTGTTAATTCAATAGTAGCTGGAGTTAGTTCATTTTCTGCAACTACCTTAACTATTTCTATCTGGCTTTTTTCAATTGTAAATTTGATTGGTGTTTTGTCTAATACATAATCTTTTGGTGCTTTTGTTTCAACTAACGAGTATTCTCCTGGTTGTAAGTCTGAAATAATAAGTTTCCCATTCGCATCTACTGGTAATCCACGGCGAATTGTTTGACCTTTACTATTTAACAGATTAAAGGAAGCTCCTGTCAGCGGATTTGCACCATTATCTTTATCCACTTTCGTTAACTCTACTGCACCTGAAATCAGCTCATTTTCGACTGTTACAATATCAATTTCTGTCTGTTTCTCCTCAATTGTAAATTCATACTCTTTCGGATTTTTCTTATAATGTTCTAATTCTTGTGTCTCTACAAATTTATACGTGCCTGGATTTAATTCATCGATAAATATCTTCCCATGCTCATCGGTTACTAAGTCAGCTCGAACGATATTTCCTTTATCATCAAGTAAATTAAACTTTACTCCTTGTAACTTTAACGTTTTATCATGTTTATCGACTTTCCTTAATTCTACTGCACGAATAATTTTTTTGTTTTTGATTTCATGAACGGACTTTGCTTCTGTGAAATTTATTTTCTGCTTACCAATTGATACGACATATCCTTCTGGTGCCATATCTTCTTTAAGCACATAATCACCGTATAACAAGTTTTTGATTACTGCTTTTCCTTCAGCATCTGTCGTTATCTTACGAATAGCAATTGTCTCGTCTTCGTTATAAAGTGTAAACGATGCCCCTTTAAGCTTTTCACCTGTAGCTGCATCTACTTTAACAATTTGTAATGCACCTGTTTTTCCGCTTCCCGTACCTGATCCAGAAGTAACTTTGACTGTTACTGAACCTTGCGAATCTTTCTTACCTGTCTTAATCTGTTCGCCTTCGAAGGATACCTCATTGGTTACTTGCTCATTATCAGAGGCGGTAATATACGATTGGTATTCCAACATATAAGCAGAATTAATTGTATTAGGGAATGAGACTTCAAAATATTGATGTCCTTCATCATTTGTGTGAATAACTAACTTATAGTCCTGTTCTTTCGTCAACTCTTTCCCTTTTGTTACTTTTCCAGCCGCATCCACTGTCGTTTCATAAAGGTGGAATGTATCTTCTAATAGGAGTTGGTTTGGACTTGGATTATCAATTAACTTCGCGTTATGAACTTCAGATTGTCCATAGTTAATCTCAACCTTCCAATCTATTAACCTCTGACCCTTTTGTTGTGCTCCAGACTTTGATACATATACATCACCATGTGGAATAGGAACATCTGCTGTAAGGTTAGTTAAAGTTGTATCCCCATCACGAAGCGTCGCTGTATTACGATATACGTCTTGGATGTGTTTCCCTTTAAGACTTGTCTTATACGTAATATCGTACGGTGAATCAATTTCATTCAAGAAGGAAATACGGAAACCTTTATTGCCATCTTTATCTTGAATTTCTGTAATTGTGTAATCTTGATCAAGAATCAATTCTGTTTTACCGTTAGATCCACCATTGGATTGTCCATTTATATCCATATCGTATACCTTCAATGAATTAGGAACTAGTTCTTGGTCAGATAATAGAAAATCTTCTACTGTCGCATTTTTAATCTTTAGTAAATTGTAATTGATTCCGATATTCCATGTGATTTCCTTCGTAGTAGCATCGTATGAACCACGCTTATAACCATTGCTTACTGTATGATTATCTGGGATGAAGTCTGCCGTTGCATCTTTTGTTTGAGGTCTCCCAGATGAATCAATCCACTCAAGCGTTGCTTTATTTGGAAGCTTCTTTTCACCTTTGTTTTCTCTCGCTTCATAATCAAACGACGTCGTATACGTAATTTCATGTTTTTCTGTAATAGGATGTGTAAATGTAATCGTAAAGTTTGTCTCATCTAACACATAATCAGTACCTGGCTTTAACGTTACATTTCCATCACGAATAATTTTTAGCGTAGTAGGGATTAATGTTAATCCTTTATTCGGGAATACATCTGTTAACTTTACATTCGTCATTTCATGATAATCTTCATTGAATGTAATACGCCAATTTGTCGTCTTATCTTTGTAGTTCGTTGTTGTATTGTGCTTCTTTAAGATACCTTGCTGAATTTGTTGTGAGCCTTCTTTCGAAATACCATTTGTGCTCACCTTATTTTTAACAGTTTCTTCTTTGAATACACGTTCATCTGCTTTTGTTTTGTATTCTATTTTATATGCGGCAGAGATGTCTTCTAAAAATTGAATGGTAAACCCATCTTCGACATCGGTAGTAATTGGTACTAATTGATATTTATGTGGTGGCACAAGTTCCTTTTCATTCGGCTTTTCGTTTCCATTTTCATCAATCGGTATTTTATAGATGTTTAATGAACCTTCTACAAAATGCTGACTTTTACTAAATAAGTCTTTTAATATCGCATCCTGTTGTGCAATCGTCTTTTCGTTATAGTTATACTTAACTTCCCATTTGATTACTTGATTCTTCGCATCATATTCAATTGATTTTTTATCTAATGGAGTCCCTCGGCCTACATCAACTCGAGCATCAACGGAGACTTCTGTGAAGTTTTGACCTGATAAAGTCGCTTTATTATTAAATGTTTTCTGCTCTCCATCCGTTATATCTGTTTTGTATACCACTCGGTACGCATCTCGAATAGTTGGTGACTTAAAGTTCAATTGAAAGTCTTGACCATTAATTTTACCAATCTCATATTCGCTCGGATCAATAAGATTACCTTCCGATACAGTCCCATCTATGTCTACATTTAATTCATATACTTTAATGGAGTTCGCTTGTAATGCTTGTCCAGCTTCAATCGGATCACGAAGAACTGCTTGATCTATTTTCTTTAATTGCTTATTAAGATCTACTGTCCATGTGATTTCTGTCGCATTATATCGTTTATTCGGTTCTCCCTTTTTACTAATAGAGGGAACGTCCTTTGGTTGAAAACGAATAGGGGTCTTAATTACCTTCCCGTCTTTAATAGGTACAACGATATCCTTTTCTGTATTTCCATCCATTACGCTCTTAAATTCTGTCCATAAAGCTATATTTCCGTGTACGTTTGAACGTTTTTCGATTTCTTCATTAAATGTCATTGTTACTGTACGATCGGTTGTAACGGTAAATGTTCCTACTTGTACACCGTCTAGCATTAACTTTTCATTCTTTAAATCAGTATGGACTTCAAATAAATCTGGAAGTTTAAATGTAAATGTAGAACCTGCAACATATCCATGATTATTTTCTAATTCCCATTCGTACTCTATTTTCGCTTTAGAGCCTAATTTGATAAGTAAATCAGGATTTTTTTCGGCATCGATGATATTATCTTTTTCATCTTTCAACACCATGTTCGTCAAAATATTTTCTGTTATCTCGACTGGTTCTTTTTTCTTTTCTTCCGGTTTTTCTTCTGGTTTTAACTCAGGCTTTTCTTCTACTTTCTGCTCGGGATTTTCCTTTTGTGCCGTTAGTTGCTTTCCCTCTTCAACTTTAGCACTTTTAGAATGTATTTCTTCCGAGATTAGTGGAATATCAATTATTTTATTTCCTTCCACTGTTATAAAAGTAAGCGATATAACTTCCTTCTGCGAAGCTACTTTCTCATCCAGCTGAGTCTGAATAGAAAAGGTTCCTCTTGCATTAGTTATATCTTCTACTGCTTTCGTAAATTGGATTTTCCCTTTACCATCTTTTCCAACACGAAGACTACCTACTTCTACTTTTTGATCCGTCATTAGAGGACCAACTTGTTCTTTCACTACCATAAGTTCTGATGGTAAGGCAAATGAATAAATGTCTCCTTCTTTTGCTTGGAGTGGCTCTAATGCCCACTCATACTCAACTGTTATGGTTGCTTGTTGGTCTACTTTTTTGTCTTGATTCTTCTTTGCATCTATCACATCATTCTTATCATCTACTAATTTTACATCTGTAAAAATAGTAGGACTACCATTCATTGCTTGTACTGTTAATGGCATTCCTAACGATGTAAGGAACGTTTGAGATAGCAAAATGAAGATAAAGACGATGCTACTTGCTTTTTTGTGCATCCAATTCCCCCTTTATCATCTTTTTACACTTCGTGCATGTCGTTTTTTCTAGTAATCATGACCTTTTATATAACCAAATAGTAGTTATATATATTTAGACACACTTACATTAAACAACATCTTTAATACTATTACAACGTTACAAATATTGCACGCTTGGTTGTTTTTTTTTGATAAAACAGTAAAAAAGAATCATTTACCTTCAAATAAATGTAAATTTAACCCTTTAATTTACAAAGGGAAATCGCTTACAATAGGTTACTTTTTTCCTATTCAGGATTAAAAATGATTCTTATTTTATATTTTTAATAGAAGAAGGAAGAACAATTATTCTTAGAAACTTTTCTACTTATACATAAAAAGCGTACTAGCACATCTTTTTCGATGTGCTAGTACGCTTTTTATTATTTCATCATTTCTTTTACAAGCTTACGATTTCGCTCTTTAAATATATCATTATGTGAAGAAACCATACCATATCCATAGGCATCTGGTTGAATAAATTGTTTCGCTTTATTTACCGCATTCGCAGCATCTTGGAAAGCACCTGCAATTAGATGTAATTTACCATCATGCTTCAAAATATCTCCCGCTGCATAAATACCAGGTATTGATGATTCACTATTCACACTACCTGCAATATAGAAATCTTCTAATCGTTCTATTCCTAACGTACTATTATCTAATAATGTTGTATCTTGTTCATAGCCATGGTTAATAATGACTTCATCAATTGAAAGATATGATACATCACCTGTTTCTTGATTTGTTACTTCTACTTGTTCAATGACTTCATGATTTTCACTAGCGATTAGCTTTGTGATTGTTGTTTGTAACAAACACTCTACCGAACTATTCATTAATTGACTTACCGTTGCTTCATGACCTGATAAGTTTTCTTTGCGATATGTTAAATACACTTTCTTCGCAATCGGTTCTAACTCATTTGCCCAGTCAATTGCAGAATTACCTCCACCAGACACGATAACTACCTTATCTTTAAAATGCTTCAACGATTTCACTGTATAATTTAAATTAGAGACTTCATACCTCTCTGCACCCTCTATTTCTAGCTTTTGTGGCTTTAAAATACCGCTACCAGTTGCGATAATAACTGTTTTTGAGAAATGTTGTGCACCAGATGATGTTTCTAATACAAAAATACCTTCTTCATCTCGTACAATTGACTCTACCTTTTCATTTAATACTACTTCTGGCTGAAATGTTAGTCCTTGTTCTACTAACTGCTTAATTAGCTTTTCTCCAGTTGTTGGCATTAATCCTCCAACATCCCAAATCATTTTCTCAGGATAGACATGTACTTTCCCACCCAATTGTGGTTGAAACTCAATGATCTTTGTTTTCATTTCTCGTAATCCGCTATAAAAAGAAGCATAGAGCCCCGCTGGTCCTCCACCAATAATTGTCACATCAAAAATATCTTTTTGATTCATCTATCCCACTCCTCCGAAACTGATAATCATTCTCATTAGAATATATCGTGTTTTCTCTTTTTTTACAACTATCTATCCTTCCAATTAAAATCTTTGATAAATAATTGACAAAAGGAGATGATACTTTTATAGTATGTATGTTAATGCAATTGAAAATCATTATCATTAATATAAACTACCTTTGGAGGGACTCTTCAGTGAAGAAATTACTAGGCGTATTCGCATTATTATTTGTTTTAGTTATGAGCGCTTGTACAAACGGTTCAAGCGAAAAAGAAAATGCAGCAGAAAGCAAAGAAAAGAAAACAGGAACAATTACATATCAATCAGAAAATGGACCTGTTGAAGTACCCGCAGATCCACAACGTATTGTTGTTCTTTCCACATACGCAGGTAACGCAATGGCGTTAAGTGAAAATGTTGTCGGAGTAGATTCATGGACGAAAGGAAGTCCACTATTCCAAGATAAATTAAAAGATGTAAAAGAAGTATCAGAAGAAAACCTTGAAACAATTATTGAATTAGATCCAGACTTAATTATCAGCTTATCAACTGTAAAAGACTTAAAGAAATTACAAGAAATCGCTCCAACTGTAACGTATACGTACGGAAAAGTTGATTATTTAACACAACATATCGAAATTGGAAAACTATTAAATAAAGAAAAAGAAGCAACAGAATGGGTAAATGACTTCAAGAAGCGTGCTGCCCAAGCAGGAACAGACATTAAAGCGAAAATCGGTGAAGATGCTACCGTTTCAGTAATCGAAAACTTCAACAAAGAGTTATACGTATTTGGCGATAACTGGGGACGCGGTACAGAGATTCTTTACCAAGAAATGAAATTAAAGATGCCTGACAAAGTAAAAGAAATGGCATTAAAAGATGGTTACTATGCAGTATCAGCAGAAGTATTACCTGAGTATGCAGGAGATTATGTGATTTTCAGCAAAAACACAGACAACGATACATCATTCCAAACAACAGAAACATATAAAAACATCCCTGCTGTGAAAAATGGTCGCGTATTTGAAGCAAATGCAAAAGAATTCTTCTTTAACGACCCAATTACATTAGACCGTCAACTAGAGTTCTTCAAGAAGAGCTTTTTAGGACAATAATAAAACGGAGAGGAATTCTTAGTTAAGAATTCCTCTTCCTCGTATATTCTACATAGAGAAAAGGTGTGAAAACATGGGGAAAGACATTCCACGCTCTGCTTTCTTTAGTATTAAATTACTTCTTGCATTCCTTCTACTAGGTATCATGTTTGTCATCGCAATGACATTCGGAGCAGCCGATACAACTGTTCACGATGTTTGGTTGGCAACCATGACCGAAGAAGTTGGCGACAAACTTTCAATGATTCGCGAAATTCGTCTTCCTCGAGAAGTCGGTGCGATTTTCATCGGGGCTGCTCTCGCTGTTTCCGGTGCTATTATGCAAGGTATTACCCGAAATCCACTTGCTGATCCTGGTTTACTTGGTTTAACTGCTGGTGCAAGTGCTGCATTAGCCATTACAATTGCATTAATTCCTTCTGCAAACTATTATGCGATTATGATTGCCTGTTTTATTGGTGCAGCTATTGGAGCAACAATGGTATTTGGAATAAGTATGATGAAGAAAGGCCCTATTTCACCGTTTCGCATTGTACTAGCTGGGGCTGCCGTTTCTGCATTTTTACAAGCTGTTTCTGAAGGAGTCGGAATCTACTTCAAAATTTCAAAAGATGTTTCCATGTGGACTTCTGGTGGCTTAAATGGGACAACTTGGGAACAATTACATATCCTTATCCCAATTATTACAGTTACTATTTTTATTGCTCTTTTCCTTGGAAAACAATTAACGATTCTTAGCTTAAGTGAAGATGTCGCAGTTGGATTAGGGCAGAAAGTTTTTCTTATTAAAATGATACTCTTCCTTGCCATTATCGTATTAGCTGGTGCATCTGTTGCCCTTGTTGGTAACCTGACTTTTCTTGGATTAATTATCCCACATCTTGTGCGTCCGATTGTAGGAAGTGATTATCGCCTGATCATTCCGATGTGCGCTGTCTTAGGTGCTACATTCATGCTTCTAGCTGATACAATTGGACGTACTATTAACGCACCATATGAAACATCTATTGCAGCTATTATCTCAATTGTGGGCTTGCCTTTCTTCTTATATATTTTACGAAAAGGAGGCAACAAAGTCTCATGATGACAGCTAAAAGAAAACAACGTATTTTATTCGTTATCTTACTCACTTTAACACTTATCACAATTATAATTGGTATTGGATTGGGGCCCGCCTCTCTTTCATATGATCGCCTGATTCCAACAATCCTTGGGAACGGTACATTTAAAGAGGAATTCGTCCTCTTTTCCATCCGCCTACCGCGAATTATCATTACATTACTTGCCGGTATGGCACTTGCGTTGTCAGGGTTAATCTTACAAAGTCTGACTAGAAATGATTTAGCTGACCCTGGAATTATTGGAATTAATGCCGGCTCAGGTATCGCTATCTCGATTTTCTTTTTATACTTCCCAATTCAAGCAGATACATTTATCTATGCTTTACCGATTGTTGCCTTTTTAGGTGCTCTTGTAACAGCCTGTCTTATTTACTTTTTTGCTTATGATAAGGAGACCGGGTTACAACCAGCTCGTCTAACGTTAACCGGTGTTGGTTTCTCTTTTGCAATTGCTGGATTAATGATTGTACTAATTTCTTCTGCTGATCGTGCAAAAGTAGACTTCATTGCGAAATGGATAGCAGGAAACATTTGGGGAGATGATTGGTTATTTGTACTTGCTATTCTTCCTTGGCTCGCCATTTTAATTCCTTATATCATCTATAAGGCAAATCGCTTAAACATCTTAGCATTAAGTGAATCTGTAGCGGTTGGACTAGGCATTGCCCTTGAAAAAGAAAGACGTACACTCCTCTTAGCAGCTGTTGCACTTTCTGCTTCAGCCGTATCTGTTACTGGAGGAATTGCTTTCATCGGACTAATGGCTCCGCATATAGCGAAAGCATTAGTTGGACCGAGGCATCAATTATGTATTCCTATTACAATAATGTTAGGCGGTTTGCTTCTTCTCGTGGCTGATACAATTGGACGTAATATTGTTGATCCAAATGGCATACCAGCCGGCATCATGGTTTCCTTAATTGGCGCTCCTTACTTCATGTATTTATTATTCAAAGAGTAACAAAAAGAGTATGCTACAAAATTATAGTTGCTGGCATACTCTCTTTCCAAATTAAACCTTTAATTTCACGTACTGTTTTAAGGCGTAAAAAAACACTCTTATCAAACAATAACAATTCCTTCTCTTCCTCCTTTTTATCCATACACGCATCTTTTTTATCTCGATTTTAAACTATTAATCTATTTAAATAAACTGATTTTTCTGTTAAAATTAACATTAGCTTGAAAAAAATGATTTTAGGGGGAAAAGAAAGTGGAAAAAGCACTTGAAAAACGTTTGAACCGTTCTGAAGTACCTGAAGAATTAACATGGAACCTAACAGATTTATTTGCATCAGATAAGGCTTGGGAAGAATCACTCAAAGAAATAGAAGATACTATTGAACAACTTACTCCATATAAAGGGACTTTACACACTGGCTCAAAAGCATTGCTCGATTGTTTGCTACTCGAAGAGCAATTGTGGATGAAAGTGATGAAATCATGGGCATTTGCTAGCTTAAAAAGCTCAACAGATCAAACAAATCCCATTAACCAAGAAAACTCTGGGAAAATTAGTGCCCTACATACAAAAATGGGCTCTGCCCTTTCCTTTATCCAAGATGAAGTACTTGCATTAGAAGAAGGTGTAATCGAACGATATCTAGAAGAAGAAAAAGCACTTGAACCATTCCGAAAAAATCTGATAGAACTTCTCGAGAAGAAGCCACATCGCCTTTCTCCAGAAACAGAAAAAGCACTTGCTGCACTAGGTGAGGTACTTGGTTCTTCACATAAAATTTATGAAATGGCAAAACTAGCAGATATGGACTTTGCTCCAATCCAAGATAAAAATGGTGATGAGCTTCCTGTATCATTTTCACTATTTGAAAGCCGTTATGAATTCTCTTCTAATATGGAAGTCCGTAGAAAAGCATATAATTCATTTGTTTCAACATTACAAAAATATAAAAATACTGTAGCTGCTAACTATGCAACAGAAGTGAAAAAACAAGTAGCACTTTCTCGTTTACGTAATTATGAATCAGTAACACACATGTTACTAGCTACGCACAAAATTACGCTCGATATGTACAACAATCAAATTGATACAATTTACAAAGAATTAGCTCCTCATATGCGTCGCTATGCGAAGTTAAAAAAAGAAGTACTTGGCCTAGATAAAATGATGTTCTGTGATTTGAAAGCACCGCTGGACCCTGAATTCAATCCAAAGATTACATATGAGGAAGCAAGTAAGCTAATTATTGAATCATTAAAAGTTTTAGGACCTGAATACAGCGACATTATGGAAGAGGGATTCAATAATAGATGGGTAGATCTTGCTGATAATATCGGTAAATCCACAGGTGCATTTTGTTCAAGCCCATATGAAGCTCATCCTTATGTACTCATTACATGGCAGGATAACATGCGTGGATGCTTCACATTAGCACACGAATTTGGGCATGCTGGTCATTTCTACTTAGCGAATAAAAGTCAACGCATTGTAAACGTACGACCTTCCATGTACTTCGTAGAAGCTCCGTCCACAATGAACGAACTGTTATTAGCACAACACTTATTCGCAACAACGGAAGATACGAGGATGCATCGCTGGGTAATCTTACAATTACTCGGTACGTACTATCACAATTTTGTTACACACTTACTAGAAGCCGAATTCCAACGTCGTGTATACGCAGTAGCTGAACAAGGTGGTGCTCTCACTGCAAAAACATTAACAGAAATGAAAACTGCCGTATTAACAGAATTCTGGGGAGATTCCGTTGAAATTGATGAAGGTGCTGGCCTTACTTGGATGCGCCAACCACATTACTACATGGGCCTATACCCATACACATACTCTGCTGGTTTAACAGCATCCACAGCTGTCTCCTTATTAATTAAAGAAGAAGGACAACCTGCTGTGGATCGCTGGCTTGATGTGTTACGTGCAGGTGGCACACAAAAACCACTGGAATTAATGAAGCATGCAGGGGTCGATATGTCAACAACGGCACCAGTGAAGAAAGCAGTTTCGTACGTTGGTTCATTAATTGATGAATTAGAACAATCCTATCAAGCATAAGAAAACGCCTTTCTAGGATAAGAATATCTTGGAAAGGCGTTTTTCAATAAGACGAACTATTGAAATCAACTATTTACTTTTACTAGTGAAGCTACTTTCTTTACCTCATCTGCATCCTGTTTCAGCACATTTTTCACATTTGGACCAAACCATTCTAGTGACGCTTCGATTTCTCCGTTTGCCAAAGCTTCTTCTAAAAACTCGTTATAATTCACTTCTCCTTCAAATAAAGGAACCATTCCTTCCCTTGAGCCAGATGCTGCATACACATTATGCGGTGCGAATACGTCTAAGTATTCACGTGAGGCAATATTTTTAAAATGAAAATGCGAAATAAACGGGCGTAATTGCTTCATTGCTGCTACTGGATCAACACCTGATTCCCACATATGCAACACATCGAAGTTAATTCGTAACGCTGGATGATTCGTTTCTTCTAGAAGACGAAGTGTAGAAGGAAGCGAATCTGTTAATGTAGATGGATGTGTTTCTACAAGTAATTGCTGCCCATTCTCTTCAAAGAATTCACACAATATCCGCAAGCGCTTCGTCAATTCTTTTCGTTTTTCCTCGTTTGTATCTGCACTTCCTTCTTTTCCAACAAAGGTTCTAATCTTATTTGTTCCCCAACGCTTCGCAAGCATAGATACATGCCGCGCTTCTTCCATCATGACTGGATAAGATGCTTCTAACGGTAAATAATCGCTAAGCATACTTGTCTTCAAACCATATGATGCAAGCCAATCAGCACTATAATTATTGTCATCAGCGAGATTTTTTGCATGGACACCCCATAATTCAATTCCTTGGAAACCGGAATCTTTTGCGAAGTGCGCCAGTTGATCAATTGAATAAAGATAGTGGCGGAATGAAATTGTACAAATTGATAGTTTCATCGCATTACCTCTTTTGCTTCCTGACCTGTTTGACGAGTTAACCACTCTTGGAAACATTCTTGTAAACCACGTTTAATCTTAAATTCTAGCTCATTTTGTTCTACTAACTTAGCTTCGATTTCTGATATGAGCGAAAAATCTCCTGTCATTGCCAATTTCATCGCTCGGTATTGAATAGTTGTATACCCTTTCACGAGGCGTTCAATTTCATCACACCATGCTTCAAAGTCATCCTCTTCATAACCAAGATACTCCCAAAAGTAAGCATATGCATGCTCATACGCATACTTTCGAATTGCTAGAACTGGTAACTGCTTCAATGCTTCCGTTAATTGAGATAATCGTTCCTTCTCTTTCCCCGTAGTATACGCCTTTATAATCTTCGCCACAGCATCTGTCATCGGATTATAATCATGTTTCATACATGTATTGAAATATGCTTCAATCGTTTCTCGACTAGGTGCCACAATAGAAGAAGCATTAAAATAGTATCCTCCCTCTACAGACGGCTCCATAATAGCAGCAAGGATTTTCTCTTTTGACAATATACCTTCCCAGCGGAAATCGGGATCATACATGAACCACTCATCTTGCTTCTCTGTCGTTTCTAACATGACATAATGCGGAAACGGACGTTGATGGAACTTATTTTCTCGTTCTGGAAGCATTGATAAATCAAGCATAACCATCACATGTTCGTGTGCTGACTTATTCTCTATCAGCTGGAGCATTGTATCCACATTTTCTTGTTTGGAACGGTCTTCTTTATACCATTTATGCAAAGTAATTCCGTACAACATTTCATACCATGTTTGAAAGAAATCATGGTCAATCTTCTCGGAATGGTACGTTAATACACTGTTTTCTAGTACGTCAAAGTCAGCATCCCATACTCCAAAATAGTACGGACGGTGATCGATACCTGTCGTTTTCTTAATGACTTCACAGACACAACTAACGAAACAATGAACTTTAATCATGGCTGCCTCCTTGTTGTTCCTCTAAGAAACTAGCAAGACTTCCAACTGTTTTGAACGCTTTCGGATCAAGTTCCTCATCCGGAATCTTCACTCCAAGTGTTAACTCAATATGCAGTAGCAGTTGAAGAAGCATAATAGAATCCATATACAAATCTTCATTCAATCTAGCATCCTCATGGAAAGAAGACAACGTTGGTAATTGTAAATGTTGCTCCATAATGGTAAAAATGTTCGTAATGATTTCTTGTCTTGTCATGAGATGAATCCTCCTAATTTCTTTCTGCTTATCTTGCCGTTTGGAAGCTTTTCAATTTCATCGACACGAATGATTTCTACTGGAATTTGGTGAGGTGCAAGACGCTCTCTACACCATTCTCGAATCTCTCCTTCGTCAATATGTCCTGTCGCGACATATTGCACACAGACACGCTCCCCAGAAAGAGGATTTTCCTTTTTATATACCACAGCTTCTACAATTCTAGGCTCGGTCATTAAGGTATTTTCCACTTCTGCTGGATACACATTTAATCCAGCAACATTAATCATATCATCCATCCTTGATAAGAATGATACTACTCCATTTTCAATATATCCAAGATCCTTCGTCGAAATAGTATTCATCGCTGTATGAATAACAATTTCAGCCGGCATATCGATACTTCCTGCTTCTACTTTTACATGGGAAAGTGAATAGCCCATTTCCTTTGCATCTTGCACACCTGGGTGAATAGCAACACATCCCGCCTCTGAACACCCATATTGTTGCAGTACTCGGGAAGATTTTTTATTTAATAATTCCAGCCAATTGGTGGGCATTACTGTACCCGATGTCATAACAGAATGGAACATCTGACTGCTAGGTAAGAAACATGCTAATGTATGAAGCAATACAGGAGCCGCGTATACGATATGATTTGGATATTGCTCTAATTTCTTTAATATATATTTTGGATTCATATTTGTTATGATGATTGGTTCTGCTCCCCTTTTCAAACAAGCTAGGAATCCACTAATTAATCCATAAGAATGAGTAACTGGACATGCTACGATTGATGTTGTTTCAGCATCTATTGGTAATGCTTCTACATAACTTGTAAGTTCTTCTTCAATCGATTCCCATGAACGTTCAATAACTTTTGGCGTACCAGTTGTTCCAGAGCTCATCTGAATAAGAAATCCTTCTCGTTTGTTTTCAGTCGTAGAAATATGTAACGGCATATGTAATGACTGAAAAAGTAAGATGTGACTATGCGTTAATGTCGCTAATCGAATAGCTCCTTCTCTAGGGGTAGAAGAGTGAATCGGAACGACTGACCCACCTTTACGTTGAACATAAAAACATAATGCTAACCATTGAAATGCATCTGACATACATACTGCTATTCGACGATTCTCACATTCTTTTATGTATGGTATTCCTTCAAATACCGCGAATTGTTTTTCTATATCATCTAGTGTGTAATAGTTGTCATCAACAAAAAACATGTTTCTCTCTCCTTCATCCCATCGTCAATTCGTTACGCACGAAATGACGACAGCCCTCTACTTTATATTGAAGCTTTCTTGTGAGAAGTGATTCCACGTAAATATATGGGCTTGTATGCTGTAATTGCTCGTGCCTCGTAAGAAGAGATGGAAAACGCTCCGTATACTCCGCAATTATTTGATTCATTTCTTTCCAGAAATCTTCTTCTCTACATTTACCATATCGATCCATAACGAATGAGATTTCACTAAAGTGGAAGACGAAAAGTGTATCCATAATAAGTTCTCTAAGCGCCTCAACAGAAGACATTGCATATTCTTCATCTAAAGAAGCCATTTTGAATCGCTCATGTACCTCTTCAAAACGAGGAAGAATGTTTTTATCTTGAAGGAACGCCTCTTGGTATTCAATGCTTTCATGAAAATCCCTCAGTACAATACGAGTCGGCCAACCATTTCGATGAAGCAAAATCATATTCTGAGCATGTGCTTCTACTGCGATACCGTGTGCAACAAGTAAATGCCATACTGGAAGAATACTTACTTCCATAAAACGTTTTAACCATTCCTCTACTCCATAACACTCTAACCAATCATCGATAAACAGTCGTTCATCCTGCTCAACCATCATAAGTGCAGTGAAAGGAACAGCCTCTTCTCCTTCTTCCATATACATCCGCACACTTTCCCGCCAGATTGCTCCAATTTGTCCTTCAAGTTGTTTGCTCTTCTCATGCGTTGGTTCAACGATAATTCCCGCATATTCCTCAAGTATGAGCAACGTATCTCGTAAATAAGAATCAGATTGTACAATACCTTTAATCCACTTAGAAATAGAAGGTGCTGCACAAACAGAATGGGCAGTTAGCTTTCTTAACGAAGAAGTATTCACCATATTTAGTGGTAACTTCACATACGCTTTTTCAGGATAATCCACATTCCATAACGTACGCACAGACTGTGTCGCACGGTAAGTATCAACTTGAATAGAAAGCGGAATGATGTCTTCTTCCTGTATATACGCTTCTAGTTCTTCCTTTAAGTTTTTCCATTGCCAAGGATGGATTGGGAGAAAGGTATACTGTTCCATCGTCTTTCCTAGTGCCATGAGTTCCTCTTGCATCTTTTCCAATATTTCAAATCCAAGTTCTCTTTGCCAAAATGCGTCTTCCTCTTCTACCATCGCGATACGCACTATATCTCTTTTGGCTGCAACCCATTGCAACGTAAAAGGTTGTTTCGATTCTGGTCCATAGTTCGCATGATCTTCTAATGTAAAACCCGTACGCGATTTAAAACATGGATGATACGGGTGCCCTTCCACAATTTCTGATTCTAGTTCTTCATACGAAGCCGTTCTTCTTTCAGAAAAAGGCGGAAGGTTTTCTTCATTCCATTCGCATAGTTTAATCGTCTGTTGTAATTCGTGAAGAAGGCGTTCTCTATCTTCACGAATTGACGTAATAGCTCCTACAATTTCCTCTAACGTCGCCTCTTCATACGCACCATTTGCTCGTTGTTGATACACCGCATGCTCTTGAATACGAATGCGGTCAAACGCCATTCTTTTTCCTTCACATTGAAAACAAATGTCTTTCCCGTATATCGTATAGATAGATTTATCTTCTTTCTTCTCCTCTTCGTAAGGAAGAATTCCCTCAAATAAAATCGCTTCAATGAGTTGCCTTCTAACTCGCTGTTCCGCTTTCTTAATACGTAACGACTGCTTCATACTCTTCCTCCTTTCTATAACAGACAAGAGGGTTTGACATCGTTACGTATACCGCCTGCTCAAGATCTGCTTCTAATTCATCTACATCATGGAAACGTGTAAGTAAATTCGCTTTAAATGGTAGTTCTTCTTGCGTTAATAGCATTTGAACAAATGCTTTTCCTTGTCCTTTTAACTTTTTTTCTAATACGTGTAATTGTTCAATTGACCACATAATAAGCTTCTGTTCATCGACAAGTTGATCTGCCCCAAAGCGATGGATAATAGAGAATAATTGATTCATAAATAAGTAATATGTAAATCTTTCTCGAATCAGTGCATCATCATAAAACAATTCACGTGTTTCTTCTAAAGAAGGTTCTGTCATAAGCAATTCTTGCTCATGTGCTTTTGATAAATAATAACCTTGATTATCACGGTAGTAATATACACCTGGATAACCATTTGATAGTCGAATAACGCTATTTTGCTGATGTGCTTCAAGAGCAATACCATGCTCGTCATACAGGCGGATTAATGGTTCAATTGCACACTTCCAGTATTGTTCATACCAATCCATACTTACTTCTTCTTGCAATCTAGATTCAACTTGTGCGATTGTTTCTATTATTTGATGTAACCGTGATTTCACACCCGGTAAAGGCTCCTGTACTAGTGCGGCAATTAGACTAACATCTTTATCTTCCCCTTGTAGAAAAGTATTCGATCTAAGAATAACTTCAAATCCGGACTCTTCTCTACCAGGTAATACCGCGGTAATATATGCTGGATCATGAATAATATGGAAGGATGGATTATTTTCTAGGAAATGAATGCGATCCATCAATTTTGCAATTACTACTCCGGCCTTTAACTCATGATGTCGTGTTACACGTAAAGAGTTTGTTACTTTTACCGGGATAGAAAACTTATACATCCACTCTTCTTCTTCGTTATACACCGTTCGTAAAGAAGACGTTGCAGTAAAGAACTTCCCTAATGGTCCTATATTTTCAATCAGCCCTGCTTGTATCGCTTTCTTCACATGGTCTTGCTGCATTAACCATTCTGCCTGAAGAGGATGCATTGGAATAAGACACTGTTTATGTAATGTTTTCGGTAAATATCCTTTTATTGATTGATAGATTAAATCACTCGTATTTATCGCTAACGCTGATGATTCTTCTATTAATGAACGACTAATATTAAAATAGTGTAATTGAAACTTTCCTTGAAGTTCAGGGGCATAGCTTTCGTGATACCATCCTGCCATCCCTTGTCTACTCTTCGGTGTAGGGTGCAGCCAGTGACCAAAAAGAAGCGCTTGCTCCATCTCAATGAACGTACTCGTTTCACCATACAATCTATCTTTATCTTTCACTCTTTTCTCTATATACGTTCCCATTGTTTGATAACTTTCAATTAATCGTAAAATGAGTTCGTCAAAGTGTGATTGTAATTCATGGCATCCATTGTATTTGGCTGTTGCATGCAATTCTTGAATAAGTGCTAATATGACTGTTAATTTATCTTCTTCATACCATGTATAATCTTGTACACGATATGCAAAACAACGACCGAATGTATGTCTTCCAACTTTAGAACGGTACTTTACTTCAAATACAAATCTTTTTTCTTGCCTTGGTAATTCTAGCTCTAACACATATTCCCCACTTAGAATAGAGACAAAAGAATGCTCTTGTTCCCATTCTTGTCGCTCCTTCCAAGTCCCTGTGCTTACCTCACGAATGTAACTATTTACAAATGCCTGAAATGTTGCATGTTCCGCAATATACTTAGCTGATTGATACATGTATCGTTTCGTCCTTTCGTCAAATCATGCTCTTTCCTCTTTTTCATAAAGAAAAATGTATTTTTACATTATCATACTTGATAATGATTCTCATTTTCAAGTTATATACCTCTATCATAAAAAAATCCCCTTATAGCCTCAACCGCCAAAAGCACTATTTCTATTAGGTATTTCCATTTTCTTCATACCTACATCTTCAATAATAACCATTAAAAACGATCATTTATATCCAAAAACAACCGTAAATTACCTGCTTTTCAACAATTTTATTATTTTACAAAGTTTTTACGCTAATAAAATTGTAAACGCTTGAATTTAATGATAGAATGCTTACTGACAAGTTAACTATGACGGAGATTCGGAGACTCATATTTTCAGCACTTTCTATTTAGGAAAGTGTCAAAAAGTATGGGTTTTTTCTTGTTCGTAGATAATTTTTACCACTTTATTCATCAAGGAGGTTTACACATGTTCAAATTTTTCAAGCCTGCGCCAGCAATCGATCGTTTGCCTGAAGAACGCATTGATGCTGAATACAAAAAGCTTCGATTCCAAGTCTTCATGGGAATTTTCATCGGCTATGCAGCATACTACTTAATTCGTAAGAACTTCTCTATTGCAATGCCATTCTTAATTGAGGAAGAAGGATGGACAAAAACACAACTTGGTTTTGCCTTATCTGCTTTAGCAATTGCATACGGAATTAGTAAATTCTTAATGGCAACCATTTCTGATCGAAGTAATCCACGAATCTTTATGACTGTCGGATTAGTGCTTTCTGCAATTATTAACTTATTAATGGGATTCGTCCCATACTTCACATCTGGCGTAACCATTATGTTTATCATGATTTTCTTAAACGGATGGGTACAAGGAATGGGCTGGCCACCAGCTGGACGTTCACTTGTTCACTGGTATAGTATTAGTGAGCGTGGAAATAAAACAGCTATTTGGAACGTATCACATAACGTAGGTGGAGGCTTAATGGCCCCAGTTGCATTAGCTGGTGTAGCTGTTTTTGCTGGAATGAGTGGCTTCTCTAACACTGGATATGAAGGCGTATTTATCGTACCTGCTCTGGTAGCACTTGTTTGTGCAGTGGTAATGTATTTCTTGATTCGTGATACACCACAATCAGTAGGTTTACCACCAATTGAAGAGTATCGTAATGATTATCCATCAAAAGATAAACAATCATTTGAACAAGAATTATCCGTGAAAGATATTCTTTTCAAATACGTATTAAATAATAAATGGGTATGGGCAATTGCATTTGCTAATATTTTCGTTTATTTTGTTCGTTATGGTGTACTAGACTGGGCACCAACGTATTTAAGTGAAGAAAAAGACTTTAATGTAAAAGAAGCTGGTTTAGCTTATTTCCTATATGAGTGGGCAGGTATCCCTGGAACATTATTATGTGGATGGTTATCAGATAAATTATTCAAAGGTCGTCGTGGACCTGCGGGCTTTGTCTTCATGGTTGGAGTATTAGTGGCAGTTCTTATATACTGGTTTAATCCAGCTGGAAACCCTATGATTGACATGATTTGCTTAGTTGCAATCGGTTTCTTAATCTATGGTCCAGTTATGTTAATTGGTCTTCAAGCGCTTGACTTTGTACCGAAAAAAGCAGCTGGTACTGCAGCTGGTTTAACTGGTTTCTTCGGTTACATCTTCGGTACATTAACAGCTAACGCTTTAATGGGCTTCGTTGTAGACGCAGGTGGTTGGGACGCAGGTTTCATGTTATTAGCTGGTTCTTGTGTTCTTGCAGCGCTTATCTTTGCATTGACTTGGAACGTACGTGGACAAGAAGTTGTAAAGAAATATTCATAATAAAAAAGAAAGCATAAAAATCAGGGTGATTTTTATGCTTTCTTTTTTACTTTCCTTTTTTATCGCCTGTTACATGCTCAAATTTCTCACCCGATACATTAATATCAAATGCTTGGCCAAATCCCACAACATAACGTCCCTCACTTGGAACTAATTCAAATAATGATAAATCAAGTCCACGTAATACCCCCATCATTGGTACACCGTGAATTACTTCAAACTTTGTAAAGACCTCTTCATGTCCTTCATTACCGACATTCATGGCTGTACAGTGGAAGCGAACCCGCTCACGTGCAAACAAATTAGGGGCATCTTGCTCATCTGCTAAGAACATTACACTTACCTTCTTTGTTGCTTCTAAAAAAGCGTAATGCTCCGAGATCTTACTAATGTAAATATAAAACTTCCCATCTTGTTGAACAAACGGAGCATAACTCGTAAATGGATTCCCTTGCTCATCTATCATACTCATTACGACCGTTTTTCTCATCTGTAAAAACTGTACATACTGTTCTTTCTTCTTATTCATATCTACTTGCTTACTCATTTCTTCCTCTCCTCTATACAATCTCTATTATTTTTTAACTGAAAATAATTATCATTATCAATTAGAAATATAACAGACGATCACAATTTCTACAACCACTTATTCCTCCCCTCTAGTTATATCTATTCTATTGCTACTTAAATGGACAAAAATACAAGAAGAGGAAGAGTAATTGAATATGTTAGTAATAAGTAAAAAGAAAGGAGACTTATTCCATGAAAAAGCGAAAAACATTCAAGAGTCTCAAGAATTTCAAAAATTATAAACAACCAAATGAGGATTTATCTCAAGAAGAAAATGCTGAAATTGGAAATGATTACTCTATCAATATTTCCATCTACAATATCAATAATATTGCAACTGGTGGCGGAAGTGCTGGTAACATTGAGAAGCGTGCAGAAGGCGGGGGACAAATCAACGAAAACGTTGGGATCAATGCCAACCAAGGTGGACATAATGCAATTAATGGTAGCGAAAGTTTTAATTTCAAATCACAGTTTGCTAATGGAAATGGTAGAAGTGGCATCGCTGGCAAAGGAAACGACGAGCAAGGTGGCCAAGAAGCAATTAAGATACGGAAACAAATTAAAGATTCCGATATTCAATTTGAAGACAAACAGGAAGAGCAATAAGAAGTTCCCCACTATTTATCTCTCGTGGGGAACTTCTTTTCCGTATTTCCTATTTGATTACCATCTCTTTATTATCAATATGAATGCTTTTCATTCCTTCAAAAAATGGATATTTCCTACTTAAATATTTTTCTAACTCTCCAGTATCATGTGGGAGCTGTGTTAAGTAATACTTTGAACACTCTACCCTTTTTTGAATTTCCTGCTGATTCTGTGTTGTCGAACCATGCCCAGGTATGTGAGTCGTTATTTTATGGTTAAGCAGAATACTTTCAGCTTTATTAATTGTATTTACATAGTCTTCATAACTGCTAAAGATGAACGGAAACTCAATATCAGAAAGATAATCTCCAGAAAGAAATAGACCATAAGGCTCAATCACTGTAAATAAACCATCATTCGTATGATCGGGTGCTTGGTAAAAGGTCATCGTTATCGAATCTAGTTCTAATGTATATCCATCCTCTGAAACGACAATATCTACTATTGGATATACGGGTTGATAGTTTCTATACAAATAATATCGTTGGTCAAATTGTTTCATTTTTTGAATACTTTCTTCTTTTTTTGGATTTTCATCAAATTGTTTAGATGCAATTACCTTAGCTTCTGGGAAGGCACCTGACCCAATAATATGGTCAAAATCGCTATGCGTATAAATAATATATAGTTGTTTATCACCTTTAACGTTGTGTATGTATTCCTTAATTACTTCAATTTCGCTAGGTAACCAATTAGGGTCTGTCATAATTATGGCTTCATTAGTTTGAATAATCGCTGTAGTAGTCATATATAGCTCACTTTGAAAAACTGTAAGATTATCTTTCTGAAATTGAATCATTATGGCCCTTCCTGTCTCCACTAAAATAAGTAGTATTTTAAAGTTAGTCTGTACGCTGATTAAAACTAGAATATCTTAAATTAAAAAATTCGATAATTATCGATAAATTCCTTCTTTAGGAAAAATAGAATTGCATCAGTAAGTAACTGAATTCTTGATGCCTGCGCCGAGTAGTCAATGGCCTAGGCATTTATAATATAAGGATAATTTTGTTTTTGAATAAAAAAAGCATATCGACTATTATCTTTCAAAGAGAAGGTAACTTATATCGACATACCTTTGTAGAATCTCTCTCATCAAAAAAGGTATGCAAAACAACTCTGTTCACATACCTTTTCATCTATTAAGTTAAAAAAACATTTACTTATGGTACGGTTCTCCACGATTAATACGGAATGCACGGTAAATCTGCTCTACTAATACTAAACGCATAAGCGGGTGAGGGAATGTCATCTTCGAAAACGATAATGACTCATTCGATCGCTTCATCACATCTTTACTTAACCCTAGAGATCCACCAATAACGAATGCTACTTTGCTTTTCCCATATGTAGCTAGACGATCTAGATTTGCTGCAAATTCCTCAGATGGCTTTTGCTTCCCTTCAATAGCCAAAGCAATTACGTGCGTATCATCTGATAGTTTATCTAATATTCGTTTTCCTTCTTTATCTTTCACAATCTCCATATCGGCATTACTTAAATTTTCAGGTGCTTTTTCATCGGATAATTCAATAATTTCGACCTTTGCGTAAGCAGATAAGCGCTTTAAATATTCGTCGATACCTTGTTTTAAATACTTTTCTTTTAGTTTTCCAATTGAAATAATTGAGATATTCACAAGTCTTCCCCACTTTACAAACATATTATCCACAGAAGTTATCCACATATCCACAAACCAGATCTATATATGGATATTATTCTTTATGTAGATACAATATATACAGCTTCATTTTGACAATATTCACAGGCTTTCGCTATATTTTGTTCATCTTCGACATTGTGGATAATTGGTGCACACTCATACTCATCCACAATGATATCTAACGCTAATTCAACGTGTTCCATGCAACATGTAATTTTCATGACTATTTCTCTCCTTCATTTCTTACTCTTTCTTACTTTTCCCAATTAAGTTAAAAATGATAAAACAGGAGAAAAATGTCTCCTGTTTTATCATACTTTGTACTACTATTAATTATAAGTAATGCATCTTTGTTGGCACTTTAGGATCTGTATCGTATATATGAAAGGCTTGTCCAACTGCCAAGCCTTTCTTTTCTAATGTTTGGGAAACAGTTAGTCTTGCAAGTTCTTTCATGTTGTTATCTTGGCTTAAATGGGCTAAATAAATCCCTTTCGTCTGGTCTCCAATAACATCTGCCATTGCAAGAGCTGCATCTTCATTCGAAACGTGACCAAAATCACCTAATATTCGACGTTTAATGTTCCAAGGATATCTTCCCATTCGAAGCATCTCGACATCATGATTACTTTCAAACACATAGGCATCGGCATGTTGAATAACACCTTTCATTCTATCGCTCACATATCCTGTGTCTGTAATATGAACAAGCTTCTTCCCTTGTTGATGAAAAATATAGAACATCGGCTCTGCTGCATCATGTGATACACCAAATGATTCAACATCTATATCCCCAAATGTTTTCACTGTTCCTGTATCAAAAATAAACTTCTGATCTGTGCTTACCTCACCAATTAATGGCTCCATTGCACGCCACGTTTTCTCATTTGCATAAATCGGTAGTTTATACTTCCTAGCTAAAATCCCTACGCCTTTAATATGATCACTATGCTCATGTGTAACCAATATACCAGAAAGATTCTTTATCTCCTCTCCAACTTCGTTAAAGAGAGATTCCATTGCTTTTCCACTTAGCCCTGCATCTACTAACAGTTTTTCTTTCTCTGTTCCTACATACAAAGCATTTCCGGTACTCCCACTCGCGAGTACACTAAAATGCAAATTCATTTTGTTCACTCCAATTATCTTTCTCTCCATAGTTATATACCTGTAACTTTAATGATTTCTTTTTTTCTCAGCTACTATATCCTCGGCATCCAGAATATCATCTTGTTTCTTCTCTAATATACTCAGCTGACTATTAGATTCATCTAATGGATTTTTCATTACTTTAATATGTTGTCCACTAATTGCATGGACGTAGAACTCTGATTTATCTTCCAATACAAAATACCAAACAGGTCCTATAATTTGCAGGTCTTTATCTCTAAACGATCGATAATAACCTGAATCTACCGATACAATTGTACTTTTAGATTTTATAATATTCCCTACAACTAAGGTTTCTAACGCTTTGAACGCTGATATTTGTTTTTTTCCCTCAAATTCCTCAAAATCTTCATCCATTTCGACCATCGTTTGCGTATAATTAGTAATATATCGATTCTCATCATAAAAAACAACAACCATTGCATCCGAGTTATTATATATTTCTTCTCCATTTTTCGTTTGAACAAGATAGATTTTACCTCGAGAGTCTTTTTCATCCTTCTCTTCTTTCCAATAAACATATTCTTCACCTTTATAAATATGTTTCTTAGCAAATTCTTTGAAGAATGTTGTTAACTGGAGTTTAGATTTCCCATCAATTTCTATTGGTTGTTCCAGTTTACTTATAATTCTTGTTTTATCTGATTCAACCAATTTTGCCTGTTGATTCTCTAATAACTCCACATCACTCTCTTTAAATTGCTTTGGTGTCGCTTTAAATTCCTTCAAGTTACTAGGCTCTTTAGAAATAATATTGTCGTTATACGTAATCTCGCTGTCTTTTAATAACTCTTCAACAGTTTGTTTCGTAATATGGTCTAACTGACTTTTTTCACGACGAGATAAAAACTCCTGTGCAAGAAGCGTATTTAATATAAGGAAGGTAATGATAAAGATTGTTTTTATTTTACTCCAATCCATCCAATTTCCCCCCTTCGCCTAACTTGTAATACACCATCTTTGTTGGATTATTTTTAGCAGGGTATTTAAATACCCAACACGGTTTTAACTCAAGTACCGTTGTTCCATCTACATCAATGTTTACAGCTTCTTTCTGAGTCATTTCATATCCAATTCGAATATCTTGCACAGACTCAAAATCAACTTCCGGATTATTCTTTAATGATTTTATAAATGTTTCACCGCTCGGCAATGTCTCTTCATGCCCTGGATTTTTACTTAGTGTATAAAGAGGACTCTTATATAAAATAATGTCGTCTTTACTGAATTGTTGTGTAATTGTTGTACTTGTGAATAATGGGATAGATTTTTCTATAAATAAACGGAACGTTGTCTCCCCTATATCTGGATTCCATTCATCAAAGAAATACCCTTCATCTAACCAACCTTCATGTACACTCGTAAATTCGATACTTTTATGAAGAAGCGCACTACCTGCTAATTTAGGTCCATTTATAATCGTATTATCTAGGAAAAAGAAGCTTCGATTCTCTTTGTCTACTTGTAAAATCTGTGTTCCATCTGTAAATGTTGTACTGTCTTTTCCATTGAGTTTTTTATATGGTCTTCCTTGAAATAACGCACCTGCAAAACGGTTTACGTGTACTGGTTCTAAATTCACATAGTATTTATCTAGTTTTCGCTCTTTTACAGGTAAATAGACCATTTTCTTATCTTCGCCGTGGAGCTCATATTCAATGTGTTCATCCACATTGGACGGAAAGTAATCTTGTACATATTTAAACGTATTTTCTAATTCTGATGAAAACATTGCTCTCAATATTTTTTTCTCGTTATAAGAAATAAAGTATACTTTGTACGCCTCTCCTGAATTTCTTACTGAATCAATTACAATACGATCAATATTAGTCTCTTTGCTACTCTTTATGTCGTAAATTTTCCCCACAATCTCCATCGGTATTTCAGCAGAAAAAACAAGCTCTATTTTATCAGAACCATTTATATACGAATTAAATGGTGTTTTCCCCAAATCATTGGAAATATCTTTTACCTCTTCAAACTCTCCGTTCATTAATAATTGATTCACCGAGTCAATATTTTCTCTTTTATCACTAACATAATGTTTTCCATTTATATGATAGGCAACTTGATGTGGCTGGATTACATCCGCCTCTTTCTTCATATCCGTTTCCTTTACCTTGGATATATCTTCTGTTGCTTTTTCTAAATCTGTCTGGTATGTCCACAAATTCCATGTTAAGAAGATACTAATAATCACTAAATTTGTTAATAAAATCGATTTAAACTTTTCTAAATTCATATCCATTCATCCTCTTGGACACTTTCCATCGGGAGTGTAAAGTAAATGGTTGTGCCCTTTCCTTCCTCACTTGTCGCCCAAATACGGCCACCATGAGCGTGAATCATTTCCTTGGCAATAGCAAGACCAAGCCCTGTTCCACCTAACTTACGTGTACGTGCTTTGTCGACACGATAGAAACGATCAAAGATTTTTAATAAGTTATCTTTTGGAATTCCCACACCTTGATCACTAATGCTTACTTCGAGCATGTTTCCTCGTTCTTTCAAACGATACGTAATCGTTCCACCTTCTGGAGAATATTTTAATGCATTAGAAATAATGTTATATAGTACTTGCGTAACTTTATCTTCGTCGATTTCAACAAATCTTGCTTGTTTCGAGAACTTACGATTAAAAACAACATTTTGCTCTTTAGACATCTCAAAACGATCAATAATACGATTAAAGAAGTCTGTAAAGTTTACGAACTCTTTCATAAGGCGATAATCTGTCGCATCTAATTTCGATAATTGGAGCAAGTCATTTACAAGACGAATCATTCGCTCTGTTTCCTCTTGTGTAACAGCTAAGAAATTCGGTGCAAGGTTCTCATCTTTCCACGCTCCGTCCCCTAATGCTTCTAAATAACTGCGCATTGTCGTTAACGGCGTACGTAATTCATGAGATACATTCGCAACAAACTCACGTCGTTCTTGTTCGATTTTCTCTTGTTCTGTTACATCATATAAAACAATAATTAGTCCGTTAATTTTTCCTGTTTCTTTTTGGATAACAGAGAAGCTTGCTCGTAATATATATGGTTTATTACGCGTGCTAAAATCTAATAATACATCATCAGGTTCGTTAAACAAACTTTCTAACGAATACCCTTCTTTATCCTCTAAGTCTAAAATAGATAAGATAAATTCATTTAACGCTGTTTCACGTGAAACATTCAGCATTTCTTCAGCAGGGTCATTTAATAGAATAATTCGTCCTTTTCGATCTGTAGCAATAACACCATCTGTCATATGCGCAAGGACAGATGTTAATTTTCGACGTTCTCCCTCTGTAGAAGCGTGTGCTTGCTGTAGTTTTTTTGATAAGTTATTAAATGCAAGAGATAGCTGTCCAATTTCATCATTTCCATACACTTTTACTTTTCGTGAGAAATTTCCTTTTGCCATCTCTAACGCTTGTTTTCTTATATCTGATATCGGTCTTGTAATAGCTCTTGCTAAGAGAATTCCAATCGCAACCGTAATAGCAATTGCAATCATTGTCCCTGTCGCAAAAATTAAATTAATTTGTTTCAATTGATCATATACTTCCTTCATGGAAGCTGATACATAAAGAATTCCAATTGTTTCGTCATTATCATTTTTAATTAAAGATGTCATAATTTGAACGCGTTCATTCGTCTTCGGATCTAACTTCTCTTCTTGTATCGGATTGCCCAATATAATTCGATTAATAGACAAGTCCGTTGTACGCTGATCAACAATTTCTTGATTTTCAGCATCTGAAGTCCCTAGAATGATTCCGTTAGGATTAATTACTTTCACCGTAATATTTTCCTTCTCAAATTCTGTCACGAGTAGTTGCTCTAAGTCTTGTTGAACGGTTCTTTGGCCTTGAGGTGATTTATCATCCTTACTTCGATCTTTCGTTAATTCCTGCTTTACACTATAGTTAAGAATCGTTACGCGATCTTTTAAGGAGGTTGTAAAACTTGTTAATAATCTTTCTTCTAACTGATTTACGAAATACATCCCAATAATTTGCATAGCGACCATTATTAAGAGAATATATGTGAGTACAAATTTTAAATGGATCGATTGAAAAAAACGTACTTTCTTCATTTTTTATTCTTGCTCCGGATCGCGAAGATAATATCCGACACCTCGTCGTGTAACAATTAACAATGGATGGCTTGGATTATCCTCGATTTTTTCACGTAAACGTCGAACCGTTACATCAACTGTACGTACATCACCAAAATAGTCATATCCCCAAACCGTTTGTAATAAGTGCTCACGTGTCATTACTTGGCCAATGTTCTTTGCTAAATAATGTAGCAATTCAAATTCACGATGTGTCAACTCAATTGTTTGACCGTTTTTCGTCACTAAATACGCATTCGGATTAATTGTGATTGCCCCTATTTGAATTTCAGTTACTACTTCTTTATCTACAACTTCCACTGGTTGATGGCGTCTTAAATTAGCTTTTACCCTTGCTAACAACTCGCGTGTACTAAATGGCTTTGTCACGTAATCATCAGCACCCATCTCTAATCCGAGAACCTTATCTAATTCAGAGTCTTTAGCCGTTAACATAATAATAGGAATTTCAAAACTCTTTCTTACTTCTCGACATACTTCCAGTCCATCTTTTTGCGGCAACATAATATCTAATAAGATTAAATCTGGCTGTACTTCCTTTACCTTGTCGATAGCTTCTTGACCATCGTAAACACACGTAATATCATATCCCTCTTTCTCAAGATTAAACTTTAATATATCTGCAATTGGCTTTTCATCGTCTACAACTAAAATCTTTTTATTCATCTGTTACTTTCACCCTTTCGCTTTTCTATCTTTTATTTTCGTTAGATAGAAATAACATTGTTTAAACAAAACCCTCTAGCATCTCTGCTAGAGGGATCGTATATATTCTATTGTAAAAGAAGCAAAATCATTTGTAAAATACAAAAAAGATACCACGTATAAAGGTATCTTTTTTTGAGTGGCTCGGGACGGAATCGAACCGCCGACACGAGGATTTTCAGTCCTCTGCTCTACCGACTGAGCTACCGAGCCAAAATTTATATATAAAAAAATGGCGGTCCCGACCGGGATCGAACCGGCGATCTCCTGCGTGACAGGCAGGCATGTTAACCGCTACACCACGGGACCTATACATGTTGTGTAAAGAAAAAGATGACCCGTACGGGATTCGAACCCGTGTTACCGCCGTGAAAGGGCGGTGTCTTAACCGCTTGACCAACGGGCCATATTTAGAAAAAAATGGTGAGCCATGAAGGACTCGAACCTTCGACCCTCTGATTAAAAGTCAGATGCTCTACCGACTGAGCTAATGGCTCTTTTTCTTGAACACAAGAAGTATCTTACCATAGCATCGTTACTTGTTGCAATACTTTTTTACAAAAAAATGTTCTTTTCGCTAAATTTCTTCTTCCGACTAATTTCAGTGTATTAAAAAAAGCTACTGATGATACCATCAGTAGCTTTTCTTTCTATACTATATCATCCACCGTATACGTTACGAATAACATTCGTTTGATTACGATCTGGACCTACAGAGAATACAGAAATTTGTACGCCTGTTAGTTGAGATACACGCTCTACATAATGTCGTGCATTTGCAGGAAGTTCATCTAATGTTTTCACACCTGTTACATCTTCTGTCCAACCTGGTAACTCTTCATATACAGGCTCACATTGTGATAATTGTTTTAAGCTTGCAGGGAATTCTTTAATTACTTCACCGTTGTACTTGTAAGCAACACAAATTTTTAACGTTTCAATACCTGTTAATACATCAATAGAGTTTAATGATAAGTCAGTAATACCACTTACACGACGAGCGTGACGTACAACTACACTATCAAACCACCCAACGCGACGTGGGCGACCAGTTGTTGTTCCGTATTCACGGCCTACTTCACGGATTTGGTGACCAATCTCATCATGTAATTCTGTTGGGAATGCACCTTCTCCAACACGAGTTGTATATGCTTTACATACACCAATTACACGATCAATTTTCGATGGACCAACACCAGAACCGATTGCTACACCACCAGCAACTGGATTCGATGATGTCACGAATGGATACGTACCTTGGTCGATATCTAACATAACACCTTGCGCACCTTCAAATAATACACGACGTCCTTCGTCAATTGCATCATTTAATACAACAGATGTGTCACAAATATATTTCTTAATTTGTTGTCCATATTCGTAGTATTCTGCTGCTAATTCTTCTGCATCGAATCCTTCTGCATCATACATTTTTTCAAATAGACGGTTTTTCGCCTCTACATTTGCTCTTACTTTGGCGAAGAATTCTTCTTCATCAAGTAAGTCTGCCATACGGATACCCATACGAGCTGCTTTATCCATGTAAGCTGGTCCAATACCTTTACATGTTGTACCAATTTTATTATCACCTTTTGCATCCTCTTCTAAACGATCTTGCTTTAAGTGATAAGGTAAGATAACGTGCGCACGATTACTAATACGTAGATTATCTGTTGATACACCGCGCTCATGTAAATATTCTAATTCTGTAAGTAAAGCCTTTGGATCTACTACCATTCCATTACCGATTACACAAATTTTGTCGCTATAGAAAATCCCTGAAGGAATTAAATGTAATTTATATTTTACTCCATTGAAGACAATTGTATGTCCCGCATTATTTCCACCTTGATATCTTGCTACTACTTCTGCATGATTCGAAAGAAAATCTGTAATCTTTCCTTTCCCCTCATCTCCCCACTGTGTTCCAACAACAACAACTGAAGACATAGTAAAGCACCTCCGTACATTTGCGTTTTTATTTTTTTAAAACGATTTCCATCTAATAGTGTATCAGAACAAGGAAAAAAGTCAATAAAAAACGAACATTTATGAAAGTGTCTAACTTTTCATTCGTTTTCCTTACATATGTAAAAAAGGCTTATGTAGATTACTTCTACATAAGCCTTTTTATTATGCCCCAGGAGGTGCATCACTATCATCGAAACGACGTTCTAAATTAACGAATTTATTAAATTCTTTTACAAACGCAAGTGGAACTGTTCCAACCGGACCGTTACGTTGTTTTGCGATAATAATTTCAATAATATTTTTATTCTCTGTTTCTTTATCATAGTAATCCTCACGATATAAGAAAGCTACGATATCCGCATCCTGCTCAATACTTCCTGATTCACGAATATCAGACATCATTGGACGCTTATCTTGACGTTGCTCTACACCACGAGATAACTGTGATAATGCAATAACAGGTACTTTTAATTCCCGGGCTAGTGATTTTAAAGAGCGAGAGATTTCCGATACTTCTTGTTGGCGATTCTCTCCATTCTTCCCACTTCCTTGAATAAGCTGTAAGTAATCAATTAAAATCATCCCTAGACCCGACTCTTGGTGTAAACGTCGGCACTTTGCACGGATATCATTAATTTTGACACCTGGGGTATCATCAATATAAATACCCGCATTAGATAGACTCCCCATTGCCATTGTTAACTTTCCCCATTCTTCTGGAGTTAAAGATCCTGTACGTAAATTTTGGGCATTAATATTTCCTTCTGCACAAAGCATACGCATGACAAGCTGATCGGCTCCCATCTCCAAACTAAATATGGCGACATTTTCGTCTGTTTTTACAGCGACGTTCTGTGCAATATTTAAAGCAAATGCAGTCTTACCTACTGATGGACGAGCAGCTACAATAATTAAATCGTTCCGTTGAAATCCCGCTGTCATTCTATCCAACTCTGTGAAGCCAGTCGGAATACCCGTTGTCTCACCTTCTCGATGATGAAGTTGTTCAATTTTGTCATATGCTTCGACAAGAACATCTTTAATATTTTGGAACGCGCTCGTATTTTTCTTTTGCGATACTTCGAGAATTTTCTTCTCCGCTTCATTTAGCAATGCATCTACTTCATCTTCACGTGCATAGCCATCCGTTGCAATGTTCGTTGCAGTGCGAATTAAACGGCGTAAAATAGACTTCTCTTCAATAATTTTCGCATAATACTCTACGTTAGCTGCTGTCGGAACAGCTGAAGCTAACTCATTTAAGTACGTAATACCACCGATATCTTCTAATAAATTAATATCCGATAACTCAGACATAACAGTTACTAAATCAACCGGCTCTCCCTTATCAGAAAGAGAAAGCATTGTCTCATAAATCTTTTGATGAGCAGCTCGATAAAAGTCTTCTGGAATAATAATTTCCGAAGCAACGGTTAGTGCCTCTTGCTCTAAAAGAATCGCTCCTAGTACCGCCTGCTCCGCTTCAATATTTTGAGGAGGAGTACGATCAGCGAATAAGTCACTCATTTTATTTCCCCCTTACACCCTTTGTTTAAATTTCTGTAACATGTACTTTAACAGTCGCTGTTACTTCTTGATGTAATTTCACAGGAACATTACGGTATCCTAATGCACGAATAGCGTCTGCCATTTCGAATTTACGTTTATCAATTTTAATGCCGTGTACTTTATTTAATTCATCTGCAATTTGTTTCGTTGTAATTGAACCAAATAGGCGACCGCCTTCACCAGACTTTGCTTTTAATTCAATTGTTAGTGTTTCTAATTTTTCTTTTAATTTCTTGCAGTTCTCTAATTCTAATGCTGCTTCTTTCGCAACAGATTTTTGTTGTCCTTCTAACGCTTTTACATTTCCATTTGTAGCTTCTACAGCTAAGCCTTGCTTAATTAAGAAGTTTTGTGCATAACCATCTGCAACGTTTTTAACTTCTCCTTTTTTCCCTCTACCTTTTACGTCTTTTAGAAAAATAACTTTCATCCTCTTCTTCCTCCTTCAAAATATTCATCAATAGCAGTATGCAACATCTGCTCTGCTTCTTCTACTGAGATATCACTTATTTGGGTTGCTGCATTTGTAAGGTGACCGCCACCGTTCAATGCCTCCATTATTAACTGGACGTTCACATCACCTAATGAACGACTACTAATGCTTATATTTCCTGCATCACGTTTGGCAATGACGAAGGATGCAACGACACCTGTCATCGTTAACAATGTGTCTGCAGCTTGGGCGATAAGTACTTGCGATGCACTATTTGTTGTCTTGGCAATCGCAATACCTTCTCGATAGAAATAAGCATGTTCCATTAAACTTGCCCGTTGTAAATAACTCTCTAAATCTTCCTTTAATAGCTTTTGAACAAGAATTGTATCTGCCCCGTGTGAACGTAAATAAGAAGCTGCGTCAAACGTTCTTGCTCCCGTTCGGAACGTAAAGCTCTTTGTGTCTACAATAATTCCAGCTAGAAGTGCTGTTGATTCTAACATTGTGAGCTTTGAACGCTTCGGCTGATACTCCAGTAATTCTGTAACTAGCTCACACGTAGAAGATGCGTACGGTTCCATATACACAAGTAATGGATCTTCAATGAATTCTTCACCACGACGATGATGATCAATAACAATAACATTTTCTATCTTCTTTAACAATTTCTCTTCAATTACCATGGAAGGTTTATGCGTATCGACAATAACGAGTAACGTGTCTTCTTTCACCATCTCAAGCGCCTTCTCAGGACGAATAACATGTTGCCACAACGAAGAATTTGTCTTAATTTCTCCCATTAAGCGTTTAACACCTTTATCTAAATCTTTCTCATCAATAACAATATATCCTTCTTTTTGATTTAATTGTGCTATCTTTAAAATTCCAATAGCAGCACCGATAGCGTCCATATCAGGAGACTTGTGTCCCATAATTAGTACTTTATCGCTATCTAAAATTAAATCCTTCAATGCATGGGAGATAACCCTTGCGCGTACTCGTGTACGTTTTTCGACAGGGTTTGTTTTACCTCCGTAAAATTTCACTTTCCCTGACATTTGTTTAATTGCCACTTGATCTCCACCTCGACCTAGCGCCAAATCTAAACTAGATTGGGCAAGTGTTCCAAGCTCTGGTAACGAGTAATCACCCGCTCCAATTCCAATACTTAATGTAAGAGGAACCCCTTGCTTCCCTGTTAGTTCTCTTACTTCATCTAAAATGCCAAATTTACGTTGCTCTAACTGTGCTAATATACTCGCATCTAATACAGCATAATAACGGTCAGATGCAGCTCGTTTCAAAAATAGGCCATTTTCTAAAGCCCATTTGTTTAACGATGATGTTACTAAGCTTGTCATCGTCATTCTTGCTTGGTCATCTAATCCTTGCGTCACCTCATCGTAATTATCTAATAGAATAACCGCGATTACAGTGCGTTGTTCCTCGTATAACTTCTCAATTTGCGTTTGTTCCGTCACATCGAAGAAATACATTAAGCGTTCACTTCGCCTAATTGTCACTTTAAATTTACGATTTCGAATTGTAATAATATCATCTTTTGCTTCCTGTTTAATAAAAGGTAATAAGTTTTCTGATAAATCGAATAAGTGACTACCTATCAAGGTATCTTTCTCAAAGTATGAAGTAAAATAAGGGTTCGCCCATTCTACCTCATATTCATTATTAAATAGTAAAATTCCGATTGGCATTTCTGTAAATACTTCTGTATTGACCGTCTCAATCCGCTCATGCATATTCGTTATGTATAAGTCTATCTTTTTTCTAAATTGCCACATATAACGACAAAAGAAGAAAAGGAAAACAATGAACATAACAAAAAAGATACTACTTACCCATACATTTATACGCATCGTATACATAAGTAAAGCAGCGACTAAGACAGACAATACAACTATAAAAGAAAGAAACGTGTGCTTCTTATCAAAATTAGGCATATCGTCAGCTCCCAGAAAAAACTGTTCACAAATAAAAATGTATAATACTTTCTCTTCTTGTAAACATAATGATAGTACATAAACCTTTCCCTAAACAAATGGCTTGTATTCCTTATCATACCATAAAACAAAAAGTAGAAGAAGGGCGCTCATACTTCCCCCTGGTTCTCTATCTATTTTTACGCTAGCTATTAGTAGTCTATTACAAAGGAAAAGAGCAGCTATACAAAGATTCTAAAAAAACTTTCCTACAATTAATACGAATCATATTGTATTACTACTCAACACTTTTCTTTATTTATTTGTTCTTTCTTGGATATAGGTTATACAAGCATATCTGTCCTATCCCTTTCAAACATAAAAAAACACAGTAGAATAAATTCTACTGTGTCCCCTGCATTATTCACCAACGTATGGTAATAAAGCCATTTGACGAGAGCGTTTGATCGCAATCGTTAACTTACGTTGATATTTTGCGCTAGTACCAGTCACACGACGAGGTAAGATTTTACCACGCTCAGAAACAAAACGTTTTAAAAGATCTGTATCTTTGTAATCGATGTGATTGATTCCGTTAGCTGTAAAGAAACAAACTTTACGACGTTTAGCACGTCCACCTTTACGTCCGAAAGCCATTTGATTTCCCTCCACTCTGTTTTGTATTTTAATCGTTCTTATATTTATATACGCTATTTATCCATTAAAATGGTAAGTCATCATCCGAGATATCGATTGTCTTCCCTGCATTCGCAAAAGGATCCTCGTTTCCACGAGAGAAACCTTGATTGTTTGCAGGCGCCTCAAATGGATTTCGTTGTGGCTGGCTTTGGCCATACCCACCGAAATCTTGAGGAGGTGGACTGAATGATGAACCACGTTGCTCGCCACCCGATGAATTTCTAGGCTCTAAGAATTGAACGCTATCTGCGATTACCTCTGTCATGAATACACGCTTTCCATCTTGTCCTTCAAAACTACTTGTTTGAATACGACCTTCTACGCCCGCTAAGCTACCTTTCTTAAGATAGTTCGCTACGTTTTCAGCTGGTTTACGCCAAACAACACAGTTAATAAAATCTGCTTCACGCTCACCTTGTTGGTTACTAAATGTACGGTTTACAGCTAATGTAAAACGACTTACAGCAATACCACTTGGTGTATACTTCAATTCTGGATCCTTCGTTAATCGACCAACTAGTACAACACGGTTAATCATTTGGTCCTCTCCTCCTTACTTAATGGATATCTTATTTTTGTCTTACGCTTCGTTCTTAACAACGATGTGGCGAATGATATCTTCGCTGATCTTTGCTAAACGATCGAATTCTTGAACCGCTTCTGGGTTAGCATTAACATCTACTAACATATAGAAACCGTCACGGAAGTCGTTGATTTCGTAAGCTAAACGACGCTTACCCCACTCTTTTACTTCAGTGATTTCAGCACCTTGTTCAGTTAGAATGTTGTTGAAACGCTCTACTAATGCTTTCTTAGCTTCATCTTCAATGTTCGGACGAATGATGTACATAACTTCGTACTTTCTCATCTCACTGTCACCTCCTTTTGGACTAAACGGCCCTTAATGGGCAAGGAGCAATTATGTTAATTACTCACGAGTCTAGATTATATCATAGAGATTTGATGGAAGCAAGTATACAAAATCACATAATCACTTCTAATAGTCACTTTAAAATTAATATTTAAGTATAGTTTTTTCACCTTATACAAAAAGAGGTGTATTATAAATACACCTCTTTTCTTCATTATATCCATGTACAAAGTACCCTAATCTGTCTACACAGATACTTCTTTTAGTAAATAATAATCTTATACGTTGAAGCGGAAGTGCATAACATCGCCATCTTTTACGATGTATTCTTTTCCTTCTAAACGGACTTTTCCAGCTTCTTTCGCTGTATTCATATTACCAGCAACTAATAAGTCTTCATATGCTACTGTTTCTGCACGAATAAATCCACGCTCGAAATCAGTATGAATAACACCCGCACATTGTGGTGCTTTCATGCCTTGGCGGAATGTCCATGCACGTACTTCTTGTACACCAGCTGTGAAATATGTTGCTAGTCCAAGCAATGAGTAAGCCGCACGAATTAACTGATCTAAGCCAGACTCTTCAATTCCTAATTCTTCTAAGAATGATTTCTTCTCTTCTTCGTCTAATTCCGCAATTTCTGATTCGATTTTTGCACATACAACAATTACTTCTGCATTATCTTCTTCTGCAAATGCACGTACTTTTTGTACATATTCATTATCAGAAGGATCCAATACATCTTCCTCGCTCACGTTAGCTACATAAAGCATTGGCTTAATTGTTAGTAGGTGTAGACCTTTTACAATGCGCATTTGCTCTTCTGTAAATTCAACCGTACGAGCAGGCATATTATTCTCAAATGCTTCTTTTAATTTCACTAAAATTTCATGCTCATATACTGCTTCTTTGTCTTTTTGACGCGCTAATTTACCCACGCGATCAATACGCTTATCTACTGACTCTAAGTCCGCTAAAATAAGCTCTAAGTTAATTGTTTCGATATCTGAAAGTGGATCTACTTTTCCATCTACGTGTGTAATATTCTCATCATCAAAACAACGTACTACTTGACAGATTGCGTCTACTTGACGAATGTGAGAAAGGAATTTATTCCCTAATCCTTCACCTTTACTTGCACCTTTTACAATTCCAGCGATATCTGTAAATTCAAATGTTGTTGGAACTGTCTTTTTTGGTTGTACAAGTTCTGTTAATTTATTTAATCGTACGTCTGGAACTGCTACAACTCCAACGTTCGGCTCAATTGTACAGAATGGATAGTTTGCAGATTCAGCACCTGCTTGTGTAATAGCATTAAATAATGTTGACTTTCCAACGTTCGGTAAACCAACGATTCCAGCAGTTAAAGCCATGTTTTCTTCACTCCTCACGAATACTCTTCAATCTTACACAATTATAGAGAGATTAACGAAAAAGTGCAACATATGAAGGTAACTCTCTTCTTTCTTACATTGTGCTTATATAAAGAAAATGGCTCCTTAGTATAGGAGCCATTTTCTTTATTCTTCATGCTTTACAAGTACTTTCTTGATTTTACGAGCGAACTCTCTTCGCGGGAGCATAACACTATGTGAGCATCCTTCGCATTTAATACGGACATCCATTCCCATTCGGATAATTTTCCAACGATTTACTCCACAAGGATGTGCTTTTTTCATTTCCACAACATCGTGTAGACCAAATTCTTTTGCTTCCATCTTAGCCTCGAGCCCTCCCTTTTTGTTCCTCTCCAATTGGTACCTCTGCTTGTTTATTTAAGAAAACCATATGTGGATATGGAATTTCAATACCTTTTTGATCAAGACGCATTTTAATTTCTCTACGTAAATCCCTTGCAATAATATTATGCTTCATCGCCTTTACTTCTGATGTCACACGCAGAACTACTTCACTACCACCGAACATTTGAACACCTAACAATTGAGGCTTCTCTACCATGTCTTCATATTTATGTGGAAGCTCTTCTAATAGTGCCTCAATAACAGATTCTACGTACTTAATATCACTTTCATAGGAAACACTTACATCTACAATTGCTACACTATTCGTACGAGAGAAGTTTGTAACAGAAAGAATTGAACCATTCGGTAAAATATGCACTTCTCCTGTAAAGCTTTTCAAACGTGTTGTTCGCAAACCAATTTCTTGAATGAATCCTTCAAATTGACCAATTCGAACATAGTCACCTACTGAAAACTGATCTTCTAACAAAATAAAGAATCCTGTAATAATATCTTTGACTAAGTTTTGTGCACCGAAACCTACAGCTAAACCAACAACCCCTGCCCCGGCAAGAACAGATGTAATTGGAACATTCAATGCTTCTAATGATGCGATAATGACAATAAAGTTCACCACATACACAAGCACACTCTCTACTAGCTTCATTAACGTTAGCGTTCGTTGATTTCCATATTTCTCATTTGCACCACTATTCATTTTAAAGAACTTACGAATAACCTTCTTTAAAATCGTCGTTACAATGAAAGCAATTAATAAAACAATCAAAATATCTAATAGCTTTGCACCTAATCCTAACCAAAATCCTTCACTAAAAAGTTTATCTTTTGTTTGCTCGATGACCGAACTAGTTGGTGCCGTTGTTAGTTGTAAATCATTGTACTTACTAAGATTAAACATCTCACAATCCTCCCCTTTTCTTCCTTTACCATGTATCCTCTATACTAGCTTGTTCGTTTTTGTCATTTTATGTTTATCCAATATATGTATAAAAAAAGTTTTTTTACATATACTGCTTACTATAATACTACTTTTATATAGTAGGAGGTATAAATTGAACCTACGAAATTTCCGTTTCAAACTCCCAATCTTTGATATGTCGGCCATTCATTATGAAAATATTAATGCGACACGTACCATTCAGGAAACACTTCAAGCATTTATCTCTCCTTTTGTTGGACAACCTCTCGTTCTTGTCTGTATCGGTACAGATCGTTCAACCGGTGACTGTTTAGGCCCTTTAATTGGGACGAAGCTAATAGAGAAATCCATTTCTAATTTCCATGTATTCGGGACATTAGAAAATCCTGTACATGCCCTTAATTTAGTAGAAACAGTAGAAGATATCAAGAGTAAATTTCATCATCCGTTTATTATTGGAATTGATGCTTGCCTAGGTAATATACGTAATATAGGAAATATTACCATCGGAAAGGGTCCTGTAAAACCAGGTGCTGCGGTAAAGAAAGATTTACCAGAAGTAGGCAACATACACATTACTGGCACTGTTAACATTAGCGGTTTCATGGAATTTGCCGTCCTTCAAAACACACGGTTAAATACCGTTATGAAGATGGCGGAAGTAATTGCAAGTGGCATTCGTAAAGTAGACATAGAACTACAACAAGACGTATTTCGAATAGATAAAAAATAGACCATTCACCAAAACGGATGGTCTATTCTTCATGCTTATCTAATAATTCTAAAATACGATTTAAATCTTCCTTATTGAAAAATTGAATTTCAATTTTTCCGCGTTCATTCTTTTCTTTAATTGTTACAGCTGTTCCGAAACGTTCCGTCAACACATCTTCATATTCTTGATAGAAAATATTTTTCTTTTGTTTCAGTGTGGATGTTTCACGTGAAACATTCTTATTCAATTCTTGTACAAGTTGCTCCACTTGTCTTACGTTTAATTGTTCTTTTTTAATTTTCTCTACTATGGCCATAATATGTTCTTTATTTTTCACACCTAATAACGTTCTACCATGTGCCATTGACAACTCACTAGTTGTAATCATTTCTTGTACACGTGATGGCAATGTTAGTAGACGTACATAGTTAGCAATATGAGGGCGACTTTTCCCTAAACGACTAGCTAACTGTTCTTGCGTTAACTCTAATTCACTCATTAACTTGTCATAAGCAATTGCTTCTTCTATTGGTGTTAAATCTTCACGTTGCAAGTTTTCTAACAATGCTAATTCCATCATTTGTTGTTCTGTTAATTTACGTGCTACAGCAGGAATTGTTTTTAATCCAGCCTCTTTTGAAGCACGAAATCTTCGCTCACCAACGACAATCTCATATCCTTTAATACTTTTACGTACAATAATAGGCTGTAAAACCCCGTGTATGAGAATGGATTGTTTTAATTCTTCAATTGCTTCTTGTTGAAATACTTTACGCGGTTGATATGGATTAGGTCTTAATTCAGTTAACTTTATCTCTTTCACGAGATCTTCGCTTTGTACTTCTAAGTCAGGAAAGAACGCATTAATTCCTTTTCCAAGACCTTTAGCCATTATTAATCACTTCCTTAGCAAATTCTAAATATAACTCTGCTCCCTTAGACTTTACATCATATGAAATAATCGGTTTACCATGGCTAGGCGCTTCACTCAATCGAACATTACGAGGAATGATAGAACGATATACTCTATCTTGGAAATATTTTTTCACTTCATCAATTACTTGGATACCTAGATTTGTTCGTGCATCTAACATGGTAAGTAAGACACCTTGAATCTCTAAGTTTTTATTTAAATGTTTTTGTACAAGTCGTACTGTATTTAATAATTGACTTAATCCTTCCAGCGCATAATATTCACATTGAACAGGAATAATAATAGAATCTGATGCGGTTAGTGAGTTAATCGTTAACAAGCCTAACGAAGGAGGACAGTCGACGATAACATAATCATAGTCGCTTCTAATCGCATCTAATGCGCGTTTTAAACGTATTTCTCGTGAAATAGTTGGAACTAGTTCAATTTCCGCACCAGCTAATTGAATCGTTGCTGGCAACACATATAAATTTTCAAGTGCGGTAGGAAGGATGATCTCGTGTGCTGATACATCCTCTACAAGCACATCATAAATACATTCTTCTACATCTGCCTTTTCAATTCCCACTCCACTTGTTGCATTTCCTTGTGGATCTATATCAACAAGCAATACTTTTTTTCCTAAATGAGCAAGGCACGCACCTAAATTCACTGAAGTTGTCGTTTTTCCAACTCCACCTTTTTGATTCGCAATTGATATTACCTTTGCCATGTCTACACCTACCTTTACCGTCATGATATACTCCCTATTTTATCATGGATTAACTGAAAATATGGAACAATTAGGCGGAATTTGCTTATTTTCTTTCTCTATAAGTGATAGGTTCTATTTTCTACGTTCAAAACGACCATAAAAACTGGAGACAACTTTTCCTCATAAAAAATAAGCCCTACGAAAGGACTCATTTCTTTGGAATTTTAATTGTAATTTGGTAATATTCTTCGTGCTCTTCTTCATTTGAGTCAATTGGTAATCCTGTATTCGATACCATCATTAATGATTCACGAATCGTATTTAAAGCGATGCGTGTATCTTTACTCACAGCCTTACGACGCGGCTTTTTCGGTTTTGCTGTTTCTTGTAACAACTTCGCAATATAATCTTCTGTTTGCTTTACGTTCCATTGACGTTCAATAATAGTTTCCAGTGCCTTTGCTTGTTTCTCTGGATCTTTCAGAGGAATAAGCGCACGCGCATGACGCTCTGTTACTTGTTTCTGCATAAGCGCCTCTTGAATTTCTACAGGTAGTTTCAATAAACGTAACTTATTTGCGACTGTTGATTGTCCTTTACCAAGTCGTTGTGCTAATGCCTCTTGTGTTAAATTATGTAGTTTAATTAACTTCTCGTATGCAATTGCTTCTTCTATTGCAGATAACTCTTCTCGTTGAAGATTTTCAATTAATGCAACAGAAGCTGTTTCTGCGTCATTCATCTCTTTTATAATAGCTGGGATTGTCTCCCATCCAAGCTTTGTAGCTGCTCGGAAACGTCTCTCACCGGCAATGATTTCATACTGATTATCTTCATGTTTCCGAACAACAATAGGTTGAATAATCCCATGTGTACGTATTGTTAAAGCAAGTTCATCAATACGTTCATCATTAAATACTGTTCTCGGTTGATAACGATTTGGAATAATGCTAGAAAGAGAAAGGTTACAAACGTGCTCTTGTGATTCTACTAAACTTGTTTGCTCTTGATTTTCTTTTCCTGACAATCCAAAAAAACGGGATAATGTACTCTTCATCTACCTTCACCACCTTCAATGAATGTCTTTCTATTATGTGTAACGTAATGTTTCACGTGAAACATTACGTTACACGATATTATATTCTTTATTTTTCAATCGGTAATTTATTAGGTGTTCCTGGTTTTCTTGGGTATTTCTTAGGTGTTTGGCGTTTCTTCGCAATAAAGAGAATATTACGTTCACTATCTTCCTCTGGAAGACGGAAATTCTCAATACGTTGCATCTCGCCACCTAATACTTTTACTGCATGGTTTCCTTTTTCCATTTCTTCTTCTGCTGCAGCAGCTTTCATCGCAATGAACGTACCACCGACTTTTGCAAGAGGTAAACATAATTCACTTAAAACGGAAAGACGTGCGACAGCGCGAGCCATTGTAATGTCAAAAGATTCTCTCATCCCATCACGTTTTGCAAATGTTTCTGCACGATCATGGTAAAATGCTACGTCTTCTAATTGTAATTGTGTCGCTAAATGATTTAAAAAGGTAATGCGCTTTTGCAAAGAATCAACAATTGTTACTTGTAGATTTGGGAAGCAGATTTTTAGTGGAATACTTGGAAATCCAGCACCCGCTCCGATATCACATATAGATGCTTGTTTGCTAAAATCATAATAAAAAGCTGCTGAAATAGAATCATAAAAATGCTTTAAATAAACTTCTTCTTTTTCTGTAATAGCTGTTAAGTTCATCTTTTCATTCCACTCTACCAACAGCTTAAAGTACATTTCAAATTGATCTAATTGGCGTGCGGAAAGGGAAATTCCCTTTTCCTCTAACGCCGCTGTAAATTGCTCTATATTCATATTCGCTAGAAATCTCCTTCTATTATTGGTTCGCTATGCGTGCAATTTTTCCCTGCTCTAAGTACACAAGTAAAATCGATACATCTGCTGGATTTACACCTGAAATACGAGAAGCTTGCCCAACTGATAGTGGACGAACCTCTTTCAGCTTTTGTCTAGCCTCTGAAGCCAGACCTGAAATTGCATCATAATCAATGTTATCCGGAATTTTCTTGCTTTCCATCTTTTTCATTCGTTCTACTTGCTGAAGGGATTTCTGAATATATCCTTCATATTTAATTTGGATTTCTACCTGCTCGGTCGTTGCATCATCTAATTCTTTTTCACTTGGTACAATTTGCGCAATATGCGCATACGTCATTTCAGGTCGACGTAATAGTTCATTTGCACGAATACCATCTTTCAATTCACTACCACCAACTGAACGAATTAATTCCTGTACTTCCGCTGTCGGACGAATAATAATCGATGTCAAGCGTTCTTTCTCTTCCACAACATCTGCCTTCTTCGCTAAGAAACGAGCGTAGCGCTCATCGGAAATTAAACCAATACGATGACCAATCTCTGTTAAGCGTAAATCAGCATTATCATGGCGAAGTAATAAACGATATTCCGCGCGAGACGTTAATAAACGATATGGTTCATTCGTTCCCTTTGTTACAAGGTCATCAACAAGAACACCCATATATGCTTGTGAACGATCTAGAATCATTTCTTCTTTTTCTAACACACGACAAGCTGCGTTAATGCCCGCAATTAAACCTTGACCAGCAGCTTCTTCATATCCAGATGTACCGTTAATCTGACCAGCTGTAAATAAGCCTGATACTTTTTTCGTTTCAAGCGTTGGCCATAATTGTGTTGGAACAATTGAATCATATTCGATTGCATAACCTGTACGCATCATTTGGACATTTTCTAATCCAGGAATGGTCTGTAACATGCGACGTTGAACATCCTCTGGTAGACTTGTTGATAGTCCTTGTACGTATACTTCCTCTGTATTTCTTCCTTCTGGCTCTAAGAAGATTTGATGACGAGGCTTGTCATTAAATCGTACAACTTTATCTTCAATTGACGGGCAGTAACGTGGCCCTGTCCCTTTAATCATTCCAGAGAACATAGGCGAGCGATGTAAATTCTCATCAATAATACGATGTGTTTCTTCACTTGTATATGTTAACCAGCATGGAACTTGATCCATAATAAATTCCGTCGTTTCAAATGAAAATGCACGTGGCACATCATCACCTGGTTGAATTTCTGTTTTACTATAATCAATCGAACGGCTGTTAACACGAGGTGGTGTACCTGTCTTAAAACGTACCATATCTAGTCCTAATTCTTGTAAGTGTTCAGATAACTTCACAGAAGGTTGTTGATTGTTTGGACCACTTGAATATTTTAAGTCCCCAATGATAATCTCACCGCGTAAGAACGTACCTGTTGTGATAACAACTGCTTTCGCATGATATTCTGCACCAGTCTGTGTAATAACCCCTTTACACTCACCGTCCTCTACAATAAGACGATCTACCATTCCTTGAAGAAGTGTTAAATTCTCTGTTTCTTCAATTGTTTTTTTCATTTCATGTTGATACAAGAATTTATCCGCCTGTGCACGCAGTGCGCGAACCGCAGGACCTTTTGCTGTATTCAACATACGCATTTGGATATGCGTTTTATCGATATTACGTCCCATTTCTCCACCTAATGCATCGATTTCACGAACGACAATCCCTTTTGCTGGACCACCAACCGATGGATTACAAGGCATAAACGCAACCATATCTAAGTTAATTGTAAGTAATAATGTATTGGCACCCATACGCGCAGATCCTAATCCTGCTTCACATCCAGCATGTCCTGCACCTATGACGATTACATCATATGTTCCACCATGATATCCCATTCTTTCCACTCCTTATTTACCTAGACAAAATTGCGAGAATAATTGATCGATCAAGCTTTCATGAACCGTATCACCCGTAATTTCACCTAGTATTTCCCACGTTCTTGTTAAATCAATTTGTACCATATCAATGGGTACACCATTGTGAATTGCTTCAATTGCATCTGAAATTGTTCGCTCTGCTTGAGCCAGCAAACCAATATGGCGCGAATTTGATACGTATGTCATATCGTTTGTTTCAATTGCACCTTCAAAGAACAAGGTAGAAATAGCCTTTTCCAACTCATCAATACCCTCTTCTTCAATTAATGAAGTAGTAATTAACGTATGGCCTTGTGCTAGTGCTTTTACTCGCTCCAAATCAATAAGCTTTGGTAAATCTGTCTTATTTACAATGACAATGACATCTCTATCTGCTACGGCTTCGAATAATCGTTCATCTTCTGCAACTAATACATCATTATAGTTCAATACAAGCAATACTAAGTCTGCTTGTTGCAATACTTGCTTCGAACGTTCTACCCCAATTTGCTCCACAATATCTTCTGTTTCACGAATCCCTGCTGTATCAATTAAGCGAAGAGGCACACCTTTTACATTCACGTACTCTTCAATGACATCTCGTGTTGTACCTGGGATATCTGTTACGATTGCCTTCTTCTCCTGTACAAGACTATTTAAAAGCGATGATTTCCCTACGTTCGGTCTACCGATAATAGCCGTTGAAATGCCTTCTCTTAAAATTTTCCCTTGTTTCGATGTTTCTAACAAGTTTTTAATTTCATCCCGGACATCTGTTGCTTTGTCTATAAGTACATGATGTGTCATTTCCTCTACATCATCGTATTCAGGGTAATCAATATTTACTTCTATATGTGCCAATGTTTCTAATAATTGTTGACGTAAACGATTAATTAACTTAGAAAGACGCCCTTCCATTTGATTAATTGCTACATTCATAGCACGATCTGTTTTTGCGCGAATAAGATCCATTACGGCTTCCGCTTGTGAAAGATCAATTCGTCCATTTAAGAAAGCACGTTTTGTGAACTCACCCGGTTCAGCAATACGAACACCCTCTGATAAAATTAACTGTAATACCTTATTTACAGATACAAGTCCACCGTGACAATTTATCTCTACGATATCTTCTCTTGTAAATGTTCTTGGTGCCTTCATGACAGACACCATTACTTCTTCAATCGTTTTATTTGTTGCGTTCTCTACGATATGACCGTAATGAATTGTATGAGATGGTACTTCCGATAACGCTTTTCCTTTGAAAATTCTCTCAACTGTTGGAATTGCGTCCGGTCCACTTACTCGTACAATCGAGATTGCTCCTTCTCCAAGTGGGGTTGATATTGCTGCAATTGTATCAAAATCCACTTCTTTCACCTCACTTATAAACTATAGGTATATATTTATTTTTTCATTTATTTGATATCTTTCGTTACATTTCAAAAAAGTACTTCTAAACATTTAGAATAACATAAGCTTTCTCTCTAAAAAAGAGCTATGAATGATTTTATTATAGCCGTCCTTATAAGGGGATAAACTTATCCACATGTGAATAAGTCATCACTCACCTTTTCTCCATGGAGATAAAAAGCAAAAGAAAGACTCACTCGATGAGAGTGAGTCTTACGCAGGAGCTATCACAATATGACGATGTGGTTCACTTCCTGCTGAATATGTTTGAATTTGTTTGTTTTTCGATAATACATGATGGATGACTTTTCGTTCATAAGAAGGCATAGGCTCTAACGCTACTTCTTTCTTCGTTCGTAATACTTGATTTGCTACTTTCATCGCCAGATTTGCAAGAATCTGTTTTCGTTTTTCACGATAACTTCCTGCATCTACCGTAATTTGAAGGTAACTAGTAGCATAACGATTTGCAACAAGCTGCGTCATATACTGTAAACTATTTAACGTGGTACCTCTTTTTCCAATAAGAACCGCGATATCTTCTCCAATTAACTGAAATGTGACTTCTTTTCCATTGATTTGCTTTTCTACCTTTACATCTACATTCATTCCGCGAACAACGGATAAAAGATAATTTTCCGCTTCCTCAATAGGACACTTCTTTACCGTCACTTCAACAACCGCTAACCGGTTTCCAAATAATCCAAATAGCCCTTTTTTTCCTTCGTCCATCACAGTAATATCGACTTTTTCTCGTGTTGTGTGTAACTGTTCTAAAGCGAATATGACTGCATCTTCTACAGTTTTGCCTTTAGCAGTTATACTTTTCACTATTTTTTTCCTCCTACCGACTTTCCTCGTGCTTCTTTAATTTCTGGACCTTTAATTAATAACGTTTGGAAAATAGTAAAGACGTTACCAATTACCCAATAAAGAGTTAATGCAGATGGAACATTTAAAGAGAAAACAAAAATAAGTATTGGCATTACATACAGCATAATCTTCATTTGCGGATTATCTGCTGCTGGGCCAACCATTGAAATTTTCAATGATAAATACTGTGTAAGGACTACAATTACTGGCAAGATATAGAATGGATCTTTATCTCCTAAATCAAACCATAAGAATGAATGCTTACTAATTTCTGTCGTACGCATAATTGCATGGTAGAAACCAATAAAAATCGGCATTTGAACTAAAATTGGTAAACAACCAGCTAATGGATTTACACCATTTTTTTGGAATAACAACATTGTTTCTTGTTGTAATTTTTGTTGTGTTGCAGCATCTTTTGAGCTGTATTTTTCTTTTAATTTTTGGATTTCTGGATTAATTGCCTGCATTGCTTTCGTACTCTTCGTTTGCTTAATCATTAATGGTAATAAAGCAAAACGAACAATCAGTGTTACGATAACAATTGATAATCCATATAGCCCACCTAGGCTTTCAGCAATTGTTGTAATCAGCCAAGAAAGCGGATAAACAAAATACTCGTTCCAAATTCCTTCACTTTCTGATGTGATAGGTGTGCTAACATCAGTACAACCGCTTACAAGAAAAACAACGGTCATTAAAGTGACTAGTAAAGCCAATCTTTTTTTCAAAGTCACTTCCTCCTTTGTAGTGTGTATATAAAAAAGAAAAGGGCTACCCTCTCTTTCCCTCTATGCTTTCTGCTTTTTTTAGTGCATGAAGAAGACTTTTATAAAATTCTTCGTACGTTAATTCTACACATGGTTTTCTAGCGATAATAACGTAGTCTCTTTGTCCCTTTATCTCTGTTTTGCATTCTGTAAATACTTGACGTATGTATCGTTTAATATGATTCCGCGTCACTGCATTTCCAAGTTTCTTACTAACGGAAATTCCAAGACGAAATCCAACTTGTTCTACTTTTGGCAGTTGATATATAACAAATTGACGATTAGCAATTGATTTCCCCTTTTGAAACACAGCTGTAAAATCTTCATTTCTTTTGACGCGATTTTTCTTTCTCATTTGTCTACACTCCTGTACTTCATCAGAAAGATAATTTACTGCATCATCTTTTCTATCTCTATCCTAGTTATAGAATGATCTTGCTTCCTCTACTTCCAAGAAAAACGGAGAACACTTGTCCACTATAAGGACAAGGCCGCCGTTCTTTTTCCTGGAAATACACGAGCCAGTAGATCTATTTTCTTTAATATTTTTATGAAAAAGACCACTGACGCTTCAGTGGCCTAAGCTGATAATACTTTTCTTCCTTTACGACGACGTGCAGCTAAAACTCGACGACCGTTTTTCGTGCTCATACGTGCACGGAAACCATGAACTTTGCTACGCTTACGTTTATTAGGTTGGAACGTTCTTTTCATTATATTACACCTCCCTGAGGATTCACTGTTATAGACAGTCTTATAAATTATAGTTAATTTCCTATAAAGATGTCAATGGTATGGAAATATTTTTCTTCAATTTTTCACTGAAAACATATATCTCCCCAAACCATATCTTCTATTTTACTTTTTCCTTTCATCTAGAGCAACCCTTATCTAAAGAAAGAGTTTATTTCCTCTTTTATCTAAATAGTGATAGTATGTTTTCTTTTTCTTTATTTGTTTAACGCCTATTCGATTCTCTTCATCTCTCCTACAATAACATTTCACTTTTTTGATTTTTTTCTGCTGCACCCTTTTCTCTTTCTATAATTTGTACTTTTTAGCACGTGTTCTGTTCGTTCAGTCATTTTTATCTGCGTAAAGAAGGATTTTATCATGCACTTTTTATTCTTTATAGAAAATAAAATACATGTTGTGTACAGTCTTCTTTTAAGCTGTGGATAATTTTTTTTTACTTTTTATACTATCCACATTCTTTGTCTACACCTTTTACACATTATATTGTGTTGTGGAAAAAAATTCTCCACAACAGATTGATTCTGTGGATAAACTAATAAAAAACATTGCTATTACTTGATTAATTTGATATTATATTTTTGCTTTACCTTTGGAAAACTACCTGTGAATAACTTATTTATCCACAGAATGTGTATAAGTTGTGGACATTTTTTCTACATTGTCTATAAATGCTTGTCCACAAGGTGTGAATATTGTTTATACACTCTTATACATCTAATTACTACTATTTATGTAACTGTATAAAAATACATCTTATTTTTCCCTAGTTTAATTACTTATTATACAAAGAAAATATACAATTTTATTTAATATGTTTACTCACTACTTATCTCTTGCTGAAGGAGGGACAGCGCTTGGAAAATATTACAGAATTATGGAATATGGTATTAAGTAACATTAAAGAAAAAGTGGCCAAGCCAAGTTACGAAACCTGGCTAAAGTCAACAAAAGCCCACTCGTTAACAAAAGACGCTTTAGTCATTAGCGCTCCTAATGACTTTGCAAGAGATTGGTTAGAGTCTCGCTATTCTGCTTTAATTGCAGATACTATTTTGGATATCACCGGTGATCGACTAAATATTAAATTTGTCATCCCGCAAAACCAATCTGATGAAGATTTAGATATTCAACTAGCTGTTAATCGTACAAAAAAGGTGGAGCCCGTTTCTCATGATTTACAGCAAAATATGTTAAATCCTAAGTATACTTTTGATACATTCGTTATCGGATCAGGTAACCGCTTTGCACATGCTGCTTCTTTAGCTGTTGCAGAAGCACCGGCTAAAGCCTATAACCCACTGTTTATCTACGGGGGTGTAGGACTAGGAAAAACACACTTAATGCACGCGATCGGACACTATGTATTGGAGCATAATCCAAATGCAAAGGTCGTGTATTTATCGTCTGAGAAATTTACGAATGAATTCATTAACTCTATTCGTGATAACAAAGCTGTTAATTTCCGAAATAAATACCGCAATGTTGATGTACTGTTGATTGATGATATTCAGTTCCTAGCTGGAAAAGAGCAAACGCAAGAAGAATTTTTCCATACATTTAACGCATTACATGAGGAAAGTAAGCAAATTGTTATTTCAAGTGATCGACCACCAAAAGAAATCCCGACACTCGAAGATCGCTTACGTTCACGATTTGAATGGGGATTAATTACAGATATTACACCACCAGACTTAGAAACACGTATTGCTATATTACGTAAAAAAGCGAAAGCAGATGGCTTAGATATTCCAAACGAAGTGATGTTATATATCGCAAATCAAATTGATTCTAACATTCGTGAGCTTGAGGGAGCTCTTATTCGCGTTGTGGCTTATTCTTCGTTAATTAATAAGGATATTAACGCTGATTTAGCTGCAGAGGCACTGAAAAGTATTATTCCAAGTTCAAAACCAAAGATTATTTCGATTCATGAAATTCAAAAGTCTGTAGGAGAAGTCTTTAATGTAAAGTTAGAGGACTTTAAAGCAAAAAAACGCACAAAGTCCGTTGCATTCCCTAGACAAATTGCTATGTATCTATCAAGAGAAATGACAGACTCTTCTTTACCGAAAATTGGCGAAGAGTTTGGGGGACGAGATCATACAACCGTTATACATGCACATGAAAAGATATCAAAACTATTACAAACAGACTCTCAATTACAAAGTCAGATCAAAGAAATTTATGACATGCTAAAACGGTAGTCTTGTTTATATTGTGTATAACTTCTCTTTATTTCTACACAGTCTATCCACATGTTGATAGACTGTTTTTCCTTACAAAAGAAGTGTTATCCACAAATCCACAGGCCCTATTACTATTATTACTACAAATATAAAATATAATTAATATTATTATTGCTTAGATAAGGAGGATTTTTTTATGCAATTTATTATACAAAAAGACTATCTTGTACGAGCTGTTCATGATGTGATGAAAGCTGTATCATCTCGAACAACGATTCCGATTCTAACAGGAATTAAAATTGTAGCAACAGAAGATGGTGTTACACTTACAGGTAGTGATTCAGATATCTCCATTGAATCTTATATTCCTATTGAAAAGAAAGAAAAAGAAATTGTTGAAATTCAAAAAACAGGAAGTGTCGTTTTACAAGCGAAATATTTTAGTGAAATCGTAAAAAAACTTCCGCAAGATACAGTTGAAATTGAAGTAGAAAATCATTTTATGACGAAAATTAAATCTGGGAAGTCTGTTTTTAATTTGAACGGATTAGATGCAGAAGAATACCCACATTTACCTCAAATTGAGGAACAGTCAATGTTTAAAGTCCCAACAGACTTATTACGTAATATGATTCGTCAAACAGTATTTGCTGTATCAACTTCTGAAACAAGACCGATCTTGACAGGTGTAAACTGGAAGGTGGAAGATGGTATTCTTTTCTGTACTGCAACAGATAGCCATCGTTTAGCAATGCGTAAGGCAGCTATTGAAAGTGGTTCATCAGATTTAACAGCCAATGTTGTTATTCCAGGTAAAAGTTTGACGGAATTAAGTAAAATTTTAGATGATAGTGATGAAAGTGTAGAGATTGTCATTACTGATTATCAAATTTTGTTTAAAACAAAACATATCTTATTCTTCTCTCGTTTATTAGAGGGTAATTATCCAGACACGTCTCGTTTAATTCCATCTGAAAGCAAAACAGATTTGCAGGTAAATACGAAAGCATTTTTACAAGCAATTGATCGTGCATCGTTACTTGCTCGAGAAGGACGTAATAATGTTGTCAAATTAACTGCATTTGAGGGGAATCCATTAGCAGTTTCATCAAACTCTCCTGAGATCGGGAAAGTAGTAGAAGAAATTCAATATGAAAGCATGCAAGGAGAGGAATTAAAAATTTCCTTTAGTGCAAAATATATGATGGATGCATTAAAAGCAGTCGAAGGATCAGAGATCTCCATCAGCTTTACAGGAGCAATGAGACCATTCTTAATTCGTCCAATAAATGACGACTCGACATTGCAATTAATTTTACCAGTTCGAACATACTAAAAGAAAAAGGGTTATTAGTACGAGTACTAATAACCCTTTTCTTCATCGATTTGTATGAAGGAGACGGAACAAATGTTTTCTCTACTTTCCTAAATACAAAAAATTTAGTACAATATACTAATGAACTATTTTAGAAAGCGGGCGATTCATCGATGAAAAAGTACGTTGAAATCTCGACGGAATACATTACATTAGGTCAATTTTTAAAGTTAGCAGACGTTATTGATACAGGCGGTATGGCAAAGTGGTTTCTTTCAGAGCATACGATTCATGTAAATGATGAACTGGAAAACCGACGTGGGCGAAAGCTAATTCATGGCGATACTGTTGTTATTGAGAAGTTTGGAACATTTGGTGTGAAGAGCAGCATACATTCTTAAGTTTTTTTGTTTGGGGGAATCCCTTTGTTTATACAAGATATACGATTAACGAATTATCGAAATTATGATTCATTACACTTGTCATTTGAAGACAAGGTAAATGTTATTATTGGGGAGAATGCACAAGGCAAAACAAACTTACTCGAATCTATCTTTGTTTTAGCTATGGCAAAATCACATCGTACGTCAAATGATAAGGAATTGATTCGTTTTCAGGCGGATTATGGTAAAATAGAAGGTACACTACATACTAAAAACAGTAACTTGCATTTGCAACTCGCTGTGTCAAAAAAAGGAAAAAAAGCAAAAATCAATCATTTAGAGCAACAAAAATTAAGCCAATATATTGGTCACATGAATGTTGTAATGTTTGCTCCAGAAGATTTGAATTTAGTAAAAGGTAGTCCTCAAGTTCGTCGTCGCTTTTTAGATATGGAGCTTGGGCAGATTGCACCAGTGTATTTATATGAATTAAGTCAATATCAAAAGGTGTTAACACAGCGCAACCATTATTTAAAAAAAATGCAAGGTGACCGGAAAATAGACGACACAATGCTAGATGTTTTTACCATTCAACTACTTGAGCATGGCGCGAAAATCTTAAAAAAACGCTACGAATTCTTATATCTCCTTCAAAATTGGGCAGAACCTATTCATAAAGGCATCAGTCGAGGTTTAGAAACATTGAAAATTCAATATAAACCTAGTATTCATGTATGTGAAAATATGGATTTGTCGAAAATAAAAGAAGTATACTATGAACATTTTCAAGAAGTAAAAGAACGAGAAAAAATGAGGGGTACGACGCTAATTGGTCCTCACCGTGATGATTTAGCATTCATTGTAAATGATCGAGATGTGCAAACGTACGGTTCTCAAGGGCAGCAGCGAACAACTGCGCTATCTTTGAAATTAGCAGAAATTGAGTTAATTAAGTCAGAGGTAAATGAATATCCAATTTTATTACTAGATGATGTCTTGTCAGAGTTAGATGATTATAGGCAATCACATTTACTAAACACTATTCAAGGAAAAGTACAAACATTTGTAACGACAACAAGTGTAGATGGAATTGATCATGAAACATTAAGACAAGCAAAATCAATCCGTGTTACTGATGGGAAAGTTACGGTAGGAAGTACGACAGATAAATAAACAGAATAGAGCAAGCTTAGAATGAAAAGTGGGTGATGTATTTGACAATGGAACAGAAAGAAATACAAGGCCAAGCATATGACGAAAGTAATATTCAAGTATTGGAAGGTTTAGAGGCTGTAAGAAAACGTCCAGGGATGTATATTGGTTCAACTGCAGCGAAGGGTCTTCATCATTTAGTTTGGGAAATTGTAGACAATAGTATTGATGAAGCATTAGCTGGTTTTTGTACAGAAATTAACGTCATTATTGAAGAAGATAATAGTATTACCGTAAAAGATAATGGACGTGGGATTCCCGTAGGTATTCATGAGAAGATGGGTAGACCTGCTGTTGAAGTTATTTTAACGGTTCTGCATGCTGGGGGTAAGTTTGGCGGCGGCGGATATAAAGTATCTGGAGGTCTACATGGTGTAGGTGCTTCAGTTGTAAATGCCTTGTCGACGGTGTTAGAAGTATTTGTTCATCGTGATGGTCAAATCTACTATCAACAGTATCATCGTGGGGTGCCAAAGGAAGATTTAAAGGTAATTGGTGAAACGGACCATACAGGTACGACAATCCATTTCCAACCAGACGGAGAAATCTTTACGGAAACGTTGGAATATGACTTTGATACATTAGCAAATCGTATACGTGAATTGGCGTTCTTAAATAAAGGATTAAAATTAACGATTGAAGATAAACGTTCTGAAGGTGAGAAGAAAGAATACCATTATGAAGGTGGTATTATCTCGTACGTAGAGCATTTAAATCGTTCGAAAGAAGCTATCCATGATACACCTGTCTATATTGAGGGTTCACGCGATGACATTGCGGTTGAGGTAGCTCTTCAGTATAACGAAGGGTATACAAGCAACTTGTACTCATTTGCCAACAACATTCATACGTATGAAGGTGGTACGCACGAAGTTGGATTTAAGACAGCTTTAACAAGGGTTATTAACGACTATGCACGTAAAAATAACATTGTAAAAGATAATGAAAGCAATTTAACAGGGGAAGATGTTCGTGAAGGTTTAACAGCAATTATTTCTGTTAAACATCCCGATCCTCAGTTTGAAGGACAGACAAAAACAAAATTAGGGAATAGTGAAGCGAGAACAATTACAGAATCCGTTTTCGCAGAGGTGTTTGATAAGTTTATGCTTGAAAATCCTTCTGTTGCTCGCAAAATCGTGGAAAAAGGAATGATGGCTGCGCGTGCGCGTGTAGCTGCTAAAAAGGCACGTGAATTAACTCGTCGTAAAAATGCACTGGAAATTTCGAGTTTACCTGGAAAATTAGCAGACTGTTCAGCGAAAGATCCGGCAATTAGTGAGTTATATATCGTAGAGGGTGACTCGGCTGGTGGTTCTGCAAAGCAAGGGCGTGATCGTCATTTCCAAGCTATTCTACCGTTAAAAGGGAAAATTATTAACGTAGAAAAAGCGCGTCTAGATAAAATTTTATCTAGTGATGAGATTCGTACACTCGTAACAGCTCTGGGTACAGGTATTGGTGATGATTTCGAAATGGAAAAAGCTCGTTACCACAAAATTATCATTATGACGGATGCGGATGTAGATGGTGCGCATATTCGTACTTTGCTATTAACATTCTTCTATCGCTTCATGCGTCAGTTACTAGAATGTGGATATATTTATATTGCACAACCACCGTTATATCAAGTAAAACAAGGTAAAAAGGTGGAATACGCGTATAACGAGGCGGAGTTAGCAAAAGTAATGGCGGAGTTACCAAGTACACCGAAACCGAATATTCAACGTTACAAAGGTCTTGGAGAGATGAACCCTACACAGTTATGGGAAACAACAATGGATCCAGAAGTTCGTTCTTTACTAAGGGTAAGTCTACAAGATGCGATTGAAGCGGATGAGACATTTGAATTATTAATGGGCGACAAAGTAGAGCCAAGACGTAATTTTATTCAAGAAAATGCACATTATGTAAAGAATTTAGATATTTAATAAATAAGGGGAGGAGAACTCCCCTCTTTTTTCACTAGGATACATAAAAAAAGATGCACATCACGTATGGAGGTGCTAGGTTAGAATGGATAGTAAGAAACCTCAAGTTAAGGATATAAATATTAGCCAAGAAATGCGTACGTCGTTTTTAGATTATGCAATGAGTGTTATCGTATCGCGTGCATTACCGGATGTTCGAGATGGGTTGAAACCTGTTCATCGTCGTATCTTGTATGCAATGAATGATTTAGGAATTACAGCAGATAAGCCATATAAGAAGTCAGCACGTATCGTTGGAGATGTAATTGGTAAGTATCACCCACACGGTGATAGTGCTGTATATCATACAATGGTACGTATGGCACAAGATTTTAGTTACCGAGCGATGTTAGTTGATGGTCACGGTAACTTCGGATCGATTGATGGAGATTCAGCGGCAGCAATGCGTTATACAGAGGCAAGAATGTCGAAAATTTCGATGGAAATTGTTCGTGATATTAATAAAAACACAATTGACTATCAAGATAACTACGACGGTTCAGAAAAAGAACCAGTTGTACTACCAGCACGATTCCCTAACCTGCTTGTGAACGGAGCGACTGGTATTGCTGTAGGGATGGCAACGAATATTCCACCGCATAACTTAGGAGAGGTAATTGATGGAGTGTTAGCATTAAGTCACAATCCAGATATTGAACTACCGGAGTTAATGGAATATATTCAAGGTCCAGATTTCCCAACAGCTGCTCAAATTTTAGGTAAGAGCGGTATTCGTAAGGCTTTTGAAACAGGAAAAGGTAGCATTATTTTAAGAGCGAAAGTAGAAATCGAAGAGAAGAGTAATGGTAGACAGACAATTATCGTATCGGAGATTCCTTACCAAGTAAATAAAGCCAAGTTAGTGGAAAAAATTGCAGAGCTTGTTCGTGATAAAAAGATTGATGGCATTACGGATTTACGTGATGAATCAGACCGTAATGGAATGCGTATTGTTATCGAAGTAAGACGTGACGCGAATGCGAATGTTTTATTAAATAACTTATATAAGCATACGACGTTACAAACAAGCTTTGGTATTAATTTGCTAGCACTAGTAGATGGTGTACCAAAAGTATTGAACTTAAAACAATGTTTATATCATTATTTAGAACATCAAAAAGTAGTTATTACTCGACGTACACAATTTGAGTTAGAAAAAGCCGAAGCACGTGCTCATATTTTAGAAGGACTGCGTATTGCATTAGATCATATTGATGAAGTTATTGCTTTAATACGTGGATCGAAAACAACAGATATAGCAAAAGAAGGATTAATGACGAAGTTCGGTCTATCTGAACGTCAAGCACAGGCCATTTTAGATATGCGTTTGCAACGATTAACAGGTTTAGAACGTGAAAAGATTGAAGAAGAGTATAACGAATTATTAACGTTAATTGCAGAATTAAAAGCAATTTTAGCAGATGAAGAGAAAGTATTAGAGATCATTCGTGAAGAACTTCTTGAAATTAAAGAACGTTATGCAGATGAGCGAAGAACGGAGATTATGTTAGGTGGATTTGAATCGATTGAAGATGAAGATTTAATCCCTGAGCAAAATATCGTTATTACACTAACGCATAATGGATATATTAAGCGCCTGCCAGTTTCTACTTATCGTAGCCAGCGCCGTGGTGGTCGTGGTATTCAAGGAATGGGAACGAATGATGATGATTTTGTTGAACATCTACTAACAACATCAACTCATGATACGCTACTATTCTTTACGAATAAAGGAAAAGTATACCGAGCTAAAGGGTACGAGATACCTGAGTATAGTCGTACAGCAAAAGGGTTACCAATTATCAATTTATTAGAAATTGATAAAGGAGAATGGGTGAATGCAATTATCCCAGTGCAGGAATTTAAGGATGATGGTTATTTATTCATTACCACAAAGAAAGGTATCGCGAAGCGTTCACCATTATCGGCATTTGCAAATATTCGTACAAACGGTCTTATTGCAGTAGGTCTACGTGAAGATGATGAAGTAATTTCTGTTCGTTTAACAGATGGGACAAAAGATATTATTATCGGAACATCAAATGGTATGTTAATTCGATTCCATGAGGAAGATGTACGTTCGATGGGGCGTACGGCATCGGGAGTAAAAGCTATTTCACTACGAGAAGAAGATATTGTTGTAGGAATGGAAGTAGTCGAACCAAACATGCAAGTTTTAAGTGTTACACAAAACGGTTTTGGTAAGCGTACGCCAATTGATGAGTACCGCTTGCAAAGTCGAGGTGGAAAAGGAATTAAGACAATTAATGTAACGGAGAAGAATGGACCACTTATTTCTGTAAAAGGAGTAACTGGTGAAGAGGATCTCATGTTAATTACAGCATCAGGTGTTATTATTCGTACTCCAATGGAGGATATTTCTACAACTGGACGTAATACACAAGGTGTAAAATTAATGAAGGTTGATGAAAAGACAGAAGTGTCGACAGTAGCGGTTGTGGAGAGAGAAGAAGAAGAAGAAGAAATCTCGGAAGCAGAAACTATTAATATAGAAGAATAACGTGTTTTTAAAGAGAGGACTTTTTGTTCTCTCTTTTTTTATAAAAAAACGTTGCATTTATCTTATGTATCCTGTATAGTAGTAGAAGTCAGCAAGAGATAAAGAAAACAAAAAAACTTTCTTAAAAAAACGTTGACGGAAGATATCAGAAATGATATTATGTAGAAGTCGCTTTAAGCGATAGAAGTTCTTTGAAAACTAAACAAAACATGAAACGTCAATTTTTATTTTAT
>NZ_BMFK01000006.1 GCF_014638355.1 Priestia taiwanensis
ATTGTTTTTCAAATGTTTTTTCGTTGTTACTTCGTGTCTCAGAAGCAACTTCTACATAATAGCAATATACTATCAAATCGTCAACCACTTTTTATAAAAAGAATTTCTTTTTTCTTTCGCCTCTCACTTCCTCTTTCTCTTTTATTTTTCTATATAATGAAGGAACAGTAAATATACTTCTCTTTATATAAAAATAAAAAGCGACCTCGATAGTCGCTTTTCTCGCAAATACAAAAAGTTATTTCGATACTGTACACGTCACATCCGCTACAACTGCATCTAAATCTTCTACCATCCCATTTAACTTCGCAACCGTTTGTCTCAATGAGTCAGCTGTATCAAACTGTTCTTCAGATGCGTGTGCAATTTTCTCCATACTTTTCGCTGTAGCATCTTTACTCATTGAAATTTCTGTAATAACTTCTTTTGTCTCTTGAGAGTGATTCAACAAATAATTTGATGCTGTTATCACTTCTTCTATTTTGTCATTTACTTCTTTGACATACTCAGTAATTACCGTCAATGCTCTTTCGGTTTGCTTAATCTTCCCTGTCCCTTTATGTACATCCTCTAATCCAACATCCATTTGACGTACCACATTGTCAATTCTTCCTTGAATTGTTTTCACAATCTTCTGTACCTCAGACGCTGATCCTTCAGATTGAGTCGCTAACTTCCTTACTTCAGCCGCAACAACAGCAAAACCTTTTCCATGCTCACCCGCTCTTGCAGCTTCAATTGAAGCATTTAATGCAAGTAAATTTGTTTGGTCTGCGATATTTGTTACTTCTTTAATGAATCCAGCTATTTCTTCTGAACTATCTTTCAATTCTTTTACTAAATGATCAATAGAACGAATTGTATTCGTAATAGTGCTCATTTGAACCGTCACTTCATGTACAAGTTTCTGTCCAGCACCTGCCTGTTCTGTCGTTTTATATGCGATACTATTCATTTCTGTCATGTACGTATTCATCTGATTAATTTCGACGAACATATGCGATATCTTCTCTGCACCATTATCTAAATGACGAATTTGTTCCTTACTCTCTTTATTCAAATGACTAATTGTAGCCGCGATTTCCTCACTAGCTCTCGCTGTTTCATCTGAACCCTTGATTAAACTAGATGTTACTAATTTCACCGAATCATTTGATTGATTTAATCCATTTAAAATAAGCTCCAGCATTTCCTTCTGCTCTTGTTGCTTTGCTTCATACTCTCTTGCTTCAATTTTTTTGGCATACATAAACCAAATTGTAGCCCCACTCGTTAAAATAAGATAAAACGCATGAATAAGTAACAAACTAAACGAATACTCAGATACACCGCAAATTAACTCTGGGAAAAAGAAATATCCCCCAAGATGATGAACAGCAAATAACACCGTACTAATCACTATCAATTTAATTGCGTTATAACAAGCTATCATTGCTAATACCATAAAAATAGAAAAATGATACTCTACTAAACCGTCTCCACCAGCAATAATTGAAATACTCCCCGATGTAAGTGTCAGTGCAACAAACACAGGAATAAATCGATGATTTCTATCCACTCGATATAAGACAAAACTTATACATAACAATACGATTGGCAATAAGAGTACTACATTTATCAAAAATGGAAATTCAATTGCCACACTCCCGATTCCCTTTATAACTAAATACTCTTCTAAAAAACCCATCTGTCGATGCAACATATGTGTCATTACCGATATTCCTACTGTTAATAACGCTAGACATAACATCATCGTATTTTGGTGCCACTTCTTCAATGTATATTTCCCCCTCGGAATACATAATCCATCTCTACTACATACACTATTTTAAATAACTAGGCCTTCTATCATCTTCATTTCTTTGGAAACTTAATCCAATATACCTAGAAAAGAGGGAACTTGCAAGGAAATATTACACAACGAACAACAGGGAAATCCCCTCCATTCATTCACTAAACTTCTCCTATTCTTTCACCCAGTACGTCAGACCTTCTTTACTTCTCTCCAACAACTTGTAATCAATTAAGTAGCGACGTAAAATCGCGAAATCAGCATAAATTGGCTTTAGAATATCATTAACTTCTCTTTCCTTGTATTCTCTTCCCTTTTCAAATTGTCCGATTAAATAAAGAAAGATACTTACTTTCCCTTTTTCCTTACTCGGTAGGTTTTGCAACTTGCCATCCTTCACAAATTTACGAATTATTTCCTGCTTCTCTTCCTCTGTTATCAAGTATTTCTCCTGCACCATCTCTTTCTCCCCTTCTTACTTCTTTTGACAAATAACAACCATTGAGTAACATCCAGGTGTTAACGGATCTCCTAACCAGTTTCGATGAACATGAAGCAACTTAAATCCATTTTCGCCTAACACTCGCTCTAACTCTTGTGGATATGTATAACGTAAATCAATCGTTGTCTTTTTCTCTTCTATAAATGTTTCTCCTTCATAAAAGCGGCGAATCATCTCATACGATTGAATTTGTGAAATAGCATCGTACACTGCTTTCGTATAAATATCACACCTGATCCCCTCTGACACGTGTACAGAACGCCAATATTCCTCTTTCGGTTCTTGAAGCAATTCTTCTGTCGACGGGAAACGCGTACTGAAAATAAATACGCCCTCTTCTTTTAAAACACGATGGATGGACCGGAGTAATGCATCTTGATCTGTATTTGTTAAGAAATGTTGGAATGAGTTACCTACCATATAACTAAAAGGAATGCCGCCTTCCACTTGTAAGTCTGTACAATCTTGCTGTATCCATTCTACTTGTACATCCGCTGGTGCCTTCTCTTTCGCTTCCTCTAACATCCCCGCATGAATATCAACACCAAGAAGCGTATAGCCTTTCTTTGCTAGAGGCAACGTAATACGTCCTGTACCACAAGCTAAATCTAGAATACGCTCCTTCCCAACATTCAATTTCTCTGCCCACTCTACTAATAAATCAACCTCATCTGTAAACCAATCATTCTCGGCATCATATAATTTCGCGTCATCATACTCAGATAAATTGTTATACAAATCTTCTCCCTCCTAATATATCTCTTTTCATTTATTTTTTAAAAACAAACGTTGTTCCTTCACTCGTAGAATGAATCTCCCACGTAACCCCCATTTCTTTTGCCATTAAAGCAATAATGGACAAGCCAATTCCAGATCCTTTGTGAGAAGTTACTTGTTCAAACCCCGGTCCTTTGTCTACAATTGTAATTACTTGTTCATCCCCGTCATGCCGGATATAAAAACCAATAAATTCTCCACTCGCACCGTGACGAATGACATTTTGAATAACGTTATCAAGCATGCGCTCATACCAATTTACATCAATATTCCAACGAAACTCCTGTACAGATACATCTACATCGATATCGAAATATTCCGACTCTAGTTTGTTGTACCAGCCCGCAATAATCTTTCGTGTCACTTTCACCATATCTACTTCAGTTGGCTCATACGGATACTTCTTCGACGTTAATAATGTATATGCGAGTAAATTCTCTAGCAATTCGCCTAAGTAATGAATCTTCTCATCTACTAACTCAATCGTCTGCATACCTTTCACCGAAGATACTTCATTCTTTAATACATATAACTGCGCACGAATTGCAGTAAGCGGTGTACGTAAGTCATGAGATAAATCCGCAATTAGCTTTCTTCTTACTTGCTCTTCTTCTTGTTCATTCTGCTTACTTTCCTCTAACGTTAGAATCATCTTATTAAACGATTCTTCTAACGCACCTATTTCATCCAGCTTCGAAATAACAATGGGAGCTGGGATAGAACAATCATGTGGAAGTTCCATCGCTCCTTGCAACCTTACAAGCCTTTTTCTTATTCGTTGGAAGAATAACCATGAAACAAGTAGGAACGATACAAAAACGACGATACTACCTATGATTATATAATACTCGTAATTTTCCCCGGCCTTTTTATTAGGCAATTCTGTATACATACGTGGCATCTGCAATACAACAAACCCATTCTCCGCCGCTCCACCAACATACGCCACAATCGTTAAAGGATCACTATCATAACTCTTCTTCATAAATTCAATAGTATATCCAACACTCCACTTATTCGGAATATCCGTTCTCTCAGGTAAGGTAAGCTTTAGCTCCCCGTTTCCATTCACCCAAAACAAATGTGCCTCTTGATACATAGATTTCAATCTATGTAAGGACCCTTCTATTTGCCGCGGATTATCTACGTGCATGTCTGTCGCCTCTGTATGCCACATCGTAATTAACTCTTGTGAAGAGTAATATGGATCTGGATGATCAGAGATTCGCCCCGACATAGAAATAGGCACCAATGTAACAGGAACTAATAATAACGCTCCTGCAATAATCATCATATACTTGCGCAATAACGATTGCTGCTTCCTCATGATTTGAATCGGTATCCTATCCCACGAATTGTTTCAATAATAGTCGGTTCACTTGGGTTTCGTTCGATTTTTTCCCGCAAGTAACGGATATGTACCATAAGTGTTTTATCCCCTTCTATGTAATCCAACTTCCAAATCGCTTCAAATAATTGTTCCTTCGTTAACGTCTGATTCAGGTGCCTCATAAAGAAGAAAAATAAGTGATGCTGTTTGCCAGATAAGACAACCTCTTCTTCCGTATCTGTACGAATAATACGTTGTTCTTTCATATTTACACGTAAATGTTGAATATGTTGTACATTTTTATCTACTTTGTCATACCGTCTGAGTAACACTTCTATTCTCGCAACTAGCTCTTTCGGATGAAATGGTTTCGTTATATAATCATCCGCAAATGTTAGACCGTGTAGTTTATCATCTAACATCGTTCTTGCCGTTAACATGATAATTGGTATATCCGGTTGCTCTCGCTTGAAACGCTGTCCTAACGTGAAGCCATCTAACACAGGCAACATTGCATCTAATAAAACACAATCAGCCGTTTCAAGAATATCTCCACTACCTTCTCCTGAAAGTAACCACGTCACACGGTATCCTTGCTTCTCTAACTCTTCTTTGCCCCACTTTCCGATATCTACTTCATCTTCTATATACATAATATGCTTCATCTTTTTCTTCCTTCCAAGCAAAATCCTTCTCTTTCCCATCATACTAAATCTGTTATTTTTTTGAAAATGATAGATTGCCTTATTTAAACAAAACTTAAACAAAAGTAACCTTTCTCTTTAACCTCCACGATCTAAACTAAATAACGAGGTGATGAGAAATGAACTATATCGTTCAAACAAACAGACTAACAAAAACATATAAAAAGGAAAACGTTGTACAAGGAGTTAACTTAAACTTACAAAAAGGAGAAATATACGGATTTCTAGGACCAAACGGTGCGGGTAAAACAACAACAATCCGAATGTTGCTTGGCTTAATTAAACCAACTACTGGGACTGTCACAATGTTTGGCAAAGACTTCCCTAATAACCGGCTACACATTTTATCTAAAATCGGCGCACTCGTTGAAAATCCATCGTACTACGGACACCTAAAAGCAACAGAAAATCTTGAAGTATACCGCATGCTTCGAGGTGTGAAGAAAGAAAAAATTATGGAAGTATTAACGATTGTCGGACTTAATCACGTTGCAGATAAAAAAGTAAGCACCTTCTCCTTAGGAATGAAGCAACGACTTGGGATTGCTATCGCATTACTCGGTGACCCAGAGCTATTAATCTTAGACGAACCGACAAATGGATTAGATCCGCAAGGCATTATTGAAATACGCGAACTCATTAAATCCCTTGCAAAAGAAAGAGGCATTACCATTCTCGTATCAAGTCACTTACTAAGTGAAATCGATCAAATGGCAACGCACGTTGGCATTATTTCAAAAGGAAAACTTATTTTCCAAGATACAATTGAAAAGTTACGTGCTCATGCTATGCAAGGAATACAACTCACAGTGAACAAACCAGAGAACGCGTGGAAAATGCTTCTTGCAAAAGGAATCCCGTCTACATTGGAAAACCATCGTATTCTTTTATCCAATACAAATGACGAAGAAATTGGACAAATTGTTAAGTCACTTGTCATGAATGATATTACTATCTACCGCATTGAAGAGGAGAAAAAATCGTTAGAAGATATATTCTTACATATCGTAAAGGAGGATTATCATGTACAAACGGCTATTAGCGTCTGAGTTCTTAAAAATTAAACGAAGATGGGTATGGTTTCTTGTTGTACTAGGGCCAATTGGAGTACTTATCCTTCAAGGGCTGAACTTTGGACTTCGATACGACTATTTAACAAATTTATATAAAGATGATCTATGGGGCGGCTTTTTACGCACTGTCCAACTCTTCTTAACTCCTGTCATTATATTAGGGAGTACTATCATTGCTTCCATGGTCGCAAACGTTGACCATCAATCAACGTCTTGGAAACATTTAGTATCGTTACCGATTCGAAAAAGACATATTGTTGGTACGAAGTTTATCGTTTCTGTGCTATTACTAAGTGTTTCTTGTATTCTCTTAAGCATTGGTTCAACGTTGCTAGGGATTGGATTAAATTTCGGAACAGATTTTCCATGGACAGAAGTAATCAAAACAAGCTTTTATCCATTTCTAGCAGCTCTACCTATCTTAGCTATTCAACTATGGATATCCGTTATTCAACAAAACCAAGGCTTGGCGATTACAGTTGGTATTATCGGAATGATTATCGGTCTATTCGGACCACTCTTACCTGACTGGTTCCTATGGACATGGCCAAGCTTAATGAACGAAACAGGAAACCAACTAACAAACGTATACCTTGGTATACTCGTCGGCTTAATCCTATTCATTCTCCTAACTATTCATTTCGTACGAAAGGACGTGGAAAAATAATGCGCTTCTTAACTGCTATTCGAGTTGAATTATATAAAATACGTAAAACAAACATGTGGATGCTATTCTTTATTAGTCCGTTACTAGTAGGAATATTCTCGTACTTACATACACAGGACTTCTTACAAGAAGACCCCACTAACTCTATCGACTGGATTGGATTTTATGCATGGCTTATCCCATTTCACGGTATGTTACTCCTCCCGTTATTAGCCGGGATTCTATCCGCACTCATTTGTCGCTATGAGCATACAGACGGCGGTTGGAAGCAATTGCTCGTTCAACCCGTGTACAAACATGAAGTATATCTCGTGAAGTTCTTTCTTGTTAGCATGATGATCGCATTCATCCAATTACTTATCTTACTAACAACTGTACTGGTTGGGAATATGCTAGATATTTCAGGTTCCATTCCATTCCTGCAACTTCTGAAGCACCTAGCAGCTGGATGGATTGCCACGTTACCGCTCATCGCCTTGCAAATGTGGGTATCGAGTATATGGACAAATTTCGCCGCTCCAATGGCACTGAATGTCGTTGTAACCTTACCAACAATTATTATTGCCCAGTCTGAACAATACGGACCTTATTATCCGTGGGCTCAGCCGATGATTTCCATGATGCCAAACGAAAGTAATAACTTATTCGCATCTACCGAGACACTCATCTTCGTTATAGGAGGAAGCTTCCTTCTCTTCTTTATCGGAGGACTCACAACATTCACACGAAAAATCTATTGAAGAATCGGGGGCATTACCTCGATTCATTTTTGTATGTCTTTCTCCTTCCTCTCACATATAATGAGACATATCACTCTTAACAAACTGGAGGTACATACGATGAATCCAGTAACACATCAATTCCTTGCTTTTCTACAACTAGAGAAAAAAGAACCTACACTTCCTTACTTACATGAACTCATCCGAGAACACCAACTACGCGTACGATGGGAAAATATTACGAAAATAGTAGACTGGGAAAAAGGAAACGAAAGTGGCAATTTCTTACCTTCAATGGAAACGTACGTCGACAGAATCACAACAAAAGGATACGGTGGCACATGTTGGAGCGTGGCAGTGGGCTTCCACTGGCTGCTCGACAATCTCGGATTCGATGTTCAATACATCTACATGGACCCAGGGCATTTATGCTTACGTGTAAATCTTGAGCAGTCTTATTATGTTGATGTCGGATACTGCGCTCCGTTATTCCATGCATATCCACTCTATGAATCATTCACTACGCAGAACGTACGCGAAACATTTGAATATACAATTGTGAATGACAAAGAGATACACGTTGTTCGAACACCAGGACCAACAAAAACATTAAACCCTGTCTCACGAAACTTCGACGATTTGATTCCTCTTATCGAGAAATCAAATCGTTGGGGAACCTCACCAATGTTCCAAGAAATACGCATTTTCGGGTATATCAATAACATGTTGACCTCTATTACAGGTAATAAACTAAAACAATACCGCGAACATGAAACGTATGAAAAAGAATTAACAAATGAAGAGATGACCTATTGGATCAAAGATGAGTTTCAGATGGACATGGACATGTATAAAGAAGCAATTCGTTTGTTTAACAAATACTTCGTACCATCAGACACTACCTCATAGAGACCCATCATCAAACCATGTAATTGACGTAGTGAAAGCGAATCACATCTCATACACATAATGGAGAGTGGCGACTCCTGGGGGAAAAGCGAGGAAAGGGAGACCCCCAGGAGGCTCGCTCTCGCCTGCGGAAAGCGCCCGCTCGGAGTGGAGCCTCTTATTTTTCCCCTCATAAAATAACTGATACATAGTAAGAAAAGTATAAAAGAGGTATCCGAATGTCTGTATTAAACATTCGAATACCTCTTTTTATCTTATGCAGGAACTGCCTCTTTCTTCAAGTAGCTCAACGAAACATTTCCCACTTGAATTGCAGCCTGAATAATATATCCTGTCGTAAAGGACAACACAATTGTACCGAAATAAATTGGTCCATCTAATAAAAAGCTCACACTTAAAAATAAACAAGCTAAAAAGATTTCTGTCTTACGGAACGTCCATTTCTTTATTGTTGAAACCGCTAATACAAACGCCTCCTGCGGTGCCGCACATACATTAGATGATACGTAAATACCGATACCAACTCCAACGCATATATTCCCAAGTGCCATCGCAAGCAATCCTGGTATTGCTTCGATGCTTGCCATAAGGCTATCAATTGATCCAACAAAATCTACGAAAAATGAGATTAAAAACATCGTCACAATTGTTCCTACAGTTAAAAACTTCTTATTTAAGAAATACACAATAATAACAAACACAAAATTAATGCCAAACATCCAAAAACCAATACTTATACCGAAGTTCTCATACAACGCAATAAACAACGAATCATACGGACTTAATCCGAACTCCGTTACCGTTGTCATGATATTAATTCCGAGTGCTAAAATAAGTAGCCCCCCGATAAAATACATATATTCATATTTCATACTCGTCTCTCCTTTTTCTAACATGACGTAAGCATAAAAGATGAAACGCGTTCCAGGTCAACCTATTTCTTGTATTATGTACGTATTTTTTTCTATACTATAAAAAGCAAAGGAGAATGAACGTGACAACAATACGACAAATAGCCAAATTAGCAAATGTATCCGTTTCAACTGTTTCGAGGGTACTGAACAATCATCCATATGTAAATGAACAAACGAGAAACGATGTGCAAGCAATTATTGATCAATTAAACTATACGCCAAACAGCAACGCTATTCATTTATCAAAGGGAAAAACAAATGTAATCGGCATTTCGTTACCACTCGTTAACAACCAATATTACAGCTCCATTCTAGAAGGTATCGCGAAAGAAGCTGCAAAAGAAAACTATCACCTAATGGTGTGCCAAACGAATAATGATAAGAAGAAAGAAGAAGAGATTTTGCAAATGCTACGAAACAAAAAGATGGATGGACTCATTATGTGTTCGAAGTTAAATGAAGGTAGCTCCCTCGAAATGTTCTCGACATATGCACCAATTGTAACGTGCGAAGCAAACGATGTCCCCTCTATTTCTAGTGTCTATATGAACCATTACGAAACATTCCGTATGAGTATGGATTATCTTATTCAGAAAGGTCATACGAAAATTGGTTATTGTATCGGAAGAAAGAATAGCTTCAACAGTACACATCGAAAACAAGCTTACATCGAAGGGCTACACTCAATTGGTGTAACTCCTAATACAAACTGGACCTTTGAAGAATGTTTAACAATTGACGATGGAAAACACGTTGCCCAACAACTCGTACAACTAGATCAGCGACCAACTGCACTCGTCGTATCATGCAACCATATTGCCGCTAGCATTCGCAAAGAAATAGAACGAAATGGCATACAAGTTCCAGAACAACTTGCTATTATCGGATGCGACGATCAGCCAATTGGTGATTTGTTTGACATTACAACTATTTCAAGCCAAAGTGAGCAACTTGGCAAACACGCTTTCCGTCTTTTCTTTAAACGACTAACAACCGAGCAACAACTGAATGAGCATATCGAAGTTTCCCCACAACTAATTGAGCGAACCTCCACGTAAAAAAAGACACGAATCGCAAGGATCGATTCGTGTCTTTTCGTTTATCTTTCTTCTTTACGTAATTTCGCGTCCAATACAAATGTACCGAACGGGATAAGAGAAGCAACAACTGCTCCTAACACTTTTAAGAATGACCAACGGTGTACAAGTGTTACATGCGCAAGTGCAATCATGAACAAGACAAACAGGACACCGTGTGCCATTCCAGTAAACTTTACAGCTTCTGGCATATCCGCGAAATACTTAAGTGGCATTGCGATAAATAATAATAGAAGATACGATATACCTTCTACATTCCCAATCCAACGTAAACGACTAATGGGTGTTTTGAACATCTTTTTTACCTCCAACATTACTTATGTAAACGTCCGAAGAACGATTCCAACGTCTTCCTTACACCGTAAGTATACGACATGCTTAATTACCTTGTCATGTTTCTAATTCGAGATGTTCACTGATATAAAATGAGGTATTCATCGAAATAAACGCCATATAAGCAAAAAGTATGGTGGAACAGGTGAATAATTTTATACACATTATAAATAAAGAATGAACCAGCATACGTGTATGCTGGTTCATTCTCCTTTAAAATGCTTTCGCTACTTGTGCTACTTTCTCTAAACCATCAGCAATGATTTGTTGAGAGCGATCTGGATATTGATTATGCCCTTCAATAATTACCGTCTCATAATTCGTAATACCCCAGAAACCAAGGATAGTTGTTACGTAGTTAGCTGCCATTTCCATTGAAGCCATTGGCTCTGAAGAATACACAGAGCCACGAGCACTTAATACAGCAACTTTTTTGTCGCCTGCTAATCCAACTGGTCCTTGTTCTGTATATTTGAACGTTTTTCCTGCTTGTGAAAGATATGAAATATATGTTATTAATGGCGCTGGTACAGTAAAGTTCCATAATGGGAAAGCAAATACTACTTTTTCTGCTTCTAAAAATTGATTTAAATATTGGTCTACAACCTCCACAGCTTCCGCTTCTTCCGCTGTTAACTCCATTCCTTGGCTACGTTTGTATCCGCCTGCAATCGCCGTATTTCCATAGTACGGTAGGTTTAGAGCAAAAAGGTCCAATTCCGTTACTTCTACAGAAGGATTTGCTTCTTTAAAATTCTGTACAAATGTTTCATACATTTTTGAACTAACTGCTTGCTCCGCCGGACGGTCATTTGCTTTAATTACTAATACTTTTGACATTGTTTTCGTCTCCTTTGTATATAAATCTTTTTCTTTTCTTCCAAATAACTTGTTTAGTATTCCCATTCTACTCACCTTGACTTCTTTTTTATTTACACCTGTAAATTAATACGATTTCCAGAAGGATCTACTGTCACAAACAAATCATTCTCTTCCATAACGGATGACCCAATTGCTTTTAGATTAGCTACTACGCGACCCCTTGATTCTTCATTGGGGAACACTAACGTAAAAGATCCAAGTCCTGTACTAGTTACTGGCGGAGTTGGTGCTCCAACTCCAGCCCACGTATTGAGACCGATATGATGATGGTAGTTACCAGTAGAGATAAATAATGCTTGCGTACCAAAACGGTTTACAACGTTGAAACCAAGTCCTTTCGTATAGAATTCTTCTGCTTGCTTTAATTGTGATACATGTAAATGAATATGTCCCATTACAGTACCAACAGGTAAACCATTCCACCCTTTTCCTTCTTTGCTCGTTGAAAGCAAGTCTGCGAAATCAAGTGGGTCTACCGCCATCGCTACCTCTCCGTTATTCCAATCCCATTCAGAAGGAACGCGGTCAACGTAGATTTCAATTCCGTTCCCGTCTGGATCTGATAAATAGAGAGCTTCACTCACAAGATGATCAGACGAGCCAATTTGAATTCCATTTTGGACAAAATGATTTACGATATCAGCTAAATCTGATCGTTGTGGTAACAGAAGTGCAAAGTGATACAAACCTGTTGTTCTTCCCTGCTTTGGTTCAACATTTGCTGGTTGTTCAATTGTTACTAGGTCAGTCTTTCCGTCAGCTGTTAGTACCGCCGTTGTTTTTGTTCGCTCTAGCACATTAAAGCCGATAATTTGTTGATAGAACTGAAGCGAACGCTCCAAATTAGCTACTTTCAGTTTTACATTCCCTACAAACGTGTTTGGTTCACGATGAAAGTCCATCATACTTCCTCCCGATATTTAATTAGTTTGATCTGAATAACTTGTCATCTAACGATAAAGTAGATGTATTGGCTGTTACAAAATAAATAGAGATAGCAAGTAAAGCTAAATCAAATTCATACCCTGCCATGTCACCATTACCTAAAAGACCTGCTGGAAGCTTGACTGTGAAAATAGCCCCTACCATCACACCTACAAATAACAACGCAACAACGCGTGTACCGAGTCCGACAATCATCGCGATACCACCGACTAATTCAATTACTGCAACAATATAAGCAACAAACCCTGGAATTCCAATACTATCAAAGAAGCCTACTGTATTTTCTATCCCCCCTTGAAACTTTGACAATCCATGAGCGAAGAAAATAATTCCTAACACAACACGTAACATACATTTCCCGATTTCATTTATACTCATTCTCGTTCTCCTTTTATCACTAAGTTACTTTATGTAACTTAGTTTATTTATTTAATTAAATTTTGTCAAGTAACTTTGTTATAAAATATAATTTAATATCAAATAATAAAATGGTATAGTAAGTAAAAAGGAGTGAAAGAACATATGAATAAATCTTCTATTTGTCCACGATTCGAAAAAGCCATTTCACTTTTAAGCCAACGTTGGACAGCCTTAGTTATCTACGAATTATTACCCGGACCACAACGCTTTAGTAATATCCAATCCTCTATTGGTATCAGCGGAAAAGTGTTGTCTGAACGATTAAAAGATTTAGAGGCTCAAGGGGTTGTTGTGCGAAAAGTTATCCCTGAAACACCTGTTATTATCGAGTACTCACTAACAGAAAAAGGTGCTTCCTTAGAGCCTGTCTTACAAGAAATTGAAAACTGGGGTATGCGTTGGGTAGACATTACAGACGAAGCATAGAGCGCGAGCTACTTTTCATGTATATGCGGAATCCATTCTTCTTTATAGGCAAAGAAAAGGACATTCTCATGAAGTATCCTTTTCTTTGCCTATATGCTATTTCAATTAAAATAGTGAAAACGAAACAACCATTCATTTGCATACATTAAAATAAACAAAATAGTTATCTTCCTTTACTCAAACACCTCTCTACAAATTTTACCTATTGTACAAAAACAGTACATTCACTATACTTCTCTATGGAAAAACCTATAAACTAAAATTATCCCTTATGGCAAAACTTAGATTTTGTTATAATAAAGTAACACTTCGTTCGATCACTCACTTTCCTACCATCGCATTCTTTTATTTCCATTCACAAAAAGTGACGTAATAGACGAACGAAATAGCTAATCGAATATAAAGGATGAACAATGATGATGACTAAACAAGATATTTATAATAAGTTAGTACACACTCTTCCAAAAGAATGTGTGCTATTAGATGAATCTTTAAGCAAATATACGTATACACATACTGGTGGTAACGCTGACCTTTTTGTTACACCAACTAGTTACGAAGAAACACAAACAGTAATTCGTTTCGCACGCGAACATAACGTTCCTGTTACGTTACTTGGTAACGGCTCAAACTTAATCGTTCGTGACGGTGGTATTCGCGGTATCGTCTTAAGCTTAGTAAAATTAACGGATATTACTGTTACAGATACAACAATTACAGCACAAAGCGGCGCAGCAATCATTGACGTGTCACGTATGGCATTACACCACACATTAACAGGCCTTGAATTCGCATGTGGTATTCCTGGTTCTGTCGGCGGTGCATTATTCATGAATGCAGGAGCATACGGCGGTGAAGTAGCAGACGTATTGGCTAGCGTTATTGTCTTAACAGAAGACGGCGAACTATTAAACTTAAAACGTGAAGAGTTAGAACTGGAATATCGCAACAGCTCCATTGCTACGAATAAATATATCGCCTTAGAAGCAACATTCAAACTTGCACCTGGCGAACACGAAGTAATCAAAGCAAAAATGGATGAATTAACGTTCTTGCGTGAATCAAAACAACCTCTTGAATACCCATCTTGCGGTAGTGTATTCAAACGCCCACCGGGATATTTCGCAGGTAAGTTAATTCAAGATAGCGGCTTACAAGGAAAAATAATCGGCGGTGCACAAGTATCGACGAAACACGCTGGCTTTATCGTTAACATTAACAACGCAACAGCGAAAGATTACACAACATTAATCAAATTCGTTCAAGACACAGTAAAAGAAAAATTCGGTGTCGACTTAGAAACAGAAGTAAAAATTATTGGTGAAGAATAAAAAAGCCCCAACATAACAGCTACACAAAGTCTGTCATGTTGGGCTTTTTTTCGTGTATTATTCCGTACTCCGCACAACCCGCTTCTGTTCAACCCCACGAGTTAACTCTCCAATTTTCTCTGCTTCTTCTGGTGTCAATTGCTCCGTGCGTTTTAAATTCCCCATGATTACTAGCAAGCTTACAACTAATACAACTGGTACCAACCAATTCATTACCTTCCGTACCACATTATTCGCCCCCTTTTTTATACGCATTCCAACTACCATTCCTTCTCTTATCACCAGCTCCTGTTATATCATCCGATTTTTTATCCCTTATTAAAGTCTGTATTCCTCCATAAAACATCGGGGAATATTTATATATAACATCGTAGCCACCTTTATCTAAATATCTTCGTTTCTCTTTTTCTAGCAAAAACTCTGTATAAACAACATTTTTTTCTAACACAAATCGCTCTCGGTCGACAATTGACTGCATATCCTCCCGTTCGTTTGTATATTTATCTAACACTTGTGCGATGATTTGAGGAATTCGATTCCCTCCTGGAGAACCAATGCCAATTACCTCTTGTTCACTTACCAACACAGTAGGTGCCGTAAAAGTTCTAGATCGCTTGCCTACTTCTCTATTATTAGGCTTTGTTCCAAATTGGGTCATTTGGCTATTAAGAAAGAAACCCTCCACATACTCACCTGAACCAAAGAAATTACCAAGCGTATTCGTAACAGATACAACTGTCCCATCCTTATCCATGACAACAAAATGCGTTGTACTTTCGTGCTCTTCCACATCTACTACTTCTTGTTCACGGTGCTCTTCCACTCTCACCTCACGTTGCATCTTCTCCAACAGTTCCTTACTTAGACGCTGATGTATATCTACCTCCATGAAATTTGGATCACCTCCATATAAGGCTCGATCCTTATATGTCACTTTCACCATTTTACCGAACTCTTCTATATACAATTCTTCGTTCTCTTTTTTCTTATATGTTTCTTCACTGTCTAATAATTGAAGTATTTGTAGTAACGTAACCCCGGAAAAAGGAGGAGGTGCAGTATAGACGGTATACCCTTTATACGTACCAATTACAGGTCGGCGTTCTTCTATTCCATACTCCTTCAAATCCTTTAACGGGATTCCACTTATTCCCTTTACTGCATCTGCTATGTCTCCACGATAAAAACCATCTGGCCCTTCTTCTTGAATCTTTCGCAATGTTTTCCCTAGTGCCGGTTGAACTAATATACTGCCTACTTCCATTGCCTTCCCCTTCTTATAAAAAGCAGATAAACCACTTGAAGAAATACGTGGTTTTGCTAATTGAAAACGTGTCGTTAAATGTTGATCGACAGCAAACCCTTGCTCTGCATGTGTAATAGCAGGCTGGATTAATCTTTTCATTGGTAAGGAACCGTACGTATCATGGGCAAATTCCATCCCTCTTACCAATCCTGGTACTCCAGATAATGTATCCTCTTCATTTGATGCCGTCTCTCGGTAATCGACAAATGTACTCATACCATCCTTTGTAACGATTACCATACTCCCCCCACCACCAATACCAGAACCATATGGTTCTACAACCCCTAATGTATAAGCAACAGCAATTGCAGCATCGACCGCATTGCCTCCCTCCTCTAATACCTTCATGCCTTCTTGAACAGCAATCGGATGAGAAGCACTCACACCATAATTAACCGTTCCCTCTTTATCCATTAAACTGTGAGGTTGATCTTTTTGATTAGGTACATCACGATTTATCTTGTTACATCCAACTACCAACCATACAAAAAACAAGACGATTATCCACTGCCACCTCTTCATGCGATTCAAGAATCCCCCTCGCTAGCTACGCGTTCCTTCACCCTTTTTATAACATGTTGATGATTTAACTTCACTTCCAATAAACCACCATTCTCCTCCCAATCAATATCTATCGACGCATCTTTCGTTAACTGACGAAAGATACGTTTTTTATCTAGCCAATTAGACGTCTTTCTCGGCACCCCTTCTTTTATTTGTAGCGGGACAATGTCAATCGTTGCTTCTCCTTCATCATTGAGATGATATTGGACAAGTGCACTATCTTTCGTACGTGTCCATCCTTGATCAAAAACAAAATTACCAAGACTATAAAAAATAACACCTTCTTTGTATACTTCAAACGATTGAAGAACATGAGGGTGGTGACCAACTATAATATCTGCACCCGCTTCAATCATCGCTCTTCCTAACGCTTGCTGCCTTGGACTTGGCTCGTCATCATACTCTTGGCCCCAATGCGCATGGACAACAATAAGGTCAGCGTTACCTCTTGCATCACTTTTTGCGATACCAATTTGTTCAAACAATAACTCTGGATTCATACTTAGTACACCTGGCTCCTCACTCGTTGCGATAAATCCTTTGACGTATGCATCAGTAAATCCTAACGTCGCTACTCGAACACCGTTTACATCGTGATACGTAATACCCTTTGCTTGTTGAAGATCCTCTCCAGCACCTACATAATCTAATCCAGCCTCTCGAAATACACTCACTGTATCATGGAGGCCACCGGCACCATAATCCATTAAATGATTGTTTGCTAAGTTCATCACAGAAAAACCAGCTTCTTTCACTGCCTGCACAGCCTCTTTATTAACATGTAAATGAATATATTTATCTGCTTTCTCATATTTACTAGGCTCTTCCGCTAAAACTGGGTGTTCGAAATTTCCACTTACATAATCTGCATTCTTCAAATACGAATCCACATATCGAAACATATATCCTTCCCCGTATTGTTGGGTAACATTTTCTATATGGCGCCCCATCATAATATCTCCGACCAAGGTCATTGTGAGTTTCTGGTTCTCTCTTATATGTACACTCTCCGCTGTTCCCGTTCTCTCTATCCAAATTAATAAAGGTAAAAAAATTAAAACAAGTACCAATACTATCAAACTATGTTTTCGATTTTTCTTCTTCGTATGCTTCATAAATGCTAATAACTTCTCTTGAAATGTCAGTTCTCTTTTCATATGCACTCACACCTATACGAAATAATAAACATTCATAATGCCAAACGTTAAACCACTCAACAACAATGTACTACCTAACGTAAGTGATATCCCTTGCTTTTGAATTGTATTTGCAATTAATCCAGGTACAATAACACCAATACCTCGAAACTCGAAAATTTCAAACGGCATAACTGGATAAAAATAATCAAACGTTAGCTTCAAACAAATACCTGTGATTAGCATAGCTGCAAATTTACGACGCCCATATAAAATGACCCATTTCGCTATAACATGAACAACAAGTAAATAGGTGGCAATACTAATAAGTAACACAATTAACATAAAGATAGGTTGATTAAAAATTAGCGCTAAGTAACCAGGAACAACAAGACCAGCTGGTACAACACCCGTTTTCTCTGCAAAAATAAGACTAAGCACAACCCCGAGTACTAATGCTACATACAAGTCTGAACCGAACATTTTTTTCCTCCTTTCAAGGGTATCGCATCAACTTGCTTGCTTTTCTCTTTTTATACTCATCTTCATGATTGCTTCAATGAGAGGCTCTGCATCCCCATGTATATTTCCCACTCCATATACAATTCGATTCTCTGTATACGGCAACAATTTATCCATTATTTGCTTCGTTCCCCACCCAGTTAAATCCCATAATTCCTTCGTTTGAAATGCCCCTTGTTTGTATCGTTCAATGATTGGTGACGTTGTTTCACCAATCGCAATAATAACTTCTGCTTCAATGTATGGAAGAACATCTCTTGCAAATTGTTCTGTCCGATCCACACGGTCTGCACGACAATTCATAATGACAATAGGTAATACATCACTGTACCCAAACATTTCTACTCGTTCCCATATCCGTAACGTAGAAGATGCATCATTCGCCGCAAATCCATTCACAAAGAAACTACTATTTTCTTCATCTCCAAAACGAGTAATTCTCATTGCACCTGGATCTGGCTGCGCATGTAACATTCCCTGCAACGCTATCTCTTCATCAATTCCGAGTACTTCTGCAACAGCCAAAGCAATGGATGCATTATCCGGAAATACCATATATCCAAATTGCCTCAAGTATTCTTCTGATATTTTCGTATTATCCGCGACAACTACTTTTGTCCCTCTGTCCTGTGCCACTTGCTTGAAATATTCCAGATATGGACCATCAATTGTCACCAGATGACCACCATATGGAATCGTTGCTGTAAATGCTTCCGCAACATTGTCTAATGTCGGTCCCATTACGTCCATATGATCTTCTAATACATTCACAATCACACCAATATTTGCTTGAACCAATTTCTCTTGAAACACTAGTTGATAATCTGGTTTAACAGCCATGCATTCACATACGAGTGCTTCTGCTCCTAAAGTTGCTACCTCTTTTACCACTCGTCTTTGCTCTCCAATATTTGGTCCTTCTGGTCTACGCTTAATGGGTCTCTCTTCATCCGTATACCAATAAATTATTCGAGCAGATGTACCCGTCGTCTTACCAACTGTTTTATATCCTGCTTCCTTCACGACACTTGTAATCAGTCGTGTGACAGTAGACTTTCCTCTAATCCCATTCACATTAATTCGAATCGCGATGGAACGGAGCCTTTTTTGATGATGATACTGCTCCCAAATCCCATATAGTAAAATGAAACATACACTCATCCACATAATAACCATCTTTCTCGCTCCCCTTTTTTGCGTACCATATTAGATGATGGAACGCCTATTATTAAAACTAACTATACGAATAACTAAAGAGGTCTTTACTAGAAATAAAAATGTTCTTTATAAAGAACAAAAGAGCAATACTATCTCTTGTTCATTTCACTTTACTACCAAATTTAGAAATCTACCATTCTCTTTTTTCCATTTTATCACAAAAAATATTCTTATCACCCACCTTTAACAAATATATCTCTCAAATTTCTTTCAAAAAAATAAGCCATTGCATCTCCCACTATCCCGGATATAAGCAACGGCTTTCATCTTCTATTTAAACTGAATCACATTAAATCTTTCTTCACCATCTATCTCCTCTGTAAAGACGAGATTGTTATCATTAACCTGTACCTTCGATGCTTCCCCAGAACTAATCGTCGTCTTTTTCCCTGTTGGCAAATACACGGCATCTACTTTAAGGTCTTCCCAAACGAAGAGATAATTGCCTCTTATATGTATATCTGCACCGTTTGCTCCTGAAAGGAATTCGTACCTTTTCTGCTTGTCAGCCAAATTATATACCTCTATCTTTCGGCGCCCCATCTCTGATTCTTGTTCTGTTGCATACACAATCCATTCTTCATCTAACGCTACAGAATAAGCTTTTGTTGGATTAGGATAGTCAACAACGTCTCCATTCTCCTTAACCAAACTAATCAACGCCTCTTCTGCTCCACTATCTTTTGTTACACGTTTATGGAGCAACATACCAACTTCTGTTCGTAACAATCCTTCAATTGTCGTACCCGTATGGCTAGTATATGTTCTTTCTCCTTCTGTTTTATACAGGACCTCTTTCTTCCCTGTTTCACTATCATACTCAATTAACCGACTTGTTCTATCCTCATCTTCTATCCACATTATGTGATTCTTTTTCCACTGAACAGGATCACTTATATAGCCTTTGTCACTAGCAAGTACCGTTTCCTTCTTTGTATTGATATCAAACAAGATTAATCTCGCTTCTCCTTTCCCTCTCATAGCTTTCTCTTCTAGCCGAACAAAACCATTTGGAACACCTATTTCAGGAAACGAATCTTTTGCATGTACTTTCATTTCACACATCTTTGTTTGTAGATTAATCGTGTAATAAATATCCTCATCAAAGCTACTCTTCGTATTTCCCATATCGTTTTCTCCAAAATAACCAGCATTAGCCATTATGTACATATCATTCACGTAAAATAGTCTTACATCCTTCTGTGGAATACCACACACCGTATCGCCTAAGTTGTATGATGTAATCGTAAAAGGCAGATCCTCTTTCTCTTGCACAGTAACATCTACTTTCGTAGCAATTGCTTCGTCCGTAACAGTCATTTCAAATGGTTTTTCTTTCGAATAAAACAAATATGCCCCTGCTCCGATAACAAGTATCGCAATCCCATAGATCAATCGCTTCTTCATCGAAATACCTCCTACATATCTTTCTATATCACATCTAACCCTACCATAATAAAAGGAGAGGCACATTATACCTCTCCTTCTATTATCATTTATGAAATAAAAAATTGCGGAACTGTTCGACTGTCTCGAAATAATAATCAGACTCTATCTTCATATTTTCCTTAATAACTGGTAAATGATGTCCCCACCCTGCTGCGGCGAACTCTACACCACAGCTTTTTGCCATCGCGATAGCTGGTTTCATATCATCGACCATTAGTACCTCTTCTGGTTGCAAATCAAATTGCTTCAAAATTTGTTGTATGCCGTACGGATGAGGCTTGCGATACTCTGGTTCCATATCCCAGCCATACACAACATCTGGCTCAAATCCACAATGATGCTTGTAGTCTCGAATGATTCGGCTGCTCTCTGATTGCGATAGAACCGTAACAATTCCACCTCGCTCCTTAAATTCACGAATCACTTCTGGAAACATCATATAGAATGACGGAATCGATTTAGCTGTATGTGTATGCCATATTTGTTGTTGCTTCTCGTATTCTTCCTCTGTAAATTTTAACACATCTTTGCATAACCCAATAAATCCCGGTTCATAACAATACATCACGAATTCTTCAAATGTCAGTACTTTCTCGCTTGGTCGTAACGTCTGTAATACTTCTACAAAAGAAGGATAATGAATGTGTTCTGTACTTTGAACAGCTGTATCATCATGATCTAATATTAAACATTTATATCTTAAGTTCATTTCATCCTCCGCATTGTGTTCGTTCTTGTTTAGAAAAAGTCATAGAAATACGATTTATTTAATGGAATTACTTTTTCTAATTGCTTCACTTCTTCTATGTTACCTGAAATAGCCCCTATGTCTAGTAATTCATGTGGACGCTTGTATCCAAATAGAAGCGTTGTTAACGTATTAATGTTCATATGTAACCCACTCGTACTTCCTTCTTCACGCTCCATTACATGAACAGTTCCTTCTTTTATTACCATTGTTTTCTCATTCCACGGCGCATGTTCATCGGAAATATGAAGTGTTACTTCTCCTTCTTCAAATTCATATTGCAGGGTGAAGCTCTCTACATCAACAATACGTGCCATAAAGTATGGTTTCGTCTCCGTCTTCATACGCGGTTCATGTAGTGAGAAGAATAGTGGTTCTCGATCATACGTTGTCATTACGACTTCTTTTGCCATTGAATCATGTTGGCAAATGAAGTTCCATAGACCACTTCTTGCTTCACTATCTAATGCGACAAACTCATCAACCGTCATTTTATAATTTTCAATGTCATAGATGATATATCCGCGTGCTTCCCCTTGTTTATTATAGTACACCGCACTACGCCCATCTTGAATAATTGATTGTAACCACCAATCTTTCGTACGTGCCAACATCCCTGTGAATGTTCCTGCATATTGTTCGTACACATTATTCACATCTTCTGAGTATGCGCCTCTAGAAATACGCTTCATGTACCCATCCACATGCTTATGCATCACTAAATGCTCCTTGGCAAGTGTACGAACTGTTCTGTCAGAGAAAAATTCAAATCCATACTTACGGTAAAAACCCGCCGCAAACGGATGAAGCATGGAAATCGTATATCCTTCTTCTTTCATCTTCTTTAACGCAAATTGAAACAATTCATTAATATATCCTTTTCGACGATGTTCTGGATATGTCGCAACAGCTGCGATACCACCCATCTTCATTTTTTCCTGCCCGAAATAAATATGAGATGGCAAAAAGTGAAACTTCGCCGCAATTTCTTCGCCTTCTTTAATCGCAAATACTTCGTGATACTTTCTCATCCATTCTATACGTTGTGCCAGCTTCTCTTCTGACAACGTATACTGAAACGCATATTCAGACAAGTGTAGCGCATCAACGTATTGTTCTTTCTGTATTGTTACAATATTCATCTCGTTTCCTCCTTACCTATCATCCAACACACTTATTTCTACATTTCTCGCACTATCTCCTTCATCCCACCGTAGAAAGACAAATTAGTACAAGGATTTTAGTTAACCATGTATAATATTTATAATTATAAGAATTTTCAAAACGATAAAAGGAGCGATACAATGAGTTTTTTACAGTATGAGTATGTACGTCCAAACAAAGAAACAATTGAACAAAAGTTCAAGAGTGGTATCGAGAAATTCAATACGGCATCTACATTCGAAGAGCAAGAAGGAGCGATGCACGAAATTAATAACCTTCGCAACGAAGTATCTTCCATGCTCCAAATTGCTTATGTCCGTCATACAATTGACACAACAGATACATTTTACAAAGAAGAAAAAGATTTCTTAGATGGTTTCTCGCCAATTCTCCAAAGTTTTACGATGAAATACTACCGTGCATTAGTAGCTTCTACTTTCCGAAACGAACTAGAGGCAAAGTACGGTGAGCAGATTTTCAACCTTGCAGAATGCCAATTAAAAACATTTAACGATGATATTATTGAAGATTTGCAACAAGAGAATCGCCTTGTTTCTCACTACACTTCACTCATCGCTTCGGCGAAAATACCATTCAACGGTGAAGAATATACACTTGCTCAGTTGAAACCATTTTTAGAAGTTGATGGCCGTGATGTTCGGAAAGAAGCACTACAAGCTCATACAAATTTCTTCGTCGACAACAAACAAGAATTAGACGAGACATATGACAAACTCGTTAAACTACGCACATCGATTGCGAAGAAACTTGGATTCGATAGCTTCGTTGAACTCGGCTACGCAAGAATGCGCCGGACAGATTATAACCGTGATATGGTCGCAAACTTCCGTAAGCAAGTAGAAACGTTCATCGTCCCAATTACAATGAAACTAAAAGAACGCCAACGTGAACGTATCGGTGTAGATACACTGTACTATTACGACAGTGACTACAACTTCCCGAATGGAAATGCAACGCCTAAAGGTGACCCAGAATGGATTGTGCAGAATGCAGCAGAAATGTACAAAGAATTATCACCTGAAACAGATGAATTCTTCCGTTCTATGATTGACAACGACTTGATGGATTTAGTGGCGAAGAAAGGAAAAGCAAGTGGTGGATACTGTACGTATTTTTCTGCTTACAAAGTACCATTCATCTTCTCGAACTTCAACGGTACATCTGGAGATATTGACGTATTAACACACGAAGCCGGACATGCGTTCCAGAAATTCTGTAGCCGTCATTTCGTCATTCCAGAATACGCTGGTCCAACATCTGAATCAGCAGAAATTCATTCGATGTCAATGGAATTCTTTACGTACCCATGGATGGATAAATTCTTCCAAGAAGAAACAGACAAATATTACTTTGAGCATTTGAGTAGCGGATTACTATTCTTACCTTACGGTGTAGCAGTAGATGAGTTCCAGCATCGTATGTATGACGAACCGAACTTAACGCCTGATGAGCGCCACGCTGTATGGAGAGAAATAGAGAAGAAGTACTTGCCACACCGTCAATATGATAACAACGAATACTTAGAGAACGGTGGGTTCTGGCAACGTCAACTTCACATTTATAAATATCCGTTCTACTATATCGATTACACATTAGCACAAATCTGTGCACTTCAATTCTGGAAGAAGATGCAAGAAAACCAAGAAGAAGCATGGAATGACTACTTAAAGTTATGTTCAGAAGGTGGTAGCAAGTCATTCTTGAAGCTTGTTTCTGGAGCTAACTTACTTTCTCCATTTGATGATGGCACAGTAGAATCCGTAGTAGGTGTCATCGAAGACTACTTAAATACAGTAGACGATAAGAAATTAGGAACAGAGAATATAACAACAAACTAACTAAAAAAGCATGGCACTCCGCCATGCTTTTTTATTATCCAACCGCTTTTGGCAAATTAAGTTGCCACGATACCCCATACTTATCCTCCACCCAAGCGAACTTTTCGCTCATTGGTAATGGACCAAGTGGCATTAATACAGCACCACCTTCTGACAACTGTTCAAATACGTGCTCAATCTCTTCTTCCGTATCACATGTAACGAAGAGTGACATTGCTGGTGTAAATTTATGTTCATCTCCATTGTTGTTATCAAGACACATGAACGTTTGTCCTTTTAAAGAAAAAGTCGCGTGCATGATAAGTTCTTCTTCTCCAACCGCATGTGCTCCGTGACGAACAATATGTCCAATTTCCGATCCATCAAAAATAGATGTATAGAAATTCATAGCTTCTTCCGCTTTTCCGTTAAACATGAGAAACGTTGTAATTTTCTGTCCCATCCTCTTTCATCCCTTCCATTTTATTCTTTAATTGAATGCATCCCCCGTAAAAACAGAACATACATTCTTATATGTATATTTTCCCGTTCTTTTGCCATCTTGTCAAGTTCTCTTCTTTTTATACATATTCATACCCCTCTTCAAAATACTAATAATAAAGAAAGACAACTATAAAAAGACGGAGCTGACTAATAATGAAAGGTAATGCTATTTTGTCATCTTTATGTTATTTCAGTATTTTATTTGCACCATTTATTTTCCCTATTATCGTCTATTTCGTTGCAGAACCCGAAGTAAAAGTCCATGCAAAAAAAGCACTTTGGACACACCTTGTTCCGTATATCGCAATCTTTCTCGGATTCTTCCTATCCTTCCTTCTCCCTGGTGATACATCCACTGGGATTGGTTTACTACTAACCTTTGCAATTACAGGTATTCTTGCTCTGTATTACTTCATTTGGAACATCCTGAAAGGGATTAAAGTATTAACTGCCCAGTAATGTTATAATGAATGAATTATATAGAAATATAAGCAGGAGAAGCAGATGAAACGATTGATTTTCTTTCTTAGTATAGGGCTTATCACAATTATCTTCCTAAACGGTTGCACGGCAACAGATAAATTACAAAAGAGGAATAGCGATGAATACTACGTCCACATTACGATAGATGGCATTGAAACAAGATACACTGAAAATTCATCTCCACGTTTTTCTTATGAATTACTTGGCTTCGACCACGAAGGAAACGGAAAAACACTCTTATTCGATTCTGAACGTAATTTACGAAAAGGCGCTTATTTACGCATTTATTACTCCGATTTAGAAAGAGTAAAAACATTTGAAGAAGTGATCTTTGATGAAATTCCAGCACGTGCTAGAGATAGATTACACAACCAATCAAAAGAAGGAAACGCCTAGGCGTTTCCTTCTTTTGATTTCTTTCCAGTTCCCATTGCCGATTCACTAATCACATACAGTAAGCTAACTCTTCCCATCCATGATTCTACGCTATCCTCGTCTTCCTTCGATCTATTCAACTCTTCTTCATATTTGAGCCCATCGATCGCTACATATCCAACTGGTAACTTAGCGATACGATGAATAATCATCGGCCACTCCGCATCGGTCATACTGTCTTTTGAGTGCTCTACTAAATATGGAATTGCTTCTTTTGAAAAAGCACAAGAACCTGCTGTAATATCGACTTCCTGTCCAAACTGCAAGGAAAAAATTTTATTCGTAATCTCTTCCGTCTGTCGCCATGAAGCTGGATGTGTTCCAAACGCATAATCAGTTCTTCCAATAATAAGATAATCGTTTCCCTTTAGTCCTGCTTCTACCTTCTCTAATCCAGCTATATCATCATGAAGCCATGTTAGAAAACGATCAAAGTCACAATAATGGTAATACTTATGCATACGACCTTGCATAAATCGTACTGCTGCTCTTCTTGCCGCTGCACATCCAGCCTTCGGTACAATATTAATTTCAAAGCCACACATTTTTAATTCTTCGATAATCTTCTCTGATGTTTGGTCACTAACCGTTATGTATTTTGTATAACGAAGTTTCAATAACTTGTCTTTTACCTCTCGTATAAAAGGCAATAACCTTGCACTCGGATCATGCGTAATACATGTTAATGCGATATCCATGCTCTCTCTCCTATTCACCACTATTTTAAATCTGAATTTTCAAACAAAACAACTAAATACCATTATCTGCTAAAATTAAAATAAGAACAAATAAAAAGGGGTACCTACATGAACTATGGATGCTGTAGAGACAACAACGAAATACCTATGATTACTATCGAAGGAGATATGGGCGGCGATCCTATTTGGTGCACGAACTGTGGATGCAACCTTGATATAGACAAGATACCACTTGGTAAAGAATTAAAAGTAGCATTATGGCAATGGATGCATAACTATGGGAAGTGGATTGACTGGGAAACAGATACACTTCTACCAAACGCAACCGAACAAGAAAGATTACATAACAAAAAGGGACAGAAACTAACATGGAATGTCCAACAAGCATTGAACGGGGAATATATCGTTACATTTAAACCTTCTACAAGTGTAGAATTATATACCGAAATAGCACGCTTCGATATGAATGAATAAACAAAGCCCATCCTTCACCTTCCTGAAGGATAGGCTTTGTTATCGATACTTCTTTCGATACCGCAAAGGTGTATCACACATTACTTTTTTAAAGACTCTCGTAAATTTACTCGGATTACTATAACCTACTTCATTAGCAATAGCCGTAATAGAATTATCCGTTGTTTGAAGAAGTTCCGACGCTTTCTTCATTCGTTGTTGCTGAATGTATTGATAGACCGTACAACCGACAACTTGTTTAAATCCTTTCTGTACATCAACAATGGGCAGATGAAATTCAGCGGCCAACGCTTTCACCCGTAATGACTCTGTAATTTCTCGGTCGATTTTTTCTTTTATTGCCCTGATTATGCCATAACGTTTTTCTTCTGTATGCAACATTAATATTTCTGTATCTTCTTGTATACAAAGAGATACAAACTGTAACACTTTTGATTTTAACACTAAGTAATTTCTCATATTCTCTTGTAGCTCACTCATTAATTGCTGGGCTAATGCCCGATGTACAAATGAACTTTTTCTGAAATATAAAGGGTTGTCTTGGAACATTCGTGCTAAAAGCTTCTCCCATCCGTCTTCAATAATCTCTGAACTTCGGGCATTTACATTACTTTTTAATGTTTCAACATTTACATAGATAGAAACACCAGAAAAAGACCAACTCATTCCTTCATAATAGACCCATGGACTAGACCAATCAAAGAATACTAACGTCTTTTCATCAATGGACATAAATGCTTCATCTACAGAAAAACGCATCTTCGCATATCCCGATGTGATACACGTAATTTCAATCATCTTCTGATCGTACTTCCGCCTCCCTCCCTGTTTCCTTGTATATGTACAATCTTTGAAAATGACAAGCTCTACACCAGGTTCAACGGTAATTCGTAACATAGATCCATATCCATATTGCGGTATAATTCTGTACTTCTCTCCAAGCCAGACATCCTCAACTTTATAAAGATACTCATTCTCTAAGTCCTCATTCCACTCTATTAGTTTCCGTTCGTACATGTATGCACCCTCCAATTGATAATCGTTATCAATTATATTAGCGAAAGGAGCTTTCTTTTCCTTTTTTTCTACCATAAAAAATAAAAGAAGTTACCTCCATAAGGTAACTTCTTTTATTCCACCACGCTCTTTTCCACTTGCTGAAATACAAGCGATTTATGCCCAAAACATACATACAGTAGAAGTAGAACAACGATGCCTAACGCTATCCAAAAAGGTAAAGACTGATTGACAACATATAAAGACGTACTAACTACTGGAACGATAAGCGATGCGATACCCGAGGCAGCTGCCGTCAACCCACCCGCTTCTCCTTGTACCTCTTCTCCAGCAGCTAATGAAATGCCGGCTGTATAACCTGGTATCGTAAATCCACTCGCTACTCCAACTAACATATACGATATAAGGTATAATGCAAGGTGGTTCGTGAACAAAAGAACAAGCAAAGCAGCGATAAACAAGGGCAAACCAATTCGTAATAACGTCAGAGGCGGATACGAACGCTTTTGAATAATCGTCATTTGCACAAGCGCCATCATTATACCAACCGATAATAGCCCTATCCCTAGCCATATTGCCGTTTCTTTCGCTCCTAATTGAAATACATCCTGAATATAAAAACCACCTACTATTTGCAACGTCGCAAAAATACTCATCACACACGTACAAATAAGTAAATATGGGCGAAGTCCTACTCTCTTCAAATCAATTTTCGTCTTCTTGTTGCTTCGTTGATGTGTTACATTCGGGAGGCGTTTATACGAAAACCATGCCACACATAAAACTAATGCTGACGCTACAAAAATCGGTATAACAAGATGAATACCTGATAGTAACGCTCCCATCGCCGGACCAATAATGAAACCAATTCCTGTTGCTGCTCCTAACATACCCATTCCAGCAGAACGTTCCTTCACATCCGTAAAATCTGCCATCAATGCTTGAGCCGAAGAAGTCATCGCAGGAAAGAAAAATCCAAACAACACTCGCGATACCATAATAAGAATAAAGATTACCATCACATTCACATCATTCTCCATCCCAAACCAAGACACACTACCAAATATCATTAAACCAATGCTAAAGCCGATAAACCCAGTTAACAAAACTTTCTTTCTACCTACGCGATCACTTAATCGTCCCCATATAGGTGCAGATACAAGCAATACGAACGCCGCAATGGAGATAATCCAACCAGCTTGTTGTTCATCCAATCCAATTTCACGGACTAACGGTGCCATAATTGGATTAATAACTCCAAATCCTGCATAACAAATAATCATTGAAAAAAACAAGACGCGCTTCGAATCCATCCACTCTCCTCCATCTCTTTAGTGAGTTCCTTTCTTCCATTAAAGCGAATTTGTCCAAAAGGTCGCAACTCCAAAAAAGATGAAAACAATCCAAAAGAATTTTCAAGTAACTAAGCGTATCGCTTCACCTTCTGTATACTTTTACAGATAGATAAGAACAGGTACTACCGATTCGCCTTTATTCTTGATTGTCTGCACCGCTTTCCTACTTCGTTACTTCCTAGCACCCTATTTCCTTTCCCATCTATCTTTACTACGAATCATAGTAAAGATGCCTCCAGCCTTATCTTCGCCAACAAAAAACGTGAATAGAGAATACTCCCCGTTCACGTCTTCTTGTATATTATTAGATTTTCTTTACGAACTCCGACTTTAACTTCATTGCACCGAAACCATCGATTTTGCAGTCGATATCATGGTCGCCATCTACTAAACGGATGCCCTTTACTTTCGTACCGATTTTAATAACAGATGAGCTACCTTTTACTTTTAAATCTTTAATAACCGATACTGTATCCCCGTCTTGTAAGATGTTGCCGTTTGAGTCTTTGATAACTTTTACATCGTCGTTGTTTTCTGCCTCTGATTGCGCATTCCACTCGTGTGCACACTCTGGACAAACAAACATAACACCATCTTCATACGTATATTCTGAACTACATTTTGGACAATTTGGGATTGCTGACATAATTAATTTCCTCCATTCATTTCAAAACCTTCTACCTATATAAGCGTGAAAATACCACGCATTATTAAGAATCTGTACATATTATTTTATACTGCCATAATCTATATACATTGACAACCCTTCATTCATATAAAATGGATACCATTCCTTATCACCTTGAACATCTTACATCACTTATTTCATTACCTACAACCCATACGCTACCGAACTATCTTTTCCAATCCAACTCTCTCTATTATCATATCAATAAGTGGTTCCAGCGGATTCAAAACTACTGTAGCAATTCTTTCTTCTATTCGTTTCGTTGCATCAACCATAGATAGTTGTGCAACAGATAGTACTGCATGTTCCTTCATAATCACTTCCATTAATGCTTTCTCTATTGCATCATCGTATTCTACTTTTCTTCCTTGCATAATAAGCTCAAATGTCCCATCTATTACACGTACATCTACATCCATTTTCGTTCCTTGCTCTTCTGCATAAGCATATAAACGATTCATTGTACCTTGTACCGTTTCTGGATTTGTAAAGGTTATAATTTGTGGCCGCTCTATCCTACAAATCTGTTCAAAATACGGTTCGTCTAGTTTGATAATAGGTACCTCTACTTGTAACTCTTCACCTTGTAATAAGGCAATATAATTTGTACATGTGATGAGAATAGCATCAACTTTGCTTTCTGCTAGGAATTTCACATGTGGTCTTATCTGTTCCAACGAAGTCCCTTGATTCCCCAAAACTGGCCCAACAACGTGTGTAAACTCCACATAATAGTTAGCCAATGCTTGTTCAATATATGCACAATTTGAATGATGAGCATGCAAGCAACCTATTCGTTTCCTCATCTACCCTAATCTCCCCTCGACTTGGTTATACACTTCATCGCAGCTATTACTTTCTTCTCCTTATCACACTCTAGATGAGTTTTCACGAACACAGGTTTTTAGAATAAATAGAGCAACATACTTGCTACTATCAAAAAAAGAGCTAGATGTATCATTTACTCCAGCTCTTTTTCGATTTAATCCTTGATCTTATCTGGTCGCTCTACTCGAAGAGATGCAACCTCCCCACAACTCTCGCAGAAAAGTAGTAACAAATTGGATCCACCAAACATTTTGGATGGATTTCGCACTTTATCATAGCCAGATTTCCCTAACACACCTTCTGAAAAACGTGTATGACCACATTTCTTACATGAACCACTTCTCTCCACTCTGCATCCCACCTTTATATGTTCTACAAAGACATGTTTGAAACAACTCCAACTACACGCTTATTGAGGTGCTTTCGTTTGAAGTAACTTCAATCCCATTCCGATAAACAGGATACCTGTTACCTTATTTATGACCATACTTACCTTTTGATTCCCTCGTAATTTCTTCGTTACATAAGAAGAGAAATACGCAATAAATAAACTCCAGATGAACGCCGTTGTAGCAAATGTGAGACCTAATAGAATAAAAGGTATTGGACTAGAAGAGACGCTTGTATCAATGAACTGAGGAAGAAATGCAATGAAGAATAACGCAACTTTTGGATTTGTAATACTCGTTAATAAGCCCTGCATATATATCTTTCGAATGTTTACCTTATTAGCAGAAGCTTTCACATCAATACTCGTCTTATCGCGCAACATGTTGACTCCTAAGTACACAAGGTAAATAACCCCTGCAAGCTTAATCGCATTAAATAGAACGACCGATTTCATAAGAATCATCGATAAGCCAAACGCAACGAGTAACGTATGCACAAATGCACCTGTAATAATACCAAACACCGAGTAGATACCCGCTTGACGCCCTTGTGAAATACTTCTTCCTAAAATGTACATCGTATCGGTACCAGGAATTAAATTGAGTAGAATTCCTGCCAAAAGAAACACTTCGTAATTTATAATTCCGTACACACTATCCCCCTCCTTTTCTTGTATGTCTATCTTAATCCAATCTGTAAATCATTACCACAACAAATACTCATCTAGGTTGTGACGCCTACATGAGTATTTATGACATAAAGCTTATTGTACTTTTACAGAGTAATTTCCGTTTTGATTATCAAACTTATAAACAGATAAGTAGTACTTACCTGGCTTTGCTGCATACTTTCCTTTAATTATGTTTCCATCTTCTGTACCATACGCTACGTAATTATGTGTATCAGATTCATGGTGCAGTACCCACGTCATACCAATTTGCTGTTCATTAATAACAGAGATATCAAGGTCTTTTGCTGCATTAAGAGTGAACGTGTATACATCTGTATGATCTTGATTCAACAGGCTACCTCTCATTGCTTTGTTGAACGGAATAACATTCGCCTTTGCCTTCGTGTTATTAGGCTCTGTTTCTGTTAACACTTCTTGTTTCACCGTCACCTTCGTCTCTGCGGTCGTAGATGCACCTTTATCATCCGTCACTGTTAATGTAACGGTATATGTTCCTTCTTTGCTATAAGCATGTGTTGGATTTGCCTCTGTGCTCGTCTTTCCGTCACCGAAATTCCATGCGTACGAAGCAATTTTACCGTCTTCATCTTTTGAACCATCACTCTTGAACGAAATACCTCCGTCCACCGTTCCATTATACGGACCGTTGATGTTTACGATTGGTGCTTTGTTTCCCCCGTTGTCCGTAGAAACACCGTGGAAGACAACGTCATATTCAAATTGATTTGATGCATTTACACGATAATTTACGAAGTATGCTGTTAATGTCTTATAGCCAGTCCACTCTTTCTTCGATAACTCTTCTAGCACTTGATCCATTTGTTCACTCATTGCTTTCCAATCTGCTTCTTCGCCTTTCGTTGCTCCACCTGTAAATGTTCCATCAAGAGTGAACGTATCAAAGAACTTAGATTGATGCTTTGTCATCGTTGCACCTTTTACATTCATAATGCTTGTGATATCTTTCTGAACATCTGCTAGTGATTTAGATGCGTGAGCTGCTAAATAATCGTTCGATGCTTCTGGCACTGTAAACTTATCTTGGTTATCAATTAAATATTGCATATATGCTTGATAATCCTTATTCAACTGCTGATCTTTACTTAACGTATCGCGATACACATCATAATTTTTCACATCATTTGCACGAATTAAGTCTTGAATTTTGTCTAATGTCGTAAATCGATGTGTGTACATATATGATTGCAATGCAAATGAATAGTTATAGAAATCAAATGATGCCCCGTACCTCGCAAATAATGTTCGCTCTGCACTATAACGCTCTGCTGGATTATGAGATAAACCACTGATAATACTACTACGTGGCACAATACCATCCGTACGCGTTGAACCCGCAAATAGCTCTGCATTTCCTTCTTGGAACCACGTTAATCGCTCATCTTGATACATCGCCCCACTACCAAATAAACCAGGTACTTCAAATCGTGCTTGTAAATAATGTGTATATTCATGGCGGAACAATTCTTCTAAACTATAAATACTTTGTTCTGGCGTACGCTCATACGTGAAGAAACTACCTTCTTCTTCAATATAAATCCCACCATTATTCGTCTCATATCCGTATAATTGACGGTTTAGCTGATATTCGTCAGGTGAATTGTACAGCACAACTGTTAATACATCATCTGCGTTCCCCGGCTCTAACGCCTTATCATTTCCAATTACACGATGGTATTGTGCCTTTACTTCTTTCGCCGCCCAGTATAATCGTTTAATCTTCTCCTCTGTTACTTTGTCACCTGTACGGAAGACAATTTCTCCATCATCAAATGTATATGTTTTCGGTAAGTAGTGCTGTTTGCCTTCTTCACGAATTTTGTTTAAATCAATGACGTTTCCGTTATAGTCTTTGCCACCATAGTTCGTCGTAATTTGTTCTACCGCAACAAAATACGCTTCGCTTAAGCGAGGATATGTGTTCATCGCTTCTGTTACGACTTCTAATCCTTTATTCGGACTGCTATGGAATTTCCCTAAGCTTCCCGCATAATAAATACCATTGTTAATTAACCAACTATTATCACTCGTTACTTTACCAATTAACGCAAGCTTATTAACTTCATTTATGAAACTATCAATTTTCCCATACCATATTGTTTGATTTGGTTTCGTCTTTCCATCATACAGAACAGAATCCAAATCATACTCGATTCCTTGCATCAAACTATATACAGCCTCTCCTTTTCTATGGTCCTTCACATATGTCGAGAGATTATCTGTATATTGCTTCAAAATTTCCGCGGCATAGCCTACTGTCTCTACATCACTTGATCCGTTACTAATTAACTTCCCATATGCTGTGACAACCTGGTCTTGTTCCGCTGTGCCAAGCTTAAAGTTTGGATTTTTTGCAATTGCTTTTAAAGCAGGTAAGCATTTGTCATGAAAGCTTCTTTCATTTAAATACGATAATTCCTTATGATAAAAACCTAGATAAAAGGCAGAACGCAATACTTCAACAAACGTTTCAATCCCCTTTATATCTGTCGATGTATACGTACTTCCTCGCTTTTCTAATTCATTAATAATTAATTGCATACGATCTTTATTTTCATAAAAAGGCTTTGTATCTTGTGTAAACTGGAATAAATCTGTGATATGGTACCACGGAATACTTTCTAATGTACGAATCAATTCTGCATCGTTCATTTTATTCAAATCAGCTATCGTATATTTTTGTTGTGCTTGTTGCGGTGTTGCCACACGTTGTGTTACCGGTTCTGGACGCTGGGAGAAATCTCCTACTTTTAACCGTTCTTCAAACGATAATGTTTCATCAACTTTCGAGGAATGAGCAATTTCATCTGTTGGAACTTCTATTCCTATCGGTTTCATCTGTAACACGTTATATGGTGTTTGCTCTACTGCTGATACCGGTGTTTGCAGCCCTGTCATCGATAACGTCATCGCAGCTGCACTTAATAAAGAGAAGCTAACTTTTTTCTTTTTCTTCATTGTTTCATCCTCCTAAACTATTATCTTCACAGAAAACATATCGTACGCCCAACAACATATTTAACGAGATATGCAACATTGCATATTTTCTCGACACATTCGCTCCATTTCTCGTACTACCATAAGGGCCTGTACATGTATTCCACAATGAAATCTTTCACTCCTTCTCATCTATACAAGAAATCCCTCTTCAAATACCGACATTTGAAAAAGGATTTCGTTTACATACATTATTAAAATAACAAAACAGACTAAACCACATGATGACGAATAAAAACATAATATATATTTTATTTCCTCAACCCATATATCAGACTAAAAATCGCCAATCTCTATCAATCACTTGCAATTAAATAAACACTTAGACATAATTCGCGTACATAGGATGTTTTCACCTTTAACAGGTAACCATTATCTCGCTATAACCATCCCTTTTTCATGCAACTATAAACGATATACTTCAACACGAATAAGGACGCCATATTGGAGATATAGAGAAAGAGAATATAAAAATAAGAGAAAAAAGGGTCTTAAAATGGCTCTCTGGATTAGGGTTTTAAACATTTAGACAAAAAACACCCCATCATTCATCTATCGAACAATGGGGTGTTTCTATTAGTAAATATAATAACGGGGATTATTTCTCTTTACGTAAAATACCCATTAACCCACCAATTAATAGTAAGACTCCAGGTAAGAAGTAAAGCATAGAAATACAAATAAATCCGCCAACTGCAGCAATTGTCATCATAATACCGCCAGTCTTAGCATTACTCTTTACTTTTGCACTACCTACAATTCCTAAGACTGATAAAGCAACAGCTCCCCATCCTAATCCAATAACACTATCTGCTCCATTCGCTTCAAGTACAGCACCTAAGCCACCAATCATTAAAGCTACAAATGCAAAAATAATACCAAAAATACCACCAATAAGACCTAACACAAATTCAGTTGTACGTGACATAATAACCTCTCCTTTTCTTATTTCTATGGAAAGAAAATATTATAACGAAGAATATTTTTATATGTAACCGTACTACTATATATCCACCAATTCAAATAATTCCCTTTTCACATATTTGTCTAACATTATTTATATACCCTTATAGAATAAAAAAGTACAAGAAGAATTATCTTTCCTCTTGTACTTTTTAAATATTACTTCGCTGTTAATGTTACACCATCCGCATTAGCCCAGTTGTTCGTTGGCACCACTTTATATTTCACTCCTGCTTTTAATGTTTTATCTTTTACATCAAAGATACCTACCGCACCTTTACGAGATGAGAAACGATATTGCGCTTGGACTTTGCTTCCGTCTTCCGCTTCTAGTTGCACACTTCTTCCTGCAAGTAATTCCATACCCGGATCTTTATCTAACGTTACTTGGAATGACTTATCATCGATTTCTTCTGCTGACTTCATTACAAGCGGAGTAATTTGCGCTGCTGTAAACGTTGGATTTTTAAATGTCGCCCAGTCAGATGACACTGTATATTTCACGCCTGGTGTTAATAGTTTCCCTTCTGGTAAACGGAATTTTGGTGCTTGTCTTCTATCTGCAGCTTGCGTAAATGGAACATACTTCGCTACGATTGCTTCTCCTTTATCTGACGTTACTGTTACTTCACGATCTCGTAAAGAAGAAATAACTTGATACTGTTTTCCATTCGCATCTTTATTTTCATCATTTACTTGGAATGACTGATCTCCTCTACCAGCTTTGTATGCCTCAATAATATTCGCATAATCTACAACACCATCTGTTTGTAAAGAATCAATTTCAAACGTATCATTTGTTACTTGTTTCGTTCCATTCATCCCCACTTTCACATCGCTTGCTGCGAATGTCTTCTTTTCTCCACCATTGTAACTAAGTGTATATGTAGTTCCTGGCTTTTGAATTGTCACTGGGACAACATATGTGCTTGTTGCACCAATTTTTAATTGCGGAACATTGACAATGCTCATGCCATTATCAAAGGCAAAGCTTTTCTTAATTTCATCTAACTTACTTCCATCTACCTCGTCTTTTGATAGTGGTTCAGCAAATGTTATTTGCAACGTCAACGCATTTAATGGCTTTACTTCTTGAATCTGTATCGCACTTGGTTTTGTCTGTTGTTCCTTCGTTTGTTCTTGCTTTGTTTCAGGCTTGCTCTCTTGCGGATTACCGGTACATCCTGTTATAACTAACGTTAAGCCTAATAGTACTGGTGATAAGATTTTTGCTTTTTTCTTCATATCCATGTCTCCTCTTTTCTATCGTAATTATTTTGCTCCTGCTCTTAATAAAATGCGTTCAATTTCCTTATATCCTTTTGCTTTTGCGTGTTGTAAAGGTGTTACATGTTCATTGTCTGGAATATTCACATCAGCTCCGTGATCAATCAACATTTGTATGACTTGCTGTTGCTTTTCTTTACCATCGTTCAAAATAACTGCTTCCATGAGAGCTGTCCATCCAAGATTATTAACATGATTTACATCAATCGTCGTCATCGTGAGGAGTTCTTGAATGACATCCACATACCCGTGCTCCGCAGCAGGGATAAGAGCTGTACCTCCGTAACGATTGGTAATGGTAGTGTCCGCACCGGCTGCAATTGTCATCTTCAGAATCTCCAAATATCCCTCTGCTCCCGCATATAAGAAAGGTGTATTCTTTAAATCATCTTGAATATTTACATTTGCTCCAGCGGCGATTAATAATGTTGCAGTTTCAATATCATTCTTATAGGTTGCAACCATGAGCGGAGTTTGTCCGTTTGTATCCTGCACATCCACATTTACACCTTTATCAATTAAACTCTTTACTGTTTCTGTCTCGCCACGTTCTGTAGCTTGAAGTAACATGTCATTTGATGTTTTTTGTACCTGCTGTTGTACTTGCTTCCCCACCATTACACTCTCCTCCTCGACCGTGTCTTCTTGATTGATTGAAACACAACCTTGAAGCAATAGAGATATTCCAAAGACCCCAGCTAACCAATTTTTCATCGAACAATCTCCTTTCATCCCTATAGACATAGCGTAATACGAAAACATAAACCTCCTATAAATCATTTCTTAAAAAAAGATAAATTTTTTCAAAAAAACCATAGAAAACATTAACATTTCATGGAAACATAAAATACATAAAAAAATCTCATCACTCTTGTGACGAGATTTCCTATTTATACATTTAATCGATATCCTGCTCCCCACACAGTTTCTAAAAACTTAGGATGTGCAGGATCCCGTTCAATTTTTTCACGTAATTTTCGTATATAAACAGTCACAGTTGAAACATCTGCCGCTGAATCAAAACCCCAGATCCGTTCGTATAACTGCTCTTTACTTAATACTTGATTCGGATGTTTTGCAAAAAAGACAAGCAAATCAAATTCCTTCGTCGTAAAGCCCTTTTCTTCCCCATTTACCTGCACTTTTCTTGCAGATGTATCAATGGAAATACCATGGATGGAAATAAGATTTGTCGTGACTTGATTCCCTGCCAGACGTTCATACCGTGAGATATGTGCTTTTACTCTAGCTACTAATTCACTCGGGCTAAACGGCTTCGTAATATAATCATCTGCTCCTAAACCAAGGCCACGAACTTTATCAATATCCTCTTTCTTCGCAGATACAAATAAAATCGGAATATTTTTTACTGCCCGAAGTTGTTTGCAAATTTCAAATCCAGTCACTTCAGGAAGCATGATATCTAAAATAACTAAATCGTACTCTCCTTGAAGAGCTTGCTTCAATCCTTGATTACCGTTGTGCTCCATATCAACATAGAAACCATTAATCTCCAAGTAGTCTCTCTGTAATTCTGCAATACTCACTTCATCTTCAATTAACAGTATTTTCTTCATTATTTCCCACCTCGTCCCTCTACTTTTTTCAATGAAAAGTGTATCGTTGTACCCTTCCCGAACTCACTCGTAGCCCAAATATCTCCGCCGTGTTCTAAGACAATTTGCTTCGCAATGGCTAATCCTAAGCCACTGCCTCCTGTCTGAGAATTACGAGATAGTTCCGCACGATAGAAACGATCAAAGATATATGGTAATGCAGCTTCCTCAATTCCAGATCCATTGTCACTTACTTGAATCATTACTTCATCCTGTTTCTCTATTAATTCAATAGTAATTTGTTTATACTTCTTATCCATATACTTCACACAATTACTAATTAAATTCGATAATACACGCCTTAACTTATCACGATCTGCTTTTACATACAGAGAGTTCTCCTGCGAAAGAAGTGTAATATGGACATCTATCTCCACTAAATCAAGAGATGTCTCTCCCACATAATCACTCATATAGTTATGTAAAGGTATGGTTTCAAAATTAAATGGAACTTTCTTTAAATCTAGTTTCGAGAATAGAAAAAGTTCATCTATTAATACATCCATATCTTTCGCTTTTGTCGAAATGGTCGTTAAATACTTTTCCCTTTTTTCTTCCGTATTAGCTACCCCGTCCCTTATCCCTTCTACATAACCAAGAATTGACGTAATCGGCGTCTTCAAATCATGCGAAATATTGGAAAGCAACTCCTTCCTATTTTCTTCGTATTGCAGTTGCATCTGTATCGATTCTTTTAACTTTATTCGCATTTCTTCAAATGCTCGATTTAATTGTCCAATTTCATCGTTCGATGTAGGTGTCATCTCAAAATCGAGATTCCCTTCCTTAATCCGTTCTGCGCCTTCTTTCATCACTAAAATAGGCTTTATGATACTTCGAGAAACTAAATAATTTAAGATACCAATTGCCATCGTAAACAGGAACAGCAATAGACCGAATAATAGTGGAAACCACTCTCTTGTTAACTCCGCGTATGGATTTACTTTTCGTAAGACAAATACACTGCCCTTATCTTTATTCGCAAAATAGAAATCATACTTCACATAAGTATAAAAGTTGTCTTCCGTCTTCATTGAACCACGTGTATTAATATTCGTCGATTCGAATTCCGGAAGCGACTCTAGCAAATTCTTTTCATTTAGATTAGGAGAAGTGTATACAAGCTCCTGCTCTCTTTTAATTAAAATATCGATCGAATCTGCTTCAATCTCCTTTAATTTTTCTTCATCAGACAGACTCTGTTGCTCCTTTTTTGCCATATACATGAGATCTGTAAAAGCCGATTCTTCTACATTCGTCAAAGGTTTTTGTACATACGATTTATTATAGAAATGCTCAATCGATCGTAAATCTCCAGTTATCGCAAATAGAAATAAAAAACCGACAACGAGCAATAAGGTAATAAATATGACTATTACACCTATATACGATAACAAAAACCTTGTTTTTATAGACATCTCGAACACCCTCCTTGCTCTATCATTTACGTCATTCTTCCTACCATATCTTATACGTGATTTATCTACACAAACCATATCACATAAATCTTAAAATAGTCTAAACTTCACATGAAAAATCTTTAAATATCCAAAATTTTATCTGTATAGAAATCCAACATACTAAAACATCTCTTCTCAAAGCGATGCTGTAGCATGAGTAGAATGCTCCTTCTATCTTTCCTTCACATAAAAATCCCCGCCAGACCGCTCTGCCGGGGATTTTATATTTATCCTTTTCGATATTGAATAACTTTGATAAGCTCCATACAAATTAACGAAGCTACTGATAATCCTGCTGCGATAAGCCACTCTGTTAGACCAAATGCAGCTGGTATATCAAATACACCACGCGCAAACGGTAAAACAGTGATTCCATATAAGACGAAACCAAGTATAACCGCACCAATTACATACTTGTTACTAAATAATCCAGACGCTATTGCTGTTTGCGTATTGGAACGAGCCGCAAATGTTTGCAATGTACGCGATAAAATCAACGTAGTGAATGCCATCGCTACTCCCATCTCATCTGAATGAGATAAACCAATATAGAAGGAAATAATAACTGCAATACCAATTAAAGTACCACGCGTTATGACTGTTCTCATTGTTCCACCAGCAAATATTCCTTCATTGACAGAACGTGGTTTTCGATTCATCACATCTGGCTCTGACTTCTCTACTCCTAATGCAATGGCAGGTAGAGAATCATTCACAAGGTTGATGAATAATAACTGCAAGGCTGTAAACGGATTTGGTAAATTGAAAATAACCGCATACAAGATTGCGATAATCGCTCCTAAGTTCCCTGAGAACAAATAGCCGATTGCTTTCTTAATGTTATCAAATACCGTCCTTCCCACTTGAACAGCATTCACAATGGAGACGAAATTGTCATCTGTTAAGATCATAGAAGAAGCATCTTTCGCTACATCTGTACCACTACCCATCGCAATTCCGATATCCGCTTGCTTTAGGGCTGGGGCATCGTTCACACCATCACCAGTCATTGCTGTAACCGCATCTCGTTTCTGCCAAGCACGGACAATACGTATTTTATTTTCTGGTGATACACGTGCGTATACCGAAATCTTATCTAGCTTCTGCTCTAACTCTTCTTCTGACATCGCATCTAATTCTTTCCCTGTAACCGCAATATCATCCTTTTCCATTAAACCAATATCACGACCAATTGCTTGGGCAGTTGTCTTATGGTCACCTGTAATCATGATTGTTCGAATACCAGCTTTTTTCGATTCTTCAATTGCGCTATATACCGCTTCTCTCGGTGGATCCATCATAGCAGTTAATCCAACTAAGACAAGGTCACGTTCATCATTAGGTGTAATAACATCCTTCTTCACACCTCGTTTATATCCATATGCAAGAACACGTAATGCCTGATTAGAGAAATCTTCATTTGCCCCTACGAAACGTTCAAGTAACTCTGCTGTCATAATTTCTTCTTGACCATTTACTAACACATGGGTAGCACGATTGAACATGACGTCAGGGCCACCTTTTGTTAACATCAATACCTGGCCATCAATCATATGAACAGTCGACATCAACTTGCGATCTGAATCGAATGGCAACTCTGCTTTTCGTGGATAAGTAGCGCGTAGCTGCTCATACTCATGACCATGCTTATTCGCAAAATTAATTAATGCAACCTCCGTTGGATCTCCTACCTCTTGTCCATCTTCATTTATGTAGGAATCATTGCAAAGCGCTGCAATACGAACAAGTAGACGCTCTGAGCCATCCCATTCTTCTATGTTTTCAGGTAATCGTTCACTTTTATGAACTGGGAGAAAATGATCTGTCACCGTCATTTTGTTTTGTGTAAGGGTACCTGTTTTATCTGTACAAATAATACGTGTAGATCCTAACGTCTCTACTGCAGGAAGCTTTCGAATAATTGCATGTTGCTTCGCCATTTTATTTGTTCCAACAGACAACACAATTGTCACGATGGATTGCAATGCTTCTGGGATTGCCGCAACTGCAACTGCAACTGAGAACATTAACGCATCAATTAGTGCTGTCGTCATATTCGTCGTTGTACCACCAAGCCAAATACGGAGTGCCTGTACGGCAAAAATCGCAATACAAAGTAATAAAATACCGATACCTAACTTTTTACTGAAGTCGCCAAGCTTGCGTTGCAACGGTGTTTCTTTTTGCTCTGCTGTCGAAAGCATATGTGCAATTTTGCCGACTTCTGTTTTCTCCCCTGTACCAGTTACAACAAATGTACCCCGTCCATATACAACTAGCGAGCTACTGAATACCATGTTCCGTCGATCGCCTAATGCCACTTCGCCTTCTATTGCATCAGTATACTTCTCAACCGCTTCTGATTCACCAGTTAACATTCCTTCATTTACTTTCAGTGAGCCGCTTTCAATGACACGTCCATCAGCAGGAACGTAATCACCAGCTTCTAAGAACACGATATCTCCCTGAACGAGTTCCCTTGCCGCAATCGTTTGCTTCATCCCGTTACGAATCACTTTCGCTTCTGGTGCAGACATATTACGTAGTGCTTCTAATGAACTCTCTGCCTTCTTCGTTTGAACAACACTTATAACCGAATTAATAAGAAGAACGACAAAAATAATGAGCGATTCTGCAAGCTCACCTATTAAAATTTGAATACCGGCAACTGCGAGAAGCACAATCACCATCGGGTCTTTAAATGTTTCTAAAAATAACTTCCACGTCGGAACTTTTTCCTTATCTGATATTTCATTATAACCGTCACGTTCAAGCCGGTGTTTTACTTCTTCAACAGCTAATCCATTCTCCGTTGAATTTACTTCTCCTAGTACGTCTTCTGTTTGTTTCTGATGAAAATCCATGTTATATCTCCTTTCTGATTGGATATTCTATCTTGTGTCTAAACAGAACTTTCAACTCGTTCGATATGAAAAACACCTCGCTTTTCCTCTCTATGTATATTGTGACATGTTTCTCATTCATCTTGCTAGCAAAATGATTTTACATTTTTGTGACAAGAACAAGGAAAAGGAATGCTGGATGAGCCAACATTCCCCTAATAATGAATGAGATACAATATAGCTACATACTAAACTGTGCGTGATGTAACCTACTGTATACTCCTCCTGCTTCAAGCAATTCTTCATGTGTTCCGTCTTCTGTCACTCCCTCTTCTGTTATGACAAGAATTCGGTCTGCATTTTTAATGGTAGCTAGACGGTGTGCAATAACGAGCGTTGTTCTTCCTTGTGATAGTTCGTTTAACGCTTGCTGAATTGCTGCTTCTGTTTCTGTATCTAATGCGGAAGTTGCTTCATCAAGAATAAGAATTGGAGGGTTCTTCAAGAACATTCTCGCAATAGAAAGTCGTTGCTTCTGTCCTCCAGATAATTTGACACCACGTTCTCCAATTAACGTATCTAATCCATCCGCCAATCCTAGAATAACCTCTTCCAACTGTGCTTTCTTTGCAGCTTCGAAAATCTCTTCTTCCGTCGCATCAAGTCTGCCATACGCAATGTTTTCACGAACCGTTCCATCAAATAGGAATACATCTTGCTGGACAATACCAATTTGCTGACGTAATGATTGAAGTGTCATCTCTTTAATATCGATACCATCTATCGTAATACTTCCTTCTTGCACATTATAAAACCGTGGCAACAAACTACAAAGCGTTGTCTTCCCGCCTCCAGATGGACCAACAAGCGCCACCGTTTCTCCCCTATGAACCGAGAAGTTCATATTCGTTAGTACATTTTCTTTTCCTTCATAGCTAAATGTTACATTCTTATACATAATATCTCCATGTACATGCTTCACTTCAATCGCATCCTCTACATCCTTCTCATCTGGTGCGTGATGAAGTAAATCTAAATAACGACGAAAACCAGCTATTCCTTTTGGATACGTTTCTATAACGGAGTTTATTTTTTGAATTGGTCCTAAGAAGATATTAGAAAGGAGAACGAACGCCATAAATTCCCCAAAGGTCATTTCCCCTTCGATAACAAACCACGTACCACAACCTAATACGAACAACAGGATGATCTTCATTAACAAGTGGCTGATGGAAGAATTCCAAGCCATCACTCTATACGCCTGAAGCTTCGTTGTACGGAATCGCTCATTATTCACCGCAAATTGCTTAATTTCATGATTTTCGTTAGCAAATGCCTTAACAACACGAATACCACTCACATTGTTTTCTACTCTCGCATTAAAATCAGCAATATCCGCGAACATTTGGCTAAATGCACGCGACATTTTCTTACTGAAATAAATTGCTAAAATAATTAAAAACGGAATAATAATAAACGTTAAAATAGCTAGCTGCCAATTAATAGAAAGCATTAAACAGAATGTACCAACTAACGTCATCATCGCAATGAACATATCCTCTGGACCATGATGCGCAATTTCTCCCATATCCATTAAATCATTCGTCATACGCGAAACAAGATGACCCGTCTTGTTGTTATCAAAGAAGCCGAAAGATAGTTTTTGAACATGATCAAATAGCTTCTTCCTCATATCCCGTTCAATATTAATTCCAAGCATATGCCCCCAATATGTCACAACATAATGTAAGAATGAACTAAAAATATAAATCCCAAGCAAGCCAATACAAGCCCATACAATGAAACTCCAGTCCCCAGTTGGTAATAAATCATCAATGACCCTATTAATCATTAACGGAAATGCTAACTCTAACAATGCAGCTAAAATGGCACAAGAAAAATCAATAATGAATAACCATTTATATGGCTTATAATAAGCAAAGAATGCCTTTAACACCTTTCATCCCCCTTTTCTTTCATTTATCTGCCTGAAATAGATTGTATAAACACGCTTATACTAATTCTTATAACAAGCAATAAATAAAAATGATAATCATTCTCATTTAATTGTATATTTTTTCAACTGTTCGTACAATATGCTATTCATAAAAAAATCTCTCATCCGATAAAAAAATCGAATGAGAGATTTTTTAACTTTTAAATGATAACCCTACTTCTTCTAAAGAAGCTCTAAGCTTAGGCATAGAAGCCGGGCCCATACCGTGAAGCCTCAAAATTTCTTTCTCGGTATATCGCGATAACCTTTCTAGTGTCGTTATCCCTTCATGCTCCAATGCATTTCTTGCAGGTGAAGATAGCTTTGAAAGAAATCCATCTTTCGGCTTACGTTCTTGCTCACATGTTGGACAAGTCGGGCAATCACTGCTCTTGTAATATTCGTGGCCTTTCTCACACGTTCGTAGCGTTCTTTTTACGTTCGGCATGTTTCATTCTTCCTTTCTCCAAATCAGTAACCTTTATAACTGATTTGTCCTGTTTCTACTAACTCTTTCAAGCCCATGAACATTAAGTTCCAACCATGTTCAGAACCATCGTGATATTCTTTCGATGCTTTTTCAATGTCTGCCTCTGTCCAACTTTCTTCATGAGGAACAATAATGCATTGAGAGAAATTCATTTCACACCCTTGAGGTACCTCTTTAAATTCAACCGTAATCGTATCTTCTGTATCACTAAACTGTGGCATTTTAAACGTAAATACTAATTTTGTTGAAGAAGTAATCTCCAGGTATTCTCCTATCGCTCGGTAATCTGTTCCCTCACGATGATCCACAACCTCCCAACCGCCTCCAACTTGAGGAGTATTGGTTGTCACTTTATTTGTGTGCTCTAGTGTAAAGAACCATTTCCTCATCATTTCAGGAGTCAGCCACGCCTGAAAAACATGCGCAGGATCCACATTAAAATGCCTTATCATATGTAACGTAATTGTCGAATAATCGTTCATCTTCTCACTCCTTTATATTAATATTAAAGTGCAAACAAGAATATTTGTTCGCATGTTGATTATATTACAATTGAATAAGTAATACCATTTCCCGATACACCCCTTTCTTTTTTCTATATAAAACCCTATAGATAGCTTAAAATGAATAAAATAAACTTTTTTATGAACAGGAGTGTACCGTTAAATGATTACACCTATCTTTCGGATTTTTGATGTTGAAAAAGCCCATTTGTTTTATGTCGACTACTTAGGATTCCAACTAGACTGGGAACATCAATATGCAGAAAATATGCCTTTTTATTTTCAACTTTCGTTCCGAGATATGACTCTCCATTTATCTGAACATCATGGAGATTGCTCTCCCGGTAGTGCTATTCGAATAAACATACGTGGTCTAAAGGATTATCACGCTTCTTTATCACAAAAGGAATATGCTTATGCTAATCCAAACATCGTAAAGGCACCTTGGGGGACAATCGAATTAACCGTTGTTGATCCCTTCTCCAATCGAATTACTTTTTACGAAGAGATACATGAACAAGCCTAAATAATATCGTTTATAAAAAAATCCCTGTCGTTAGATTTTATCTAACGACAGGGACACACCGATTTCATTCAACATTCGTTCTTATCATTTGTTGCCGATACTGCATGTAAAGGGAGCGTAAACCAAAACGTATGCTCATTACCATTTGAGTGAACTCCAATTTCACCATGATGAGATTTCACGATTTCTTTTGTGATAGCTAGTCCTAATCCTGTCCCTCCCGTTTCGCGACTACGTGACGGATCCGTTCGGTAAAATCGTTCAAAGATTTTATCCTGTTCTGTTTCTGGAATTTCCTGTCCTGGACCACTAATACAAACTCTGTACTCTCTATCTAGACACTCTCCTGTTATCGTAATTGGCCCCGTCCCTCGATAATAACGAACAGCATTATCAAGTAAATTACTGAGAACTTGTGTAATGCCCCCATTGTATACATTCACCAATCCGTTCTCCACCTTACATCCTACTTCGATATCTGCTTTCTCCATCGTCCAACGAAACATCTCTACTGACTGTTCCATTAGAAGTGCCATGTCTACTACTTTCTTGTCAGAAAACAATTGTTGGGATACAGAATCCCATTCTTTTAGCTTCTCTAATTGTTCTACCATACTAATAAGTCGCTTCGACTCTTCATGCAATGATTCATATAACTTTTGATCCCCTTCAATTACCCCATTCTTCATGGCGTTAAGGTAGCCATTTAAATTAGATAAGGGTGTTCGAAATTCGTGGGACAAGTCGGATATAAGCTTTTGTCGATACTGTTCATTGTTTTTCAATTGCTGCACTAAGCTATTAAATTGAACAGACAATTGTCCAATTTCATCCTCAGAGCTTACCTCGATAGGAGTAGGATATTGCCCCTTTTTCATACTTTTCGTTGACTCAATTAATCCCCTTAACGGGCGTGTCAATGTTCTCGTCAAATAAAAATGTACGATACTTCCCATCACAATTGCAGTAACGCTAAATATCCATAAGTATTGAAAAAGTGTGGAATCAAATTGATTTAATTTCTGCACATCCATCGCTTCCATTCCATCTACTAGAAAACAAGCTGTATTATAGATCGCCCAGCTACTTAAGACAATAAAAGAAGCAACAATGACGATATTTAGAAATGTTAACCGCCATAAAAAACGTTTCGGTAACCATGATTTCTTTCTATCATTACTCATAAACAAACTTATACCCCATTCCTCTAACTGTACAAATACGCTTTGGAGAAGATGGATTATCTTCAATTTTTTCACGTAGCTTTTTTATATGGGCATCAATTGTGCGATCCAATACAGTCTTTTCATCATATGGGTACAATTTATGAATGAGGTCTTCCCTTGATAAAACAATATTAGGATTCTCCATAAAATAAGAAAGAAGCTGAAATTCATGTTTCGTCAAATTCAATTGTTTATCGAACAACATGACCTCTCCTTTTCTCGGTTTTATACATAGCCCATCATAGGTCATTTTTTCGCAAAACTGTCCCATTCTCCGCAAGACTGCCTCAACATGCGCCACTAATTCATCCGGATCAAACGGCTTTGTTAAATATCCATCCGCTCCGATATTTAACCCATTAATTCTGTCACCTATTTGCGTTTTAGCAGAAAGAATGATGATTGCTACTTCATTTCGTTCTTGCTCCCTAACCCATGTACAGAACTCTTCTCCACTAAGTTTAGGTAACATTAAATCAAGCACAATTAAGCATGGATGGTGTGTCAACAAAGCATCTTTCGCTTCTTCCCCATCCTTAGCTTCCACAACATCGTATCCTGCCTTTTTCAAATAGATTCTAATAAGTTCACGAATCATGTTATCATCTTCTACGACTAATATTGTTCGTTTCATCCGAATCACCTCTTCTCCTATTGTACGCATATATAGAAGCTATTTCATCTGTTCGACTATTTGTACCATCATCTCATGATTTAATGCACCTAACGCTTTATAGTGAATTATTCCTTGGGAATCAATCATATAGGAAGTCGGAATCGGACGTACTTCATATTGAGTAGCTACGTTAATTTCTTCATCTAATAAAATTGGGAATGGTAATCCAAACTCATTTACAAAACTTTGTACTGCTTGTGTCCCAGGTTCCGTTTGTGTCAAATTAACTGCTAGAATCATCACATTTTGTTCTTCATAGAGTTTCACCATATCTGGCATTTCCGCACGACATGGCGGACACCAAGTAGCCCAAAAGTTCACCATGACCCGTTTGCCTCGGTAATCTGATAGCTTTGCGGTCTTCCCGTCTAACGTTTGAAGTTGAAAATCAGGAGCAATATCCCCTACATTTAATCCCACAATGGCATTCTGTGTTTTCTCATTTTTTTGTGTCTCATTAGCGGAAGAAACTTCTTCTTTCTTATCCTCTTTGACCTCTGAGCTCAACGTATGATTCGTTTGGAAAGCAAGCTCATAGACGGTCCAGCCAAGCATCCCAAATAGAACCATAATTATCATTATTTTTTTCATTATAAGTACCTCCTTCTTAACCTAACTTAGCAAACCAGCTATCTTGTACCAGTTGTAAGAAGAAAATAGAAATGCGAGTCATTTGTCCTGTAAAGAGCAGCACACCCATCATAATCATCGCGATTCCACCTATCTTCATAATCTTTTGGCTATGTTTGACAAGCCACTTCGCAGAACCTAAGAAGAATGTCAACACAAGGAACGGAATCGCAAAGCCAATAACATACATCATCGTGTATAACGCACCTTCCGTCGGATTACTGCCCGCTATTACTAAAATAGATGAAAAGATTGGTCCTATACACGGTGTCCATCCCGCAGCAAACCCCATTCCAACAAAAACAGTGCCCATATATCCTACTGGTTTCTTTGAAAAACGGAATCGTTTTTCGCGCATCAGTGGTGTAAATTTAAACCAACCTGTCACAAATAACCCCATTATAACAATAAAAATCCCTGCTATTCTTTGTAAGAACAAGCCTGTATTACCCGATAATACACCTTGAATCCATTGTCCTAAAAAAGAAACACCAATACCTAAACTAATGAAAATCATCGAAACACCGATGAGGAAAAAGATAGCGTGTACGAGTAATTTACTACGTATTTTTAGTGTGTTCTGCGTCTGAATCTCCTTAATACTCATCCCTGTAATATACGATAAATATGCTGGAAGAATAGGTAGCGTACACGGTGAAAGGAAGGATAAAATTCCCGCGCCTAACGCAAGCCAAATTGTAATATCTGTTGTCATCTGTTCAACCTCTTTCTATTCATAATTAGTCCTATGCTACATATAAACATAATGATATAAAAACTACTATGTAAGTAGAAATGAAAAACGAATGTCGTAGAAAACACTGATAGTGCCCACTTTCCTATACTCCATCCAACGAGTATGATGCACGCAATCCTGTCTGTTTTTATTTTCTCCTGCAGTAGAATCACTATCGTTAGAAGCATCACAAGTAACCCTAAATATCCCCATGTCTGTACCTTATCTCCCCATAGAATTTGGATAAATTCATATATTAAGGATGAGCTTAAGAAAATTACGATAAAAGAGAAAAGAACACTCCACATATGAAATGTGCTAGTGATAATTCTATACTTGGCATATAAAATCGTTGCAAGCACTGCAAAATAAAATGCTTTCGAGTCACTTGGATATGCCACAATAGCGCGTGGATCAGCTAGAAATACAGAAAAATTAATCACTATTTTCCCTATCCATAATGAAATAACAAACGCAGTAAACAATGAGCTTATTTCATCTATTCTCTTCTTCGTCTCTACTTTTGAATGGGAACTAATGATGAACGTAAAAAAGAGAAACCCTACTATGAGACTTATCACAAGTATGACAAGGGAACTTTGAATGACAAGGGAACCAATTACCCAAGCTGAAGGCATCGTATCAGCCCTCCTTTTTCATCAAGATTATTCCTACATTATAAAAATGAAATATGAAAATTTGATGAAAATAAATGAAGAATGTGCGTTAAAGTTCTAAAGCTTTCAACAAATATACACAAAAAACACCTCTCTATTTTTTGAGAGGTGTTTAAAACATGTACTTCTTTACTGAAACGGCGGGATACTTTGTGGAAAACGAAACACATTTTCTGGATCGTATTTTGTTTTTACTGTTCGAAGGCGTGCAAAGTTTGAACCATAATATGCTTCTCCGAAATCTCTAATGTTTTGGTCTGGAACATTCACATACGAACCTGTCACATATGGTTTGATTAGCTGACGTACTCGTTCAACAGATGCAAGGCTCGCTGCTTCTTCCGATGGCTCCTTCCACGTAGCATTCCATTCTGTGTAAAATAACGGACTACGCCAAAAGAAAGCTGTCTCTTTGCTAGGAACTTTGCTAATCTTGCCACCCCAATTAATAAAGAAGAAATTAGATTCTGTCCCTGGTGACTCTTCTAAAAATTGCCTCATAATAGAAATTGGCTCGTCCGTCCAGAGATTCAATCCCCAAGCAGAAGAGAACTTAAAATTTTGATCTGCTACAGGTGGCTCAGGAGGATCTAAGAACTCGATTGCATCTAAATAAGGTAATTCTTCAATGATAATTTGCGTTGGTGTTCCAGTACTAGTTAGTGGCTCTAGTAATTGGATTGCCTCTTCCTCTGGGCCTAAGAAAATACCTACTGCATGGCATAATCCATTTACTCTACTGAAAATCTCAAGTATACATCCTAATCGTGAATCGACAAACGGTGCCCATTCTTGCCACGCTCTAAATACGTCTTCAAATTGTTCCCACGGCCAAATAATGTTGAAGACAGTTGCCGTAGTTGGCGCACGATGAACTTTAAACGTGTATTGTGTGTTATACCCGAAATTCCCACCGCCACCTCCTCTATAAGCCCATAATAAATCCTCATTACAACAATGATTCGCTTGAATAATCTCCCCATTTGCATCTACTGTTTCTAACGCAAGAAGATTATCACTTATCAAGCCAATCGAGCGGGAAACGACTCCAAATCCACCACCCGTCGTAATTCCGCCAATTCCAACAGTTGGACTATCTCCAAATGGGGCCATAAATCCTTCTCGGGCTAATCCTTTTACAAGCGGACCGACACGTATTCCTGGTTGAACCGTTGCAATCGCGTTTCGTTTATCCAAGTACACTTTATTCATGTCACTCGTATCGATAACAATACCTCCATTTACAACGGAAAGATTCTTATCTAACGCATGGCGACCACTTCTCACACGTAATGGTACGTCATTCTCACGAGCCCATTTAATCGCATTACTTACATCACACGTATGTTGTGCAAAAACAAAAACAAGAGGAAAAGCATCCACATAAGGGTTCCAGTTCTTCACTGCCTCTATATAACCAGGATCCCCTTTAAAGATGACACGTCCCGTTAACTGTGTTCCTCCCATCGCTATCACTCCTATCAATTTTTTGTTGATTATCCCTCTTATCTAGCAATTAAACTACATCACCTAATGAGCTGGTACATGACAAGTACCTTCTTTACTTACTATTGCTGATTACGTCATTGCTAAATTGACTCTACTATTTACTATATGAATGGAAGGCTACTATTGTTAAAACCTAGCTAATCTTGTATGAAAATATAATCAAGAATTTGTACTTCACTATACTCTTCTCGTCACTCAACTTATTACCACTGGGTAATGACATAGCGAAAATTCTCAATATATATTTCTTTTACTTTCTCTACTCGTCGCAGATGGTCGTAGAAGCTATCCGAAAATTTAAATACGTGACCGTAATCCCAATCTTTCTCACGATAACCCTTCTTCCAAAACTCCGTCTCACTCGGAAGTACAGCCGCTCGTTTTGCTCGCTGTAAAGGTAGCTGGTCCACAGGCGAAACTAATTTGATTGCATCTTCTTGTTTTATATTCTTACTACTTCGGAGAACTTTCATTATTTTTAAAACGGGCAGTAACCCTCTCTTGAAAAAGGAAGTATGACCAAGATCATATAAACTATTCAACGCATGGGAGAAAGTTAACATATGGCCAATTAAATCATGGTGCGATTCAGCTCGGTAAATCGTTTGAAACTGTGCTAACTCTTCTAAAACAAGTAGAGAAAGCTCTTCTGGATTTGATATAGGTGAAAATCCATCTTCGTCCGTAATCGTCATCCTTTTTACTTCCGAAGCAGAAAAGCCAATCCATGATCTGCCTGGAATCGTCCTTTCAAACGATTGTATGAGATCCGTTATTCCAGCAATCTCCTCCTCACTCCCCCATCCTTCTAACTCACGGATGGCTAACAAGCTCGCTGCAGCATAGATAACATTATGACCAACCCAATGAAGCTGATCAATCGTGTTATCAAGTGCTTCAAGTATCGCACGTACAGCACTTCCTTCATCGTAATGAGCGTTATTTTGTCCCCTTTTTCTCTCTATTACGTTATTGGACATCTCTTTTGCTTGCCTAAAAACAAGCTCAGTAAGTTCCGAGTTTAGATCGTGATTATTTTTCATAAAAAAGTAACTACCGATACATGCCGCCCCGTAATGAGCCTTCCAAATGTCACCTGTTTGCGCTTTACATGACGAGATAATTGCTAATCCATCTTCCAATATAGATGTATGTAACATATTGTCCCTCCTCTCCATTTCATTCCTAATTATTACATCCCTCAAAAAAGAGTATCAATCCTTCTTGGATTAATACCCCACATTCTCAGCACCTTACATGTTTGCGTTTGAAACCAAGACGCCCTCTATCAACTTCTTTCTGTATGCTTTCGTAAGCATTTAAAAAACTAGTTTTTTTCTTATCCCGTTTTACTTCTACTGTACCTACTTCCTTCGCGACCTCTAATGCCTTTTCATGTAGTGGTACATAGGAGACCCCCACAGTATATAGAAAATTATTCATAGCAGATTTCGTTCGTTCTGGCGAATGATGAATTGTTTTTTTTACCATTTCAAGCATATTGTAAATCTTACTTTCGGAAAATTCATTGTCACGGCGATTCCCTAATAGCCAGCAATAGCAGCTCCACCCCGCTGACATTCTCAACTCTTCACCACTTGCAATCCATTTATCCGCCACATCTTGTGCAATATCTGATTCGGATAACGTTACTGCTACTACGTAATCAGACAACATATAAAAATATGCTCCGTCCATCCAACGATCAAAGTCCGACTCGCTCATAGCCTTTGGGTCTGCAATAATACCCGCAAAGTACATTGCATCGTAGTTACCTGTAGCATAGAGCTCTTCCGCTAACGGTTGATTTATTTTTATTTTCTTTACGATTGGTTTCATGGCACCTGTAGCTACACCAAAAAGCGGCTCGTGTGCCCCATTAGATATGTACGTTTTTTTCGTTCGCTCCTTACCAAGAGCTTCAAGCTCCTGCATCACTGTTTCGAAATCCATCGTTTTGCACTTCCTTTCTTACCAACAAAATTCTTTTAATTGTACCTATATTTTTCATCAATTCTTCCATACTTCTCAATTTTACCATTACTCTTATTCAAATTGGATGTCTACTGTCTATCATTTCCCAACAACTCAGCCCACCACTTTACATGAACCACAAAAATAAAGTTCCGATGTTTGTAAAAACAGATTGTACAATATTTATTATCTCTTTACACTTCTGCTTCTGTGTTAGAAAATGCATCAACTAAATGAGGCTGTGGGCTTTACCCTACTCCATACATTACGTGTGGCGAAGCTGCTGTTATGATTATGAATTTCTTTTATCGACAATAGACTTATTTAAAGCAAAATAAAATTAGATAAAAAATGGGAGAATATATGACGGAATTCGTGGAACTTCTGTTGCAACAAAAGAGGAGCTTGTAACTATGCACGTACCTTGAAATTTAATATGAACTAAAAAGTGACGTATCCCACTAAAAAGGACACGCCACTTTCTAATTTACCCTTCTAAATAAAGGGCCTTCAGAATTATCTTAACTAGTCATTATGTATGACTTTACAATATTCATATAATTGGCCTTCTTATAAAAGCAGGACAAGTTCGCTATATGCTATTAGATTATAAAAATGAGTCAGTACAACCAGTATTAAAATGTCTAAAGTTTAAGGATAATTATAGGGCTTTTCGTAATATCTTGAGTGCAGTTCCGTAGTAATTAGTTTGTAGGTAATAGTTGGTGGTATTAAGTGGCGAAAATAGCTTCGATAATTATAGCTACTTTGATATAGTTTAACTTCTTTAATCGTTGTTAATTTAATAAATTGATGAAGGCAATAAGGGATTAATTTCATCTACATATTTATAGATGAGCAATACTTAAGTCTCTTAAATATTTGTTTAAAATGCTAGCTTATAAAATTATGATAAAACCCAAGTTATTTAGCATTTTTGTACAATTGAAACGTATAATCTGTCCCATTTTCATTAGTTGGATCGAGTGAGTCTGGACTAAGAATTTTCATTTGATACGCCTTAGAAACAATCCCTACCCTCGTTTGTACCTTAAGTTTTTTGGTCACCTTACTAATATAGTATTCGATCATCCTTTGAGAATAGTTCAGTTCATGCGCAATGAGCTTATTCGGCATTTCTTTAGCAATCATTTTAATGATTTCTACTTCAATTTCAGATATATTTGGGGTTTGATTATTCATTTCTACTCTCCTTATATTATCGTATCTCAGTAATAAACTCTTAAAACAATTCTACTATTTCCCCCTAAACTTTTCCATATTATTACAGAATAATACCGGCATATACGTAATTTAGCTATTCCCGATACGTATATATATTATTAGCAACTCTTAACTCATTATGAATAGGGTACACGAGTAATCATCTCAGTAAAAGTGAATTTTCCCATTATTGCGGAATTACGCAATACTATTCAGAATCTATTGAATTATTAGATAACTACATAATATTATAGAGTCATCCTAAGGCCTAGGAAAAAAACTTAAAATTACTGGAGGAAATAAAAAATGGCTGCAATTTTAAATGCGTTAAAAGCTCTTGTTTCAAAAATCCCGTTCCACAAGGTACCACAATTCTTAGCATGGGCTGCAAACTTAGCTAAGGCTGCTGCTAGTAAAACAGCTGCTGAAGTGACTAAAATTTTAAACTTCATCAAGAGCAACGGTGGTAAAATCGTTGACTGGTTCTCAAAAGGATACACAGTATACGAAATTATCCGTATGATTCTTGGCTACTAATAAAAATTGTAGCACCAATAGATTACCTATTTAGGGGTTATACCCTAATAGGTAATCTTTCTTATTGTTTTTCGGAGATGGACGATGATAAACTATAAACAATATTTAACAATTTTCACGAAGGAGAGTTCCCGCTATGGATATTTTAATTCTGAAGAACATAAAAAAAATGTATGATGATATTTGTGTATTATCTATTGATTCTCTTTCAATAAAAAAAGGGACTATAAGTGGATACCTTGGTAGAAATGGAGCTGGAAAATCTACAACTATTAAAATCATAATGGGAATTATTACGCCTAATCAAGGGGAAATAACTTTCCAAAATGAAATAATGGATTATAAAAATCCAACACATAAAAAATATATAGGCTATTGTCCAGACTACCCTGCTGTTTTTGATAAACTTACTGTTATTGAACACCTGAACTTTATGGCTTACCTTTTTGGATTAAAAAACCCTAAACAAATTGAAACTAAAATAGAAAAGTATTTAAAGCATTTCGAAGTGGAGAAATATAAATATACCCTCATTAAAAACCTTTCAAGAGGAAATAAACAAAAAGTAGCTATTATTTCATCAATTATTCATGACCCAGCACTCTTAGTCTATGATGAACCAACACTAGGATTAGACCCATTAAGTATTAAGCAATTTAAATCGATGCTAACAGAATATACATCCACAGGTGGAACCGTCTTTTTATCTTCCCACTCATTAGATATTATTGAGGAAATTGCTGACACCGTTTCAATTATAAATGATGGGGAAATTGTTAAGAAAAATATATCTGTAGAACAGATACGAAATTCACTTACTAGTGTAGAAGATTATCTCATATCTGTTGTAGAAGGACGGGAATAATCTATATGAACTTTATCAACTATTTGTCATTTAAATATAAGCTAAACCGTCATAAGCCAAAAGGATCTCTAAGAGACTTATTTCTTGAAGTATTTGTTATATCTTTTCTTTTCATGGTATTAACTTTAATTCTATTTTTGATTATTAAGCTGTTCCCTCAGTATATCCAAGACGATATGAATAAATATATACTTGGTTTATACGCATTTGTTTGTTTAATATCTTTATCTAGTTCTATTAAAAAGTTCTATAAAGAATATTTCCTCTCTCCAGAGCGTGAGATATTACTTGTAGCACCAATTAAAAATTCTCAAATTATTTTATCGAGATTTTTTATCGTTGCGATAGAAATTATCACTATAAACATGATGTTCTTACTGCCATTTATCTTGGCAAATTACTTTGCAAACAACATACCTATTGAGATTTTTCTAATTACTATTCCGCAAATAGTAGCTAGTTCTATTTTCTTTAGTGTTATTGCACATATACTTTTCGCTCTAGCTTATATCATTTCAAAAGGAAGAGGATTAAAGACAATTGCTTATTCTCTAGTAACTTTCTCTTCTGTCGGTGTAGTTGCTATAATAGTCTACTTACAAAACTACTCCTCATTTTTATTAACTCAAAACAAATTTGTTGAGAATATCTTTTATCTTTTATTTCAATATCCAAACTATCTGTTGCTTAATAAAATCGACCTTTTAAATGCTGGTTTATTTACATTGTTCGTATTAATAAACGCTCTATGCTTTATTCCTATTGCCTATTGGATGACTAATTATTGCTATAACAAAGGATTGTTATCGATTTCTTCTAGAGATTTAGATAGATCTTTCTATTTAAATAAGGTCTCAAATGTAATACATAAATGTATAGGCAGCCATTTTATAAAAAAAGATCTGTTATATTTATTAAGATCACCTAAATTATTTTCTGTGTTTGTTTCACCATTTTTATTAACTAGTGTTCTTGAATATAAAAACCAATTTGCTTCTTCAGGCTCATTATTAACTGTATTAATCAATATTTTTACACTAGTTATTACCAGTGTCATTTTACACATACTTATGTCAGACGACTTAAATCATCAGGAACTACTATTTTCTGCTCCTTTTGATATTGAAGAACTCTATAATAAAAGGGTAAATTTCTTACACTTATCATCTTTTATTATTTCAGGTACCTATTTATTAACAGTATGTATCTTAGAGTCCGTTAGGATAGAGGTAATCATATATGGAATGGGACAATTGTTATTCATCACCTATATTTCATCTCGAGTACTCTTATCGAGGACTTTCAAAAGATGTACAAAAGATGGTAGAGGCTATATGTATGATGGAAAAATAATTAGAACAATCGTATATTATTTCTTTGTATGGTCTGTCCCATTAATGATTTTCTTCGCTACTCTACAAGAATCTTTAGTTATGTTATTGGATAATGGTACATTCTCTACACTCGGTAAATTTGGTAATATAGCTATCTTAGTAGTTATATTGGCAATGCTATATAAAGGAAGTAAATCAAATATAGAACATAAGGAGAGTCGGTCATGAAAACAGGAGAAAAAAAAGGAAGAACATTAGGACAAAAATTTAGTTTAGGATTCTCGATTTTCTGTATAATATTCCTGACCCTTAAGTTTACGGGTTTATTAGATACTATTATTGAGTCTTTTAAATAATCTTGAAATGTTAGTTTACTTCTAAAAATAAAAGTACCCCACTCTAATGGTGGGGTACTTTTATTTGGTTTTATTTTTATAAAAAGTCAATTTGACTACAGTACCTTTATTCTCCTCACTGATTACCATCACATCCCCACCATGCGCAACTACTAACTGATGAGCAATAGCCATCCCAAGGCCAGAACCATTGTCACTCTCCATTGTATTGCCACCGCGGTAATAACGATTAAAAAGATTATCTACTGTTTCTTTATCCATACCAATTCCATTATCTTCAATTACAATAGTAGTAGACAAATTGGATTGCTCCACTTTAATACTGATCTCTGTTCCCCTCGGATTATGCTTAATCGCGTTTGCTAGTAAATTGTTAATGATTCTTGTAAACCATTTAATATCTACTTCAAGAAATAATGATACTCCCGCATGCTCAAAATGCATGTAATTTTCTTCTACTGTAAAACTAACAACTATTTCCTGCAAAAGCGAAGTAATATTATGATTTTCTTTTTTTATTGGTAGTCCATTATTTTTCAATCTATATGTAAGATTTAAATCCTCTATTAATTCATTCATATACTCAGATTTTTCTTTAATAATGTTACCAAAATTAATTGTTTCTTCTTTAGACCAATTATAAGCCTCAGATTCTAGTAAAACGGCATAACCATATATTGAACTTAGTGGTGTCTTAAGATCATGAGAAAGCCCTGCAATCCACTCCTCACGGGTTTTATTCATCTGTATTTGTAATTCTTCATTTTTTTTCAAATTAAATGCTAGTGTATCTAAAGATGTGAATACTTCGTTAAAAATTTTATATTTTTTGTTTAAATTTCCATCTTTGTTTAGTATGGAAATTTTACCTTTTTTGTTTTTTGGTTCTTCTAACTTACCTTCGGACATGTTATTAATCCTTTTCATCATGTATAACAAAGGTACTCCGAATCTCTGACCGTACCAAAATGAAAGTCCTATGATTAATATAATAATTATAAGTGTAATTATTCCCAAACTTTTTAGAAGTGAACCATTAATAATTTCATCTGTAATATGTTCTGGGCTATAATTTACATTCTTCGTTCCTATTACATACACATAATCTGCGTTCTTATCGTAGTAAGTAGAGATATCATACTCAGAATTCCATGGTTCTTTCTCAATGGATAAGATATCATTAAACGTGTATTGAAGGTCCGGAGGAGCTTGAAATTCTTTTACAACTTTTCCTTGTGAATTATAAGCTTGTACCCAAGCATCGTTCTGCGATAAATATCGCTGAGTAGCTTCATTTATTTTAAGAAAAGTTTCCATAGATAATATCCCACTTAATATTTCCTTACTTTTTAACCTTTCACCGTACAATACGGTTACTTTTGTTCCATTCTCTGCATTAATCTCCCAATGATACGTTCGATATTTACTGGAATCAATAGATAAAATATCCGTAAAGTCATAAAAATCTGGTACTTCTTCTGGTGTATTCCATTTACCAATAACCTTACCTGTCTGATCAATAATTTGGAGCCATCCACCCTTTGATAAAACAGATTCTTTTACCTTGTCATTTAATACTGCACTACCACTCTCAACAGTAATAGCATGTTCTAAATATTCCTCAGAAACCATTTTAAAATTAGACTCCATTTCGGACTGTGAAATATTAAAAGACAAGTAAACAAGTGCTCCAGTAATAAAACTTATAATTATTACAAGGGTTAAAATAAAGTGAATGACAAAATGTTGAGTGAGTTTTCTTTTCAAGCTCATGGCCTTACTACCTCTTCAGAAACCATTTTATAACCTATCCCTCGTACAGTTTTTAAATACTGTGGATTACTAGGATTCCCCTCAATTTTTTCTCTTAGTTTTCTAATATGTACCATAACTGTATTCTCATCAAACTGGATATCATCTCCCCAAACTTGATAGTATAATTGCTCCTTAGTAAACACCCTATTAGGGTTCTTACAAAAGAATGCTAGAAGTGAATAAATTAGCCCTGAACAAGCCACTACCTCTCCAGCTACTGTTAATTCAGCTGACTTTAAATCTACCTTAAACCTTCCGAAATCTATTAATTCTTCTTGTACTTGAATTTTATTTGTTGAAAGGTACCTGCCTAGTTGTACTTTTATCCTGGCTACAACCTCAAGAGGGTTAAATGGTTTCGTTATGTAGTCATCACATCCATAAGCAAATCCCTTTAACTTATCTAAATCGGAACTCCTTGCGGAAATGAAAAATATAGGGACGTTAGATACTTTTCGTATTTGCGGCAAGATATCGTAGCCAGAAATGTCTGGTAACATGATATCCAGAATAATAAGGTCATAGGTGTTAGAGTTAATTAGCTTTAAAGTATCCTTACCGTGTGTACACGTTTCAATAGAGATAAAACCTTCATTTTTTAATACCAACTTCAACATATCCAAAATTGATTTTTCATCATCTACAATTAATATTCTACCCTTCTGCATATCAATCTCCTCTTCCTATTTAAGGTGGTTTTAAGGTTCCATTAATTCCCTCTTAATCTTCTACTATTATAATTGAATTACACTAAATATAGAAAGGAACGATGTTAAAATGTGGTCAATCTGTTTAAACGAATTTAAAGGATATTTTAAAAGTGTTAAGTCCATTATTATAATTGCTATTATATTTGGAGTCACATTCATGATAGCAGACACTATGACAAGTTCTGCTGATGAATTAGGATTAGGGGATGTTGGTAAGGATGGTTATGCATTAGGAACATTATTTATTGTATTCGCCTTAGGGTTTTTGTTTATTGCCTCACTTTCCCATGACCAAATTAATCGCGAAGTTAGTAGCCGAACCATGAGATTTCTAGTTACTAAAACAGGAAGAACAAATATATTATTAGGAAAATATTTAGGTGTTTGGTTATTTTGGCTATTTTGTATATCTGCTTCTTTTATTCTAATTACGTTTGTTTCTGGTAATTTTTTATGGTACGGACTTTTGGAGTGCATGGTATTCCTTTCCGTTGCTCTAGCTTTCAATCTAATATTCTCCATTATTTTACCTAAACCAGCCTTATCTATGTTCTTTGGAATTACTTTTGCCTTGGTCTTCCCTGGAATTAGTTTTTGGGCAATATACTCAGACAAAATCTATATTTCTTGGTTTAAGTATATTACTCCGTACTACTACTCAACTCTAGGTGAATATTACTTATTAATTAACATTCTTTATGCAGGAGTACTATTCTTAATTGCAGCGACAATCTTTAAAGGGAGAGATTTATAATGAATATAATTGAAACAAGTAACCTTACAAAGAAATATGGAAAGAAAACTGTTGTTGATAACATTAGTTTGACCGTAAAAAAAGGCGATATATTTGGATTTTTAGGCAGAAATGGTGCTGGTAAATCTACATTTATAAATATGATTACAGGAATTATTCAACCTACAGCAGGTTCATTTAAGTTATTGAATGAAACAAATTTAAATAAAGTTTATCAAAAAATAGGTGTTCTTCCCGATTACTCCTCTTTTTATGACTCTTTAACAGCATTAGATCATCTCAAATTTTTTGCACGGATTAATGGTCATAAACTTTCATCTGAAGAAGGAATTTCTATACTAAGCCAAGTAGGGCTTGAAGGCGATGCAGATAAAAAGGCTGGTAAATTTTCTTTTGGTATGAAAAAGAAATTAGGTATAGCTCAAGCTATTGCACATAATCCTGAGCTGATTTTTTTAGATGAACCGACTTCTGGTATAGACGCTGAGTCTGGGCTAAAAATCCAAAAACTAATTCGTCAATTACAAGCTGAAGGAAAAACCATCTTTATGACTTCTCATAATTTAAATGAGGTTGAAAAAATTTGTAATAGGATTGCTATTATGAAAGACGGTTCAATTATAAATCAAGGTACATTAGAAGAATTGAAAAGACATTATATGTCTTCTTACCAAATCGAAATTAAACATTCACTTTTCGCAAGTGAAAAAACTGATTTAGTACCTCAATTCCTTGATTCTATTGGAACAGATATAGTTACAAAAGGAAATACAACTTCCTTAATAGTTGAATCAGAAGATAAGATTCCTTACATTGTAAGGGCATTTACACATAATAATATCGATATCTTTAAAGTAAATGTTAATGAGCCTTCATTAGAAGAAATATTCTTGGATGAAAGAAATAGAGAAAAACAGATTTCTTAATTTTAGCGAAAGAGTATCTGATAGGATTATTTACATAAAATTGAATTATTGTACAAATCTATCACAGCACTGGTTTGAAATATAGTTTAACCAAAAAAAGTATTGAATAGATTAATGTTTAAGCATAATTGAACAGCCCCTATTTTAACTTCATTGAGAAGAAAAAAATAGGGGCTGTTCACTGTCACTACTTGAACTTTATTTTAAATCCACAACACATATACCTTTTATTTGTTCGTTATTCTACTGTTACAGATTTCGCTAAGTTACGTGGCTTATCTACGTCACAGTCGCGGTGTAATGCTGCATAGTAAGAGATTAATTGAAGCGGAATCACCGATACTAGTGGTGAAAATGCTTCTAGGACACTTGGTAAGACGAAACGGTCGCCTTCCATTTCTAATCCTTTTAATGAGATAACACATGGGTTTGCACCGCGGGCAACTACTTCTTTCACGTTACCACGAATGCTTAAATTCACATGTTCTTGTGTTGCTAGAGCAATAACTGGTGTGCCTTGTTCGATTAAAGCAATTGTACCGTGCTTTAACTCTCCACCGGCAAATCCTTCTGCTTGAATATAAGAGATTTCTTTTAGTTTCAATGCGCCTTCTAAGCATACGTAGTAGTCAATACCACGGCCGATGAAGAAGCAGTTACGTGTTGTCGCTAAAAATTCTTTCGCGATGTTTTCCATCTCTTCTTTTGAATCACATAATACTTCCATCGCATTTGCGACGATTCCTAACTCTTTCGTTAAGTCAAATGGAATGTGTAAACCTTTCGCTCTTGCACTGTCGACTGCTAAAATTGCTAATACGGCAATTTGTGCTGTGTAAGCTTTCGTTGAAGCTACCGCAATTTCTGGCCCTGCATGAAGAAGTAATGTGTAATCTGCTTCACGAGATAACGTTGAACCAGGGGCATTTGTTAATGTAATTGCTGGGTATCCTAACTCTTTCACTTGTACTAGCACTGCACGGCTATCAGCAGTTTCTCCACTTTGTGAAATGAAGATGAACAGTGGCTTTTCTGTTAATAATGGCATGTTGTATGAGAATTCACTTGCTACATGCACCTCTACTGGAATCTTCGCAAATGTTTCTAAGAATTGCTTTCCAACTAGACCAGCGTGGTAACTCGTTCCACACGCAATAATGTATAGACGGTCTGCTTCTTTGATTGCATTGCGAATACCTTCTTCTAACATAATGTTGTCATTTTCATCTTGATACTTCTGGATGATGTTACGAATAACGAATGGCTGCTCATCGATTTCTTTTAACATGAAGTGTGGGTATGTGCCCTTCTCAATGTCACTAGCATCTAATTCAGCTGTGTACGGTGCACGCTCTACTACTTCACCTTGTAAATTCTTAATCACGATTTCTTGTGATGATACAAGAACCATTTCTTTATCCATTAACTCAATAAATTGATTTGTTACTTGAAGCATTGCCATTGCATCACTTGCAATAACATTAAAGTTATCTCCAGCACCTACTAATAGTGGGCTCTTGTTCTTCGCAACGAAAACAACGTCTGGGCTCTCATTATCCATCAACGCTAATGCATATGAACCTTTTAGCTCTTTTAACGCTGAACGGAATGCTTCTTCTACCTCTAAACCTTTTGAAACAAAGTACTCTACTAGCTGTACGATTACTTCTGTATCTGTGTCACTTACGAATTCAACGCCTGCGAAGTATTCTTGCTTTAATAACATATCGTTTTCAATTACGCCGTTGTGTACAAGTGTGAAGCGACCGCCATGACTTGAATGAGGGTGCGCGTTACGCTTATTTGGTACACCATGTGTTGCCCAGCGTGTATGACCAATTCCGATTTCGCCATCTACATCTGCTGGAATACTTTCACGTAATGTTGCAATACGTCCTTTTTCTTTGAATACTTGTACGTCACCTTGTACGCTTAATGCAATACCCGCTGAGTCATATCCACGATACTCAAGTTTCTCTAAGCCTTTTAATAATATTTCCTTTGCTCCTTGGTTCCCGATAAATCCTACAATTCCACACATAATCAATTACCGTTACCACATCTACGACAACAGAGCAATAATTCAGGTAGTAAAAGTATAACCGTTACCTTCCTATCGCCTGTTACCTTTCTTGGTAGACGCGTAACGGTTTACACCTTCCTCTCGATTGATATTTTTTGATCTGTGTCTTCTTTGTAGCATCAGGTCTCTTATCTTTGTTCACAAGGTCGCCCTCATGGTTTGTATAAGAGATTTCGGTTGTGATACGCAACCGGGAGCTATCCGCCGAATGTTCGATAAACTCCTCCTCGTCAACTACACGTGTACCGTCCGTGTGTAGTTCTGGCGCTATAAAAACATATATTTCCTTCTTACAAAAAAGACAATCCTTATATTACATGACCGTTTTCAACCTGTCAACAATTATTATAGTGGGAAAATAACAATTTACAGGAAATGAGAACGATATCATTCCATTTATATGCATGAAAAAGATTTTTTGTGCACGTTTTTGCTCGTTCTTTTCAAAAGAATCTTGCTTCTCATATATAAAAAAAGCTTGAGGATTCGATCCCCAAGCTTTTTACCTATTCTACACCAACTTCTTCGTTTACAATAGCTACAATACGGTGTACGTATGTGTCACACTCTTCTTGCGTTGGTGCTTCTGCCATAACACGAATTAGGGGCTCTGTACCAGATGGACGTACTAATACGCGTCCATTCCCATTCATTTCTTCTTCTACCTCTTTAATTACTGCTTGAATACGTTCATTCTCTAGAGCCACTTTCTTATCTGTTACACGCACGTTCACAAGTAATTGTGGGTATTTTTTCATTTCGTTCGCTAATTGTGATAATGGCTTCTTCGTTACTTTCATGATATTTACTAATTGAATCGCACTTAACATGCCATCACCAGTCGTAATGTAATCTAAGAAGATAATATGACCGGATTGCTCTCCACCTAAGTTGTAGCCACCTTTTTTCATCTCTTCCATTACATAACGATCGCCTACACCTGCTTGGATACTATCGATATTGTGTTTATCAAGCTCCTTATAGAAACCTAAGTTACTCATTACTGTCGAAACAATTGTGTTGTGCTTTAACTTACCTGTATCGCTCATATATTTTGCACAAATGTACATGATTTGGTCACCGTCAACGATGTCCCCGTTCTCATCTACAGCAATTAAACGGTCACCGTCGCCATCAAACGCAAGACCTACATCCGCACCTTTGTCTTTTAAAAACGCTGCTAATGCTTCTGGATGTGTCGAACCAACACCTTTGTTAATATTGATACCATTTGGTGATGTACCCATTGTTGAAATATCTGCTTCTAAGTCAGCAAATAAATGTGCTGCTAATGAAGAGGTTGCACCGTGTGCACAGTCTAGTGCCACATGGATACCCGAGAAGTCTTCTTCTACTGTTTGTTTTAAGTAGTGTAAGTACTTCTGACCACCTTCGAAGTAGTCATTTACTTGACCTAAATCTTCTCCGAATGGGCGTGGTAGATCATCTACCTCTTGATCCATTAATGCTTCGATTTCATATTCTTGTTCATCTGTTAATTTGAATCCGTCTGGCCCAAAGAATTTAATGCCGTTATCTTGTACAGGGTTGTGAGAAGCTGAAATCATCACACCTGCTTGTGCACCTAATGCTTTCGTTAAGTATGCTACTCCTGGTGTTGAAATAACACCAAGACGCATTACTTCTGCTCCAATTGATAGAAGTCCTGCTACTAGTGCTCCCTCTAACATGTGCCCAGAAACGCGTGTATCACGGCCAATAATAACTTTTGGCTTCGTTTGGCTCTTCGTTAATACGTAACCTCCACAACGTCCAATTTTAAAGGCTAATTCAGGAGTTAATTCTGTATTTGCAACTCCTCGTACACCATCTGTTCCAAAATATTTACCCATTTAACTTATTCTCTCCTTTTACAGACAATCATGCTTCATTTTTAACTATATTAAATTTCACCTTTTTATTTTGTACGTCTACTGTGACGTTCTGTGGTCCTTTTGCCTGTAGCGGCAATTCATGAGTACCTGGTGAAAGCTTACTAACATCTACATATGCTTCTACTTCTTTTGCAGTGACACTATCAATAATATCTTGGAATCCAAAAATATCAAGTGCTATCATGCCATTTGATGGAGAAATAAAAGTTACTTTATATTCATCGGATAGTCCAATTAGATTAATTTTAATATTATCGACCGTCTTTGTTTCTTCTTTTTTGACATTCACACGTACTTTCAGTTTCTCTGGCGTCACGCTTTTTATTCCTTCTGGTAGAATCATCTCTCCCTGTACAACCGTGCTTTCCTTTATATCAGACACGTCTACTTCAACAGAGATCGATGTAACTGTATTTAGTTCTTTTTGCAAACCAAATATCGTTACTTCCTTCACCTCAGGTTCTAGGTTATCAATTGTAACACCTTCTGGTGGTGTTCCTGTTTTCTTTGGAACAACAGGAACCTTCTTGCTTGGTAACATAATATCCACTGCTACTTTAGCCACAGCTGGCTCAATTTTCACAGCAAGTGGATTATCTTTCGCGTCACGGGCACTTAATGGTACTTCTTTCTCGAAATCCTTATCGGCATTCTTTACATCAATTGGTGCTACCACTTTACTTACGCGCTCTACTTCTTCTTTCGGACCGCTAACTTTCACACGCTCTACCTTAGACGTTGCATCTTGTATAACGTATCCTTCCTTCATAGACGATTCATTTACATATGAAATAGTTACAGGAAATTCTTTTGTTACTTTTTCATAGACATAAACGGTTGCCGTCTTTGGCTTAATCGTCACCTTTAAATCTTCATTTACATTCCGGTGTTTAAATTCAACTTCATTTTTCCCTAGTTGTAAATCTTTTAAGTCTACATATACTTCAAACTTTTTAAGCCTTGCATCCCATACGAGACTATTCGATCCCTCAAGCGTGACATCCACCGTGGCTGGTATTCCATCTACAACTGTATTTTCTTGATCATAGTTTTCAATTTTCACAGGGACTTCTTCTACAGTTTCCTTCGTTCCTGTAAAGAAAGGAAATCCGCTTTGATTAGGATTTCTCTCTAAACCGAATGAAATGAATAACAGTAACGCAAATATTAATGCGATACCTTTCAGGAACCACTGACTTTCGATGAATTTATCCATCACTTCGTCCCCCTCTTATACCATTTAGAAGACGTAGTAGGCTTCATATTTACGTGCATTTCTTTCACTAATAATGATTTTAATTCTTCTGATGTAATATCTCGGTGCAATTCGCTATTTTTCGTTAACGAAATGACGCCTGTTTCTTCTGATACAATAACAGTTAAACTATCTGTTACTTCACTAATTCCAAGTGCTGCCCGGTGTCTCGTTCCCAATTCTTTCGAGATAAATGGATTCTCAGACAGAGGTAAATAACAAGCGGCTGCTAAAATTTCACCTTTTTTAAGGATAACAGCACCATCGTGTAGCGGTGTATTTGGAATAAAAATATTAATTAATAGCTCCGAAGATAACTTCGCATTCATTGGTATACCTGTTTCTACATAGTCACTCATTCCTGTATCTCGTTCAATTGAAATAAGTGCCCCAATGCGACGCTTCGCCATATATTCTGTTGCTTTCGCAATTGCTTCTATATTCATCATTACTTCATCTTCTTCATGTACAGTTGAACGAGAGAACAATCTTCCTCTTCCTAACTGTTCCAACGCACGTCGTACTTCTGGTTGGAAAATAATAATAACGGCTAATAACCCGTAGTTAATTGCTTCTTGCATTAAACGTTCTAACGTGTACAAGTTAAAATATGCACTGAGGTATTTAACAGCAATAATGACTGTAACACCTTTTAATAATTGTACTGCTTTTGTCCCTTGTACAATTAAAATAATCTTATATACAATAAACCAAACGATAGCAATATCGACTGCACTCGAAAGATAACGTAAAATCGACTCATCTATTAAAGGCATTATACCCCTTCTTCCAATAATATGTATTTCAATGTAATGCTCCCATTATACCATATATTCTCTATAGTAAACAGAGTCCCACTATATAGGTAGCATAAAGAAATAAACGAAAATAAAAGAGACCTATAAGCGCTATCATCTTATAAATCTCCCCTTTGTCCCTTATAAAATTTTTTGTCCAAATAATGAAGCAATTAGCCCTACCGCAACGACTGCTGTACGGTTTCGTTCATCAAGGATTGGATTTACTTCTACAAACTCCGCCGATGTAACCATTCTTGAGGCTGCTAGCATTTCCATTGCTAAATGTCCTTCGCGATACGTAATACCCCCTGGGACTGGTGTCCCTACCCCTGGCGCATCATGTGGCTCTAGACCGTCTAAGTCTAACGATAAATGAACCCCGTCTGTATGCTTCAAATACGCCATTGTCTCATCAATTACACGTGACATTCCTAGTCTATCTATTTCATGCATGGTATATACTTTAATGCCGTGTTCTTTAATGAAAACACGTTCTCCTTCATCCAACGATCTTGCCCCAATAATAACAACATGTTCTGGTTTTATCTTCGGATATTTATGATGTATTTTCGTTAATAATGGATGCCCATGTCCTAAGTTAATAGCTAATGACATTCCATGAATATTACCCGATGGCGTTGTTTCTGGTGTATTTAAATCTCCATGTGCATCAAACCAAATTACTCCAAGGTTTTCATAATGCTTCGCTACACCAGCAATTGTTCCAATTGCAATGCTATGGTCACCACCTAATACAAGCGGAAAGGAATTATCCTGGATTGCAGCATCTACTTTCGTTGCTAGTAGACTACATGCATCTGTTACTTGCACTAAGTTCTTTAAGTTTTCTTCTTGTTCTAACGATGGTTCAAAACGACTAATTTCAATATCACCTAAATCTTCTACCGTATAACCTAGCTGCATCAATTCTTTCGTCACGTCTGCATATCGTATCGCACTAGGACCCATATCTACTCCTCTTCTTGTTTGGCCAAGGTCCATTGGTACACCGATTAACGAGATATTTTTTTTCATTTTCCCACCCCTTCCTAATTATTATAAATTTTCAGTCTACTTTGGTTCAACTCGACATTTTTATGCATATGTATTCAACCTTTATATTAACTAATCCTATTTCTACCTTATTTTGTAAGCGTTTACTTTGTTAATAAAATAAAAAAGACGAACAGAAGAGTATAATTATACTTCTTTGCTCGTCGATACATTGTTTTCTTTTGAAAAATAAACATAAAAAAAACCTAAATCAATGATCTAAGTTGTGTACACATACTTGGTGGAGCCTAGCGGGATCGAACCGCTGACCTCCTGCGTGCAAGGCAGGCGCTCTCCCAGCTGAGCTAAGGCCCCATTATATTATGGAGCGAAAGACGGGATTCGAACCCGCGACCCCAACCTTGGCAAGGTTGTATTCTACCACTGAACTACTTTCGCATATTATTTTTATATACAAAAAAAATGAGCCATGAAGGACTCGAACCTTCGACCCTCTGATTAAAAGTCAGATGCTCTACCGACTGAGCTAATGGCTCTTGGCTGGGCTAGCTGGATTCGAACCAGCGCGTGACGGAGTCAAAGTCCGTTGCCTTACCGCTTGGCTATAGCCCAATAAACCTCTATACTAATCATTAGTATATCCAATGTTATTTTAAATATAAATGGTGGAGGGGGGCAGATTCGAACTGCCGAACCCGAAGGAGCGGATTTACAGTCCGCCGCGTTTAGCCACTTCGCTACCCCTCCGACTTAAAACATATATGGTGGAGGATGACGGGATCGAACCGCCGACCCCCTGCTTGTAAGGCAGGTGCTCTCCCAGCTGAGCTAATCCTCCAAAAATGGTGACCCGTACGGGATTCGAACCCGTGTTACCGCCGTGAAAGGGCGGTGTCTTAACCACTTGACCAACGGGCCAATATATAACAACGTATATTGGCTTCTTCCCTTACAAAGCTCCCAACCGGGATTGAACCGGTGACCTCTTCCTTACCATGGAAGTACTCTACCGACTGAGCTATGGAAGCAAAAAAAAGAAATGGCTCCGCAGGCAGGACTCGAACCTGCGACCGATCGGTTAACAGCCGATAGCTCTACCACTGAGCTACTGCGGATTAATTAAAGCCTGGCGACGTCCTACTCTCACAGGGGGAAACCCCCAACTACCATCGGCGCTAAAGAGCTTGACTT
>NZ_BMFK01000007.1 GCF_014638355.1 Priestia taiwanensis
AGGACTTAACTAACGTTTATGCAAGGTTTAGCACACATTATCTAGTTTTGAAGGAATAAATACTTCAAAAATTAAATAAGTCTGGTGATGATGGCAAAGAGGTCATACCCGTTCCCATACCGAACACGGAAGTCAAGCTCTTTAGCGCCGATGGTAGTTGGGGGTTTCCCCCTGTGAGAGTAGGACGTCGCCAGGCAATGTAAAAAGAACTAGCATATATATGCTAGTTCTTTTTGTGTTTTCCTTTATATACAAAGAGAATATATTCCGTATTCTTTTTCAATAGAATAGTATGGATTTATATAGAAAATGGTTAGGATGTAAATAAATGCAGAAACAAAATAGTTGAAAAAATTCTATGTAGTTATATAATGTAACTAAAGTCAAAGTTAGTCAAAGTCAATAAAGGTGGAGGATGAATGAAAAACGTATCCGATATCATTGAACAGTACTTAAAGCAAGTGTTTAATGGGAATGAAAATAATGTGGTAGAGATTAAACGGAGTGAGATTGCAGATCGCTTTGATTGTGTACCATCTCAAATTAACTATGTTATTAATACTCGTTTTACGTTAGAAAGAGGTTACTTAGTAGAGAGTAAGCGAGGTGGGGGAGGCTATATTCGCATTATTAAGGTGAAGCTTCATGAAGACATTCATGTAATTGATCAAATGCTAGAGCTAATTGATAACAATATCCCTCAATCAAGCGCCGAAGACATTATTGAGCGCTTAATGGAAGAAAAACTAGTAACGAAGCGTGAAGCAAAATTAATGCTTAGTGTTTTAGACCGATCTGTGTTAATGATTGATTTACCATTTCGAGATGAATTAAGAGCAAGAATGTTAAGGGCAATGTTAAAGAGTTTAAAATATAAGTAATGTTTTGTTGCAAAGGAGGGATTTTTTTGATTTGTGAAGAATGTAAAGAAAGACCTGCAGCATTGCATTTTACAAAAATAATAAATGGAGAAAAGACAGAAGGACATTTGTGTGAACAATGTGCAAAAGGTGATACGTTGTTTAATGACTCTAGTCATGACATACCCATTCACAATTGGTTAGCGGCGTTTCTTCAGGCAGAGCATCCATTTATACAAAAGAAGGCAGATATGCATGTGCATCCGCATATATTAATATGCGATAAATGCCATTTAACGTACAAAAGATTTACAGAATTAGGTCGTGTCGGTTGTGACCATTGTTATGACGTATTTGAAAAACAACTACCACCATTTTTGAGAAGATTACAAGGTGGAAATACGATGCATAAGGGAAAAGTCCCTACGAAGTTGCAATATAGTATTTCTATGGAAAAAGAAATTATGTATTTAAAAGAATGCTTACAACAACAAATCCAAGAAGAAGAATTTGAAGAAGCAGCAAAAACTCGTGATCACATTCGTACCCTTGAACAACAATTAGTTGTTCAACGAAAGGGGGAGAACTAGGGATGTCATTACATCGTGTGATGAATCAAGTAATTAGTCCATGGATGATAGAAGATGGCCCTGACTCTGACATTGTGATGAGCACGAGAATACGTTTGGCGCGTAATATAAAGCATTATCGTTTTCCGCACTTAATGGACGAAGAAGAAGCGTTAACAGTTGTAGATGAGTTAAATGAAAAGTTAGATGGAAAGGCATTTGAACAGAAAGTCCCACTTCTGACATTGAGGATGGAAGAGTTACAGCCAATACATCGACGTGTCCTTATGGAAAAACATGTGATTAGTCCATATCTAGCGCAACATGCTACATATGGGGCATGTATGCTATCTGATGATGAGAGAATTAGCATGATGGTAAATGAAGAGGATCATATTCGTATTCAATGTTTATTTCCCGGCTTACAATTAGAAGATTCATTAGAGATGGCCAACAAAGTAGATGATTGGATTGAGCAAGAAATAGATTATGCATTTGATACACAACTTGGATATTTAACAAGTTGCTTAACGAATGTTGGTACTGGGCTCAGAGCATCCGTTATGATGCATCTACCAGGGCTTGTATTGACAAAACAACTCAACCGTATTGTTCCGGCTATTAACCAATTAGGATTTGTAGTAAGAGGAATATACGGAGAAGGTAGCGAAGCACTGGGGAATATTTTTCAAGTATCTAATCAAATGACACTAGGGAAATCAGAAGAAGAAACAATAAGTGATTTAAAAAATGTCGTAAAACAAATTATTTCCCAAGAAAGAATCGCAAGGGAGGCAATGAAAAAAGTGTCTCCGATTTCCTTAGAAGATAGAGTATATCGCTCATTAGGTACCTTAATGAATAGCAGAATTATTGATTCAAAAGAAGCAGCAAAGTGTTTGTCTGATATTCGACTCGGAATGGACTTATCATTTATTACGAACATCTCTACGCATGTGTTCAATGAATTGATGATTTTAACACAACCAGGAATTTTACAGCAATACGCAGGAGCTCCATTGGATACAAAGGAAAGAGATATACGTAGAGCTTCGTTAATTCGTGAGAGATTATTATTAGAGATACACAAGGAGGATGAGGATAAATGATGTTTGGAAGATTTACAGAACGTGCCCAAAAAGTTTTAGCTTTATCTCAAGAAGAAGCGATTCGAATTGGTCATAATAATATTGGAACAGAGCATATTTTGTTAGGACTTGTTCGTGAAGGAGAAGGCATTGCTGCGAAGGCATTAACAGCATTAGGTTTAAGCCCAGAGAAAGTCCAAAAAGAAGTAGAATCGTTAATTGGTCGTGGGCAAGAAAGCGTCCAAACGATTCATTACACACCAAGAGCTAAGAAAGTAATCGAATTATCTATGGATGAAGCTCGAAAACTAGGACATTCGTATGTTGGAACAGAGCATATTCTATTAGGGTTAATTCGTGAAGGAGAAGGTGTTGCCGCACGCGTTTTAAATAACTTAGGTGTAAGTTTAAATAAAGCGCGCCAGCAAGTGCTTCAGTTGCTAGGTAGCAATGAAACTGCATCTGGCCATCAAAATAGTGCAACTTCGAATGTGAATACACCAACGTTAGATAGTTTAGCACGAGATTTAACAGTGATTGCCAGAGAAGATCGATTAGATCCAGTCATTGGCCGTAGTAAAGAAATTCAACGTGTTATTGAAGTGTTGAGCCGCCGTACAAAGAATAATCCAGTACTCATTGGAGAGCCTGGTGTCGGAAAAACCGCTATTGCAGAGGGATTGGCACAACAAATTGTTCATAATGAAGTGCCTGAGACGCTACGCGACAAGCGAGTGATGACATTGGATATGGGGACAGTAGTAGCTGGTACGAAATACCGAGGGGAATTTGAAGATCGCTTAAAGAAAGTAATGGATGAAATTCGCCAAGCAGGAAATATTATTTTGTTCATTGATGAGTTGCATACATTAATTGGTGCTGGTGGTGCAGAAGGTGCGATTGATGCATCAAATATCTTAAAACCATCTCTTGCACGAGGCGAATTACAATGTATTGGTGCTACAACGTTAGATGAGTATCGTAAATACATTGAAAAAGATGCTGCACTAGAGCGTCGTTTCCAACCAATTCATGTAGATGAGCCAAGTATGGAAGAGTCGATTCAAATTTTAAAAGGGTTACGTGATCGTTATGAGGCACATCATCGTGTATCTATCTCAGATGAGGCGATTGTTGAAGCTGTAAAGTTATCAGATCGATACATTACAGATCGTTTCTTACCAGATAAAGCAATTGATGTTATTGATGAGGCAGGCTCTAAAGTGCGTCTTCGTTCTTTCACAACACCACCTAATTTAAAAGAATTAGAAATAAAGTTAGAAGAGGTTCGCAAAGAGAAAGACGCAGCTGTTCAAAGTCAAGAGTTTGAGAAAGCAGCATCATTACGTGATGCTGAACAACGTCTACGTGAACAGTTAGAAGACACGAAGAGAGTATGGAAAGAGCAACAAGGAAAAGAAAACACGGAAGTAACCGTTGAAGATATTGCAAGTGTTGTATCTACATGGACACGAATTCCTGTATCAAAAATTGCCCAAACAGAAACAGATAAGTTACTTAACATGGAGAAACTGTTACACTCTCGTTTAATTGGGCAGGAAGAAGCTGTTGTAGCAGTATCAAAAGCGGTTCGTCGTGCAAGAGCAGGATTAAAAGATCCAAAACGCCCAATTGGTTCGTTCATTTTCTTAGGGCCAACAGGTGTCGGAAAAACAGAATTAGCAAGAGCTTTAGCGGAAGCAATGTTTGGCGATGAAGATGCAATGATTCGTGTAGATATGTCTGAGTACATGGAGAAGCATTCGACATCTCGTCTCGTTGGTTCACCTCCAGGATACGTTGGACATGATGAAGGTGGTCAGTTAACGGAGAAAGTACGTCGTAAACCGTACTCAGTTATCTTGTTAGATGAAATCGAAAAGGCACATCCAGAAGTATTTAATATTTTATTACAAGTATTAGAGGATGGGCGTTTAACGGATTCGAAAGGGCGCACAGTAGACTTCCGTAATACAATTGTTATTATGACTTCAAACGTTGGAGCTAGTGCACTAAAGAAAAATAAATATGTTGGTTTTAACGTACAAGATGAGTCGGCAAAGCATAACGATATGAAAGGAAAAGTGATGGATGAACTAAAGAAAGCATTCCGTCCAGAGTTCTTAAATCGTATCGATGAAATTATTGTGTTCCATTCATTAGAAGACAAACACTTAAAAGAAATTGTAACATTAATGGCGCGTCAGTTAACGAAGCGTCTAGAAGAACAACAAATCGAGTTAATTCTAACCGATGCAGCAATTGATAAGCTTGCAAAAGAAGGCAGTGATTTAGAATATGGAGCTCGTCCGTTACGCCGTGCAATTCAAAAGCATGTAGAAGATCGCTTGTCAGAAGAACTACTACGTGGTGAAATTGAACGTGGTCAACAAGTAACGTTAGATGTTGAGCAAGAATCATTTGTCATTCGCACAGTAGAAAAGGTAAAATAATAAATAAGAGAAGTAGAACAAAGGGGCTTGTCGATAGCTCCTTTGTTTGCATTATAAGGTTATGCAGATAGTGTTGTAGAAAAGTGAGGAAAGTATAGACATGGCAAAACAAAAAACAAAGTTTATGTGTCAAGATTGTGGGTATGAATCGCCGAAATGGATGGGGAAATGTCCAGGTTGTAACGCTTGGAATAAGATGGTTGAAGAGATAGCGCCACAAAAATCCTCTAGAAGATTAACATATACAACAACTTTATCCACTGAAGCATCAAAACCACAAAAAATCACGAGTGTTGAGACAAAGAATGAGGCTCGTATCCCAACGAAATTTAGTGAATTTAATCGCGTATTAGGCGGGGGAATTGTACAAGGGTCTCTTGTACTAATTGGAGGCGATCCTGGAATTGGAAAGTCGACGATTCTCTTGCAAGTATCTTCACAAGTAGCAGAAGCAAATCATCGTGTTTTATATATATCAGGGGAAGAATCTCCGAAACAAATTAAGCTACGTGCAGAGAGATTAGGTGTAGAGAGCGACAATCTTTACGTGTTATCAGAAACTGATCTACAATATATTACCCGCTATATAGAGGAAGTAAATCCGGACTTAGTTGTTATTGACTCGATTCAAACGATCTATCTGTCGGAGGTTACTTCTGCACCGGGAAGTGTATCCCAAGTACGAGAGTGTACGGCAGAGTTAATGAAGTTAGCTAAGACGAAAGGCATTCCTATTTTTATCGTTGGTCATGTAACAAAAGAAGGATCAATAGCTGGACCAAGAATGTTAGAACATATGGTTGATGCAGTGCTCTACTTTGAAGGAGAACGTCATCATACGTATCGAATTTTGCGAGCTGTAAAGAACAGATTTGGTTCAACAAATGAGATGGGTATTTTTGAAATGAAAGAGCTTGGATTAGAGGAAGTGTTGAATCCGTCTGAAATCTTCTTAGAAGAGCGTCCGGTAGGAGTAGCTGGATCTACGGTTGTTGCTTCTATGGAGGGAACGCGCCCGGTTCTTGTCGAGATTCAAGCGTTAATTTCTCCGACGAGTTTTGGGAATCCTAGAAGAATGGCGACTGGTATTGATCATAACCGCGTATCCTTGATTATGGCGGTGTTGGAGAAACGTGTCGGGTTACTGTTACAAAACCAAGATGCATATTTAAAGGTAGCTGGTGGGATGAAGTTAGATGAACCAGCAATTGATTTAGCAGTGGCACTGAGCATTGCATCAAGTTTCAAAGATAAGCCAACATCTCCAACTGATGTTGTTGTAGGGGAAGTTGGACTAACAGGTGAAGTAAGACGTGTTGCACGCATTGAACAACGTGTCCAAGAAGCAGCGAAGCTTGGGTTTAAGCGAATTATTATCCCCAATAAAAACTTCGGTGGTTGGACAATCCCAGATGGTATTGAAGTAATTGGTGTAAATAATGTTGGAGAGGCAATACGTCATACATTAGGACAATAGGGAAGGAGGATACTGGTTTCTAGATGATGAATACCAGAGTAACCTAGATGGAAGAAAACAAACAAAAATCAAAAAATATTGTTAATTTATTACAACTCGTTGCACCTGGGACACCGTTACGTGATGGTATTAATAACGTTTTACGAGCTGAAACAGGTGGATTAATTGTGTTAGGATATAACGAACTTGTGAAAGAGATGGTGGATGGTGGATTTTTTATTCAATGTCCATATTCTCCAGCTAGCCTTTATGAATTGGCAAAAATGGACGGTGCCATTGTGTTAAATGAAACAGGAAGTAAAATTATTTTAGCCAATGCACAGCTTATTCCAGATGCATCGATTAGTTCTATTGAAACAGGAATGAGGCATCGTACAGCGGAACGAGTAGCGAAGCAAACAGGAAACCTTGTAATTGCTATTTCCCAACGTCGTAATGTTATAACTCTTTACCAAGGGAATGTACGTTATACACTTCGAGATATTGGGGTTATTTTGACGAAAGCGAATCAAGCAATTCAAACGCTAGAAAAATACAAAGTCGTATGGAATCAGCGTATTACAACGCTAGGGTTGTTAGAATTTGAGGAAGTAACAACATTAGCAGAAGTGGTATCCGTTTTACATAGTGTGGAAATGGTACTGCGTATTAAAAATGAAGTGCATAACTATGTGAATGAATTAGGGACAGAAGGTCGACTTATTCGGTTACAATTAGCGGAATTAGTATCTGATATTGAGAAAGAAGCACTTTTACTTATTAAAGATTATCATTATGATAAAGAACAAGATCCACATGTTATCTTACGTAAGTTGCAAGAACTGTCTAATATGGAATTGCTAGATGATGTTGTTATCGTGAAATTATTAGGATACCCACCCCATATGAATATGGAAGGGTTAATTGTCCCAAGAGGATATCGTATTTTAACAAAAATATCACGCTTGCCTCCACTTGTAATTGAAAATTTAATTGAGACGTTTAGGCATTTAAAAGGTGTTTGTCGTGCGACAATGTCTGATTTAGATGAAGTAGAGGGTATTGGTGAAGTACGAGCAAGGAAAATAAAGGACGGATTGAAGCGAATTCAAGAACACTTACATATTAATCGCCATCATTAATAAAATAAATCCCAACAAAGAAAAGGATTATTCTACCAATTTACTGTATACTTAAAAGATAGAATATTTTTCATTCTATATTAAAAAGGTGTTTATGAAATGGCAGGGGTGTCAAATAATAAAAGAAACTTATATTATAACGTGGTATAATGCTAGAAAGCACATTATACATTCAGGAGGTGTGTTATGTTAAAAAGAGCAGTTCAAATTGCATTTTGGATTATTGGGGGAATACTAGGCATTGTCTTTATTCCGATGTTAACAGATAAACTAGAAATCGGCTTTTTAGCCAATCCATATATAAGTGGTACAGTAGGTGCCATTGTTGGTGCAGCTGTGTTTTATGCATTAACATTTTGGGCGGTTGATCATATTGTTGGTTTGATTAAATATGTGGAAGAGCGATTAGTAAAGGCGCCAGTTACGGATATTTTATTCGGTAGCTTAGGGCTTATCTTCGGATTAATTGTTGCTTACTTTTTATCTATTCCGATGCGAAACTTTTCATTGGAAATTATTAGCACCGTCGTACCATTGTTCATTACGGTACTATGTGGCTATTTAGGGTTTCAAGTTGGGTTTAAAAAGCGTCATGAATTGGCAAGTATTTTAACGGTGCAACGTAGTGCGAAGAAGAAAGGTGCAGGTGGAGAAACAGAAGATGTAGAAGCGGCCCAATCATCATGGAAGATACTTGATACAAGTGTCATTATTGACGGGCGTATTGCAGATATATGTCAAACTGGTTTCTTAGAGGGAACAATTGTTATTCCACAATTCGTATTAGGTGAGTTGCAGCACATTGCTGATTCATCTGACTCATTGAAAAGAACCCGCGGACGCCGAGGCCTTGATATTTTGAATCGTATTCAAAAGGAATTACCGATTAAAGTAGAGGTATACGAAGGTGACTTTGAAGATATTCATGAAGTAGATAGTAAGCTTGTGAAATTAGCAAAGTTAACAAATGGTGTCGTTGTAACGAATGACTTCAATTTAAACAAGGTATGTGAATTACAACGAGTATCTGTCTTGAATATTAATGATTTAGCTAATGCAATTAAACCAGTTGTTCTTCCTGGCGAAGAAATGAAAGTATTAGTTGTTAAGGACGGGAAAGAACAGAAACAAGGTGTTGCATATTTAGATGATGGTACGATGATTGTTGTAGAAGATGGGAGAGAATACATTGGAAAAGAAATTGATGTGCTTGTAACAAGTGTATTGCAAACATCGGCAGGTCGTATGATTTTCGCGAAATTCAAGGCGTTAGAGAAAGCGTTGTAAGAGGACAAGGTAATGAAATATACATTAATTATTCCCGCTGCTGGACAAGGAAAGCGAATGGGAGCAGGGAAGAATAAATTATTTCTAGAGATGGATGGAAAGCCGGTCATTGTACATACGTTACAGCAGTTTGATATGGATGAACAATGTGAGAAAGTAGTGCTTGTAATAAATATGGAAGAAAAAGAAATCTTTCAAATGTATCTTTCTACGTATGGTATTAAGAAGCACGTAGAATATATACCTGGTGGACAAGAGAGACAAGAGAGTGTATATAACGGCGTTAAACACCTGCAAGATGCGGAATATGTTGTTGTGCATGACGGTGCTAGACCATTTGTGGAGAAAGAAGTAACACATCGTGTAGTAGGAGCATCTATGCTGACAGGGGCGGCAATTTGTGCAGTTCCTGTTAAAGATACAATTAAGCGTGTAGTGAATGAAGTCGTACAAGATACGGTAGAACGTTCGAGCTTGTGGTCTGTGCAAACACCACAGGCTTTCCGTTTGTCTCTATTAAAAAAGGCGCACGAGTATGCTATAAGAGAGGCATTCGTTGGAACAGATGATGCAAGCCTAGTCGAGCGTTTAGGTGATAAGGTACAAGTCGTGATGGGAGATTATTATAATATCAAAGTAACGACTCCAGAAGATTTACTTATTTCGGAAAGCTTTTTAAAGAGAAAGTAGGTATGAGGATGTTTCGAATTGGACAAGGATTTGATGTGCATGCTTTTTGTGAAGGAAGGCCGTTAATTTTAGGTGGTATTACGATTCCTCACGAAAAAGGTTTACTAGGTCATTCGGATGCAGATGTATTATTACATACGGTTTCAGATGCCATCTTAGGAGCAATTGCAGAAGGTGATATTGGGAAACATTTCCCGGATACAGATATGCGTTTCAAAGATGCGGATTCTGCTGTTTTATTAGAAGAAGTATGGAAACTGGTAGAAGAGAAAGGGTATGAATTAGGGAATTTAGACTGTACGATTATCGCACAGCGCCCGAAAATGCGCCCATATATCGACCAAATGTGTGCTCGTATTAGTGAGTTACTTCATGCATCAATCGATCAAGTGAATGTAAAGGCAACGACAACAGAACAGCTTGGATTCACAGGGCGTGAAGAAGGAATTGCCGCACAAGCAATTGTACTATTGAAAAAAAGGTAAGAAACTTATAAAATTTGAAAGTATATATTTAATGAAACGGAAGGTGCGTTAGAAGATGGAAAAACGAGTTCGTGTACGTTATGCGCCAAGTCCAACAGGACATTTACATATTGGTAATGCGCGTACGGCACTGTATGTATATTTATTTGCACGTCACTATAATGGAGATATGGTTCTTCGTATTGAAGATACAGACCTTGAGCGTAATGTAGAGGGCGGCGAAGAGAGTCAAGCTCGCTTCTTACATTGGTTAGGAATTGATTGGAATGAAGGTCCAGAAAAAGGTGGCGAATATGGTCCTTACCGCCAATTAGAGCGTTTAGATACGTACAAGAAGTATGCAGATGAATTAATGGAGAAAGGTTTCGCATATAAGTGTTTCTGTACGGAAGAAGAGTTGACGGCAGAACGTGAGGCACAAATGGCAGCTGGCATGCCAACAACGCGTTATAGCGGAAAGTGCCGTCATTTATCAGCTGAGGAACGTCAAGCATTAGAAGCAGAAGGAAAAGAATATACAATCCGCTTCGCTGTTCCTACGGATGAGACGTATGAGTGGGAAGATATTGTTCGTGATAACATTAAATTTGAATCAAAAGATGTAGGTGACTGGGTAATCGTAAAGAAAAACGGCATCCCAACATACAACTATGCGTGTGTAATTGATGATTACTTAATGGAAATTAGCCACGTATTACGCGGAGAAGAACACATCTCTAATACACCGAAACAATTAATGGTGTACCGTGCATTAGGATGGGAAGCACCTGGTTTCGGTCACATGGCAGTTATCGTAAATGAAAATCGTAAGAAGTTATCAAAACGTGACGAAGCGGTTATCCAATTCATTGAACAATACCATGATCTTGGCTATTTACCAGAAGCATTATTTAACTTTATTGCGTTACTTGGTTGGTCACCAGTTGGAGAAGAAGAAATCTTCAGCAAAGATGAATTCATCTCTATTTTCGATCCGAAGCGTTTAAGTGCAGCACCTGCAATGTTTGACCGTGATAAATTAGCATGGATTAACAATCGTTACGTAAAAGCGGCTACATTAGAAGAAGTAGTAGCATTAGCGAAACCACACTTAGCAAAAGCATACGATTTAAGTGATAAATCAGAGGAGTGGGTAACAAACTTAATCGCTCTGTACAAAGATCAGATGAGCTATGGTGCGGAGATTGTAGAATTAGTTGATTTATTCTTCAAAGATGCATTAACATTAAATGAAGAAGCACAAGCTGTTATTGACGGAGAGCAAGTGAAAGAAGTACTAACTGCTTTAGTGCAAGAATTACAAGCATTAGATACATTAGCTCCAGATACAGTAAAAGCATCAGTGAAAGCTGTTCAAAAAGCGACAGGCCAAAAAGGAAAAGCGTTATTCATGCCTATCCGTGTCGCAACAACTGGTCAAACACATGGTCCAGAATTGCCTAATGCCATTGTATTATTAGGGAAAGAGAAAGTAATTGCTCGCCTGCAATCGTTTATTGGGTAACATTTTGTAGGTTGGATAATATATTAGTAAACACATATGAAAAAGCGTCGACAAGGAGAGTAAGACGTACCGTTTCTTTAATAGAGAGAATCACCGTAGGCTGAAAGTGATTTAAGAAAAGGACGTTTGAAGTGCACCTTGGAGTCTTCTGTTGAACTGTAGTAGACAGAAGCGGTGAGAGCCGTTATGAAAAGGAAAAGTTGGGATTATCCTTAAGAGAGGATGATTCAAACAGAGTGGAACCGCGCTGTAACAGCGTCTCTGTGTATATATCAATGATATGCATAGGGGCGCTGTTTCTTTTTTTGGTCTTATGTTTCGCTTTGGTGTAAAGAGGTGACGGTAACGAATACTTAGTTGCTTTTGAATAACGAGGGGGGATTTTGTTGTTTAAGCGTATGAAAGAGGATATACAAGTAATCTTCGAACAAGATCCTGCAGCACGGAGCTATATCGAAGTTATTTTAACATATTCTGGTTTGCATGCGATTTGGGCACATCGTATTGCGCATTGGTTGTTTAAAAGACGTTGGTTTTTCCTAGCGAGGATAATATCACAAGTGAGCCGTTTCTTTACAGGGATTGAGATTCATCCAGGAGCAACAATTGGCCGGCGCTTTTTCATTGACCACGGCATGGGAATTGTCATTGGTGAAACGTGTGAGATAGGTGATAATGTAACGATTTATCAAGGTGTGACGTTAGGTGGTACCGGAAAAGAAAAAGGAAAACGCCACCCAACGTTAAAAGATAATGTACTCGTTGCAACAGGTGCGAAAGTGTTAGGTTCCATTACAATTGGAGAGAATGCTAAAATTGGGGCAGGTTCAGTTGTATTAACAGAAGTGCCACCAAATTCTACGGTAGTTGGAATTCCAGGGAAAGTTGTAATTCGGGATGGCATCCGAATTGGAAAAGATTTAAATCATTGTAATTTACCAGACCCAGTGACAGATAAATTAAAGGTTATGGAAGAAGAAATAGAACGGTTAAGGGATGAATTACAGACGCTAAAGAACGAGAAAGAAGGGAAGAATGTAAATGACTATTTATCTTTATAATACAATGACTCGTCAGAAGGAAGAGTTTAAACCTCTTACCCCGAATAAAGTGAAGATGTACGTATGCGGACCAACTGTATATAACTATATTCATATTGGAAATGCACGACCAGTAATCGTATTTGATACGGTGCGTCGTTACTTTGAATATAGTGGATACGACGTGGAGTACGTGTCGAATTTTACAGATGTGGACGATAAATTAATTAAAGCAGCAAATGAATTAGGAGAAGATGTTCCAACGATTGCGGAACGCTTTATCGATGCATTCTTTGAAGATGTGTCAGCATTAGGATGCAAGAAGGCAAGTGTTCATCCTCGTGTAACAGAAAGCATGGATATCATCATTGAATTCATTGAGCAATTAATTGAAAAAGGTTATGCATATGAATCAGAGGGGGATGTTTACTTCCGAACGAAAGAATTCAATGGATATGGAAAGCTTTCACACCAATCAATTGATGAACTTCGTTTAGGGGAGCGTATTGAAGTTGGGGAGAAGAAGCAAGACCCACTTGATTTCGTTCTTTGGAAAGCAGCGAAAGAAGGTGAGATTTATTGGGAAAGTCCGTGGGGGCATGGGCGACCAGGTTGGCATATTGAATGCTCAGCAATGGCGAAGAAGTATCTAGGTGATACAATTGATATCCATGCAGGCGGACAAGATTTATCGTTCCCACACCATGAGAATGAAATTGCACAGTCAGAAGCATTAAATGAAAAGACATTTGCAAATTATTGGATGCACAATGGTTATATTAATATTAACAATGAAAAAATGTCGAAGTCGTTAGGTAACTTCGTTCTCGTACACGATATCATTAAACATATCGATCCACAGTTAATTCGTTTCTTTATCTTATCTGTACATTACCGTCATCCAATTAATTTCAGTGATGAGTTATTAGAGAATACGAAAAATGGATTTGAGCGTATTAAAACGGCATATCAAAATGTTAAGCACCGTTTAGATACCAGCACGAATTTAACAGATCGTGATGAGGTGTGGCTAGACGAGATTGAAGAGAGTCACGAAGAGTTTGTGACACATATGAACGATGACTTTAATACGGCAAACGCAATTAGTGTTCTGTACGGACTTGCACGTCAAGCGAATCAATATTTATTAGAAACAAATACATCACAAAATGTATTAAATGCATTCTTACACCAGTTTTCATCATTAGCTTCTGTGTTAGGCCTTGAATTAGAGGTAAAAGAAGAACTATTAGATGAAGAAATTGAAGCGTTAATTGAACAACGAAACACAGCACGTAAGGAACGTAATTTCCAACTAGCAGATCAAATTCGTGATGAATTAAAGGAAAAGAACATTGTCTTAGAAGATACAGCGCAAGGAGTAAGATGGAAGAGAGGGTAAGGATGACAGAACGTACAAGAATAGATGCAAAACAATTGAATAGTCTTGCGCTAGCTTATATCGGTGATGCCGTATATGAAATTTATGTACGACATCACATCCTTCAAAAAGGTACGATACGTCCAAATCAATTACATAAGACGGCTACGACATTTGTATCAGCGAAGTCTCAGGCGAAAGTCATTCATTACTTATTAGAAGAGGAGCGTTTGACAGAAGAGGAGTTAGCTGTTTTCAGACGTGGTCGTAATGCGAAGTCTGGAAGTGTACCGAAGAATACGGATGTACAAACATATCGATATAGTACAGGATTTGAAGCGTTAATTGGCTATTTGGATTTACTCGGTAGGCAAGAACGATTAGAAGAAATAATTACGACAGCAATTCAATTTGTCGAAGAGAATGGAAAGGGGTAACAAACGTGTCAAGTGAATTCATCATTGGAAGAAACACCGTAATTGAAGCGTTAAAGTCAGGACGCGATTTAAATAAACTGTGGGTAGCAGAAGGGGCTACGAAGGGGCAAATTCAAATTGTTCTTCAGTTAGCAAAGGAAAATGGCGTTATCGTTCAGTTTTCTCCGAAAAAAAAGTTAGACCAAATGGTAGAAGGAAATCATCAAGGCGTAGTAGCTTCTGTAGCGGCATATAGTTATGCAGAGATGGATGATTTATTTAAGGTAGCAGAGGAGCGTAACGAGGCACCGTTCTTCTTATTATTAGATGAAATTGAAGACCCGCATAACTTAGGGTCAATTATGCGTACAGCAGATGCAGTTGGTGCACATGGCATTATTATTCCGAAGCGCCGTGCAGTTGGATTAACGGCAACGGTTGCAAAAGCATCAACAGGAGCAATTGAATACATTCCTGTCGCACGTGTAACAAATATGGCGCGAGCGATGGATGAATTAAAAGAGCGTGGGGTATGGATTGTTGGTACAGACGCAAAGGGTAAGGATGATTATCGTAACATTGATGGCAAAATGCCGATAGGTTTAGTGATTGGAAGTGAAGGGAAGGGGATGAGTCGCTTAGTGAAAGACAAGTGTGATTTCCTGATTAATCTTCCGATGGCCGGAAAGGTAACATCGCTAAATGCTTCTGTTGCTGCAAGCTTATTAATGTATGAGGTATACCGCAAACGTCATCCGCTCGGAGAATAAGTGTGGATATTCTAATTGTAGATGGCTATAACATTATTGGATCATGGCCAGAATTACAAAAAGCAAAAGAACGAGATTTAGAAGAAGCAAGAGATATACTTATTAACAAAATGGCAGAATACCAAGCTCATACGGGATACCGCGTTATTATTGTATTTGATGCATATTATGTGCAAGGGATAGAGAAGAAAATGAAGCAGTCACGTGTAGAAGTGATTTTTACAAAAAAAAATCAAACTGCAGATGAACGAATTGAACAATTAGCTATCTCGCTTCGAAAAGTGAATACGCACATCCATGTTGCGACTTCTGATTATACAGAGCAGTGGGCGATTTTTGGACAAGGGGCACTGCGGAAATCTGCCCGTGAGTTGCTTATTGAAATGGAAGTAATGGAGAAGTCCATTACAAAGCATGTAAAGAAAACGAATGAAGAAAAGCTACCGAATCGACAAGTATTTAGTGACAAAGTGACAGAAATGTTTGAAAAAATGCGTCGAGGCAAACAATGAACGTTGACCTCTTTAAAACGCTTACTGTATAATATTTCTAACTACATGCGGTCGGGAGGAATAGATGTGACGGCAGACTTGGAAGAAAATATGCGTTTGAAGTATGCTACTTTAGAGGATGAAGAGATTTTAGAATTCGTGCAAAACGGTGATTTAGAGTCGCTAGAGTATTTAATTTATAAATATAAGAATTTTGTACGAGCGAAGGCGCGATCATATTTTCTTGTTGGAGCGGATCGAGAGGATATTATTCAAGAAGGAATGATTGGTCTGTATAAGGCGATTCGTGATTACAAAGGGGACAAGCAATCTTCTTTTAAAGCATTTGCAGAACTATGTATCACAAGGCAAATTATTACAGCAATTAAGACGGCAACGAGACAAAAACATATTCCTCTAAACTCGTATGTTTCGTTAGATAAACCAATTTATGATGAAGAGTCTGACCGCACTCTATTAGACGTCATCTCAGAAGCAAAAGTAATGGATCCAGAGGAAATGGTCATTAACCAAGAAGAGTTTGACGATATTGAACTGAAGATGGCAGAGTTATTAAGTGATTTAGAGAAAAAAGTATTGTCACTTTACTTAGATGGTAGATCGTATCAAGAGATATCAGTTGAATTAAATCGACATGTGAAATCAATTGATAACGCACTTCAGCGTGTGAAAAGAAAAGTAGAGCGATACTTAGAAATTCGAGAAATTACGATGTAGGACAGCGTTTATAATTGACGTTGACATTGTCTTTTTAAATATGGTAGATTTTAATAGACATAATAGACTTAAAATAGGTTGGTGTACACATGAGAAAGAAAGTAATTCTTGCATGTAGTGTATGTAACAATCGTAATTATACAACGATGAAGAACAGCTCTGAAGTAGAAAGACTGGAAATGAAAAAGTTTTGTAATAACTGCAACTCGCATTCGGTTCATCGTGAAACGAAATAAATAGATTTTACTAGTTTAGTGTAATAATTGGAGGTTCTTACATGCAACGTTTGACAGGGTTTTTCAGTGGTGTAGGTCGTGAAATGAAAAAGGTTAGCTGGCCTAAAGGGAAAGAACTGACTCGCTACACTGTAGTTGTAGTCGCAACTGTATTATTTGCTGTTGCCTTCTTTGCGGCAGTGGATTATGGAATTTCTTCTTTAATTCGTGCAATACTTGAATAAGAACTAACAGTTCATGGTATAATGGTGAATAAACGCATCAAATAGAAGGCCCGGAAACGGGTTTTTTAATTTGGGAAAAAAGCCGCGTGAGCAGAGTTTGGAAGGATTCTTTTCTTAGTATGCTCATTTAATTGGCTCAAATAAACAACGTAAGTAAAGAAAACTTATTGCCAGGGAGGGAAGGACGAGAGTCCTGAATAATATGGAAAAAAATTGGTATGTAGTACATACGTACTCTGGATATGAAAATAAAGTAAAAGCAAACCTGGAGAAACGCGTTGAATCAATGGGGATGCAAGATAAGATTTTTCGTGTCATTGTCCCAGAAGAAACAGAAGTAGAAATGAGAAATGGGAAAGAAAAAGTAATAAAACGTAAAGTATTCCCAGGCTACGTATTAGTAGAATTAATCATGACAGATGATTCTTGGTATGTGGTAAGAAATACACCTGGTGTAACTGGATTCGTTGGATCGGCTGGTTCTGGTTCAAAGCCTACACCACTATTAGAAGAAGAAGTAGAAGTTATTTTAACCCATATGGGTGTAGATGCAGCTTCTGTAGAGTTCGATTATGAACTATTCGAAACAGTTCGTGTAAATGAAGGTCCATTCGCGAATTTAACTGGCTCAATCCAAGAAATAGATTTAGAAAAGAAACGAATTAAAGTGTTAGTTGACTTCTTAGGTCGCGAAACGCCGGTAGAACTTGATTTTTCTCAAATTGAAAAATTATAATCGTAAAAAACTTGAAATTAAAAATGAAAAGTGATAATATTTTTAAGGTCAGTATGTCTTGCGTGGCAAGACTGTGATTTTAAATTTTTATCTTTATACAAGTAAAAATAAAGATTAAGTTGAGTGGGAGGACCTCGTGTCCAATGACCACATCACGGACTTAAGGAGGTGTGTCTCGTGGCTAAAAAAGTAATTAAAATGGTAAAATTACAAATTCCAGCTGGTAAAGCTAACCCAGCACCACCAGTAGGACCGGCATTAGGTCAAGCAGGTGTTAACATCATGGGATTCTGTAAAGAATTCAATGCGCGTACAGCTGATCAAGCTGGTCTAATTATCCCTGTTGAAATTACGGTATTCGAAGACCGTTCATTTACATTTATTACAAAAACTCCGCCTGCTGCTGTTCTTCTTAAAAAAGCGGCTGGAATCGAGTCTGGTTCTGGTGAACCAAATCGTAATAAAGTAGCAACAGTTAAACGCGATAAAGTACGTGAAATCGCTGAAACAAAAATGCCTGACTTAAACGCTGCATCTGTTGAAGCTGCAATGCGTATGGTTGAAGGTACTGCACGTAGCATGGGTATCGTTATCGAAGACTAATCCATGTAAGTTGTTTTTGTATAGAAGGTTGCGGGTAGAATTGTTCCATTCGCAACCTTTATTCGTGGGAGGTAATTCCGCTATAACCACATAAGGAGGAAATAAAAATGGCTAAAAAAGGTAAAAAGTACGTTGAAGCTGCTAAGTTAGTGGATCGTGCAACTGTATATCCAGTAGCTGAAGCTATTGAATTAGTAAAGAAGACAAGCACAGTTAAATTTGATGCAACTGTTGAAGTAGCATTCCGTTTAGGTGTAGATCCGAAGAAAGCTGACCAACAAATTCGTGGTGCAGTAGTTCTTCCACACGGTACTGGTAAAGTACAACGTGTATTAGTATTCGCTAAAGGCGAGAAAGCAAAAGAAGCAGAAGCTGCTGGCGCTGACTTCGTAGGCGATACAGATTACATTGCGAAGATCCAACAAGGTTGGTTCGACTTTGACGTAATCGTTGCAACTCCAGACATGATGGCTGAAGTTGGTAAATTAGGTCGCGTATTAGGACCAAAAGGCTTAATGCCAAACCCGAAAACTGGTACAGTTACATTCGACGTAACAAAAGCAGTTAACGAAATCAAAGCTGGTAAAGTTGAGTACCGTGTTGATAAAGCGGGTAATATCCATGTTCCAATCGGTAAAGCTTCTTTCGAGAACGCAAAGTTAGCTGAGAACTTTAACACTGTATACGAAACAATGTTAAAAGCTAAGCCTGCTGCTGCTAAAGGAACTTACATGAAGAACGTAACAGTTACTTCAACTATGGGTCCTGGTGTAAAAGTAGACGTAGCTACTTTCTAATTATTGGAAGTTAAAAACGTTTGACTTTAAGGTCAAAGTTTTATAATATATATCTTGTGTTTGAAAAAGAATAGTTGTACCGTAGACAGTAGGTGCCCTTGGGCTTAATATCCTACCGAGGTGTGTTATACGTGTTTATACTAATAAACAATATACCTCCATGTCTTGATTTACATGGAGGTTTTTATGTGATTACACTTTACGGTATTATGATAAAACTACAGGAGGTGTAATAAATGAGCAACGCAATCGAAATGAAACAACAAGTAGTTTCTGAAATCGCTGCTAAATTACGTGAGTCTAAATCAACAATCGTTGTTGACTACCGTGGTTTAACGGTTTCTCAAGTTACTGAACTTCGTAAACAATTACGTGAAGCTGGCGTTGAGTTCAAAGTTTACAAAAACTCTTTAACTCGTCGTGCTGCTGAGCAAGCTGAATTAGCTGGCTTAAACGATGTATTAGTTGGGCCGAATGCTATCGCATTCAGTACTGAAGATGTTATCGCTCCTGCGAAAGTTCTAAACGAATTCGCTAAGAAGAATGAAGCATTAGAAATTAAAGCTGGTGTAATCGAAGGAAATGTTGCGACTGTTGAAGAAGTTAAAGCTCTTGCTGAACTTCCATCTCGCGAAGGTTTACTTTCTATGTTACTATCAGTACTTCAAGCGCCAATCCGCAATCTTGCACTTGCTACAAAAGCTGTGGCAGATCAAAAAGAAGAGCAAGGCGCTTAATTGTAAGACAAAACAACCATATAGCATAAAATATGCTTAATCCATAAGGAGGAACTTAAAATGACTAAAGAACAAATCATTGAAGCAGTTAAATCTATGACTGTTTTAGAATTAAACGACTTAGTAAAAGCTATTGAAGAAGAATTCGGAGTAACTGCTGCAGCTCCTGTAGCTATGATGGCAGGTGCTGGTGAAGCTGCTGCTGAGCAAACTGAATTTGATGTAGTATTAGCTAACGCTGGTGCTCAAAAAATCAAGGTTATCAAAGTAGTTCGTGAATTAACTGGCTTAGGCTTAAAAGAAGCTAAAGAAGTAGTTGATAACGCTCCTAAAGCTCTTAAAGAAGGCGTAACTAAAGAAGAAGCTGAAGAAATCAAAGCTAAACTTGAAGAAGTTGGCGCTTCTGTAGAAGTTAAGTAATTAACTTATGCAATTGTAAAAAGCTCGCATCTGCGGGCTTTTTTTTATCCCACTTACAATAGTATAGGTTAGCTATGGTGAGTTTGTTTCAGTCTAGACACATGGTGTATAGTTATACGTACGCTATGTACATAGGTATAGTAATAAAATGGGGTGAAAACATGAGTGATCATTATTATTCAAATGCACCGAATAGTAAAAGTGAAAAGCGTGAATGGACTTTCGAATTGAAGGGGCATACATTTAAGTTTGCTTCGGATGCTGGGGTGTTCTCTAAGAAGGAAGTGGATTTTGGTTCTCGTCTACTTATTGAAAGTTTTGCTCCTGCGGAAGTGGAAGGTGGCATTTTAGATGTAGGTTGTGGATACGGCCCGATTGGATTGTCACTTGCAAAATGCTATACAAATTGCACGGTAGAGATGGTAGATGTGAATGAACGCGCAATGGAGTTAGCGAGAGAAAATGCAGCGAAAAACAATATATCAAATGTCGTGATCTTCAAAAGTGACGTCTACGAAAATGTAAACAAGCAGTATGCTTCTATCTTATCAAATCCTCCGATTCGTGCAGGGAAAAAAGTTGTGCATGCCATCTTAGAAGGTGCTTTCGAACGCCTTGTATCTGGTGGGGAGCTTTGGATTGTTATCCAAAAGAAACAAGGAGCTCCGTCTGCGCTTGAGAAATTGGAATTGCTATTTTCAGAGGTGGAAGTAGTGGTGAAGAAAAAAGGGTATTATATCATAAAATCAAAAAAACATTGACGGTTATTTTTGGTTATGTTAATATTGTTAAATGCCAATATATTATTTTCTAAGTTTTCATCGACAATATTTGAATAAAATCGATAATCTTGGAAAAAATAGTAAAATGAGTATGTCGTTAAACAGAATGATGGTTTTCTTTCGAAGCCATTTTTCTTTTTTGTCTATTTGTTTAAAATAAGCGGTAGACAGTAATAAAAAACTCTTGATTTGAGGGGTGAAGCAGTTGACAGGTCAACTAGTTCAGTATGGACGACACCGCCAACGAAGAAGTTATGCTCGTATCAGTGAAGTTTTAGAATTGCCAAATCTTATCGAAATTCAAACCTCTTCATATCAATGGTTCTTAGATGAAGGTTTAAGAGAAATGTTCCAAGAAATTTCTCCTATCGAAGATTTTACAGGTAATCTTTCTTTAGAATTCATTGATTACAGTTTAGGTGAACCAAAGTATTCTGTTGAGGAGTCGAAAGAGCGTGATGTTACTTACGCCGCGCCTTTACGTGTAAAGGTACGATTAATCAATAAAGAAACTGGTGAAGTGAAGGAACAAGATGTATTTATGGGTGATTTCCCACTGATGACAGAGACGGGAACTTTCGTTATTAACGGCGCAGAGCGCGTTATCGTTTCACAGCTTGTTCGTTCATCTAGTGTGTATTATAGCGGGAAAGTGGATAAGAACGGTAAGCGTGGTTTCACAGCGACTGTTATCCCAACTCGTGGTGCTTGGTTAGAGTATGAAACAGATGCGAAAGACGTTGTATACGTTCGTATTGATCGTACAAGAAAATTACCTGTTACCGTATTATTACGTGCATTAGGTTTAGGGTCTGACCAAGAAATTCTTGATTTATTAGGTGAAAATGAATACTTGCGTAATACGCTTGAAAAAGACAACACGGATTCTATTGAAAAAGCGTTGTTAGAGATATATGAAAGATTACGTCCAGGTGAACCACCTACAGTAGAAAATGCGAAGAGTCTATTAGTATCACGTTTCTTCGATCCAAAGCGTTATGACTTAGCGAACGTAGGACGTTACAAGATTAATAAGAAGCTTCATATTAAAAATCGCTTATTCAACCAACGTTTAGCTGAAACATTAGTCGATCCTGAAACAGGAGAGATTTTAGTTGAAAAAGGTACTGTGTTAGATCGTCGTAATTTAGATCGTATTCTTCCTTTCATTGAGAAGAATATTAACGCAAAAGACGTACGACTAGTTGGCGGTGTAATGGAAGAAGATGTAATGCTTCAATCCATCAAAATTTACGCGCCAAACGATGCAGATGGCGAAACAGTTATCAATGTAATTGGTAATGCGAATATCGATAATAGCGTAAAGAATATTACGCCAGCTGATATTGTTGCATCTATTAGTTACTTCTTTAACTTGCTATACAAAGTTGGGGATGTAGACGATATTGACCACTTAGGTAACCGTCGTTTACGCTCAGTTGGTGAGTTATTACAAAATCAATTCCGTATCGGTTTATCTCGTATGGAACGTGTTGTTCGCGAGAGAATGTCGATCCAAGATACAAATGCAATTACACCGCAGGCGTTAATTAATATTCGTCCTGTTATTGCTTCTATTAAAGAGTTCTTTGGTAGTTCTCAGTTATCTCAGTTCATGGACCAAACAAACCCACTAGCTGAGTTAACACACAAACGCCGTCTATCTGCGTTAGGACCGGGTGGTTTAACACGTGAGCGCGCTGGCTTCGAAGTTCGTGACGTTCATTACTCTCACTATGGTCGTATGTGTCCAATCGAGACACCAGAGGGACCGAACATCGGTCTAATCAACTCTCTTTCTTCATTCGCAAAAGTAAATGAGTTTGGCTTCATTGAGACACCATACCGTCGTGTTGACCCTGAAACTGGTAAAGTAACAGGTCGTATCGACTACTTAACAGCGGACGAAGAAGATAACTATGTTGTAGCCCAAGCGAATATGCGTTTAGGAGAAGATGGTTCATTCTTAGATGAAGACATCGTAGCTCGTTTCCGTGGAGAGAACACTGTTGTTAAGCGCGACCGTGTTGACTACATGGACGTATCTCCGAAGCAAGTCGTATCTGCTGCAACAGCATGTATTCCGTTCTTAGAGAACGATGACTCCAACCGTGCCCTAATGGGAGCGAACATGCAACGACAAGCTGTTCCATTATTAAATCCAGAAGCACCATTCGTTGGTACTGGTATGGAGCACGTGTCTGCAAAAGACTCAGGTGCTGCAGTTATCTGTAAGCATGCGGGTGTTGTAGAACGCGTTGAAGCAAAAGAAGTTTGGGTACGTCGTTACGTAGAAGTAGACGGACAGCAAGTAAAAGGTGACCTTGATAAGTATCGTATGCTTAAGTTCGTTCGTTCGAACCAAGGTACTTGTTACAACCAGCGCCCAATCGTTGCGGTTGGCGATGAAGTAGAAAAGGGTGAAATCCTTGCAGATGGTCCATCAATGGAACAAGGTGAATTAGCACTAGGACGTAACGTACTAGTAGGATTCATGACATGGGATGGCTATAACTATGAGGATGCTATCATCATGAGCGAACGTTTAGTAAAAGACGATGTGTACACGTCTGTTCACATTGAGGAATACGAATCAGAAGCTCGTGATACGAAGTTAGGACCAGAAGAAATCACACGTGATATCCCGAACGTAGGGGAAGATGCGCTTCGCAATCTTGATGAGCGTGGAATCATCCGAGTAGGTGCGGAAGTGAAAGACGGAGACTTATTAGTAGGTAAAGTAACACCTAAAGGTGTAACGGAACTTACAGCAGAAGAGCGTCTACTTCATGCAATCTTCGGAGAGAAAGCTCGTGAAGTTCGTGATACGTCATTACGTGTACCACATGGCGGTGGCGGTATTGTCTTAGACGTAAAAGTCTTTAACCGTGAAGACGGAGATGAGTTACCACCAGGTGTGAATCAATTAGTGCGTGCATACATCGTTCAGAAACGTAAGATTTCTGAAGGTGATAAGATGGCCGGTCGACATGGTAACAAGGGTGTTATCTCTCGTATTTTACCAGAAGAAGATATGCCATTCTTACCAGACGGTACACCAATTGATATCATGTTAAACCCATTAGGGGTACCATCACGTATGAACATCGGACAGGTGTTAGAGCTTCATTTAGGTATGGCAGCTCGTTACCTTGGTATTCATGTTGCATCACCAGTATTCGATGGTGCGCGTGAGGAAGATGTATGGGAAACATTAGAAGAAGCTGGTATGGCTCGCGATGCGAAGACTATTCTTTATGATGGCCGTACGGGTGAAACATTCGACAACCGTGTGTCTGTTGGTGTCATGTACATGATCAAACTTGCCCACATGGTAGACGATAAGTTACATGCTCGTTCAACAGGACCATACTCACTTGTTACACAGCAACCACTTGGTGGTAAAGCACAGTTCGGTGGACAGCGTTTTGGTGAGATGGAAGTATGGGCACTTGAAGCATATGGTGCTGCTTATACGCTACAAGAAATCTTGACTGTGAAGTCGGATGATGTTGTAGGTCGTGTGAAAACATATGAGGCAATCGTTAAAGGTGAAAACGTACCAGAACCAGGTGTTCCTGAGTCATTCAAGGTATTAATCAAAGAATTACAATCACTTGGTATGGATGTTAAGATGTTATCAAGCGATGAAAAAGAAATTGAAATGCGTGATGTAGATGAGGATGAAGAAGCTCCAACTAACCGAGCAGAAGCAGAATTAGAAACTGCGCAAGAATAATAAATAACAGCACTGCTGCCTAGCCCCAAAAGGATGTCAATTCTATACGTTAGATGATCTTTTAGGGGCTAGTTGCGTGCATAAGAAATTTAAGATACTTTCGACGTTTTGGGTAAAACCTGTAGATTGAAAGGGAGGTAGGCCCCTTGATAGATGTAAATAACTTTGAATATATGAAGATTGGTCTTGCTTCACCTGATAAAATCCGTTCATGGTCTCATGGTGAAGTTAAAAAACCAGAAACAATTAACTATCGTACGTTAAAACCGGAAAAAGACGGCTTATTCTGTGAGCGTATTTTCGGTCCAACAAAAGATTGGGAATGTCATTGTGGTAAGTACAAGCGTGTACGCTACAAAGGCGTTGTCTGTGATCGATGTGGTGTAGAAGTAACACGTGCAAAAGTACGTCGTGAGCGTATGGGTCACATTGAATTAGCAGCTCCTGTATCACATATTTGGTACTTTAAAGGCATTCCAAGCCGTATGGGCTTAGTGTTAGACATGTCTCCACGTGCATTAGAAGAAGTAATTTACTTTGCTTCTTATGTTGTAACAGAAAATGGAGATACACCTCTTGAGAAGAAGCAACTGTTATCTGAGAAAGAATACAGAGCTTACAGAGAAAGATACGGACAGTCTTTCCAAGCTTCAATGGGTGCAGAAGCAATTAAAAAGCTTCTTCAAGACATTGACTTAGAAAAAGAAGTAGATTTCTTAAAAGAGGAATTAAAAACAGCGCAAGGTCAACGTAGAACACGTGCGATCAAACGTTTAGAAGTGTTAGAAGCATTCCGTAACTCAACAAATGCACCATCATGGATGATCTTAGATGTACTTCCGGTTATTCCACCAGAATTACGTCCGATGGTTCAATTAGATGGTGGTCGTTTCGCGACTTCTGACTTAAACGATTTATATCGTCGTGTAATCAACCGTAACAACCGCTTAAAACGTCTACTTGACTTAGGAGCACCAAGCATTATCGTTCAAAACGAGAAGCGTATGCTTCAAGAAGCTGTAGATGCGTTAATCGATAACGGTCGTCGTGGTCGTCCAGTTACAGGACCGGGTAATCGTCCGTTAAAATCACTTTCACACATGCTGAAAGGTAAACAAGGTCGTTTCCGTCAAAACTTATTAGGCAAACGTGTTGACTACTCTGGCCGTTCGGTAATCGTAGTAGGACCAAACTTAAAGATGTACCAATGTGGTTTACCAAAAGAAATGGCACTTGAGTTATTTAAGCCATTCGTTATGAAAGAATTAGTAGAAAAAGGCTTAGCACATAATATCAAGAGTGCGAAACGTAAAATTGAGCGCTTAAACCCAGATGTGTGGGATGTATTAGAATCGGTTATTAAAGAACATCCAGTTTTACTTAACCGTGCCCCAACGCTACACAGACTTGGTATCCAAGCGTTCGAACCAACACTTGTAGAAGGCCGTGCAATTCGCCTTCACCCGTTAGTATGTACAGCATATAACGCTGACTTCGACGGTGACCAAATGGCGGTTCACGTTCCGCTTTCATCAGAAGCACAAGCGGAAGCTCGTCTGTTAATGTTAGCTGCACAAAACATTCTAAACCCGAAAGATGGAAAACCAGTTGTTACGCCATCTCAGGATATGGTATTAGGTAACTATTACTTAACATTAGAACGTGCTGGTGCAGTTGGAGAAGGTATGATCTTCAAAGATACAAATGAAGCAGTATTAGCTTACCAAAATGGCTATGTACATCTTCATACACGTATCGCAGTTCAAGCTGGATCGTTAAACAACGTGACATTTACAGAAGAACAAAACAGTAAACTATTAATTACAACAGTTGGTAAGTTAATTTTCAACGAAATTCTTCCAGAATCGTTCCCTTATATTAACGAACCGACTCAACATAACTTAGAAAAAGAAACGCCAGTAAAGTACTTCGTTGAAAAAGGCGAAAACGTAAGAGAAATCATCGCATCACGCGAAGAAATTGCGCCGTTCAAGAAGAAAATTTTAGGTAACATCATTGCGGAAGTATTCAAACGCTTCAAGATTACAGAAACGTCGAAGATGCTTGACCGTATGAAGAACTTAGGATTTAAACATTCGACAAAAGCTGGTATCACAGTTGGTGTATCTGACATCATCGTATTAAGTGAGAAGGATAAGTTACTACACGAAGCCCAAATTAAAGTAGATAACGTTATGAAGCAATTCCGTCGTGGTTTAATTACAGAAGAAGAGCGTTATGAGCGTGTTATTTCGATTTGGTCTGCGGTTAAAGATGTTATCCAAGGCTTACTGATGAAGTCCTTACCAAGACTGAACCCGATCTTCATGATGAGTGATTCAGGTGCCCGTGGTAACGCATCGAACTTTACGCAGCTTGCGGGTATGCGTGGTCTGATGGCCAACCCGTCTGGTCGTATCATTGAATTACCAATTAAATCTTCATTCCGCGAAGGTTTAACAGTATTAGAGTACTTCATCTCGACGCATGGTGCGCGTAAAGGTCTAGCCGATACAGCCCTTAAGACAGCCGATTCAGGTTACTTAACTCGTCGTCTTGTAGATGTAGCACAAGACGTTATCGTTCGTGAGGATGATTGTGGAACAGACCGTGGTCTATTCGTTCAAGCAATCAAAGAAGGCAACGAGATTATCGAACCTTTATACGAGCGCTTAGAAGGACGTTTTGCTCGTATTCCAGTGAAACATCCAGAAACAGATGCTGTATTAGTAGATGAAAATGAATTAATCACAGAAGATATCGCACGTGAAATTATCAAAGCTGGTATCGAGGAAGTGAAGATTCGCTCGGCATTTACATGTAATACACGCCATGGTGTGTGTAAAAAATGTTACGGTCGTAACTTAGCGACTGGTTCTGATGTAGAAGTTGGGGAAGCGGTTGGTATTATCGCAGCTCAATCGATTGGTGAGCCAGGAACACAGTTAACGATGCGTACATTCCATACAGGTGGGGTAGCTGGAGACGATATCACACAAGGTTTACCGCGTATCCAAGAGCTATTCGAAGCTCGTAATCCAAAAGGTCAAGCGGTAATCACAGAAATCGATGGTTACGTATCACATATTAGTGACACGAAAGATAAGCAAGAGATTACTGTTCAAGGTGAAGTAGAAGCCCGTACGTATGCAATTCCTTACGGTGCACGTGTCAAAGTAACGGAAGGCCAAGATTTAAATCGCGGTCAAGTATTAACAGAAGGTTCTATCGATCCGAAAGAATTACTAAAAGTTACGGACATCGCAGGCGTTCAAGAATACTTATTACGTGAAGTTCAAAAAGTATACCGTATGCAAGGGGTAGAAATTGGCGATAAGCACGTAGAAGTAATGGTACGTCAAATGCTACGTAAAGTACGTGTGATGGATGCTGGTGAAACAGATTTATTACCAGGAACTCTATTAGATATTCACCAATTTACAGATGCGAATTTACAAGTATTACTAGAAGGAAAACAACCAGCTACTGCTCGTCCGATCTTACTAGGTATTACAAAAGCGTCTCTTGAAACAGACTCATTCTTATCTGCTGCATCATTCCAAGAAACAACTCGTGTGTTAACGGATGCTGCAATTAAAGGTAAGCGCGATGAGTTACTAGGTCTGAAAGAGAATGTAATTATTGGTAAGTTAGTTCCTGCAGGTACTGGTATGAACCGCTACCGCAAAGTAGAACTTGTAAAGTCTGCTACTGAAACTGTAGAAGATGAAGTATTCATCGAAAGCTAAAATAAAAAATAATGCAAGATTAGTTGACATCATCTTCTTATAGATGTTAATATGTTTAAGGTTGCTCCAAAAGATGTTTGTTAAGTCATTAGCAGATAGTTGATAAGATGGTGAGTGTCTTATGAAAAGCGTCTCACATACATCTGTCGGATTTACATTCAATATGCTTAGGCAGTTGAAAAGGAGCTACAGCATTACAAATTATTTAAGTTAAAACTGTTTTTGTGAGGAGGGTTTTCTAACCCTCTCTTGCAAGAACTTTGTTTTCAACTAAAAATGAACCACCTGGATGTGTGGTCTTATAAATGTGTGAAGGGAGGATAATATAATGCCTACAATTAACCAATTAGTACGTAAGGGTCGTTCTAGCAAAATCGTTAAGTCTGACTCTCCAGCATTAAACAAAGGTTACAACAGTTTCAGAAAGGTACAAACTGACGTATCATCTCCACAAAAACGTGGTGTATGTACTCGTGTTGGTACAATGACTCCGAAGAAACCTAACTCAGCGTTACGTAAATACGCTCGTGTACGTTTAACTAACGGAATCGAGGTTACAGCATATATCCCAGGGATTGGCCATAACCTACAAGAGCATAGCGTAGTATTAATCCGTGGCGGTCGTGTAAAAGACTTACCAGGGGTACGCTACCATATCGTTCGTGGAGCACTTGACACTGCTGGTGTTGACAAGCGTATGCAAGGCCGTTCTAAATACGGTACGAAGCGTCCGAAAGCACCTAAGAAATAATAACTACAAACTAGAATGTATTGAAAGGAGGAACAAACATGCCTCGTAAAGGACCTGTTGCAAAAAGAGACGTATTACCAGATCCAATGTATAACTCAAAATTAGTATCTCGTTTAATCAACAAAATGATGATTGACGGTAAAAGAGGTAAGTCACAAGCTATTATCTATAGCGCGTTTGAAATTATCCAAGAGCGTAGCGGAAAAGAGCCTATGGAAGTGTTCGAACAAGCAATGAAGAACATCATGCCAGTTCTTGAAGTTCGTGCTCGTCGTGTTGGTGGTACTAACTACCAAGTACCAGTTGAGGTTCGCCCAGAGCGTCGTACAACTTTAGGTCTTCGCTGGTTAGTTAACTATTCTCGTCTTCGTGGTGAAAAAACTATGGAAATGCGTTTAGCTAACGAGCTTCTTGATGCAGCTAACAGTACTGGTGCTGCAGTTAAGAAACGTGAAGATACACACAAAATGGCAGAAGCTAACAAAGCATTCGCTCACTACCGTTGGTAGGATTCGGCTTCAGCTGTTATATTTTTTCAAAAAAATATACTATATTCCCATTAGAGGAAGGAGAAATGAATCATTATGGCAAGAGAGTTCTCCTTAAATAATACTCGTAATATCGGTATCATGGCTCACATCGATGCTGGTAAAACGACTACGACTGAACGTGTACTTTACTACACAGGTCGTATCCATAAAATTGGTGAGACTCACGAAGGTGCTTCTCAAATGGACTGGATGGAGCAAGAGCAAGAGCGTGGTATTACTATCACATCTGCTGCGACAACAGCTGCTTGGAAAGGCCACCGTGTAAATATCATTGACACACCTGGTCACGTAGACTTCACTGTAGAAGTTGAACGTTCTTTACGTGTACTTGATGGTGCTGTTGCGGTTCTAGATGCACAATCTGGTGTAGAACCACAAACAGAAACTGTTTGGCGTCAAGCGACAACATATGGAGTTCCACGTGTTGTGTTCGTTAACAAAATGGACAAAATCGGCGCAGACTTCTTATATTCTGTAAAAACGTTACATGATCGTTTACAAGCAAACGCTCATCCAATCCAATTACCAATTGGTGCGGAAGATGAGTTCGAAGGTATTATCGACCTTGTTGAAATGAAAACGTACATGTACCAAAACGACTTAGGTACTGACATTCAAGTTCTTGACGAAATCCCTGCTTCTCACGCTGAGCAAGCTGAGGAACTTCGTGGTCAATTAATCGAAGCATTAGCTGACTTTGATGAAGAATTAATGATGAAGTACTTAGATGGTGAAGAAATTGAAGTAGCTGAATTAAAAGCGGCTATCCGTAAAGCAACTACAAGTGTAGAATTCTACCCTGTAATTTGTGGTTCAGCATTCAAAAACAAAGGTGTTCAGTTAATGCTTGATGCAGTAATTGACTACCTACCATCACCATTAGATATCCCTGCAATCAAGGGTATCAACCCTGATACAGAGGAAGAGACTACTCGTGAGTCAGACGATAACGCTCCATTCTCTGCATTAGCATTCAAAGTTATGACTGATCCTTATGTTGGTAAATTAACTTTCTTCCGCGTATACTCTGGTATTGCAGAAGCTGGTTCTTACGTTATCAACTCATCTAAAGGTAAGCGTGAGCGTTTAGGTCGTATCCTTCAAATGCACGCGAACTCTCGTCAAGAGATTCCAGCATGTCATGCTGGTGATATCGCTGCAGCAGTAGGATTAAAAGATACAACAACTGGTGATACTTTATGTGATGACAAAAACCCTGTTATCCTTGAGTCTATGGAATTCCCAGAGCCAGTTATCTCTGTTGCTATCGAACCTAAATCTAAAGCTGACCAAGATAAAATGGGTACAGCATTAGCAAAACTTGCAGAGGAAGATCCAACATTCCGTGCTGAAACTAACGTTGAAACAGGCCAAGTAATCATCTCTGGTATGGGTGAGCTTCACTTAGATATCATTGTTGATCGTATGCGTCGTGAGTTCAAAGTTGAAGCTAACGTTGGTGCTCCGCAAGTAGCATACCGCGAAACATTCCGTGGTTCTGCTAAGGTTGAGGGTAAATTTGCTCGTCAATCTGGTGGACGTGGACAATTCGGACACGTTTGGATTGAATTCTCTCCAAACGAAGAAGGAAAAGGTTTCGAATTCGAAAACAAAATCGTTGGTGGTGTAGTACCTCGTGAATACATCCCAGCTGTAGGAGCAGGTCTAGAAGATGCAATGAAGAACGGTGTATTAGCTGGATATCCACTAATCGACGTTAAAGCTGCATTAGTAGACGGTTCTTACCATGACGTTGACTCTTCTGAGATGGCATTCAAAATTGCTGCATCTATGGCACTTAAAAACGCAGTTTCTAAGTGTAACCCAGTAATTCTTGAGCCAATGATGAAAGTTGAAGTAGTAATCCCTGATGAGTACCTAGGTGACATCATGGGTGACATCACTTCTCGTCGTGGACGCGTTGAAGGTATGGAAGCTCGTGGAAACGCACAAGTTGTTAAAGCTTTCGTTCCACTTTCAGAAATGTTCGGATATGCAACGTCTCTACGTTCTAACACGCAAGGTCGCGGAACGTACACAATGCACTTCGATCACTATGAAGAAGTACCAAAATCAATTTCTGAAGAAATTGTGAAAAAAAATAAAGGAGAATAATTGATTTTCAATTGTTCTTCAAGTATAACTACTTATGTAGGCGTGAAAGGGTGATTCACCCTTTCACCATATAATATAGTAAAAACTATAAATACTTATATTTTCGAGGAGGCTATTAGAATGGCTAAAGCAAAATTCGACCGTTCAAAACCGCATTGTAACATCGGTACAATCGGACACGTTGACCACGGTAAAACAACTTTAACAGCTGCTATCACTGCAGTTCTTGCTAAAAAAGGTGGAGCGCAAGCAATGGCGTACGATCAAATCGATGGTGCACCAGAAGAGCGCGAGCGTGGAATCACAATCTCAACTGCACACGTTGAGTACGAAACTGACAACCGTCACTATGCACACGTTGACTGCCCAGGTCACGCTGACTATGTTAAAAACATGATCACTGGTGCTGCACAAATGGACGGAGCTATCTTAGTAGTAGCTGCTACAGATGGTCCAATGCCACAAACTCGTGAGCATATCTTATTATCTCGTCAAGTAGGTGTACCATACATCGTTGTATTCTTAAACAAATGTGACATGGTAGACGACGAAGAATTATTAGAGTTAGTTGAAATGGAAGTTCGTGACTTATTATCTGATTACGATTTCCCAGGAGACGACACTCCAGTAATCAAAGGTTCAGCTTTAAAAGCTTTAGAAGGAGATGCTGCTTGGGAAGATAAAGTAGTTGAGTTAATGGCTGCTGTTGATGAGTACATCCCTAACCCAGAGCGTGCTACTGATAAGCCTTTCTTAATGCCAGTTGAGGACGTATTCTCAATCACTGGTCGTGGAACAGTTGCTACAGGACGTGTTGAGCGTGGACAAGTTAAAGTTGGTGACGTAGTAGAAGTTATCGGTTTAGCTGAAGAAAATGCTTCAACTACTGTAACTGGTGTTGAAATGTTCCGTAAATTATTAGACTATGCTGAAGCTGGAGACAACATTGGTGCTTTACTTCGTGGAGTATCTCGTGAAGATATCCAACGTGGTCAAGTATTAGCTAAGCCAGGTTCAGTTAAGCCTCACACAAAATTCAAAGCTGAGGTTTACGTATTATCTAAAGAAGAAGGTGGACGTCACACTCCATTCTTCAACAACTACCGTCCACAGTTCTACTTCCGTACAACTGACGTAACTGGTATCTGCCAATTACCTGAAGGTACTGAAATGGTAATGCCTGGAGATAACATCGAAATGACTGTTGAGTTAATCGCTCCAATCGCTGTAGAAGAAGGAACTAAGTTCTCTATTCGTGAAGGCGGACGTACTGTAGGTGCTGGAATCGTAGCTACAATCGTTGAGTAATTTCGACGTTCAAAAGAGTTTAGACATTTGTCTAAACTCTTTTTTTATTTGCTGATTCTAATTGCTAGTATCTTACAATCTGTTCCCACTTGATATCTGTTTTATTCCTGTGTATAATGACAAAGTATCGTTTGAGATGCACATTTAAAAAAGATTTAATAAAAAGTTGCAAAGGCCCAATTAATCATGTATAATATTTAATGTTGGTCTTTGACTGCGATGAAGTGGAAGGTTGCTGACACACCCGGCCGCTTTGCCATGGCGAGTGTGAGGAAATTTCCATGGAGAAGGTCTATTTATAAAATAGGCGAAAAAGGAGGGAAAATAATGGCAAAAGAAAAAATTCGTATCCGTTTAAAAGCTTATGATCACCGTATTTTAGATCAATCAGCAGAAAAAATCGTTGAAACGGCTAAGCGTTCTGGTGCTTCTGTATCAGGTCCAATCCCGTTACCAACTGAGCGTTCAGTTTACACGATTTTACGTGCGGTTCATAAATACAAAGATTCTCGTGAGCAATTCGAAATGCGTACTCATAAACGCTTAATCGATATCGTGAATCCTACACCACAAACTGTAGATTCATTAATGCGTTTAGATCTACCGTCTGGCGTAGACATCGAAATCAAATTATAAATTTTTATGCATAACAACAGGAGGTGTGACTAATGGTCAAAGGAATCTTAGGTAAAAAAATTGGTATGACTCAAGTTTTCGCTGAAAATGGTGAGTTAATCCCAGTAACGGTTATCGAAGCTACTCCAAACGTTGTTTTACAAGTGAAAACAACTGCTACTGACAGCTATGATGCAGTTCAGTTAGGTGTTACTGATAAACGTGAAAAGTTAGCTAACAAACCTGAACAAGGTCATGTAGCAAAGGCTAATACTGCTCCTAAGCGCTTCGTTCGCGAAATTCGTGATGCAGCTGGAGAGTATGAAGTTGGTCAAGAAATTAAAGTTGAAGTTTTCGCGGAAGGCGAATTAGTTGATGTAACTGGAATCTCTAAAGGTAAAGGTTTCCAAGGTGCAATCAAACGCCATAACCAATCACGCGGACCTATGTCCCATGGTTCTCGTTACCACCGTCGTCCAGGTTCGATGGGTGCTATCATTAACCGTGTATTCAAAGGTAAAAAACTAGCTGGACGTATGGGTGGAGACACTGTTACTGTTCAAAACTTAGAAATCGTTAAAGTTGACGCTGAGCGTAACTTATTATTAGTTAAAGGTAATGTTCCAGGTGCTAAAAAGTCTTACGTGACTGTACGTAGCGCGGTAAAAGGGAACTAATTTAATATAATAGGAAAGGAGGAAACACAATGCCAAAAGTTACTGTATACAATCAAAGCGGTTCTACAACTGGAGAAATCGAGTTAGCTGAATCTGTATTTGGTATTGAACCTAACAATCATGTATTATTTGACGCAATCATTATGCAACAAGCATCATTACGTCAAGGTACACACAAAGTAAAAGGACGTTCTGAAGTACGTGGCGGAGGTCGCAAACCTTGGAAACAAAAAGGTACTGGCCGTGCTCGTCAAGGATCGATCCGTTCACCACAATGGCGTGGTGGTGGTGTGGTATTCGGACCAACACCAAGAGGGTATGCTTACAAGCTACCTAAAAAAGTTCGCCGTTTAGCTATCAAGTCTGCTTTATCAACTAAAGTTCTTGAGCAAAACGTGTTAGTACTTGAAGAATTAACATTCAACGCTCCTAAAACAAAAGAGATGGTTACAATGTTACAAGGTCTTTCTGTAGAGAAAAAGGCTCTTATCGTAACTGCTGACCACAACGAATTCGTTGAGTTATCAGCTCGTAACATCCCAGGCGTTACAGTATTAAACGCTAACGGAATTAACGTTTTAGACGTTGTTGCTCATGAGAAATTAATCATGACTAAAGCAGCAGTTGAAAAAGTAGAGGAGGTGCTTGCATAATGAGAGATCCTCGTGATATTATTAAGCGCCCAGTAATCACTGAACGTTCTATGGAAATCATCGCTGAGAAAAAATTCACATTTGATGTGGATGTAAAAGCTAATAAAACTGAAGTTAAAGATGCTATTGAAGCTATCTTCGGTGTTAAAGTTGAGAAAGTTAATATCATGAACTACAAAGGTAAGTTCAAGCGTATGGGTAAATATGCTGGTTACACGAACCGTCGTCGTAAGGCAATCGTGAAATTAACTGCTGACTCTAAAGAAATCGAAATCTTCGAAGGTATCTAATCTAGTAAGAAAAGGAGGGAAACCTGATGGGAATTAAAAAGTATAATCCTACTACTAACGGTCGTCGTAATATGACTAGCAATGATTTCGCTGAAATCACTGCAAGTAAGCCGGAAAAATCACTTTTAGCGCCTTTAAGCAAAAAGGCTGGTCGTAACAACCAAGGTAAAATCACTGTACGTCATCAAGGTGGCGGACACAAACGTCAATACCGTATTATTGACTTCAAACGTACAAAAGATGGCATACCAGGACGCGTTGCTACTATCGAGTACGATCCAAACCGTTCTGCGAACATCGCATTAATCAACTACGTGGATGGAGAGAAGCGTTACATCTTAGCTCCTAAAAACCTAGAAGTTGGAATGGAAATTATGTCAGGTGTAGATGCTGATATTAAAGTAGGTAACGCGTTACCACTTGTAAACATTCCAGTTGGTACAGTAGTTCATAACATCGAATTAAAGCCAGGACGTGGCGGACAATTAGTTCGTTCTGCTGGTACAAGTGCACAAGTACTTGGTAAAGAGGATAAATACGTATTAGTACGCTTAAACTCTGGAGAAGTACGTTTAGTATTAGCTACTTGCCGTGCTACAATCGGTCAAGTTGGTAATGAGCAACACGAGCTTATCAATATTGGTAAAGCTGGTCGTTCTCGTTGGATGGGTAAACGCCCAACAGTTCGTGGTTCTGTTATGAACCCTTGCGATCACCCACACGGTGGTGGTGAAGGTAAAGCACCAATCGGACGTAAATCACCAATGTCTCCATGGGGCAAACCAACTCTTGGAGCGAAAACTCGTAAGAAAAATAAGGCGTCTGATAAATTTATCGTTCGTCGCCGTAAAAAATAACGTAATTGCTCTACGGTTCACCTGAACCGTAGCATGATTACGAAGGGAGGTACACACATGGGCCGCAGTCTTAAAAAAGGACCATTTATTGATGATCATTTAATGAAGAAGATTGAAAAATTAAATGAGACAGATTCTAAGCAAGTTGTTAAAACTTGGTCTCGTCGTTCAACAATTTTCCCTAATTTCATCGGTCACACAGTCGCTGTGTATGATGGACGTAAGCATGTACCAGTATACGTAACAGAGGATATGGTAGGTCACAAATTAGGTGAATTCGCACCAACTCGTACGTACAAAGGTCATGATGCTGACGATAAGAAAACTAGAAGATAATGAGAGGAGGCATTCTGATGCAAGCTAAAGCTGTAGCAAAAACGGTTCGTATTGCTCCTCGTAAAGTTCGTCTAGTAGTGGATTTAATCCGAGGTAAGCAAGTAGGTGAAGCAATCGCTATTCTTCGCCACACTCCAAAAGCTGCTTCTCCAGTGGTAGAAAAGCTTTTAAAATCTGCAATTGCTAATGCAGAGCATAACTATGAAATGGACATCAACAACTTAGTTGTTTCAGAAACTTTTGTTGACGAAGGTCCAACAATGAAACGTTTCCGTCCTCGTGCAATGGGACGTGCAAGCCAAATTAACAAACGCACAAGCCACATTACAATCGTGGTAACTGAGAAGAAGGAGGGATAATCGATGGGTCAAAAGGTCAATCCTATAGGTTTACGAGTGGGTATCATTCGTGACTGGGAATCTAAATGGTTCGCTGAGAAAGATTACGCTAACTTATTACATGAAGACTTAAAGATTCGTGAATATATTAGTGCTCGTCTTAAAGATTCTGCTGTATCTAAAGTAGAAATCGAGCGTGCTGCTAACCGTGTGAACATCACAATTAACACAGCTAAGCCTGGTATGGTTATCGGTAAGGGTGGTACTGAAGTTGAAGCACTTCGTAAAGCTCTTAACGCATTAACTGGCAAACGTGTTCATATCAATATCATCGAAATCAAAAAAGCTGATTTAGATGCGAAACTTGTTGCTGAGAATATTGCTCGTCAATTAGAGAACCGTGTTTCATTCCGTCGTTGCCAAAAGCAATCAATCCAACGCTCTATGCGCGCTGGTGCATTAGGAATCAAAACACAAGTATCTGGTCGTCTTGGCGGAGCTGATATTGCTCGTGCAGAGTCTTATAGTGAGGGAACTGTACCACTTCATACACTTCGTGCAGACATCGACTATGCAACTGCTGAAGCAGACACTACTTACGGTAAATTAGGTGTTAAAGTATGGATCTACCGTGGTGAAGTTCTTCCTGCAAAAAAGAAAGCTCAGGAAGGAGGAAAATAATATGTTAATGCCTAAACGTGTAAAATATCGTAGAGAACACCGCGGTAAGATGCGTGGTAAAGCTAAAGGCGGTACGGAAGTTCATTTCGGTGAGTTCGGTTTACAATCTTTAGAAGCTTCTTGGATTACTAACCGTCAAATCGAAGCTGCTCGTCGTGCGATGACTCGTTATATGAAACGTGGTGGTAAAGTTTGGATTAAAATTTTCCCTTCTAAGCCATACACTGCTAAGCCTCTTGAAGTCCGAATGGGTTCTGGTAAAGGTGCTCCTGAAGGATGGGTTGCAGTAGTTAAGCCTGGTAAAGTAATGTTCGAAATCGCAGGTGTTTCTGAAGAAGTAGCGCGCGAAGCATTACGTCTTGCTGCTCACAAATTACCAGTTAAGTGTAAGTTTGTAAAACGCGAAGAAAATGGTGGTGAAACTAATGAAAACTAATGAAATTCGTGACTTAACCACTGTTGAAATCGAATCAAAAGTAAAATCTTTAAAAGAAGAGTTATTCAATCTTCGTTTTCAATTAGCTACAGGCCAACTTGAGAATCCAGCTCGTATCCGTGAGGTTCGTAAGGCGATTGCTCGTATGAAAACTGTAGTTCGTGAAAGAGAGATCGGAATTAATAGATAATTAATGAGGGGAGGTTTGCACAATGAGCGAACGCAACCAACGTAAAGTTTATCAAGGTCGTGTTGTTTCTGACAAAATGGACAAAACAATCACTGTACTTGTAGAAACTTACAAAACGCACACATTATATGGTAAACGTGTTAAGTACTCTAAGAAGTACAAAGCACATGATGAGAATAATGTTGCAAAAATGGGCGATATCGTAAAGATCATGGAAACTCGTCCATTATCAGCTACAAAACGTTTCCGTTTAGTAGAAGTTGTTGAAGAAGCAATTATTATCTAATTGATGATCGGATAGCTAAAATCCGAAAGGAGGGACAATTCGCATGATTCAACAAGAATCTCGTTTAAAAGTTGCAGATAACTCTGGTGCGCGTGAAATTCTTTGCATTAAAGTACTAGGTGGATCTGGCCGTAAAACAGCTAACATTGGTGACATTATCGTTGCTTCTGTAAAAAAAGCAACACCAGGTGGCGTTGTTAAAAAAGGTGACGTTGTAAGAGCAGTTATCGTTCGTACTAAGAGCGGTGCTCGTCGCAACGACGGTTCATATATCCGCTTCGACGAAAACGCAGCAGTTATCATTAAGGACGATAAGAGCCCACGTGGTACTCGTATCTTCGGACCTGTAGCTCGTGAGTTACGTGAAAATAACTTCATGAAGATCGTTTCTTTAGCTCCAGAAGTATTATAATAAAAGATTTAATTCCTGTATAAGGAGGTGCTAAGAAGATGCATGTAAAAAAAGGTGATAAAGTTCAAGTAATCTCTGGTAAAGACAAAGGCAAACAAGGCGTAATCCTTGCTAGCTTCCCTAAGCAAAACCGTGTACTTGTTGAGGGTGTTAACATCGTGAAAAAACACTCTAAACCATCACAAGCTAACCCACAAGGTGGCATCATTACAAAAGAAGCACCTATCCATGTATCTAATGTTATGGCATTAGATCCTAAGACTGGCGTTCCTACACGTGTAGGCTTCACAGTAGTGGATGGTAAGAAAGTACGTATCGCTAAGAAATCTGGCGAATTATTAGATAAATAATAAATCTTTAGAAAGGAGGTCTGTACAGGATGAACCGCCTAAAAGAAAAATTCCAAAAAGAAATTACTCCTGCTCTAATGAGCAAGTTTAACTATAAATCAGTTATGGAAGTACCAAAAATCGAGAAAATCGTAATCAACATGGGTGTTGGTGAAGCTGTAAGTAACTCTAAAGCTTTAGATGTAGCTGTAGAAGAGTTAGCTACTCTTTCAGGTCAAAAACCAGTTGTAACACGTGCGAAAAAATCGATCGCAGGTTTCCGTCTTCGTGAAGGTATGCCAATCGGTGCAAAAGTTACATTACGCGGAGAGCGTATGTATGAATTCTTTGATAAGTTAATTGCTGTATCATTACCTCGTGTACGTGACTTCCGCGGTGTTTCTAAGAAAGCATTCGACGGTCGCGGTAACTACACTTTAGGTGTTAAAGAGCAATTAATCTTCCCAGAGATTGATTATGATAAAGTAAACAAGGTTCGTGGTATGGATATCGTTATCGTAACAACTGCGAACACTGATGAAGAATCTCGTGAGTTATTAACTCAATTCGGTATGCCATTCCAAAAATAATGGAAGCCCACGCTAAGTAGAGGAGGCGAAAATGTGGCTAAGAAATCAATGATTGCAAAACAAAAACGCCAGCAAAAGTTTAAAGTACAAGAGTACACACGTTGCGAACGTTGCGGACGTCCTCATTCAGTACTACGCAAATTTAAACTTTGCCGTATTTGTTTCCGTGAACTTGCATATAAAGGACAAATTCCAGGTGTTAAAAAAGCTAGCTGGTAATATCACAGTAGTGGAAGGAGGTAAAATACAATGGTCATGACAGATCCAATTGCAGATATGCTTACTCGCATCCGTAATGCGAACATGGTACGTCACGAGGTGTTAGAAGTTCCTGCTTCTAACATCAAGAAAGAGATTGCTGAAATCTTAAAACGTGAAGGTTTCATTCGTGATGTAGAATATATCGAAGACAACAAGCAAGGTTTCATCCGTATGTTCTTAAAGTACGGTTCAAACAATGAGCGTGTAATTACAGGATTAAAGAGAATCTCTAAACCTGGTTTACGTGTTTACGCTAAAGCTGATGAAGTACCACGTGTATTAAACGGCTTAGGTATCGCTATCTTATCTACTTCAAAAGGAGTAGTTACTGATAAAGAAGCTCGTCAAACTCAAACAGGCGGAGAAATCTTAGCATACGTTTGGTAATAAGTTGTAGAAAGAATGGAGGTGCAATGAATGTCTCGCGTAGGTAAAAAAGTTCTTGAAATCCCTGCTGGTGTTACAGTTACAGTTGCTGAAGATAACACTGTAACAGTAAAAGGACCAAAAGGTGAATTAACTCGTACTTTCAATGCTGATATGAAAATCAACATTGAAGAAAATACATTAACAGTAGAACGTCCTTCTGATAACAAGGAGCATCGTTCGTTACATGGTACTACTCGTGCTCTTTTAGGTAACATGGTTGAAGGTGTTACTAATGGTTACACTCGTAACTTAGAGTTAGTCGGTGTAGGTTACCGTGCTGCTAAACAAGGTACTAAATTAGTATTAAACGTTGGATACTCTCACCCAGTTGAGATCGAAGCAGAGGCTGGTATTACAATTGAAGTACCTGCTAACACTAAAATCTCTATCTCAGGTATCGACAAAGAGCGTGTTGGTGCATTAGCTGCTAACATTCGCGCTGTTCGTGCTCCAGAGCCTTACAAAGGTAAAGGTATTCGTTACGAAGGCGAAGTTGTTCGTCGTAAAGAAGGTAAAACAGCTAAGTAAACCCTTTAGGTGAATGAAAGGAGTGACACAGATGATCACTAAACCTGATAAAAATGCGGTACGTAAAAAGAGACATGGTCGTGTTCGTGCGAAACTTTCAGGTACTGCACAACGTCCTCGTTTAAACGTATTCCGTTCTAACCAACACATTTACGCTCAAGTTATTGATGATGTAAATGGTTTAACATTAGCAAGTGCATCTACTATGGATAAAGAAGTATCTTTAGATGCTACAAGTAACGTGGCTGCTGCGACTGCAGTTGGTACATTAGTTGCTAAACGTGCTGTTGAAAAAGGTGTTAAAGAAGTAGTATTTGATCGCGGTGGATATTTATATCACGGACGTGTTAAAGCTTTAGCAGAAGCTGCTCGTGAAGCTGGATTAGAATTTTAATAGTAAAAGGAGGGACAATAGATGCGTCGCATTGACCCAAACAAATTAGAACTTGAAGAACGCGTTGTTACGGTTAATCGTGTTGCGAAAGTAGTTAAAGGTGGACGTCGTTTCCGTTTCGCAGCATTAGTTGTAGTTGGTGACAAAAATGGTCATGTAGGTTTTGGTACAGGTAAAGCACAAGAGGTACCTGATGCAATCCGCAAGGCAATCGAAGATGCTAAGAAAAACTTAATTAGTGTACCAGTAGTTGGTACAACAATTCCACACGAAGTTATCGGTCGCTTCGGAGCTGGTGAAGTATTCTTAAAGCCAGCATCTGAAGGTACTGGAGTTATCGCTGGTGGACCAGTTCGTGCGGTACTTGAATTAGCTGGTGTACATGACATTCTATCTAAATCATTAGGTTCAAACACTCCTGTTAACATGGTTCGTGCAACTATGAACGGATTAAATAGCTTAAAGCGCGCTGAAGAAGTGGCTAAGTTACGTGGTAAGAGTGTAGAAGAAATTAGAGCATAAGATAAGGAGGGAATAGACAATGGCAAAGAAATTAGAAATTACCCTCGTACGTAGTGTGATTGGTTCTAAACCAGACCAACGTGCTACTATTGAAGCACTAGGTCTTAAAAAGACTAACCAAACTGTGGTGAAGGAAGAAAATGCTGCAATGTTAGGCATGATCAACAAAGTTTCTCACCTTGTATCTGTAAAAGAAATTTAATATAAATTCATAAAACATAAGGAGGTGCGCATAATGAAACTTCATGAATTAAAACCTGCTGAAGGTTCTCGTAAAGTTGCAAAACGTATCGGACGTGGACACGGTTCTGGTAACGGTAAAACTGCTGGTAAAGGTCATAAAGGACAAAACGCTCGTTCTGGTGGCGGTGTTCGTTTAGGATTCGAAGGTGGTCAAACTCCTTTATTCCGTCGTTTACCAAAACGTGGCTTCACTAACGTGAACCGTAAAGAGTTTGCAATCGTGAACCTTGAAACATTAAATGTTTTTGAAGAAGGAACGGAAGTAACACCAGCTTTATTAATTGAAACAGGTGTTATTAAGAAAGAGATGAACGGTGTTAAAATCTTAGGTAACGGTAAGTTAGAAAAGAAATTAACAGTAGTTGCTCACAAGTTCTCTCAATCTGCTAAGGAAGCTATCGAAGCTGCTGGCGGAAAAACTGAGGTGATTTAATGTTTCGTACAATCTCCAACTTTATGCGCGTTGCTGATATAAGACGAAAAATCTTTTTCACCTTACTTATGCTTATTGTTTTTAGGATTGGCACATTTATCCCTGTTCCAGGTGTAAATACAGAAGTACTTAAGTTGCAAGATCAGTTGAGTGCATTTGGCATGCTGAATACATTCGCTGGTGGAGCACTTGAGAAATTCTCTATTTTTGCAATGGGGATTATGCCTTATATTACGGCATCCATCATTGTACAATTACTACAAATGGACGTTGTACCTAAATTCTCTGAATGGGCGAAACAAGGTGAAGTAGGGCGTCGTAAATTAGCTCAGTTTACCCGCTATTTCACTATCGTGTTAGGTTTATTCCAAGCGATTTTCATGTCAATTGGATTTAACAACATGGCAGGTGGCGGGCTGATTGAAGATTCTAGTTGGACAACATATCTTTATATCGCTCTTATCTTAACGGCAGGAACAGCTTTCCTTATGTGGTTAGGCGAACAGATTACAGCTAAAGGTGTTGGGAATGGTATCTCTATTCTAATCTTTGCTGGTATCGTCGCGGCTGTGCCGACTACTATTAATGAAGTTTACGTACAGCAATTCCAAGATGCTGGTGACGCGTTATTCATGAATAGCGTGAAAGTTGGATTAGTCGTTCTTGCCCTTCTTGCTGTAATCGTAGGTACAATCTACATTCAACAAGCAACAAGAAAGATCCCAATTCAATATGCAAAACGCCAAGTTGCTGGTGGTAATACAGTGGGTGGTCAAAACACACACTTACCATTAAAAGTTAACTCGGCGGGTGTTATCCCAGTTATCTTTGCGGTATCGTTTATTATGACGCCACCAACGATTGCTGGATTCTTCGAGAAAAATGCGGTAACGACATGGATTATTGAGAACTTTGATTATTCCAAGCCTGTTGGAATGGCCATCTATCTTGCATTAATCGTCGCGTTCACGTATTTCTATGCATTTGTTCAAGTTAATCCTGAACAAATGGCGGAGAATCTGAAAAAGCAAGGCGGGTATGTTCCTGGTATTCGTCCAGGGAAAAATACAGAAGATTACTTAACAAGTGTGTTATATCGTTTAACATTCGTGGGAGCTATCTTCTTGGCGGTAATTGCAATCTTACCAGTAGTCTTTATTGCGATTGCAAAATTACCACCATCTGCTCAAATTGGTGGAACAAGTATCTTAATCGTAGTTGGTGTTGCTCTAGAAGTGATGAAGCAACTTGAAAGCCAATTAGTGAAACGACACTATAAAGGTTTTATTAAATAATGAGCGAGTGGGAAGAAGTATCTTCCCTACAAGCTCATCTTAAATCGAAGGGGAAAAAATATGAACTTAATTTTAATGGGGCTTCCGGGTGCTGGTAAAGGTACACAAGCTGAAAAAATTATTGAAAAATATCATATCCCTCATATCTCTACAGGTGATATGTTCCGTGCTGCAATCAAAGATGGAACAGAACTTGGTTTAAAAGCGAAATCTTATATGGATCAAGGAAATCTTGTTCCAGATGAGGTAACAATCGGTATTGTACGCGAGCGTTTAGGAAAAGATGATTGTAAAAATGGTTTCTTGTTAGATGGATTCCCAAGAACTGTTGCACAAGCATCTGCACTACAAACAATTTTAGAAGACTTAGATCGGAAGTTGCATTATGTCCTAAATATTGATGTAGATCCTAGCGTGTTAGTGGCACGATTAACTGGTCGACGTATTTGTAAAGAATGCGGCTCTACGTATCATTTAATTTACAACGCTCCTGTTAAAGAGGGCGTATGTGATAAATGTGGTGGAGAGTTATACCAACGTTCTGATGACAACGAAGAAACAGTAACGAACCGCCTAAATGTTAATATCGAGCAATCGAAACCGCTTTTAGATTTCTACGGAGAGCGTGGATATGTAAAAACGATTAACGGTGAGCAAGATATTAATAAAGTATTTGACGATGTAAATGCAATTATTGGGGGCTTATCGCAATGATTATTTGCAAAACCCCGCGCGAAATTGAGATCATGCGTGAAGCTGGAAAAATAGTGGCGTTAACTCATCAAGAGCTGAAGAAGCATATTGTACCTGGTATCTCGACAAGAGAATTAGATGCAATTGCAGAGAAATTTATCCGAAGTCAAGGTGCAACGCCTTCGTTCAAAGGATATAACGGCTTTACAGGGAGCATTTGTGCGTCTGTTAATGAAGAGTTAGTTCATGGCATCCCAGGGAAACGAGTTCTTAAGGAAGGCGACATTATTAGCATTGACATCGGTGCTAAATACAATGGATATCATGGTGATTCTGCTTGGACGTATCCAGTAGGAAAAATCGCAGATGATGTTCAAACGTTACTAGATGTAACAGAGAAATCTTTATATCTTGGTATCGAAGAAGTAAAGCCAGGTGTACGTTTATCAAATATTTCACATGCTATTCAAACCTATGCCGAAGCAAATGATTTCTCAATCGTGCGTGAATATGTTGGTCATGGCATCGGCCAAGACTTACATGAAGCGCCGCAAATTCCTCATTACGGTCCTCCAAACAAAGGTCCAAGACTAAAGCCAGGTATGGTATTAGCCATTGAACCGATGGTGAACCAAGGAAAACGCTATGTGAAAACATTAACCGACAATTGGACAGTAGTAACTGTGGATGGTAAATGGTGCGCTCACTTTGAGCATACAATAGCCGTTACCGAAACAGGATATGAAATATTAACAAAGATTTAGCGGTAACATCTTCATTGAAATATATCTCCAAAATCTCAGAGAAGTAAGCTACTGATTTGAAGAAGGGAGAACGTTAAAATGGCAAAAGATGATGTAATTGAAATTGAAGGTACTGTAATTGAAACTTTACCTAATGCTATGTTTAAAGTAGAATTAGAAAATGGTCATGTAGTGTTAGCTCATGTATCAGGTAAAATTCGTATGAATTTCATCCGTATTCTACCTGGTGACAAAGTAACTGTTGAGTTATCCCCGTATGATCTGAATCGTGGACGTATTACGTACCGTTTTAAATAAAAAACTTAGCACTCCGTAATATTTAAGGAGGTTCGAGATATGAAAGTAAGACCATCCGTAAAGCCTATCTGCGAAAAATGTAAAGTTATTCGCCGTAAAGGTAAAGTAATGGTTATTTGCGAAAACCCGAAACATAAACAAAAACAAGGTTAATAACAAGGAGGTGCTCGTTACATGGCACGTATTGCAGGTGTTGATATCCCTCGCGACAAGCGCGTTGTGATTTCATTAACTTATATCTTTGGTATTGGTCGCACGACTGCAACAAAAGTACTAGCAGAAGCTGGTATTTCTGAAGACGCTCGTGTTCGCGACTTAACAGAAGATGAATTAAACAAAATCCGTGAAGTGATCGACAGCTTAAAAGTTGAAGGTGATTTACGTCGTGAAATCTCTCTTAACATTAAGCGTTTAATCGAAATCGGAAGCTACCGTGGTATCCGCCACCGTCGTAGTTTACCAGTTCGTGGTCAAAACTCTAAAAACAACGCTCGTACACGTAAAGGTCCACGTCGTACAGTAGCTAACAAAAAGAAATAATTAAGTAAAGGAGGTAAACGAACATGGCTCGCAAAACAAACACTCGTAAGCGTCGTGTGAAAAAGAATATCGAAGCTGGTACAGCTCATATTCGCTCAACTTTCAACAATACAATCGTAACTATTACTGATGTTCATGGTAACGCGTTAGCATGGTCTTCAGCAGGTGCTTTAGGATTCAGAGGTTCTCGTAAATCTACTCCTTTCGCTGCACAAATGGCTGCTGAAACTGCTTCTAAAGCTGCGATGGAGCATGGTTTAAAAACATTAGATGTTACAGTAAAAGGTCCTGGAGCTGGTCGTGAAGCTGCTATTCGTGCACTTCAAGCTGCTGGTTTAGAAGTAACTGCTATTAGAGACGTTACTCCAGTACCTCATAATGGATGCCGTCCACCAAAACGTCGCCGCGTATAATTTGTCTGTATAGATTTTCAAACTTTGTCTATAATGGGATATGATAGACCTATTTTAGATAGTATTATACAGAATTATCGCTTGTTGTTGTGCGCATTCGGGAACTGCCTAATGAGGACCCTATCGGTTAGACTTTATGTCTAGCCGGGGGTTGAATGACGATGCCAAGTTTGGCAAATTTGTTATTGAACCGATTATCTTCTCTTCCTGGAGCTGCTGTAACATCGATTCAAATTGATGGAGTTTTACATGAATTCTCTACGATCGAAGGTGTAGTAGAAGATGTAACAACTATCATCTTAAACGTGAAAAAGCTTGCACTGAAAATCTATTCAGATGAAGAAAAAACGCTTGAAATTGATGTTCAGCGTGAAGGTGTTGTCACAGCTGCTGATATTACGCATGATAGCGACGTGGAAATCTTAAATCCAGATCTTCATATTGCTACTTTATCAAAAGATGCTAACTTACGTATTCGTTTTACTGCAAAACGTGGACGTGGTTACTCACCAGCTGATTCCAACAAACGAGAAGATCAACCAATAGGTGTTATTCCTATTGACTCTATTTATACACCAGTATCACGTGTGACATACCAAGTGGAAAACACACGTGTAGGCCAAGTTGCTAACTACGACAAGCTGACACTGGATGTATGGACTGATGGAAGCATCGGACCAAAAGAAGCAATTGCCTTAGGTGCGAAAATCTTAACAGAGCATTTAAATATCTTTGTTGGATTAACGACGTAACTTAGGACGTAAATCTTTAGAAGAAGTAAAACATAAGCTTGAAGAATTAGGTTTAGGCTTACGTCAAGATGACTAGTACAATCTAGGCATCTTCTTGTTTTGAAGATTTTCCTATGATTAGATAATGAAAATTGACTCTTATATATGTTGACATTATCAACAAAGGAGGGAACTAGACATGGCATACAGAAAATTAGGACGTACAAGTGCACAACGTAAAGCTTTATTACGTGACTTAGCAACTGATTTAATCATCAACGAGCGCATCGAGACAACTGAAACTCGTGCGAAAGAGCTTCGTTCAGTAGTAGAGAAAATGATCACTTTAGGTAAGCGTGGAGATCTTCATGCTCGTCGTCAAGCTGCTGCATTCATCCGTAAAGAGGTTGCAAACGCTGAGACAAAACAAGATGCATTACAAAAACTATTCGCTGATATCGCTCCTCGTTACACAGAGCGTCAAGGTGGTTACACTCGTATCGCGAAAATCGGCCCACGCCGTGGTGATGCAGCTCCAATGGTAATCATTGAGTTAGTGTAATATTAATAGAACCCAAAGGGCAGGACGATGCTATTTTATAGCTGGTCATGTCCTTTTTTTTATCTTGTTTGTCCCGTATGAATGGCTAGTAAGAAAGGGCCCTTTTGCTATACCATTCATAGGGGAGAAAGGATAGGTAGTGTATAGATACGTTGTGTAGTATATAATCGAAATAGCAAGATTAGTTGATAAGGGGGATAGTAATGAAGAAAGAGCAATTACGTGTAGAGAATATTTCCTTTACATATCCAAGTCGTGATACATCGGCACTAGAAGAAGTGTCTTTTTCCTTATATGAAAATGAGTGGTTAGCAATTATTGGTCCAAATGGGTCTGGAAAATCAACGATGAGTAAAATTATAAATGGGTTATTATTACCGAGTAGTGGAACGGTTACAGTTGGAGAAGATTTATTGTTATCAGAAGATACAGTGTGGGATATACGTGAAAAGATTGGTATTGTCTTTCAAAACCCTGATAATCAGTTTGTTGGGACAACGGTCATTGATGATCTTGCATTTGGTTTAGAGAATTTATCTATTCCAAGAGAAGAGATGGTACGCCGTATTCCCCGTGTCCTAGAGCAGGTAGGGATGACAGGGTTTGAAGATGCAGAGCCACATTTACTATCGGGTGGACAGAAGCAACGTGTAGCGATAGCGGGTATTTTGGCAATGCAACCATCCATTATTATTTTGGATGAGGCAACGTCGATGTTAGACCCAAAAGGACGTATGGAAGTAATGAAGACCGTCCGAGCATTAAAAGAAGAAATGAATCTGTCTGTTATTTCAATTACGCATGATTTAGAAGAAGCAATGCATGCTGATCGTATTCTTGTTTTACATAATGGGAAAAAAATAGATGAGGGTACACCGAGTGAAATTTTCGAACAAGCTAAGATGTTACAAGAAATTGGATTAGATGTACCATTTGCAGTGAAGCTGTCAGCATCATTACGAGAAGAAGGAATTAATATTGGAGCGAATCACCTTTCAATGGAAGGAGTCATAGAAGCATTATGCAAATTACATTCAACGAAGTAGAACATCGCTATGCTAAAGGGACTCCTTTTGAACGACGAGCTCTTTATGATATGGATCTTACGTTAGAGAGCGGTCAGTATTATGCCATTATTGGACATACTGGATCGGGGAAATCGACATTTATTCAACATTTAAATGGGCTTTTACAACCAACTAGTGGGACGGTGACGGTCGGAGAGGATGTTATTGTTGCTGGTAAGAAGAACAAAGGATTGAAGAGTCTTCGTAAAAAGGTAGGGGTTGTTTTTCAATTCCCAGAGCATCAGCTATTTGAAGAGACGGTCGAGAAGGATATTTGCTTTGGTCCAATGAATTTTGGCGTAGCAGAGGAAGATGCGAAAGAAAAAGCTAAAGAACTGGTTACACTGGTTGGTTTGTCAGAAGATGTGTTAGATCGTTCTCCGTTTGAGTTAAGTGGGGGACAAATGAGGAGAGTAGCCATTGCCGGGGTATTGGCAATGGAGCCAGAGGTACTTGTTCTAGACGAACCAACAGCAGGTCTAGATCCAAAAGGCCAGCATGAATTAATGAAGATGTTCTATCGCCTACATAAAGAAAAGAACGTAACAATCATACTTGTAACACATAACATGGAGGATGCAGCGAGATATGCAGATCATCTTGTCATTCTTCATAAAGGTACAAAGTACATAGAAGGAACGACAGAAGAAATTTTTTCACAAAGGGAACAGTTAGAGAGGGTAGGGTTATCTCTTCCTATTACGATTCACTATCAACAACAAATTGAGGAGAAGCTAGGTATTACACTTCCAAGGAAGGCGCTAACGCTAGAATCATTAACGAAATCACTTGTTCCTTTTTTACAAGGAGGAATGAACGATGCTAAGTAATATGATTATTGGTCGGTACGTACCTGGTCGCTCCTTTATCCATCAGCTTGATCCACGTTCGAAGTTAACAGCAACGTTTATCTTTATGATTATCGTATTCTTAGCGAATAACGTGTACACATATGGTTTATTGATAGGGTATACGGCACTTGCTATTTATGTATCAAATGTTCGTCTTCGGTTCCTTGTAGCTGGGTTGAAGCCAATATTATGGCTCTTCTTATTCACATTCTTCTTGCATATTTTGACGAATAAGCAAGGAGAGGTATTAATTCAAGCTGGATGGTTTTCTGTTCACGCAGAAGGGCTTAGACAAGGAATTTTTATTTCAATACGTTTCCTCCTGCTTATTACAATGACAACATTGTTGACATTGACGACAACACCTATTGCCATTACAGATGGTATGGAGAGTATTCTATCTCCTGTGAAGCGTATATTACCTGTTCATGAAATTGCGTTAATGATGTCTATCTCATTACGATTTATTCCCACGTTAATGCAAGAGATGGAAAAAGTAATGAAAGCTCAAACAGCACGAGGAATTGATTTTGCAAGTGGACCGATGAAAGAGAGACTTCGTGCGATGGTATCACTTCTTATTCCATTGTTTGTGAGTAGTTTTAAACGAGCAGAAGATTTGGCAATGGCGATGGAGTCGAGAGGGTATCGTGGAGGAGAACATCGCACCAAATACCGAGAACTAATATGGCGACGAAATGACACTCTAATAATTGGTAGTTTACTCGTGGTCACGATTGTTTTATATTTAATAAGGTCGTAACGGAGAGTGAAAATGGAAAGAATAAAATGTATTGTTGCGTATGATGGAAATGGTTTTGCAGGTTATCAAGCGCAACCGAAAGAACGAACGGTGCAAGGTGTCATTGAACAAGTATTAGAGCGTATGCACTGCCAACCTATTCGGGTGCATGCATCTGGTCGAACAGACGCGACTGTTCATGCAGTAGGACAAGTATTGCATTTTGATACAACAGTAGAGATGACTGCCGACCGTTGGAAATATGCATTAAATGCGCAGCTACCAGAGGATATATGGATTGTCAGTGTAGAGAAGGCGGACTCTTCATTCCATGCACGTTACGATGCAGTAAAGAAAGAATACCGCTATAAAGTATGGAATAGCAAAGAAAAGAATATCTTTGGTCGCCATTATCATTATCATTATCCATATGCTGTGTCAGTAGAGGCCATGCGAGAAGCAGCTTCATATCTTGTTGGTACACATGATTTCACGGCCTTTTGTTCTGCGAAGAGTGATAAAGAGGATAAAGTACGTACGATTTATGAAATAAATATTTTACAAAAAAATGAAGAAATTATATTCGAATTTGTTGGAAATGGTTTTTTGTATAATATGGTACGTATTATGATGGGAACGTTACTCGATGTGGGACAAGGACGGCAGAAACCAGTAGAAGTATTGGGAATACTAGAAAAGAAGGATCGTTCACTCGCAAGGAAGACCGCTCCTGGACATGGATTGTACTTATGGGAAGTGACATATCCTTCTCATAGAAAAGACAACTAATCCTGGTGTAACATTTTCTTGACATTAGTTTTTAGAAGTTATAAAATAGCATATGGTATTGTTTCAAAACCACGGTTAGCCCCGGAAGATTAATCGTGTTTAAATAAACAATAAAATAAGAAATTTTTTAATGACTTATTATTTTTAGGAGGGAAAGAAATGCGCACAACTTACATGGCGAAAGCTAGCGAAGTTAACCGTAAATGGTTCGTTGTTGACGCTGAAGGTAAAACTTTAGGTCGTCTTTCAACTGAAGTAGCATCTATCTTACGTGGGAAACACAAACCAACATTCACACCACATGTTGACTGTGGAGATCATGTAATCATCATCAACGCTGAGAAAATTGAATTAACAGGTAAGAAATTAACTGATAAAATTTACTACCGTCATACAAACCACCCAGGTGGTTTAAAACAACGTACTGCATTAGAAATGCGTACAAACTACCCAGTACAAATGCTAGAATTAGCAGTTAAAGGTATGCTTCCAAAAGGCCGTTTAGGTCGTCAAATTGGTAAGAAGTTATACGTTTACGCGGGTAACGAACATCCACATCAAGCACAAAAGCCAGAAGTTTTCGAACTTCGCGGTTAATTGACTATTTAAGGAGGGTTTACATTGGCACAGGTTCAATATTATGGTACTGGACGTCGTAAAAGTTCAGTAGCACGAGTACGTTTAGTTCCAGGCGAAGGACGCGTAATCATCAACGGTCGTGATTTTGAAAACTATATCCCATTTGCTGCACTACGTGAAGTTGTTAAACAACCACTTGTAGCAACTGAAACTTTAGGCAGCTATGACGTTTTAGTAAACGTTAGCGGTGGTGGATACACTGGTCAAGCTGGTGCAATCCGTCACGGTATCGCACGCGCTTTATTAAAAGCTGACCCTGAGTTCCGTCCAACACTTAAGCGTGCTGGATTATTAACTCGTGATGCACGTATGAAAGAGCGTAAGAAGTACGGTCTTAAAGGCGCTCGTCGTGCACCTCAGTTCTCAAAACGTTAATTTTATATTTCCGTTTCAACCCTTTCAACTTTGTTGGGAGGGTTTTTTTATGTGCTTTTTTAGTTGGTTGTTTTAGGTATGTATGAACCCTTTATGTGTGCCCACACTACACACAAGGGGGTTTTTTGATGGGTGTTATTTTTACATTTAAAGAAAAAAGACGACAAAAGCAAATGATATTTGAGAAACGCGCATTACGTGAGTTATCACTTGAATCACTTCGAGCGAGTATTTCTCGTTTTTTAAAAGAGCAACCAATTAAAAATCGTTCCATTGAATCCATTATGGAAGATTATTTTCTTGAGTCAGCAATTGAATCGTATCTACTAGGTGCTCGCTATAGTAAGTTTAGTTATTACGGAGAGCAGGTTGATGCGATTCGAAATCGTTCATTAGAAGAGGAGAAACATTTAGTCAATCATTTATATCATTACTTTTATTTTGCAGGAGGTTTAGAGGATGCCGCAAATAAGCAAGAAGTCATTTATGAGAAGTGCAAAGGGTTTGTAGAGACGTGGTGGAGAGAAGGGTTCCATAAGGGAGAGCGTCGATATAAACTACGATTAATTCGATGAAGGTCATATTTCTCCTCCTTGTCCCATATAGTGAAAGAGTAGAGGACTAGCAGGAGGGGGAGAAATGAAAAGGATAGTGAAATATGGTTCATTGCTGGTAGCGGCAATTTTGCTTTTTTTTCTCGTAAAGCATACATTCCCTTTCTCTGATTCGTGGAAGCAGTGGAACTTGCCGCTCTCTGGGAAAATTATTGTGCTTGATCCAGGTCACGGTGGTCCAGACGGTGGTGCGACTAAGTCTGGGGTGAAAGAGGAAGATATCACGCTTCTTATAGCAGAGAAGACAAGGGATTATTTACAAGAGCAAGGCGCACTTGTTCTCCTTACCAGAGAAGGAGATTATGATTTAGCAGATAAGGATACGAAAAGTTTGAGTCGGCGGAAAGCGCAAGACTTAAAGTCTCGAGTAGAATTAATCAATTCGTCGAATGCTGACTTTTTTGTAAGTATTCATTTGAACTCGTTTCCTTCTTCTAATTCCCAAGGGGCCCAAACATTTTACTACCATGCGCGAGAGGAAAATGAACGAGCGGCGAAATTTGTACAAGATGAGTTCCGTAAGAGTTTAGAAAATACGGACCGTATAGCAAAGGAAATTAGTCGTGTATACTTATTAAAGCATGCAAAAGTTCCTGGAGTACTAATAGAGGCAGGGTTCTTATCCAATTCAGAAGAGCGAAAATGGCTTAAGACGAAGACCTATCAGGAAAAAGTAGCAGAAGCATTATATCGTGGAATTATGCGATATTATACAGATAAAGGAGACCCTCCGGATTAAGACGGGGGTTTTTTGTATGTAAGTGCTCGTGAAGGTGTAAGGAAGAAGAGTGTGTTATACTAATAGTCATAAGATTAGAAATTTTAATAGGTGGTGTAGGGCATGTTCACGAATGAAGTAGTAGTAAATGTACTTGGAGATTTACAAGATCCTTTTTTACATAAACCATTAAAAGAAACGAATGGGATTAAAGAAATATCAATTAAGGAAGAAAAAAATCATGTGAGTGTAAAGGTTGCTCTTTCGAAGACAGGTACACCAGAGCAATTGCAATTACAGATGCAAATAGTTAACTTATTGAAAGAAGCTGGAGCAAGTACAGTAGGTATTCGTTTCACGAACTTAACAGAGGAAGAAATGGCCCAGTTTGGCGGAGAAGAAGCAAATGGAGAGTCGTTATTAACAAGTAAGAAGCCTCCTGTATTCCTTGCGATTGCTTCGGGTAAAGGTGGCGTTGGGAAATCAACGGTATCGGTAAATATTGCAGTGGCATTAGCTCGTTTAGGGAAAAAAGTCGGCATTATTGATGCTGATATTTACGGTTTCAGCGTACCTGATATGATGGGGATTTTAAAACGTCCGGTTGTACGTGGTGAGCGAATCATTCCTGTTGAGCGCTTCGGGGTAAAGGTAATGTCTATGGGCTTCTTCGTAGAAGATAATGCACCTGTTATTTGGAGAGGACCGATGTTAGGGAAGATGTTAAATCATTTCTTTGATGAAGTAGAATGGGGAAATCTTGATTACTTAATTCTTGATTTACCACCAGGAACAGGTGATGTTGCATTAGACCTACATAATATGCTTCCTTCATGTAAGGAGATTATCGTGACGACGCCACATCCAACAGCGGCATTTGTTGCTGCTCGTGCAGGTACGATGGCACTAAAGACGGACCATGAGATTATTGGGGTCATTGAGAATATGGCATACTTTGAAAGTGAGAAAACAGGTGGGAAAGAATATGTCTTCGGTAGAGGAGGCGGCACGAAGTTAGCGGAGGAGTTACAAACAATGTTATTAGGACAAATCCCGCTACAACAACCGTATGAAGACGAAAATGATTTTGCGCCTTCTATTTATAGTGAGGATCATCCAACTGGGCGTATTTACATGGATATTGCAAAGAGAGTCATACAAGAAGCTGTAATAACAAAATAAGTATACAAAACAGGACACGAATTTTCGTGTCCTGTCGTTGTTATTGTCCTTCTTCTCCTTCCTCCTCTTTTTTCTCGCCGCCCTCTTGTTTGTTACCTTCTTTCTTTTCACCGCCTCCTTGCTTCGATAAGATATCATTTGATGCTTGGCTAATCATATCAATCATCTTCGCTTGGAAGACAGGGCTATTTAATGTCTCTAATATAATTCCTTGTAGATGTTGTCTATATTGTTGACTCTTTAGTAAGTCGAGTGTTTGTTTTTCGATTTCAGGATTTTTTAGAATTTCTAACATGCTCGCTTGGTATTCAGGGTCTTTCATTAATGATTTCATTAACTCTTCTTGTTGAGGTTGGAGACTTTTTCCGAAGCTTGCTGCGAACTTCGGATCTTTGAATGTCTTCTCCCAAAATTGCTTTCCTTTATCAGAGAGGAGTGTATTTTCGATAGAAGAGGCAATAACAGCTTGATCCATGACGAGTGCCTCTTTCATCTTTTCGTCTTTCATTAGGTCAGTAAGAGCTTTTTTAGCTTGATCAGATTTCAAGATGTCGACAACCATTTTTTTTGTATCGTCATAATTAGGCTCGGATTGACTATTGTTATTCCCACCGATGCATCCTGTTAGGACAGAACATGTAAGGAAGAGTGTGGCAATGGTTCGTTTCATAACAGTAGAAGCTCCTTTCATTTAGCTTACCTATTTCTAATATTGATTTTTCAGCTAAAAATATACATCGTCTGACTAGCTTTTATAGGTAGTGATTGGTAGAATTTATTACGAAGAAAGTTTTAACGGGGGAATGGGAAATGAAAAGTAGGCAATGGGTACGCTTCTTCTTGACGACCTTATTAATTGGGGGATTAAGTACGTTTTTCGTAGCGATAGTCATGAAGTGGGAAAAGTATATAGAGGTGTTTACGTCATTTGATGGAATGAAGATTTTGACGGAAGTGATTTGGCTAGTGGGGATGGGCTTCTTATTTAGCTTAGTAAGTCAGATGGGCTTCTTTGCTTATTTAACGGTACATCGTTTTGGATTAGGATTCTTCCGCACGCCGAGTCTTTGGAATATAATCCAAGTATTTCTAATTGTTATTGCATTAGTGGATTTCCTATATTTACAATCGGTATTCTCAAATGAAGATTTATCTTTCTTGTCACATCTACTAGCTGTAGTATGTATTGGTATAGTGGCAGTGGGTGTTGCGTACAAAAAGGCAAAAGAAACGAATAAGTTCGCTTTTGTTCCGACATTGTTCTTTATGATTGTTGTAACGATGATTGAGTGGGTACCAGCGTTAAAGGCAAATAATAAAGATATGATGTATTTAATGATTGTGCCGTTATTAGTATGTAACATGTATCAAGTGTTAAAGTTACATAAAATTACGCAAGCAACAATGACAAAAGCAAAACCAACGAAACAAAAAAGCAAAAAGGTTGCCTCATCTGTATGATGAGCAACCTTTTTTTATTTTACTTCTTTTCGTTTTAATTCCGTATTAGCAATTAGCTCAGAGATCGTTGCGTTATTATACCCTTGTTGTGCAATTTCACGGAGTAAGAGAGGGAGTGCTTTTTTTGTTTGTAAAGCAACGTCTGAGGCGTGTAACAAAATAATATCTCCGTTTTGTAATCGTTTTGTTACATTTTCTACAATCCTCGCGACACCTGGGCTATTTTCATCGTTGGAGTTGTTGCTCCAGTGAATAAATGTGTAGCCCATGTCATTAGTAATCTTTAGTATTGTTTTATCAAACTCTCCATATGGTGGACGGAATAGATAGATATCTTTTAGCCCTTGTTTTGTAAAGACATCTTTTGCTTTTTGTAAGTCTTGACGAATTTCTGCGTCTTCTAATTCTTTGTAATTCTTATGTGCGTATCCCATGCTTCCGACTTCATGTCCCTCATCTACGATCTGTTTGACGATTTCGGGATGCCTTTCTGCCCATGCTCCGCTAATAAAGAATGTAGCGTTATGAATTTTTTCTTTTTTTAGTGTTTCAAGAATGGGCATTGCAAGCTCATTTCCCCATGCGAGGTTAAATGTAAGTGCTACTTTCTTTGTTGCTTCGTCTCCACGAGAAATGGCTTTTGGTCCTGATTTTGTAGAAAAGGCAGAATCATACGGTTGCTGTTGTAAGAATAATAGCCAAGCTGTGAAAAATGCGAGGATGATGATAAAGGTTATTTGTTTTACTTTGCTTAACTTTGTTACAAAGAAGATAAACATCTCTTCTCCTCTCCTTGTCCTGTATTCTCTGTTATACGTATATGTAAGAGTACGGGACAGTAGTACAAGGGTCTTTGTTTTTTCTAAAAAAGATTCATAAATTAACATGTTTTGGAAATAACTAATGTAAATTCATTTAGCGATAGAGGTGGGAAGAAGATGTTAGGGTTCTTAGTCAACGAAAAGGAAGTTAAAGAGTTGGAGTATGTGTTAAAAAGAGAGATGGAAGAGATTTTATTTGATATCGGGGACGAGCGGATGGAAAAAGTCGTGAAACGGGCATTAGAGGAGAGGTACCATATTTTATTTCGTCTTTTTAAGAGGATTGCTCCTCCAGTTGAGTGTGGAAAATATATGTGGAAAAAAACAAAAAGAAAAGATAAAAAGTAGTTGACCCGTAGGTAAGAGGATGTTATAGTAATAAACGTCGCTGCTGAACAAAACGTTCAAAACAACGACAAGAAAAGTTGTAGAAAAACAGTTTGACATCAACGAAAGAAGATGTTAAGATAAAAAAGTCGCACTAAGCGATGTTAGTTCTTTGAAAACTAAACAAAACATGAAACGTCAATTTTTATTTTATGAGCAATTCAAATTTCTTTTA
>NZ_BMFK01000008.1 GCF_014638355.1 Priestia taiwanensis
TCCCCCTGTGAGAGTAGGACGTCGCCAGGCAACGTAAAAAGAACTAGCATATGCTAGTTCTTTTTTTATGTTCTTGTCGTAGACATACACATAATAGGCAAATGCACATACATTATAACAATAAATAATAAAATAATTTTCAGAATAAAAACACGTCTTTCTGTACAAAATGGATGTATGGAGGTGTATCGATGATGGGGATACCGTTAATGGGGAAAATATGTGTCATTTGTGAATGTGAGAAGTCGGTTGGAATTCATTTATATATGAGTTTTATTTGTGAGGAATGTGAAGCTGATATACTCTGTACAGATACAGATAATCCAAAATATACGTTTTTCTTAGAGCAATTAAAGAAAACAACGACTCCATATCTTAATAAATAATAAACGATAGGCATTGTAGGGCCTATTTTTTTTTGTATAAAAATCCTTTTACATGTTGGTAAAAGTTTTATCAAACAAATGGCATGGTTATTGTTATAATAGAAGAAGAATGGACGTAAAGGAGTCAATCATGGATCAAAAGAGAACGCCTTTAATAGAAGCATTAGTAAGGCATGACGAAGAAAATGTGGCTTCTTATCATGTACCAGGACACAAAAATGGTATGATAAGTATTAAACAAGGAAATTTGTATTTCCGTGACATACTCCGTATTGATGCAACCGAAATAACTGGCTTAGATGATTTACACGATCCTGAATCATGTATAAAAGATGCAGAACAGCTAACAGCATTATTATATGAAGTGAAGAAAAGTTATTTCCTCGTGAATGGTTCAACAGTTGGTAATCTAGCGATGATTTTAAGTGTATGTGGAGAAAATGATAAAGTACTTGTACAACGAAATTGCCATAAATCCATTACAAACGGATTAAAGTTAGCAGGAGCCAAGCCTGTTTTTCTACCAACGAGTGTAGATCAGCAAATGGCTGTATCTACTGGAATAGACATAGAACGTGCTAAGAAGGCGTTAGAGGTGCATCAAGACTGTAAGGCAGTTATTCTGTCTAATCCTAATTATTATGGTCATACAGTAGCATTACGTTCTCTTATTGAAATGGCACATGAGTATGGAATTCCTGTTTTAGTAGATGAGGCTCATGGTGCTCATTATCAGATAAGTGAATTATTCCCACATTCTGCTATTGAAGAGGGAGCAGATATTGTTGTTCATTCTGCTCATAAGACATTACCAGCTATGACGATGGGCTCTTATCTACACGTGAATAGTAATCGTGTAGACGAAGAAAAGCTAGGTACTTATTTACATATGTTACAATCTAGTAGCCCTTCTTATCCAATAATGGCATCTCTTGATTTAGCTCGTTATTACGCAGCAGAGCTGAAAGAAAAAGGGGCTATACATATCCTAGAAGATATAAAAGAGTGGAAAGAAGAAATAGAAAAGATAGAACAATTATATATTATTTTACCAAAATCCTCGGTGTCAGTGGATCCACTTAAAGTGACTATTGGGAATCGATGTGGATTATCTGGCTTTGAATTACAATCCTTATTTGAACGTGTTGGAATCTTCACAGAGATGGCAGACCCGTTCCACGTTTTATTTGTACTTCCGCTACATATTCAAGTGAATAAGCAGGAGATTCTTAATAAAATGCGAACAACAATACAAGGATATACGATACAAGAAGAGAAACTATACCCAACCGTAATAGAACAAGAAATATCTCCATTCCCTTATAGCTATAAGGAATTAGAAAAGAAAAGAAAACAGTTAGTTGGCTTTGGAGAAGCAGCGAATCGAATAGCGAGTCAGACTGTAATTCCTTATCCACCAGGTATCCCTCTTATTTTAGATGGGGAAGTAATTACTACAAAAAAATTAGAACAATTAAAGTGGTTAATAGAAAGTGGAGCAAGATTTCAACAAGAACAATACATAAAAGAAGGTATCCTAGAAGTATACGAATAAGAAAGGGGAAAACATCATTGTTTATCACATTTGAAGGACCAGAAGGAGCTGGTAAAACGACAGTTTTGCAGCAAGTAGCAAACAGGTTGAGAGAAGAAGGCATAAAAATTGTCGTAACGAGAGAACCTGGTGGTATTCATATATCAGAACAAATTCGTGGAATTATTTTGGATCAGCAAAATACGATGATGGATGCTCGAACAGAGGCATTATTATATGCAGCAGCAAGAAGGCAACATCTTGTTGAGAAAGTTATACCGGCATTAGAGACAGGACATCTTGTATTATGTGATCGCTTCGTTGATAGTTCGTTAGCATATCAAGGACATGCAAGAGGTCTTGGGATGGAAGAGATTTATCAAATAAATAAATTTGCGATTGAATCATGTATGCCAGATATGACGATTTACTTTGATATTCATCCAGAAGTTGGACTAGCACGCATAAGAGCAAATGAGAATCGCGAAGTGAATCGTCTAGATTTAGAGAATATACACTTCCATGAAAAAGTACGGGCAGGATATTTGAAAATTGCAGCGGCAGAAAAGGAACGTATTCAAATGATCGATGCAAGTCAGTCTATAGAAGATGTATATCAACGAGTGTTACATATAATCGAAGCTCGTATGAATCGTTAAGATAGAAGAAGCAAAAGAGTGTTTTGTCTTTTTGTTCTTTTTCTTACTAGGTCATCGGATAGAACATTGCTATAATTGAGAAGAGGTTAATTACAGGGGTGAAAGCATGAAGATTGAGCAAAGTATGTTGTCTAAATTAACAAATAATCGTGAAACAAAATCTGTCGTGACTGGAGAAAAATCATTTAGTACATACGTTCATAAGCAGGGGGAGAAAATGCAAGCCGGACATCTGCAACAGCTTATGAAGGAAATCGAGGGGCAAGGAGAGCGATTGGCGCGTGGAAAAAACTTTCGAGATTTAGCTAAATTTAAACATTTAGTTAAAAAGTTTGTACAAGAAGCAGTGGACTACGGAATGAACGTGAAACAATCGACTAGCTGGGATATGCATGGCTTCCAACAGACACATCGTACAGTTGCAAAAGTTGATGAACAGTTAGTAGAGTTAACAGAGCGTGTAATGGAAAAAGAAAGTGACAGCCTAACTGTTTTAGAGAAAATTGGTGAAATAAAAGGATTGTTAATTAATTTATATACGTAAGAGAGTGATAAGATGAGACAAACGTGGGGAAATCTTCAAACCGTACAGCCGATTGTTGTGAAAATGTTGATGAATAGTATGAAGAAGCAACGTGTTGCCCACGCTTATTTATTTGAAGGGCCAAAAGGGACGGGAAAGCTAGAGATGAGTATTCATTTCGCCAAAAGTCTTTTTTGTACAGAAGGGTTGCAATATGAACCATGTCAGCAATGTTCGAACTGTAAGCGAATTGAATCAGGAAATCATCCAGATATTTTCCTTGTAACACCAGATGGTCTTTCCATTAAGAAACAGCAAATTCAGCAACTTCAAGAGGAATTCACAAAGACTGGGGTAGAATCAAAGAAGAAACTTTATATTATTGAGCATGCCGATAAGATGACAGTCAATGCGGCTAATAGTTTATTAAAGTTTCTTGAAGAGCCACATGCCGAGACAGTCGCAATTCTATTGACGGAGCAAAGTCATCAATTGTTAAATACAATTATCTCTAGGTGCCAAATGTTAACGTTTAGACCGTTACCACGTGCACAACTAATAGAGAAATTAGTAGAGAAGGAAAATATACCATCTCTTGCAGCAGTTGCAGCCCAGCTAACAAATGATTTAGGTGAAGCGGAAGCGTTGTGCCATGATGATTGGTTTGCACAAGCTAGAGATTTAGTGATAAAATTATATGAAACGTTAAACACAGCGAGTAATCAAACTCTTTTATTTATACATGAACAATGGATGAAACATTTTGATGATAAAGAGAAGCTACAAATCGGATTAGATATATTATTGCTTATCTATAAAGATACATTATATGTACAACTCGGAGAGAAGGAAAAGGTAGTGTTTCATGATCAAGTATCGTTGTTACAACATCTATCTCTTCAACAATCAGGGAAACGAATAAGCAATGCTATGGCAAACATTTTGGAAACGAAAAAGAGAATAAACGCAAATGTAAACACACAGTTGCTGTTTGAACAATTAGTATTGCGTTTGCAGGAGGGATAAGCGCTTGTATGAAGTAGTAGGAGTACGCTTTAAAAAAGCAGGGAAAATATACTATTTTGATCCTGGGAGTTTGAAAATAGAGCAAAACGAATTTGTTATTGTAGAGACTGTTCGTGGTATTGAATATGGAAAAGCTGTAATAGGTAACAAGAAAGTGGGAGAGAATGATGTTGTTCTTCCATTAAAGAAGGTCATTCGCATCGCGGATGAAGATGATAAGAAAATTGTAGAAGAAAACAAACGAGCAGCAACAGAAGCATACAATGTATGTTCATCCAAAATAGAAGAGCATACGTTAGATATGAAATTGGTTGATGTAGAGTATACATTTGATCGTAACAAGGTGATTTTTTACTTTACAGCAGACGGTCGTATTGATTTCCGAGAACTTGTAAAAGATTTAGCCGCTATTTTCCGAACAAGAATTGAATTACGCCAAATCGGGGTACGTGATGAAGCGAAGATGCTAGGTGGTATCGGACCGTGTGGACGTATGTTATGCTGTTCAACATTCCTAGGTGATTTCGAGCCGGTGTCTATTAAGATGGCAAAGGATCAAAATCTCTCTTTAAATCCAACGAAGATTTCTGGACTATGTGGTAGATTAATGTGTTGCTTGAAATATGAGAATGATGAATATGAAGCTGCGAAAGAACAATTACCAGACTTGGATGAACAAATTAAGACACCGGTTGGCGTTGGAAAAGTAATTGGGCTCAATATTCTAGAGCGATTAATTCAAGTAGAACTAGTTGAAACAGAGCGCATTGTGGAGTTCACATTAGATGAGTTAATGAACAAAGGAGTTGCCTCTATACAGTCCACAGATAGATGAGGTGGGAAACGTGGATAAGAAAGATATATTCGAATCAGTGTTAAGTATGGAAGAACAAATCGGTCATTTATATAAACAATTAGGAGAACTAAAGCAACATTTAGCAGAACTAATTGAAGAAAATCATTATATTAAGATTGAGAATGAACATTTACGTAGACGTTTTGAAACTCCTTCAAGGGAAGTTCCTGTAGTGGAGAAGAAGCACGCACGTAAGAAGGAGAGCAAGCCAAATAAGCAGCTAGATATCGGTGAAGGATACGACAATTTAGCTCGTTTATACCAAGAAGGCTTCCATATATGTAATGTTCATTACGGTAGTGTCCGAAAAGAAGGAGATTGTCTGTTTTGCCTCTCCTTTTTAAATAAAAAATAAACGATGCCTTTCCACATATCGTTGGAAAGGTATTTTATTATTTTCTTCTTGTGGAGGAAATGATAAAGACATTAAGGTTTGCAGCGGTAGAAAGGTAGGAGAACCTATGGAAAAGCTATACGATGATGAACGTCTAGATTATTTATTAGGAGAAGAGTTGCGTATTATTCAGAGCCCTTCTGTTTTTTCTTTTTCTCTTGATGCGGTATTGTTAGCAAAATTCGCATACGTACCAATTAGTAAAGGAAGAATATTAGATTTATGTACAGGGAATGCTGTTATTCCATTGCTATTAAGTACGAGAACAAAAGCGACGATTACAGGTGTAGAAATTCAAGAAAGATTATATAACATGGGATTAAGAAGTATTGCTTATAATGGATTGGAAGAGAATATTAACTTAGTTCATGGCGATCTAAAAGAAATGCCACAAGCATTGGGATATCATCAATATGATGTTGTGACATGTAATCCACCTTACTTTGAAGTATTGCCAACATCGGAGAAAAATCCGAATGAGCATTTAGCAATTGCGAGACATGAGATTATGTGTACATTAGAAGACGTTGTGCGAGTAAGTAGCCAATTAGTGAAACAAGGTGGAAAAGTAGCATTTGTGCATCGACCAGAACGGTTACTTGATATTGTAACGTTAATGCGAGAATACAAAATTGAACCAAAGCGTATCCAACTTGTATATCCAAAACATAACAAAGAGGCGAATACACTTTTAATTGAAGGAATTAAAGATGGAAATAAAGGATTAAAAGTATTGCCACCGTTAGTTGTGTACGAAGAAAACAATGAGTATACGAAAGAATTGAAGCACATTTTATATGGAGAGTAAACATTATGTGTATATCGTACAATGCCGAGATGCTAGTTATTATATCGGATATACAACAAATGTAGAAAAGCGCGTGTGTACACATAATAACGGTACAGGTGCAAAGTATACGCGAGCACGTAGGCCAGTGATACTTCTCTATTATGAAGAGCATGACACAAAATCAGAAGCATTAAAGGCAGAATATCAATTGAAGCAACTGACTCGGAAAAAGAAAGAAGAGTACATAACAGAAGGTAGGAATATGTATGTGGCAACAAAAAAGTTTTCAACAGAATGAAGGGATATTATATTTAGTTCCAACACCAATTGGGAATTTAGAAGATATTACATTTCGTGCGTTAACAATTTTGAAAGAGGCAGATTTGATTGCAGCGGAAGATACAAGGCAAACGAAGAAGTTATGCAATCACTTTGAAATTTCGACACCGGTAACGAGCTATCATGAGCATAATAAAGAAGCAAGTGGCAGAAAGATTATGCAAGCATTAGGAGAAGGGAAAGTCGTAGCACTAGTAAGTGATGCAGGGACACCATGTATTTCAGATCCAGGTTATGAACTTGTATGTGAGGCGACAGCACAGCGATATACAGTTGTACCACTACCTGGAGCAAATGCAGCATTGTGTTCGTTAATTGCATCAGGGTTACCAACGGAACATTTTTATTTCTATGGCTTCTTACAGCGTCAAAAGAAAGAGAAGAAAAATGAACTGGAACGATTAAAAAAGTTCCCACATACGATTATTTTTTATGAATCGCCGCATCGCTTAAAAGAAACGTTGCAATGTATGTATGACATATTAGGAAATAGACGTATTTCGGTATCACGTGAATTAACAAAGAAATTTGAAGAATTTATTCGTGGTACAGTAGAGGAAATTATTCAGTGGTCGCAAGAAGATGAGATTCGCGGGGAGTTTTGCATCATTGTTGAAGGTACGCATGAGTATGTCGAAGAGGAAGAGACGACATGGTGGGAGAATATATCGATAACGGATCATGTGGAACATTATGTGAACGAAGGCATGATGTCGAAAGATGCGATTAAAACGGTTGCGAAAGAACGCAAGATGATGAAACGGGATGTCTATCAAGAATATCATGCAAAATAAAAAAGAGCGTCTAGCACGCTCTTTTATTATTTTGTTGCTAAGTAGTTTTGAAGTTCAGTTAAGATTGACTGAGCACCTTCTGGACTTAAGATAATTTTACCTTGAGCTAATTTTAAGTTACCGTCTGATACTTCACCTGTTACTTGGCAAGTCATATTTGGTTGGTATTTCTTTAAGATGATTTTCTCTTCGTCAACGTAGATTTCTAATGCATCTTTTTCTTCGATATTTAATGTGCGGCGTAATTCGATTGGAATTACTACACGTCCTAATTCATCAACTTTACGTACGATACCTGTAGATTTCATAACTAATTGTTCTCCTCTCAATCTCTTATCTATTAAAATATTAATTATTTACATTCGTCAAAGTTCGACAAAAGGTTACAAAGATATGATACCAATAATTACAAGTAGTGTCAACGGATAACTTCTATAAAAGTGGGGGATTTCGACATTTTTTTTATCAGCTAGAAGAGGAATGGTTGATAGGCCACATTTTTGGACAAAATGCAAAGAGATGTAAGAAAGAAGGAAATACTTTTCCTATTAAAAAATGCTATAATGGCTTATAGAATGCACATTATATAGAGTGGAAAATTAGAGGAGGTACATATTGTGACGGAGAGTAAAAATACATATTACATCACAACGCCAATTTATTATCCGAGTGGGAAATTACATATCGGTCATGCATATACAACAGTAGCTGGAGATGCGATGGCACGTTATAAAAGAATGAAAGGTTTCGATGTTCGTTACTTAACGGGAACAGATGAGCACGGACAGAAGATTCAGCAGAAAGCAGAAGAGTTAAACATTACACCACAAGAGTATGTTGATAATATCGTGGCAGGTATCAAAGACTTATGGGGAAAGATGGACATTTCATATGATGATTTCATTCGTACGACAGAAGATCGTCATAAACGTGTTGTCGACAAAATTTTTAAACAGTTATTAGATCAAGGTGATATTTATTTAGATGAGTATGAAGGTTGGTACTCGATTCCAGATGAAACGTTCTATACAGAAACGCAATTAGTAGATGTAGAGAAAGATGAAAACGGAAAAGTAATTGGTGGAAAGAGCCCAGATAGTGGTCACCCAGTAGAATTAGTACGTGAAGAATCATATTTCTTCCGTATGAGTAAGTATGCAGATCGCCTATTAGCTTTTTATGAAGAAAATCCATCGTTCATTCAACCAGAGTCTCGTAAGAATGAAATGATTAATAACTTTATTAAGCCTGGATTAGAGGACTTAGCTGTATCTCGTACATCGTTTGACTGGGGAGTGAAAGTACCAGGGAATCCGAAACACGTTATTTACGTGTGGATTGATGCTCTTTCTAACTATATTACGGCATTAGGATATGGAACAGATAATGAAGAGTTATACAATAAGTTTTGGCCAGCAGATGTACATTTAGTAGGAAAAGAGATTGTTCGCTTCCATACAATTTATTGGCCAATTATGTTAATGGCGTTAGATCTTCCACTTCCGAAGAAAGTATTTGCCCACGGTTGGATCTTAATGAAAGACGGAAAAATGAGTAAATCAAAAGGAAATGTTGTCGATCCAGTAACATTAATCAATCGTTATGGATTAGATGCAGTACGCTACTACTTACTACGTGAAGTACCATTCGGTTCAGATGGTGTATTTACACCAGAGGCATTCGTTGACCGCGTAAACTTTGATTTAGCGAATGACTTAGGAAACTTATTGAATCGTACAGTAGCGATGATCGATAAGTATTTTGGTGGCGAAATTCCAGCATATAAAGGAGCAGTTACGGAATTTGATGGTGTCCTTGCTGATTTCGCAAAAGCAACGGTGACGAAGTACGAAGAAGCAATGGAAAACATGGAGTTCTCTGTAGCGCTAAGTACGTTATGGCAATTAGTAAGTCGTACGAACAAATATATCGATGAAACTCAACCTTGGGTATTAGCGAAGTCAGAAGAAGATAAAGAGAAATTAGCTTCTGTGATGAATCACCTAGCAGAATCATTACGAATGACAGCGGTAATGCTACAACCATTCTTAACTGAAACACCAGGAAAGATCTTCGAACAGTTAGGTGTAACAAATGAAGCGTTAATAAACTGGGATAGTTTAGCAACATTTGGTGCATTAGGAGAAGGCATGAAGGTAGCGAAAGGAAATCCAATCTTCCCACGTTTAGAAGCAAAAGAGGAAGTAGCATATATTCAAGAACAAATGCAAGGGTCCGCACCTGTGAAGGAAGAGTCAAAGAAAGAAGTCGTTGTAGAAGAACAAAAAGAAGAAATTCTTATTGATGATTTCTTTAAAGTAGACTTACGCGTTGCAGAAGTACTTGTTGCAGAACCAGTGAAGAAAGCAGATAAGTTATTAAAAATCCAATTAGATTTAGGATCTGAAAAACGCCAAGTTGTTTCAGGTATTGCGAAATTTTATAAGCCAGAAGAGTTAGTAGGGAAGAAAGTTATTTGTGTAACGAACTTAAAACCTGTGAAACTTCGCGGTGAGTTATCCCAAGGCATGATCTTAGCCGGTTCAGATGCAGAAGGAAACTTATCATTAGCAACAGTGGATCAAACCTTACCAAACGGTTCAGTCGTAAAATAAGATAAAAATGGACATCGCTTGTCAAAGTGAATAAAAATCCGACATCATTCGAGATGTTTCACGTGTAACATTGCGTGAAATGTCTCTTTTTTTCGAATAAACGAGAATAATAGGGGTTTGATGTCATGACCGTAACAGTTTTACAAACATGTTACAAAAAATAAATCGTTTTCTAAAATGACTATTAGAAAAAAGATACATGAGCGAGAAGGGAAATGTGATATATAAAAGGGGATTCGGAGAGATGATAATATTTTTAAAGGGTTGATTCATGTCTTCGTACTGTAACCTTTTTGTTACTTGACCGTTAGGCACGTAATTTTTCTTTATGCTAGACTAAAATGCAGATGGATGGAGGATGAGCATGTTATTTGATACGCATGTACATTTAAACGCAGCACAATATAATGATGATTTACAGGAAGTAATTAACCGCGCATTAGAAGCAGGAGTGAAGCATCAAGTCGTTGTCGGTTTCGATCGAGAGACGATTACACGAGCACTTGAATTGGTGGAACAGTATGACTTCTTATATGCAGCAGTTGGTTGGCATCCTGTTGATGCAATTGATATGACAGATGAAGATTTGCAGTGGTTAGAAGATCTAGCCGCTCATCCAAAAGTAGTGGCACTTGGTGAAATGGGCCTTGACTATTACTGGGATAAATCTCCGAAAGATGTGCAAAAAGAAGTATTTCGTAAGCAAATTCGCTTAGCGAAGAAAGTAAAACTTCCAATCATCATTCATAATCGAGATGCTACACAAGATATAGTAGATATTCTGAAAGAAGAAGGAGCAAGTGAAGTAGGTGGCATTATGCATTGCTTTAGTGGCAGTGTAGAAATAGCGAAAGAGTGTATGAAGATGAACTTCTATATTTCATTAGGTGGCCCCGTAACATTTAAAAATGCGAGGATGCCAAAAGAAGTTGCGAAAGAAATCCCACTTGAAAAGCTATTAATTGAGACAGATTGCCCTTACTTAACGCCACATCCATTCAGAGGAAAGAGAAATGAACCTAGTTATGTAAAGCTTGTCGCAGAGGAAATAGCTTCTCTCAAAGAACTATCATTTGAAGAAGTTGCAACAAGAACAACTGAAAATGCTAAGAAATTATTTAAGATTGAATAAATAAAAGTGGAAGAGGTTTACTGAAAGGAAACCTCTTTCTCTTACCTGTTTTTTACATGCTAGATCTAGATTTCTCATACAAAAAGGAGGATTTCGCAATATGTTAAAAGAGGCGAAGAATTTTTTATCCGAACTTGGAAAGAGAAATAATCTAACGATTAAGCTGGCCAGTGCGCTAGTGTTGACAAGTTCTATCGGAACAGGAACGTATCAGGGATTGAAGGATACAGTTCAATTAGAAGTAGATGGGCAACAAGAGACAGTACGTACACATGCAGAAACAGTGGGTGAACTGTTAAAAGAACAAAAAATTGAATTACGCGAAGCAGATAAAATTAGCCCAAGCGTAGATACAGTATTAACAGATGATATGGATGTCAGGATTGACTTGGCTCATCCAATCGAGTTAGTCGTAGATGGGCAGAAGCAGTCCTTATGGACAACAGCAGATACAGTGAACGATCTTTTAGTAGAACAACAAATTGTAGTAGGAGAGCATGATGAAGTATTACCTTCACGCGAGGCGAAGATGGAAGATAATACACAAATCATCATTAACAAAGCTTTTCCGATGACATTAGATGTTGGCGGGCAAAAAGAGCAAGTTTGGTCAACTTCGACTACTGTCGCTGACTTTTTGAATAAAAAACAAGTTACATTAAATGAGCTTGATCGCGTGGAACCTGCTTTAGATGAAGTAGTTACCGAAAATTCAATTATAAAAGTCATCCGAGTAGAAAAGGTCACCGATGTGGTGGAAGAACCTATTTCGTATTCTGTTGTAAAACAAAGTGATGCGAACCTTGATTCAGGTACAGAAAAGGTACTAACGCAAGGTGAGAATGGTCTAAAACAAAAGACAGTGGAAATTGTTAAAGAGAATGGTAAAGAAGTATCACGTACAGTGATGAGTGAACAAGTAACAAAAAACCCAAAGAACCAAGTAGTTGCAGCTGGAACCCGACAAGGTTCTGTTGCACGTGAGATGGTTGTAGAGGCAACAGCTTATGCAGCATCTCAGCCAGGCAACCAAGGGTTAACGGCAGGTGGATATAATATTCAAAAGAATCCAGGCATGAAGTTAATTGCAGTTGATCCTCGTGTTATTCCACTTGGAACAAAAGTTTGGGTAGAAGGTTACGGATATGCAATTGCTGGAGATACTGGTGGAGCAATTAAAGGGAATAAAATCGATGTCTTATTACCTTCGATTAAAGAAGTGTATCAATGGGGTCGTAAGAAAGTAACAATTAAAATTTTAAACTAAGATGATAAATGGGTAGGAGGGAAACCTTCTACCCATTTTGTATGTCTGAAAAGAAAATCCTAAAATGATTGTTAATGAATAATAAAAGAGGAAAAATAGTCACAAGGAAGTTGTTTCTATCTGTTGAAAAAAAACGTAATTTACTGTTTACTATAAAGAATGGCATGTAAGTAGGAGGACGACATGAGAATTAAAGAGATTATCGTCGTAGAAGGGAAGGACGATACGGTTAAGATTAAGCACGCTGTTGATGCAGATACAATTGAAACAAACGGTTCTGCGATTAACGAAGCAACGTTGGAAAGAATAAAATTAGCCCAGGAGAAAAGGGGAGTCATTGTTTTTACAGACCCTGACTATCCAGGTGAACGTATACGTAACATCATTACGCAACATGTCCCAAATTGCAAACATGCTTTCTTGTCAAAAGAAGAAGCAATCGCAAAAAAAGGAAAGCGTGGTCTTGGAATTGAACATGCTTCTGTTGAAGCAATTCGCATAGCTTTGCAGCATGCTCAGCAGCAAACGGAAGAGTATAAAGGAGAAATAAGCTGGGATGATTTATTAGATGCGGGTTTAATCGGTGGTTCGGTTGCGAAATCACGACGTGAAAAGATAGGGAAGCTACTTAAAATAGGTTATACAAATGGCAAACAACTACATAAACGACTTCAAGTCTTTCAAATCTCGAAGGGTGATTTTGAAGAAGCTGTGCGCCAAATGATGCAGGAGGAAAACAAATGATGAAAGATATTGCAACGCCAGTTCGAACAAAAAATATATTAGAAAAGTATGGCTTTTCATTTAAGAAAAGCTTAGGACAAAACTTTTTAATTGATACGAATATTTTAGATCGTATTTGCGATTTCGCTGAGTTAGACGAAAATATGGGTGCTATTGAAATTGGACCTGGAATTGGTGCGTTAACAGAGCAATTAGCGAAACGAGCGAAAAAAGTTGTTGCGTTTGAAATTGACCAACGATTATTACCAATTTTAGCAGACACATTATCACCGTACGAGCACGTGAAGATTATTCACAGTGATGTATTAAAAGCAGATGTAAAAAATATGATGAATGAAGAATTCCAAGGTATAGAAGCGATGGTTGTAGCAAACTTACCATACTATGTTACAACACCAATTCTAATGAAACTCTTAACAGAGGACTTACCGATTCGAGGAATTGTATGTATGTTGCAGAAGGAAGTAGCAGATCGTATTGCTGCAAAACCTGGTACGAAAGAGTACGGTTCATTATCCATTGCGATTCAATATTATACAGAAGCGGAAACAGTGATGATTGTACCAAAAACAGTCTTTATTCCTCAACCTAATGTTGATTCAGCTGTCATCCGCTTAATGAAGCGTAAAGAGCCTGCTGCAAAGGTAGAGCACGAAGATTTCTTCTTTGAAGTAGTACGTGCAAGCTTTGCTCAGCGTCGTAAAACATTAATGAATAACTTAATGAATAACGTCCCAGCACTAAAGAAAGATAAAGTGGCAGTTGAAGCAATTTTAGCAGAGATTGGAATCGATCCAAAACGACGAGGCGAAACATTGTCGATTGAAGAATTTGCTCGTTTAAGTGATAGCCTTTATACAATTGCACATAAATAATTTTTTTGAAGCTACCGGTAGCCTATGGCATGTCGATAGCTTCTTTTTTCTTGTCACCTATGATGTTGTCCTAACATAAGGTAGAGAAGAAAGTGCTTATAGTCTGTTATGTTTTTCTTTTCTCCCGAATACTGATTATAAGCTTGGAGGGAAAAGAGTGATGGTACGTGTCGGAGATTTAGTCGGAAGAACATCGCATGGATGTGACTTGTTATTTCGAGTGATTGAGATAAAGGAAGAGAATGGACAGAAAACAGCAATCCTATATGGAGAGGATGTTCGCTTAATTGCTGATGCACCCATTCATGATTTAGTACTTGTCGATGAAGGGGAGTATTCGAAACGAGCGAAGAGAGAACGAGAGAAAGTAGAAAAGACATTTCGATTGTTTAAGCAAGACTACCAATTAATTAAGCAACGAAATGAGTATTATTCTACACGAGGATATTCAAATGACATTCATTATTTTCAGTTACCAGGAAAAGTCCTTCATATAGATGGAGACCCCCTTTATTTACGAAAATGTTTAGAGTTATATGAGAAGATGAATGTGCCTGTGCAAGGTGTGTATTGCAAAGAAACAGAGATGCATCAAAAGGTTGGGCAATTAATTGATGAGTATCGTCCAGACATTTTAGTTATTACGGGTCATGATGCTTATACGAAAGCAAAAGGAAAAGTAACAGATTTAAAAGCATATCGTCACTCTAGATATTTTGTTGAAACAGTAAGAGAAGCCAGAAAGAAAATTCCTTCGCTTGATCAACTCATCATTTTTGCAGGAGCGTGTCAATCACACTTTGAAGCATTGATTCATGCAGGAGCTAACTTTGCAAGTTCGCCTTCTCGTATAAACATTCATGCGCTAGACCCGGTATACGTTGTTGCCAAGATTAGTTACACGCCATTTATGGACCGAGTGCAGGTGTGGGATATTGTGAAAAATACAATTACAGGTGAAAAAGGACTAGGTGGTATTGAGACACGTGGGATTTTGCGAACAGGAATGCCTTTTCAACTATATGAAGAGAAGAGCCAAGGGTGATTTTCATTCTTGGTTTTTATGGCATGTATATTTTCATCTAGTATGACGTACACTAAGGGAGCGACGAAGCGTACATAGTATATGCAGTCATAACGAACAACTGAGCGAGGTGTCCGACATGGCAAAAAAGCTAACAGAAATAAAGCTGACGTTAGATGGTAACTTAGGGAGAAGACTTAGAGTAAAAGCGAATAGCGGGAGAAGAAAGACAATTGAACGGTTTGGGATTTTGGCGGAAACATACCCATCCGTATTTGTTGTTGAATTAGACCAACAAGAAAATGCGTTCGAACGAGTTTCCTATAGTTATGCAGATATATTAACGGAAACAGTGGAGTTGGACTTTTTTGACGAGGCAAGTGATAACTTTGCATAACATAGTTAGATGCTATGATAAGTAAATAATATTGAATCTTTTGTAGTAAAGTGAGTAGTCTCTTCACATACTATAAGTGTCGTAGCAAAAGGAGGCTGCTTGTAGATGAGTAGACGTAGAGGTGTTATGTCTGAAAAGTTTAAAGAAGAGTTAGCGAAAGAACTTGGCTTTTATGATGTTGTTCAGAAAGAAGGCTGGGGTGGCATTCGTGCAAAAGATGCCGGAAACATGGTAAAACGTGCGATTGAAATTGCGGAAGGTCACTTAGCTGGAAATAAAGATAATCATTAAAAAGTAGACGCGTTAAGAAAAGGAAAGTGTGTACCCCTTTTTTGATACGATATGCTACGACCCGAAGCAATTGAAATTGCTTCGGTTTTTTTATTTCTACAATTATAGATAGTTAAAAAGAGCTTCTTTTTGTCGTGAAAGTTATTTTTTTGCTGTTTTATGATACAATAATGCAAAGTATAATGTGAAAAAGTAAGTAGGTGGAACGTTTGAAGTTATTGATGAAAGCTCCAGCAAAGATTAATTTATCTCTTGATGTATTAAAGAAAAGAGAAGATGGTTATCATGAAGTGAAAATGATCATGACAACCATTGATTTAGCAGATCGAATCGAATTAGAACATCTAGAAAAAGATGTTATTCGAATCATTTCTCATAACCGTTATGTACCTGATGATCAACGTAACTTGGCATATCAAGCAGCAAGACTGTTGAAAGAACGATATAACGTGAAAACAGGTGTTGCCATTACGATTACGAAAGTTATTCCTGTAGCAGCGGGATTAGCTGGTGGTAGCAGTGATGCAGCTGCAACACTTCGTGGGTTAAATAAACTATGGAAGCTAGGGTTAAGTTTAGATAAACTTGCAGAGCTTGGAGCGGAAATTGGTTCAGATGTTTCGTTCTGTGTATACGGTGGTACAGCTATTGCAACTGGCCGAGGTGAGAAGATTGAGCATATCTCAACGCCGCCGTCTTGTTGGATTGTACTTGCTAAGCCAGTCATTGGTGTTTCGACAGCGGATGTATACAAGAATTTAAAAATAGAGGATGTTACACATCCAGATGTCGACAAGATGGTAGAGGCAATTAAGGGCAAAGATTATGATGGTGTATGTAGGGAAGTCGGTAACGTACTAGAGAGTGTAACGTTCAAGATGCATCCAGAAGTAGAACGTATTAAAGAACAGATGAAGAAGTTTGGAGCAGATGCTGTATTAATGAGCGGAAGCGGCCCAACGGTATTTGCATTAGTGAAGCATGATTCTCGCATGCAACGCTTATGTAATGGTTTAAAAGGGTTCTGTCATCAAGTGCATGCTGTACGCCTATTAGGAGAGCGTGAACCTCTTGATTAACAACGTATGTTAATGTATGATTCTTATAATAATATTCGTAATTAGAGGTGTGATATGAAGGTAAGACGTAGTACGAGGCTTGTGGATATGACGCATTACTTGCTACAAAACCCTCGCAAACTTGTTTCGTTAACGTTTTTTGCAGAGCGCTATCAATCCGCTAAATCTTCTATTAGTGAAGATTTGGTGATTATTAAGCAAACGTTTGAAGAGCAAGGTGCAGGGACATTACTTACAGTGTCAGGAGCTGCTGGTGGGGTAAAATATATTCCATATATTAGTGAAGAAGAAACAGAGCAACTAATCGGGGAGATTTGTAATCTAATTGAAAAGAAAGATCGCTTATTACCTGGAGGGTATTTATACTTAACAGATATATTAAGTAATCCACACTACATTAATAGTGTCGGTCGAATTTTCGCTTCTTTATTCGTAGACAAAGATATTGATGTTGTGATGACCGTAGAAACAAAAGGTATTCCATTAGCGTATGCCGTGGCAAATTACTTAGACGTGCCTGTTGTTATTGTACGTCGTGACAGTCGTGTAACAGAGGGAGCAACGGTATCTATCAATTATATTTCTGGTTCATCTAAGCGCATTCAAACAATGGTATTAGCGAAGCGTAGCTTAGAAGAAGGAGCAAATGTATTAATTATTGATGACTTTATGAGGGCTGGTGGGACGGTCTTAGGCATGATTAATATGCTAGAAGAATTTAAAGCAAATGTTGCAGGTATAGGCGTGTTGGTAGAATCTGGAGATATCGAAGAGCGATTAGTAGAAGATTATGTTTCGCTTATTCGATTATCAGAAGTTAATACGAAAGATAAAGTAATTAAGGTTGAAAAGGGTATTTTCCACTTGAAAAATATTAAACAAATGGCACCTTCTTCAGATGATTTATAGAAAATGAAAAAAAGATGAAATTTTTTTCAAAAAATTATTTGGAATTAGAAGGAAAAAAATGAATTTTGTAGAATATGTTTACCATATCGCTTATAACTAAAAAAAGGGTGGTGAACACAAGACCGCGTTAACACAGAAGGACGCATGAGAGCGATCGCATCTATTACATTAGACCATGAGTTTGTTGTTCATGATATTCGTGTTATTGATGGTAATAGTGGATTATTCGTAGCGATGCCAAGTAAGCGTACTCCGGATGGAGAATTCCGTGATATTGCGCATCCAATTAATTCTTCTACTCGTGGTAAAATTCAAGATGCAGTTTTGACAGAATATCACCGTTTAGGTGACGTAGAAGTGGAATTTGAAGAGGCGGGAGCTTCGTAAAATACACAATGGCAAGAGCTTACTCTTTAGTAAGCTCTTTTCTTATGTTAAGATATGTAGTGATAAGAATGATTTGAAAAGAAGATATTTCAAGTAATCGTTTCACCCTTTCTTTATATTCCTTGAAATCAATACATTTTTGAGATATATTCTAAAGTGGATAAAAAGGTTACGATGGAGGGTACATATGTCTAATCGTTATGCAGTTATATTAGCTGCTGGAAAAGGGACACGTATGAAATCAAAGCTTTACAAAGTTTTGCATTCCGTATGTGGAAAACCAATGGTTCAACATGTAGTAGATGAAGTAGAGAAATTGGGTTTAGCAAAAATTATCACAGTAGTTGGACACGGTGCAGAAGAAGTACAACGTCAACTTCAGAGTAAGAGCGATTTTGCACTTCAAACAGAGCAACTGGGCACAGCTCATGCAGTTATGCAAGCTTCAGATTTTTTACGTGACGAAGATGGTATGACATTAGTAATTTGTGGCGATACACCGTTAATTTCTGCTGAGACGATGGAAGCATTATGCCAACATCATGAAGAAACGAAGGCGAGAGCGACAATTTTAACAGCTCATGCAGCAGATCCAATCGGATACGGTCGTATTGTTCGTAATGAACAAGGACATGTTGAGAAGATTGTTGAACATAAGGATGCTTCGATGGAAGAAAAGCGTATCCAAGAGATTAACACAGGTACATATTGCTTTGATAACAAAGCATTATTTCAATCTCTTTCGCAAGTATCTAATAATAATGCGCAAGGCGAATTCTATCTTCCTGACGTAATTGAAATTCTTAAGAGTCAAGGAGAAACCGTATCAGCGTATCAAACGATGAATTTTGAGGAAACATTAGGGGTAAATGACAGATTTGCTTTATCTCAAGCAGAGGAAATAATGAAGAAGAGAATTAATAAGAAGCACATGTTAAATGGTGTGACGATTATAGATCCTTCGAACACATATATCTCTGCAGATGCGGTTATCGGAGCAGATACAATTATTTATCCAGGTACGGTTATTGAAGGTGCAACACATATTGGCGAAGAATGTATCATTGGGCCAAATTCGGAACTAAAAGAATGTAACATTGGTAGTTATACGTCTGTTCGTCATTCGGTTGTGCATGAAAGCACAATTGGAGAAAGTGTAGCCGTAGGACCATTTGCACATATAAGACCAAATTCAATGGTAGGCAATGAAGTACGAGTAGGAAATTTCGTTGAATTAAAGAATGTCACGTTTGGGGACAGAAGTAAAGTTTCACACTTAAGTTATATCGGTGATGCTAATATTGGCACAGATGTTAACATAGGTTGTGGTTCGATTACTGTGAACTATGACGGGAAAAATAAATTTAAAACGGTAGTAGAAGACGGTGCATTTGTTGGATGCAACTCAAACTTAGTTGCTCCAGTGAAGGTAGGTAAACATGCATATGTGGCAGCTGGCTCTACTATTACAAATGATGTACCAGACAAAGCGATGGGGATTGCCCGAGAGCGTCAAGTCAACAAAGAAGGATATGCTGAAAAAGTATTTCAAAATAAAAATTCTTAACATTCGTGGAGGTTCCTTACATGCCAAACTCTTATCCAAATAAAAACTTAAAAGTATTTACATTAAATTCAAATCCAAAGCTTGCACAAGAAATTGCGAGTCATATTGGAGTAGAATTAGGTAGATGTTCAGTTACACGCTTTAGTGATGGAGAAGTGCAAATTAACATCGAAGAAAGTATTCGTGGCTGTGATGTATATATTATTCAATCAACGAGCTTCCCAGTAAACGAGCATATTATGGAGTTATTAATTATGATTGATGCTTTAAAGCGTGCATCTGCAAAAACAATTAATATCGTGATTCCATACTACGGTTATGCTCGTCAAGACCGTAAAGCTCGTTCACGTGAGCCAATTACATCTAAATTAGTAGCGAACTTGTTAGAAACAGCTGGCGCAACACGTATTATTACATTAGATTTACACGCACCACAAATTCAAGGATTCTTCGATATTCCGATTGACCATTTAGTTGGTGTACCAATTCTTTCAGATTACTTCGAAAAGAAAAACTTAGAAGATATCGTTATTGTTTCACCTGACCATGGTGGCGTAACGCGTGCACGTAAAATGGCAGATCGTCTAAAAGCACCAATTGCAATTATCGATAAGCGTCGTCCACGACCAAATGTTGCAGAAGTAATGAATATTATCGGAAACGTTGAAGGAAAAACGGCAATTTTAATTGATGATATCATTGATACAGCTGGTACAATTACATTAGCAGCAAACGCACTTGTAGAGTGTGGTGCAAAAGCCGTATATGCTTGCTGTACACATCCTGTATTATCTGGACCAGCAATTGAGCGAATTGAAAACTCAAATATTAAAGAGTTAGTTGTAACGAATTCCATTATGTTACCAGAAGAAAAGAAAATCGGCAAAATTGAAGAATTATCTGTAGCGCCGTTACTTGGAGAGGCAATTATCCGCGTATTTGAAGAAGAATCAGTAAGTACATTATTTGATTAATATAATAATGAAAGTATCAGGCATTCGTTCGTTGGAACGGATGCCTCTATATGTGTACGGTATTTTACGTAAGAAACGAAAAATATATAGACATTAGATGTCTAAAAACAGATATAATAGATGATGTAGGATACACAGGGAATAATGACGTAACCGGTAAGATGGTTACGTCTTTTCGTATAAAGTGAACTGAGAAGGAACTGGAATTTTAGATTTAGTTATGTAGGAGAAAGGAGTTAACTAATGAAGTTAATTGTTGGACTAGGGAATCCAGGAAGAGAATATCACGATACACGTCATAATATTGGATTTATGGTCATTGATGAACTAGCAGAAAAGTGGAATATTCCATTAAATCAAGAAAAATATAAAGGTGTATTTGGTAGTGGAATTGTTAATGGAGAGAAGGTTATTCTAGTGAAACCATTAACATATATGAACCTTTCGGGAGAATGTATCCGTCCATTAATGGACTATTACAAAGTTGAAATCGATGATTTTGTAGTGATTTATGATGACTTAGATTTAGTACCCGGAAAGTTACGTTTACGAATGAAAGGTAGTGCTGGAGGACATAACGGAATTAAGTCGACAATTGCACATCTAGGAACACAAGAGTTTAATCGTATTCGAGTAGGGATTGGTCGTCCGGTGACAGGAAGAACGGTTGTTGACCATGTATTAGGGGCATTCTTCCAAGAAGAAACACCTGATGTTAAGCATTCAATTACGCAGTCCGTAGGTGCATGTGAAGCGTGGCTATCAACACCTTTTTTACAAGTGATGAATACGTTTAATCGAAAGTAGATAAGATACACACCGGCAGATGAATATTCTTTTTATAGAAAGAGCATACTAATAGAACGAGTATAGGTGAGTTTTGACTATAGGAGGAAGCGCACGGTGTGTATTTATTATAGTTGTCGGCATTGCCATACAGAATTCGGGAAAATTGACAGAGAGTATTATCAGGTCATTCATTTAGCGTTATCTCAACTGTCAGAAGAGGACAAAAGAGAGATGTTGATGTATCACGTAGATGGTAATATATATGTAAAAGTTATTTGTGAGCACTGTCAATCAACACTAGAAGAAAATCCTCATTATCATGAGTGCCATACATTTTTGCAGTAAAGCTTTGGAGTATTTGTCTCCCAAAGCGTTTTTCTGTTATACAGTTTGAATTTTTAGATTAAGGGAGGTTGGAGGTTATGCTTCATTTATTACGAGCATTCCATGGGAATAAAGAGATAGAATCTCTCTTTACCGGATTATCTTCCCATGTGAAGGAGCAACTTGTTACTGGTTTAACTGGTTCATCGCGAACGATTATGCTAGCAACTATGTATAAAGAAACAAAACGCTCGCAAGTCGTTGTTACATATAATTTATTACAAGCACAGAAACTATACGAGGATTTAGTATCCATTATTGGAGAAGAGCATGTATGGCTATATCCAGTAAATGAATTAATCGCATCGGAAATTGGGGTGGCGAGTCCAGAATTAAAAGCACAGCGACTAGAGGTGCTTAATTTCTTATGTACGAATCAAACAGGAATTATTATCGTACCGATTGCAGGATTACGTAGATTTCTTCCATCAAAAGAATCCTGGAAAGAATCTCAACTATCGCTTTCTGTAGGTGAGGAAATAGAAGTTGATGCATTATTACATCGCTTAGTAGAAATGGGCTATGAGCGTAAAGAAATGGTAGAAGCACCAGGTACATTTAGTATACGTGGCGGCATTGTTGATATTTATCCGTTAACGGAAGCATTACCTATTCGAATGGAGTTATTTGATAGCGAAATAGATTCTATTCGTTCGTTTGCACCAGAAGACCAACGTTCGCAAGAAAAATTATCACGAGTAGATATTGGTCCAGCGGCAGAATATATTTTATCGAAGCAAGAGCGAGAGCGTGGCTTAGTTCACCTTCAGCAGAAGTTAGCGTTCAGTATTCAACAAGCAAAATATGCAAAACAAAAAGAAGCATTAGCTGAAAATATAGGTTATGAAATTGCAAAGTTGAAGAATGGTCAACAAATTGAACAAGTCTTTAAATATTTATCATTATTTTATGAGAAGCCAGCTAGTTTACTAGATTATGTACCAGACGATACGGTTATTATTTTGGATGAAATTTCACGTGTTTCTGAAACGGCGGAGCAATTGGTGAAAGAAGAGGCAGAGTGGTATACATCTTTACTGGAGTCAGGAGAAATTGTACGTGATGTTTCTTTCTCACATGAATTTATTCAGTTGTTGCAAGGATCGAAACGTCAGATTGTCTATTTAAGTTTATTTACACGTCATGTAGCCCATACCCATCCACAAAATACGGTACATGCAACGTGTAAGACGATGCAAGAATTTTATGGACAGATGCATCTGTTTAAAGCAGAGATAGAGCGATGGAAAAAAGCAAAATATACAGTGCTTCTTCTTTGTGTAAATGAAGAACGAGTGAAGAAGTTAGAAAGCATTTTAGCAGATTATGAGATAGAAGTACATGTTATTTCTGCAATGGATCCACTTTTACCTGGTAAGGTTGGCATTATGATTGGGGATTTGAATGCAGGTTTTGAATTGCCAATGCAAAAGCTGGCAGTGATCACAGAGAAGGAATTATTTAAAAAGAAAATTAAAAAACAGCAGCGAAAACAAAAAATGTCCAATGCAGAGCGCATTAAAAGTTACTCCGAATTAAAAGTTGGCGATCACGTTGTTCACATTAATCACGGTATCGGAAAGTTCCTCGGTATTGAAACACTTGAAATCAACGGTATACATAAAGATTATCTTCATGTGAAATACCAAGGTAATGATAAGTTATATGTTCCAGTTGAACAAATTGACCAAGTACAAAAATATATTGGTGCAGAAGGAAAAGAACCGAAGATTTATAAGTTAGGTGGAACCGAGTGGAAGAAAGTAAGAACGAAAGTAGAGCGATCTGTTCAGGATATTGCGGATGATTTGATTAAGCTATACGCTGAACGTGAAGCGACGAAAGGATATCCATTCTCACCGGACGGAGCAGAGCAACAGGAGTTTGAATCTTCTTTCCCTTATCCAGAAACCGAAGATCAGTTACGTTCGATTGAAGAAATCAAAAAAGACATGGAACGCGAACGACCAATGGATCGGTTGTTATGTGGGGACGTTGGCTATGGTAAAACAGAAGTGGCAATTCGTGCAGCTTTTAAAGCTGTGATGGACGGAAAGCAAGTTGCTATTTTGGTGCCGACGACTATTTTAGCACAACAACATTATGAAACAATTAAAGAAAGGTTCCAAGAGTTCCCGGTAGAAATTGGCCTAATGAACCGTTTCCGTACGAGAAAACAACAGTCGGAAACAATTCAAGGGTTAAAAGAAGGAACGGTTGATGTTGTGATCGGGACGCATCGTTTATTATCAAAAGACGTAACGTATAAAGATTTAGGATTGCTCATTATCGATGAAGAGCAGCGTTTTGGCGTAACGCATAAAGAGAAAATCAAACAATTAAAAACAAACATTGATGTATTAACACTAACAGCAACGCCAATCCCACGTACATTACATATGTCGATGCTAGGTGTACGTGATTTATCTGTTATTGAAACACCACCAGAGAACCGTTTCCCTGTACAAACATATGTAGTCGAGTACAATGAGGTACTTACTCGTGAGGCAATTGAACGTGAGTTAGCACGTGACGGACAAGTGTATTTCTTACATAACCGTGTCGAGGATATTGAACGAAAGGCGGAAGAAATTGCAGCACTCGTACCAGATGCACGTGTAACGTATGCTCATGGAAGAATGAATGAAAACGAATTAGAGTCTGTTATTCTTGATTTCTTAGATCGTCAATATGATGTATTAGTAAGCACAACTATTATCGAAACAGGTGTCGATATTCCAAATGTGAATACACTAATTGTTAATGATGCAGATAGAATGGGTCTATCTCAGTTATATCAATTACGTGGACGAGTTGGACGTTCAAACAGAGTTGCATATTCATACTTCACATATAAGAAGGATAAATCATTAACAGAAGTAGCAGAGAAACGATTGCAGTCGATGAAGGAATTCACTGAGCTTGGTTCTGGATTCAAGATTGCGATGCGTGATTTATCTATTCGTGGTGCCGGTAATTTGTTAGGTGCAGCACAGCATGGCTTTATTGATTCTGTTGGATTTGATCTTTATTCACAAATGCTAAAAGATGCAATTGAAGAGCGTAAAGGGACAATCGATGAGCAACTGCGAAGAGAAGTGGATTTTGATATGGAAGTGGATGCATATATTCCAGAAACGTATATCTCTGATAGTAAGCAAAAAGTTGGGATGTACAAACAATTTAAAGATTTAACCTCCATTGAAGAGTTAGAGTCACTACAAGAAGAAATGATTGATCGTTTTGGGGATTACCCAATTGAGGTGGGTTACTTATTCCAAGTTTCATACATTAAATTATTAGCGCGTATGGAAAAGTTACAGTCAGTGAAACAAGTAAAAGAGGAGATAACTCTTCTTTGTTCAGCAGAAGCAACGAGTAATTTAGATGTCTCGAAACTATTTGAATTGGTGAGTACATATGGCAAGGCAATTGGCCTAGGGACAGAGGGAGCTAACCTGAAACTAGTTATTGATAAAAAGGGATTAGCTACGTCAGATTGGTTAACGATGATTGAAAATGTGTTAAAGGGTTTAGCGAATGCAAAAAAAGAAAGTGTTAACGTGTTATAAAATGATTCGTTCGTGCTTCATTCATGTATGGAGAAGAGTCAGTATATAGAGGTGTAATAAAAATATCGGTTGCTTCGTGAATAGAACATTTAATGTGAAGGATACTATGCTTAAAGTTGGTGATTTTTACATACAAAGGATATACCAACTAAAGTCACCATGTAATTCTTTCATCATCAGAAGAAAGCGAGGCAACATAAGAATGAAAGCAACTGGAATTGTTCGACGAATCGATGATTTAGGAAGGGTTGTTATTCCAAAAGAAATACGTAGAACATTGCGTATTCGAGAAGGAGATCCTCTGGAGATTTTTGTGGACAGAGATGGTGAAGTGATTTTAAAGAAGTATTCTCCAATTAGTGAATTAAGTGATTTTGCGAAGGAATATGCCGATGCTTTATACGATAGTTTAGGTCATACGATTCTCATATGTGACCGTGATGCGGTTATTGCTGTATCTGGTTCTTCTAAGAAAGAATATATGAGCAAGAACGTAGGAGATTTAATTGAGAAGTGTATGGAAGAAAGGCAGTCGACGCTTGTTACGGAAGAAAAAGATGTTGCACTTACGGAAGGTGTATTAGAAAAAGTACATTCTTATGCGCTTTGTCCAATTGTTGCAAATGGCGATCCAATTGGTGCGGTTGTTATTTTTTCAAAAGAAAAAGTATTAAGCGAAGTAGAAAAGAAAGCTGCTGATACAGCAGCGAGTTTCCTAGCAAGACAAATGGAACACTAACGAACTCGTAATGGATAAGCACGGAGAATGCTTTACTATTCACATGACAAAATGAGATGACGCCTGTCTTTGTACAGGTGTCATTCTTCTTTTGGAAACTTCTTTTATTATGTGTATTTTTTCACATTTTATAAACGATGTATTAGTAAAAGTTCTTCTATTCATTATGTTATAATACGGACATTATATGGTATCAAATGAGGAGATGCGAAAGGGTGCAAGAGCAAAAAATGTGGAAAGGTGCAGCAATTTTAACAATTTCTGCGCTCTTTTTAAAAATATTAAGTGCGATGTATCGCATCCCGTATCAAAACATGGTTGGAGATGTTGGGTATTATATTTACCAACAAGTGTATCCATTTTTTGGTGTAGGGGTAACGCTTGCTACATATGGGTTTCCAATCGTTATTGCAAAAATGATTGCAGATAAACGAGAAGAAGGAAAAAATGATGAAATACGTGAAATAGTAAAGGTATCCTTGTATGCCTTATCTATTGTAGGCGTTGTTATTTTTGTGTGTTTATTTGTAGGTGCAGAAGCAATTGCCTCTTTTATGGGAGACGAGAATTTAACAAGTCTTATTCAGGTTATTGCGTTTTACTTTTTGTTGTTTCCGCTTATTTCGGTATTAAGGGGATACTTTCAAGGGAAGTTTATAATGATGCCGACGGCTATGTCACAAGTGGCAGAACAAATTATACGTGTAGGTGTTATTTTGTGCGCGTCGTATGTAATGATTCGCGTTGGATTTAACAGTTATGAGATTGGGAGTGCAGCTATTTCGGGCTCTGTTTTTGGTGCAATCGCTGCCGTTATTGTTCTTGTTTTGTATAGGAGAAAGGAAGGCTTCTCTTTGCATCCAAGGGGAATCTATTCTTCTGACAACAGAAAAATGATGAAATATATTCTTGTACAAGGGATAACAATTTGTATTTGTAATTTAGTATTAGTGCTTATTCAGTTAGTCGACGCTAGTAACTTCTATTCCTTGTTAGTAGATGGGGGGATGGGAGAAGAAATTTCCAAAGAAATGAAAGGTGTATATGACCGGAGTTTACCACTTGTTCAGGTAGGGACTGTTGTGGCCACTTCTATTGCATTAGCACTTGTACCGCAGTTGGGTCGAGGTAGTGAAGTAGAACGGGGAGAAAAGATAACACTGGTGATAAAATTCTGCTTTGTCTTTTCGATAGGTGCTACAATTGGATTAGCATGTATTGCAGAACCAACGAATATTATGTTGTATAAAAATGATAAAGGGACGAACATTATTGTCTTGCTATCTTTTAGTATTTTGCTTAGTTCGCTAGCAATTTCGACTGCAGCTATTTTACAAGGATTAAACGAAACAATTCGACCGGCTATCCATGTGATTGGCGGTATTATACTGAAATGGATAGGTAATATGTTACTTATACCTTTCTTTGGGATAGAAGGAGCGGCTATAGCTACACTTATCTCATTATGCGTTATTGTATTATTAAATATTAAATCTTTACAAATAATCACGACAATTCAGTGGAAAGACGTCTTTTATATAGTGTTTAAGAGTGGATGGGCAGCATGTTTGATGGCGATATGTGTAACCATGTATGTCTTCGTAGGTGAAACGTATATGAATTTCTTTGAACATGCCCGTGCAAATGCGGCTGTTCAGTCGCTATCTGCAGCCATGATTGGAGGATTTATTTACCTTATCCTACTAGTGAGACTTCGTGTTATAGAAGAAACGGAAATGAGCATGTTCATAAAAAATAAAAAGGTTAAAAATTTTATATCTTGGATTAGCGGGAGATAAATAGAACAGAAGTAAGTAGGAGGAAATAAGATGGCAGTTATTAAAATAGTAGGATTAGGTGCTGGTGAATTAGAGCAGTTACCGCTAGGGATATATAATATGCTAACACGTGCAAAGCATGTATTTTTACGTACAAAAGAGCATCCTGTTGTGGGAAATTTAGAAGCAGAAGGAATGACATATACGTCATTTGATCATGTGTATGAAGAGCATGATCAATTCGAAGATGTGTACGAAGCGATTGTACAAACATTATTAGAGGAATCAAAGGATAAAGAAATTATTTATGCCGTTCCGGGTCATCCATTCGTAGCGGAAAGAACCGTGCAATTGTTGGTAGAAAAAGAAGCGGATATTGATGTACAAGGCGGTCAAAGCTTTTTAGACCCATTATTTGCTAGTCTTCAAATTGATCCGATTGAAGGCTTCCAATTTGTTGATGCAACATCATTTGTTAAAGAAGAGCTTCAGTTGCGCCATCATCTTATTTTTTGTCAAGTCTATGATAACTTTATCGCATCCGAAGTTAAATTAGCATTAATGGACCGTTTCTTGCCAGATGATTATGATGTATATATCGTAACAGCTGCTGGTACATCATTTGAAGAAATTAAGAAAGTACCGCTTTATATGTTAGATCATGAAGCAGAGTTAAATAATTTAACAAGTGTGTATATTCCACCTGTACTAGATGATTCTTTATTATATCAAGAGTTTACGACGTTACGACAAATCATTGCAACGTTACGTGGGCCAAACGGCTGTCCATGGGATAAAGAACAGACGAATGAATCATTGAAAAAATATTTAATTGAAGAGGCATACGAGTTGCTAGATGCGATTGATGAAGAAGATGATGAACATATCGTCGAAGAATTAGGAGATGTTCTTCTTCAAGTGATGCTTCATGCTCAAATTGGAGAAGACGAAGGTTGGTTCTCCATTGATGAGGTAATTCAAGGCTTAAGTGAGAAAATGGTTCGACGTCATCCGCATGTGTTCGGTGGGCGAGAAGTAACAGGTACAAAAGAGGTTGTAGCGAATTGGAACGAGATTAAGAAAGAAGAAAAAGGTGAACCGGCATCTATTTTAGCATCCATTCCAACGGGACTCCCTGGATTAATGAAAGCATATGAGTTGCAAAAGAAAGCGGCGAAAGTAGGCTTTGACTGGGATGACGTAGCGCCAATGATGCAAAAGGTAGAGGAAGAGTTACGTGAATTTATACAGGAAAGAGAGAGCGGATCATCACAAGAAAGAATGGCAGGAGAATTTGGAGACTTGTTATTCGCGTTAGTAAATGTTGCGCGTTATTATCAGATTGATCCTGAAGAAGCAATTCGTATGACATGTAAAAAGTTTATGCGTCGCTTTTCCTATATCGAAGAATGTGTAGCAGCGCAAGGATATAAGGTAGAAGAGATGACATTGGAACAGTTAGATGCTTTCTGGGAAGAAGCAAAAAAAGAAGAGTAAGGGAGAGAGTATAATGCGTTTAGATAAGTTCTTAAAGGTGTCACGTATTATTAAGAGAAGAACATTAGCAAAAGAAGTGTCAGATCAAGGCCGAGTATCAATTAATGGTGTTGTAGCAAAGGCAAGTTCAACAGTGAAGGTAAACGATGAATTAAAAATCCGTTTTGGTCAAAAAATTGTAACGGTTACAATTAATGAGCTAAAGGAGACATCTAAGAAAGAAGAATCGGCAGGGATGTATACTATTGTGAGTGAGGAAAAAATAGAGGCTTAATAGGGCTTGTTCTAAAGCGTAGGGTTCCTTCATACAATCATAGTAATAAGAAGAATATGTAGTGAAAGTATGGAGGGATTAGGATGAATAAAGGGTATCAAAGTTTTTCCTCAACTACTAGTACGCCAGCGGAACATGATGTAACGATGAAAGGAAGAAGATTGCTTGATATTACGGGCGTGAAACAAGTAGAGAGCTTTGATAGTGAAGAGTTCCTATTAGAAACCGTCATGGGTTTTTTGGCAATTAAAGGACAAAATCTTCAAATGAAAAATTTAGATGTAGAAAAGGGGCTTGTATCCATTAAAGGAAAAGTGTTTGAAATGGAGTATTTAGATGACCATCATGGGGAGAAAGCTAAAGGATTCTTTAGCAAGTTATTTAGATGAGTTTAAATGTTCAATTTCTTACGATGCTTGCGATGATTGGAATGGGTGGATACCTAGGTGCCACCTTAGATACATATAATCGCTTTCTCAAGCGAAGCAAGCGGAATAGATGGTTTGTCTTTGTGTATGATTTCTCTTTTTGGATATTACAAGCCCTGCTCATCTTTTATGTACTATTGTTAGTAAATGAAGCGGAGTTGAGATTCTATATTTTTATCGCTATTTTATGCGGGTATGCAGCGTATCAAAGTTTATTTCGCTCCATTTATTTAAAAGCACTTGAACATTTTATTCGTTTAGTCATTACATGCTATCGATTTCTCTTTAATGCTGTTATGATGATAATAGTGAAACCGTTCTTATTATTAGTCAAAGGTATAATGATGGTTTTGTTATTCTTTGTACAAGTAGTTCAAAAAATATTTGATATGTGTATGAGGATAGTACTTGGTATTCTGTCGTTCATTGGTCGTATTCTTTGGATGTTTATTCCGAAAAAAGGGAAGTTGTTTTTACAAAAACATGCAGGGATTTTCAAAAAGGCAAAGAATATAGTAATAGTTATCAAAAAGTGGTGGGGAAAATTTAAAAAGTAGGAGGGGCATACATATATGACAATGTTGAAAAAAAATCAGCCATTCGTATCTTCAACAGTGAATGAAGAACAAGATTACCTCCAACAGCGTTTAGAAAAGAAGAAGCGTGCATTACTCAAGCGCTTATCTCTTTTAGGTGGACTAGCTCTAGTGCTTACTGTGTTTTTCGCAGTTTCCTTCTACCTTCAACATGCACAAATAAGTGCAAAAGCAGAGAAGAAAAAAGAATTAGAAGCGCACTCCCAACAACTAGGGGAAGAGGCAAAAGAATTACAATTAGAAAAAACAAGACTAAGCAGTGATGAATATATTGTAAATATAGCACGTTATAAATACTTATATTCTAAAGAAGGAGAAACAATTTATTCAATTTCTGAAGGAAATTAGTGTTGTTGACACTGCTTTTTAATATTATATATAATGAATAATAAGATGAATTTATTTTTTTAGTACTTAAGGAGGAGCATTTTTTTTATGTCAATTGAGGTAGGCAGCAAGTTACAAGGTAAGGTAACAGGTATTACGAATTTTGGAGCTTTTGTAGAGCTGCCAGAAGGTATCACTGGTCTTGTTCATATCAGTGAAGTTGCAGATAATTATGTGAAAGATATTAATGAACATTTAAAAGTTGGTGACGAAGTAGAAGTAAAGGTTATCAATGTTGAGAAAGATGGTAAAATTGGTCTTTCTATTAAGAAAGCGAAAGAACGTGAAGTAAAAGAATACAAACCACGTCAAGCGCGTCCACAGCGTCAAAATCGTGACAACCGTGGCGATCAACGTGGAGGGGCAGTAAAAGAAAACTTCGAACAAAAAATGTCTCGCTTTTTAAAAGATAGTGAAGAACGTCTTACTTCTTTAAAACGAAATACAGAATCTAAACGCGGAGGTCGCGGAGCTCGTCGCGGGTAACTTGTTGTTTAGCCATTATTATAGAGTCATAATCTCTGGAACATAGGGGGTACTTGTAGTTCCCCCTATGTTCTTTTTTATGACTGTATAGAATCGTAGGAAAATGGCAAAGAATGAGTATGTACGTAGATAGATTGTCACTAATTAATAAAATATACGTGATGAAATAATTTTTTTAGAAAAAGTGTTGACGATTAAATAGATATATTGTAATATAAGTCTTGTCCTTTAATATGGCGGTGTAGCTCAGCTGGCTAGAGCGTACGGTTCATACCCGTGAGGTCGTGGGTTCGACTCCCTCCGCCGCTACCATATTTAAAGGCCCGTTGGTCAAGTGGTTAAGACACCGCCCTTTCACGGCGGTAACACGGGTTCGAATCCCGTACGGGTCATCTAAAAGGAAAAAAGAGCTATGCACAAATGTGCATAGCTCTTTTTGTATATCCAGAAAGCGAAGCAAGCATATCTCGTATTATACGTGATATGCTTGCTTTTTTTATCGACAAGCCTTGTCCACCTTGTCGGATTAAGAGAAAAGAGAGGAAGCGACTAGAAAAGCGTCGAAATGGAGGTATTGTGTGATGAAGGATGTCAGGTCGTGTACCGATTATATATGCATGAATAAAGATATCGTCGGAATTACTATTGTTAAAGTGCATGTGACAGATAAGGTGGGAAGAACAAAAAATGAAATTTACATCTAAATATGTATTGTTATAGCGTTATTTCTGTATAAACGTCGAACGTTTTCTCACTTGAACTATTAGATTTTGACAAAAAAAGTTGTGCTAACTCGTTTATACTGACTAGTAACTATTACTATGCGGGTGGTGCAAAGAATATGCCAAAAACAGAAAGAACTATGGTGAGTCCTACAGCTGATTTAAAAATGTTAAATGTTTCGGGAGCAAATGTTTTGCAGGGATCAACAAGAATGCGTCTTAGAATGGAACATATGATGGTTCATTTAGGTGTCATTATTCTTGTCGTGGGATTTTTATTAGGTAGAGCTTATATTTTAGGAAACATTCTTCCTTTTGCTCTTCCTTTCTTTGCGGCAGTATTCATAATGAAAAAAGAGCGTACGGCATTAGCTTTCATTGGATTGGTTGCAGGATCGTTAAGTGTGTCATTGCAGCATGCGAGTTATACGTTTGTTGCGATTATCCTATTTTTAGTCGGTCATATGATTTTGAAGAAGAGTGTGAAAAGGGTGCAGGGGTTATTGCCTATTCAAGTTTTCTTCTCTATTTTTCTTACCCATCTCGTGCTCGTGTATGCATATCATAGTGAACTAACCACGTATGACTTTTTAATGAGTTCCATTGAAGCGGGATTAAGTTATATTTTAACGATTATCTTTTTACAAAGCGTTCCTTTTTTAACGCAAGTTAATCGTCGGCAAGGACTAGTGACAGAAGAAATTGTTTGTTTAATTATTTTGATAGCATCTGTTATAACAGGTACAACGGACTGGTATATTTATGACGTATCAGTTCAACATATTTTATCCCGTTATCTTGTGTTGATTTTTGCGTTTGCCGCAGGTGCAACGGTTGGTTGTACAGTAGGTGTTGTGACGGGATTAATTATGAGTTTATCTAATGTGGCTAGTTTGTATCAAATGAGCTTGTTAGCGTTCTCTGGTTTGCTCGGTGGATTATTGAAGGAAGGAAAGAAAGTTGGCACGGGCCTCGGCTTGCTTATTGGGACAAGTTTGATTAGTTTATATGGAGATAAGCAAGGAGAAATTGTTTCTTCAATTATTGAGTCGTGTATAGCAGTAGCCCTTTTTCTTCTAACACCTAAATATTTGTTAGAGAAGATAGCAAAAATAATTCCTGGTACGGCGGAGAATGTGACAGATCAACAGCAATATTTACGAAAAATAAGGGATTTGACATCTGAACGAATTATTCGTTTTTCGAATGTGTTTCAAGCATTATCGACAAGTTTTACGCACTTTGGAGCAGTGGATACGGACGAGCCAGAGGATAAAGTTGATTTGTTCTTAAGTGATATCACAGCTAAATCATGTCAGACATGCTTTAAGAAAGAACAGTGTTGGAGTATGAACTTTGATCGTACGTATTCCTATATGGAAGATTTAATGGATGGTGTGGAGAAAGGGACGTTGGAGAAGAATCATAAGCTTCAACGAGAGTGGGAGAAGTATTGTGTACGGTCGTCAAAAGTAAAAGAATTAATGGAAAAGGAATTGTTCCCATTCAATGCACAGTTGCAATTAAAGCGTCAAGTACGGGAGAGTAGACGCCTTGTTGCAGAACAGTTAGCTGGCGTAGCAAAAGTGATGGATGATTTTGCGAGAGAGATTACGCGTGAGAAAGAAAATCATCAATTACAAGAGGAACAAATTTTGGATTGTTTAAAGGGTTTTGGTGTTGATATACGAGATGTAGAAATTTATAGCATGGAGCAAGGTAATATCGATATTGAAATGAACATTCCTTATTGCAATGGAAGAGGCGAATGTGAGAAGTTAATTGCACCAATGTTATCGGATATTTTACGGGAAAATATTGTCGTAAAGAAAGAAAAATGTGCTACAAGTCCAGCAGGATTTTGTAACGTATCATTTGGCTCGTTGAAAAAGTATATGGTAGATGCGGGATTAACTACTGTTGCAAAGGGAGGTGGGTTTGTCTCCGGTGATAGTCATAAATTGATGGAGATTGGAGCTGGCACATATGCAATCGCCATTAGTGACGGAATGGGGAACGGAGAGAGAGCACATATGGAAAGTACGGAGACATTGAAGTTACTTCAAAAGATTTTGCAATCTGGAATTGAAGAGACCGTAGCAATTAAGGCGATTAATTCTATTTTATCATTACGAACAACCGATGAAATATTTGCAACGCTTGACTTGGCGATGATTGATTTACAAACAGCAACAGCAAGGTTTCTTAAAATTGGTGCCACACCAAGCTTTATTAAGCGCGGAGATCAGGTTATCAAAATAGAAGGGAGTAATTTGCCGATTGGGATTGTTCAGGAATTTGATGTAGATGTGATACATGTTGAATTAAAACCTGGTGATTTGTTAATCATGATGAGTGATGGTGTATATGAGGGTGCGAAGTACGTAGAGAATCATGAAATGTGGATGAAGCGGAAGATAAGAGAGTTACAAACGAATAACCCGCAAGATGTATCAGATTTACTAATAGAAGAAGTGATTCGAACGAAGGATAAACATATCGAAGATGATATGACAGTCGTTGTTGCACAATTTGAGCATAACAATCCGAAGTGGGCAACGATTCCTGTCTATAGTCTACATGCATGAACCTTTTGCGGCTGCAAAAGGTTTTTTTCGTATATATCTTTTTCTTTTTGTCAAAGCTGATACTACATTTCAGAGGAGGGGATGGCATGCGAAAAGGAACATTGAGGCAAATATTACTTATAACAGATGGTTGTTCGAATCAAGGGGAAAGTCCAATTGAAGCTGCAGCGTTATTGTTTGAATACGGTATTGTCGTGAATGTAATCGGAATTATACCAGAGCAGGATTGTAATCATCATGAATTACGAGAGATTGAAGAAATTGCATCTGCTGGAGGCGGAATTAGTGAGATTGTTTATGCGAAGCAACTGTCTCATACGGTACAAATGGTGACAAGAAAAGCAATGAAACAAACTATTCAAGGATTTGTAAATAAGGAATTGCAACAGATTTTAGGAGAAGGCAAATATACAGAAGATTTACCACCAGAACAACGTGGTCAGGTGTTAGAGGTGGTAGAAGAAATTAGTGAAAGTGCTGATTTAGAAGTGTTTATTCTAATTGATACGAGTGCTAGTATGCAAGATAAATTAGAACCGATAAAAGAAGCGTTGCTTGACTTGCAGTTAAGCTTGCATGCTCGTATGGGATACCAAGAGTTTGCATTAGGGGTATTCCCGGGGAAAGGAAAGGCCGTTGAATTATTAATTGATTGGACGACGAAATTAAATGCTCTTACAAAAGTGTTCACACAGTTACGTTTATCTGGCGTCACTCCAACCGGTCCAGCATTAAGGGAAACGAGGGAATACTTTCGGCAAAAACGTTCATTTAGGGATAGGGTGAAGGATGAAGAACAGCATAGAGAAAAATATGGCTTATAGGGTGCAAGTGGGAGATAGTATTCAAGGTAAATGGAATGGAAATCGCTATGTTGTAAAATCACATTTAGGAAGCGGGGCAATTGGTGATGTGTATTTAGTACAAGGAGATAAAGGTCTTGCTGCGTTAAAAATAAGTACAAATAATACGTCAATTACGTCCGAAGTAAATGTGTTTCGTAGTTTTTCAAAGGTCCGTGGGTGTAGCCTAGGACCTTATTTATTAGATGTAGATGATTGGATTCATCCAGCAACACGTATGTTGGTTTCTTTTTACGTAATGGAATACATAGAAGGAATAAATCTGTATTCTTTTGTACAACAAAGGGGAGAGGAATGGGTTCCTTTGTTGATTCTTCAACTGCTAGAAGATTTAGAGGTATTACACCAATCTGGCTTTGTATTCGGGGACTTAAAGCCGGAGAATCTTATTGTAACAGAGGGGACGTGTCGAGTTCGTTTACTTGATGTAGGAGGTGTAACAATGAAAGGGAGGGCAATTAAAGAATTTACTGAGTTTTTTGACCGGGGATATTGGGGTATTGGGACTAGAAAGGCAGAACCATCCTATGATCTATTTGCGGTTGTCATGCTAATGATTGCTATATGTTATAAAGGAACATATAGCAAGCGAGAAGGGGGATATGTACAGCTGGAAAAATTGATACAGAATCATTCGTTACTTCGGAAAGTAGAGAAGGTATTGCTTGAGGCGGTACGCGGAAACTATCAATCTGCTATTAAGATGAGAGAGGAATTGTTAAGGGTTGTAGGGAGACAGATTAATCGGAAACAGGGCGTTCTGAAAAAGGACATACAGTCATATGGATGGAGAGAGGTATTTCTTGTTTGTAGTGCTACTGTAATTGGATATATGCTCTATATGAATTACGTATGGCTGTGAAACAATTTTTATTTTTGTTTTATACATGATACGATATAAGTAGATAGACAGAGTAGGGATTGGTGAAAGTTGGATAGAATGTTCCATCAAAAAGTAACAAAATTTATATCTGAATATGACTTATTGAAGAAGGGAAGCACGGTTGTTGTTGGTGTATCCGGAGGCCCTGATTCTTTAGCTTTGTTGCATTTTCTGTATACACAACGTCAGGCATGGAAACTACGTCTTGTTGTAGCGCATGTTGATCATATGTTCCGTGGAAAAGAATCAGAACAAGAAATGTATTTTGTAGAGGAAATATGCAATCGATATCGAATACCTTTTGAAGGGAAGCGAATAGATGTTTCTGCATATCAAGTAGAGGTAGGAGTGGGTGGTCAAGTGGCTGCGCGCGAGTGCCGATATGCTTTTTTTCACGAGGTGATGCATAAACATAATGCGGATTTCCTTGCCCTAGGTCATCACGGAGATGATCAAATTGAAACGATTTTAATGAGGTTAGTGAGAGGTTCTACATTAGAGGGAATATCAGGGATGAAAAAGAAGAGGCCGTTTGAAACAGGGTACCTCATCCGCCCGTTTTTATCCGTTACAAAAGCGGAGATTTATGCGTATTGTGAAATGAATAATGTAATTCATTGTGAAGATCCGAGTAATAAGAAAGAAGTCTATACGAGAAATCGTTTTCGTAAATGGATTCTTCCGCATCTACAGGAAGAAAATCCAGCTGTACATGAAAGATTTATGCAATTTAGTCAGTCGCTAGCGGAAGATGATGAATATCTGCGGATGTTAACCGTAGAGAAAATGAGTGAAGTTATTATTCGTCATGAACGAGATGAAATTGCAATTACAATTCTTCCTTTTGAATCCTTATCAATGCCTTTACAAAGAAGAGGTATTCAACTAATATTAAACTATCTTTATGGAAATAAGCTAACTGACGTATCTTCTATACATATTAATCAAATACTCGCTCTATTGCGAAGTAGTAACCCCTCAGGGAAATTGAATCTTCCAAACGGATTAACGGTGCAGCGATCCTATAGTACTTGTATATTTACTTTCCGTCAAAAAAAGGGAAAGGAATATCAAGAAATACTATCGCTAGAAGGAATTATACATATTGGAAATGATTCAACCATTCTTTCTAGCCTGCATACAATTATTCCTTCTATAACAAATCACCAATACTCTTTCCTTTGCGATTTAAAAGATATATCGTTACCTTTAATGGTTCGCTCTCGGAAGAATGGTGATAAAATGACGTTAAAAGGAATGAAAGGTTCAAAAAAGATAAAAGATATCTTTATTGATTGTAAAATTCCAAAGGAAGCCCGTGATACATGGCCTGTTGTGGTAGATGCAAAAGGTACGATTATTTGGTTGCCAGGAGTAAAGAAGTCATCGTTTGAGGCGAAGGAACAAGAAGTGGAATCTTATCTGCTTTTACAATACTTTAGTAATGATACTTCTAGGAGGACAAATGATGAAGCAAGATATTGAAAAAGTGTTGATTTCTGAAGAAGAGATTCAACAAGTTGTAGCAAACTTAGGTAAGCAATTAACAGAAGATTATCAAGATCGTTTTCCGTTGGTTATTTGTGTGCTAAAAGGCGCAATGCCATTTATGTCTGATTTAATTAAGAAGATGGATACGTATTTAGAAATTGACTTTATGGCCGTATCTAGCTACGGGAAAAATACTGTTTCATCTGGAGAGGTAAAAATTATTAAGGACTTAGATGCTTCAGTTGAAGGTCGTGATATTCTAATTGTAGAGGATATTATCGATAGTGGTTTAACATTAAGTTACTTAGCGGAGTTACTTCGTCATCGTAAAGCAAATTCTGTGAAGATTGTTACGCTACTTGATAAACCGTCAGGTAGAAAAATTGATATCCATGCAGACTATGTAGGCTTTGATGTGCCTGATGCCTTTGTGGTTGGGTATGGATTAGATTATGCGGAGAGATATCGCAACCTTCCGTATATCGGTGTGTTGAAACCAGAAGTTTATACGAAGTAGGCATTCAAAAGTTGAATTAGCAAGTTTTTTTATGTTACTATTTTAAATAGTTCTTATGTTCTGAGAGGAGGTTCGGGATGAATAGAATGTTTCGTAATACGCTCTTTTATATACTAATTTTCTTAGTTATAATTGGGATTGTGAGTTATTTTAATAACTCGAATGGACAAGTAAGACCAATGGATTACAGCGAGTTCACCGCAAAATTAGAGAGCGGTGAAGTAAAGGACGTAACTATTCAACCTAAAAATGGTGTATATGAGATTAAAGGTCAGTTAAAGTCGGATAAAGAGAACGACTTTTTCCAAGTACATATACCTAATAGTAATAAAGCGCTCGAACGTATTGATGCAGCAGCGCAAGGTACAGAAGTGAAGTTTGTTCAAGCAGAAGAGACAAGTGTTTGGCTGTCGATCTTCACATCGTTAATACCAATTATTCTTATCGTGCTTCTGTTCTTCTTCTTCCTGAACAACGCTCAAGGTGGCGGGAATCGTGTGATGAACTTCGGTAAGAGTAAAGCGAAGTTGTACAACGATGAGAAGAAGAAAATTCGTTTCAAGGATGTAGCTGGAGCAGATGAGGAGAAGCAAGAACTTGTAGAAGTAGTAGAGTTCTTGAAAGACCCTCGTAAATTCTCGGAAATTGGTGCACGTATTCCAAAAGGTGTGTTATTAGTTGGTCCTCCGGGAACGGGTAAAACATTACTTGCTCGTGCAGTTGCAGGAGAAGCTGGTGTACCATTCTTCTCAATTAGTGGTTCTGACTTCGTAGAGATGTTCGTCGGTGTCGGTGCCTCTCGTGTTCGTGATTTATTTGAGAATGCGAAGAAAAACGCACCATGTATTATCTTTATCGATGAGATTGATGCAGTAGGACGTCAGCGTGGAGCTGGTTTAGGTGGAGGTCACGATGAGCGTGAGCAAACGTTAAACCAATTACTTGTTGAGATGGATGGATTTGGTGGAAACGAAGGAATCATTATGATTGCTGCGACAAACCGTCCAGACATTCTAGACCCAGCATTATTACGTCCTGGTCGTTTCGACCGTCAGATTACAGTAGATCGTCCAGATGTAAATGGACGTGAAGCAGTGTTAAAAGTACATGCGCGCAACAAACCTTTAGATGAGCTTGTGAACTTAAAAGGTATTGCACAACGCACACCTGGTTTCTCTGGAGCTGATTTAGAAAACTTATTAAACGAAGCTGCTCTTGTAGCTGCTCGTCGAGATAAGAAGAAGATTGATATGGATGATATCGATGAAGCGACAGACCGCGTGATTGCAGGTCCAGCGAAGAAGAGCCGTGTTGTTTCGAAGAAAGAGCGCAACATTGTTGCCTACCATGAGGCTGGTCATACAGTTATCGGTATGGTGTTAGATGAGGCGGATATGGTACACAAAGTAACAATCGTTCCTCGTGGTCAAGCGGGTGGTTATGCAGTAATGCTTCCGAAAGAAGATCGTTACTTCATGACGAAACCAGAACTTCTTGACAAAATCACAGGTCTACTAGGTGGACGTGTGGCAGAGGAGATTACTTTCGGTGAAGTATCGACTGGAGCTCATAATGATTTCCAGCGTTCAACTGGAATTGCTCGTCGCATGGTAACGGAATTCGGTATGAGTGATAAGTTAGGTCCATTACAGTTTGGTCAAGCGCAAGGTGGTCAAGTGTTCTTAGGCCGTGATCTTCATAACGAGCAAAACTACAGCGATAAGATTGCTTACGAAATTGATATGGAAATTCAACGATTTGTGAAAGATTCGTACGAACGTGCGAGACAAATCTTAACAGATAATCGTGATAAGTTAGAGTTAATTGCTCAAACACTTCTGGAAATAGAAACGTTAGATGCAGACCAAATTAAAGGTCTATGGGAAGATGGTAAGTTACCAGAGCGTGTATCTAGCAACACTACAATTGAAGCGGGCGACGTGAAGGTGAACATTGGATCAAAACCAGATGAGGTAGAGAAGCCGGAACGTGAAGAAGCGGAGGTAGAAGTGAAGGAAGACACGAAAGAAGATCGTCTTCCAGAGGCGAAGCAGGAGCCGAAAGAATAGATGATACAAAGAAGTTAAGGGGAAACCCTTAGCTTCTTTTTTTGTATGATGGTGTGGTATAGTATGGATAGTGAATGTTAGAGGTGATAAATAGATGATTTTTGTATTTGATGTTGGGAATACAAATACGGTATTAGGTGTATTTGAAAATGATGAATTAAAGCACCATTGGCGTATTGAAACGAACCGTAACAAAACAGAAGATGAATACGGAATGATGATTAAAGCATTGTTGGCCCATGAAGACATTAGTTTCATGGATATTCAAGGTGTCATTATTTCTTCTGTTGTACCTCCAATCATGGTAACATTTGAACGCATGTGTAAGAAATACTTTAAGCAAAAGCCGCTTGTTGTTGGTCCAGGAATTAAAACAGGATTAAATATTAAATATGAAAACCCTCGCGAAGTCGGAGCAGATCGTATTGTAAATGCGGTAGCTGGTATTCAAGAGTATGGTAGCCCGTTAATTATCGTCGACTTTGGTACGGCAACAACGTATTGTTATATTGATGAGTCGAAAAACTATATGGGAGGAGCAATTGCTCCTGGTATTGGTATTTCGACAGAAGCATTATACACGCGCGCATCGAAATTACCGCGCATCGAAATTGCTCGACCAACGGATATTATCGGTAAAAATACAGTGAGTGCGATGCAAGCTGGTATTTTATTCGGCTATGTTGGACAAGTAGATGGCATTGTCGCACGAATGAAGAAGCAAGCAAATGTAGAACCTAAAGTTATTGCAACTGGTGGATTAGCTTCACTTATTGCAAATGAATCTGAGGCTATTGATGTTGTAGATCCGTTCTTAACATTAAAAGGGTTATACTTGTTATACGTGCGTAATGTGTGAATAGAAGGAGATTTGAAATGAACGATTATTTAGTAAAAGCGTTAGCATTTAACGGAGAAGTACGAGCATATGCGGTTCGTACGACAGATACAGTAAGTGAAGCGCAACGTCGCCATGATACATGGGTGAATGCATCAGCAGCATTAGGACGCTCGATGACAGCCGGTATTATGATGGGGGCAATGTTAAAGGGTGAACAAAAGTTAACAATTAAAATTGAAGGTGGCGGTCCGATAGGCCCTATCCTTATTGATAGCAATGCAAAAGGGGAAGTTCGTGGGTATGTAACGAACCCTCATGTTCAATTACCACAAAATAAATTTGGGAAAATTGATGTAGCTGGAGCCGTTGGTACAGATGGTTTCTTATCTGTTATTAAAGATGTAGGGATGCGTGATCATTTTACAGGACAGGTTCCTCTTGTTTCAGGTGAGCTTGGAGAAGATTTCACGTATTATTTCGTCACATCAGAGCAAACGCCATCTTCTGTAGGTGTAGGTGTATTGGTAAATCCAGATCACACAATTTTAGCTGCCGGTGGATTTATTCTTCAAATTATGCCAGGTGCGACAGATGAAACAATTACGCAAATTGAGAATAATTTAAAAGGTGTGCCAGCTGTCTCGAAGTTAATTGAACAAGGATTAACACCAGAAGAGATTTTATACACGTTATTAGGAAAAGAGAACGTAAAAATCCTAGAAACAATGGAAGTGAAGTTCCATTGTCAATGCTCAAGAGAACGTATTGAAGGTGTACTTGTGAGCTTGGGGAAAGATGAGTTAACAGCTATTATCGAAGAAGAGGAACAAACAGAGGTACATTGCCACTTCTGTAATGAAACATATATCTTTTCGAAAGAAGAATTAGCAACATTACGCGATAACTTATAAGATGAAAACCTCCTTTTAGTGAGAAAGGAGGTTTCTTTATTTTTCTAAAAAAATGGGCATGAATAAAACAAAGAAAAAATTGACAAAGTGCTATTGTTTTGAGAAAATATAGATAAAACCAATGAAAATACTTGGAATTAGGGGTGGAGACATGAGAGTAGCGAATTCTGTTCATGAGTTAATTGGAGGAACACCGGTAGTTAAGTTGAATCGTATTGTAGACGAGAATAGTGCGGATATTTACTTAAAGTTGGAATTTATGAATCCAGGGAGTAGTGTAAAAGATCGTATTGCATTAGCAATGATTGAAGATGCAGAGAATAAAGGATTAATTAAAGAAGGCGACACAATTATTGAACCAACGAGCGGAAATACAGGTATTGGTTTAGCAATGGTAGCAGCGGCGAAAGGGTACAAGTCCATTCTTGTTATGCCAGAAACGATGAGTATAGAGCGTCGTAACCTTCTTCGTGCATACGGTGCAGAGCTAGTGTTAACGCCAGGACCAGAGGGTATGGGTGGTGCGATTCGTAAGGCAGAAGAATTGGCGAAAGAACATGGTTATTTCATTCCGCAACAATTCCAAAATGAATCAAATCCAGAAGTGCACCGTTTAACAACGGGACCAGAAATTTTAGCGCAATTTCCTGATGGGTTAGATGCATTTGTTGCAGGTATTGGTACGGGCGGAACAATTACAGGTGCAGGGGAAGTAGTGAAGGAAAAGTATCCAGAATTGAAGATTGTAGCGGTAGAACCACATGACTCACCAGTTTTATCAGGAGGTTCACCAGGCCCGCACAAAATTCAAGGGATTGGAGCTGGTTTTGTACCACGTATTTTAGATACAGATATTTATGATCAAATTATTCAAGTAGAGAATGAAGATGCATTTAAATATGCGCGTAAAGTAGCAAGGGAAGAAGGAATCTTAGTCGGTATTTCTTCTGGGGCAGCCATTTATGCAGCGTTGCAAGTGGCGAAAGAGCTTGGAAAAGGAAAGAAAGTATTAGCGGTTATTCCAAGTAACGGAGAGCGTTATTTAAGTACACCTTTATATCAATTTGAAGAATAGAGAAGCAGCCTTTATAGGCTGTTTTCTTTTTTGTCATCTACTATGCGTTATTGTACAATGAGAACTAGTTAATCAAGTAGAGGTGAACTGATGAGACATTGTTTAGCAACATATATTCCATATGAAAAAGAATTTTTTGACCAATATAAACGATTAAGTAAAGATAAAGCACACCATGTTTTGTTAGAAAGTGGACGAAATGCCCGTTACAGTATGGTAGGCCTGGATCCGATTGCAATTATAACAGGTAAAGAAGATACATTCACTGTTGTAGAAGGCGGCGAAACATCTGTAATGAAAGGGAATCCTCTTGAAGAGATGAAGCAATACATGCAGAAGTTCAAAGTTGCTAATCCCGTTAAAGAGATACCATTTAGCGGCGGAGCGGTTGGTTATTTTAACTATGATTGCATCCGTTATATCGAAAAATTACCGACTGTTGCAGAGGATGACTTACAAACGCCAGATATCTTCTTTTTACTATTCGATGATATAGTTGTATATGATCATGAAGAGAAGAAATTATGGATTATGACACATTATGAAGAAGATAAAGAAAGAGCGGAAGTTCATCTAGAAGAACTGCAGATGTTATGGACAAGCGAGATCTTAGATGTTGTATATGAATATGAAGTGCCAAGTGGAGTAGTAGAAGGGAAGCGTGTGTCGTTCACAGAAGAAGGATTCATTGATGCGGTGGAGCGAACGAAAGAGTATATTGCAGCGGGAGATGTGTTTCAAATTAACTTATCTGTGCGTCAATCAGAAGCGTTAGAAACACATCCTATGAATATTTATGAAGCATTACGTGGTATTAATCCTTCTCCTTACATGGCATACATGGAATGTGGTGATTTCCAGATTGTAAGTGGATCCCCTGAGCTACTTATTAAGAAAAAAGGTACGGAAGTGAGTACACGCCCAATCGCCGGAACGCGTTCGCGTGGGAAAGATGAAGCAGAGGATATGGAGCTTGCGAATGAATTAATTCACAACGAAAAAGAACGAGCAGAACATGTCATGCTTGTGGACTTAGAGCGTAACGATTTAGGGAGAGTATGTGAGTACGGAACGGTAGAAGTGGATGAATTTATGGTCATTGAAAAATATTCGCATGTAATGCATATCGTATCGAACGTACGTGGAACATTAAAAGAAGAGAATGATGCATTTGATGTTGTTGGTGCGGTTTTCCCTGGGGGAACAATTACAGGTGCACCGAAGATTCGTACGATGGAGATTATTGAAGAATTAGAACCAGTGAGACGTGGTTTGTATACAGGGTCGATTGGTTGGATTGGGTATGACGGGGACATGGAGCTTAATATTGTGATTCGTACGATGGTAGCGAAAGATGGGTATGGTCATATTCAAGCTGGAGCAGGAATTGTGATTGATTCTATTCCAAAAAATGAATATAAAGAATCTCTAAAAAAAGCTGCGGCTATGTGGCGCGCAAAAGAAGTGGCTGAGAGGTGCGAACAATGATTTTGATGATTGATAATTACGATTCTTTTACGTTTAACTTAGTACAGTTTCTGGGTGAATTGGGAGAAGAGTTACTTGTAAAGCGTAATGATGAAATAACACTAGAAGAAATTAAAGTATTAGATCCTGATTTTATTATGGTTTCACCAGGACCTTGCAGCCCGAATGAGGCTGGTATTAGTATGGATGTTATTAATTATTTCGCAGGAAAGATTCCGATCTTTGGTGTTTGCCTAGGGCATCAATCGATTGCGCAAGTATTTGGAGGAGATGTTGTGCGTGCCGAGCGGTTAATGCACGGCAAGACATCATCTGTTTATCATAACGGAGAAACGGTATATAAAGATATTCCAAATCCATTTACGGCAACGCGTTATCATTCGCTTATCGTCAAGAAAGAAACGTTACCGGAATGTTTAGAAGTGACGTCTTGGACAGAAGAAGGCGAAATTATGGGTATTCGTCATAAAACGTTACCGATAGAAGGAGTACAATACCATCCAGAGTCAATTATGACATCGCATGGGAAAGAATTATTGAAAAACTTTATTACAGCGTATAAGAGGCGTGAAGAAGTATGTACATCTATGTAAATGGGCGTGTTATGAAGCAAGAGGAGGCAATGATTTCTCCTTTCGATCACGGTTTTCTCTATGGGCTTGGTGTATTCGAAACGTTCCGTGTGTATGATGGTCATCTGTTTTTGTTTGATGACCATTATCTACGTTTAATGGAATCACTAAAACAATTGAATATAGAGTGGAGTGTAACGAAAGATGAAGCGAAACGAATTGTCATGCAGTTGTTGGAAAAGAACAATATCCAAAATGCTTACGTTCGCTTCAATGTTTCGGCTGGTATTGGGGAAGTGGGCTTACAGGTAGATGCTTATCAGCAACCGACGACAATTGTCTTTATGAAACCTTTGGCATCCGCGACTGCGGAAGTGTATGAAAAAGAAGGGGTTATTCTTCAAACGAGACGTAATACGCCAGAAGGACCCTCCCGTTTAAAGTCGCATCATTATTTAAATTCTGTATTAGGAAAACGTGAAGTTGGTAGTGATATGTCCAAAGAAGGAATTTTTTTAACGGAAGAGGGGTTTGTAGCAGAAGGGGTAGTCTCAAATGTTTTCTTTGTGAAGGATTTAGTAGTTTATACCCCTTCTCTCCAAACAGGGATTTTAAATGGTATTACACGGAAATTTGTTATGAGGCTTTGCGAATTAGGTCAAGTTCAGGTTCAGGAAGGGTTATTTACAAAGGAAGAGTTGTTACAAGCGGATGAAATATTTGTTACGAACTCTATTCAAGAAATAGTACCTGTTGTAGAAATAGATAATAAGAGATTTGTAGGGAAAGACGGCGAGGTAACGAAGCGTCTTATACATGACTATCAAAGGTATCGTACATCTTTAGTGAGCAGATACGATGTGAAAGAAGGAAGATAGAATGAGATATACAACGTTAACGTGTGGGAAGTATACGTTTGATTTGGCGAAAGAAACGTTAATGATGGGGATTTTGAATGTAACCCCAGATTCATTTTCAGACGGTGGGTCATGGAATGATGTGGACCGAGCAGTTCAGCATGCGAAAAAGCTTGTGAAGGACGGTGCGCATATTATTGATATCGGCGGTGAGTCGACACGTCCGGGAGCTGAATTGGTAAGTGAGCAAGAAGAGATTGCGCGTGTTGTCCCAATTATTCGAGCTATTCGGGCAGCGGTAGATGTACCAGTTTCCATTGACACGTACAAAGCAGAAGTGGCGAAGCAAGCAATTGAAGCGGGTGCACATATTATTAATGATGTATGGGGAGCAAAAGCGGATAAACGAATGGCAGCAGTAGCTGCGCAGTACGATGTGCCAATTATCTTAATGCATAACCGTACAGACGTGGACTATCGCGACTTTATGTCAGATGTGGTTGCAGACCTTCAAGAGAGTATTCAAATTGCGAAGCAAGCGGGTGTACGGGATGAACGCATTATTCTTGATCCGGGGGTTGGATTCGTGAAAACAGTGGATCAAAACTTGGAAGTAATAAGAGAGCTAGGACAATTACAAGTGCTAGGGTATCCAGTGCTACTTGGAACATCGCGAAAACGATTTATTGGTGCGGTATTGGATTTACCGGTAGAAGAGCGCGTGGAAGGGACGGGAGCGACGACCTGCCTCGGTATTCAACAGGGATGCCATATTGTACGTGTACATGATGTATTAGAGAACGCGCGAATGGCAAAGATGATGGACGCAATGCTTGGGAAGAGAGGTAGTATAGATGGGTAAAATTTATGTGAATAATATGATGTTCTATGGATACCATGGTGTATTACCACAAGAAACAGCATTGGGGCAACGTTTCAATGTTGATTTAGTAGTCGAGGTAGATACGAAGCAAGCTGGGGAGACGGATAACCTAACGTATTCGGTGAGTTATGCTGATATGTACGCAACGTGTAAGCGCATTGTAGAAGGAGAGCCGTATAAACTGATTGAAGCAGTAGCGGAACGAATTGCAAGCGAGCTCCTGGCAGAATACGCATTAATTGATGTATGTCATGTGAAAGTTATTAAGCCGGACCCACCGATTCCAGGTCATTATCATTCTGTTGCAGTAGAGATTACGAGGTCGCGTCAATGAATCACATTGCGTACTTAAGTTTAGGGACGAACATTGGTGATCGTTTATATTATTTAAGAGAAGCTGTAAAGGCGTTACACGCTCATGAAGCAATTTGCATAGAAGATGTTTCTTCTATTTATGAGACGGAGCCAGTTGGATATGTAGATCAAGAAAACTTTTTAAATATCGTTGTGAAAATTTCTACCAGCTTACGTCCAATCAATTTACTAGAAACGACACAGTCGATTGAGTTACAATTAGGAAGAAAAAGGGAAATCCACTGGGGACCTCGAACAATAGACCTTGACATTTTATTATATAGTAACGAAAATATGGACACAGAGACACTGATTATTCCGCACCCTAGAATGTACGAACGAAATTTTGTGTTGGTACCCTTAATAGAATTAGGTGTAGATATTTCCCGAAGTGAAAGCGTAAATTTACGAGAAGGGGTAAGAATATGGAAGCGGAAAAATGGGGGAGACGTATTCGAGCTTTTCGAAAGTTGAAAGGATATACGCAAGAAAGCTTTGCGAAAGGTTTAGGGGTTTCTATTTCGGTACTTGGAGAAATAGAAAGAGGAAATCGTGTGCCAACGGAATCATTTATTATGGACGTGGCAAAGACCTTAAATGTATCGGTCGAGGAATTAATGCCTGTAGAAAAGAAAGGCGGACAAAAATAAAATGTTAAAAATCGGTCATATAGAAATGAAGAATCCAGTGGTATTAGCACCAATGGCCGGGGTATGTAACTCTGCATTTCGTTTAACGGTAAAAGAATTCGGCGCTGGTTTAGTATGTGCTGAAATGATTAGTGATAAAGCCATTCTTCATAATAATAAAAGAACAATGGAAATGTTATATATCGATGAGCGTGAAAAACCACTAAGCTTACAAATTTTCGGTGGAGAGAGAAGTACGCTAGTAGAAGCAGCGAAGTATGTAGATAAGAATACAAATGCTGACATTATCGATATCAATATGGGTTGTCCTGTTTCGAAAATTATTAAATGTGAAGCAGGAGCAAGATGGTTACTAAACCCAGATAAGATTTATGAAATGGTTTCTGCAGTTGTAGATGCTGTAGAAAAACCAGTAACAGTTAAAATGCGTATCGGTTGGGATGATGACAATATCTTCGTTGTAGAGAATGCACAAGCGGTTGAGCGTGCTGGTGGACAAGCTGTTGCGATTCATGGGCGTACACGTGTGCAAATGTATGAAGGTGAAGCTAACTGGGATTACATTAAGTTAGCGAAGGAACATGTGAACATCCCGATTATCGGAAATGGTGATGTACAGACACCTCAAGATGCGAAGCGTTTATTAGAGTACACAGGTGCAGATGGTGTGATGATTGGTCGTGCGGCGTTAGGTAACCCGTGGATGATTTATCGTACAGTAAGGTATTTAGAAACAGGAGAATTAATGGGTGAACCGAGTTTGCGTGAGAAAATCGATGTATGTAAGTTGCACTTAGATCGCCTAATTGACTTAAAGAACGAAAAGATTGCTGTTCTGGAAATGAGAAAGCACGCAGCTTGGTATTTAAAAGGTGTGAGTGGTACTGGAGAAGTACGTAATAAAATTAATGAGTGTAATACAAGAATGGATCTTGTTACGTTACTTGATAGTTGTGTAGAAGAAATGGAAGTTCGTGAAGTGGAAGTAGCTCTTCGTGGTTAAGAAGGTTGTTTGACATCTTTTTGTTGTTAAACGTATAATACGTCTTGTAATGAAACTGCCAGTCTTTTACTGGCAGTTTTTTATGTTGACATAAAGTGATATACTTGGAATACATGTTTATATATTTTGTAATGGAGTTGATAAAATGAGTCACGAAGAATTGAATGATCAATTGCTTGTTCGTCGTGAGAAGTTACATAACTTACGCGAGCAAGGTTTAGATCCATTTGGAGGACGTTTTGAAAGAACAAGCTCTTCACAAGAGATTGTAAAAGAGTTTGATGCTTTTTCAAAAGAAGAATTAGAAGAAAAAGATGCAGTTGTTTCGATTGCTGGTCGTATTATGACAAAGCGCGGAAAAGGAAAAGCTGGATTTGCGCACATTCAAGACTTAGAAGGGCAAATTCAATTATATGTTCGTAAAGATGCAGTTGGCGATGATGCTTACGAAATCTTTGATTCTTGTGATTTAGGAGATCTAGTAGGTGTAACAGGTACAATCTTCAAAACAAAAGTTGGAGAGTTATCAATTAAGGTTACAACATTCACACTTCTAACGAAATCATTACGTCCACTACCGGACAAGCATCATGGATTAAAAGACGTAGAACAACGTTACCGTCAACGTTATTTAGATTTAATTACAAATATGGATAGCAGAAAGACATTTGTATTACGTAGTAAAATCATTCAATCGATGCGTCGTTACTTAGATAGCATTGGTTTCTTAGAAGTAGAAACACCGACATTGCACACGATTGCTGGTGGTGCATCGGCGCGTCCGTTCATTACACACCACAATGCGTTAGATATGCAATTGTATATGCGTATCGCAATCGAGTTACATTTAAAGCGTCTAGTCGTTGGTGGATTAGAGAAAGTGTATGAGATTGGTCGTGTATATCGTAATGAAGGTATTTCAACTCGTCATAATCCAGAGTTCACGATGATCGAATTATATGAAGCGTATGCGGACTATAAAGATATCATGAGCTTAACAGAAAACTTAGTTGCTCATATTGCCCAAGAGGTATTAGGGACAACGACGGTTGCGTACGGTGAATATGAAATTGATCTAAAACCAGAGTGGAAACGACTTCATATGGTAGATTCAGTGAAAGAATACACAGGTGCAGACTTCTGGACAGAGATGAATGTAGAAGAGGCCCGTGCTTTAGCGAAAGAACATGGTGTAGAAATTACAGAGCATATGACAGTTGGTCATATTATTAATGAGTTCTTCGAACAAAAAGTAGAAGAGCACTTAATTCAACCGACATTCATTTATGGTCATCCAGTGGAAGTTTCACCACTTGCGAAGAAAAATCCGGAGGACCCGCGTTTCACAGATCGTTTCGAGTTATTCATCGTTGCTCGTGAGCATGCGAATGCGTTCACGGAGTTAAATGATCCAATCGATCAAAAAGAGCGTTTCGAAGCGCAATTACAAGAGCGTGAGCAAGGTAATGACGAAGCGCATATGATGGATGATGATTACATTGAAGCGTTAGAGTATGGTTTACCGCCGACAGGTGGACTAGGTATCGGTATTGACCGTCTAGTAATGCTATTAACGAATTCACCATCAATTCGTGATGTATTATTATTCCCGACAATGAGACATCGTTAAAAAGTGAAAGACCCTTTAAATAGAAGTATTTAGAGGGTCTTTTATTTATTTTATTTTTTTATAAAAAAGTCCTTGCTATAAAGATTGATAGGTGATATATTAATATTCGTTGTCACGAAAGAAACGACAACAAAAGAAATGAAAAACAATATTGACATCAACTAACGAAGATGTTAAGATAACGAAGTCGCTTTAAGCGATAGAAGTTCTTTGAAAACTA
>NZ_BMFK01000009.1 GCF_014638355.1 Priestia taiwanensis
CCATTTGACGGTGTGTGTTTAATGCTGAAATGTTGTGATTAATACGCATTGTATTATTCCTCCTTGAATGTGTTTGTCCCACTTCCATGTGGTTTATTTATATACAGATAAATCCGTACAATACTTATATCGGTCGAACCTTCCATTGTTTAATCGTTTTCATTATTTTTTTTACTATTTTGAAGGAAGTTTATAAAACTATCTGGCGTATTAACTGCTTGTTTATTTTCATCTCGAATCGATAAATAGATTTCTTTTCGATGTATATCGATATGTTTCGGCGCAGATATAGCAAGTTTCACTTGGTCACCTTCAATAGCCGCAACAGAAATTTCGATATCATCTCCAATCATGATTGCTTCTTTTATTTTGCGTGTCAGTACTAACATCCCTACACCTCCTGCTTTTCACAAAGCACTTCGGCGATAGAATGTTTCAACGTGTACGGTACGTTTGAGAGAACAACTTGTTTCCCTTCTCGTTCCTTCGTGTTCACGATGATCGGTGCTTGTAGGTTCGCTGTTGATTTCTCAAACGGTTCATGGATTGTTAAAATTGTGAATACCTTTATGTCTGTTGGATGTTGAATCTTTAATTCCTCTACTTCGTGTTGCGATAGTTCAATATCGTACGTTGGGAATAAAGAGAATACGTCAGCAATAACAAATGCTAAACTCGGTGTCTTTATCGATTGCATCGCGTAGTATGGAACACCTTCTCCTAATGGCAGAATGATAAATTCTTTCTCTTCTTCAAATGCCGGTATTCCTTTTTCAAAGGCGATAATGTCTGTTTCTCCAATTATCACTTCGCCGTTATATTTCGTTTGAATGTTCATAGAATCACTTCCTTTATTTCGTTACATCAATTGTTACGCCTGTATAGTCAATTTGCAAGGAATTCCAACGCTCGATGCTTCCTGTTACTTTTCCTGGCGTATAATTCAAGATTGGTTTATTTAACTTCACTTGTATATTTGCTGGCGTCGTATCAAATGAAATATTCACTTTCGCTGGCTTATAATTAATTTTCACACTACCATATGAAGGAATAAAGGCGATATTCGTATCGTAAATGGGAGCAGATCCATTCTCTTCTGCTTGCGCTGCGATAACATTCCCACGATTCTCAATGCGCATTAATTCATCACCTTGAGATGACATCTTCCCTATTGCATCTAACCACGCTTTATATCCTAATTGTGCATGTTCTTCAATACGAGTACGGATACTCTTTAAATCAATTTCATCTCGAGCTTGTTGACTATCAATTGTTAGCTCACTTTTTTCCGTTTCAATATTTAATTTCGACTTCGCTTGTTCAATTTGCAACTCAGCTTTCGGTTGTTGAATATCTTGAACAGGCTTTTCAATATTAATCCTATGCTGAATAGGTGTCGATTGGATACGTATTTGCGACAAATTCATCTTCTTCACCTCCGCTATGTATAGAAAAGGCTATTCACTAGGAATAGCCTCTCATGTATTTAACGTAAAAAGTCCATTAATGTTGGTTGAATAATACGTGCACCTACTCCAAGTGACGCACGATGTACCATTTCTTGCATCTTTAGCTGTGTAATGACTTCTTCAATATCTGCATCTTCATTCTCAGACATAACACGTTTTGCGATTACTTCTTGTGTTTGCAGGCGCTCATCAATTAATTCCATACGATTTTGTCGAGCACCTACTGCAGAACGTTCTGAAATGAAACCTTCTTTAATCTCATCTACTTTCGCAATGGAGTTACTGATTGCCGTCGATTCACCGCTTCTTACTTTCGCTATTACATCATCTAACCCATCAAATGTTGCTTTACTAAAAAGACTTGTCGCATCCATACTGATTTCAACATGTGAATTAGGTGATACTTGAATATTCACCGGTGTATACCCATTAGGAAATGTTCCCGCTTTTAAATCGACAGGTTGTGTTGTCGTATTTGCACCGTTGAAGATATATTTTTCACCGTATTTCGTATTACTAATTGTCTCTAAATGTTCTTTTAACTGCTCTAATTCTTGTGCAATTGCTTCACGAGCAGAATCATCATTCGTTCCATTTGCCGCATTCACTGTTAACTCACGGAAACGTTGAAGTACATCTACACCTTTGCTCAACGCATCATCCGCTGATTCAATCCATGAATGTGCCTCACTGATATTACGCTGGAATTGCTCTACTTCCGCTACAGATGTGCGGTAGCCGATTCCTTTTGTTGCGATAACAGGATCTTGAGATGGTCGTGTAATCTTCTTTCCTGTTGCAACTTGGTTATTTAATGTATCTAAGTGTCGATAGCTACTACTTAAGTTACGTAGCATACTATTGGATAACATTCCTTGTGTTACGCGCATTATCTAGTCCCTACCTTCCTACAAGGCCCATGCCATTGATGATTTTGTCTAACATTTCGTCTACTAGCGTGATGTTACGTGCTGCAGCGTTGTATGCGTGTTGGTACTTTACCATGTTGATCATCTCTTCATCTAAAGAAACGGAGCTTACCTGCATACGACGATCCTCCACGTTTGCTGCTAATAAGTTACTATTATTCATTAAACGCTCTGACTCTTGTGCTCGTACACCCATTGTTCCAATCATCCCTTGATAGAAGCTATCCATCGTATCTTCTTTTGGATTTGATTTCGTAGCTGGATCACCGTAAATTGTAATTTTGCCACGAAGAATTTCTGCTAGTTTCAGCGCATTATCTCCATTACCTTTGTTTTCTGTTCCACCTGACGTCGTTGGTTGACCTGCTGAAGCAATTTCTGTCGGGCTCTTAATAGCTAGAGAAATAGAATCTGCCGTTAACTTCGTTGGATCGAAGAAGTCTTTCCCTGTATCTCCATCTAACGTCCAACCTTGCTTGTGAGCTTCGTTAAATGCAATAACAAATGATCCCGCTAATTGATCCAGTTGCTGTAGCATTTCTGGATATTCACCTTTAATCGTACGAGGTGTACCGTTCTCTACATATCCATAAGAGTCGATTAACCCTTTTAACTTGCCTGTTGATGCGAAATCTTTCATTGGAATAGTATTCGGTCCAACTGTAATACCTGTCACGTAGCTCGCTTCGCCAAGCGGACGGCTTTCGTAATTCACCGTTAAGTAGTTCGGTTTCGTATTTAAGTCTAAGCCATCTACTAGTAGCCCCATTGGACTTCCATTAGCATCAAGCAATTCAATAGAAGCTCGTCCTTCCGCTTCTGGCTTCGCCATCCCGCCACTTTCAACATAAGATACTTTCACATTCACTAACCCTGATAATTGGTCAACAAGACGGTCACGCTCATCGTACAAGTCATTCGGTAAGTAGCCGTGCGGCTCGACGTCTGCGATTTGCTTGTTCACATTACTAATCTGTTCAATAAGTGAATTTACTTCTTTTGTTGTGACAGAAATTTGGTTATTCAAATCTTTTTGTACGTCTTTCAGTGAGTTCGATAAGTAATGGAATGTTTCAGTTACAGCTTTTCCTCGTTCTAATACAACTGAACGTGCCCCTGAATTTTGTGGGTTAACCGCTAAATCTTGAAGTGATTTCCAGAAGTTATTTAATTGTTTAGATAAGCCGTCTTCTGATGGTTCATTCATAATATCTTCCATCTTCTTCAGTGCATCTGTCTTCGCGCCGTAGAATCCTAGCTTATTTACTTCTTTACGGAACTGTAAGTCTAAGAAATTATCGCGTATACGTTGTACACTTCCAGCCTCTCCGCCCGTTCCTACTTGCCCTGGTAAAAATGGTGCTTGCATTCCTGGTTTAGGAAAAGCTGTTGTCGTCTGGAAATTAACCCGTTGACGACTGAATCCTGGTGTATTTGCATTTGTAATGTTATGTCCTAGTGTTTGTAGCGCTGTTTGTTGCATTGCCATACCGCGCTTCGCTGTTTCTAATGATTGAAAAGTTGAACGCATTCCCTGTTTTCCCCCATTCTTCTTATGCCTGTACGTTAAACATCGACTGTGGTTGTCGCTTCGGTTGTTTCTCTTGATTCTTACTGTATGTTGTTGGTGGCTCTTGCTGTGTTGTTGCGCTTAATGTCATATTCACGAATTGAAGGGATTGCGAAAGCAACGCTTGGTTCAACTCATTCACTTGCTTCACTTGCCTTACAACTTCAATTAACTTCGACATTAAAAGTAATAGTTCTGTTTTCCCTTGCCCTTCGATAACTTCGATACACTCAGACAAAGTTGGTTCTGCGCCTTCAAAGGGACGACCACTCATTAGACGGTACACAATCTCTTTTCGCTCTGCCTCTAACTTCTGCATGACAAGAACATGACGTTGTTCTTGCTTCATCGTCTTCTCTAACGCTTCAATCTCTCCGCTCTTCACGATGTCTGTCTTGTTTGTCGCCAGAAGAAGCAGTGCTTCATGTTCTTCAACCTGCTTTGTTAAGTTCTGTACCAATTGTTGTGCTAACACACTACTTCCTTCTTTCTTTTACTTGTTACAGCTTATTTGTCTTTCATACTACGGTAATAACTAGCCATGCTCTTTGCGATGTCTTTCGAATCAATTTGATACGTACCGTTCTCTATTTGTTGTTTCAATTGTTCTACACGCTCTTGACGATCTAAGACGACTTTCGATACTTCATGCATTTCTTTCGCCTTCGATGAAATTTCAACTTTATCTTCTTTCGCCATTGCTTTTGCCATGTTGTTCATTTTATTCATCTGTTGTTTGTATGGATTGATTCCATTCACTCCGAATGAATTGATTCGCATAGAAAGCCCTCCCTTTATCGTTGTGTAAATTTATATGTCGCTACTTGATTTAGTTGTTTTTGATGTTCTTCTTCTTTCAATTGCTTTTCGATTTCACTTCGAATGTAACCTGTGCAACTTGAGCAGAGCTTTCCCTCACTAATCATCGTTCCACATTTCTCACACGGATAGCCGAGATTCGGAAATTGCGATGGACGTAATCGTCCTGCACGCACCCATTTGAATAGCAATTTCTCTTCTACACCCGTACCTTCTACAATTTGAGGTATAAGTGCCATACGATTGTTACGTTTACGTAAGAAAGTATATACGTCATCGAACCATTTCTCTTCTTCTTTGTAACAGTTCACGCAAACATCACGTATATTTGATTTCATATATAAAGCGTTACATTTTGGACAATTTATTACTTCCCCCATCATTCTTCCTCCCGTGATAACTCGTTCTAAGTACTATATCGGCTCTTATTCTATTTTGTAAACTATCCTCTCACTAAAGTAAGCGAGAAAATTTCTCCAGCTCCTTGTTCACGTAAGATATTCGCAGCATGACGTAACGTAGAACCTGTTGTATAAATATCATCGATAAGAAGAATGGACTGTCCTGTAAGCCGGTTAGACTTATTATAACGGAAAACATTCTCAACATGTATGCGTTCTGCACGTGATTTCTTACTTTGTTTTTCTGTATGAGTACGGGTGAGTAATTCTTCTATTCGTGCTGGTAAGAAAGCTGCAAGTACAGTCGCCTGATTAAATCCCCGCTCATACAATCGTTCATTGCTTAATGGAATTGGGACAACAAGGTCTATATGAGGAAAATGTGTTGTATATGCTTGCTGAAATGGTGATTCAAACATTGCAAAAAGGGCAATATCTCCGCGGAACTTTGCTGTCGCAAGAACATCCTTCATCGTATCGTTATACGTATAAACGGAGTGATTCATACGAAGTGCATCCTTCCATTCCGCATCTCCCTCCCAGCGAACACAGTCATAACACATATCTCCTTTTCGGTAATGCTGTTCTGCTCTTGAAAATGGACGATGACACACAAGACATGTTTCACCAACTATCCGCTCCAATTGCCTCTCGCAATCCGAACAACACACAGGCAATGGTGGACACGTCACAACATGAAACCATGTTGTCGGCAACACCATGTCTTGCTCACATCGAAGGCATTTCTGCATGATCCACCATCCCCCTTTCTTTTGCCTGCTTATTCATCTTCTCAATATGATGCTTCGCTAGTAACATTGCCGTCGTTTTTCCGTGATGGAAAAAAACGACTTCTCCCGTCGGCTCACGTATACTTCGTCCAGCCCGTCCGGCAATTTGGACAAGTGCACTTTCCGTGAAGATATCTTGCTCTGCACCTAGTACAGCTACTTGCACCGCTTCAATCGTAACACCACGCTCCAAAATCGTTGTTGTTACAAGAAGTGGAATCTTACCACCTCGGAATGCTTGTACTTTTTCTTTTCGATCTATATCCTCTGCATGCACACCTGTAATAGAAGGATGAAGCTGTTGCAGCAGAATTACCACTTGTTCAACGAGTGCAACATTTGGAACGAATAACATAATTGGCTTTTCGGTGAGGTAACGGTGAATCCAACTCATCATTTGGCGTGGAAGAAATCCTTTTTCAATTTGCTTCTTATATGTACCGCACCACTGAAACCTCGGAACAGGCAAGGGCTGACGATGGTACCGTGCAGGGATAATAACTGCCGCTCGTTTCTTCTGTCGTACTTCTTGTTGCCATTTGGCAGATGGTGTAGCAGTGACATACATAATGGCATGTTGGTTTTTACTCGCTTGTATAACAGCATGCTGGAGCATAGGGTCCATCGAGTATGGGAAGGCATCTACTTCATCGACAATCATGACGTCAAAAGACTGCTCATAACGGAGAAGTTGATGTGTAGTAGAAAGAACAACAGGAGCAAGGCTTGGTTGTGGCGGTGCACCTCCGTACAATGCAGCAATCGGCACCTTCGGAAACACACGCCTAAAGCGTGGAAGTAGTTCGAGTACAACATCTGTACGCGGTGTAGCGATACATACTCGCTGCCCATTACAAATGGCAGCATGAATTGCTTGGAATAACATTTCCGTTTTCCCAGCTCCACAAACGGCCCAAATGAGGAGAGATTGTTCTTGATAGATGGCTTCAATTAATTTAGTCGAAGCCTCTTGTTGAGGGGGAGAAAGAGTATTTGTCCAATTAATTTCATATGCATAAGGAGAAAAGGTAACTTGTGATCCGGTCCATGTGAGAAGTGGCGTACACTGACTCACACGCCCCATTTGAATACAATGCCTACAATACGTACACATTTGTTGACACCGTGCACAATTGTATGTGTGAAAACGATGAGGATTCGTATTACCACAACGATGGCATATGTGCGCATATTTTTCTTTTGTGACACCGTAATGGTACGAGAGATAGCCATGAAGATAATGTTCATGAAGAAATTCATGTGGGAAAGGAAGTTCATCGGGGAGGAGTTTCTTGCCACTCAGTAGTTGCTGGAGTTCGGCCGAGAATTGGTAAGATGAATCTTGCAGCGGGGTTTCCCAACTTGAAAAAGAATGAATCCGTTGTGCCTTTGAATCGGAGGAAAGAATCAGCATATGATTTTGCAGAACAAAGCGCATAAAGTTAACCTCTTTTCTAAAATTAATAAGTTACATCTTTAGTATAGCAAAATCCATCCAAACATTTCATAACAGAGCTTACTAGAACAACGTAGACTTCTTTCAATAAATCGATGGTTTATTCGAACATCTGAGATTCCATAAACGAACCAATTCCATCCTTTTCCACAAACAAAAAAGGCCATCCACGCTAACGTAGACAACCTCTTATCATGTACATTCTTATTTCACATACCAGCCTAATCCAAGAGACCCTTCACCTAAGTGTGTTCCAATAACCGGACCAAAGTATCCAATTGATACTTCCACTTGCGGATAACGTTCTTCAATTGTTGCTTTCATATCTTGTGCTTCTTCTAATTGGTTTGCTTGGATGACGATTGCCTTCATTGGCTTTCCTTCGCTCGCCACTTCTTCAAATAGTTCCATCATACGTTTGATTGCACGCTTGCGCGTACGAATCTTTTCAAATGGGACGATTTTCGTATCAACGAAGTGTAATAGTGGCTTCACTTGTAGAAGACTACCGATGAATGCTTGAGCACTCGATAAGCGACCACCACGTTGTAAATGCATTAGATCTTCTACCATGAAGTATGCACTCATTGATTGCTTCATTTCGTTAAGACGTGCAATAATTTCTTCTACTGTTTTGCCTGCAGCTGCCATTTCTGCTGCTTCAATAGCGTAGAACCCTTGTACCTCACAGCTAATCTCAGAATCAAACGCGAATACATTTGCTCCCTCTACTAACTCACCTGCTGTAATAGCACCTTGATACGTACCACTAATACCGCTAGAAAGATGAATACTTACAATTTGATCGTATTCTTTCGAAAGTTTCTCATATAATTCAACAAATTCACCAATAGCTGGTTGAGATGTTTTTGGTAATTCTTCTTGTTCACGGACTTTTATGTAGAATTGTTCCGCACTAATCTCCACTTCTTCTCGATAAGAAACATCACCAAAAATAACATTAAGTGGAATCATATGTATATTTAACTTTTCTCTCGTTTCCTGTGGTATATAAGCTGTACTATCAGTAACAATTGCGATTCTCATACTTTATACCTCTTCCTCTTATCAAAAATCAGTTTTATTCTCAATTATAACCTTTATTTTTATATTTAGAAACGTAAAAATACGTAGCCTATCCTACTGTACCATAAATCCAATCAGAATGCTAAGTCCTTCTCGTGAACTACCCACCACTTAGTAGCTCTTACGAACTTACTTGAAGTGGGGGCTTCTCGATTAGTCGTTACTTTTGATAGCTAACGAATTAGTCCTAAGACAATCGAGCTAACTCCCTTGTTCCAAAGGTTATTTCATTGTCATTTATGCTAACGCTAATAGACGTATTGCTTCATTTTTGATATTGATTGCCGAATTATAATCTCTATCGAGATTTGCACCACATATACAAGAATACACTCTTTCAGACAATGACATATCTTTGACATTGCCACAACTACTACAAGTTTTAGTAGAAGGAAACCATTTGTCCATTTTCACAAGTTGTTTGCCTTGTTCTTAGAGTTTATACGCTACAAAAAAAGTAAACATGCCCCAACCATTATCTGCGACACTCTTCCCGAAATTAAGTGCTTGTGACATTTCCTTCATATTTAGGTCTTCAATAGCTACTACATCAAAATTAGTAACTAACTCTTTAGACTTATGATAAAGGAAATTCTTACGTTGGTTAGTTACTTTTTCATGTAACTTAGCTACTCGAATACGTTGTTTGTTCCAACGTTCTGAGCCTTTAGTACGTCTTGATAATACCCGTTGTGCCTTTGCCAATTGGTCTAACATTTTACGATAGAACTTAGGATAATTGGCTTTCTCATCCTCAGAACTAACGTATAATCCATCCATCGCAAAGTCTAATCCAACAACTGTTTCTACTTCTTTTTGTACAATCTCTTTTTCGTATTCAGTTAAGATGGATACATAGTATTTACCAGTAGATGTCATAGAAATCGTACATGCCTTGATAATATGTTCTTGGGGTATTTCTCTATGTTGTTTGATACGTACCATTTTCAGTTTCGGTAATTTGAGATGACCATTAAGGAGCATAATATTTCCGTTTACTACATTTGTTGTGTATGATTTTCTGGCTTTTTTACTTTTGAAATGTAGGAAAGTCATTTTGACCACTAAAGAAATTCTTATATGCAGTTTGCAAGTTTAGTTGAGCGTTTGCCAAAGCTAATGAATCAACTTCTTTCAACCACTCAAATTCTACTTTGTATTTTGCAGGAGTTGGAAACTTTTGTTTCTTTAGTTGTTCCTTATCATCTTTGTATGTCTCATACGCTTCTTTCCGTTCAGCTAACATCCTATTATACACGAAACGTACACAACCGAAGGTTTTACGCATAAGAAATTCTTGTTCTTCTGTTGGATACAAACGAAATTTATATGCTTTATTATGCTTTGTCATACCATTTCACCTCACTTTTCACCTTGATTTTCAATATATTTCTTTACTACGTCTATAGGTGAACCACCAATAGTTAGTAAGCAAAAACTTCTTGACCAAAACATCTCTTTCCAAAGTTTCTTTTTCACTTGTGGAAAGTCTCTCTTAATCAGTCGAGAACTTGCACTCTTATATGCATTAATGAATTTTGTCATTTCTGTATTAGGATTTGCCTTGAATAAGATATGTACATGGTCAACATCATGATTCCATTCCACCAACGTTATATTGTAGTTCTCGGATAACCGTACAAACATATCTTTTGCATAGTCTGACATATCATCATCAAATACAGTTCTTCTGTATTTTACGACCAATACAAGATGATAATACAATAAGAATACTGAATGATTATTACTATCTAATTTCACTTATATACCATCCTTTATATAATATAAGACTGATTATATGATAGATAAAATAAAAAGCACAGTTAAGTGCTTTTTGGCTACGCCAAACCGAAATTCATCTCCCACCTACCGCTGGGCTATCGCCCTGCAAAAGCTTGAGGAAGGAGAATTCTTTCGGATAGAGCGTTAAAAAAGCATGTTCTAGCACCCTCATGATAAAAAAACGAGGGAACCAATCATAACGGTTTCCCTCGTTTCATGTATCTTCTTAAACTATCTCTGACCAAAGAACTATCAACCTTTTCAAGTCATTTTCGACACGCTCTGTACATTTGTAAGTCACTTAGCTACGTATACTCACAAAGTAATTGTCGTATATGTACAATGATTGATGAAGATTGGTATTATCTCACTTCTACCCAACCTTTTTTGATTGCGACAACAACCGCATGTGTACGGTCTTTTACCGCCATCTTCTGTAAAATGTTACTTACATGGTTCTTTACAGTCTTCTCACTAATATATAATGACTCCCCAATAGAACGATTGCTCTTGCCATCTGCTAACATTTGTAACACTTCGCATTCACGACGCGTTAATAAATGAAGCGGACGTTGAATTTCAATTTCTTGCTTCTTATATAAATCTTCATTTTCAGATAGACGTCTAAACTCTTTAATTAAGTTGTCTGCAATTTTCGGGTGCAAGTATGCTCCACCACTTGCTACAACTTTTAGCGCTTCAATTAATGTATCTGCATCCATTTCTTTCAACAAGTAACCACGAGCTCCCATATTTAATACGCGCGTCACATAGTTCTCATCATCATGGATAGATAGAATAATAATCTTTAAATCTGGATATTCTTTCACTAATCGTTGTGTTGCTTCAATACCATTAATGATTGGCATATTAATATCCATTAAAATAATATCTGCTTGATGCTTGGCTACAAGCTCCAGTGCCTCTTCGCCATTTGCACCTTCTGCTACAACTTCTAAATCTTCTTCAAAATCAAGAATACGCTTAATTCCTTCACGGAATAATTTATGATCATCAATAATAATAACATTTGTCTTCTTCACAGCATATAACTCCTTCTACTTCAATTCAGCCAACCTCATGCGTACATTTATTCGATTGGGACACGAACAGAAATCAATGTTCCTTCTCCTACTTTCGAACGAATATCGATTGTACCATTAAGTAGGTCTACCCTCTCTCTCATTCCTGTCAAACCAAAAGATTGCTCCTTACGCTCTAATAAATTAAACCCTTGTCCATTATCTCGGACAAGCAAAGAAACTTGATTATGCATAAATTCAAGCTTCACATCAATTTTCGTTGCTTTTGCATGCTTACATACGTTTTGTACAGACTCTTGCGCTAATCGAAATAATGCAACAGCCATACGTGGATACGTCGTATTATTCCACTTCCCAATTGGTTGGAACGCAATTTCAATATGATGATAATCCGACATCGTCTCGAAATATTTACGAAGCGTCGGCACAAGTCCTAGATCATCCAATGCCATCGGTCGTAAATCATAAATAATTTTACGAACTTCATACAACGTATCTCGAATGGATTCTTTCATCCCTTTTACTTCATCAATAACCGCTTCCTGGCCTTTTTGTTTAATGATGCGTTCAAAAAGATTTGCACGTAAAATTAAATGTGCTAACATTTGCGCTGGGCCGTCGTGAATCTCACGAGATAATCGGCGCTTTTCTTCTTCTTGTGCTTCAATAATGCACATACCAAATTCTTGCTTCTGCTTCGCATTCTCCACCAGTTCCCCGACTTGTTTGAAATCACTATTTAAGTAATTTAAGACAACCGATACTTGTGTACTAATTCGTTCTGCTCGTTCGATTTGTTCCTTGACGTTCTTAATACGCTGCTCTAACTCATTTCGCCTAACAACTAATGACTTCTCTTCATTTCGAAGCGTCATCACTTTCAAATGATGCATATGAGCAATTTCATACGCTTTTCTTACTTCATTCTCACTATATTTCTGGAAGTTAGCACTTAATTCTGACAAATATTGGCGTGCTTTCTTCGCCTCAATTTCGAACCTGTCTACTTCTTCGATAAGTGTACGTAGCTCAATCTTCACAACTTCTAGTTCACTACTAAGTCGCTCATTCTCACTTCTTACACTTTCTCCAAACTCGAATACCTCATCCTTACTTGCTTCCACTGTACTAATCATTTTATTAATAATAACGTCTAATGATTGCGTATCGACCTTTTGCATTGATTTTCTAAATCCCCCAGTATAGCTTCACTAATATATTCATTCCTGCGTAAACTCACACCAAGATACTTACTTCAAAGTTCTAAGCTAGCAAAGAAGATGGAGGACCGCTTTCCGCAAGAGCTAATTCATTGAACGAACTATCTACCAAAAAATACATTTACGTAAATAGCAATCTTCTTAATATATAAATTTATTATACTACGTTAAATAGCAAAACCATACACTAAATTTCATTATATTCACAAATGGTCTAACTCTTTCCAACCTTTTATGACGAACGGACTATCTTTTGCTATGATAGGAATATCGACTGCATCTTTCTTCCTTACAAGACGGAAAAAAGATACATACTAAAGGTAGAAATATTCAGATTACAAAAGGGAGTGTGAACTAAATGTTAGCACATTATTATACAGTCAAAGGCTACGGTGAACACGAAATAATTATTCAAAAATCTCGATTCATTAGCTATGTGAATCGTATTGAAACGGAAGAAGAAGCACAAGCTTTCATTCAAGCTATAAAAAAGAAACATTGGGATGCCACACATAACTGTTCTGCTTATATTATTGGTGAACATAATCATATTCAAAAGGCTAATGATGATGGAGAACCAAGTGGAACAGCTGGTGTTCCGATGTTAGAAGTACTAAAGAAGCGACAAGTGAAGAATACGGTCGTCGTCGTAACACGCTACTTTGGTGGCATTAAACTAGGTGCTGGTGGACTTATTCGTGCGTACGGAAAAAGCACATCAGAAGGATTAAACCATACAGGTGTCGTCGAGTGTACATTAATGCGTGTCATGCATGCCAAGATCGATTACACATGGGTTGGGAAAATTGAAAATGAATTGCGTTCGTCCATCTACCGCGTGAAAGACACACACTACTTGGAAAATGTGGAATTTGAAATATTCGTAGAAGAAGGTCAAAAACTAGCTTTTGTAGATTGGATGACTGAATTAACGAATGGACAAAGTACTATTAAAGAAGGCGAACAATTATACTTAGAAGAAGACGTGAAAAAATAATTTACCAATTTTACAAAAAGTTATACAATTGGAACAATTACACGTTTCATCCATTCACTTACCAATAGAGCTGAAGAGTGCCACAAGCCACCACATGAGAGAATAAACAAAAGTGGTAGTCATACCCGTGTAACGTCATGATTATTGTTTTTCAAAGGAGAGAATCATTTGGCTGATCGAACAAGAGCAACACTTTATACAAAGAAGAAACGAAAAATCTTCCCATATATCATTCTCGTTATCGTTTTCTTCTTCGGTAGTACTGGCGCCTATGCTGGTTACTTATTAAACCAAGCTGCTAATGCTGCTGAGAAGGCGAATGCGCCATTAAGTCGCGGCGAGAAATCTGATATGCGCGAAAGCGTTGTACAACCGCTCAAAGATAACGTTTCACTACTCATCATGGGAGTAGATGAAAGTGAAACACGAAAAGATTCATATAGAGATGCCACTCGCACAGATGCACTTCTGTATGCAACATTTAATATGAAGGAGAAGTCCGTAAAATTACTTAGTATCCCTCGTGATTCTTATACAATGATTCCGAAGACAAAAAAGAAGGATAAAATCAACCATGCTCATGCATATGGTGGGGTTGAAGGTACGATTGACGCAGTTGAGCACTTACTTGATGTTCCTGTTGATTATTATGTGAAAGTGAACTTCGAATCGTTCCTTGAGATTGTTGACTTACTCGGAGGGATTGAAGTAGATGTTCCTGTATCCTTCACCGAACAAGATAGCAAGGATCGAGCAGGTGCTATCAAAATCGAAAAAGGCCTTCAAACATTAAACGGTGAAGAAGCATTAGCATTAGCACGCACACGCAAAATTGATAGTGATTTAGAACGAGGCAAACGTCAAATGCTTATTATTGAAGCAATTGCAAAGAAAGCAATATCTGCAAATACACTTTTCAAACTAGATAATTTATTAAGCATTCTTGGTGATAACGTAAAAACCAACATGACGTTATCGGATATCACATCCTTCTATAAATATGCCGTATCCATCGGAAGTTTAAAAATGGAGAAACTGCAATTAGAAGGTACCGATGGGAAAATTGATGGTACCTACTATTACATTCTTGATCCAAAGAAGTTAGGATTACTTCAACAAGATTTACGCACGCACTTAGAATTACCAGCAAAAAAATCCACTCCTACTATTCCAGCGACGGGAGCAACAAAAACGCAAAAAGAGCAACAAAAAACAAAGCAACAACCTGTTAATCAGAAAATAGAACAACCAAAACAAACCAAGAAAGAAAAACAACAATCAACAAATGGAACGACCGGAAAACCATCTGAAAGATCAGACAATATGGGTGAAACGTCAATAACATCGACAAATAAGAATAAATCAGCTGAATCTACAAACAAAACAGATTCAGCAAATAAACAATCCGTACCAAACGGAACAAATAATTAAAAAACAAAAGAAGCTACCGCACGCGATAGCTTCTTTTGTTTCATTATTCTCTTAATAACTTTACAAGTTTACCCAACCTTCTATAATTAGACTTTTTCTGCCTAATTACTCATTTTTACACATAACAAGTAATCTTCTACATAAAAAGACCCTCGTCTTTAAAGACAGGGCTTGTATATTCTTACTGCTTCTTATTATCCATATAGCGAACACCACGAACGAAATTCAGAAGTGGACGATAATTCTTATGAATCAGTCCTACTTTCTCCGCTAATAATTCAATTGCTAACACTAACATGACAATAACAAAAATGGAACCTACTTCGTTCACCTGTGCAAATAACATTGCCATTAACGCGAAAAATGCACTAATTGCATAAATGATTAACACTGTTTGACGATGTGAATAACCTAAATTTAATAAGCAATGGTGTAAGTGTGATTTATCTGGTGAGAATACTGGTTGTTTGTTTACTAAACGACGAATAATCGCAAATAATGTATCTGAAATAGGTACACCTAAAATAATAACTGGCACGATAAGTGAAATCACCGTCATACTTTTAAATCCTAATAACGACAACACTGCAATCATGAAACCTAAAAATAGCGATCCCGTATCTCCCATGAAAATCTTTGCTGGGTTAAAATTATAAGGTAAAAAACCTAAAATACTTCCCAATAGAATAAGACAAATACTAAAAACAAATATATCTCCCATCATCCAAGCAACACCTGAAATCGATAGTACGACAATTGCCGAAACCCCTGCTGCTAAACCATCTAAGCCGTCAATTAAGTTAATTGCATTCGTAATTCCGATAATCCATATAATCGCTAATGGCATACTTAAATAACCGAACTCTATTTCGCCACCGAATGGTATGTTAATTGTTTCCACTGAGATTCCACCGAAAAAAACAACGATAAACGCTGCTATGAACTGTCCGCTTAATTTTACTTTCGGAGAAATTCCATACATATCGTCAATTACTCCTGTTAACACAATAATCGAACTTGCGGCTAAAAGCGGAGCAAGGTATTTATTATCTATATCTGGATAAATCATAAAACTTCCAATCATGAAACTAATATATATCGCTAATCCACCTAATCGTGGCATAATTGTCTGATGCACTTTTCGATGATTTGGTCTATCCGTAGCGCCGATTTTAAAGGCTAATTTTCTCACAAATGGTGTCAATACAATTGAAGCGACGAAACAGATTAACAAGGCCAGATACATGCTGAACCTCCTCGTTCATATATTATCCTAAAATTCATTTTTTATTATTATAAAATCACCTTTAATATCATCTTTAATACTAATTTTCAAATTTTTACCATCATATAGGTGTATACTACCAATCTAGCAAACACTTCAAACAGGATTATACCACACTTATAAAAATACACAAATAAAAAACTTACTGTATTACCACTAATTTCATACTTATCTAAAGAGTAAGAACATCTTCTTTCGTATATGCTAACAACAGAAACGTATCCATTCGTAAAGGAGGCACGGACAATGCAAATAAACATGATAAAAACCTGGATTTTATGCATATGTATCTTTACGCTTACACCACAACAAGGACTAGCGGACGAACAACCAACTCATTCAAAGCGGATTGTCACAAATCCAATTTCCTTACATTCATTTCAACATTCTGGCTTATATAATGAAGCAGAAATACAGAGCGGCAAAATTGCCTACTTAACATTCGATGATGGACCAAATAAATATACGAAACAAATTCTACATATTTTACAAACAAAGCAAGCGAAAGGAACATTCTTCTTAGTCGGATCCAATATTCAGAAACATTCACAAATCGTCCAAGAAATTGTCTCTGAAGGACATTATATCGGTCTACATAGTATGACCCATGATGCTAAAATATTGTATAACGGCAACGCAAACAATTTATTACACGAAATGCGTGAAGTACAAAACCTCGTGGCACGTACAGCTCATGTCGATACGAATCTTATACGAGTTCCCTATGGCAGCATGCCTTACTTAAAGCAACATTATCGCGATGACATCGTCCTCTCTAACTATAAACTATGGGACTGGACAATCGATACATACGACTGGCGTGACAAAAATCGTCCAAATACCATTATTAACCGTGTCAAACAACAAGCAACCAAGCCAGTTGAAGTCATCTTAATGCACGATCTCCACATTACTGTGGCAATACTACCGACAATTATTGATGTGCTACAAGAAAAAGGATACAAACTTGTCACATACCACCCAGCACACCACATTCAGGTAAACTTTTGGAAAGACCACCGTCTGTAGTACACCAGAACCAATTTTCCACCCTAGAAAAACACTCCTACACAACGTATAATAGAAATCTGCTGTCAAAAAACATGTAGAAAATTATATATGAAGGAGGAACAAATTTGTTAAAAGCTTATCGATTCCCCATTATTTTAGTGACTTCTATCTTCATCGGAGGAATAATTGGTCATTATATGGGCACAGATGCTGTACATCTGAAGCCATTTGGGGATATTTTCTTAAACTTAATGTTCACCGTTGTAATTCCACTAGTATTCTTTAGCGTTGCATCAGCAATCGCAAACATGCAAAGCTTACAGCGTCTAGGTAAAATTATGTCTAGTATGATGGCTGTATTCATTTTCACAGGACTTGTTTCGGCTATATTCATGATTGCCGTTGTGAAAATCATTCCACCAGCAGCGGGTGTAAACATTGAATTAGTAACACCCGAAACAACTGAAAACATCTCAGTTGCTGATCAAATCGTTGGTATCTTTACTGTGTCTGATTTCACACATTTATTATCGCGACAAAATATGTTAGCACTTATTTTCTTCTCAATTTTAGTTGGTATTTCCACAACGATGATGGGTGAAAAAGGAAAACCATTTGCGAATTTTTTAGAATCAGGTGCAGAGGTTTTCTTACGAATTGTATCAATGATTATGTATTACGCACCAATCGGGTTAGGTGCCTACTTTGCCGCATTAGTAGGTGAATTCGGACCATCCTTACTCGGCACATATGTACGTGCTGCATTAATATACTATCCTATTTCATTACTATATTTTTTCGTTTTCTTCACAATCTTCGCTTTTATGGCAGGAAAACGAAAAGGTGTAAATGTATTTTGGAAAAACATGTTCTCTCCAACAATTACATCACTCGCAACATGCAGTAGTGCTGCATCAATCCCAGCGAATTTAGAAGCAGTAAATAAAATGGGTGTCCCAAAAGACGTGAATGAAACGGTTGTCCCACTCGGTGCCGTTCTGCACAAAGACGGTTCTGTATTAGGCGGAATCTTAAAAATAGCTTTCTTATTCGGTGTATTCGGCATGGATTTCTCTGGTACATCAACACTAGTGAGTGCTATTATCGTTGCAATCCTTTGCGGCACGGTAATGGGTGCAATTCCAAGTGGTGGGATGATTGGTGAAATGTTAATTATTTCACTATATGGATTCCCCCCAGAAGCACTACCAATTATTGCTGCAATCAGTACCATTATCGATCCACCAGCCACGATGCTAAATGCAACAGGTGACAACGTATGTAGTATGATGGTTGCTCGTCTAATAGAAGGAAAGAATTGGTTAGAAAATAAAATGATAATGTAAGCACCTATCCTCTCTATTAAAAAATAGAGAGGTTTTTTATTTTTAACACATATTTTTCTCTTTTTGCTATATATAATGTGGATAGAAATACAAACCAAAATATTTCTATCACATATACTACTAGAAAAAAGGAGGAATAAAAATGGCTATTATTATCATTGACCCTGGACATGGTGGAAGTGATAGCGGCGGTACTGGAAACGGATTAGTCGAGAAGAATTTAACGTATACAATTGCTGCAAAAGTACAAAGCTATCTCCTTACCTACTACCAAAGCGCCGATGCACGCGTAACACGCTGGTCTGACACATATGTAAGTTTAGATCAGCGTTGTCAAATCGCCAATAATGCAAACGCTGATTTCTTCCTAAGCATCCATATTAATGCTGGTGGTGGCACTGGATATGAAGATTACATCTATAGTGGCCTCTCTTCCACAGGTCCAACAGCTCAAAAACGAGATATTTTCCATAACGCAGTCGTGCCTGTTCTCCAAAAGTACGGCTTAAAGGATCGCGGCAAGAAAAAAGCTGACTTCTATGTTCTACGAAAAACAAACATGGATGCTATTCTTACTGAAGCAGCATTCATCGACACTACATTTGATGCAAACCTAATGAAGAACGAAACATTCTTAAATGACTTAAGCGCTGCATATGCACGAGGAGTCGCAACAATTCTCGGACTGAAACCAGTTCAACCACCATCCTCTCCTATTTATGACATAATTGTTGGTGGATTCTCTGAAGCAGATGTAGATGATGCACTAAATAAGATACAAAGTGCATTTCCAGGTTGGTATATGTATAAGAAAAAACGTGAATAGAAATAGTGAAAAAGGAGATGTATATACATCTCCTTTTTCACTATTTCCGAATTTCACTATATTTTATAGAAAATACATACATTTAACAGGTATTTAAAAGAATGTTGCTTAAATTTGATACAGCATGTTCTTTCTAATGAAAAGCGATACAACTAAGAAAAAATGCTTACTATATCATTATGTGGAAGTTACGAATAATATAGTAAATAAACACACCTTTATTAATACTTATCTATTCTTTCTTCGTCTCTTTTCTTTACGCACCTCTAACACGAAACGTGGTAATGCCAACATACGGCGCCAACGTGAGGGTTGCTTAAATAAACGATATAACCACTCTAAATGAAGATTTCGCCAAATTTTCGGAGCACGCTTCATTTTGCCAGCAATACCATCAAAACTGCCACCTACACCCATAAAAACCCCTTTTTCCACCATATGAAGATGATGGTGAATCCATTTTTCTTGACGCGGTGCACCTAGTCCTACGAAGATAAAGTCAGGCTCCGTTTCTTGAATTTCTTTAATAATACTATCATCTTCCCAATCGAAGAATCCATGATGATATCCGGCAATACATACATTCGGATAATCATGACGAATACGCACAACTGCTTGTTCAAGAACTTCTTCTTTCGCACCTAGCATATAAATACTACGCTTTGTTTCGTTTGATGTGCGTAATATACCAAGAAGTGTATCGTAACCTGACACCCGCTCTGGAAGTGGTGTTCCAAGCATCGCTGCACCTTTGACAATACCAATACCATCTGCTGATACATAATCAGCTTGTTGAATAAGTTCACGGAACTCTTCATTCTCTCGTGCCAACATCACAATTTCTGGATTTGCTGTGATAATAAATTTCTTCTCGCCTTTATTAGCATATTCACATAGCTTTGCAATAAATTCTGCTAGTGTTGTATATATAAATGATACCCCTAATACATCGATCGTTTTCTTCATTTCTTTCCACCAACTTAATGAAATTTGACATGATTATCTTATCATATCAAATTTCATTTCTATTGAATACTATTCCCACTATGCTCCAATTAAGATTTACTACAAAAAAACTAATTGCTTCTCAACCCTCATAATAGTAAGTCACAAAATTACCATGCACTCTCATAATTATTGTACCTTAATTTACTAGACATACTCTATCAATCTATTATCAATAATGTTGAGCTTGTTTTATATTATTCAAAATAAACATATGAAAACTTCCCTATTTACTCATCATATATTTTCAGAAATACTCTATAATATTATTTTCCAAAAAAAGTGGCTATAATGGATAGATACGCTATTACGTAAGAAAGGACCGAAGATGATTATGTTACAAAAGCAATTAAACAAAGACCAATTGCTTCAATATACCGCTTCTTGCATCGAAACACTAGATCCCCATAACGAGTATGATCGCCATCGTTTCCAAAGTGGATTACAACTTTATCGTAAAGGGCATGTCTATAATGTGTCTATTGATGAAGGGCTGATTGAAGCAACAGTCGAAGACGATGCTGAAATCATATCTGTCTCTATTGATTTACTAGACTATGATGAAAATAGATGCGATTGCTTCGAAACAGAGAACTGTGAGCATATGTTAGCTGTCCTATTCTATTGCGCTTCTAGTTACGGGGCAGTTGGAGATATCTTGAGCATGTGGAAACAACAAGAGAGACCTACCATCGTAATGAAAGGACTTCAAAGAGCAAGTTCACTCTTACAACGAACAACGTATCAAGAGGAAGATTTAGATAGTTGGTTCCGTTACTTCGATGAACAATATGACAAATATGTGAAGGGGTTACAATCTTCTTACTATACGAAAAGAATATCCCATACCATTTATTATGAATATTACAAACCATTAGAAGCACGAGCACCAAAAAAAGGAGTGTTAAATGGGATGTTTCGCCTCCATGCACTTCTATTTTCAGTGGAAAAATTATTTGAATCATTTCAAAAGGAAAATAATTCATCCTTCTTCAATACAAATACATTACGTCAGCACATTGATACTTTCGTAGAGGATCTTGAATATACAACCTACAACGTTGCGAAGACACTTCTTCCAAACGAGCATCAGGCATCATTAAAACGAATAGAAAAACAACTGGACATCGTCTTATCAACTAGCGGCGAGCACTTTGAACCTGCCTTCGATATGTATCGTTTAGTATGGACAAGACTGCTTCATCCACGAGGTTTCACGAAAGAAAGAGTAGAAGGATTATCAGTACTTCTTCAAAAAGGTGTAAAAGGAGAACAACTCCATTACGAATTATGTCACCTTCACTTCCTACTAGGTAATGATAAAGCAGCTATAGAGCAACTCGATATGCTGCAGGAGCTGCCATTCTATATTCTTACAGATTGGATTCTATATCTAGATGAAAAACATGAAGACGAACGTATTCAAAATTGGCTATTACATTGGTATCAGGCCATACAAAAGAAACTCCCTCATACAAGTTATTATGAGGCGAAGAAGCTCATAATGCATCTTTTACCATTATATGAAGAGCATATGAAAGAAGGATATGACACCATCTTACAAGAGCTCCTTCCATTTAGTTACGTGTATTATTGTGATTATGTCATCGACAACAAGCAATATCGCACATGGGCAGAACTCCAAATGCTTGTGAAAATGGATCCCTTTTATGAAGCAGCGGAATACGTCAAAATTGTAGAAAAACACGATCGTGAGGCGCTAATTCCACTCTATCATTACTGGATTACGCACTACATTTCAATGAAGAACCGCCCTAGCTACAAGCAAGCGATTCGTTACTTAAAGAAGTTGCGTACTATCTATCGAAAAGAGAAGCGATTGTCAGAATGGGAAGTATATGTTAAACGGCTTTCAGCTACTCATTCTCGTCTCCGTGCATTCCAGGAAGAATTAAAGAAAGGAAAATTAATAGATGATAACTAGAACGAATATGACGTTACATAGTCAATTTTTAGAAGAAGACGGCGTGTTCATTTGGGCGGAAGAAGCAGACGGTCATCTTCTACCTCCTTCGTCATGGAAACATCATGTCTTCATGTGGCATGATGCAAGTTGTTACGGTTCATTTGTTGAAGAAGTAGAACAAAATAACATGCAAGGTGTCCTGCTCCCCCCACATCTTGCATTTGACTTCTTTGGTACAGCACCTGAAAATAAATTGGTTCACATCCACTGGGGAAAAGATGCCGATTACTATCGTTATACACTAGCACCACTCATCGAAGAGTACCGTGAAGGAAACGTTATCCCTTCGATGTCAGACTGGATAAATGATACGATGAGTTGGCGAATCATGGATTACGATATTGATGATCCTCTCCTACAACGTTGGCTTTCGTATGCTGTTGAACATGCATGCAAAGAGGATTATATACATACGGAAAAGTGGGAACGGATTAAACATTTACATACCTACACATCTTATGCCAAAGCACAACTGCAAACAGCTGTTGATGAGGAGGATTGGCTTACAAAAATCGGTTTATTAGAAGATGATACACCGTTTACTTTCAGCCTCTCACTCGATGAACCGCTTGAAAATAGTAACTATTGGCGCCTAACCCCATTTCTTCATGATAAACGAAAGCGCAACTACTCATATGCATATGATGAGCGAAAGAAGCTACCAAAAAGATGGGAAGAATACCATGACCGTATTATGCGCACCTTCGAAGGATGGGGAAATATCGCTCCATGGCTAATAGAAAATGGTACATGTAAACACGAAATAACGGAACAAGAAGCATGGACATTTTTAACTGAAACGAGCGAGAAGCTACTCGATGCCGGAATTGACATTCATCTTCCCTCATGGTGGCAAGCCCTGAAGCAATCTCGCTTATCATTAAAAGCGAAAGTAGCATCGACAGGCCGTGCCCCTTCCTTTGTTGGCATGAATACACTCGTTCAATTTAACTGGCGCATTTCTACGCAAGATATTGAATTATCAGAAGATGACTTTCACCAGTTAGTCGATGAAAATCGTCGCTTACTGAACATTCGAGGACGCTGGATTAAATTAGACCCAGCATTTATACAACAAGTAAAAACAATGATGGATAAAGCCAATAAAGAAGGGCTTCATTTCAAAGATATTTTGGAACAAGAATTCGCGAAGAAAGAACAAGAAGAGGGCGTTGAGACACCAGTCATTATTGAGTTAGATGACTACTACTCAAAGCTAATGAAACGGTTAACGGAGATTAGTGAAGTACCACCTGTTCAAATACCGGAAAGCTTACAAGCAACACTTCGTCCATATCAACAGAAGGGGATTGAATGGATGCTTCACTTGAAGCAACTTGGCTTCGGCGCATTATTAGCAGATGACATGGGACTTGGTAAGACGCTACAAACCATTTCCTATTTCTTATATGCGAAAGAAAATGGCTTACTCGACGGTCCATCTCTTATCATTTGTCCAACATCGGTACTTGGAAATTGGCAAAAGGAAATGGAGCGTTTCGCACCTAGTTTAAACGTTCATCTCCATTACGGAGCAAATCGTGCGAAAGGTGATGACTTCCCAGGTTCCATTAAACAAACAGATATCATCTTAACATCATACGCTTTAGCACAACTAGATCAAGAAGAGTTCCAATCATATACATGGAACACCATTTGTTTAGACGAGGCACAAAATATTAAAAATGCAGATACAAAACAATCGAAAGCCATCCGTTCTTTCCATGCACATCATAAAATCGCACTAACAGGAACACCTATGGAGAATCGCTTAAGTGAATTATGGGCAATCTTCGATTTCTTGAATCCTGGCTATTTAGGATCACTCCCTGCTTTCTCACGACGTTTCGTCTCACCAATCGAGAAAGATCGTGATCAAGAGACGATTGAACAGCTACAACGTTTCATTCAGCCATTTTTATTACGTCGAACGAAGTTAGATGAAGACGTTGCACTAAACTTACCGAGTAAGCAAGAACAGAAAGAATATTGTGCATTAACGGTTGAACAAGCATCTCTTTATGAACAGCTTGTACGTGATACTGTTGAGAAAGTAGAAACGTTATCTGGTATTGAACGCCGCGGTTATATTTTGATGATGCTTAATAAGTTAAAACAAATTTGTAATCATCCCGCACTCTATCTAAAAGAAGAAGAACCACAAGACGTAATTTCACGTTCTAACAAAATGGAGACTGTTCTTGAATTAATCACAAACATCCAAGAGAGGAACGAGAGCTGTCTTATCTTCACCCAATACATCCAAATGGGCGAAATTCTTCAAACATTGTTAAGCGAACAAACAGGGCAAGAAGTATTGTTCTTAAACGGTAGCGTTCGTAAGCAAGAACGCGATTCCATGATCGAACGCCTTCAAAGCAATGATATTAAAATTCTTATTCTCTCACTAAAAGCTGGTGGAACTGGTTTGAACTTAACTGCTGCAAATCACGTTATTCATTTTGATCGTTGGTGGAATCCTGCTGTCGAGAACCAAGCAACAGACCGCGCTTATCGTATCGGACAAACGCAATTCGTCCATGTGCATAAGCTCATTACCACCGGCACACTAGAAGAAAAAATTGATGACATGTTGGAGAAGAAGCAAGCATTAAATAACGCTATCATTACAAGCGAGCAGTGGATTACCGAGCTATCAACACAAGAATTAAAAGAATTGTTAGGCGGTTAAAAAAGGGCAAGCCAGTTAGAAGTAACTAGCTTGCCTTTTTTGTATGGAAAGTGGCTTCTCCAACAACCTTACGAAACTAAACAACCTAACTTCCTTTCTTCCGCACCAATATAGAACGTAAGAAAATAGCTGTTATACCACCGAACACATCTATCATTACGTCTTGAACTAATGGTGTACGATCGCCTGTGTACATTTGATGTAGTTCATCTAAAATAGCATAAAGGATGATGGCGATAAAGGTAAAAAGCATCGCTTTCTTTCTTGATATACCCACATTCTCTAATGCACGAAACAAGAAAAAGCCTAATAAAAAGAAGATACTGAAGTGAGCACCTTTACGGATAAAGAACTCAATAAAACCTGCTACACCGATACTTTCTATACTAATTTCTTTTCCCGCATAATCAAAAGAAACAAAATCCAGTTTCTCTTTTACCCATTCTTCACTCACATAATTTCCAATAGAAGTACGCATATCTTGCTTTTGATATGGCTGGTTTGAAAAATGAAAAATAATTGCTGCGATAAAAATCACAGGCAACAACGCTCGGAATTGTTTCATATTCTATTTAACTCCTAAAAAGATAAAGACTATCTGTTGGAAGATAGCCTTGTTGTATCGTTATTTCTTTGGCCCTAATGCAAATGTCAGCTCTGCTTCACACGCTAACTCACCATCTACTGTCGCAATGGCTTTTCCTTTGCCAATTGATCCACGTACACGTGTCATTTCTACTTCTAAACGTAATTGGTCTCCTGGTACGACTTGGCGCTTAAAGCGGCAGTTATCGATACCCGCAAAGAATGCTAGACGGCCACGATTCTCTTCTGGCTTTAAAATAGCAACAGCCCCTACTTGCGCTAGTGCTTCAATAATTAGCACCCCAGGCATTACTGGATAATCAGGAAAATGTCCATTAAAGAATTCTTCATTTGCAGATACATTTTTAATACCAATCGCGCGCTTTCCATCTTCTACTTCTAAAATACGATCCACTAATAGAAATGGATAACGGTGTGCGATAATTTCTTTGATTTGTGTTACATCTAACATGTCGGATGTTCTCCTTTCCGCATTCTCTATTGGAGAAATTACTTCGTATGTATTTATTCTCCCTTACCTACTAAATCGAGAATGTGCGTCCATGTGTCGATTTTAAATACATCCGACACATTTCCATCCCCAATTATACTGTATCCAATTACCGCACCAATTACAACACTAACTACAATAGATATAAATAATATAATGATACGTAACCAAATAGGTATAAGCCTTACTTGTGTATCCTTCTTAGAAACCTTATGTCGTTCTTCTCTTCCTTCTGCAGATTGATTCACTACCTGCTCTTTCACTAATCCTTCACTAGCCATAATTTCATCTCCAGACTATCGAATTTCATTCACAAGTCCCATCATTTGATCTGCCATAGTTACAGCTTTGCTGTTAAATTGATACGAACGCTGCGTAACGATAAGTTCACTCATTTCTTTTCCCATATCGACATTCGATTGTTCAAGTGTTCCCGCTCTGAACACAACATCATTTGCATCCGCTACTGTACCATCCATCTCCAATTCTTCAGGCCATGCATATAAGTTACTACCTGCCGCTTTCAATAAATGGGGCTTGTTAATATGTGCAACAGAAAGATCCACTTCCTCTTTAGTTCCATTCATATTTGTTACAACAAGCGATCCAGTTGGGGAGAAAGAAGCTTCTTTCACATCATTATTCACATATATCGGTTGCCCATCTTTTCCTAATACTGGATGACCTGCACTTGTAGATAATTGTAAAACATATGGGTTCCCTTGTATAGGTGTTAATTGAAAAGAACCGTCTTTTGTATAGCGTATTTCATCTTGCCCATTTTCATGTACGCGAACGCGGAAAAAATGATCTTTTCCTTCTAGTGCAACATCAAGCGGACGTCCTGTTTGAATCATCGGTCCAGCTGTAAACTGTTGAGATGTATGACTAATCTTCGCTCCAACACCATAACGCAGTCCTCCTGGCGTTAATCGTCCTGGCTCTGTTCCGCCATTTAGGTGGTTATTAAATTGTTGATATAGCATCTCTTGAAAATTCGCTTCACGGCGTTTGTATCCAGTCGTATTTAAATTTGCTATATTATTACTAATAATATCTAACTGTGTTTGTAGTTGCCCCATTGTATTTGTGGCCGTTGACATCATACGATTCATTCATCATCATCCTTCCTTGTCTATCGATTACGTAATCCTTCTTGCTCTATCGGATACGCCCTAGCTCATTCACTGCTTTTTCTAAACTGCGGTCATATGCCTGAATAATACGTTGATTTGCTTCAAATGACCGGAATGCAACCATCATATCTGTCATTGTTTGTGACATATCTACATTTGAACTCTCCACATAACCTTGTCTCACATTGTACGTTACATTTGCTGCTTCTGCTGCATTAGGCAGCGGTTGTCCACCAACTGTGCGGAATAAACCATTCTCGTCTTTTTGAAGGGCATATGGATTATTCGCATAGACAACTTTAATTCTACCTACTAAACGCTCTCCATCTGTAATCGTACCATCTTCGCGAATCGTTGCTTCTGCACTCGATAATTGAATACGATTATTCGCTTCATCTAACACATACATTCCATCATTCGTTGTCATATAGCCTTGTGAATCAATTGTGAAATTACCATTCCGTGTATAACGCTGTATTCCATCAGGGTGCATCACTGCGAAAAACAATGCACCATTTCGTCCCTCTGCACCCGGAACATTCCCATCAACAAGTGCAACATCTGTCTTTCGATTCGTTTCACGAAGGGCACCTTGTACGAATTTAGGGATTGTCTCTTGCATATATACCCCTGTATGTAAGCCACCAATCGGAGTTCTTGTTTGGTGCTTCGTATTTGGTACACCATCTTGCTTATAACGCTCCATCAGCAATTCTGGAAATGCACGCATCGTAGATTGCTCTGCTTTGTATCCTGGTGTATTTACATTCCCTAAGTTATTCGTCAACATCTCTGTTTTTCGTTGTTGTGAAATCATACCTGACGTTGCTGTATATAGTCCTTTAAGCATCCCATTCCCTCTCATTCATCTACAATATGTATCATTCTGCATCTATTTATGTCATTTCTTAAACGTTTATATTTTTTACCCGCTTACATTATACCTAACATAAAGAAGAGGCACATGAGAAAATATGACCAAATGCGACAACTTTCGATGACAAAAAAGAGCTACCGTATATAAGGTAGCTCTTCAAAAAATACATTATTTATTACGGAAGAAAATAACACCTCTATAGGTCTCATCCGCTATATAACTTGTCCTATTTCTACTAAAACAATCTCTCTTTAGCTTAAGCGACGGTGTGGTAAACGATCGATATTCTCAAGCATCACGCCTGTTCCAACTGCTACACAATGCATTGGACTCTCCGCTACGAATACAGGTACCCTTAACTCTTCTGCTAATAATGTATCGATACCATGAAGCAACGCTCCACCACCTGTTAAAATAACACCACGATCAATAATATCTGCTGATAATTCTGGTGGAGTACGCTCTAGTACAGACTTAGCAGCTTGTACAATTACATCCACTGATTCAGCTAATGCTTTTTGGATTTCATCCGAGTAAACTGTAATCGTACGAGGTAATCCACTCACCATATCACGACCACGAATATCAATTGATTCACTACGCGCGCCTGGGAACACTGTCCCAACTTTGATTTTGATATCTTCTGCTGTACGCTCACCAATTAATAACTTGTATTCACGCTTAATATATTGCAGAATTTCCGCATCGAACTTATCTCCAGCCATTTTAATGGAAGAGGCGGTGACAATATCACCCATCGATAATACAGCTACGTCTGTTGTACCACCGCCAATATCCACTACCATGTTACCACTTGGTTGGAAAATATCCATCCCTGCACCAATTGCAGCAATTTTCGGCTCTTCTTCTAAGTATACTTTCTTACCGCCACTTTTCTCAGCAGCTTCACGAATCGCCTTTTGTTCAACAGATGTAATGTTTGTTGGACAACAGATTAAAATGCGTGGCTTCGAGAATAAGCCTTTCACATCTAATTTGTTTAAGAAATACTTTAACATTGCTTCTGTTATATCAAAATCAGCAATAACCCCGTCTTTTAATGGGCGAATTGCGACAATATTCCCAGGCGTACGCCCCACCATGCGTCTTGCCTCTTCACCAACTGCTAACACCTTCCCTGTATTGCGGTCAATTGCAACAACAGAAGGCTCATCTAATACAATTCCTTTACCTTTTACATGAATTAATACGTTGGCTGTACCAAGATCAATTCCTATATCTTTCGAAAACATTCTATTTATATCCTCCTTGAAAATAAACTAGTAACCGGAATGACTCTATATACTCACTAATTCATAATTTTATCATAAACAGAATGCTATATGTTAACAAAAAATAAACATTTATAGTCAATTCCGTTATTTTCCGGAGATTAGAATGTTCGTTCCCCTACCACGTACTAGCACTATTGTTTCACCACTTTTTCTATGTCGTCCTTTCGATATTTCTGTTTCGTAGCCTCTCCACCACGCAAATGCCGAATTGATTTATGGTAATCAAGAATTTCTTTCACTTCATTTGCTAACTCAGGATTTAACTCCGGAAGCCTTTCTGTTAAATCTTTATGAACAGTACTCTTAGACACACCAAATTCTTTCGCAATGACACGAACCGTCTTTCTCGTCTCGACAATATACTTCCCAATCTTGATAGTTCTCTCTTTGATGTAATCGTGCACACTACTCGCCTCCCTGAAATGGATGTGAGAAGCGTGAAATGAGAGTTCTCTCACCTCAACCACTCTCTTTTAGGTTTATACAATTGTATGAAGGCCAGTATTGTTATATACCTAAAAAAAGCAAGATGGAAGAAAGTTTTTCCATCTCGCTCTTTTTAATCTTAATCAACTTATCCTGCCACAACTTTTTGATTTAAAAAGTTGTGTAGAATAGAATCATTAATTTTGTGGATCTTTTTTCTCATCAGCCGGCTTTTTCGATTCATCTTGCTTCTCACGATCAGCAGCAGGTGTTTTACTTTCTTCTGCTGGTTTCTTTGAATCTTTCACTTCTTCTTTCTTTCCAGCATCTACTTTAATATCAGCTGTTGTCTTATTAAAGTAGTCCTCTGGGTTAAGTGCTACGCCACCTTGGCGAATTTCGAAGTGAACATGAAGGCCAAGATCTTTGTTAATTGTGCTTTGTCCAGCCTTACCTAGTACTTGTCCTTGTTTCACTTTATCACCAACAGCTACTTCCACATTTCCAAGTCCTTGATACGAAGTTGTTAATCCATTTTCATGCTTCACAACAACAACATTCCCAAGTAATGGATCTGCGTCTGCACGCTCAACTGTTCCACTCAATGCCGCTACTACATCAAATACCTTTTTGTCTTTTGCTACAAGATCAATCCCTGTATTTGCCGTAAAGTCATTACCATACTGCACTAGAGCTGCTTGTTGTTCTGCTGCTGATGCATTTTCGCGGTAGAAACGTTTCGCAATACTTACTGCATCTTCTGCTGCAACAGGCATTTTCACTGTTTCTGCTCCCTTTGTAACAGGAGTTGCTGGATTTTCTTTCTCCACTTGTGCAGTTTGTGGATCTTCTGCTTGTTTTGTCTTATCCCCAGTTGCGTATTGGAAAAGAAGAGCCCCAGTAATAATTACTGCTGCACTAGATAAATATAGTGCAGGGAAAATCCAACGTTTTCTTAATAGTTTTACAACTTTTTTGTTACGAGAAGGCTTTTTGTTTTCTTCCTCTCTCATTCTATCATCACCTCAGCAACCATTCTGAACAAAAAACGAGGTTACTATACATTCCTCCTTTAATTATTATTCGACATTTTCTGAAAAATTAAGCAAAATAAAAAGTCACTTCATCAGTCAACGTGTGACGATAAAATAACTTTCCTGTCCTTATACCAAAATCCCCTCCACTTTTGGATACTATCACTTCTTTACAAGAAGCTTATCTTGGAACTTTTCGATATTCATAATCTCTGTTCCTTGATAGTAATAGTTTGTAATATCGGTATATTTCTTTCCTTCTTTCGCCATTCCATTGGCTCCATATTGACTCATTCCAACACCATGACCGAATCCTTTTGTTGTAATAAGAATATCCGTACCTTGTTGTTCCCATGTAAAATCAGTAGAGCGTAAACCCAACTTCGTCCGAATATCTTTTCCTGTTATTTTCTTACCATTAAAGGATACTTCTTTCACACGATTCCCTTTTGTACGTGACACAATTGTTCCAACTGAACCGTCCTTATTCACTTTCACTTCTAATACTTTCTCTACTTCCGCTATCGATTTCTTCACCTGACTCTTAAAGCTAGGAAGCTCCTCTTCCCAATTACTTTCCACACTTTGTAAATATGGATGCGCACTTCCCCATATATCTTCCGAGTCCTCTGTTTGACCGTTACTCATTGAAAAGAAAGAAGCTACGATTAACTCCTCTCCATACGTTAAAACTTGTCCTTTTGTCGCTGTAATAGCCCCTTCTACTTTCTTTATGTTTTCATCGTACTTATCTTTCCACTGCACCTTTAACTCTTCACGACTTTTATATACTTGATGCCGTACAGTATCTGTTACATCTGCATTCTTCTCTTTCACTCCACCATCTTGCTGCACAAGTATTTTCATGATGTATGTGCGAGCGCTCAACGCCTGTGCTTTTAATGCCTCTACTTCAAATGTAGATGGCATTTCAGCCGAAACTACTCCCATTACATATTCTTCTAATGGTATATTCTCTACCTTATCCAATTTACTTCGGAAAACAGCAACATCCACCGCTATTTCTTTTTCTCCATGATCTCTTTGTTGACCACCTTCTACCTGCATATCCTCTTTCTGATGAAACGGTAATACAAGAAGAGGTGGTATAAGCACGACTAAACAAAAGAAGATGACTCCTATCGTCATCCACGGCTTCCACCAGCTCATCTATTTCTCCTCCTATCTTCACCAAGATAGATTTGATACTTCATACTTATGAAAATGGACAAGCAAATAGAACAAAAAAGGTGCCCTCTTCTATTCTGTTAACTAGAGAGGACACCAATTGAACAAATGTCAAAAAAATGAATATTAATAATATATTCTGTCTATAATAATGCTATAAACGATGGTTTATTACACATAAAAAAAGAGCCCTTGAAAAAGGCTCCGTCTTATTATTTACGCATGCACATTTGATTGTGTTGTTTCTTGTGTTGCTTTTTCTGCTACGACTTCTGTTACACGCTCAATATCTGCACCAAGGCCAGCTAACTTCTGATGGAAGTTAACGTAACCACGATCTAAATGTTTTAATTCAGTTACTCGAGTATGACCATCTGCGACTAATCCAGCTAAAATTAAGGCAGCACCTGCACGTAAATCAGTTGCAGCAACTTCTGCACCTTGTAATGTAGATGGACCGTTCATCACGACAGAACGACCTTCGATCTTAATATCACCATTCATGCGACGGAATTCTTCCGCGTGCATGAAACGATTCTCGAATACTGTTTCAGTAATCATACTTGTTCCTTCTGCTTTTAACAGAAGCGCCATCATTTGTGATTGCATATCTGTTGGGAATCCTGGATGAGGCATTGTCTTTAAGTCAACTGCTTTTAATGTTTCAGGACCGATAACACGGATTCCTTCTTCTTCTTCAATGATGTTAACGCCCATTTCCTTCATCTTTGCAATTAATGAACTAATATGCTCTGGTACTGCATTTTCAATAACAACATTTCCTTGCGTAATTGCCGCTGCAACCATGAATGTTCCCGCTTCGATACGATCTGGAATAACTGCATGATTTGTACCACGTAATTTTTCCACACCCTCAATACGAATTGTTCCAGTTCCTGCACCACGGACTTTTGCTCCCATTGCATTTAAGAAGTTCGCTAAGTCTACGATTTCTGGTTCTTTCGCTACGTTATCAAGAATTGTTGTTCCTTCTGCTAATACCGCAGCTGTCATAATGTTCTCTGTTGCCCCTACACTTGGGAAGTCTAAATAAATTTTTGCCCCTTTTAGACGTCCTTCCACTTTTGCTTCTACAAAGCCATTACCAACTGTTACTTTTGCTCCCATCGCTTCGAACCCTTTTAAATGTTGTTCGATTGGACGAGATCCAATTGCGCATCCGCCTGGTAATGCTACACGCGCATGACTATTACGCGCTAATAGTGGTCCCATAACTAAAATAGAAGCGCGCATTTTACGTACAAACTCAAAAGGTGCCTCTACATTAAGCTCTTTCGATGCATCTACAATTACTTGGTTATTCTCAAATACAACATCTGCATTTAAATTACGTAACACTTCATTAATTGTATAAACATCGGAAAGAGTAGGTACGTCAGAAATGATATTTTTTCCTTCACTCGCTAATAAAGTTGCAGCAAGTACAGGTAAAACAGCATTCTTTGCACCTTCTACGCGAACTGTGCCGTTTAACCGATTCCCGCCACGGACAATGATTTTTTCCAAAGTATTCCCCTCCGTGTCCAATTGATTTATCTATTCAGTACTCAGATGTAATTATTGGTGTCCCAACCGTTACGGTTGTTTTCTCACTAGTTTCATCTTGTCTTATTCCAAGCTGCAAATTCATTTTTTCTTTTTCTGTTGGGAGAGCGTCATTCCACTTGCTATTGTATGCAGATACCGAGACAAATGTCCCTTCATTTAACGACTCAATGCTCTCTGCTTGAAAATCCTGCAATAACCTTTGCGCTTGCTTTTGCAAAACACCTTCAATCTTATCATCGAAAACACCTTTTACACAAGAGAAAATTATTGGATAGTGGGGAAAAATGTCATCTATTTTCCCTTCTATTTCTGAGGATAGCGCTTTCCACCCTTTTTTGTCCCATTGATTACCTTTTGCTTCATACATAAGCTGTATACTGCCTTCAGCCTCATGGTGAGAAGATACTAAAACAATGCGTTCCCGGTACAGATTATGTTCCACCAATGCAGAAACTTTCTTCCCTTCTGTCTGCCAATTAAGCGTACCTAATTTCTTTTCCACGCGTGTCATTGCATCTTGCAATGAAGTTGTATCAAGCATTTCTCTTGTGTACATTGCCCACTCTTCTACTTCAATGTCATTCTTCTCATATATTTCCACTATTTGCGAAATCTTATTCGAATTTTCTTCCTTCCCCATCGTTTGAAAGCCGTATAAAAATACAATAAGAGTTACACATAAAAGCATTAATATATGTTTTTTCCCCATTTTTCATTCCTCCCTTTTCCTCTTCATTTTTAACGAAAAGAGGGAGGCTTATACGATTTTTCACTGAAATAAATACGTCAAACTTCGTGCATAATGTAAATAATCCAGGAAGAAATTACTCACATTATAGCCTATTGCGACAGTTACAAGGAGCAGAAACATTCGTGTCTGTGCTATGTGATTTTTTTTAATGATTTTTTCAATATGAATTGCTTGTAGTGCCCACCATGTAATCGAGATAAACACAAGATGAGATACAATATATAAAAGTGCTTGCTGGCCAACAATACCTGTCAATACGTCACCTTCCTTCTACAATCTACAACAAGAAAAAGCATAGAGCGTTTCACTCTATACTTTTTCTATTATAGCAAATTCCCCTTATCCTAAGAAATCTTTCAGAACATCAAAATATTGAAAGAAGAACTCATACGCTAAGAATGGGAAGATACCCAACACAATCGTGGCAACAGCACACAGGCATCCAACAATTAACAAGCCACTTTGCGGACGAATTGTTTCTTCTTTATCCGGTTGACGGAAGAACATTTGCTGAATGATACTGAAATAATAATAATATGAAATAACGGTCGTCCCCATTAAGATTGCCGCTAACACATAATGAGCAGGTTCCACAACAAAGGCACTTAAGAAAATATGTACTTTTCCAATAAAACCAGCTGTTCCTGGAATCCCTGCTAAAGATAACAAAAAGATCGTTAGCAGTACCGCAAGAAGTGGCGAGCGTTTGTATAATCCTGAGAAACTTGTCAAATGGTCGCTACCTATCGCACGTTGTACGACTTGTACTACTGCTAGCGCTCCAATATTCATGAACAAGTAAGCAAGTAAATAGAACCACATATTATCCATTAGGAACGGCGAAAAGGCCATAAACGGAACAAGTAAGTATCCTGCATGTGCAATACTGGAGTAAGCTAGCATTCTCTTCACACTAACTTGTTTCAGTGCTATTGTATTCCCAATAATCATCGTAATTGCAGCTACGACAGCGATAAATCCTTGCATATACAGAAGGTATGTACTCTGGCCTTCATCCATCGGAATCGCCCCGAAAATAGATAAGAAAAGGCGAAGTACAATTGCAAAACCTGCAACTTTCGATACTGCACCAAGGAATGCTGTAACAGGTGTTGATGCCCCTTCATACACATCTGGTGCCCACATATGGAATGGCATTGTGGCCAACTTAAAGGACAACCCAACGAACGTAAGGAGAAATGCCATTCCAATTAATCCTTGTACCGACTCTAAGTTACCTGTTTGAATAAATATCGACATATCTTGAATATTTGTGCTACCTGTCAAACCATAAATATAACTTAAACCAAACAGTGTAATTGCTGTTGAAATACCGCCATTAATCACATATTTCAAAGCTGCTTCGTTTGACTTACGATTCTTCTTACGTATAGCTACAAGAATATACGAAGATATTGAAAGTAATTCTAAACCAACGAACAATGTAATTAAATCTCCACTTGATACCATAAACATTGCCCCTAAGAGCGCCGTTAAAAAGAGATAATAATACTCTCCTCTATCTTGTATTTCCTTCTCATCATCATGGATTGCAAGTACGAATACAAGCATCGTTCCTACTAAAAGGAGTAACTTGAATGCTTTCCCGAATGAATCAAAACGAAATGTATTAAACAATATCTCTGTTGATTCATGTGGCAGTAAGAAAAGCAACGAGACGAATGCCACAAGTACTCCAACAAATCCAACCCATCCTAACTTTCTTCGATCTACCTTCTTACCTAAAAACAAATCTAATAGTGATAAGAGGATAGCAAATCCAACGATGATGAATTCTGGCATCATTGTATGCCAATCATAACTAAGCAACGTTTCCATATCCATGTGCCTTTATCCCCCTATCCCTAACATAATTGCTTCGATTGTTGGTTGTACAAGAGACGCTAACACGGAAGGAAATACACCGATTCCAATAATACATACAAGTAAAATCATTACTGGTACATATTGCATAATCGGCAATTCTTTCACTTCTGGATATGTTCCTCTCTCTCCAAACGTAACTCCCAATGTCGCACGTAATAAATACGCTGCTGTTAAAATAATGCCGAGTGTACCAATGGCTGCAATAATTGGTTTTGATGAGAATAATCCTGTAAATGCCATAAATTCACTAACAAATCCTGACATGCCTGGTAAGCCTAATGAAGCCATTGCACCAGTTAACAAGAATCCTGATAAAATCGGCATTGAACTAGCTAGACCACCAAGACGCGTTATATCCATCGTTTTAACGTTTTCTTCCATCATCCCTACTAAGAAGAATAAGAACGCTGCAATTAAGCCATGAGAAACAACTTGGAAAATTGCGCCTTGCATGCCAATATCATTTACTGCACCCATTCCAATCAAAACAATACCCATATGGGAGATACTGGAGTAAGCTAGCATTTTCCGGAAATTTGTTTGAATAAGCGCTAAATACGCTCCGTACAACAAGTTCACAACACCCAAAATCGCAAGCATCGGTGCTAATTGCGTAAATTCTTCCGGGAACAAGCCTGCCCCCATGCGCACAAGACCATATGCTCCTATCTTCAGTAATACACCAGCATGAAGCATGACAACACCGATTGGCGCCTCAACGTGCACACTAACCATCCAACGATGTAACGGGAAGATTGGTAGCTTTACACCGAATGCTACAATTAACGAGATAAGAAGCCCATAACGCGTTGTTGCATCTAACACTTCCGTCGTTGATAATGCATGTTGTAACAATCCAAAATTCGTCGTACCTATTTTTGCAAATAAAACCGTAAACACGATTAGGAGGATTGCCGAACCAACTCCGTTATAAATAAGAAATTGATAAGCCGCCTTTTCACTATTAAATCCACCCCATTTACCAATTAAAAAGAACATCGGAATCAAGGTAATTTCAAAGAAAATAAAGAATAAAAGAAGGTTTTCTGCTGCAAACACGCCGAGCATCCCTACTTCTAGTAACAAGAAAAGAATGTAGTAACCTCTTGCTCCCTCTTGAATGGAAAATGAACGAATTGCTGCGAGCAAAGCTAATAGACTAGTTAATAGTAACATCGCTAACGATAATCCTGATATACCTAGTTCATACTCAATCGCAAATGGCCTTCCTTGTAAAAACGGGAAATCCCCAAATTTGATCCATTCCTTTTGTACAGCAAACTCACGTAACGGCGTACCACCCACATATAATGCATATAGTGCCATTGTAAGCCCTAGTGGAAGAAGTGTACTCATCATACCGATAACTTTCACTATTTTCATTTCACTATTGCGCATACATGCTAACAAAATAATACCTACGAGCGGGGAAAAAATGAGTAGAGTCAAATACATATCCATTAGCCGAAATATCCCCCTTTCACAACCATCACAGCGAGTAGAATAGTAAGACCGATAAAGGCGACTGCTCCTGCCATTTGTACTTGACCGTTCTGTGTTTTCGATCCTATAGAGCTCACACCTGTTACAATACTTGTAACAACTTTCGCTACTCCTTCTACTACGTATAATTCAATATACTTACATACCTTACTAATACCACTTGTTAACGCCACAAACGTTACACGGTACAATTCATCAATGTAGAACTTATTCTTCACGGCACTGTATGTCATTGGTATATAACTTGTAAACCAATCTCGTTGCACTGCTTGCTTTTTATACATCACATAAGCAAGTAAAATCCCTAACATTGATACAGCGGTTGCTACAATCATAATCCATGCTGGACCATGCACAACCTCCCCTACATGCGCAGCATCTTGCGCTAAGAAATCATGTAAAAATGCTCCAAACCAAGGTGTATTCATATATCCAGCAATAACTGCTAACACACCTAATACTAGCATCGGAATCGTCATCGTTTTCGGCGATTCATGTACATGCCCTTTCACTTTTGATTCTCCTGTGAACACAAGGAAGAATAGACGGAACATATAAAATGCTGTACAGAATGCCGCAATTAATGCTAGAACAAATAATCCTTTGTTGCCGTTCATCCATGTAGCAATCAAAATTTCATCTTTACTAAAGAATCCAGATAAGAACGGCACACCGCTAATTGCCATTGTTCCAAGTAAGAACAAGACTGCTGTTGTTTTCATTTTCGAGTACAGCCCACCCATTTCATTGATTGACTGTGTATGCACCGCATGGATAACACTTCCTGCGGCTAAAAATAATAACGCTTTAAAGAACGCATGCGTGGTTAAATGGAACACTCCTGCCACATAACCAGCCGAACCTAATGCTAACATCATATACCCAAGCTGACTAACCGTTGAATACGCTAGTACACGCTTAATATCTGTTTGGGTCATACCAATTAGGGCTGCAAAGATCGCTGTAAAACCTCCAATAACAGCAACAATCGTCATAGCCGTTTCACTTGCTGCAAACAACGGGAACATCGTTGCTACTAAATACACCCCTGCCGCAACCATCGTCGCCGCATGAATTAATGCCGATACAGGTGTTGGCCCTTCCATCGCATCTGGCAACCACGAATGAAGCGGGAATTGACCAGATTTACCAACAGCTCCAATAAACAGAAGAATAGCGCATAACGTTACCATCGTTGGCGAGATTGAACTTGATGAAATACTAGCAAAAATCTCATCATACTCAAAACTACCAACTTGCCAGAATAATAGAATCATCCCGATGAAGAAGCCTATATCTCCGATACGTGTCATAATGAACGCCTTCTTCGCCGCAGCTTTAGCTTCCTCTTTATAAAAATAGAAACCAATTAAAAGGAATGAGCCTAAACCTACTAACTCCCAAAATACATACGTTTGTAATAAATTCGTTGAAATAACCAGCCCTAACATCGCAAATGTAAAGAGGCCTAAATATGCATAGAAGACAGGTATTCGTTTGTCCCCGTGCATATACCCTCTTGAATACATATGTACAAGAAAACTAACGAGCGTTACGATTACAAGCATCATCGCATTTAACGCATTTACTTCAAATCCTACTGTTAAAATTGTGTCTCCAATTTGTAACCATGTAAATTCTTGCTTAAACGTAGCGTTCGAATATCGATCTACGAATACAAGAATAGATAGAAGAAACGAAAAACCAACAAGTACCATTCCGACTATCCCACTATGCTCCTTCAACCTTTTCCCAAAAAGGAGAAGCAACACAAATGATAACAATGGAAAAAGTGGTATAATCCATGCTAACTCCATCATTTAATCCAGCCCCTTTGTCCGTCCATCAATGCTTTAATTCATCCATCTCATCAATATTGACGGTTGTTTTATTACGATATAATGCAATTAAAATGGCTAAGCCAACTGCAGCTTCTGCCGCTGCCACTGAAATCGTAAACAATGAAAATACTTGCCCTGTAATGTTCGCCTGAAATCCATAATTACTAAACACAACTAAGTTAATATTTGCTGCATTCAGCATTAGTTCAATACATACTAATACAATGACTGTATTTCGCTTCGTAAGAGCTCCATATAAGCCAATACAAAACAAAATAACTGCCAAAAATAAATATGCTTGTGCTGGAATATCACTCATCACGATTGTCCTCCTCATCATCTTTCTTCGTTAAAATGATTGCTCCCACAAGCGCAACGAGTAACAAGATAGATGTTAATTCAAAAGGAATCACATAATGAGAATAAATAAGAACCCCAATTTGTTCTGTATTCTTCTCTTGAAGCGTCGTCGCTTGCTCAAATACAGGAAAATCTCGAACAAGGAGGTACATTACTACTCCAAATGCAATAACACTCGTTAACAATCCCATTCGCTTCAGCGTACTACCGCGATTCTCATGTTCATCATTATGCTTCGTCAACATAATTCCAAAAATCATTAAAATTGTTACAGCACCTGAATAAATTAATACTTGCACAACTGCTACAAACTCTGCATGCAACAAGACATAAATGCCCGCAATACTTAAGAAGGTGAATACGAGTGCAACCATCATATGCATGACTTTCTTTACATTTAACATAATAATGCCGCCCAAGATGGCTACGAATGCTAAGACCGAAAAAGCAATCATCTCTCCACTCATGCTTTATTCTCCTTCCGTATATTCGTATCATTTTCATCCAACCATTCAAGATTCTTAAATAAATCATCTCGTGTATATTCTGCTAACTCAAAGTTATTGGTCATAATAATCGCTTCCGTCGGACATACTTCTGTACATAGATCGCATAGAATACAAATTTCAAAATTAATATCATACGTATCGATAATTTTCCCTTTTTTCGTTGGATCCGGATGCTTTTTTCCTGTTAATTGAATGCAATCTGTCGGACAAATATTCGAACATTGATTGCAGACAATACACTTCTCCGGATAGAATTTTTGAATACCTCGAAATCTATCTGGTAGCGGTATCGGTTCATTCGGATAATCATACGTTAATTTCTCTTTCGTTAAATTTTGAAGGGTATATTTCAACCCTTTCAATAATCCAATCATCTCAAACCCCCCTTGAGTTTAAAGCGACTTTGTTTCTCATCCAGTACATCCTCTCACACAGTTGCATCGCTTCTCTCTATAAGAATATTTCCTTTATAATAGCTGTTAAGAAAATGTTCAAAAGTGCTACTGGTAGAAGTACTTTCCACCCAAATTCCATCAGATGGTCTCCTCTAATACGTGGGAATGAAATACGAAACCACATAAGTAAGAAGAACACGAAGCTAAATTTCAACGCAAACCAAATGGCTCCCGGAATAAAGTCTAGGAACATAACAGGATGCCAACCACCAAGGAATAAAACAGTCGTTAGTGAAGCCATCGCAAACACATACACATACTCCGCTAACATAAAGAACGCCCAACGGAACCCTGAGTACTCTGTATGATACCCTGCAACGAGCTCTGATTCTGCCTCTGGTAAGTCAAATGGTGTACGATTCAACTCCGCTACAGACGCAATAAGGAAAATAAGGAATCCAATCGGCTGAATAAAGATAAACCAAACATTCTCCTGTGCTGCAACAATCTCATTCAAATTCAAACTACCTGTTAATAAGACAACACCTATAACACTCATTACAAGCGGGATTTCATATGAAATCATTTGTGCAGCTGCACGCATTCCACCTAATAACGAATACTTGTTATTCGATGCCCAACCAGCTGCTACGACACCAATCGTTGTAATACCTGAAATTGCAATATAATAAAGTAGTCCTACTCCAATATCTGCAAACTGTAATTGATCTGTTAATGGAATTGTTGCAAGCACCATGAAAGCTGGTGCAAACGCAATAACCGGTGCAATGATAAATAACGGCTTATCTGCAGCTTTCGGAATTGTATCTTCCTTTAATAGAAGTTTAAGTACATCTGCCACCGTTTGCAGTAAACCAAAGCGACCTCCCACTTGGTTCGGTCCAATACGCCCTTGCATGAATCCCATTACTTTACGCTCTGCCAAAATTGCATACGTTACAAATCCTAAAACAACAAACAAGAACACAACACCTAATCCAAAAAAGATAAGAAAGTTCATCCAACCTGATTCCGATTGCAGCAAACTCTCAATCATTAGCCGTCAACCTCCCCAAGTACAATATCAACGCCGCCAAGTATTGTAATCAAGTTCGCAATATTTTCTCCCTTTAGTAACTTAGGTAAGATTTGCAAATTGTAGAAAGACGGACGACGGAACTTCAAACGATACGGCTCCTTTTTCCCATCACTAGCAATGTAACACCCAATTTCACCTCGTGGAGATTCAATGCGTACATATGCCTCTCCTTTCGGTGCTTTAATGATTTTTGGTACTTTCGCCAGAATATCCCCTTCTCTTGGGATTTGTTCGAGCGATTGCTCGACAATTTTCAGTGACTCTTCAATTTCCAGCATACGGCATACGTAACGATCCCATGCATCTCCATTCTCTCCAACGGGTACATCGAATTCAAAACGATCATACACTGAATATGTTTCGTCCTTCCTCGCATCCCACTTTACACCTGTACAACGTAAATTTGCACCGCTCAGTGAATAAGCAATTGCCTCTTCTGCTGTATATTTCCCAACACCTTTGACACGTTGTAAGAAAATTTCGTTCCCACTTACAAGATCATGGTATCCCTTTAACTGCTCTCTCATATGTGGGATAAATGCTTCTATTTTCTCTAACCAACCATCCGGAGCATCCCACTTCACACCACCAACACGCATATAGTTAAACGTTAAACGTGCGCCACATATTTCATTTAATAAATTAATAATCATTTCTCGCTCACGAAATGCATATAAAAACGGACTCACTGCTCCAAGATCTAGTAGGTTCGTCCCCCACCATACGAGGTGACTTGCAATCCGCCCAAGCTCCATAACAAGTACACGTAAATACTCAGCACGATATGGAATTTCTAACCCCATCATCGTCTCTACTGCGTGGCAAATAACATAGTTATTCGTCATTGCTGATAAGTAATCCATGCGATCTGTATACGGAATGATTTGCGTATATTGCAAGCTTTCTGCAATTTTTTCTGTTCCTCTATGAAGATACCCAATAACAGGTGTCGCTTCCACAATGATTTCTCCATCAATTTTCAGTACTAACCGAAATACGCCGTGCGTACTAGGGTGCTGTGGTCCGACATTCAGTAGCATTTCTTCTGTACGAATCATAGTAGCTTACACCTCCACATCATACGGCTCATAATCTTTTCGTAGCGGATAGCCAATCCACTCATCCGGAAGTAGGATACGCTTTAAGCAAGGATGATTCGTGAATGTAATACCTAATAAATCATACGCCTCTCGCTCCGGCCAATCTGCCCCTTCCCAAACAGGGGTTACCGAATCTACTACTGGATTCTCTCGATCGATCTTTACTTTCACTGCAACAGAATGACCATATTGATGGGAATACAGATGCATATATACCTCCATATGCGTTTCAAAATCCGTGCCGTGAATCTCTGATAAATAGTGAAATGCCAATTGTTCGTTTTGCTTCAAAAAATGAGCAAGCTGTCCGTAATGCTCTTTCTTTGCGACGAGCGTCGGCACATCTTTTGATAATCTATTAATATATGTATCTTCTAATATGCCTTCGCCCAAGTTCTTTGTAATTATTTCTACAAATTTATCTAATATTGCTTGATTTGGTGACGGACTTTCTTCTACTGCTTTCCCTTCAGCTTTTCCAGCCTTGGCTTTCGCTAACGCTGCTGCTTTTGCTTTTGCCGCTGCAATTGCTTTCGCTTTCGGATCATCTGCTAACTGTTCCGCAGCCGCCTCCGTATCGCCTCGTTGCTTCGCTAATGCTGCCGCTTTTGCCTTTGCTGCTGCCACTGCTTTTGCTTTCGCTGCTGCGATCGCTTTCGCTTTCTCGTCCCCTTCTTCCGTTGAAGACTCTTCTGTATCACCCGCACGCTTTTGCTTCGCTAATGCTGCTACTTTTGCCTTTGCTGCTGCCACTGCTTTTGCTTTTGCTAGAGCGATTGCCTTTGCTTTTTCATCTCCTTCTTCTGATGGAGATTCTTCTGTTACTTCTGCTTCTCCCTTTTGCTTCGCCAATGCTGCTGCTTTTGCCTTTGCTGCCGCCGCCGCTTTTGCTTTTGCTAGAGCGATTGCCTTTGCTTTTTCGTCTCCTTCTTCTGATGGAGATTCTTCTGTTACTTCTGCTTCTCCCTTTTGCTTTGCCAATGCTGCTGCTTTTGCCTTTGCTGCCGCCGCCGCTTTTGCTTTTGCTAGAGCGATTGCCTTTGCTTTTTCGTCTCCTTCTTCTGATGGAGATTCTTCTACTTTATTATTCTCTTCTTTTTCTGTTGATGCTTCTTCTACTGATAATCCATCTGAGGGTGCTGTATTTTCCAATTTTATACTTGAGGGAACATCTCCCTCCAAATCTTCTGTAACCGCTTTCGATTCTTTCTCTTGTAAAGAAGCTTCCGTAATTTCTACTTGTGCTTGTCGTTCTGCTAACTTTTGCTTTGCTAATGCTTTTGCTTTCTCCGCGGCTTCTTTCTTCAACTGTTCTTTCGTCTTCTCTTCACTCATCGATTCGTCACCTGCTTCCCAGTCTTAGCTTCGTAACGAATTTTCTCTTTTAATTTGTTAATACCATAAATAAGTGCAGCTGGATTTGGTGGACATCCTGGAATGTACACATCAACAGGTACAATTTGATCCACTCCTTTAACAACTGCATATGAGTTGACATACGGACCACCAGCTGTCGCACAAGAGCCCATTGCAATAACCCATTTTGGTTCTGGCATTTGGTCGTATAGACGTTTTACAATTGGGGCCATTTTCTTCGTGACCGTACCAGATACAATCATGACATCTGACTGACGTGGCGACGTTCGGAAAAATGATCCAAAACGATCTAAGTCATAGTGCGACGATCCTACCCCCATCATTTCAATTGCACAACAAGCAAGACCAAATGTCATCGGCCATAACGAATTACTTCTCGCCCATGCCTTCACCTGCTCTAACGTCGTGAAAAAAATATTCTGCTCTAACTCTTTCATCTCTTCTGGTAACATTCCATCCATTCTTACAACCATTTCAGCACCTTCTTCTTCCAAGCGTAAATAAGCCCAATTAATAACATAACAACGAAAATGAGCATCTCAATTAATGCAAATAGGCCCAATTTCTCGTATGCCACTGCCCAAGGGTATAAAAAGACTGTTTCGACATCAAAGATGACAAATAGTAACCCAAATATGTAGTACCTAGCATGAAATCGAACATTTGCCTGATGAAACGGTTCAATTCCACTCTCATATGTAAGTTGCTTTCCTTTTGTCGGTACGTTCGGCCGAAGTAGCTTCCCAAAAAACAACGCTACTACTGGTAACAAAATACCTAACAATAAGAATACAGTTACAATGAGGTAGTTATTCTCGTACAAGTTCACAAATCTCATCCCCTATCTTTCAATTCTTCTTTGTGAAACACAGTTACGGTACTAATTTTTAGAATTTTTTTAATTGTAATTATTATAACAAATTTACCTGACGAGTGTCGATTAAGAGGCCTAGTATATAAAAAAAGCTTAGGAGAATCTCTAATTCTCCTAAGCTCATTTAATTAAATCCCTAAAAATTCACCTTTTACCCAGAATGTCTCTCTTTCATCTGTAGGGCTCACAATTTCAACCCATCCTTTAGGATCTTTCCTAATAACTTTTACTGTTGTATTTACTTTTAATACTCCCTTTATATTCGTTGTAGAATACGGGAACGGCGATGTACGATATTGAACATCTACCTTTACTTCCGCTGTTTTGCCAGCTGGATATATATCGTAAGGTATTTGATTACTTAGATTTTTTATACTTAATGTTTTGCTACTGCTTGGTAAAATAGAAGCGTTATTATATGCTTTTTCATCAAACGGTTTAATACGTTGCATAATACTCGCTATTTTACTTGCCCATCCTTTATCTGACGCATAATAGAAATTCATACTTACTAAGTCAGAACCTTTATACCATGTACCACCTGGGTTCAAATAACTTTTACGTACAAAGTCTGCATTATAACGAATACTCTCATGATAACTTGTTAAGTATTTTGCACTTGTGAATGGTGTGCTATCATATGCAGCTAAACCAAATAAATTATTTTTACGATATGAAATTTCAGATTTACCGTAGCCTGTTTCTAAAATTGCATGAGCTGCTAAATACAATGCATTAACACCGAATTCTTGTTGAGCCGAAATAAAGTACTTTCCTAATCCAATCATCGGGCTATTAGGGTGCATTGATTGGATATATCTATCAATCTCTGCTGCCGTAACGTTTGATGGCTTTCTTAAATCTGCTGTTGCATATGTAATACTAGCTTCTGGAGTTTCTCCATCTGCGTTCACTTTTACATACTGAGCTGATACAAATCCTCTTAATCCATTCGCTTCAACATAGTACCAACCATTCTTTTCATCAAGGACTTTCAAGATTGTGCCACTCGGAAGAGTTGCTAATATTTTTCCTGATGTACTATTTGTATCACGCATATTTACGTTTGATGTTGTCTTACCCATTTTTGTCGTTACTTCTGGTTTCGGATCTGGTTTTTGTGAGTCCGTTACATTCACATACTTTGCCGATACCCAACCTGTCTGGCCTGCTGCCTTTACTTGGTACCAACCACTATTCTCACCTATAATCTCAACAGATGTTCCTGGTTTTAACGTTGTAATGATCTTTCCAGATGTGCTATTTGTATCACGCATATTTAAATTCGACGTTGTTGTTCCTGCCTTTTTTGTCACTTCTGGTTGTGGTTCTGGTTTCGGATCTGGTTTCGGATCTGGCTTTGGTGTATCCGTCACTTTCACAAACTCTGCTGATACCCAACCTGTTTGACCTGCTGCCTTTACTTGGTACCAACCGCTTTTCTCACCTATAATTTCAACAGATGTTCCTGTTTTCAGCGTCGTAATGATTTTCCCACTCGTGCTGTTCGTCGTTCGCATATTTAAATTCGACGTTGTTGTTCCTGCCTTTTTCGTCACTTCTGGTTGTGGTTTTGGGTCTGGTTTTGGGTCTGGCTTTGGTGTGTCCGTCACTTTCACAAACTCTGCTGATACCCAACCCGTCTGGCCTGCTGCCTTTACTTGGTACCAACCGCTTTTCTCGCCT
>NZ_BMFK01000010.1:0-27264 GCF_014638355.1 Priestia taiwanensis
TCCCCCTGTGAGAGTAGGACGTCGCCAGGCAACGTAAAAAGAACTAACATTATGTTAGTTCTTTTTTTATGACATTTTTCAGAAAGAAGTCTTTTGTATCTAAATGGGTGAGGATAGTTATTACTTCTTCTTTTGAAACAAAACAAAATGCTGCAACTTCTTTATCTTTTGGTTGTAAATCGGTTCTATTCCCTTTATAGCAAACGTGGAACATTGTTGTTTTTTGACTTGTATAGCCTATTTTCTCTTTTATATGGACTGGAAAATCAAAAGAGATGGTTTCTTTATATTGCTGCATAATGATATAGTTTCGGCTTCCTGTTTCTTCTTCTAGTTCTCTCATTAAAGCTTCCTCTAAATTCGCATCACTTTGTTCGACACCACCTTTTACGAAGTCCCATTCTTCTTTTATGCGTTCTTTTCCTGTAATTGTATTAATCGTTGTTTTACAGATAAGTAAAAATGTATCTCCCTGTTCTACTATTGCGCCTACTGCTTGTCGAATCATACTATTTCTCCTTTTAATTAGTATTTTTATTGTACGCTTTCTTGTTATATTTTTGAAATATTTGTAATGATAAATCTATTTGTTTGGAAGATAATATGCTATCTAGAAGCCAAAATAGGCTATAGGTAACTGAAAGAGTGAATGGATGGATATAACTTTATCAAGAGGTGTAATGTCGTACACATAGCTTATTTATTAATGTAGGAGTGTGTTACATGTTAGGGAGAGGAATGAATGGATGAGGGATGTAAGGTGCTTTTAATATGGATGAAACAAAGAATAGTATTCATATTGATATAATAGAGAAAAGGAGACAAGGGGGATTTGAATGAAACGTGGAGTGACATGTGAGATTCCAAATGAATATGGTTTTTTCTTTCTTATTTATTAAAGCCAATGGACGTAACTATCTATCATTGGAAAAACGGTGGAGAAGAGTCATATATCGTTAGAAAGCAGGAGTTAGTCCCTTTATTTTCAGAAGATGAAAAAGTCATAGATGGCTTCCAATTAAGACAACGTATGAAGGAATCGCCTCAATATCTTATTTTCTTGAGTTTACAAGCATATAGAACGGAAGAAGTACAAGAAGTAAAAACATATGAAGAATTTCTTGAGAGTGATTGCGAATTGATCTTTAGAGTGATAGATAGTTCATACATTACGATGTATGTGAAGGATCAAGAGCAAATAGAACGATTGTATGTCAATGCGAAGAACTATGGATTCGAGAATGTCTCTTATATTACGGATGAGAATGATTGTGAAACAACATTAACCGTGTGGGGGTAAAGCAAATGGAAGAAACAATACGAAAAGAAGTTATTCGTACGGAAGAAGATGTATGGAAGATGCTAGATAGTTTTTTACGCGAACCCGTACCATTTTGGGATGAATTTTATTCAAATCGTGAAAAGAAGATTCCATTTTTTGAACAGAAGCCAGATGAAAATCTTGTAGCGCATTTTACAGAAGGTAGATGGAAGAGTGGACGTGTACTAGAACTTGGGTGTGGACCAGGAAGAAATGCCATTTATTTTGCAGAGCAAGGATGTATCGTTGATGCGGTAGATTTATCACAGGAAGCACTGACTTGGGCTGCGGAACGAGCGAAGGAACAAAATGTTGATGTTACGTTTCTTCATCGTAATCTATTTGAATTAGATATAGAAGAAGGCATATATGATATCGTGTATGATTCTGGTTGTTTCCATCATATTGCTCCGCATCGTCGAATGAGTTATCTCCGTGTACTCCAGAAAGCATTGAAGCGTGGTGGTTATTTTGCGCTTACTTGCTTTGCTGAGGACGGTCCATTAGGAGGAGCAACGATATCAGACTGGGATGTATATCGATTGCAGAGTCTACAAGGGGGTTTAGGATTTACAGAAGAGAAACTAAGAGTGATTTTTGATATGTTTGAAGTAGTAGAAATACGTCCGATGAAAGTCTTACAGAGCGATGAAGTATTTGGTGTAGATGGATTATGGACAGCGCTTTTTCAAGTGAAATAAAAAAACAAGGTGATTTCCTACTATGAGGAAATCACCTTGTTTTATAGATTTAGCACAACTTCTATTCCAAAGTGATCAGAAACAACTTCATGGTTTGTTCCGTTAAAGATAACCTTGGATGAATGAACCGAGATAAGCTTGTTTGCTAAAATTAAATCAATGCGCATATCGCCGTTGTCTTTATCCCATCCATCAATTTTTCCTTGAACAGTAGTACCGTTATCACGTTCTTCTGCTAATGTGTATGTATCATAAAGACCACGTTCTTGTAAATAATCATATCCTTCCCCTGTAATAGAAGCGTTGTTGTTAAAGTCTCCTAAGAAAAAGGCTAGATGATTATCTGGTGCGTGTGTGAGTAACATATCTACTTGATATGCAAATGGTTCTTCCTCATCATTCCACCAGCCGAGATGACAAGAATAGAAGGAGATGGGGGCTCCTTTGTACGAAACAGTCACCCCTATAATCTTTCTTGTTTTCCAATACGATTGGTCTGTACTTTTCGAAATGAAGAAGTCTTGCTGATCAATGATCGGTAGCCTCGTTAAAATAGCAACGCCTTCTTCATATGTGTCGTAGCCAATATGTCCCCAATCCCACACAAGTGTGTAGTTGGTTATATTTCGTCTTTTCAGTGCTTCAAGTAACAATAGTCCGTAGTTATCTTTCTTTAGCGGAGCTACGTATATCGTAGCATCAACAGACTGGCTTACTTCTTGAAGAGCAATGACATCGTATTGTTGCTTCGCGATCACATCTGCAATATGTTCAATTTTTTCTAGTTGTTGCTGTTCTTGCCATGAATGGCAGTTCAGCGTTAATAATTTCATGTACTTAAACTCCTAAAATGTCTTGAATATCAGACTTCAGAACGTCTGCCTTTGGTCCATAAATCGCTTGTACGCCTTGATCTTTGACGATTAAACCTATTGCACCGTTTTGTTTCCAATCAGCTTCAGACGCTACTTTGTCTGCTTCTTTTACTGTTACACGTAGGCGAGTCATACATGCATCTACATCAGCAATATTTTCACGTCCACCTAGTAATGCAATAATTGCTGTTGCCTGGTTTTCCACTGCTGGAGTAGAAGATGAAGTAGAGGCTGCTACTTCTGTTTCCTCCATTTCGATATAGTTACCAGCACGTCCTGGTGTTGGTATGTTAAACTTCTTAATTAAGATATTAAATACTGCGAAGTTTAATCCGAAGAACACAAGGCATGTTAGGAAGAAGTAAATTAAATCTTTCGTTAAGCCAGCGTTCACAATCATTGGTGTTCTCGTTAATAACTCGATAAAACCAAATGCGTGAATACGTAAATCAATGAAGTCTACCATTGCGAATGAAATACCAGTTAAAACTGCATATACAACATATAATACTGGTGCGATGAACATGAACATGAATTCGATCGGTTCTGTTACACCAGTTAAGAATACTGCTAATGCAGCTGATAAGAACATTGGTTTATATTTAGAACGTTTCTCTTTGTCTACATTTTTGTACATCGCTAATGCGATACCGATTAATGATGCTGTTGAAGCAATTACTTGACCTACTTTAAAGCGTGCAGGTGTTACATCTGTTAGTAATTGATCGTAGGCAGCTTGATTTGTACCTACTAAGTTATTTAAGTCGTTAATCCAAGCTAACCAAAGTGGATCTTGGCCAGCTACTACTTGGCCTACCTTTTCTCCAGTTTGAATGATATATTCTCCACCTAATCCAGTGTAGTTCATTGGAACCGTTAACATATGATGTAATCCAAACGGTAATAATAGACGTTCTAACGTACCGAAGATGAACGGTGCGATAACTGGTGCTGTATCCTTCGATGTTGCAATCCAGCCACCGAAGTCATTTAGTAAGCCTTGTACGAACGGCCAAAGTAAAGATAGAATAATTGCAGTAATCGTTGAACCGATAATAACCATGAATGGCACAAAGCGTTTTCCGTTAAAGAAAGCAAGTGCCTGTGGTAACTTATCGTAGTTATAATATTTGTTGAATAGGGAAGCCCCTAAGAAACCGGCAATAATGCCGACGAATACACCCATGTTAAGTGCAGGTGCACCAAGTACCGATGTAAAGTAATCTTTTACTACTAAATCTCCCGCCAAAGTAGAGCTAACTTTAGCACCTTCTTCTTGTAGCATGGAACCGTTTACACCGAAGATCGCACCAGTGATACGGTTAATTAAGATAAATGCAAGAAGACCTGCGAATGCACCGCCTGCGCGTTCTTTCGCCCAAGATCCCCCAATTGCAACTGCGAATAGTACATGTAAGTTTGTAATGATAGCCCAACCGATGTCCTCCATCACACGGGCACTTGTCATCACAAGTGAAATATCTCCACCAAACATTCCAATTAGCTTTCCGATTGAAATCATTAAGCCTGCAGCTGGCATAACGGCAACTACTACTAGTAATGCTTTACCGAACTTTTGCCAGAAGTCGAACGAAATGAATTTTGATTTCTTCATCCCTTTTTCCCCCTTTGTTAGTAAATAATATGTGAATCATCTTTTAAATAGTGCAATAAAACATATGCAAACAAGAAAGTGCAACCGCTTGCATGAATTTATTGTAATTGAATTATTTTCACAATGCAATCATAAAATATAAATAATTTTAAAAATTATTTATCGGATTTTTGTTGTGAAAAACATGTATAGAAGTCTGTATGTTAGCAGTAAGCGTAGTATACTAATAAAAGGATGATATAGATGTTTGGTGGAATAAATAATATCATAAAAAAACAAATAAAAAGTTATGAAACCGTTTGCGTAATTTGTCGTCTGGTGGCATAATGGGGATAGAAAAAGATATGAACGACGAACTAGTTTGTTGGACAATATAGTATATAGATAGAGATGAAGAAAGGAAGAGGACTAATGGATAAAAAGGTGGTAGTTGGAGTTGATTTAGGTGGTACAACGACGAAATTAGCATTTGTGACAGAAGAGGGAACAATTCTACATAAGTGGGAAATTGCCACAGATACATCAGGAGCGGGAAAAAATATTCTTCCGAACATTGCACAGTCGATTGAAGAGCGAGCAGTGACACATAATATTACAAAAAAGCAAGTAAGTAGTATCGGTATTGGCGTACCTGGACCGGTTGATTTTGAGAGTGGAGTAGTTGAGCATTGTATCAATATTGGTTGGGGGAAAACGCATGTGCGAGCGTATTTAGAAGAGCGTATGGGTGTTTCTGTGTTTGTTGATAATGATGCAAACATTGCATCATTAGGTGAATTGTGGAAAGGTGCAGGTGCAGGAACGAAAGACTTAGTATGTATGACACTTGGTACAGGTATTGGCGGCGGAGTTATTGTCGATGGCAAAATTGTACACGGTGCAAAAGGTGCTGGTGGAGAAATTGGCCATGTAACGGTTATTAGAAAAGGTGGCTATGTATGTAACTGTGGCAAGACAGGATGCTTAGAGACAATTGCCTCTGCAACAGGAATTGCTCGTACAGCAGTAGCATATATCGAGAAAGATGCACGGGAGAGTGTATTAAAAGATATAGATAGGGAGAAGAAGCTAACAGCGAAAGATGTGTTTGATGCATATAAACAAGGTGATGCACTAGCAACGGATATTGTGGATGAGATTGCAGATCATTTAGGAGCTGCGGTTGCGAATATTGGTAACATGTTAAACCCAGAGAAAATTGTTATCGGCGGTGGTGTATCAGCGGCAGGTGACGCATTGCTTCAGCCGGTAACACGTTACTTTGAGGAGTATGCATTCTCAACGGTACGTACGAGTACGAAGCTTGCACTTGCTACTTTGGGAAATGATGCGGGTGTAGTAGGCGGTGCTTATTTAGCTAAAACATATGGTAACTAAATAAAAATAGAAAGAAGGCATAGAAAAAGTGCCTTCCTTCAATCACAGTAATGAAAGCGCTTTTGCATAGAGTAAGAGAGGGGTACTAGAAATGAATAAGACATGGTGGAAAGAAGCGGTAGCATATCAAATTTATCCAAGAAGTTTCATGGATTCTAACGGTGATGGAATCGGTGATTTACGAGGGATTATTAGCAAGTTAGATTACTTAAAAGACCTAGGAATCGATGTGATTTGGATTTGTCCAATGTATAAGTCACCGAATGACGATAATGGATATGACATTAGCGATTACCAAGACATTATGGATGAGTTTGGTACGATGGAAGATTTCGATGAGCTATTAGAGGAAACACATAAGCGTGGTATGAAGTTAATTATCGACTTAGTAATTAATCATACAAGTGATGAACATCCATGGTTTATTGAATCACGTTCTTCAAAAGATAATTCAAAACGTGATTGGTATATTTGGAGAGACGGTAAAGACGGTGCAGAACCGAATAACTGGGAAAGTATTTTTAACGGTTCTGCATGGGAATATGATGAGAAGACAGAACAATATTTCTTACATGTCTTTTCTCGTCGCCAACCAGATTTAAATTGGGAGAACGAAGAAGTACGTCAAGCCCTATATAAGACAGTTAACTGGTGGTTAGATAAAGGAATTGATGGATTCCGTGTCGATGCAATTAGTCATATTAAGAAAGAAGAAGGATTTGCAGATATGCCAAATCCTAAAGGTGAGAAGTATGTATCGTCGTTCGATAAACATATGAACGTAACAGGTATTCAACCGCTTCTACAAGAATTAAAGAAGGAGACATTTGCGAAATACGATATTATGACAGTCGGTGAAGCAAATGGTGTAAAGACGGATGAAGCGGAAGCATGGGTTGGTGAAGAAAAAGGTATTTTCGGTATGATTTTCCAATTCGAACATTTAGATTTATGGCGTTCTGAAACGACGAAAGAAGTCGACGTAGTGAAATTGAAAGAAGTATTATCGAAATGGCAAATGGCGTTAGAAGGTAAAGGATGGAATGCACTGTATATCGAAAACCATGACCAACCACGTAGTGTATCAACATGGGGAAATGATTCAATGTATTGGTTTGAGAGTGCAACAGCGTTAGCAACAATGTATTTCTTCATGAAAGGTACGCCGTTCATTTATCAAGGACAAGAAATTGGTATGACAAATGTACAATTTGAGATCGATCAGTATGATGACGTTGCGGTAAAGAACTTGTACAAGAAGAAACGTGAAGAAGGCTTAACGCATGAAGAAGTAATGGCAATTATTTGGGATTGTGCACGTGATAACTCACGTACACCGATGCAATGGAATGGGGCAGCAAATGCAGGATTTACAACAGGTACACCGTGGCTTGCTATGAATCCAAATTACGAGAGTATTAATATCGCTGTACAGGAGGAAGATGAAACATCTATTCTTCATTTCTATAAGAAGATGATTGCACTGCGAAAACAATCAAATGTTCTAATATACGGAGCATACGAATTGTTACTAGGAGAAGACAAGCAAATCTTTGCCTACACACGTACATTAGGGGAGGAAAAAGTACTTGTATTAACGAACTTATCGGCAAAAGAAGCAACATATGAGCTTGATGGGTATACAGTAGAACCTGAGAATTTATTGCTTCATAACTATGAGGAAACAGAGGGAATGACAAATTCGTTACGTCCATACGAAGCAAGAATGTATCGTCTTTCTTAATACAAAAAGGTGTATTGCAAAGAAGCAATGCACCTTTTTTATATGGGTTATCTAGTGGGGAAAGGGAATGTACCATCTTTTTGCTTGAGAACTGTGAAGACATTTTCAATGGCATGTATGGAAATAGGAGCGAAAATATGCGGATAATATTCCCCGTTTTTCGCTAGTTCCACTTTGAGTGTTTCACTTACTTTCTGTTCATTCACAACGAGAAGAAGAATTCGTTCCTCCTCACTGAAATGCTTTGCTGCTGTATTAGGTACTTGATATTCGTATGAGCAGTGAATAAAACCCTCTGTTGTTAATGATGACTCAATGATTTCTCCGATATTTTGTGCCTTTTCCCAATCTATTGGACGGATGATTTTGATAATCTTTTGCATATGAAACGCCTCCTTTTCTATGTAGTAGCGTAATATAAATGACATTTCTAGACAATAGAAATACACCTATATGAAATAATTTCCCGGAAAATGTTAGAGAAGGGGGGATTGTTAATAAAGGTGTCGAATGACATATACAGCTAATAAAAGAATAGTAATAGAGAGAGGAGGGAATAAAATGATTTCTATTAAAGATGTATCAAAGGCATACAAAACACAACAAGCACTAAAGCGTGTTAGTCTTACCATTCAACCTAGTACATGTTTTGGTCTTATCGGACCAAATGGTGCTGGGAAATCAACGTTAATGAAAATCGTTTGTGGTGTCTTACAAGAATACAATGGAGAGGTAACCGTTAGAGGAATCAATCCAGCTCAATATGATCAAGCCGTTAAGAAAGAATTAGGATATGTGCCACAAGATATTGTGTTAACGGAAGAATTATCAGCGATTGATAACTTACGCTTTTTTGGTGGTGTGTATGGCTTAAGAGGGAAGGAATTAGAACAACGTATGAAAGAGGTGCTTGCTCTAGTAGGTCTAGAAGAGCGTGGCAAAGACAAAGTGAGTACGTTCTCGGGGGGAATGAAGCGACGTATTAATATTGGGTGTGCATTGCTTCATAATCCATCTGTTATTGTAATGGATGAGCCGACAGTTGGAATTGATCCTCAATCGCGTAATTACATATTTGATATTATTTTGGCGTTGAAGAAAGAGGGAAAGACGATTATTTATTCGAGTCACTATATGGAAGAAGTGCAATATTTATGTGATGATATGGCACTTATTGATTTAGGCGTAGTTGTCGAAAGCGGAAATTTAATGGAGATTATTCAAAAGCATTCGAAGCAAGGAGTATACGTAGAAGGACAAGACATCATGAAAGAGCAATTACAGTCATTTGGGATGCTTATTGAGAAAGGGAATGGTTATTTAGTTAGTAGTGATACGCCACTAGAAACGTTACAACAAATAGCGACCTATGTAAGGGAACATCAACTACACGTACAGCGTTTAGAACTTTCGCAAACGTCGTTAGAAGATATTTTCTTATTATTAACAGGGAAGAAATTACGAGATTAAAGGGGAGGTGAGCGAAATGATGCAAGCAATTATGCGGAAAGAATTGAAGAAGTTATTAAAGCAACCGGGTACGTATTTCTGGATGGTTGGCTTCCCTATTATCTTCATTGTTATTTTTGCCTCGGTGTTTGGGAATACGAATTTCACGTTTAAAGTGTATTATGCCGATTATGATAAGAGTACAATGTCAAAAGAGTTTATCGAGCAAATAAGTACATCGAAAAGTTTCAAATTTATTGAAATAGAAGAAGGCGAAGATTCAATAGAGAAAGTGAAAGATGGGACATATGCGGTCTATATAGAAATACCAAAAGGGTTTGAAGAAAAGGTAACGAATCAACAAGAGGTTAAGATTTTGTTCGCCTATGATGGTACAAGTGGTTCAGCCCAAGCTGTTGAGCCTGTCAGAACGTTATTTGAATCAGTAGCAAACGAATACAAAGAACAAAAAGTAAAATCGGCACTATTATCTTTTACCAAAGATGAAGCAATAACAACCCAGCTCATGACTTCTCCACTTCATATCCAATATGAGGCGCAGGAAACGAAGAAAGTAAATGCGATTACGCAGTATATTCCAGGTTATACGGTTATGGCCGTATTCTTTATTATGATGAGTATGTCAAAAGTCTTTTTAGACGATAAGAAAAATGGAATGGTAACAAGACTAGCAAGTACGCCAATTAAACCAATTCATTATTTGCTGGGAATGTGGATTCCAAACATCATTCTCGTATGTGGGCAAATTGCCGTATTATTTGCATTTGGTCACTTTGTGTACGATTTACAAATAGGAAACATTCCTGCACTTATTGTTTTATCCTTTGTATTAGCATTAGTAAGTACATCAATGGGGCTCGTTGTGTCGTTCATTTCAAAGGATGATAATACGGCACAAGCATTTGCGCAAATTATTGCGATTGGGGGTGCTGCTTTAGGAGGGCTATGGTTCCCGCTTAGTATTATGCCAGAGTTTATGCAATCTATCGCACAATTTTTACCGCAGTACTGGGCACAAAATGCCTACATTGATATATTTGCGAGAGATGCAAATATAGTAGCAATTTTTCCGGCAATTGCAATTTTGCTTGCTTTCACGCTTATTAGTGTGCTACTTGCGCTTATTACATACAAACGTTTTTATAAAGGTGCAGCAAGTTGAAAAAAGGCCTCTTCTTATGGAAGGGGCCTACGTTGTTTTACCGATAACAAAGCTAATGAATAGGACGAATAAGAGAATGAGTGCAATACAGACATAAATTATATCCCGTTGTTTCCAAAATAAGAAAAGCGTTGTAACAATCCGGAAAACGGGTGTCAAAATGAGTAAGAATAAACCTGTCAAAATAATGGCGTACGATTTCCCTGCAAGTAAACCACTCCATATCGCTGTTAATGTTGTTGGGTATGTTTCGTACGGATAACCGCTGTCACCAGTCACAAGAAACATTGTTAGCCCAACAATAATAAAAGCGGCACTTACCCAAACACCAATACGGATGACAGTACTAATAATAAAAGGACTATTATCCATATCTGATGATGAAACCTGTTCTATTTGTTCACGATGACTCACCATTTCCACCCCAGTCCTTGTAAAATCATTTGAATTGCAACGTAAGCAAGAATAGGAATGAATAACATGCGTGTCGTTTTGCTTTTTAATCGTTGCATTATACGTGCTCCGATAGCAGCTCCGATTAGAACGCCAATCGCAACTGGTGCTGCAATCTTTGGATCAATGTCTCCGCGGAGGAAGTAGACACTCGCACTAGCTGTCGCTGTTACCCCCATCATGAAATTACTTGTTGCACTAGATACCTTAAGTGGTAATTTCATGAACATGTCCATTGCCATTACTTTGAAGCTACCACTACCAATACCAAGTAATCCAGAGAGAATACCCGCCCCGTACATCACGCTAAATCCTCCATAAACATTTGTAACATTATAAGGGATGTGTTGTTGAATTGCTTTGTCATAATAGCTACTGTTCAAGTTAAGTTTTGTTGCAAGTGGATGTGGTTCAACGTCAATTCCCTCTGTGTTTTTTTTCTTTAACATAGCGATTGCTGAATAGAGTAGGAGTAGTCCAAAAATAATGTACAAGTAATCTGGAGCGATGAACCCAGCAATTAATGCACCTGTAACGGCACCGACTGTTGTCGCAATCTCTAGAAACATGCTAATACGTATATTTGTAATCCGTTCTTTTATATAAGCGACTGCTGATCCGCTTGAAGTAGCAATAACGGAGATGATGCTGGCACCAATTGCATAGTTAATATCTACGTCAAACAATAATGTTAATGCAGGTGTAATAATAATGCCGCCACCAAGTCCAAGGACGGCACCAATTATGCCTGCGAAAATAGCAATAATCAATATTTCAAAAGCAATAAGTGTCACATGTTTCCCTCCTTTTGTTAAGTTTCTCTCTTTATTATATAGCTTGTACAAAGACAAGAGGTATTAAATGATACATTATTAGGATAATTTTTATAATACATTTTCCTCATTTGTTTAGTTGGATATAAAGTTTTTTTGTGGAGGAAGTGACAATGGAAATTATATTGAAATAAATATTAAAGGGAGCGTGTTATAATTAGGAACAGGATGGAAAAGAAGAGAGGTGTAGTGGATGATTGTTATTAGTTTTCTTGTGTTAGGGTGGGTGTTAAGTTGGTTTAAATTCGAACAGCTATTTATTAAAGCCTTTGAAGAATTATTTACGAAACATATTACAATCGCAAGTTATTATTTCATTTTTTTCTGTATAGGGGCAGTAGGAGATATTGCACTTTTGTTTAATGGAACATACTATCATAAAATATAAAACGTACTCTGTGTTATGGTAGCACTGAGTACGTTTTTGTTTAATTGGTATTAACAAGTTTCTCAAACTTCTCTGTAAATTGTGCTGGATTGGCTGCACCTTGGACAATATCAACGATAATGCCGTTTTTATCGATGAAATAAGTGGTTGGTGTACCAATGACACGATATGCTTGCGCCACGGTCCCGTCTTCGTCGAGTAGAACAGGGAATGAAAATTGGTGTTCTTCGGCAAATCTGGTCGCACGATCGAAGGAATCTTGTGATGTTAAATTTACGGAGTATACCTCCATCTCCGCTTTATATTTCTCATATAGTCGTTCTAATTCAGGAGACAATGCTTCGCAGTTTGGACACCATGATGCCCAGAAGAACATAACAGTCGGTTTCCCTTTTGTTTGCTTTAAAGAGTACGTCATATTATCCAGGCTCGTTAAAGAAAAAGAAGGTGCTCGAAAGCCGATTTTTGGTGATTCTTCTATCGATTGTTGTTCAGTAGAAGTGTTTGTTTGTTTTGAAGTAGTTTTTTGTGGTTCGTTCTTCTGAAAGAGAAAAAAGCCAACCGTTAATATAAGAACAAGTGTAATGCCGATGGTAATAAGTTTGTTCATTTGTCTCTCCTTTTCGTTAGTATTGTCTCCATTGTAGTACGGGGAAGAAGAATGGGTCAAAGAAAGATAGATATATTTTTTATACGATATTGATAATCATTTTCAATTAGTTTATGATGAAGACAAAGATAACGAAAAAATGAGGGATAAAACAATGAAGGAAGTACGTACCGTTGCGGATGTTATTCGAGAGAGGCGTTCCATTCGAGAGTTTAAAGCAGATGAGTTAAATATAGAGGCTGTAATTGATTTATTAGAAGATGCAAAGTGGGCACCAAACCATGGATTACGTGAGCCATGGCGTATTATTCTATTCCACGGAGCAGGAAAAGAGAAATTTACGGAATCGGTGTTACGTACATATTCTCCAGATGAAAAGGCGAAAGTAGCGGAGAAGATGACAAACTACTTAATGGGTATACCGGTCCATATGCTTGTTGTCATGAAAGAAGATCCACGTCAAAAGCAATGGGAGGAAGACTTTAGCGCAACGAGTGCGTTCATCCAGAACTTCCAATTGCTTGCATGGGAACAGAAAATCGGTGTTGTCTGGAAGACGAACGGATATAACTGGCATCCAGCTTTCCGCGAGGCAGTAGGTATACAACCAGGAGAGAAGATTGTTGGCACGCTTCACCTTGGATATTTCGAGAAAGTGCCACAAGCGAAGCCACGCACGGATATACGTGAGAAGATGACAATTTATTCGTAATGATGATGGAAACCTTGCTACTTAGCGAGGTTTCTTTTTTTATAGAAAAGAGAGAACTTCCTACGCACATATTCGCCTATTTTGTTATAAAATAAGAAAGGTATCTATGCATATAGGCGCAAAATGTTTACAATAGAGAAATGCAAGAGTGTTAAGGAGGATTAACCATGAAAATCAAGTTAGGTTTATTATACGGTGGAAAATCTGCGGAGCATAAAGTATCATTACAAACAGCTTTAGCAGTTACAAAAGCATTAGATCATTCAAAATATGAAGTACATCCAATTTATATAACAGAACAAGGGAAATGGGTTCGTGGCGAGCGTCTTGAAGGAGCTGTGTCAGAAGTGAAGCAACTTCAGTTCCCAGATGAGAAAGCATTTGCTCCGATGACATTAAATACAGAGTTATTCCCAACAGAACAAGCGAAAGAAGATGCAATCGATGTTATCTTCCCGTTATTACACGGACCAAATGGAGAAGATGGTACAGTTCAAGGATTACTTGAATTAATGAACCTTCCGTATGTAGGGAACGGTGTATTAGCTTCAGCTGCTGGTATGGATAAAGTAATCATGAAGAATATCTTTGCACAAGCTGGTTTAACACAACCAAACTACGTATGGTACATCCGTAGTCAGTTTGAAGCAAACAAAGAAGTGGCATGTGAAGAAGTAGAGAAAGAATTAGGATACCCATGCTTCGTAAAACCTGCAAACCTAGGTTCAAGTGTAGGTATTAGCAAATGTCGTAACCGTGAAGAGTTAATGGCGGCATTTGAAGAAGCATTTATCTTTGACCGTAAAGTAATTGTTGAAGAAGGTATTATTGGACGTGAAATTGAAGTGGGTGTAATGGGTAACGATAATCCAAGTTGTTCGGTTATTGGAGAAATCGTACCAAAGACAGACTTCTACGACTACAAAGCAAAATATGAAGATGGAAGCACTGGTTTGTTAATTCCAGCTCCAGTTTCAGAAGAAGTAGCAACTCGTATGAAAGAGGAAGCAATCCGTGCATTCAAATCATTAGACTGCTCTGGTCTTGTGCGTGCAGATTTCTTCTTAACAGAGAAAGAAGAATTATTAATTAATGAGGTAAATACAATGCCTGGATTCACGCCATTTAGCATGTTCCCAATGCTGTGGCAAGAAGCTGGTATGACGTATCCAGAAATTATCGAACAATTAATTCAACTAGCAATTGAGCGCCACGAAGAAAAACAAAAAATCAAGTATACGATGTAAGCTTTTCTGAAACAGTAACAACAAATGAGAAAGCACTATTCACCTGAATAGTGCTTTTATAGCGAGGAGAGAGTAAGATGATTAAACGCATCCTAAAAAGCATTCAAGATATGGTGAATGGAACAGGATTAGAAACTACTTATGAAGAGGTAATGATCCAAGGGATTACGATTAATTCACGTGAAGTAGTGAAGGGGAATTTATTTATCCCAATTAAAGGGGAACGCTTCAACGGACATGAGTTCATCGAGAGTGCAATTGAACAAGGTGCCACAGCGACGTTATGGAAAACAGGGGAACCAAATGCACCGACTTCTATTCCAGTTATTTATGTAGAAGATACATTACTTGCATTACAAGCATTAGCGAAAGCGTACCGTAATGAATTAGGATTGAAAGTCGTTGGTATTACGGGAAGTAACGGAAAGACATCAACGAAAGATATCGTGGCAAGTGTGCTGGGGACAACGTACAAAGTTCAGAAGACGCAAGGAAACTTTAATAATCATTTTGGTTTACCGATTACAATTTTACAGCTAGAAGAAGATACGGAAGTAGCAGTATTAGAGATGGGGATGAGTGGGTTCGGTGAAATCGAATTACTATCCACAATTGCAGAGCCAGACGCGGCAATTGTGACGAATATTGGGGAAGCACATATGATGGAACTTGGTTCTCGTGATGGTATTGCGAAAGCGAAGCTAGAAATTGTAGCGGGCTTAAAAGAAGGGGGCGTACTTGTCTATAACGGAGATGAGCCATTACTTCTAGATCGTGTGGCGAAAATGAAGGATGTAACAGCTATTACATTTGGAGATGACGCTAGTAGCGACTATTATCCAACATCCATTGAGTTAAAAGCGGACGGGACAACATTTACATTGAATAAGACGGATAATACAACGTACTTCTTAAATGCACTAGGAAAGCATAACGTTGCAAATGCATTGGCAGCAATGGCTGTTGCAAAGAGCTTTGACGTACCATATGAAGCGATGAAAGAAGGATTAGCTTCTTTGCAGTTATCGAAGATGCGCATGGAAGTAGAGAAAGCACCATCAGGCTTAACAATTATTAACGATGCATATAACGCAAGTCCATCAGCGATGAAAGCGGCACTTAATTTCGTGCATGGCTTAACAGGATATGGTAAGAAAATTGTTGTATTAGGAGATATGTTAGAGCTAGGTGAACAAGAAGTAGCATTCCACCAAGAGGTAGGAGAGCATATCGATAAAGAGACAATTGATTATGTCTTTACATTCGGCCCACTTGGAGAGGAAATTGCGAAAACAGCACAAGCACGTACGGGCGTACAAGCGTATCGTGATAAAGAAGCGTTAATTAATGAAGTAAAGAGTGTGGCAACTGGTAATGATTTAGTTATCGTGAAAGCATCTCGTGGAATGAAGCTAGAAGAAGTGGTAGAGGCATTAAGAAATTAAAGAGAGAAGTTCGCCAATCTGTGTGATTGGCGGATTTTTTGTATGTGTACAGGAAAAGGAGGGGGAAATTTGCACGCAGTAATGAAAAAAATACGTATGCCCGTAGAAGAGGATGTATTAATAATGAATGCTCCTGCACAATATATAGAAGAGGTTTTCTCGGTGGTAGAGGATAGATTACACACTGCCAGTCAAGGAAAGTACTCCTTTGTTAACTTATTTGTACACAGTATAGCGGAATTGGAATGTTACGCTTCTGATGCGGTAGAAGCACTTACGCAAGGTGGACTACTTTGGATTGCCTATCCGAAGAAAAGTTCATCTATTAAAACAGACATTAGCCGTGATTATGGGTGGGATGTCATGGAAAAAGCTGAATTTGAAGGAGTCTCGTTAATTTCGATTGACGAGACATGGTCTGCAATGCGTTTTCGCTCTGCTCATGAAACAACACGTAAGAAATCAAAGAAGGCATCAACACTATCCGCAAACAAGGTGAAAAAAGAATTAACTATGCCAGAGGAACTATTATTGGCATTCAAAGAGAATCCACAAGCAAAAGAAGCATTTGAAAAATTAGCTCCTTCTTATCAAAAAGGGTTTATTGAATGGATTGTTAGTGCAAAAAGAGCAGATACAAAACAGAAACGAATTATCTTAACGATAGAGAAGGTAAAAGGTGGGATGAAAGCGCCTTACAATAAAAAATGAGAAAAGAAGTCATTTGCTTTTTTGATAAAGCATCTATATAATGAATAGGATACAGTTAGATGTACACGTATTTGCTCGAGTACTAACGACAATGAATAAATAGAGTGTCATTTTCCGATTCGTTTGGAAAATGTCTTTTTTTGATAAGATATTAAGAAAGTATAAATTTTTTATCATTTCTTATTTTCATAAACATATCTAGGTAGCCATCTAGGTCTAAACGTCTAGTACCCGCCAAGTGTTCTTTATTGTGATAAGAAAGTATAAGTTCTTGATCATATTTCTTATCATTTCTTATTCCAAAAGGGCAACTACGGATATGCTGTTCTCACCTAGCTCGGAGCTGAAGGAGAATGGCTTAGTTACCTGTAAATATTTATAAATAAAAGGAGAATAGCGCATTGGCAACATTTCGTGAATTAGGTTTAAGTGAAAAGTTATTACAATCAGTAGAAAAGATGGGATTTGAGGAAGCAACACCAATCCAAGCTCAAACAATTCCTTTAGCATTAGAAGGGAACGACGTAATTGGTCAAGCTCAAACTGGTACAGGTAAAACAGCAGCATTCGGTTTACCATTATTAGAGAAAATCGATACGAAGAGTGAGCACATTCAAGGTATCGTTATCGCTCCTACACGTGAGCTTGCAATCCAAGTTGCTGAAGAATTATACAAAATTGGTTCATTCAAAGGTGTTCGCATCTTACCAATCTACGGCGGACAAGACATTGGTCGTCAAATTCGTTCATTAAAGAAGCGTCCACAATTAATCGTAGGTACGCCAGGTCGTATCATGGACCACATGAACCGCAAAACAATCCGTTTAAACAACGTTCATACAGTAGTATTAGACGAAGCGGATGAAATGTTAAACATGGGCTTCATTGAAGACATCGAGTCAATCTTAACGGATGTACCAGAAGAAAGACAAACACTTCTATTCTCAGCTACAATGCCAGATCCAATCCGTCGTATTGGTGAGCGCTTCATGAAAGATCCACAATTAGTGAAAGTAAAGGCAAAAGAAGTTACAATGCCTAACATTACACAATACTATGTGGAAGTACAAGAGAAGAAGAAGTTTGATACATTAACTCGTCTTTTAGATATCCAATCTCCAGAATTAGCTATCGTATTCGGTCGTACAAAACGCCGTGTAGATGAGTTATCTGAAGCGTTAAACTTACGTGGTTACACTGCAGAAGGAATCCACGGTGACCTTTCTCAAGCGAAGCGTATGTCTGTATTACGTAAGTTCAAGCAAGGAACAATCGAAGTATTAGTAGCGACAGACGTAGCTGCGCGTGGACTTGATATTTCAGGCGTAACGCACGTGTATAACTTCGACTTACCACAAGATCCTGAGAGTTATGTTCACCGTATCGGTCGTACAGGCCGCGCAGGTAAAAAAGGTCTTGCAATGAGCTTCATCACACCACGTGAGTTCGGCCAATTAAAATTAATTGAGCGTACAACGAAACGTAACATGGAGCGCTTGACGCCACCAACATTAGATGAGGCGTTAGAAGGCCAACAACGTATGGCTTCTGAGAAGTTAGTATCAATGATCGAGAACGATAACTTATCTTACTACAAACGTCTAGCGGAAGAGTTAGTAGAAGAGCATGATTCAATCTCAGTTGTAGCAGCTGCATTGAAATTAATGACAAAAGAACCAGACCAAACACCAATTAACTTAACTTCTGAGCCACCAGTTGTAGCGAAAGATGGACGACGCGGCGGCGGCGGAGGCGGCGGACGTCGTGGCAACGGCGGAGGCTACCAAGGTAATCGTGGAGGCCGTAGTGGAGATCGTAACCGTGGCGGAGACCGTAATCGTGGTGGAGATCGTAATCGTGGCGGAGACCGTAACCGTGGCGGAGACCGTAACCGTGGCGGAGACCGTAACCGTAACGCTGAAGGTGGAAGCCGTGGCGGAGATCGTAACCGTGGTGGAGACCGTAACCGTAATCGTAACCGTCAATCATCAACAAATAACTAATTCAAAAGCAGGGGATTTCCTCTGCTTTTTTTGTATGTAAAAATGGGCATACTACTCCTTATTAATTAAAAAGGAGTTAGTTTGTATGATTGTTCGTCTTGGATATGTAGCAATGAGTGTGCATCTGAAAAATGCTTCCCCTTCTCAAACCATGACATATACACAGTTTCAAAAGTTGAATGACCGAGAGGCTGGTATTAAGAAGTTAGAGCGGATTTCAACTTCTAATCTTCAAAATTGTTTGCGCCTCTTAAAGCATAACAAGGGGCATGACATTTCCTTTTTTCGTTTTAGCTCTAAGTTAATTCCACTTGCTAACCATGAAGACTTGCAAGGTTGGAATTTTATAAGACCAATTCGCCCACATTTAGCGGAGATTGGTAAGTATGTTGCGGATAATAACATGCGTGTGGATTTTCATCCAGATCATTTTGTTATTTTGAATTCACCTGACCAAGATATTTTGAAGACTTCGCTTAAAACGTTACGTATGCACGAGATGTTATTAAAAGGGATGAATATTCCACCGACTCATCGCTGTGTTCTTCACGTCGGTGGAGGGTATAAGGATAAGGAACAAGCACTTGAGCGATTTATTTATAATTGGGGATTTATCCCGACATCTATTCAACGTATGCTAATGCTAGAGAACGATGATAAGACCTTTACGATTGGAGACACACTCTATCTCGGTGAAAAGTTAGCGATTCCAGTCGTCTTTGATTATCATCACCACCTTGTAAATGCAGGAGACTGGAGTTGGAAAGAGCAATGGCAGCGTGTTGTTCATACGTGGGAAGATTCTCCGCTTCCAATCAAGATGCATATTTCAAGTCCTCGTGATGAGAAAGATAGGCGAGCGCATGCGGACTACATAGACATCGATATGTTTATGACATTTCTCCGTGAAATAAAAGGAAGTGTAACACAAATCGATTGTATGATTGAAGCGAAGCGCAAAGATGATGCACTATTTCAATTAATGCAGGAACTAAAAAATGTAGATGGAATTGAATATATAGATGGAGCAAGCTTCTATTTAAAATGAAGCTTGCTTTTATAGTTTTTCGGTAGGAGAAAAGGTGTAAGAAGGCTACCGCTTACGATTCCAACGAGGTGAGAGAGGGTATTAATATTCTCTAGTGTGAAGCTAAAGAAGATATTGCTTCCTACTAGTAGAAGAAATAATTGCTTTTCGCGTGAATTGATATGAACTTTGTTTGTATAGAAGAAATAGAAATAAGTACCGAATATGCCAAAGAGTGCTCCTGAAGAACCAGCGTGTACATAGGAAAGAGGTTGTAAGAAGAAGGTTGCGATATTACCGGCTAGTCCAGAGCATATATATAATAAGAGGAATGACACTCGTCGCATATAGCCCTCTAAAAAAGGTCCGAGTAGAATAAGAGTGAGTAGATTTGAAATGAAATGATGGAATGAAAGATGTACGAACAGCGGTGTAATAATACGCCAATAGTCTCCTCGTGCAATTGCCTCGTTGTGACCAAGTAGTGTATGGAAAAAATCAGTATGTAGCATGCAAAGAAGAAAAATAAATGTTTGAATGAATACGAGTCCACATACAACAGGATATAAGTGGATGAAAGATTGTGTATTTTCGATTTTCGTGAACATAAGACACTCCTTTATTAGCAAGGGATAAATAGATGGTGTTTGTACTTTTGTTCATTTACTAATATGATGAACGTAGATTATTTAGAAGTAGAAAAGAGGACCTGTATGATAGTTGGAATAGGGATTGATATTATCGAATTAGAGCGTATAAAAGAGATGGTGGGAAATTCACGTTTTCTTGATCGTGTTTTGACGCCAAAAGAAAAAGAGAAATGTATGACTCTTTCAGAGGGGCGGAAGGTTGAATTCGTAGCTGGGAGATTCGCGGCTAAAGAGGCATATGCAAAAGCAAATGGTACGGGTATTGGAAAAGAGTTAAGTTTTTTAGATATGGAAATTATAAATGAACCGAGTGGGAAGCCAGTCTTTCGTGTGGAAACAGAACATTGTATACATCTCTCTATTTCTCATAGTAGGGATTATGCGGTGGCGCATGTAATTATTGAAAGCTTGTCACGCTAGTCTGCATATTCTATATCCTTGTCTCATATATTTTGATAATGACATGAGACAAAGGAGATGAAAGCATGAAGAAGCGCTTAGCTGCGGTCTTTTTAAGTTTAATAGTTGTTCTTTCTTTAGCTGCTTGTGGAGAGAGAGGAAAAGAAGACGTTGTCTCTTCTTTGCAAGAGAAAGTAGAAAAGATGGGTGGGTATAAGGCAGAAGCGAAATTGACAATCAAAACTGGCACAGAACCACAAACGTATGATGTCGAAATTATACACAAAAAGCCAATGTACTACAAAGTATCATTAAAAAATGCAGCAAAAGGTCAAAGTCAAATCATTTTGCGAAATGATGAAGGAGTATTTGTATTAACACCAGCATTAAATAAAAGTTTTAAATTCCAAAGTGATTGGCCAAATAATAGTAGCCAAGCATACTTATATGAATCGCTTGTGAAAGATATTGTAGTAGATAAAGAAGCAAAGTTTACTTCGTCAGATAGTGGATATGTATTCGAAACGAAAACGAACTATCATAATAATAGCCAACTACCACTACAAGAAATTGTGTTAACAAAACAAGAGCTTGCACCTGTTGGGGTAAAGCTAATGGACAATGATAAGAATCCGTTGGTAGAGGTTATGTTTACAAAGATGCAATTCACCGATGAAATTGATAAAGGTGCATTTGATGTGAAGAAGAATATGACTACTGCAAAAGGAGAAGTTCCAACGATATCCACGAACGAAGCGGATGAGTTAGAAGAGATGGAATTCACGCAGTTACCGAAAGGTGCGGGATTTAAAGATACGACAGAAGTGAATGCGAAAAATGGGAAACGTATCATCAAGACATACGACGGAGAGAAGAGCTTCACATTCATGCAAGAAAAGTCTGTCCAATCAGAAGTGAGTGCACCTGTGCAGAAGAGTGGTGAACCTGTCTACTTAGGTTATACTGTTGGAGCGTTAGCACCGAAAATGATTTCTTGGTCATATAACGGTATTGATTACACAATTGCTTCAGAGGACTTAACACCAGAGGAACTTGTAGAGCTTGCTTCATCAATGGAGAAGAAAGTAATGAAATAAAGATAGGTGATGGGGTTCCATCACCTTTTTGTTGTCGAGCGAAATACTTCCTTTTGAATGGATAAAATTAGTCAGCTCCTTTTTCTTTTTCTATGTTACAATGGAATATACTCGTAAATAAAATGAAAAATCATAGGAATAAAGAAGATGGCTTCTACCTTTCGTTATAAGAAAATTCCGTCTATTTACCTATTCCGTGATGAACTAGATGAAGGAAGTGCTTTTTGAGTGAAACAACAAACCTTTTATCGAGATACTTGGGTTGAAATCAACCTTGATTGCATATATAACAATGTAGTGAATATTAAACGTTTTATACCAAATGCGACAGAAGTAATTGCAGTTGTAAAAGCAAATGCTTATGGTCATGGAGATGTACAAGTAGCAAAAATTGCATTAGAGGCGGGAGCAACTCGCTTAGCGGTTGCGATGTTAGACGAGGCATTGCATCTTCGTAGACATGGTATTACGGCACCCATTATTGTATTAGGTGTTGTTCGTCCGCAAGATGCAGATATTGCAGCTGAGCATCAGATTGCTGTAACGGTTTTTCGGAAGGGATGGTTACAAGAAGCTGAACAATCCAGAATGAATGATAGACCACTGCATATTCATCTGAAGTTAGATACAGGTATGGGAAGATTAGGGATTCGAACGAAAGAAGAATTAATAGAACTTCTACCGTTCTTTCACATGCCATCATTTTATATAGAAGGTGCATATACTCACTTTGCAGCGGCGGATGAACTAAATACAGTTCATGTGGAAGGACAATATAAGAAGTTCTTATGTATGTTAGATTGGTTAAAAGAATATGATATACAGCCACCGATGATTCATTGTGCAAACAGTGCAACATCTTATCGTTTTTCTGAGCGTGTGTTTAATGCTGTTCGAATCGGGATAGGGATGTACGGACTTACTCCTTCTGTTGAAATGAATTCGCTTATTCCAGTGGATAATAAACCAGCATTTTCGCTTCATAGCCGTCTTACACATATAAAAAAGTTAAATGTTGGAGATACTGTGAGTTACGGCGCTACGTATACAGCAGAGGAAGAGGAATGGATTGGGACGGTTGCCATTGGATATGCAGATGGTTGGAGACGCAGCTTGCAAGGTTTTCATGTACTAGTAGACGGAGAAAAAGTACCGATTGTTGGACGTGTGTGCATGGATCAATTAATGGTTCGTTTGCCACGCTATGCTCCTGTGGATACGGAAGTGATACTTGTTGGGCAACAAGGAGAAGCAGAAGTGACAATGGAAGAGGTAGCATCTTACCTAGATACAATCAATTATGAGATTCCGAATATGATTGGTGCGAGAGTGCCACGAGTATTTAAGAGAAATGATGAGATTGTGGAAGTGATGACGCGTTTTTCATTGTAAAATGAATGTTTTTTCAAGAATAGGAAAACATAAGCAAGTATGTATGGAAGGCTTTGCAACATGTCACGTACAGTGGTATGATAGTAATTGGATATATAGGTGTGCATGTAGTTGATGGTGGAGGTGTATGGTCGTGTCCGAGTCCAGATTAACAAAAGAGATTGTTGTTCGTTTACCACAGCAACTAATTTCAGAGTTGGACGGTTTTGTTCAACAAGAGAACGGGAGTCGTAACGAGTTTATTTATCAAGCAACAAAGATGTATTTGAGAGAGAGAAAAAAGCGTCATATTCGCGAATCAATGCGACGTGGTTATATGGAAATGGCGAAAATAAATCTAAACATCGCTTCTGAAGCGTTTTTGGCAGAGTCTGAAGCTGACCATACCGTGGAACGTTTAGTAAGCGGAGGTTAGTCCTTTGATTGTGAAACGTGGCGACGTTTATTTTGCAGACCTTTCTCCTGTTGTTGGTTCTGAGCAAGGGGGCGTTCGTCCAGTACTTGTTATTCAGAATGATATCGGCAATAGGTTCAGTCCAACCATTATCGTTGCGGCAATTACCGCGCAAATTCAAAAAGCGAAATTGCCTACTCATGTCGAAATTAATGCGAAAAAGTACGGTTTTGAAAGAGACTCGGTTATTTTACTAGAGCAGATTCGAACAATTGATAAGCAACGATTAACGGATAAAATTACGCATTTAGATGATGAAATGATGGATCGTGTGGACGATGCCTTACAAATTAGTTTAGGACTTATTTCGTTTTAGTAAATATAGAAACAATTAGTGAAAGTTGCTCCATCTGAGCAGCTTTTTTTGTATCATGAAACAGAGTTTGTTGGTGGAAGGGAGAAAAGAGATGAGTAATGTAACGGATAAGAAAGAAATATTACTAGATACGCTTGTTAAAGAAGTGGGGTTATTGAAGAAGCAAGTAAAAAATGTTATCGCGTTAACAGAAGAGGGGAATACCGTTCCGTTTATCGCTCGTTACCGTAAAGAGTTAACAGGCTCTCTTGATGAGGTGCAAATTCGTCTTATTCTAGATAAATGGGAATATGCAAGGAATCTAGAGGCGCGTAAGGAAGAGGTTATCCGTCTTATTGATGAAAAAGGGAAACTGACAGATACATTACGAACAAAAATTGAGCGAGCAATGAAGTTACAAGTGGTAGAGGATTTGTATCGTCCGTACAAAGAAAAGCGACGTACGAAAGCGACGGTTGCAAAAGAACGAGGATTAGAGCCTTTAGCTGAGTGGATGTTAACATTTCCGGTAACTTCTATAGAAGAAAAAGCAACTACATTTGTTTCAACAGAGAAAGAAATACATACAATAGAAGAAGCTATTCAAGGTGCGTGTGATATTATTGCAGAATTTATTTCAGATGATGCTGCATATAGACAGTGGATACGGGATACGACACAGCGAAAAGGAATGCTTGCATCATCAGAGAAAGATAAAGAAAAAGACGAGAAGAACGTATACGAAATGTACTATAGTTATGAAGAACCAATTTCGAAAGTGGTCCCACACCGTGTACTAGCGATGAATCGCGGAGAAAGTGAAAGTATTTTACGTGTACAAGTTGTACCGCCTAGTGAAGAGGCGATTGGGTATCTTGTGCGTAGTGTTGTAGGTGATAAGAAGAGTAGTGTGAATACATATATCGAGCGTACAATTGAAGATGCGTATAAACGTCTTATTCAACCATCGATTGAGCGTGAGTTACGAAAAGAGTTAACAGAGAAAGCGGAGACGCAAGCAATTCATATTTTCGCTGAGAATTTACGTAATTTATTATTACAAGCGCCGATGAAAGGGAAAGTTGTACTTGGGGTAGATCCGGCATATCGCACAGGTTGTAAATTGTCGGTTGTCGATGAAACGGGAAAAGTACTTCATATTGATGTTATTTATCCGCATAAGCCGGTTGCGAAGGTTGAGCAAGCGAAGCAGAAGTTTCTTGCCATCCTGCAACAATTTAATATTGAAGTTGTTGCAATTGGAAATGGAACGGCTTCTCGGGAAACAGAGCAGTTTGTTGTTGATATGTTAAAAGAAGTGAAACGCGATATCTTCTATATTATAGTGAATGAAGCGGGAGCGAGTGTATATTCTGCATCAGAGGTTGCACGCGAAGAGTTCCCGGAGTTCCAGGTAGAAGAGCGAAGTGCTGTTTCTATAGCAAGGCGCTTACAAGATCCACTTGCAGAATTAGTGAAGATTGATCCGAAGTCAGTTGGAGTAGGACAATACCAACATGATGTTGCACAGAAACAATTGAATGAATCCCTTCATTTTGTTGTAGAAACAGTTGTTAACCAAGTAGGAGTGAATGTGAATACGGCATCGGTATCGTTATTACAGTATGTGGCTGGTTTGTCAAAGACAGTAGCGACAAATATTGTGAAGCAACGAGAAGAGAATGGGAAATTTACGACTCGCTTGCAATTGAAGAAGATTCCTAGATTAGGTGCAAAAACATATGAACAATGTATCGGTTTCTTACGTGTGCTAGATGGGGATCATATGTTGGATCGTACACCAATTCACCCTGAGCGCTACGAGGATGTGAAACGTATCTTATCATTCCTTCAGTTGAAGGTAGAAGATATAGGAACGGAGAAATTAAAGAAAGAATTAGAAAGTGTATCATTGGCAGAAGTGGCGGGAGAATTAGAACTTGGAGAACCGACATTACGCGATATCGTCGATGCGCTTATCCAGCCAGAGCGTGATTTACGTGATGAGCTACAAAAACCGTTATTAAAGAAGGATGTACTACAATTAGAAGATTTACAGCGTGGGATGGAGCTGGAGGGAACAGTTCGTAACGTTGTCGATTTCGGAGCGTTCGTAGATATTGGAGTAAAACAAGACGGACTTGTTCATATTTCAAAGTTAAGTAATAAGTTTGTGAAGCATCCGCTTGATGTTGTGTCGGTAGGACAAATTGTAAAAGTGTGGATTGATGATGTCGATGTGAAAAAAGGTCGCGTTGCACTTTCGATGCTTCCGTTATAAAAGAAAGAGAGGTAACCGTCTTGTGAGGGGGTTATCTCTCTTTGTATTAATGGAACTTCTTTGTGTAATAAAACCAGCATTGATTTAATAGTTTGAGTTGGTGGCGATTTTTCTCTAAGAAAGCTCTTTTTATTTGGTTACGAAACCAGATGGGCATATCGTTGACCACCTTTTCAAGAAGATGTGTGTAATACTTACTATATGTGAGTCAGAAGAGAATGTGTGAAGGAGTTTTTTCGTGGAGAAAGAAGAAGTGCAAAAATTAGTCGAAGAGGTGTCCTTGGAATATTTCGGAAAACCATTTAAGCATAATGCTGTATTTAATGAACGATTACGTACGACAGGTGGGCGTTATTTGTTAGGTACGCATCACATTGAATTAAATCTTCATTATTATCTTTGTTTTGGAAAAGAAGAGCTGGTTGATGTTATTAAACATGAATTGTGCCACTATCATTTACATCTAGAAGGGAAAGGTTACAAGCATCGTGATCGTGATTTTCGAGAATTGATGAAGAAGGTTGGTGCTCCGCGTTTTTGCAAGACGATAAAAGAGAAGGAGAGGATACCTTCTTTACATATATATCAATGTGTAGCATGTAAGTATGTATATAAACGAAAAAGAAGAGTAGATACAGAAAAGTATGTATGTGGAAAATGTAGAGGGAAGTTGGAGAAAGTGGAGAAAGGTTGTTGACAGTCATGGGAGAATATACTATATTATAAAAGCAGTGTTTCGCAAGAGGATTTTAGAAAAATATCTTGACGATTATCACGCGATATATTATATTGTTTGTGTGTCGAATATTATTCCGCAGTAGCTCAGTGGTAGAGCTATCGGCTGTTAACCGATCGGTCGCAGGTTCGAGTCCTGCCTGCGGAGCCAATTATACAGAGAAGTACCCAAGTGGCTCAAGGGGCTCCCCTGCTAAGGGAGTAGATCGGGTAACCGGTGCGAGGGTTCGAATCCCTTCTTCTCTGCCATATGTTAGGCCCGTTGGT
>NZ_BMFK01000010.1:27311-28198 GCF_014638355.1 Priestia taiwanensis
TTTTTTTTTTTTTTTTTTGGCCCGTTGGTCAAGTGGTTAAGACACCGCCCTTTCACGGCGGTAACACGGGTTCGAATCCCGTACGGGTCACCACTTATCATGGAGGATTAGCTCAGCTGGGAGAGCACCTGCCTTACAAGCAGGGGGTCGGCGGTTCGATCCCGTCATCCTCCACCATTTTTATAATTACTAAAAAGGTCCCGTGGTGTAGCGGTTAACATGCCTGCCTGTCACGCAGGAGATCGCCGGTTCGATCCCGGTCGGGACCGCCATTTTATTTCTTAAGTTATATTGGGCTATAGCCAAGCGGTAAGGCAACGGACTTTGACTCCGTCATGCGCTGGTTCGAATCCAGCTAGCCCAGCCATTTTAGTTCAGTCAGTAGAGCAAGATGCTTTGCGGTCGTGGCGGAACGGCAGACGCGCTAGGTTGAGGGCCTAGTGGGGGTAACCCCGTGGAGGTTCAAGTCCTCTCGGCCGCACCAAAATAAATCAAAAAAGATGTTGACTTAAAACATTGCTTATGATATATTAGATTGGTCGCTGTTAAACAACTTAGACAAAACAACATGAAAAAAGCGCCCGTAGCTCAATTGGATAGAGCGTTTGACTACGGATCAAAAGGTTAGGGGTTCGAGTCCTCTCGGGCGCGCCATTTTACGGGAAGTGGCTCAGCTTGGTAGAGCACCTGGTTTGGGACCAGGGGGTCGCAGGTTCAAATCCTGTCTTCCCGACCATTTATAATGCGGGTGTAGTTTAGTGGTAAAACAAGAGCCTTCCAAGCTCTGGTCGAGAGTTCGATTCTCTTCACCCGCTCCAATTAAGTTCTTTGAAAACTAAACAAAACATGAAACGTCAATTTTTATTTTATGAGCAATTCAAATTTCT
>NZ_BMFK01000011.1:0-1177 GCF_014638355.1 Priestia taiwanensis
GAAGTCAAGCTCTTTAGCGCCGATGGTAGTTGGGGGTTTCCCCCTGTGAGAGTAGGACGTCGCCAGGCAAATTGGAGGATTAGCTCAGCTGGGAGAGCACCTGCCTTACAAGCAGGGGGTCGGCGGTTCGATCCCGTCATCCTCCACCATTTAGCCGACTTAGCTCAATTGGTAGAGCAACTGACTTGTAATCAGTAGGTTGGGGGTTCAAGTCCTCTAGTCGGCACCATTTATGGGAGCCATTAGCTCAGTCGGTAGAGCATCTGACTTTTAATCAGAGGGTCGAAGGTTCGAGTCCTTCATGGCTCACCATTTTTTAATTAAATATGTTGCGAAAGTAGTTCAGTGGTAGAATACAACCTTGCCAAGGTTGGGGTCGCGGGTTCGAATCCCGTCTTTCGCTCCATAAGTCCTAGCCGGGGTGGTGGAATTGGCAGACACACAGGACTTAAAATCCTGCGGTAGGTGACTACCGTGCCGGTTCGAGTCCGGCCCTCGGTACCATTTTAATAAGCGCCCGTAGCTCAATTGGATAGAGCGTTTGACTACGGATCAAAAGGTTAGGGGTTCGAGTCCTCTCGGGCGCGCCATTTTTATAGATGGACAATTTTTATATGTATAGCATATAATTTTTTATAGTTATATAATGTACGGGAAGTGGCTCAGCTTGGTAGAGCACCTGGTTTGGGACCAGGGGGTCGCAGGTTCAAATCCTGTCTTCCCGACCATTAATTACATGTGGGGCCTTAGCTCAGCTGGGAGAGCGCCTGCCTTGCACGCAGGAGGTCAGCGGTTCGATCCCGCTAGGCTCCACCAATTAAATAAATACGGAGGAATACCCAAGTCTGGCTGAAGGGATCGGTCTTGAAAACCGACAGGGGTGTCAAAGCCCGCGGGGGTTCGAATCCCTCTTCCTCCTCCATTTATTTTTGTTTTAGTATTAAGTGAATAATTTTTTTATTAACGCGGGGTGGAGCAGCTCGGTAGCTCGTCGGGCTCATAACCCGAAGGTCGCAGGTTCAAATCCTGTCCCCGCAACCAATTTTTTTAAGTAGTTAAATACGGAGGAATACCCAAGTCTGGCTGAAGGGATCGGTCTTGAAAACCGACAGGGGTGTCAAAGCCCGCGGGGGTTCGAATCCCTCTTCCTCCTCCATTTATTTTTGCTTTAGTGTTA
>NZ_BMFK01000011.1:1207-23127 GCF_014638355.1 Priestia taiwanensis
CGAAGGTCGCAGGTTCAAATCCTGTCCCCGCAACCAAAATGGTCCCGTGGTGTAGCGGTTAACATGCCTGCCTGTCACGCAGGAGATCGCCGGTTCGATCCCGGTCGGGACCGCCATTTTTTTATGTAAAAAATGCTTTTTAAATACGGAGGGGTAGCGAAGTGGCTAAACGCGGCGGACTGTAAATCCGTTCCTTCGGGTTCGGCAGTTCGAATCTGCCCCCCTCCACCATTTCTTTTAATGGGCTATAGCCAAGCGGTAAGGCAACGGACTTTGACTCCGTCATGCGCTGGTTCGAATCCAGCTAGCCCAGCCAATGGAGACATAGCCAAGTCGTAAGAAAGAGGTCTGCAACACCTTTATCTTCGGTTCAAATCCGGGTGTAACCTCCAATTAACCTAATTTATGCGGGTGTAGTTTAGTGGTAAAACAAGAGCCTTCCAAGCTCTGGTCGAGAGTTCGATTCTCTTCACCCGCTCCAATGTATGGGCCTATAGCTCAGCTGGTTAGAGCGCACGCCTGATAAGCGTGAGGTCGATGGTTCGAGTCCATTTAGGCCCACCATACATGATTCCACAGTAGCTCAGTGGTAGAGCTATCGGCTGTTAACCGATCGGTCGCAGGTTCGAGTCCTGCCTGTGGAGCCATTAAGGCCCGTTGGTCAAGTGGTTAAGACACCGCCCTTTCACGGCGGTAACACGGGTTCGAATCCCGTACGGGTCATCCTAAAACACGCTAGAGTGCTTCTAGCGTGTTTTTTTGTTATATAAGGAATCTTTAAATTTGTAGCGCGATAGTTCTCATAAAATACACCGTCGTTGTACAACTTGTAGGCAATTTTCGCAAGAATAGAGAGAAATTAGTCGTGTTCTTTTTATGGAAAATACCTTCTTTTTACTTGCAAAGAGACTGTAAATTCATTAATATAGAAAGTGTGTTAGCACTCTCTTATGATGAGTGCTAAATAAGACAAATGTATTGAATTTGAGGAGGTAGTTTTCATTGTTAAAACCATTAGGTGATCGTGTTGTAATCGAGCTTGTTGAAACAGAAGAAAAAACTGCTAGTGGTATTGTGTTACCAGACTCTGCGAAGGAAAAGCCTCAAGAAGGAAAAGTAGTAGCAGTAGGTACAGGTCGTGTGCTTGATAGTGGCGAACGTGTAGCGGTAGAAGTAGCTGTTGGCGATCGCATCATCTTCTCTAAATATTCTGGTACTGAAGTGAAATTCGAAGGTAATGAATACTTAGTTTTACGCGAAAGTGATATTTTAGCTGTTATCGGCTAATGATGAAATATGTGTTAGGCTCTTACGTAGGAGGGTCTAGCATATCCCAACATAACGTTTATACATGTGATTGATAGATAAAACAATTTGGAGGAGGAATTTTTTTTATGGCAAAGGATATTAAATTCTCAGAAGAGGCTCGCCGTGCGATGCTTCGTGGTGTAGATACACTTGCAAACGCAGTAAAAGTAACGTTAGGACCAAAAGGGCGTAACGTCGTACTTGAGAAGAAATTTGGTTCTCCGTTAATTACAAATGATGGTGTAACAATCGCCAAAGAAATTGAATTAGAAGATGCATTCGAGAACATGGGCGCGAAGTTAGTAGCAGAAGTTGCTAGCAAAACAAACGATGTTGCTGGTGATGGTACAACAACTGCAACAGTTCTTGCACAAGCAATGATTCGCGAAGGCTTAAAGAACGTAACATCTGGTGCTAATCCAATGGTTATCCGCAAAGGTATCGAGAAAGCAGTAACAGTAGCAGTAGAAGAGTTACAAGCAATCTCTAAACCAATCCAAGGGAAAGAGTCAATTGCACAAGTTGCATCTATTTCAGCTGCAGATGCAGAAGTAGGTCAATTAATCGCAGAAGCAATGGAGCGCGTTGGTAACGACGGTGTTATCACATTAGAAGAATCTAAAGGCTTCACGACTGAATTAGAAGTAGTAGAAGGTATGCAATTTGACCGTGGATATGCATCTCCGTACATGGTAACAGATCCAGATAAGATGGAAGCTGTATTAGATAACCCATACATCTTAATCACAGATAAGAAGATTCAAAATATCCAAGAAATCTTACCTGTACTTGAGCAAGTAGTACAACAAGGTAAGCCACTATTATTAATCTCTGAAGATGTAGAAGGCGAAGCGTTAGCTACATTAGTAGTGAACAAATTACGTGGAACATTCAACGCAGTAGCGGTTAAAGCTCCTGGCTTCGGTGATCGTCGTAAAGCAATGTTAGAAGATATTGCTGTATTAACTGGTGGTGAAGTAATTACAGAAGATTTAGGCTTAGATCTTAAATCTGCAAATATCATGCAATTAGGCCGTGCTGCGAAAGTTGTTGTAACGAAAGAAAACACAACAATCGTAGAAGGTGCTGGAGATTCAGCACGCATTCAAGCACGTGTTGGCCAAATCCGCGTTCAATTAGAAGAAACTACTTCTGAATTTGACCGTGAAAAATTACAAGAGCGCTTAGCGAAATTAGCTGGCGGTGTAGCAGTAATCAAAGTTGGTGCTGCAACTGAAACAGAATTAAAAGAGCGCAAACTTCGTATCGAAGACGCATTGAACTCTACTCGTGCAGCAGTAGAAGAAGGCATCGTTCCTGGTGGTGGTACTGCTTTAGTGAACGTATACAACAAAGTTGCTTCTATCGAATTAGAAGGCGATGCTGCTACTGGTGTGAACATCGTATTACGTGCGTTAGAAGAGCCTGTTCGTCAAATCGCTCATAACGCAGGATTAGAAGGTTCTGTTGTAGTAGAACGCTTAAAACACGTAGAAGTTGGTATTGGCTTCAACGCAGCAACTGGCGAGTGGGTAAACATGATGGAGACTGGTATCGTTGACCCAACGAAAGTAACGCGTTCAGCATTACAAAATGCAGCTTCTGTAGCAGCTATGTTCTTAACAACTGAGGCTGTAGTAGCTGACAAACCAGAAGAAAACAAAGCTCCAATGATGCCTGATATGGGCGGCATGGGCATGGGCGGTATGATGTAAGTTCATCATCGCTTAAAGAAAAGGTTACTTCCTATGAAGGAAGTAACCTTTTTTGTATTAAAAATGAGGGGGAAATGGGAAAGGAGGAGTTCGTTGATACGCTTCATGCATCTTTTGTTTCAGTAAGTCTCTATATACATGTAGAGACTTTTTTCTTTTGAAAAAATGAAGTTTGTCTAAAAATGGTAGTTATTTCATGGTACACTTATATGTAAAATAATACCATGTAATAAAAGAGGGGAAAGGGTGTTTCTATGTCAATTCTTTCAGTGAAAAATCTATCGAAAGATTATAAAGATAAAAAGGTATTAGATGACATTAATTTGTCGATTGATGAACCCGGGATTTGGGCGTTAGTAGGACCAAATGGTGTTGGTAAGACGACATTCTTAAATGTGATGACGAATTTGCTTCCAGCTACATCAGGGAGTGTAGAGTTAGTTGGGAAGTCCAATGCAGATTACACTGTCTTCAAAGAAGTAGCATTCTTACAAGATAATACGGTGTTATTTGATTATTTAACTGGTTACGATCATTTGAAATACGTATGTGATGTCCAACAACTTGATAAGAAACAAATTGACGAAGTGACAAAGTATGTTGGCATGGATAGTTATGTAAAACAACAAGTTGGGACCTACTCCCTTGGGATGAAGCAACATCTTCTCTTAGCAATCGCAATTATTAACAAACCGAAGCTCCTCTTCTTAGATGAACCCCTCAATGGATTAGATCCTACAAGTGCCATTTTAACTCGGAAAATTTTATTGGAATTAGTGGATAAAGGAACGACAATTATTCTCTCTTCTCATAACTTAGCGGAAATAGATCGTGTAACGCATCGCGTTATCTTCTTAAAAGATGGCAAACTTATTCAAGAAGACATGTCGACATATGAGAAAGTGTATTATCACTTTGTTGTGTCTGATGTAGAAAAAACGAAAGAATTGTTAGAAAAGCATGGCTACAATGTAGAAATATCTGAAAAAGGCATACGTGTGCGAGTAGAAAATCAACAGTTACAATCGATTACGGACGTTTTCCACACAGCAAACATTACGATTTTGGATATGCAAAAGGAAGTAGCTGGGTCGGAGAAGCGTTACGAAGAGATATTTGGCGTGTGAGGTAACAAATATGAAACTTCTACTATTTGAATGGAAAAAGATGTTTCGTTTGAAGGTACCAATCATTCTATTTCTGCTCACGCTTATATGTGTTAGTGGATTGTTTATTCGTAATACGATGCAACAAGAACTCATAAAAGAAAAGAAGATTGAAACATTTTCAAAATATAAATCACAGGTCACTGGAAAAGTTATGTATTACAACGAGCTGTTAAAAAAAGTGGGGAATTCGCAGATGGAAGAAGAGTTGACCTACCTTCTTCCGTTAGTACAAGAATTAGAGAAATTACTTGAACATGTTCAGCAAGATAGGTGGAAAGAAGAAGTAGAAACAGAAATAAAGGTGTATGAATTAGCAGATCATTATGAAGCGAAGTACACGCAGAGTATTATGCAAATAGGGAAAAAAGATAGACAAAAAGAGAGTAAGTTAAATAACGAATTGCTTGAACGAGGATTACCAAAAGAGGACTTAGATTTGTCCCTTCAGCCAGCAGTGTTTATGAAAAATGTTGTTTCGTTCTTCTTAGCTGCACCAGGGTTTATTGTACTCTTACTACTTGTCGGAATTGTCATTACGAAAGAATTTGAAGATAGCACAATTAAGATGGTATATGCGTTGCCAATTTCTAGAGCTACTTACACACTTGTGAAGTTTGCTAGTTTACTAGTAGTCGGTTTTGTTTGGTTAACGTTGCTATTCTTACTAGCGTACTTCCTTCCAACTGTATTTGGTCCAGCTACAGAAGGAGATATTTTTAATTATCCCTTGTATACGAAAGAAGAAGCATTCATGAGTACCGGAACGTATGTGATGCAAGCAATTGTATATAGCATAGGGTATGTGACATTTGCTCTGGCATTATTCCTCTTTCTTGCTTTCTTAATTAGAAATACGATTGTCACATATGTATTGGTATTCTTTCTCCTACTTGGTGGTGTGATTGTAAGCAAAAATGGTGTAGACATATTTGTGAGTCCGTTTACGTATCAGCAAGTAGATCATGTCATTTTGAACGTATCAGCGTATTATCCAACTGGACTAGTTGTATTAATTGCTAGTACAGTTATCCTTTTATTCGTAACAGTAGAGATGAATCGAAAGCGAGGGATATAGATGACGATATTTTTCTTTGAATGCAAGAAGTTCTTCAAGAGGAAAACAGTGTGGATAACCGTACTATTATCTATCATTGCACTCGTTAGTTTGTATGTATTTAGCCATTCAAAGGCAGAGGAAGTGAGAGAAAGAAACATAGGTTTTATGAAAAAGAATATAGAAGCACAACCGGAAAGAAATGCACATGCTAATCGAGAGATACAGAAGGTAGAGAATGGTCCAGCTATTGAGAAGGAAGCAGCTTTAAATATGAAAAAGATATATGAGCGAGAGCATGATATCGAACATCGTTGGTTAAAGGCATATGAGGAGAAAGACTGGGGAGAGCTGAATCATGTAGAGGAAGAAAATATAAGCTTTTGGATGGAAGAATATAAGGGGATGGCGAGTTTTTATTATTTTATAGGTGAGGATAGCAACATGGCATGGTTCACAGCACGTGCAACGCTAGAAGAATTGAAGCGGTTAGAAGAACATGCGATAGAGCCGTTTGTACAACCAAAGCCATATACAAATTCTTTTCCATTTCTAGCAACGATTTATGACGATTATAAGGGGCGTAGTCTAGAAGAGTGGGAACAGTTGACAAAACGTTACGCAACGACAGGGTGGTCGTTTATGTATCAGTTGATTCAAGGTATGGCGATACCCGTGCTTATTTTGATTGGTTGTTTTATCTTTGGAAATAATGTGTCCGCTGAAGTAGGAAGCAAGAAGCGAGGCTTGTTGTTTTATTATGTGTTGCCAGTGAAACGACGGAATGTGTTTTTGGCGAAATACATGAGTGGTTTACTGATGACGTTGTTGTTTGTTGTCTGTATGTTACTTGTTCCAGTTATGAGTGGGTTATTTATCGGTGATATTGGTAGTTTGAAGTACCCAGTCCTTGTCTATGATGGATCGATACCAAGTACAGTGGATCCGATGTTTAATTCTTTAAAGCCAATGGAAGATACATTTCATTTTATTACACTGCAAGAATATATAGGGAAGATTGGGCTGTTAACGCTGACCGTAACAATTATGATGTATTCGTTATATTATGTGCTCTCGATTCTTGTGAAAGTTCCACCTGTAACTGTATTATTGACAGCCATTATTACGTTTATCGGAATGAAGATGCCTCCTCTTCCATATAATCCATTTTCGTATATTGATATGAATAAGATTGTGAATAGAGAAGCGGCAACATTAGCATTTAATCCAGCAATGGAGATTCAAAATGGGTTGTTCGTTGTCTCAGTAGTAGCATGTTTATTTATCGCATTAGGGTATATGTTATTTAAGAGAATAGATCTTTCATAGATTTTTAGAGAAGGTATAGGGTAATGATTCTATGTCTTCTCTATCAACAAAATGAAAGTGGAGGAGAGCGGATGAAGCTATTTCTATTTGAATGTAAGAAATTATGGAAGAAACGGACAACATGGTTTACTATAGTCATTTCGGCTGTAGCTGTAATTGGCTTGTATATAAGTAGTTATTCAATGGGAGAACAGATTCGCCGGGAGAATATACAGGAGACAAAGGGGTGGGTAGAAGACTATCCGAAACATGCCGAGGAGAAAGAGGTTGAAATGAAAGAAGCAGAGAAAGCTGATAATCAACAACTTTTAATATCGTTGCTCGGTAATAAAGAACGAGACGAGAGAAGATATAAGCACTATCAACAATTGCTACAAAGTTATGGTGAAAAAGATTGGCAAGAATTTAATAAGGTGATGTTAGAGAAAAGTAGTTCAAAGGAAATAGTAGAGCAACCAGACGGTATAGTGCATGTCGTAGCATTGGAGGGCGGACAAGAAATTTCGCCATTTACTGCTCGGTCTACATTGGAAGAACTAAAATGGTTAGCTAAAACAGAAGTAGAACCGTTTGCCCAAATAAAAACGATGCATGATGAACCTTTTCTTTCAACGATTTATGATGATTTCACAGGGACTGCCTTGGAACAATGGGAGGAACTAAAAAAGCGCTATGCCACAACAGGTCTTTCTTTTGTCTATCAACTTGTTCAATTTGGGGCAATCCCCATCTTAATTTTGATTGGTTGTTTTCTATTTGGAAACAATATATCGTCTGAAATAGGAAAGAAAAAGCGGGGTCTATTGTTTTATTATGTATTGCCAGTACGGAGGATAAATGTTTTTCTTGCAAAGTATATAAGTGGATTACTTTCGACGATGTTGTTTGTCGTAGGCATACTAGTTGTTCCGATTGGTGTTAGTATGTTCATTGGAGAGATTGGAAGTTTGCAGTATCCCATACTTGTGTACGAAGGATCTGCACCAAGTACAGTGGATCCAATGTTTAACTCGTTAAAACCACTGGAAGATGGATTTCATTTTATTTCATTGAAAGAGTATATAGGACAAGTATTATTACTAGCAATCGTACTTACTGTTATGGTGTATTCGTTATATTATGCGTTTGCTATTCTATTTAAAATGTCGCCTGTAACGGTTCTTATGACGGCCATTATTACGTTCAGCGGAATGAAGATGGCACCTCTTCCATACAATCCATTTTCGTATGTAGATATGAATAAGGTTATTAACGGAGAAGCAGCAGCGTTAGCATTCAATCCGGCGATTAGTATCCAAAATGGAGTGATTTTCATAACAGTGTTTACGTCTATACTTATTGTATTAGGATATGCGTTGTTCAGAAGAATAAAGATATGACGCGTTTCCTTCAATCATTTCATTCGCAAAAAGCTCTCTTATTTTAGTATGATGAAAGAAAAGCAGGGAGAGAAAAACATGCCAAACGTCTTGTTAACAGGATTTGATCCATTTGGTGGAGAAACGATTAATCCGGCATTAGAAGCGGGGAAGCAACTAGACGGAGAATGTATAGAAGGATATACCGTCATATCACGAATGGTTCCAACGGTATTCGGAGAATCGGCGGAACGATTACGTACTTATTATGAAGAAATACAACCAGAGATTGTGATATGTGTCGGACAAGCTGGAGGTAGAGCGGATATTACGGTGGAGCGTATTGCTATTAACATTGATGATGCACGTATTCCTGATAATAAGGGAAAGCAACCAATTGATGTTCCGATTGTGGTAGATGGACCTGCGGCGTATTTCACAACGTTGCCAATGAAAGCAGCGGTAGAAGCGATGCGACAAGAAGGGATACCTGCATCCGTGTCACATACAGCAGGAACATTCGTCTGTAATCACCTGTTTTATCATCTCATGCACGTATTAGCACAAGAGAAGGGAGAGGTGAGAGGTGGATTCGTTCATATTCCGTTTCTTCCAGAGCAAGCAGCAAAGTATGAAGGACGCCCAAGCATGCCGTTGTCTGTTATCGTACAAGCACTTCACACTATTATACGAACAACTATTACAACATCAGAAGATATTCGTGTCATTGGCGGACATACACATTAGAGAAAAATGATATCTTACTATAATTAAGCTTGACCATGTCTACCATCCGTTGTTAGAATAGGAGAAACTATATAGAGTTCGTTAAATTTCTTCATATATACTCCATAATATGGTTGGAGAGTCTCTACCGGGTTACCGTAAATAACCTGACTATGAAGGCAGAATATTCTATAGCACGATTGTATCATGAAGCTAGAATACTGCCTTCTTTTGGTGGTATTTTAGCTTTTTTATTTTTTCCGTTATTTAGTGAAAGACTACTGTTAGTAGAAAAGTTTTTTGATTTACCAATACTTACTTGAGGTGATTATTTTGCAAAAGAAACAAGACATGATTGTAGTTTTAGACTTTGGAAGCCAATATAACCAGTTAATCGCTCGTCGTATTCGTGAGTTCGGTGTATACAGTGAGTTACACCCACATACAATTACAGCGGAAGAAATTAAGAAAATGAATCCAAAAGGGATTATCTTCTCTGGTGGACCAAACAGTGTATATGGCGAGAACGCCTTTTTCTGTGATGAAGCGATTTTTGACTTAGGATTACCGATTTTAGGTATTTGCTATGGTATGCAATTAATGACACAACACTTCGGTGGAAAAGTAGAGCGCGCTGATCACCGTGAGTATGGAAAAGCAATTTTAAACGTAAATAACGATTCAGCATTATACGGTGACCTTCCAAAAGAGCAAGTAGTATGGATGAGTCACGGAGACAAAGTAACACAACAACCAGAAGGATTTGTCGTTGATTCGACAAGTGAATCTTGTCCAATCGCAGGGATGAGTAACGTAGAGCGTAACTTCTACGGAGTACAATTCCACCCAGAAGTTCAGCACTCAGAGCACGGGATCGCATTAATTCGTAATTTCGTATTTAATGTGTGTGGTGCAGAGTCTACATGGACAATGGGAAGCTACATCGATATGCAAGTAGAAAAAATCCGTGAGCAAGTAGGCGACAAGAAAGTTCTTTGCGCACTTAGCGGCGGTGTTGATTCATCTGTTGTAGCGGTATTAATCAACCGTGCAATTGGTGACCAATTAACATGTATTTTCGTTGATCACGGTTTACTGCGTAAAAACGAAGCAGAACAAGTAATGGAAATGTTCGGTGGAGACTTCCATATTAACGTAATTAAAGTGGATGCGAAAGAGCGCTTCATGGAGAAATTAAACGGTGTATCTGATCCAGAACAAAAACGTAAAATCATCGGTAACGAGTTCATCTATGTATTTGATGATGAGGCAGCTAAATTAGACGGTATCGAGTTCTTAGCTCAAGGTACACTATACACAGATATTATTGAATCTGGTACAGCAACAGCACAAACAATTAAATCTCACCATAACGTAGGTGGATTACCAGAGGACATGCAGTTCCAATTAATTGAGCCATTAAACACATTATTCAAAGACGAAGTTCGTGCATTAGGTATTGAACTTGGTATGCCAGAAGAAATGGTATGGCGTCAACCATTCCCAGGTCCAGGATTAGGTATCCGTGTACTTGGTGAAGTAACAGAAGAGAAATTAGAAATCGTTCGTGAGTCAGACGCAATCTTACGCGAAGAAATTAAAAAAGCTGGCTTAGAGCGTGATATTTGGCAGTATTTCACAGCATTACCGAACATGAAGAGTGTTGGTGTAATGGGTGACGAGCGTACGTATGACTATACAGTAGGTGTTCGTGCTGTAACATCAATCGACGGCATGACTTCTGACTGGGCACGTATCCCATGGGACATATTAGAGAAAATCTCTGTACGTATCGTAAACGAAGTGAAGCACGTTAACCGCGTTGTGTATGATATTACGAGTAAGCCACCAGCGACAATCGAGTGGGAGTAATCTAATCTGATTTAAATAAATAATTCCTCACAAAAAGCTCTCCCAAGAATTTTCTTGGGAGAGCTTTTATTTTAAGGCTCTGTTAAAAAGATTGTTGATGTTATTATTTTAACTAAATGGCAAGATAGTTGAATAGGAAAGGGTATATTCACCAAATTATCGAATATAGAAGTAGAAGCATAGTATAGAACAATCATTATCAATATGAAAGGAGCATACCTAATGACGATTGTTGGATATTTATTTTGGGGTATTTGTCTATTAGCAATAGCACTTGGCTTCTTTATGCAAAAAAAGTGGGGTACAAAGGCGCCTGTTAAAAATAGCGAAAATATACTGGATGAAGAAATTGCAAGAAATACACATAACAGTCCAAATAGTAATGATCATCCTTGGATTTAAAATCAATAGGATTTCTTTTAGTAATAGTATGTATGAAAGAAGGGCTTTTTTGTTGCTAAAAGTATAAAGCAACTAGATAATTTTATAACTAATATACCGCCATCCTCTTAGAAAAGAAGATAGCGGTGTTGCTTGTGACGAAAGGAGAGAGTATAGGGGATGTAGAGATGTGGTTAATATAATTTATATCTACGTTTTAAAATTAAATTCAATTGAGAAAGAACCGCTTCTCTATGAGATTTGCAAGATAAACTCTTTCTATATTCTATCTCAAGATAATTCTACTACTCCAGTCGCATGAAGAATCCAAACTATAAATAAAGCACCTATTACGATACTCCAGATATACCTTTTCTCTTTTATATCCCTTATTAAAACTACTAAAACTGCTAATGTAATGAGGATATTGATAAGAGTAATAACTAATCACACTCCCTTTGATTGATTTTTCACTATAATATTCCGATAACTAAAACTGCAACTAAACTAGCCCAATTTCCAATCGTAGATGACTGTACAGCTATTGTCATTTCTGCACCTAGCAAAGCTGCATTTGCAGTAACGTCACTAACAACTGTCACAAGCGTCCCTATACTATTTATTGTATCACCGATACTGGATGACATGTCGTAGGAGTATATAGAATCTTTCGAAGCGGATAATTCGGCTTTATTTCCTTCCTCAGTTATATTAATAGTATAGTTTTATATTTATATGTAAGGAGAGTTTATTATGGATACACAGCTTGATAAAGCACATCGTTTTAGTAGTCATCATAGGAATGAATTAGAAAAAGATACGTTATGTGGTTGTTTTTACTGCTTAAACATATATAGTCCACGAGAGATTAAAGAATGGTGTGACAATGAGAAAACGGCAATATGCCCACATTGTGGAATAGATTCCGTTATTGGAGAAAGTTCTGGATTACCTATTACAGAACTGTTTTTAAAAGAAATGCATAAAGTATGGTTTTAGAATTGTTCTTGAATGAACGCATGCGTTCATTCAATCGGCAATTTCAATAATACAAGTGAGATTTTTTCTTATCTGCTTTAATTACATATTTCGAATGATAGGTAAAAACAGTTGTTACAATCAGGTGTTAATTTAAGATAAAGTGGAGAATAATAATATGACTTTATATACATTTATTGCATCAGATAATCCACTGGTAGAGGTAGATAATAGTGGTTTTATTCACATTAAGGTAAGAGATTTAAAGAAAGTGGAGCCGAAACTAGATTTGGAATTCTGGGGAAATGTGGATGATGAGTCAATGATACTTTATGCGAAGGAAGAATCGGAACTTGGTGGATTAGAGATTTCATTATGTGATAATCCACCAAATGGTTTGGAGCAGTATATTAATAAAAAGTATATTTACTGGCTTGAAGGAGATTTTGGCTCTGAGTTTTTAAAACAACTTACTGAGTATGTTAAGTTAAAGGTTAAAATAGAAGATAAGGTTGAACTTTGGTCAATTTTGTTTGGAGAAGGCATAAAGACAAAACAAGTAAAATCTCTGTCGTTAAATGAGATTTCAGAAGATAGCTTTAAAATTTTACATAATCATAAATGTTGTTGTTTAGTAATCGAATAAGTATTCAAAAAGACTCGGTATTAGCAGGACATGGAGATTATAGCGATTGATTATTTTCATATAAAAGTAAACGCCTTTTGATTCGTAATAAATACGAATCAAAAGGCGTTTTTAGTCTATTTCTTCTTTCGTACTGCAATCCAAATCTCACTACGTACATTTGCTAAATCTGATAAGTCACCAGTGAACGAAATCTCTGGTGCTTCTACTAATTCATAATCAGAAGATGGTAGCCACTCGGAGTAAATCTTTCCCCAGCTTTCTTGCATCACTTTTGGAAATTCTCCCTGCGATGAAAAGACTGCCCATGTTAAAGCAGGAACTTCTATCACATCAAAACCTTCAAATTCATTCCTTAACGTGCTTATTACACCAATTATATGATCTAAGTGTCCTTCTCCTTGCATTCTTCCTTCATCGAAATTGAATGAAGCATTCATCACACTATGAGGATGAATATTGGCGAATGTTCGTAGTTGTTCACGTTGGGCTTGCGTAATACTTTTTGCTAATTGTTGAATTTCTAGATTTATACCATCAAAAACAATAGGGACTCTTTTTTGTAATCCGACCATTTTAAATGATTTTTTTTCTTCAATTTGATATTCCATATCAATTCCTCCTTGAATAGTTAGTTGAAAGGTTAGTTTCGGAAAGGCTTTGAAATGTGTTGTTTTCTTTATTTCGGATGGATTTGTTCCACACCAATCTTTAAAGGAACGGGAGAAGCCATCAACAGAATGATAGCCATATTTAAATGCCATTTCTGTGACGGATGTCTTTCCTTTTTGCAATTCAAAGGCAGCATTTGATAATCGTCGATGGCGAATATACTCATGTAATGACATACCTGATAAGAAAGAAAAAACTCTACGAAAGTGATATTCTGATATGCCAACAATCTTTTCAATATCATGAAAATCAATGGTTTGATCGAGATGTGTCTCGATATAATCTAGTACATTATTTAGATTGTGTAACATACTCTCACCTCCTTCTATGACTCATTGTATAACAGGGAGTTTCTATTTACCCGATGAAAAGAAAACGGTATAAATCGGATGTTCTATTTAGTAACATGTCCCTATATAAATTCATATATAGGGACATGTTATAAATCTAAAAAAGAAAAAATTATCATCTGGAAAATCCAGCAATCATCACGATGAAAACACTTCCAATATTTACAAAGTTGTCTTATAAGAGATTTAATTGTTTGACAATGCTGAAATAATTTTGTACCCTATTACCTATAAAACATACTTGTTAACTTGGTATTGGGGTGACGCAAGTATCAACGGCTTCATTATAGGGGGGATTCCAATATGGAGGGAAAGTGTAGTGTGTGGCGACGTGATTATTTTTTCTAAAAAATAGGTGGGGGAGTAAACATGAAAAAGAAAATTATTAGCACATTTTTAGGAGCATCCTTATTATTGACAGCTTGCTCAGGATCTAATGATACAACGTCAGAAAAGCCAAGCGAAACGAAGGATATTACAAAAATATCAGATGTAGTACATAAAGCAGAAGACAAAACAAAAATCCCAGAAGCAGCGAAAAAACGTAAAGATACATTTGTGGCAGCTATTTCAAAGCCGGGTGGAGTATTCCTTCCTCACTTTAACCAAAATGGATGGGACGGTAACGTATACTCAGTGATGTTCAATGCATTAGTAAAAACGGATGAGACAGGAAAGCAAGTACCTGGTTTAGCGGAGAAGTGGGAAGTTTCAGAAGATAACTTAACATATACATTCCATCTACGTAAAGGGTTGAAATTTAGTGATGGCTCCCCGTTAACAGCGGAAGATGTAGCATTCACAATTACCTTACTACATGACCCTGCATATGCGGGCTTTACAGATATTACGCGTGCATATATTAAAGGACGCGATGAATACAAAAAAGGAGATGCGACGTCTATTTCTGGTATTAAGGTTATTGATCCAGAAACAATTGAGATTCAAACAGAGAAAGTAAGTGTAGAGACGTTAGAATTAATCGGTGGTTCCGTTCTATCAAAAGCATACTACGGAAAAGACTACAAAAAGGGAAATCTTGAGTATTTGAAAGAGTTATATGCGAAGCCACTTGGATCAGGACCGTATAAATTAGAAGAATATATACCAGGCCAAGAAGTTCGTTTCACTGCAAATGAACATTATTACGAAGGAAAGCCAAAGATTGAACGCTTTATTTATAAAGTAACATCAGGTGATACGAAGCTACAATTATTCCAAACGGGAGAAACAGATTATGATGGCTTCACTGCAAATGCAGAAACGTTAGAAGAACTGAAAAAGCTAGGCTTTGCAAATATTAATCTATACACGGGAAGTGCGTATTCATATTTAGACATTAACCATAAACGTTCATACTTAAAAGATAAGAATGTACGCCAAGCGTTAATTTATGGATTAAATCGTCAACAACTTGTGGACGCGGTGCTACAAGGATACGGAACAGTAGCAAATGTACCGATTTCACCAGTGTCATGGGCATATACAGATGAAGTGAATCAGTATAAATATGATGTAGAGAAAGCGAAATCACTATTGGAAGAATCAGGGTGGAAAGTTGGTTCGGACGGTATTCGTGAAAAAGATGGTCAGAAGCTGAAACTAATGTACTTAGCACCAAATAGTGGGGGAACAAATGATATCTTCATTCCACTTGCGAAAGAGAATTACAAGGAACTAGGAATTGAATTAGTACCGGAACTATTAGATTTTAATGCTCAGTTAGCGAAAATGAAAAAGGGTGACTATGATTTAGCGAGTGTAAGCACGCCGATGATTGGAGATCCGAATGATGCGGTTGGAGGCTTCCATTCAAAGAGCCCAGCGAATGATGCTGGCTATGCAAATGAAAAGGTAGATAAGTTAATTGAAGAGAGTGTAAGTGTACTAGATATAGAGAAACGAAAAGTCATTTACAAAGACTTATATAAAGAGCTAGGAGAAGATCCTGCGGTTATCTTACTGTACTACCGCAAAATCTTGAATGCGCATAACGCTCGTATTCAAGGATTTGAACCAAGCGCTTTCACAGGTATTCTTAGCAGTTTACCGAAGTTACAAATTGAATAATAAGACGACATGGCAATCAGTAAGGGGATATATCTCTTACTGATTGTTCATTCCTATTGAAGGTATTTAATAAGGGGGGAGTTCAAGAGATGAAGCAATTTGTTGTTCGCAGATTTCTTCAAATGATACCGACGTTGTTTGGAGTATCCATCATTATCTTTTTCTTATTTGCACTCGTACCGGGAGACTTTCTTGATTCGAACTTGAAGCTAACTCCTGAACGTGCAGCAGAGCTAAGGGCGTTGTACGGGTTAGACAAACCGATTATCGAACGTTATTTTACTTGGCTAGGTGGTGTTTTGAAGGGGGACTTTGGTTATTCACTGCAGTACCAAGAATCCGTCACTAGCTTACTAGGAAAGTACATATGGAACTCATTTATTCTCGCGATTGTAACGCTCGTTTTGACGTGGACAATTGCACTTGTCATTGGCATTGTGACGGCAACAAAGCAATATTCTTGGTTTGATGGGGTTGTCACATTATTTGTTTTCGTCGCAATGGCATTTCCGTCATTTTTCTTTGCATTATTGATGATTAAAGTATTTTCTGTAGATTTTGCCTGGCTACCGATAGGGGGAATGACGGACACTGGGAGTACTGCAACAGGATTTGCATATTTCTTAGATGTAGCAGAGCATATGATTTTACCTGTTCTTGTGTTGACGTTGCTTGGGGTAGGTTCGTTAACACGTTATTTCCGAACGAGTATGATTGATGTTGTTCATCAAAACTTTATTCGTACTGCACGTGCAAAAGGGTTGAAAGAAAGAACGGTTATTTACAAGCATGCGCTTAAAAATGCTATCCTTCCTGCGATTACGTTATTATCGTTTGAATTACCAGGACTATTTGCGGGAGCAATTATTGCGGAGAAGATTTTTAGTTGGCCAGGTGTTGGCAGTATGTATTTAGGGGCACTAGAGTTTCGTGATTATCCTGTCTTAATGGGCTTTACGATGTTTTTAGCTATTTTAACGATATTGAGTAACTTTTTAGCGGATATTTTGTATGCAGTGGCAGATCCACGTATTAGGTTGAAATAAAGGGGGGAGAAAGATGGTAACGATTGTAGAAACGAAGAAGGAAAAAATGCAGAAGCTACAGGCTATCCAAACATTCTCTCCGTGGAAGAGTGCATTCAGGTCATTACGAAAAAATAAGTTCGCAATGGCGGGATTAATCTTTTTAGCATTTATGTTTATTTTTTGCTTCATTGGTCCGTTCTTTTCGCCATATGCTTCTGGAGCAACGAACGTTGCAAAGATGCATCAACCACCAAGTAGTACACATTGGTTAGGGACAGATCAGCTTGGTCGTGACGTTCTAACAAGGCTTATGCTGGCGGGAAGGATTTCATTAACAGTCGGTCTCGTATCGATGGTGTTGTCGATTTTTTTAGGTACGGTATTAGGGGCAATTGCTGGTTATTATCGTGGTATTGTTGACAGTATTATTATGCGTCTAGCAGATATCCTAATGTCGATTCCTGGGTTACCGTTATTGATCATTTTAGGAGCGATTCTAGCGGAGTGGAAAATCTCCCCTGATTATCGTATTTATGTCGTAATGCTAATGCTAAGTGTGATTGGATGGCCTGGGTTGGCGAGGCTTGTACGTGGGCAAATTCTGGGCTTACGAGAGAAAGACTTTATGCAGGCAGCAGAGGTATTAGGACTACGTGATCGCCGTAAAATATTCCATCATCTTATTCCGAATGTCGTACCGATTTTAATCGTGGTGGCAACATTAAGTGTTGGTGGAGCAATTTTAACGGAATCGGTACTAAGTTATTTAGGATTGGGTGTTATTCCGCCAACGCCGTCTTGGGGAAATATGATGACAGCAGCGAACTCGTTAATGGATTTTGAACGTAGACCGTGGTTATGGATTCCGCCAGGTACGGCTATTTTCTTAACGGTTATTTCAATAAATATGGTAGGCGATGGATTACGAGATGTACTTGATCCAAAAGGGAAACGGTAGGTGAATAGAGGAGATGGAACATATAGTTGAAGTAAAGTCGTTGAAGACGCATTTTCAAACGGGTGAAGGTGTTGTCAAAGCAGTAGATGATGTAAGTTTCTCTGTGAAAAAGGGGCAAACAGTATGCGTTGTTGGAGAATCAGGATGTGGTAAAAGTGTAACGGCACTTTCCTTGATGCGCCTTATCTCCTCGCCTGGAGAAATTGTTGGTGGGGAAGTGTACTTTGAGGGGCGAGATGTATTAACCTTGCCAGAAAAAGAGATGAGGACATTACGTGGCAATGAGATTGCGATGATTTTTCAGGAGCCGATGTCATCATTAAATCCAGTGTTCACGATTGGCGAACAGTTAATAGAGACAATTATTGAACATCAACTTGTGACAAAGAAGCAAGCATATGAAAAGTCACTAGAGCTTATTAAGAAAGTAGGTATTCCAAGAGGCGAGAGCATTATGAAGTCTTATCCGCATGAGTTAAGTGGTGGGATGCTGCAACGAATTATGATTGCAATTGCTCTGTCTAATAATCCGACATTACTTATTGCCGATGAACCAACGACAGCGCTAGATGTAACGATTCAAGCGCAAATACTTGATTTACTTGGGCAAGTGAAAGAAGAATTTGGGACGTCTATTTTGATGATTACACATGACCTTGGGGTTGTTGCGGAGATGGCGGATTATGTGGTTGTGATGTATGCCGGGAAAGTCATTGAAGAAGCACCGGTGAAAGAACTCTTCAAAAATCCGAAGCATCCTTATACAAAAGGGTTGTTAAAATCAAAGCCAATTATGGGAAGACGTCAACACACATTATACTCGATTCCCGGGCAAGTACCGAACCTCGCTGATTTGGAAGAATCATGTTATTTCAGTGACCGTTGTGAGTCATGCATGGATATTTGTCGTGTGAGGATGCCACAATTGCGTGAAGAAGCGGATAAACACCATGTATCTTGCTGGTTATATGAGGAGGTTGTAGCGCAATGAGTGAACCGTTATTAGAAGTGAAAAATTTAAAAAAGTATTTTCCAATAAAAGAAGGAATATTCAAGCGTACAACAAGTCATGTAAAAGCAGTTGATGATGTGAGCTTCACGATTGGAAAAGGAGAGGCATTTGGGCTCGTTGGAGAATCCGGAAGTGGAAAGACAACAACAGGACAAACAATTCTTCGTTTAACAGAGAAGACAGAGGGAGAAGTATGGTACAAAGGGCAAAACTTACATGATTTATCGAAAGAAGAATTGCGTAAGCTACGCCCAAGTATGCAACTTGTCTTCCAAGACCCGTACAGTTCGCTTAATCCGCGTATGCGTGTTGGAGAAGCGATTGGAGAAGCATTGCTTGAGCATAAGTTAGCAACAAAAGAAGATGTGCGTGATAAAGTGTTAGAGGTAATGGAGCTGTGTGGATTAGCACCTTATCATATTGATCGTTATCCACATGAGTTTTCTGGTGGTCAACGTCAACGTATTGGGATTGCCCGTGCAATGGCATTGCAACCAGATTTCCTCGTTGCGGATGAACCAGTTGCAGCACTTGATGTATCTATTCAAGCACAAATTATTAATTTGTTTAGCGAATTGAAAGAGAAGAGAGGCCTTTCCTACTTATTCATTTCACATGATCTTAGTGTCGTGGAGCATTTATGTACGAAAATAGGCATTATGTATTTAGGATCGTTAGTGGAATTGGCACCGCGTGATGAATTATTTGCTAATCCACTTCATCCGTATACAAAGGCACTATTATCAGCCGTGCCAATTCCTGATCCAACAGTGAAGCGGGAGCGTATTATTTTAAAAGGAGATATCCCGAGCCCTGCAAATCCACCATCAGGATGTCGTTTCCATACGAGATGTCCATATGCGACAGCTAGATGTGAAGAAGAAGTACCAGCATTCCGTGACCTTGGGCAAGAACGGTATGTGGCGTGTCATATTGTGTAGCAAAAGAAAAGGTAGTCCAGTGATTGGACTACCTTCTTAGGCATTCTCTTTCTTTCCGTTCAAATGTGTATGGTAAGCAAGGGTAATAAGCATAAGTGCGTAACCGAACATAATACCGCCGACAAATGCTCCCATCGCCATCTCTAACTCTAATTCATACAAGACAATTGCTCCTAGAATAGCAGCAGAGAAACGATATACGGTACCAAGGCGTGGTGTTTTTTGTTTGCGGACAATTGATTCACCCATTTGATCAATACGACGTGCTAATAACCACATGCAATATGTACCGACAATTAGGCCTGTTCCGAATCCAATGATATGGTCTTTGTACGGTGTAAATTGCCAGCCTAGGAATAAGAGCGGGAAGATGGCAGACAATTGAAGCATAAATTTCTTGAATGCTATGTTAATCATAAGGAGCCTCCTTGAATCTACTAAGTCATCATCTACGTAAAAGTATAGCACTTTTCAAAATACATATGTAGTGTTTCTGCTTCCATATATAAGAACGAAGGTTAAAGATGAGATGTTATGATAAAGTTGCTAAAAAACGAATGAATTTTAAGGGAGGATAAATATCGTTCGTTTTTGTAGTTGACAGAATAAAACATTGAATATACAATAAAGTCAAAATTAATAAAAAAACGTCGTATAAAGTCGAGAATATGGCTCGAAAGTTTCTACCTAGCTACCGTAAATAGCTGGACTACGAGGTGTGAATATAGAATAGGAGGATTCGAGTCTTCTTATTTATATTTTCCTTTGTCGTTCGCGCTCCCAGGTAAGCACTTGGGGGCGTTTTTTGTTACATAAACCTTCGTACGACGAATTACGAGGAAGAGGGAGAAGAAAGAACATGAAACGCTTTTTTCAATTTGAACAACTAGGAACGAATTACAAAACGGAATTTATCGCAGGTTTGACGACATTTTTATCGATGGCCTACATTTTATTCGTGAATCCAACAATTTTGTCGTTAAGCACAGTACCTGACTTACCTGAAGGAGTTGGGATGGACAAAGGTGCGGTATTCGTTGCGACGGCATTAGCTGCAGCTGTTGGATCAATATTGATGGGGCTCATTGCGAATTATCCAATTGCATTAGCACCAGGACTTGGAATTAATGCGTTTTTTGCATATACAGTTGTGTTAACAATGGGGATTCCTTGGCAAACCGCATTAGCAGGTACGTTGGCTTCTGGTCTTATTTTTATTGTATTAACTTTGTCTGGCCTTCGCGAAACAATTATTAATTGTATTCCAAGTGAGTTGAAACATGCGGTAGGTGCCGGGATTGGTTTATTTATTGCGTTTATCGGTTTTCAAAACGCAGGGATTATTGTGAACAATGATAATGTACTAGTTGGATTAGGCGATCTTTCGAATCATTCTACATTACTAGCAATCTTTGGAGTTATTATTACTGTTCTATTGTTAGCAAAAGGGGTAAAAGCAGGGGTATTCTTTGGAATGGTAATGACAGCTGTTGTAGGGATTATAACAGGAGTAGTAAGTACACCAACGGCGGTTGTTGGATCGATTCCAAGTATTGAGCCGACATTTGGAGCTGCATTTACGCACTTCGGTGATATCTTTACATTAGAAATGGCAGTTGTTATTTTAACGTTCTTATTCGTTGATTTCTTCGATACAGCAGGTACACTTGTAGCAGTTGCCGGCCAAGCAGGGTTTATTAAAGATAATAAATTGCCACGTGCAGGTCGTGCGTTATTCTCCGATTCAGCAGCGACAGTAACGGGAGCGGTGTTTGGAACATCGACAACAACGTCATTTGTAGAATCGACATCTGGTGTTGCGGCAGGCGGGCGTTCAGGTTTTACGGCAGTTGTCGTTGGTGGTTTTTTCTTATTATCATTATTTTTCTCACCGTTACTAGCAATTATTACGCCAGCTGTAACGGCACCTGCATTAATCGTTGTTGGAATGTTAATGGTTGCATCGTTAAAAGAAGTAGATTGGAGTAGGTTTGAAATTGCAGCACCAGCATTTTTAACGGTACTAATGATGCCATTAACGTACAGCATTGCGACAGGTATTGCGATTGGCTTTATTTTATATCCAATTACAATGATTGCAAAAGGGCGATATAAAGAAATTCATCCTGTTATGTATATTTTATGTGGCTTGTTCATTCTCTACTTTATTTTCTTAAAGTGATTTCGTCTATATAATGAAGAAACGTGCAAACATATCTTTTGTTTGGGCGTTTTTTCTATTGGTTTGAAAATTATTCTCGAAAAACTATTGACGGTTCATTCATATATTGCTATTATGTAGAAGTTGCTTCTGAGACACGAAGTAACAACGAAAAAACATTTGAAAAACAAT
>NZ_BMFK01000012.1 GCF_014638355.1 Priestia taiwanensis
TCCCCCTGTGAGAGTAGGACGTCGCCAGGCAACGTAAAAAGAACTAGCATATGCTAGTTCTTTTTTTATATATCGAGTAAAAAGGTATGAATAAGCAATGGGATTTTCGTAGCAGAAACCGATAAAAAGTGAGAGATAAATGGGAAGTCTTGCGTCTCATAATGATGGAGTAAGTGATACCACCATTCTGTTTCATACCTTGCAATCATACTTAAGTTATATAAGATTAAGTAGTGAACAAGTATTTCTGGGAAAAGGATTGATTTTTCATTTCGTAATGAGAGAAAAAAGGTTTGGTTATGGCTGTCATAAGCAAAAGGGTAGCAATTATATAACTTTAACGGTTCTGTTAGTCGGAAAGTTAGCATCTCGTCATCAACTTCTTCTAGCTTATTTGCAAGAGAAAGGAAGTATGATTTAAATCGATTTGATGTCATGTGATAATGATCTAGAACACGCATAGGAATATGTATTTTATTCCCGTCTATTTGTATTTCTTCTACTCCTTTTTTCCGTTTATTCATGATAAACAATGGCAACATTTCAGGAATAGTAGCTAGCAACTCTTCCATGCCGTATTTTTCTCCTTCTGTACATGTTAGGTCGAATAGCTTTTCTGCCATATGTGTGAATAATCCACTTTTTTGTGTTTTTACTTCATCGTGTAAAAACTCGTACTGCTGTTTCTTTCGTTTTCTCGTAGTAACACCATGAGCGAGGACGAGGCTTGATTCTGGATAATTTGGATCAACTGTAAGAAGGCATGCTTTCATTAGTTGCGTCATACCATAAAATAATAAAGTAGGCTTTATTGCAAGAGGTGATTGAGTAGAAAGTGTGTAATAATTTTTGGCATGTTCTAGATAATAAATAAAGGGATAGCAATTAGAGAAGCTTTTTTTTTCTGGTTCTAGGATGCAATGTTTTTTATAGCATTGTTGCAGATAAGATTGTGTTGTTTCCGAAGAAAAGAAAGCTTGAAATCGCCCCCACGTATCATCAAAATTTGTCATATTGCATGCCTCCTTTGTTTTCTGAAAAATCTAACATTTTTGCATGTTCTTGACAGTATTTTGTCCAATTGATACATTACTAATAATATTTATCGATAATTGGGGAGGCTTCGTTATGTGGGAAAACAAATTTGCTAAAGAAGGTTTAACATTTGATGATGTATTATTAGTTCCAGCCAAATCAGAAGTATTACCGAAAGATGTAAGTGTAAAAGTACAGTTAACAGAAACACTGAAATTAAACATTCCGGTACTTAGCGCAGGAATGGATACTGTAACAGAAGCAAGTATGGCAATTGCAATGGCACGTCAAGGTGGATTAGGGATTATCCATAAGAATATGTCGATTGAGCAACAAGCTGAACAAGTAGACAAAGTAAAGCGCTCAGAAAGTGGCGTTATTACAGATCCGTTTTATTTAACTCCTCAACACCAAGTATATGATGCAGAGCATTTAATGGGTAAGTATCGTATTTCAGGTGTACCAATTGTAAACAATGAAGAAGAATTAAAACTAGTAGGGATTTTGACGAATCGTGACCTTCGTTTTATCCAAGATTATTCAATCAAAATTTTTGATGTAATGACGAAGGAAGACTTAGTAACAGCACCTGTAGGAACAACATTAGCAGAAGCAGAGAAGACTCTACAGAAATACCGAATTGAAAAATTACCTCTAGTTGATGAGAATGGTGTATTAAAAGGTTTAATCACAATTAAAGATATTGAAAAAGTGATTGAGTTTCCAAATTCAGCAAAAGACAAGCAAGGTCGCCTCTTAGTAGGAGGTGCAGTAGGTGTAACGAAAGATACATTAGCACGTGTAGATGCATTAGTAAAAGCGCAAGTAGACGCGATTGTTATTGATACAGCTCATGGACATTCTCAAGGTGTTATCGAAAAAGTACGTGAAATTCGTGAGAAATATCCTAACTTAAATATTATTGCAGGTAATGTAGCGACAGCGGCTGCTACAAAAGATTTAATTGAAGCGGGCGTTGATATTATTAAAGTAGGAATCGGACCTGGTTCAATTTGTACGACACGTGTAGTTGCAGGTGTTGGTGTACCACAATTAACAGCTGTATATGATTGCGCAACAGAAGCAAAGAAATACGGTGTACCAATTATCGCTGATGGTGGAATTAAGTACTCTGGCGATATCGTAAAAGCATTGGCAGCAGGAGCACACGTTGTTATGTTAGGAAGTATGTTAGCAGGTACAACGGAATCACCTGGTGAAACAGAAATCTTCCAAGGTCGCCAATTTAAAGTATATCGCGGTATGGGTTCAGTAGGAGCGATGGAAAAAGGAAGTAAAGACCGTTACTTCCAAGAAGATAATAAAAAATTAGTTCCAGAAGGAATTGAGGGACGTTTACCGTACAAAGGACCATTAGCAGATACAATTCACCAATTAATGGGTGGACTACGTGCTGGTATGGGATATTGCGGAACAGCAACATTGGAAAATTTACGTGAAGATGCACAGTTTATTCGTATGAGTGGTGCAGGCTTACGTGAAAGTCATCCACATGATGTCCAAATTACAAAAGAAGCACCAAACTATTCACTGTAAATAAAGATAAAATAGACAGAGATTGTCAGGTCTCTGTCTATTTCTTTGCCAAAAAATATATGATAAAATTGGGCGTATGTAGCAAATTTATTGGAGGTAGCAATGTGATTGTACAAATGGTAAAAAGTAAAGTTATCAAAGTGTGTATGCTTGCTTGTATCACACTTGGCGTATTAGGAATGCAAATGCCTGCACATGCGCAACAAAATGTTGGTCCTGATATTAAAGCATCAGCAGCAATTTTAGTAGAGGCATCTACAGGGAAGATTATCTATGAGAAGAACATCGATCAATCTCTACCAATTGCAAGTATGACAAAGATGATGTCAGCGTACCTTATTCAAGAAGCAGTGAAGGAAGGTAAATTAAGCTGGGATGATGACATTCTTATTTCAGAGTATGTACATAAGATTTCACAAAATACAACGTTATCAAATGTACCACTAGAAGTAGGTCAAACATATAAGGCGAAAGAATTATACGAAGCAAGCGCAATCTATTCTGCAAACGGTGCAACGATTGCATTGGCAGAGAAGATTGCAGGTTCAGAGCACGCTTTCGTTGATCGTATGAATAAAAAAGCAGAAGAATTGGGATTAGAAGGTTTCAAGTTTGTAAATAGTACTGGTTTAAACAATGCAGATTTACAAGGGAATCATCATCCAAAGACAAGCCCTACGGATGAGAACATGTTATCTGCAAGAGGATGTGCACAATTAGCATATCACTTAATGAAAGACTTCCCGAACGTATTAGACGTAGCGAGTGTTCCAAGCTTAGAATTCCAAGCAAATAAGTACGATCCATCAAAAGGAAAAGTTCTAATGAAGAACTGGAACTGGATGTTAAAAGGCTTAGTAATGGAATATGAAGGAATGGACGGGCTGAAGACAGGTACAACAGATGCTGCTGGTCCATCTTTCACTGGTACGGCAAAGCGCGGTGATGTACGATTCATTTCAGTTGTGATGAATGCAACAGATCGCGTAACGAAAGAAGCTCGTTTTATTGAAACAAAGAAATTACTTGATTATGGATTTAACAACTTTGAAATGAAAGATGCATACCCAGCTGGTTATGCAATTGAGGGTAAAGAAACTTTACCTGTATCAAAAGGAAAAGAAGATGTTGTTAAAATTGGTACGAAAGAAGCAATGCCTGTTCTAGTAGCAAAAGGAAGTGAAGCGGCATATAGCCCAGCTTATAAACTTGATGAAAGCCTACTAGAGGATGGCAAAGTAGCTGCACCAATCGAAGAAGGTAGTAAGGTCGGTACAGTGTATTTAGAAGGTAATGATTTCTTATATAAAGATATGGCTCAAGTAGACTTGGTAGCACAAGAAACAGTAGAGAAAGCAAACTGGTTCATGTTATCGTTATATGCAATAGGAGACTTCTTCTCTTCTATTTGGTCAACGGTGATAGGCTGGTTTTAATAAAGAAAAGGACAAGCATTTAATGCTTGTCCTTTTTGTTTTGATGGATAATTTTCTGCAAAAAATTAATAGAATAAAATTCTATTTCTTTACTAGGTGATTGTGTTATGATACGTGTATAAAATGTTTTAAAAATTTAGTAAAGTCATGCTAGAGGGAAATGTGTATGGCGTATGGAATAGGGAGGAACGAAGTAATGAATCTAACAGGTACAGAACGTGTAAAACGTGGGATGGCAGAAATGCAAAAGGGTGGCGTCATTATGGACGTTATTAATGCAGAGCAAGCGAAAATTGCAGAGGCAGCAGGTGCGGTAGCTGTCATGGCATTAGAGCGCGTACCAGCTGATATTCGTGCAGCTGGCGGTGTATCACGCATGGCTGATCCAACGATTGTAGAAGAAGTAATGAACGCTGTATCGATTCCGGTAATGGCGAAATGTCGTATCGGTCATCTTGTAGAAGCAAGAGTATTAGAGTCATTAGGCGTTGATTATATAGATGAGAGTGAGGTATTAACTCCGGCTGATGAGTTATACCATTTAAATAAAAATGAATATACAGTACCATTCGTATGTGGCTGCCGTGATCTAGGAGAGGCTCTTCGTCGTATTGGAGAAGGTGCTTCGATGCTTCGTACAAAAGGAGAGCCAGGAACAGGAAATATCGTAGAAGCGGTTCGTCATATGCGCCAAGTAAACGCTGAGCTTCGTCAAGTGACGAACATGCGTCAAGATGAGTTAATGGCATATGCGAAGAGCATTGGTGCTCCTTATGAACTACTATTAGAGGTAAAGCGTTTAGGTCGCTTACCAGTTGTTAACTTTGCGGCAGGTGGTGTAGCAACACCAGCAGACGCTGCATTAATGATGGAATTAGGAGCAGATGGTGTATTTGTAGGTTCTGGTATCTTTAAGTCAGAGAATCCAGAGAAGTTTGCCCGTGCTATTGTAGAAGCAACGACACACTACCAAGATTACGCATTAATTGCACAATTATCAAAAGGGTTAGGGACAGCGATGAAAGGGATCGAGATTTCATCATTATTACCTGAACAACGTATGCAAGAGCGTGGTTGGTAAGAATAAATATTAGTACAAAGAATAGAGGCTATGTAAGCCTCTATTCTTTAGCTTATAGAGAGAAAAGGGGATATAGATGAGGATTGGTGTATTAGCACTTCAGGGCGCTGTACGTGAGCATATAGTATCAATAGAAGCGTGCGGGATGGAAGCAGTTGCAATCAAAAAGATAGAGGAGTTAGCAGATGTTGATGGATTGATTCTACCTGGAGGAGAATCAACAGCAATGCGCCGTCTCATGGATAAGTATGATTTCCTTCCTGCATTAAAAGATTTTGCGGCAAGCGGTAAGCCTATGTTTGGAACATGTGCTGGAATGATCTTGCTTGCAAAACATCTCGTAGGATATGAGGAGAGTCATATTGGTGCAATTGATATGACAGTAGAGCGAAATGCATTTGGACGTCAGCGTGAAAGTTTTGAGGTACCTTTGATGATTACGGGTATTGAAGAGCCGTACGTAGGTGTATTCATTCGCGCTCCTTATGTAGAGAGTGTTGGTGGGGAAGTAGAGGTATTAGCAAAGCATGAAGACCGTATTGTCATGGTACGTCAAGGTCAGTTCTTAGCGGCATCATTCCATCCAGAATTAACAGATGACCACCGCATTACAGCGTATTTTATCGATATGGTGAAACAAGCAAAAAAATAAGTGAATTTCTTGAAAAGTGTATGAAAGTATAGTACATTAGGGATACTTATTCATATATTGTATAAAGTGTCGATAGGAACTAGTAGCAAGTATTTTTCTTTTAGAGAGTCAGTGGCCGGTGAGAACTGATAGAGGAAACTTGTGAATCCATCCTTGAGCGAGATGAGGAATCCTGCCTGTCAGGTAGTAATCATTTCCGGCTGAAAGTCGTTATTGTTTAAAGTGGAAAGTGCAGTCTTTTTGTGCTTTCAACTAGGGTGGCAACGCGGGTTAACTCTCGTCCCTTTTTTGGGGACGGGAGTTTTTTGTTTTTTTAGAAGAAAAGGAGGAAGAAACATGTTAGATGCAAAAGTATTACGTGCAAATTTTGAAGAAGTAAAAGCGAAGTTACAAACTCGTGGTGGAGAGTTCACGGAATTAGATAAATTCCAAGATTTAGATGTAAGACGCCGTGAATTATTAGTACAAGTAGAAGAGTTAAAAGGAAAGCGTAATGAAGTATCTCAACTTATCTCAAAGTTAAAGCGTGAGAAGCAAGATGCAGATGCTTACATCGTAGAGATGCGTGAAGTAGGAGACAATATTAAAGCATTAGATGACGAGCTACGCGAAGTAGAAGAAGAGTTAAATGCTATTTTATTAACATTACCGAATCTTCCACATGCAGAAGTACCTGTTGGTTTATCAGAAGAGGAGAATGTAGAAGTTCGCACATGGGGCGAAGGGAAAGCGTTTAACTTTGAGCCAAAAGCGCACTGGGATGTAGCGGATGCATTAGGATTATTAGACTTTGAACGTGCTGCAAAAGTAACAGGAAGTCGCTTCGTCTACTACAAAGGATTAGGTGCTCGTTTAGAGCGTGCTGTTGCGAACTTCATGATTGATTTACATGTAGAGGAGCATGGCTATACAGAAGTAATTCCTCCTTATATCGTAAATAGCGATAGCTTACAAGGGACAGGTCAATTCCCGAAATTTAAAGAAGATGTATTCACGTTAGAAGGAACAGATTATTCATTAATCCCAACTTCAGAAGTACCGTTAGCGAACTATTACCGCGATGAAATTGTTGATGGTACACAGTTACCAATTAATTTCACAGCACATACACCGTGTTTCCGTTCTGAAGCAGGAAGTGCAGGACGCGATACGCGTGGATTAATTCGTCAGCATCAGTTTAGCAAAGTGGAAATGATTAAGTATACGAAGCCGGAAGATTCTTATGAAGAGTTAGAGAAGTTAACGGCAAATGCAGAGAAAGTATTACAATTATTAGGCTTACCATATCGTGTTATTACATTATGTACAGGAGATATGGGCTTTGCAGCGTCTAAGACATATGATCTTGAAGTATGGTTACCGAGCTATGCTACGTATCGTGAGATTTCTTCTTGCTCTAACTGCGAGGACTTCCAAGCACGTCGTGCAAATATTCGGTTCCGTCGTGAGCAAGGCGCGAAGCCAGAATTTGTTCATACACTAAATGGATCTGGATTAGCGGTAGGACGTACTGTTGCAGCAATTTTAGAGAACTACCAACAAGAAGATGGTTCTATTATTATTCCAGAAGTATTACGTCCATACATGGGTGGAAAAGAAGTAATTAAATAATGTTTTTATAAAAGAAGAGCTTTTTGCTCTTCTTTTGTTTTTTTTAATGATAATCTGTTGACATGCTTTTTAATCTTTGATATCATAAATTTTGTCGATACGGAGGAATACCCAAGTCTGGCTGAAGGGATCGGTCTTGAAAACCGACAGGGGTGTCAAAGCCCGCGGGGGTTCGAATCCCTCTTCCTCCTCCATATTTTTTATTATAGTTAGCGCATATAAAGTGGAGATTGGTAAACTCGTTACGACATGTAACGGGTTTTTATTCTTTTATGACTTGCAAGTTAATGTAGAGAGTGTTTCTATCGCTTCTCTTACATGAAAGGAGACGTCATGAGTTTAGTTATTCAAACATTCCCATTACAAGACAAGACGTTGTATTATGTGCAATGCCAAACTTGTAAAAAAGATAAAATCTTAAATAGTGTATCAAATATTTCTAATATGGTGAGCTATGATGCATACCGCCGTCTATGTGGATGTACATGTACAAACACAACGGATAAAACGGTTATAGTAAAAGAGCAAGCAGCACCAAAGAAAAAAGAGTCAGCAAAGAAAGCTGAACCAAAACAACGTAAAACAGTAACAGTGATGATTAAAGGACAAGAAATGACGATTAAGGAAATTGCAGAAGCATATGGAATTAGTCAAAGTACGGTTCGCCAACGTGTAAACGCTGGGAAATCAGAAGAGGAGATTATTGCTCCGACAAAGAAAAAGGCATAATATAAAGCGCCTTAATCCATGAAGTAGTTACATTATAAAACAAAACATATTGTGAGTTATAAAAGTAAGTGAAAATCTGTTTTCTATTTATACATAGAAAACAGATTTTTTTTGTTTATATAGGATTGTTGCAAAATAGTTGGTAATACTTTTGGGATTTGTTAATGTGGAAATAGGGAACAAAAGGCAAATAAAAGAGAGAGGAGACGATAAGAGAATGGCTTCATGGTTAATTTTTGCGCTATTATCAGCTGTGACAGCTGCATTAGTCGCTATTTTTGGCAAGATTGGATTAAACGGTTTAGATGCTAATACAGCAACTGCGATACGATCTGTTATTATGGCATTATTTATGATTGGCGTTGTTTTATATGAAGGGAAAATCAATGAGGTTAGTAGTATTCTAGAAAATAAACGAGCGTTGTTTTATATTGCGTTAACAGGTGTTGCAGGGGCTTTATCATGGATGTTTTATTTCATGGCAATCAAGCATGGAAAGGTGTCTCAAGTAGCTCCAATTGATAAATTAAGTGTGGTAATTGCTGTTATATTAGCAGTTATCTTCTTAGGCGAGAAGATATCCCTTATGGGAGGAATTGGTGTAGCTCTTATTGCGGTAGGAGCAGTGCTAGTAGCACTAGGATAGAAATAAAAGCCCCTTCTTTATATAAGAAGGGGCTTTTATTATTTTACTAATTTACGCGTTTGCTCTAAGAAATTACCGATTTTCTCAACGATTGGTTCAATTGAGCCGGCATCTTGTACTAAGTCGTAATCATTGATATTTAAGCGAAGAACAGGGCATGCGTTGAATGAGTTAATCCAATTCTCATAGCGCTCGTGCATTTCTTTCCAATATTCAATTGGAGTTTGTTGTTCCATTGGGCGACCACGTACTTTAATACGGTCGACGATGTCTTCAAATGACCCTTCTAAGTAAATTAATAAGTCCGGATGTGGGAAGTAAGGTGTTAATACCATTGCTTCGAACAAGCTCTTATACGTATCATAATCAGTTGGTGTCATTGTACCTTTTTCGAAGTGCATCTTCGCAAAGATGCCAGTATCTTCGTAAATCGAACGGTCTTGAATGAACCCGCCACCATATTCAAAAATACGCTTTTGTTCTTTAAAACGTTCTGCTAAGAAGTATACTTGCAGATGGAAGCTCCAACGATTGAAGTCCCCGTAAAATTTATCTAAATAAGGATTTAAATCTACTTTCTCAAATGATGTGCGGAAACCAAGTGCATTTGCTAATTCATTTGTCATTGTAGATTTTCCAACACCTACTGTACCAGCAATCGTGATTACAGCGTCGCTTGGGATGTTATATTTTTTGCGAAGGTTCATGTTCTGCTTGTCTCCTTTTTTAATGTTTCACTAACAGTGGAAAGAATATAGTTTAAATCTTCTTGTTTATGGACAAAGTCTAACGTATCACCGTTGAAGCGTAATACCGGAATATGTGGGTATGTACGTTCGAACGTAGTGATTGTTGTTTCGTAATCTTTAATAAGTTGTTGTAAATAGCCAGGATCTATATTTTTTTCAAACTCTCTACCACGCATGGCAATTCGTTTTTGTAATGTTTCAAGGCTAGCTGTTAAATATACCACAACATTTGGCGTTCTCATATCATTCGTCAAAATATCATAAATTTGATGATATTTTCGTAATTGAGTAGATTTTAATGTACGATCAGCGAAAATAAGATTCTTTAAGATGTGATAATCAGCTACAACAGGAAGGTTATTATTTAAGTATTTCTGTTCAATATCCTCAAGTTGTTTATAGCGGTTACATAGGAAAAACATCTCCGTTTGGAAGCTCCACTCTTCGATATTTGTGTAGAATTTATCTAGGAACGGATTTTCATTCACGATTTCCTTCAAGATATGGAAGTCAAAGTGATCTGCGATAGCTTTTGCAAGTGAAGTTTTTCCGACACCGATTGGACCTTCTACTGTAATAAAAGGGACATCTATCATATTTGTTCCTCCTTGGCGTCATAGATACGTTCAAAAAATTTCATGCAACGTCTATTGTAGCATAATAATGGGAAGAAAATCGCTTTCTATTTTAAAAAGTGATTGGAAATTATCTAACTATTTGATGCATTAGTGAAAAGTCGTTATAGGTGTTATATTTGCGCGTAAGACATGTTCCATCATTCGTAGTGCATATGTATTATCTTCGTCACTATTTGATGCAATACAGTTAGATGGAATGGAAAGAGTATACTTTCTCATATATGCATCGTTTGCAGTGAAGAGAACGCAAATATTGCCGGCGATACCCGTGATAACAAGATGGTTAATATGTAGGCTTTGTAGCAATGTATGCAAAGGTGTGTCGTAGAAAGCTGAATAATGTGGCTTTATTAAGAAATAATCCTCTTCCTTCGGACATATATAGTGGATAATTTCATTACTTCTTTCATTCGTACACGTATGGATAATCTTGTCCATATTCGCCTGCCATAAGTTATAGTGATCATTAATATAAATAATTGGTGCTTTTTGTTTTTGGAATTGTTTCTTCCAAGCTAAAATATTCGGTACAATAGCTAGTGTTTTCTCAGCTAGTATAGGACCATGTTCGAAATTGAAATCATTTATCATATCAATAATAAGCAATGCAGATTGTTTCATTATATATACCCCCTTCTATTTCTCCTTTAGTGTAGCTAGAAAAGAAGGAAGCATACTTAGAAAAGAAGAGAGCCTTCTGATAAAGGCTCTCTTTGTGACGATATCATTATTTGGCTAAAATACAATCGCCGCATTCGTCATGTTGAGAATGACATGCGTCAGACATGAGGTTATATGTTAAACAAATTGGTTTGCAGTTAACGGGACATGGCATAATCTGAGCTTCTATTTCAAATACATCGCGTAATGTCTGAACAGTCATTACTTCATTTGGTGTCCCTTGCTTTACTAATTTTCCGTCTCGTAGGGCAATCATATTATGAGAGAATCTTGCCGCATGGTTTAAATCATGAATAACCATAACAATTGTACGCTTCTCTTCTTCATTTAACTTTTGAAGTAAATTTAAAATCTCTAATTGATGCGCCATATCTAAGTAAGTTGTTGGTTCATCTAATACGAGTAAATCTGTTCCTTGGGCTAGCGCCATTGCAATCCATACACGTTGGCGTTGGCCACCAGATAACGCTTCAACAGGGCGCTTAGAGAAAGCTGTTAATCCAGTTACTTCTAGTGCCCAGTTAATATAGTCAAGATCTTCTTTCGTTAACTTTCCGAATCCACGTTGATGTGGGAAGCGGCCATAAGAAACTAACTCAAATACTGTTAATCCTGGTGGTGCTTCTGCAGATTGAGGAAGGATCGCCATTTTCTTCGCAATTTCTTTTGTTGCTTGTTTTTCAATTGCTTTTCCATCTAAGAAAATCGTTCCATTTTTTGGTTTTAAAATACGAGAAATAGACTTTAGGAATGTAGATTTACCACAACCGTTTGGCCCAATAATTGTCGTAATTTTCCCCTCAGGAATATGAACAGATAAATCATCAATAATTAAATCTCCACTGTAACCAATCGATACTTTCTCGGCAGTTAAGCTTGGCATTTTACACTTCCTCCTTTGTTATTTTGTTTTCATTAATAGATAAATAAAGTATGGTGCACCTAAGGCAGAAATAATAACTCCAACCGGAATCTCCGTCGTTGTTAATAATGACCTTGAAAGTAAGTCAGACGCTAATACTAGGAAAGAACCGATAAGCGCAGCTGTTGGTAATAGTATTTGATGTTTTGGACCAACAAGTTTTCTTGCAATATGAGGTGCAATTAGTCCAATAAACCCTATTCCGCCTGCTACAGCTACGCATGTTCCAGCTAAGGCAACGGAGATAAAGAGAAGTTTTGCTCTCTCTCTCTCTACATGTATACCTAAACCAGTCGAAATTGGATCTCCTAGGTTTAATGCGTTTAGAAATCTCGCTTTATAAATAGCAAGTGGTAACAAGATAAGCATCCATGGTAGCGCGGCAAGAACGAATTTCCAATCTGTTCCCCATAAACTTCCTGCTAACCAAATCGTTGCAAATTGAAAATTATTCGGTGACATCTTTAGCGATAGAATAAGTAAAAGAGCTCCGAATCCAGCGTTTACCGCAATACCCACAAGGATGAGTCGTATAGGTGTTACCCCTTGCTTCCATGCTAATACATAAATAATAACGGCTGCGGCTAATGCACCTACTAATGCGAAAAGAGGTAGCACAAACACAGAGAAGAAAGAGTCAACAGGCATTTTTCCGTATAAAAAAGAGACGAAGACGATAACCCCAAGACCTGCTCCGGTATTAATACCAATAATGCCGGGGTCAGCGATACCGTTACGAGAAATTGCCTGTAGAATAGCTCCAGATAGTGCAAGACCTGCTCCTACAAGAATGGCAACAATCATGCGAGGCATACGGAAATCAAATAGGATAAGCTCCTGTTGGTGTGTCCCTTGCCCAATTAATGTTTGTAGTACATCGAGAGGTGCTATGTGTAATGTCCCAGTATTTAAGCTAAGTAAAAATATAGCGATAATTAAGATGCAAATTACGATAAGTGTTATGATATTTCGTTTTGTTAAGATGTTCATGTACGTTCTCTCCCTTCTTTACGAGCTAGATATAAGAAGAAAGGAACGCCGATAGCAGCTGTAACTGCACCAACTGGTGTTTCGAAAGGCGGATTGATAAGCCTTGATACAAGATCGGCCCCAACTAGTAGTGCTCCGCCTAATACAGCTGAACAAGGAATGACCCATCGATAATCAGCCCCTACTAAAAAGCGTGTAATATGGGGGATGACTAAGCCGATAAAACCAATCGCTCCTCCAATTGCAACAGCAGCCCCTGTTAATAAGAGAACGACAAGTGTACCGAATAATTTAATTCTTCCTGTACGTTGTCCGAGTCCAATTGCAACTTCTTCACCAAAACTTAAAATCGTAATATAGCGCGCTAAAAAGATAGCTATAAGTAAGCAAATAACTCCTAATGGAAAGACTATATTTAATATTTCCCATTTAACTCCAACAAGTCCACCGGCTTGCCAAAAGCTAATTTCTTGGGAAAGTTGAAAATAAATAGCAAGTCCAGACGAAATGGCACCTAACATAGCGCTAACAGCAGCGCCTGCCAATGCTAATTTTACTGGTGTTAATCCACCAGGTGAGCCAACTCCAATTCCATATACAATTCCTGTGCCAAGCGCAGCACCAAGGAATGATACGAACACTAATTGTGGGTAGGACATAGAAGGGAAGAAAACAAATGCAAGTGTTATAGCAAATGTTGCTCCGCTTGTTATTCCCATTAGAGAAGGTGAAGCAAGTGGATTGCGTGTCATGCCTTGCATAATAGCACCAGAAACAGCCAGAAATGCTCCAACCAAGACACTTGCGATAGCGCGTGGTAGGCGTATATCTTGAATAACATGATGTGATACATTTTCTTCTTGGAAGAAAAAGATAGCTTCCCATACTGTTTTTAGTTCAATGTCGGCAGCTCCGTGTGAAATAGAAGAAATTAATCCAATAATAATAGTAATAATCCCTATAAATAAGATAAGAGACGCAGTTATTGGCCTGCTTTTTATGTGCGGTGCATGGCTACCTTGTTCTTGATAAGGTTGTTCATTTGTTGTCATGTGTAATCCCGTCCCTGTATCAACTTCTTAATTGATAATAATTATCAATTAAGAATAAAAAATATATGAGCACTGATAATTATTTTCAGTGAACATCGTATTCCATGTTAAAAGACAAATACTAGCATTGTCAATTGTTTTGTATAATGTAGCTTGTTAATGTATGAATGAGGATAATGTCATTAACCTCATTTATGGGTAGTGGAAAACAAAAGGGATTAGGTGTGATAAGATGTGGATACATGATAGACGAGGATAAAGGAGAATAGAAATGAACGATGAGCAATATATGAAAGTAGCGATTGAACAAGCGAGAGAAGCTGAAGCAATAGGGGAAGTGCCAATTGGTGCCGTTGTTGTTCATAATGATGAGATTATTAGTAAAGCGTATAATTTACGAGAACGTGACCAACGTTCTATAGCCCATGCGGAGTTGCTGGCAATTGATGAAGCGTGCAAGAAGCTTGGGACATGGCGATTAGAAGAGGCAACATTGTACGTCACACTAGAGCCGTGTCCGATGTGTGCGGGAGCAATTGTTTTATCACGTGTAAAACGTGTTGTATACGGCGCAACAGATCCAAAGGGAGGTTGTGCTGGAACATTAATGAATTTATTACAAGAAGAACGATTTAATCATCAAGCAGAAGTAGTGAGTGGTGTGTTAGAGGAAGAATGTGGCGCAATGCTAACGAATTTCTTTCGAACATTACGTTTAAATAAGAAGAAACAGAGAAGTTAAAGTTAGTCTACGTAAACGAGGTTGCTTTTTTGAAGGAAAGGCTATATAATTTGAATTACCGTGCTAGGTGGGGAGGTAGCGGTGCCCTGTATTCGCAATCCGCTCTAGCGAGACTGAATCCCTTCTCGAGGTTAATGCACTGTAGGGTCTGCCCTAAGCAAGTGGTGTTGACGTCTTGGTCCTACGCAACGAGAACTCATGAACCCTGTCAGGTCCGGAAGGAAGCAGCAGTAAGTGAGCCCACTCGTGTGCCGTAGGGGAGCCTGGACCGAGCTAACTACTTAGGTAACGCTTATGGTGGTTAATCGACGGAAGGTGCACGGTATAAATGTTATATATCCAACTCACTCTTATTATAAGGGTGAGTTTTCTTGTATTAGAGAGAAAAGAACGAGAGAAAATGATAACGTGTGGAAGCACGTATTTTTATCATGTATAATTAATAGAGATACTATTTTTGAAGGGAGTATGGCTTTAGTGAGTTATCAAGCTTTATATAGAATTTGGCGACCGCAACAATTTCAGGATGTGGTTGGACAAGAGCATATTACCAAAACGTTGCAAAATGCCCTTCTTCAAGAAAAAGTATCGCATGCGTATTTGTTTTCGGGCCCAAGAGGAACAGGGAAAACAAGTGCAGCGAAAATCTTTGCGAAAGCGATTAACTGTGAACGTGCTCCTGTTATAGAACCGTGTAATGAATGTGTAGCGTGTAAAGGAATAACAGATGGTTCCATTTCAGATGTATTAGAAATTGATGCAGCATCTAATAATGGTGTCGATGAAATTCGTGAGATCCGAGACAAGGTTAAGTATGCACCGAGTGTTGTTCAGTATAAAGTGTATATTATTGACGAAGTACATATGTTATCGATTGGTGCATTCAATGCGTTGTTAAAGACGTTAGAAGAACCACCAAAGCATGTTATTTTTATACTTGCGACAACAGAGCCTCATAAAATTCCGCTGACGATTATTTCGAGGTGCCAGCGATTTGAATTTCATCAAGTTTCAAATCGTCATATGATTGGACGGTTGGAGACGGTCATGGAAAGGCAAGATGTAACTATTCAAGACGAAGCGTTGCAAGTCATTGCGAGAGCGGCTGATGGTGGGATGCGTGATGCACTTAGCTTGCTCGATCAAGCCATTTCATATAGTGACGACATTGTTACGGTTGAGAATGTTTTGGCAGTTACGGGATCCGTATCTCAAGGATACTTAACAAAGCTAGCTATGAAAATTGCGTCCAAAGAAGTGACGGAAGCATTGCAAATTGTTGACGAAATGCTAGAAGAGGGGAAAGACCCACTTCGTTTAATGGAAGATTTCATTTATTATTACCGTGATATGCTTCTATATAAAACGTCGTCACATTTAACAGATTTATTAGAGCGGGTTATTGTAGATGATGCGTTTCATTCACTAAGTGAGGAAATTAGACAGGAAGAAATTTATGAAACAATTCATCACTTAAGTAAGAGTCAGCAGGAGATGAAGTTTACAAATCATCCTCGTATTTTCTTAGAAGTCGTAGTAGTGAAGCTGTGTCAACAACATGTAACTGTGAGTAGTGCGCCTGTTAACGAAGGGTTTATGCAGCGAATTGAACAGTTAGAGAAAGAATTGCATACACTAAAAACACAAGGTGTTATGCCAGCTAATTCTACGCCGGAAGCTCAGCAAGAGAGGCGTCCAGCGAAAGTGACAAAGTCGACTTTCCGTATTCCTACAGGAAGAATACACGAAATATTAAAGAAAGCGACACGGAAAGATTTAGAAGGAATGAAGAGTGTTTGGGGCGAATTACTGGATAAGTTACGTTATGCGAACAAAGTATCGTACGCAGCATTATTGAGTAATAGTGAACCTGTGGCAGCAACGTCTGAATCGTATATTTTAGCATTTAAATATGAGATTCACTGTAAAATGGCCACAGAAAATCCAGATATTGTTCAGACGTTACAAAATCTTTTACTAGAGTTAATAGGAAAAAGGTTAGAAATGGTTGCTGTTCCTAGTTCTGAATGGGGAAGGATTCGAGAAGAATTCTTGCAACATGATACAGAAGATAGCGATAATAAAGAGGAAGCTTCAACTGAAGAAGATTTATTAATTAGCGAGGCGCTAAAATTAGTTGGGGAAAATCTTATAGAAATTAAAGAATAATTAGTCAATAGGAGGAAATGACAATGCGTGGAATGGGAAACATGAATAAAATGATGAAGCAAATGCAACAAATGCAAAAGAAAATGGTACAAGCTCAAGAAGAGTTAGCAGTAACGGTTATTGAAGGAACTGCTGGTGGCGGTATGGTAACAGTTGTAGCAAACGGTCAAAAACAAATTTTAGAAGTTAAAATTAAAGAAGAAGTAGTAGATCCAGAAGATATCGAGATGTTACAAGATCTAGTGCTTGCAGCGACAAATGATGCACTAAAGAAGGTAGACGAGCTATCTGAGAAGACGATGGGACAATTTACAAAAGGGATGAATATGCCAGGTTTATTCTAGGAGGATGAGTGATGCATTATCCAGAACCTATATCCAAGCTAATTGATAGCTTTATGAAATTGCCAGGAATCGGACCGAAAACAGCCGTTAGACTGGCTTTTTTCGTGTTAGATATGAAAGAAGATACGGTGCTTGATTTCGCAAAGGCATTAGTAAATGCAAAGCGTAATTTAACATATTGTTCTGTATGTGGGCATATTACCGATAAAGACCCTTGTTATATTTGCGATGACTCAAATCGTGATTTGTCTACGGTATGCGTGGTGCAAGAAGCGAAGGATGTTATTGCAATGGAGAAGATGAAAGAGTATAACGGGGTATACCATGTTCTTCACGGTGCTATTTCTCCAATGGAGGGGATTGGACCAGAAGATATTAAAGTTCCAGAATTACTGCGACGTCTTCAAGATGAAACGATTCAAGAAGTTATTTTGGCAACCAACCCGAATATCGAAGGAGAAGCCACGGCAATGTACATTTCACGTTTGTTGAAGCCGACAGGTATTAAAATAACACGAATTGCACATGGACTGCCGGTTGGTGGAGACTTAGAATATGCAGATGAGGTTACATTGTCAAAAGCGCTAGAGGGTCGAAGAGAGATTTAATAGCCAAAGGAGAACAAGAGAATGTTTTTTCGTCGGAAAGGACGTCTTCGTCGAGAGTTTGATGAAAGCTTACTTGAAACATTGGATGGTTTAAGACAAGAATGGGAAAGACAGCGTAATTTAGTGGATAAAAGTGTAGAGCCATCATTAGAAGTGTTGTCACATCTGTATCTTGCAGAAGCGAAGTATTTCTATGTTTTGAAGGAAGCGAAGAAACGTCCGGTTAAAATGTTAAAATAATGGTTCTTTCTATACCTCTTTCTACATATAGTAGGGTTGTACAATCTGTTATGTAGAAGGGGGGATAGAAATATGAATCCGGTTATAGTGATTTCCGTTATTATAGGAAGTATTGTTTTATTACTGTTAGCAGGTAGTTCAATAAAACCTGTTCGAATTGTAAGTACTCTTTGTGTCAAATTCATTATAGGGGTTGTTGTGCTATTTGTTATCAATATTATTGGTGCGCAATTTGATTTCCACTTACCGATCAATGCGATAACCGTAGCAATAACAGGATTTCTTGGAATCCCGGGAATTCTTGCTTTGTCTATTATACAAGTATATATTTTATAAAAGATAAAGAGGTAAGTAGTGTAATAGAAAGAGTATATATAGATAAGTTTTATTTTTTTTGAAAAAATCATTGACTCTTTCAGTTATAAATGATAAATTATTACTTGTCGTTAGCGAGTTGGAAACAACGAGTTAACAAAATGAAGAAAAACATTTGAAAAACAATGTTGACATCAACTAACGAAGATGTTAAGATAACGAAGTCGCTTTAAGCG
>NZ_BMFK01000013.1 GCF_014638355.1 Priestia taiwanensis
AAAAAAAACTGTATCAAAATTGATACAGTTAAAAAATATATAATTAAAAGAATCTAACTGGTAATTTTACTTTTTTACCGTTCTGATCTTTAAGATTTTTCAAAGAATGTTGAAATAATCTCATTGTTAATTTATCTAGTTTTACTTCATTCTTACGAGGTGCACAAATCATTATATAAGGATTCAAAATCCAAGTTCTAGGGCTTACAGTACGTCCATTTTCAATGACATGACCTGCTCCTTCTGGATTCAAAAGAATTTCTTTTTTCTTTAATGAATTCATAACAACAGATGTTTTTTGTCTTGATTTTCCTATCATTTCAGCAATTTCAGAAACGGTCGCCGCTTTTGGAAGCTCAAAATCATTTTCAACATTATTCTTTTTAATCTTTTTAAACTTATCTTCTCTTGAAAGAATTACGTTACTTTTAAATTCTAAATATGCTTGAATTCTAAATAAAAAGCTTTCTTCAGCTTGAGTTAAATAACCTATCTGATTTAACAAATCTAAATTTTTATGCATCACTTGATTAAAGGGCTCCCCTGCAAATGGATCTTTACTAGCTCCAACATAATAATCTTCCCCAGTAATGTCTTTTAACTGTTGCAAAAGTGATTTTTTTATTTCTTCCGCTTGCTCTCTTAGTTTCGCATCTTTTTCAAAATCTCTTTTTCTAGCATTTTTTTCAGCTAAATCTAGTACTTTTCCTAATTCTTTACTCATTATGATTCCTCCTCTAATTAAAGGAATCAACGACAAATAACAAGTTTTTCTATTGGATTATCAGTCCAATTATGATAATCTATAAACAGATATTATTAGGATACTTGTCCAACCTTTGTCGTTGAGAATCCTTTGAAAAGAGTCATGTTACCGCATGACTCTTTTTCTATTTTATCACATTTTTGTGAATGATATATTTTTTTATCGAATCATGTTACATATAGCAGATTAATAGAATCTCTACATTATCTTTCCCACTCATCTCGACTATATTTTTGCATCTTCTTTTCTTTCTTTTCACGTTCTTGATCTTGTTTTATTAATGTATTTACTTCTTCAACTACATTTAATTTTTTAGCAAAAGAACTCATTAAATCAAATGCTTTTGGAACATTATCTTTAATAAAATTAATACACAACGATTGAAATTGCTTAAAACGCTGCCTTAAATCATTGATCTGCTCTTGCTGCTGTTCAATCATTCTATCTTTTTCTTTATGACGATCTTCAGACATTTTTAAAACCTTCTTCACTTTCTCATGTTCAACTTTTAAAACAAAATCATTCGTTTGAACTGGAATAGCTTCTTTAGCCTTTTCTAGTTCTGTAGAAAGATAATAGTTATGCAAATTTGCTTTTTTTAATCGTTCAGCCAATACATCAAAGTTCTTCGCCAAAAGATCATACTTTTCGAACGTTTCTTTCTGAGAATCTATCATCTTTTCATACTCATCTTTTTTTATTTTTACATGCCTACCAAGTAAATCTTTATTTACTTCTGTTGGTTCATAAATAAATTCAATAATAGGCGCTTTATATTGAGGTTCATCCCCTAACCTTTTCGTTATTTTCGTCAAATTCTTTCCACGCTCTTTAAATTCTCTTACAATCGCCTCCTGTGCCTCATATTCAGCTTCTAAGGCTTCTTTTGAAGCACGGATGCCATTTATATCCGAAATTACTTGAACAAGCTCCTGACGCTTTTTAAGCCCATCTGCTTCGATTTCTTTAAAAGCTTCTTTCGCTTTTTTGAATTGAGGAACTTTCATATACTTATGAGAACCGACATTGGCTCTCTCGAAATCGGGAATATGAACCTTGGCCAACTCTTCAATATAAGCAGTCTCTTTTTCTCGCCAATGCTTAATAAGATCCATTCCTTTTCCATCAATTCCTTGTTGCTGCAACGCCTTGTCCATTCCAACTCTTCTTGTTAATCCTTTTTTGCTTTCAAAATTAGGAACATAATTAATATGTAAATGAGGATTTGCTTCATCATCATGCAAAACCATATTATAAACTGCTAGATTCAAGTTTCTCTCTTGAAATTCTTCTGCATACTGGATCAATGCATCTTTTTTCGCTTTGCAATACTCTTCACCATCTTTTCCTTCACCAATCGCAACTATCAATTCTCTTTGTTCATGCGTTTTACTATCATGTCGAATTTTGTCGTAATAATCTTCAATTCTACGATCTTTCCTACTTTGCTTCGCATTGTAAGATTCCACTGCTTCACCAAATGTTTCTTCATAAACTTTTCGAATATCCTTTTGAATAAAATAAACATTTTCATCTAACTTAGACTTATCAATATCAGGATTTCCATGTATATTTTTTCGATTATTATGGGCCATATTACTTTTATGAGATTGATTGAATGAGATAGAAAATAACATATTGTACCTCCGATGCACTAAAAATGATTGATAAGACAAGTCTATCAAATAGACGAAGTTTGTCAATCAAAGTAACCCTATACGTATTTTGTCACTTCGTAACAAAATACATAGGGCTCTGCGAGGCTATTCGGCTCTGCCGAACCATGCCTAGCATGGTAAAACCCTGGGCTTTGCCCAAACCCATAAGGGGAACTCTTCCCCTTAACCCCAATAAAAAAACACCCCCAACCCCCTCACTTTTTGAGGGGGCTCCCTCGCCGGTAGGCGTTCCCAAACAATGTGTTTGGGAAGTGCCAAGAGGGTTTTGGGTGTGTCCAGTATGTCAACTCCTTAATGCTCCTACCTTACGGTAGTCCGCTTACCGTTGACATACGCAATGTTTTTCCTTCTTTATTCCTTAAATAAAATCTAATTTGCGGAAAATAAATTTCCAAACAGGTTCTTCTTCCGTTACAACAGAAACTTTTCCCATCATACCCTTATGCAATTCATTTACTTCTTTTACATCAATTGTTGTTTCTACTTCATACATATACATATTAGATTCTTTATTAAATACAGGATCAGCTGATATATATGTAATTTCACCTGTCTGTTTATCTATATTTTGTAGTTTGAATGAGTAATGAACTTCATTTCCTACTTGTACACTTTTTCTTTCTTCTACAGGTAAAAATACTTTTACTTTTTTTCCATCTTCTTTCGGTACAATAGATACTATTTCTTGTCCTACATTAACTGGATCACCAGGCTGCAACGTTATAGGAAATTGAACTATTCCTTCTTTTTGTGCTTTAACTTCTGTCATTTTATTCTGGCTATTCATACTTTCTAATTCTTGTTTTTTTACAAAAATCTCTTGTTCTATTGATTGAATACGCTGATTAACTGAGACAATATAATTCTCTTTATATTGATTTAATGCATTGTTTTTTTGCGTTTTTTTGTTTTCTCTTACTGTATCAACCTTACTTCTTTCGTTTTCTAAGGTTACTTTTCTATTTTCTATTTTCTTCTCAATACTACTTGCTTGCGATTTCATCGCATTGATTTTATCAATCATTAGCTGCTTTTGTTCAACAGGAACATTTTCTTGCTCTTTTTGCTTCTCTAACGCTTGGATTTCCTTTTGTATAATATCTTTATCTGAATAAAAGCTTTGTAATGCTTCATCTTTTCCATTTGATGTTTGATTATCATCTAGCATTTTTATTTCAGTTTCTTTATCTGTTTCTAATGATTTATATCCTTGTTCATACGCTTTATATTCTTCAACAATTTTTGTATCTACATTAGCACTGAACGCTGCTTTATGAGATTGGATACTCTTTTTTAATTGCTCTAACATGCCTTTTTGTTCTTCAAAGTTCTTTAAAAATTGTTCAATTTGTTCTTGTTTACTCAACAATTCTTGATTTTTCAATTGAACAATGATATCTCCTTCTTGAACTTCATCACCGTTTTGAACAGCGATTTGATCTATACTACCAGGAATTTGAGCACGTGAAATCTGTATCTCCGTTTCGCCTTGAATTATTGCTGTACCTTTACTTACAACATCTACTTTCCCAAAGTAGGCCCATCCTATAAAGACTACAAAACTAACACAAAGAAAAACTAACAATCCCATGATAAACCGAGGTGGCTTTTTTTCTAAAAGCTCTACACTATCTGTTAATTGATCAAATGAATATATTTTACTCATAATTGATTACCTCGCATTGCATAAGACTGAGACTCATTTCGTTCTTCTTTCACTGTTTGGTTCTCCCAAAGACGATAGTATTCTCCTTTTTGAAACAATAATTCTTCATGAGATCCTTGTTCTACAATACTACCTTTTTCCATTACAAAAATTTGATTCGCATGTCTAATAGTACTTAATCGATGAGCAATCATAATAACTGTCATTCCTTGTTCACCTAACTCTTTTAACATATCTGTAATATGTTTTTCTGTTGTAGAGTCTAAGTTACTTGTTGCTTCATCTAAAATTAAAATATCTGGTTTCTTTAATAACGCTCTAGCAATTGCCAAACGTTGCCTTTGCCCACCCGATAAATTCGATGCATTCTCTTCTAACAAAGTTTCATAACGCAATGGTAATTCACCAATAAATTCATGGGCACAAGCTTTTTTACAAACCTCAATAATTTCTTCTAATGTAACTTGATTCTCTAATCCAAATTTCAAATTATCATAAATAGATCCACTAAAGAAAAACGACTCCTGTGAAACATATGCAATTCGTTCTCTTAGAGACGTTCTACTTATTTCTTTTATATGATAATCGTCATAATATATATCACCTTCTTGAGGTTCATAATAATGCATTAATAATTTAGAGATAGTAGTTTTTCCAGAACCACTTTCTCCTACAAAAGCAACTTGATCACCAGGTTTTATAGAGAAACTCACATCATTTAATACATTTTTACGTGTGCCATAACGAAACATTATATTTGAACATTCAATTTTTCCAAATAGATTCTCTGGAGATACTTTAGTATGTTCATACTCATTTTTTTCTATTTCTAAATCAAAAATATCATTTAGACGTTCCCCTGCTACTAATGCAGATTGCATTGTAGGTTGAAGTTCAATTAAATTTTCAATAGGGTTTAAAAAATAAGCAAGTAAAGCATTATATGTAATCAATTCACCAATAGTCATATTCCCTTCTAACACTTGAATAGCACCAATCCAAAGAATTATAGTACCTCCAATTAACTCGATCCCCATCTTAATAGACCCTTGTAAATTAGACAACATCCCTCTTTTAAATACATGACGAAGTAAGTTTACAAAACGAGTTTCAGTTTCAAAAAACACTTCTTTTTCAGCATTATATGATTTTATAGTTGAAATTCCATTTAATGATTCAACCAGATAAGATGTTAATTTGGCGTTACTTTCCATTTCTTCTCTGTTAATTTTTTGATATGGCTTATGAAATAACAAAATAATTCCAATATAAAAAGGAACCAATAATAAAGTAACTCCAAATAAAACTGGACTATGTATATATAATAAAACTGTACCTAAAACAACCATTAATGTATCTATCAATAATGTAATTGTGATAGTTGATAATGCTTCTCTTATTTTACTTGCATCCATAAATCGAGCAAGAATTTCTCCAACTTTTCTGGTTTCAAAAAAATTCATTGGTAACCCAACTACATGCCGATAATAACCTAACATTAACTGAATATCGATTCTTCTACTCAAATATAAAATTAAATGCGATCTAAAATAAGCGAGTAAAACTTTAAAAATATACAACATAATAATTCCAATAGATACAATGTGTAAAGTCTGCATCAACTGATTAGTTACAATGTCATCAATTAATAATTTAAAATAAAATGCCCCAAATAATCCAAATAAATTAAAGAGAATAGAAATAAAAAATAGATTAATAAGTAATCCACTTTGATTCTTCAATAAAAAAAGAAACCTGGAAAAAGTCCCTTCAGATAAATTTCCTTTTTGAAATTTATCTTGAGGTTTCATCAATACTAATATACCTGTCCAGATATTCTGAAATTCTTGTAATGTATACTCTATGTTCCCTTTTGCAGGATCTGCAATATATATTATATTATTTTTCACTTTATAGATTACAACATAATGTAACAATCCTTCATCTACTATATGAGCAATTGCTGGTAAAGGAATTTCTCTTAATACCTCTATATCTTTATTTGTTGCTTTTACCCCTTTTATATCAAATCCTAACTTTTCCCCTGCTTCTAATAAACCCTTAATATTTGTACCTTGTAAATCAGTACCTGCTATCTCTCTAATTTTTGAAATAGCCATGTTAAGACCATAATGACGCGAAATCATCGCCAGACAAGCTGGACCACAATCTTTTAAATCATGCTGTTTAATACAAACAAACTTACTTTTCAAACTACATCCCACTTTCTATTAAATAATTAATTCTAATTATTTAATCAACTTTCACTAAACCATTGATTAAACTTCATTTTATATTTGGAAATAATAACCTATAGATTTTGACAACGAAATAATTTAACTATTTCATAATATTTATAAACATATATAAAACCTTTAAATACATCACCTCATATTTTTAAAACCCTTAATTTAACAATGTTCAACCACGAAAAAACACATTAATTAATTTTCATTTGAAATCTGAAAAAACACAATAAAAATAAAATTTAATTTTTTTATTTAAAAAATACTGGAAATTAATATAAATATTAGTATAATAGAAAAGTATTAACAAATCAAAAAAATTCAAAATCATTCAAAATCATTTAAGGAGGAAGAAAATTCATGAAAAATTTAACAGCATTAAACGAAAAAGAATTACAAGAAATTAACGGTGGTTCAGGATGGAAATGGGTTGCTAAAACAGCAGCCAAAGCTACTCCTGTTGGACGAGCAGTTGTAACAGTTGGTCAAATAGGTTATGCAGGAACTAACATTGTTAAAGGTTTCAAAAAAGGCTGGAATGAAAACTAAACTATAAAAATACAAACATAGAGGTAGGACATCTAACATGAAAATTATTGAAAATTGTACACCACTTACAACAAAAGAAATGTTAAACACAAATGGTGGTAGCCTTGGACAATGGTATCAAGGTATCGGAGAATGGATGGGCAAAACTGCTAAAGAAATGAAAAGAGCTAACGATAAATACGAAGCTAACCGTAGTAAATTATGCCCTGGTATGTCTCGTAAAGACTGCTAATTGATATTTTTATAATAAGAACTTATTAAAAATTTCATAATAAAAAATACATAGGAATTTAGTTATAACAACTAAATTCCTATTGTGTTTTTTATTAATTATTATAAAATTACTTTTAAATATTCTTCTAAAAAATTTATTCTTCTAAATATATATTCAATATCCCACTTATAAACCAATAAATTATAAAAAGATCGGAGAATTCAACATGATCAACAGTAAAAAAACAAAAATACTAAAACTACTCTTCTTAATAAACATATGCTTCTTTTTAATATATGTTATATATGCTTTTACTACTAATAGTGAAATATTTACCTATGATTTTATAATTTTAACTTGTATATCCCTATTCCTTATTTTAACAATTGGATATAACTTAAAAAAGATAAAGTCTAAAGACTAATAAGATTAATTACAAAATTAAATTTTTTATTTATTAAATTATATTATGATTCATTGTTTTGGTAATATTTTAATGATATAGTAAATTTTGTATATTAAAACTATTTTAATGGAGGATATTATGAATAATAAAAAATTACAAGTATTAACAAAAGCAGAATTAGAAAAAACAAACGGTGGAGGAAAAATTGGAAAGTGGCTTGGCTATCAAACTGGAAAAATAGCAGGTAAAATTTTTAAATAAAACTGTATAATTCATACATATATAGTTAACATAATAAGGCATTCTAGGAAGTTACCAAAAAGGCCAAACCCTTATGTATCAAGGATTTGGCCTTTTTTGTTTTTTCTCCGATATGCACGTTTTTATACATCGTTGATCTAGCAGCTTTTTCACCTCATGATTGTCTCGTTATTTCCCAGCTTTTCTGTATAAAATTCTGTATAAAACAATCGTATAGTTATTTTCCAAATAAACGTTGCCAAAATGATTTTTTTTGTGTAGCAGCAAGTAGACGTTTACTTTCTTGGACTTCTCGAAGAACTTGCATAAGCTGATGATCTCGTTGATCTAGTCGTTCCATTATTCGATTTTCTGTAGCAAGCAGGTCTTGCTTAATCTCATTCAAAATATTTTGTTTGAATTGTTCTCTTTCTTGCTGATTATCTATTTCCAACGAGCGAGGGGTGCTCACTATATGTTGAGCTGCTTGAGCATGCTCTTGTAAAACTTCTTTTATCGTGATTTCAAGCCGTTTCCCCCTGCTTTGGTGTTGCTTGACCATTTTTAATACGATCACGTCTTGCTCGGTAAACGCTCGACTTTCCTGTTCTCCTTTCAGAAAGACATACCCTTGCTTTTCCATCTCGAAACACCATCGCCTCAACGTACTACGGCCAATCTCTAGCTTTTCTGCTACTTCGTAATTCCAATAAGCTTGTTGCACACGAGCACCCCCTGCTTACTTAGTTCGAGCAAGATTTATCCATCACCTGTTTTTAGATGTAAGATAAAAGTTAGATAAAATGAAAAAAGAAGAAATTAATGACCTCAAATAAGATTATTATCTAATTTCATCCAACCATATCCAATATTCTGTTAATCTAGTAAATAGACTAATTAGAAAGTGAGGATACATATGAAATTAACAGACAAAAATTTAGAAGAGATTAGAAAGCTAACTATTATCTCACTATTCTCCGATGATGATTTGATGGACATTCTTGTTCTAAAAGGTGGAAACGCCTTAGAGTTAGCATATAATTTGAATTCTAGAGCATCTATGGATATTGATGTTTCAATGGAAAAAGATTTTGCCGATTTTGATTTAACTATTGAAGATGTACAAAAAAAATTGGAAAAACGATTAAATATTACATTTGAAGAAGCAAATTATAAAGTTTTTGACGTAAAATTAGTGGAAAGACCTAAAGCTAAACGAAAAATTGATGATCTAAATTGGGGTGGTTATAGCGCTGAATTTAAGGTTATTTCAAAAGCTGACTACGAACGGATTGGTGATAATACAGATCAGCTTAGACGAGAATCATTAGCTATATCAGGAGATAAAAAAGTCATTAAAATTGATATCAGTAAATATGAATTCACTGCTCCAAGTCAAGAAACTGAATTTCACGATTACTTTATTAAAGTTTACTCACCTCGAATGATTGTTTTTGAAAAACTGCGAGCTATATGTCAACAAATGAAAGAATATACTCAAACCGTTAGATCAAGCCAAACTCCTAGACCTAGAGATTTCTTTGACATCTTTGTAATTATTGATACTCTCGATCCAACTCTTGATTTTACTTCAACAGAAAACCAAGAATTAATTAAAAGTTTCTTTGAAATAAAAAATGTTCCTCTTCGTCTATTAGGAAACATTAAGAAACCGGAAACTAAAGAATTTCACGAACAAGCATATGCTACTTTGAAAAATACTGTAAAAGAAAGTGACAATCTAAGAGAATTCAGCTTCTATCATGATTACGTTTCTACTAAAGTAGAAGAATTAAAAGTACTATGGAATTAAACATCAAAATGATCTGGATAATATAATTTCCACCGCTCTGAAAATAAACAGTTCTTCATGTTATAAGTCAAATAAAAATTGTACTTGATTGGAAAGCGTTCCATTAATTTTAGGGCGCTTTCTTTATATCCAGCTCTCTCTAAATAAAACCCGACAACTTGATGATAAGGATACATATATTTTAATTTTTTCAAATAAGAATAAATTTTATTAACAGACACTTCTCCCTTTGCATTTTTATATATATCAAGAATTTCAAAGACCCCACCTGCATAATCAGGTCGCACTGCTATATCAATTAACGTTCTTTCGATGTTGGTTACCTTGATTTTATTTTCTTTAATAACACCCATGTTACCTGTATATTTACCATTCAAAATATGAATTTCTCTTCCTTCATACTTTGCAATGTTTTTTGAGGTCCTCATGTCTTTTGAAAAAGCCTTATCTATTAAATCCTGTGGAATTCCATCCTCTGTTTGTAAAGGAACCCCATCTTTATATGATTGCTCATTATTTATAAAAATAGGTTTTACAATATTATCCGTTAAATTATGGTAAAAAGCTGCTGTGTGATGAGAAAGATAACTTTTCTTAAAAAGAGAACATGCCATCTCAACAGGTCTTATTTCATCAATTTCTTTATTAAATATGTATCTTTGAAATGTTCGATTAGGAAATTCTAAGTCTACATTAGTTATCCATTTCTTTTTCATAAGAAATATTATAAAATCTTCTGCGGTTGTAGAAAAAGGCAATTTCCAATCTAATCTTTTTTCCCACAAAATATGATTTATTTCTTCTATGGTAAAAATATCTTGATCCATGTCTTTAAAATAATTTTTAATGTCATTCTTATACAATTCCATGATTTGAAATCTATTAGGTCTAGCCATGTAAATCACCTTTTTTTATTAGTTAGATGTACAATAAAGTATATATACTTTATTGTATGACAAAGTAATAAAAAAAGCAACCTCAAAAAAACCTTGATTTCCCCAGGTTTTTGCTATGTTTTTAGCTATAAAATTTCAAAAAGCATCCAACCATAATAAAGTATATATACTTTATTATGTGCTAATTTTATCAAAAAGAAGTTGTTTTTATATTAAATTTTTATTAAATTTTGATTACAAAAATATTACAATGAATACTAGAAAATCATTTCCCCTTGTTTTTGGGTGTGAGGTTAAGGATGGGGTGAAACAAAGTGAGGGGCATAGCCCCTATAACGTCATATATATTGTTGAAAAAATTATAAAGAGCGACAGAATTGGCGGTTCGGCAGGTATACTGGTTCAATCAAGCTGAATATGATAAATCTCGTTTTTGGTATGTTCGGCTTGGCGCAGCCATCTCACCTGCCGAAAAAAGTTTTGCAGGGATGAAGCATCGCGAAAAAGGTGGAGATTTTTCCGACCAGCGGAAGGGAAAATACTACCTGTTCCTTGCGGAACTTTTAGCCTTTAATAATAGTGATAATAGAGAAGGCTTTTTAAAAGTGCTTAGAAGTGTTGATATGACTGGGTTTGTTAGGATTTTGGGGGTGTCACCTTTTGGTGACACTTTAGGACCTTTTTGTCACCTTTTAGTGACACCTAAAAATTACCAATTCTATGGAAATATAAAAAAAACTGTATCAAAATTGATACAGTTAAAAAATATATAATTAAAAGAATCTAACTGGTAATTTTACTTTTTTACCGTTCTGATCTTTAAGATTTTTCAAAGAATGTTGAAATAATCTCATTGTTAATTTATC
>NZ_BMFK01000014.1 GCF_014638355.1 Priestia taiwanensis
AAGAACTTCTATCGCTTAAAGCGACTTCGTTATCTTAACATCTTCGTTAGTTGATGTCAACATTGTTTTCAAATGTTTTTTCGTGCTTTATGAACCGTTGTTCATCAGCGACGTTTATTAATATACCACCTACAACAATCATGGTCAACAATTTCTTTATGCTTTTTTCATTTTTTTATTTCACCCATGAATACTTCTCTTTCTTTCATTATAATATAAACAAAAGAAAGGAAAATGTGTAGTATGTACATTCTTTCTAAAAGACTCTATTTTTACACCTCTCTTTATCCTTTTTTCTTCTCCACCTCAAAAATAATGTCGTTACCTTTACCTATACCATGAAATAGGCTAATATTTTTAATAACAACTTAATTCTATTATTAAAGGAGTATATATATGAAAATACGATATTGGTGGATTCTCTTAACATATGTCATTTTGCAATTCTCCAGCATGTTAGGTGTCCCTCTTCTTATTAAACTAGGCGTATACGATTCAATAAGTAATTCGAAACTAATGGTTTCCACTGCATTAACACATTGGACAATTGGTGCATTCATTGTTGCAACTATTATTATCGTAACCTTACTTATGCGAGATTTAAAGGAAACACCACCTCACAGAAACCGAGCTTCTACTTCTGAAGCACTTGGTTGGATTCTTGGTGGACTTTTCTTAGCATTCTTCACTCAAATGATTGCAGCAATGATTGAAGTAACTGTATTCGGTATTCAACCAGGTTCAGAAAACACGCAAATGATTGTGAACCTTACAAAGGTAACACCGCTCTTTATTGTCGTTGTCGCAATTTTAGGACCTATATTAGAAGAAATCGTATTCCGTTACGTACTGTTTGGTGCATTGCGTAAGAAATTAAACTTCTTATTTAGTGCCCTTATTAGCTCCTTTATCTTTGCAATTGTGCATCAGGACTTTGCTCACTTACTCGTATATACATCAATGGGGTTTGTTTTTGCATTCTTATATGTAAAAACAAAACGCATCATCGTTCCTATTTTTGCTCATATGTTAATGAACGCTCTCGTTATGCTCATGCAACTGAGTGTAACAAAGTTACAAGAGAAGTTTGAGCAGATACAAGGATTCATCGGAGGATTTCTATGATTAAAGTTTCACCATTTGTAATGGGACTTATGTATTTCGCAATGGGTTCCATCTTTACATATTTAGCAACAAAGTTTGCAACGCCTACCTTATGGAACTTCCCAACAATTTTCTTGGCGCTGATGGCAACGTTAGACTTTGGGCTCGCTATTCGTCTCTTTACATTCCAATACAAAATAAAAAAAGAGAGCTAGACATTGCGTCTAGCTCTCTTTTTTTATTAGTTAGAATAGTGCTTTAAGAAATATACTAATGTTTGTAATTCCACCGCTAAGTCAATATGATGAATACGAATATGCTCCGGAATCGTAATACGAGCTGGCGTGAAATTCAAAATACCTTGAATCCCCTTGCTAGCTAATCGATCCGCAATTGACTGAGCAAATGTTGCAGGAACTGTCAGAATGGCCACTTTAATATCGCTCTCTAATAGCTCTTCCAATCTATCTAAATGATAAACAGGTACCCCACCAATATCTGTACCCACTTTATTCTCATCTATATCAAAAGCAGCTACAATTTTTGTATTATTGTTTTTCATAAAATTATAGTTTAAAAAAGCAGTTCCTAAATTACCTACCCCAATTAATGCAACCTTAATTACTTCATCTTGATCCAACGTTTTTCGGAAGAAAGATAACAAATAATTCACATTATAACCATAGCCCTTTTTACCCAATGCACCGAAATACGAAAAGTCACGACGAATTGTAGCAGAATCTACTTTTACCGCTTCACTTAATTCTGCTGATGATACACGTTGTTTTCCTGACATCGATAGGTTTTTAATAAACCGATAATACAGCGGTAAACGCTTTGCCGTAGCTTGAGGTATTTTTTGTTGTTCTAAATCCATAGTATTCCCCCCAATATCCTTCTATATTTGCATATTTCTGTTTCATTACCTAAAACCTGTTATGTAACAGCAACCACCCTAAAATACATATGTTCTTATTCTTTACTATACACTATTTTAACAGTGAAGAACAATTATTTCGCATCCATAAAGCAGGTGTTACTAGGCAAAAGGACATATTACCTCATAAAATGTATGCGTTTTCTTTGTTGTTTCATCTACCAATTGAAAAAGGCAGTTTTGTGTATACTGCCTTTTTCTAACTTATCCACACCATTACATACATACATCTATGCATTTATCAAGTTATTCAGAATGTTTTCCACATTATTCACAACTTCATGTAACTTTATCCACATTTTTGTTCACATGCAAAATAGTTAATTTATAAGCTATATTATGTTTATCCACATAAGTTGATTTCTGTGGATAAATTGTTAACATTGTTCAATATCTAAGCCTGAATTTGCATTTAAGGCTAAATCAGAACGTTTTCCTTTTTCATAGGCAATCATACCTGCCGCGGCAATCATCGCTGCATTATCTGTACATAATGATAATGGCGGAATAATAAGGTCTACCTCGTCTAACATCTCAAATTCTTCTTGTAAACGTGCACGTAACCCTTTATTTGCGGCAACACCGCCAGCTAATAGTACTTGCTTTACATCATATTCTTTCGTTGCTCGTACTGTCTTTGTTACTAAAACATCAATTACGCTTTCTTGGAAGCTTGCCGCTAAATCTTCTGGCTTAATATGCTGACCACGTTGTTTTGCGTTATGCACAGTGTTAATAACTGCCGATTTCAATCCACTAAAGCTAAAATCATACGAATCTTTCTCTAACCAAGCACGTGGTAAATCAATTGTCACTGAACCATCCACAGCTAATCGATCAATATGTGGACCACCTGGATATGGAAGAGATAATGTTCGTGCAACTTTATCATATGCTTCTCCTACGGCATCATCACGTGTTTCTCCGATTACTTCAAATGAGCCGTGTTCTCGCATATATACTAACTCTGTATGCCCACCAGAAACTACTAATGCAAGCAACGGGAACTTAAACTCTGTTAAGAAACGATTCGCATAAATATGGCCAGCGATATGATGAATACCGATTAACGGCTTATCATGTGCAAAAGCAAGTGCTTTCGCTGCATTTACGCCAATTAACAGAGCACCTACTAAGCCAGGTCCTTCTGTTACTGCAATTGCATCAATATCCTCAAACGTCATATTTGCTTCTTTCATTGCTTCTTCAATAACAAGCGTAATTTGTTCAACATGATGACGTGATGCAATCTCTGGTACTACACCACCAAAGCGCTTATGGCTTTCAATTTGCGATGATACGACATTCGCAATCATTTCTTTTCCATCTTTTACAATGGCTACTGCTGTTTCATCACAACTTGTTTCTATCCCTAAAATAATTACATGTTCTTTTTTCATTTTATATTCACCCACATTACAAGAGCATCCTCGTTGTTATTAGAATAATAGTTTTTTCGAATACCACCATTACAGAACCCTACTTTTCGATACAAGTTCTGTGCCACTTCATTCGATATTCTTACTTCTAACGAAAGGGTTGTTGCGTTGTGCTCTTTTGCATAGTTCATCACATGCATCAACAACAACTCTCCTAGTTTCTTCCCACGAAAAGAAGGAAGGATTGCGATATTTGTAATACTTGCTTCATCCACAACAATCCATAATCCACAATATCCAATAATTTCTCCCTCGCACTCCATCACCGTATAATGGGCAAACGGATTTGTTGTTACTTCTCCAACAAATGCTTCACGTGTCCACGGTATGGCAAATGACACTTGTTCAATGCTATCGACAGTATCCACATCTTCTAGTGTCATCGGACGACATGTTACTTTGTTATCCATTACATTAATTCCTTTTTCTTTTGCTCTGCTAACCAGTTCGCTTCTGCTTCTGCTAGACGGATATAGTTCGGTACAAATGTGTGTACATCCGCACCTTCTTGATCACGACCAATTAGAGCGATGCCACTCGGTTTAGGCTGATGGAATGAGCTTTGCGCAAAGATTGCCTTATCACCTAAAGCAATACGAATAGTTTCTTTGTGAAGCTCTACATCGCTACCAACAAATAAGATCGGTCCATCTACTTCTTGTAGCTCTTCTACATATTCACTCAGTAATTGTATACGATCTTCCTTTACTGTATGCAATTCTCCTTGTTCGCTTTTGTATAAACCTGTATATACTTGTCCACGTCTTGCATCGAATAATGGTACGACATGACCAGCAAAGTATAATCCATTAATCGCTAAAGCAGCTAAGCTAGATACTCCCACTAATGGAATATTTAATGACCATGCTAATGTCTTTGCTATTGTTACTCCAATACGAACACCCGTATATGACCCCGGTCCTGCTGCAACAACTATTTTCTCTAGTTCTTTTGGTTTCGTATCACAATCTCTTAATAGCTGATTAATAGCGGGCATTAATCGTACAGAATGATTTTTTTGTACATTTGTTACGTATTCCCCTACTACACGATCCCCATCGACAAGTGCTACACCCATTACATTATTTGACGTATCAATCGCTAATATTTTCATTCTTATAGTAACTCCTCACACAACTGAATATATCTACTTCCAATCGGCTCTACAACAATTTTACGTGTTGTATCTCCTACATGATACAAACTAATCTTTAATAACTCTTCTGGTAACTGCGATTCAATTAAGTGTGCCCACTCAACTACGGTTACACCATCACCATAAAAGTATTCATCAAACCCTAAGTCTTCTTCACTTCCTTGTACACGGTACACATCCATATGATACAAGGGTAAGCGGCCTTGATATTCTTTAATAATAGTAAACGTAGGGCTACTTACAACGCGTTTTACACCAAGACCTTTTGCTAAGCCTTTTGTGAAAGTTGTTTTCCCTGCTCCTAAGTCCCCTTCTAGAACGATTACATCTTTCGCCTGCAATACTTCGCCTAGTTGCTTGGAGAATTCCATTGTTTCTTCTCCAGTATGGGTAATGATTTCATACTTGTTCACGTTTTTCACCAACCTATTAATAAATGTTAGTATGTCCAATCGGCTCTTATTTGAACCCGCTCTACCTAAATCGCTTCATCCACGGTTCATGTCTAACACGAAATAAATGAGTCCATTTTATTACTTCCTTCATTATATATGTTTTTACATGATAACTGGCTCTTTTCTCTACATTTTATGAGATTCGAGTCTTAAAGCAAATGAATACTACCCATTGTAGAATCTTTATTGTCGACCTTCCGGTCTTCTATTTCTTCTTCACAAAAAAGTCCTTAGGATACACAATCCTAAGGATACGATACATCACTATATATTATCTTTATGTAAAAATGTTTAAAGATAAAAAAAATACGAAACATATTGTTTCGTTTTCTAATTCATATAAATGGCGGTCCCGACCGGGATCGAACCGGCGATCTCCTGCGTGACAGGCAGGCATGTTAACCGCTACA
>NZ_BMFK01000015.1 GCF_014638355.1 Priestia taiwanensis
AATCATATTTATACGTGGTTTCTTCTGTTTTACCGTCTTTTGTACGTATGATGTTTGTACGATTACTGTTGGCATCGTACTTGTATGTTTCATGTAGGAGGCTATTTCCTTGTTGATCCCCAATAGAGAGTAAATCAACCTTCTTCGTATGGTCATAATGGAATGCTGTACCTATTCCGTTACTAGATGTATACGTTCGGACGTTTCCATATTCATCATAATCAAAGCGGTATGTTTTGTCTCCATCTTTGACTTCTGTGTTTTGGTTCAAGACGTCGTATACGTAGCTTGTTGTATTTTGGTATGAACCATGGTTAATGTTAAATTCGGGAGACCTAATACCCAGAATTCATAGAAGCATATAACAAATGGACATCAGGAGAGATAACTGCCGTAAAGCTATGGTACTTTCCAGTACACAATGAACTACGTTTTACAAACTAGTTAAACAATCTGAAGAAAAAACATAACTAGCCAAGTAAACCAACGACTTTCCTGGCTAGCTACGTTAATTTAATCAAAGCATTCATATATTACAAGTTAAATTTCTTCCATTCGCAACGTAATTATCCTTTTTCTTATCGTAAATAAGAAGAATCCCTCTTGAACAAAGACGGATTCTTCTCTAGCTAGTTTATTTTCGATTTTTATAAAAGATTATTCTTTACCTAAGAAATTAAGAAACGTTTTAAAATCATTACTACAATGCCCTACCTTGTTTAAATCCATTCTACTATTAATATAAACCTTCTATGACTATATCTTTATTTTTCAATTGCAGCTTCCCATCCATCATAGTAATTAGAACTACCCCAATATGTGATTGCTATTTCTGTCATTTTTTTCGTTTCTGCCCATACATTTTCTTGTGTTGGAACACAAGGTTTTCCGATCACTAACAAGTAAATAGTTTCTCCAAACTCATCTGTTTGCTCAGAAGGTTCATAAATATCGTACCCTTGTACATGCAAATCGCCAACAATTTTTTCAATAGCTTCACTATTATTTAACACAAAGTAATGTTCTAAGTAATGCTCTTTCTTTAGATCAGATCCTGCTTCCTTTAGTGCAGAAATGGTGTCTATATCTTGTTGCTCACGAATTCTTCTTTCTTCCATTGTTTCAGCCATAAATGATGTCACTCCAAATTTTTTATTCTATCATATATTCTCTTTTACTACCAAACTTTCTATTAGAAAGCATGTTAAGCATGACAATTATGATTTAATTTTTTTAATCTAAGAAACGTTCATATAGCATTACTTCAATACTACCATTCCCAAATATACCAAAAGGGTTCAGCTCGCTAATTTCTTTTTTTTCAGCATAGCGTTTGTTACCTACATCCCCACCTATTATAACCCAACGCTCAGTCGAAGAGAGAGTTTGTAAAAAATTTGGTATCTTAAAACTTTGTGGATTATATGGTACTTCGCCGATTATTTTCCAAATCCTTGCGGTAATTGAGCCAAATGCACAGTTTAATAAGAATAATTCTTTATACTCTTTTTTTCTAAATTCTATGATATTTAAAATTTCTTTTGTAAATATATTCGTAAATTTAATATACGTATCCTCATCTTGTTTTTTAGGTCCTCCAGACAAAATCATCCCGTAACCATAAATTTCACCGTGATTTAACGGTATTGCAACTATGTCTCCTGGCTTAAAAAATTGAGTTTTTTTTGCCTTGGTTGTTTTTATCTTTACATCATGAATTTCAATTCCCTCGTTACCTTTAAAGTCTATGGATTGTTGATACTTTAATGCAGTAGCTAAAATCTGTTCAACTTCTTGAATAGTAGGGAAACGTTTATACTCACTTTGATATAAAGAAACCATTTCTTTATATACATTCATTTGTTTATCAATAATTGTCTCATTAATACTAAAGTTTTCATTTGCCATTTATATTCACCTTCTATAATTATTCCTATTCGTCCGCCACTTCATGCCTTCACGAACATAGCTTTTAAATTTTTTATTTTTAGGAGAAATAGGTCTGACCTTATTCAACAATTTTTTCTTTCCACCATTTCTCAAATAATGATAATATTCTAATCCTTTAGCTTGCTTTTTCGTTAAATTTCTTGCTATAGGTACAAAATCAAGGTGCTCTCCTTTTAATTTTTTATGTGCCCAGGATCTTGCTTTTGGATTTTTAGTTCTTCCTATATATACAGTTTTTCCGTTATCTTTTAAAGCATAAACCATATGTTTTCCTTGAGAAGCACTCTTAACACTTTTTGCAACTTGCTTTACTGGTGTAAATACCTTCACCGGATTAATAACTCCGATTACAGCTGCAGCAGCAACATCTCCCCAACTTCCACCTGATTTGTAAGCTTGATAACCACTTACCGCTGCTGATACAACATTCACCACAGCCCAGAACCAATTTCCATCTGGATCAACATGCATCACTGGATTATTCCCCGCATACGTATACCCATTCTGTGTTATCGGATCATCCGCATCACCTGGATCTGGGTCTACTGATAAGAACACACCATGTTCTGGTTGGTAATAACGAGCAATTAGATAATACATCCCAATTTCTTTGTCATACATATATCCTGCATAACCAAATGGATTGTCTGCCACTGGGCCTGTTGCTTCGCTCTTTAATACGTTACCCCATGCATCATATTCATAACTTGCGACTATTTTTCCTTGTTGGTCCGTCATCGCAATGACATCGCCGTGGGAATTGTAGTGGTAATAGAACGTTTGGCC
>NZ_BMFK01000016.1 GCF_014638355.1 Priestia taiwanensis
AGTAGGGAATCTTCCGCAATGGACGAAAGTCTGACGGAGCAACGCCGCGTGAGTGATGAAGGCCTTCGGGTCGTAAAGCTCTGTTGTTAGGGAAGAACAAGTACCGTTTGAATAAGGCGGTACCTTGACGGTACCTAACCAGAAAGCCACGGCTAACTACGTGCCAGCAGCCGCGGTAATACGTAGGTGGCAAGCGTTATCCGGAATTATTGGGCGTAAAGCGCGCGCAGGCGGTTCCTTAAGTCTGATGTGAAAGCCCACGGCTCAACCGTGGAGGGTCATTGGAAACTGGGGAACTTGAGTGCAGAAGAGAAGAGCGGAATTCCACGTGTAGCGGTGAAATGCGTAGAGATGTGGAGGAACACCAGTGGCGAAGGCGGCTCTTTGGTCTGTAACTGACGCTGAGGCGCGAAAGCGTGGGGAGCAAACAGGATTAGATACCCTGGTAGTCCACGCCGTAAACGATGAGTGCTAAGTGTTAGAGGGTTTCCGCCCTTTAGTGCTGAAGTTAACGCATTAAGCACTCCGCCTGGGGAGTACGGTCGCAAGACTGAAACTCAAAGGAATTGACGGGGGCCCGCACAAGTGGTGGAGCATGTGGTTTAATTCGAAGCAACGCGAAGAACCTTACCAGGTCTTGACATCCTCTGACAACTCTAGAGATAGAGCTTTCCCTTCGGGGACAGAGTGACAGGTGGTGCATGGTTGTCGTCAGCTCGTGTCGTGAGATGTTGGGTTAAGTCCCGCAACGAGCGCAACCCTTGATCTTAGTTGCCAGCATTAAGTTGGGCACTCTAAGGTGACTGCCGGTGACAAACCGGAGGAAGGTGGGGATGACGTCAAATCATCATGCCCCTTATGACCTGGGCTACACACGTGCTACAATGGATGGTACAAAGGGCTGCGAGACCGCGAGGTTAAGCGAATCCCATAAAACCATTCTCAGTTCGGATTGTAGGCTGCAACTCGCCTACATGAAGCCGGAATCACTAGTAATCGCGGATCAGCATGCCGCGGTGAATACGTTCCCGGGCCTTGTACACACCGCCCGTCACACCACGAGAGTTTGTAACACCCGAAGTCGGTGGGGTAACCCTTTT
>NZ_BMFK01000017.1 GCF_014638355.1 Priestia taiwanensis
AAGTTAAGCTCTTTAGCGCCGATGGTAGTTGGGGGTTTCCCCCTGTGAGAGTAGGACGTTGCCAGGCAAGTCGGAGGATTAGCTCAGCTGGGAGAGCACCTGCCTTACAAGCAGGGGGTCGGCGGTTCGATCCCGTCATCCTCCACCATAAAGCCGACTTAGCTCAATTGGTAGAGCAACTGACTTGTAATCAGTAGGTTGGGGGTTCAAGTCCTCTAGTCGGCACCAGTTTTTTAGAGCCATTAGCTCAGTCGGTAGAGCATCTGACTTTTAATCAGAGGGTCGAAGGTTCGAGTCCTTCATGGCTCACCATTTATAAAATGATATGCGGGTGTGGCGGAATTGGCAGACGCACTAGACTTAGGATCTAGCGCCTTTGGCGTGGGGGTTCGAGTCCCTCCACCCGCACCATTTTTAATTAAATATGTTGCGAAAGTAGTTCAGTGGTAGAATACAACCTTGCCAAGGTTGGGGTCGCGGGTTCGAATCCCGTCTTTCGCTCCATAAGTCCTAGCCGGGGTGGTGGAATTGGCAGACACACAGGACTTAAAATCCTGCGGTAGGTGACTACCGTGCCGGTTCGAGTCCGGCCCTCGGTACCATTTTAATAAGCGCCCGTAGCTCAATTGGATAGAGCGTTTGACTACGGATCAAAAGGTTAGGGGTTCGAGTCCTCTCGGGCGCGCCATTTTTATAAAACGGGAAGTGGCTCAGCTTGGTAGAGCACCTGGTTTGGGACCAGGGGGTCGCAGGTTCAAATCCTGTCTTCCCGACCATTATATTGGGGCCTTAGCTCAGCTGGGAGAGCGCCTGCCTTGCACGCAGGAGGTCAGCGGTTCGATCCCGCTAGGCTCCACCAATTAAGTTCTTTGAAAACTAAACAAAACATGAAACGTCAATTTTTATTTTATGAGCAATTCAAATTTCT
>NZ_BMFK01000018.1 GCF_014638355.1 Priestia taiwanensis
GTGAGAATCCCGTCCACCGAATGACTAAGGTTTCCTGAGGAAGGCTCGTCCGCTCAGGGTCAGTCGGGACCTAAGCCGAGGCCGATAGGCGTAGGCGATGGACAACAGGTTGATATTCCTGTACCACCTCTTTACCGTTTGAGCGATGGAGGGACGCAGTAGGATAGGGTGAGCGCACTGCTGGATATGTGCGTGTAAGCAATTAGGCTGAAGAGTAGGCAAATCCGCTCTTCGTGAAGGCTGAGTTGTGATGCCGAGGGAAATATAAGTACCGAAGTCCTTGATTCCACACTGCCAAGAAAAGCTTCTAGCGAGGTAAAAGGTGCCCGTACCGCAAACCGACACAGGTAGTCGAGGAGAGAATCCTAAGGTGAGCGAGAGAACTCTCGTTAAGGAACTCGGCAAAATGACCCCGTAACTTCGGGAGAAGGGGTGCTCTTTAGGGTTAACGCCCAGGAGAGCCGCAGTGAAAAGGCCCAAGCGACTGTTTAGCAAAAACACAGGTCTCTGCGAAGCCGTAAGGCGAAGTATAGGGGCTGACACCTGCCCGGTGCTGGAAGGTTAAGAGGAGGGGTTATCCTTACGGAGAAGCTCTGAATCGAAGCCCCAGTAAACGGCGGCCGTAACTATAACGGTCCTAAGGTAGCGAAATTCCTTGTCGGGTAAGTTCCGACCCGCACGAAAGGTGTAACGACTTGGGCACTGTCTCAACGAGAGACTCGGTGAAATTATAGTACCAGTGAAGATGCTGGTTACCCGCGACAGGACGGAAAGACCCCGTGGAGCTTTACTGTAGCCTGATATTGAATTTTGGTACAGCTTGTACAGGATAGGT
>NZ_BMFK01000020.1 GCF_014638355.1 Priestia taiwanensis
CCTCCTAAAGAGTAACGGAGGCGCCCAAAGGTTCCCTCAGAATGGTTGGAAATCATTCGAAGAGTGTAAAGGCATAAGGGAGCTTGACTGCGAGACCTACAAGTCGAGCAGGGACGAAAGTCGGGCTTAGTGATCCGGTGGTTCCGCATGGAAGGGCCATCGCTCAACGGATAAAAGCTACCCCGGGGATAACAGGCTTATCTCCCCCAAGAGTCCACATCGACGGGGAGGTTTGGCACCTCGATGTCGGCTCATCGCATCCTGGGGCTGTAGTCGGTCCCAAGGGTTGGGCTGTTCGCCCATTAAAGCGGTACGCGAGCTGGGTTCAGAACGTCGTGAGACAGTTCGGTCCCTATCCGTCGTGGGCGTAGGAAATTTGAGAGGAGCTGTCCTTAGTACGAGAGGACCGGGATGGACACACCGCTGGTGTACCAGTTGTTCCGCCAGGAGCACAGCTGGGTAGCTATGTGTGGAAGGGATAAGTGCTGAAAGCATCTAAGCATGAAGCCCCCCTCAAGATGAGATTT